>NZ_JAGMUL010000092.1:0-144013 GCF_019049285.1 Streptomyces sp. AC550_RSS872
TCCGTGCGGTGAAGATTCGATACCTCCACCACACACGGGGGCCTTCGCCATGATCAAGCCCGGGCAGTGTTAACAACGCTCGTGATCAATACAGCTAGCACGTAGCGGACGCGGAAGCCCTGCATGGCGGCCTCGGTGCCCAGCGCGATCAGCAGGTGGGACTTGCCGGTGCCGGAGTCGCCGATCAGGCAGAGCGGTTCGCCTTTCTTGACCCATTCGCAGGTCGCGAGCGTATTGACGGTGGCCGGGTCGACGTTGGGATTGGCATCGAAGTCGAAGGCCGGCAGGCTCTTTTCCCTGGGGAAGGCCGCGGCCCGGATGCGTCGTTCGGACCGGCGCCGTGCCCGGTCGTCGCACTCAGCCATCAGCAGCTCTGCCAGGAAGGCCCGGTAAGACATCTGCTCGCGGGCGGCGCCGTCGGCCTGTTCCTTGAACTGCTGGCGGATGGTGGGCAGCCGCAGCATGCGGCATGCCTGGTCGATGGAGGCGGTGGCGGCTTCTTCGGTCAGCCCGCGCTTGCGTGGACTCATGATCCTTCTTTCTCGCCGGCCGTGCGGCCAGGCCGTTTGAGGAGCTGGTCGTAGTGGGCCACCGAGGGAAGCGGCCGGGTGTCGGGTGGGAGATGGGACAGCCTCCAGTCGGCGAGGAAGGTCACCGATGCGGTCGGCCCCTCGTCCTTCGTCGCCTGTTCTGTCCCGGGACGGGCCGGCGAGGTCGGCCCACTGTCCGACTCGGCGAGTTTGCGGGCCTCCAAGGCGACCGCGTCGGCGGTCAGGGCCCCGGCCCGGTAGGCGGCGGCCAGGCCGGCCACGACCTGCTCGTGGTCCATGTGTCTCGCCAGCAGCAGTACTTCGATCAGCGCGCGGGTGCCGGCCGCGTCACCGTGGGCGGCCTTCGCCGCGGCCCACCACTTGTCGTGGACAGGGGTGAAGCGGCCTGCGGAGCGGGCCTGTTCCAGCGCGGTCGATCCGGGAAAGGCTCCTGGCTTGCGCAGCAGGGCCTCCAGGTAGTGGTCCAGGACCAGGCGGGAGCCGTGCCGGCCGCTGAGGCGTTCGTGCCGGGTGACCACGGTGCGGCCGTCGTAGACGATGAGGTCGTTGGCGTGCAGCAGGACCCTCAGCTGGCGGCCGATGAAACGAACCGGCACCGATTAGGCATTGCCGCGGACGCTGATCTGGCTGAAGCGGTTGACCCTCGGGGTGAACCAGCGTCCCGTCTCGAACGGCTCGGTCGGCAACGGCCGCAGCAGGTGCTGTTCCTGCGCGAAGTAGGCGCCGACGGTACGGGTGCGGCCCCGCAGCCTCCGGCCGTCGTCGTCCTGGTCCCACTGGTCGACCATCGCGTTCAGCTCGGTGAGCGAGGCCACTTCGGGGACGGGGACGAAGTGGTTGCGGCGGAAGTAGCCGATCTGGCCCTCGACACCGCCTTTCTCGTGGGCGCCATCGATGCCGGGCCGGCAGTAGAACGGCTCGATGCCCCAGTGCGAGCGGAATGCCGTCCAGCGGTCCGTCTCCACCCGGCCCCGGGAGAAGCCCAGCACCCGCTCGACCGCGGCCCGCAGATTGTCGTAGCGAATGTGCGCCCGCGGAACCCCGCCAAGTACCCGGAAGGCATGCACGTGGCCTTCGAAGAACGCCTCCTGACCTGCGGTGGCGAACACCCTGTGCACTGCCTTGCCGGAATACGACAGCCGCAGCGAGAACAGATAGAGCCGGGTCAGTTCACCGGCCAGGACCACGTGGACCTCACCGAAGTCGACCTCCGCTTCCGCTCCGGGCAGATGGGTCTGCGGCACGAACATCGCCTGCGGGCCGATCCCCGCGTCCCGCCGGATCTCCGGCCGCCGGTCCTTCACGTAGGTGCGGACCATGGGGTAGGAGATGTCGTCGGCGCCGTGCTCGTCCACCAACCGGTCGAAAATCCGCTGGGCAGTGTGCCGTTGCTTGGCTGGCGCGTCCAGATCAGCCTGCAGAATCCCGTCGATCAGAGGCTTGTAGGGATCCAGCCGGGACTCCCGACGTCGCTGCTGCTTGCGGGGCTCCGGCCACTGGCCGTCCAGGGCCCTCCGGACCGTCCGCCAGGTGACGTTGTACTTGCGCTGCAGAGCCCGCTGCGACATACCACCGCGGTGGTCACGGCGGATCGCGGCGTACAGATCGACCTTTGACTGCGACTTCCCCATAGGGCCCCCTGCGGCAGAAGCACAGTCCACCGTCCCACCGCAAGACCTTCGGTGACGTCAAAACAAACCGACATCGCAAACTCGGTCAGAAGGTGACTCCCACAGTCACCTCGAAACGGCTCCCGCACTGAGATACAAAGCCACTCCTCCACCAACTCCTCGCGTAACGCGAGGGAGCCAGGCCGGTCACGGTGGTAGCAGAAGAACTCCACGACCACAGACCCTTCCCCATCAAAGGCACCATCTCAACTGGCTTTCGGCAACGATGCCCCCGCGCTCCAAACGAGGCAGCATCGGGGGGAAGACAAGTCCGGGCATCCCGTGCATACAGCTGGACTACCGGGACCATCGCGACCGGCTCCGGCCCTACGGACGCGTCGAACGGCTTGTAGTGGTCCGGTTTGGCGCACATCGGCCAGGCTCGTCGGCCGACCACAGCAACGGCCCGCCAATGGAACTGTCCCCCGGGCCCGACTGCCCGACCCGGGGTAGAGGAGGGTGACCTCGCGCGCCGTACCGATCGACTCCGGAGAGATGGCCTCGACATCGAGTCGTAACGCCGCCGGCCCTAGCTCCCGCCCCGCCTCCCGTTGCACCCCGTTCAGCCCGTCGGCAACAGGACCGCCACATGCCGACGCTCTCCGGGAGTTCGTATCCCCACAGCCCGTCCTGACAGTGGACTGCAAGGATGCGGTCATGGAGCAGAAACTGAGTCGGCAGGAAGCGTCGGAGGCGGTCCAGGAGCATGGGTGGCGCTACTTGCTGGGCGCCCTGCAAACGTCGGTTCCGGTTGGGACGTTGGCTCAAGCGATCAACTTGGCAGCGGACGCTGTCGCAGTGTGTGGCAACGATGCCGATCGCCATCTCTGTATCGATATCCGTCCCGATCTGGCCGTCTTCACTCTGCAGTCGCTGGATCACGCAGCGGTTACTGCCCGGGATGTCGAACTCGCGCGTCGGATCTCTGCCATCACTGACAAGTCCGGGTTCCTGCCGGAGCCCGGACCCGGAACGGGGGCCCCACGGTCCGTCCAGCTTCTGGAGATCGCAATCGATGCCCTGAACATCGCCGGGATCCGACCGTTCTGGAAGGCAGTTTTGGGCTATGCAGATGAGGCGGGCGCCGAGGGACCGGAGGACCCGCTCGTCGACCCGGTCAGGCAGGGCCCGGCCATCTGGTTCCAACACATGGACCGCGCGCGTCCGCAGCGCAATCGCATCCACATCGACATCAGTGTTCCGCATGACGAGGCACCCCGGCGGATCGAAGCCGCGCTGGCAGCTGGGGGCCTACTCGTGTCCGCGAGCCGTGCCCCCGCTTTCTGGGTGCTTGCCGACCTGGAGGGGAACGAAGCCTGCGTCACCACATGGCAGGGCCGAGACAGCTGATGACACAACGTGGCGGTCACAGCCACTCGTTGATGGCCGCGATGAGGACGGCCGTCTCATAGCGGACCGCGAGTTTGTCGTACCTCGTGGCCACGGAGCGGTGCCTCTTGAGGCGAACCCCAACAGCTCCAGCACCCACGCACGCTGCTGAGCCACCCACCGATCCGTCCCACCCGGCATCGCCAACGCCAGCAGCGGAACACCCGGTAGCCGGCCCGCCTACCGCAGGGATTGGAACCACCGCACAACGGCGGCGGTTCCCGCCTGCTGGGAGCCCAGATGGCGGGAGCCGCCGTAGTCAGGGGCGCCGAGGCCGACCAGCGGGGCATGGACGCCGCGGGCGCGCAGGGCAGCATGGCAGTGGGCGGTGTTCGCGGTGACGGCCTGCTCGTCGCCATCGGCGTAGTAGAGCCGTATCGGAGCCCGCGGCGTCCAGTCGGCGCATACTCCGTCGGCGCTCCGCAGGGCCGCGGCCAGCCGTCCGGCGGGGTGGGCCAGCATCGCCCTGCCCTGGGGTGTGAGGAGTGCTTCAAGGGAGTCCGGAGTGCCAGCCTCGACATCCTGGCCCGTGTGCGTGCCATCGAGCAAGCCTTCGATGGTGCGGTCGTACGGCGCTCGGAACACCTGGGCCGGTGTGTCGTACAGGTGGTGCAGGCGGTTGAAGGCGACAAGGGTCAGCGCCGAGTAGATGACGCCGGCCTTCGGCTCCGTCCGCCCGGCCAGCAGCGCGGGCAGCTCCGCGTCGCGGAACGCGTATGCGCCGCTGATGGGCGCCACCGCGCGCAGCCGGAACCAGGCGTCGGTGCCTTCCTGCAGCGACCGGGCCAGTCCGAGTGCCGCCGACGCGCCCTGGGAGAAGCCGGTGACCAGTACCTCGCGCCGCAGCTCTCGGCCCTTCGCCGTCGCAACGGCGCGGGACGCGCGCAGCATGTCCAGGGCGGCCGTCGTCTCCGAGGGCACGTCCATCCAGGGGTGCGGGCCGGGGCCCAGGCCCAGCCCGAGGTAATCGGGGAGCACAGTGGCGAATCCGGCGGAGGCGTAGGTCAGGGCGGGGGCCTGGTCCCAGACACTGGTCGAGACCGAGGCGACGTCGCCCTTGAACAGTTCGGTGCCGTGCGTGAAGGACACAGTCCGCAGCCGCCGTTCACCGCTCTGCGGCAGGGCCAGCAGTCCACTGGCGGTTGTGGGCCGGCCGTGAGGGTCAACTGTGCGGTACACGATCCGGAAGGTGTCCAGACCGTACTGGACGGCGCCGGTGTCCCAGGCACCCGCCTTGTCCCCAGCCAGCTCGGCCGCGACCTCGCGGGCCGTGAGCGTGCGCAGGAGCTCGACCGAAACGAGCGTGCCCCGCGATAAGTCCGCCGCAACGGGCGCGACAGCGACGGCCCGGGGTCCCTTCGCTCCCTGTGCGAACACGGCCGTCGTGCCGCTCGCCGTCAGCGCCACCGACACCGTCGAGACCATCAGTATCCTGCTCATTCGCTTCATGTCGTGACCGTACGTATCCGCCCACACCGCCGACCATCCGGCCAACCCTCCGACATGTGTGGGGTTTTCCGGAGGATGTGTTCGGTGCTCGCCGTCGCTGTCCAACGACGTTCCCTGCCACTCGTCGGCCCCAGGTCAGCCTCACCACCGTGCGAGGCCCCGCGAGCGGGAACTCAACAACCCGCCCACGCAAGACGATCGGCTGGGAATCAACTCACGGCGGTGTTGTAACAAGCTCTGGAATTCGCCCTTCTGGCCGGGGGTTTCAGCGGAGTCGGTGCAGGAGGTCGTCGATAGCGCGCCGGGCGCGGAGCGGCCAGCGGCGTACCGCACGGGCACGAGCAGTACGAGCCTGTTCAGCGGCCGGGTGCTTTCCCGTGACGGTGACGGGAGCGTCGTCACCGAGCGCCCGCAGCATGCCGTCGTAGGGGCAGCTCGTCTCGCAGCCGTCCTCATGGTGGTCGAGGGTGGCGGTGGTCAGGTGGTACAGGTGGGCGCCGGTGTCGGCGATCCCGCCCGGCGCGGTCGTCATGGTGACGAACTGGTTCAGCTGCGCGGCCGCAGCGCTGGCGGAGAAGACGAAGACGTTCTCCTTGCGGCGCAGCGAATGGTCGGCGGGCAGGCCGATGAAGTAGGCGGGGTCGTCGAGGGAGCCGTCACGTTCGGCTTGGACGTGGGCGGGGTCGTACTGGCCCAGGCATTCCATGCAGGCGCGTCCGGGGGCGGCGATGTGGGCGCGCCATTCGGCGCCGCGCAGGCGTCCGCCGCGGGCGTCGACCGCGATGCCGCCGTCGACGACGGGGATGAGGTGGGCGTAGGCGAGGAGGTTGAGGACGGCGCGGGGCCAGGGCCGGTCGACGCAGGAGAAGATCACGTCGCAGTCGGCCGCGGCGGCGAACCCGTCCGGCTCGACCACGCTCAGCTCGTACGGCGCCGCCCGGAAGTTCGTGGCGGTGGCCGCGCGGCGGGCACTACGGGCGGCGAGACGGGCCTTGGCTCGGTGCAGGCGTACGTCACGGAGGGTCGCATGCAGGAGCCGGTCCAGGTTGACCTCCTCGACGGTGTCGAAGTCGAACAGGCTCAGGCGCTGGATGCCGGTGCGGGCCAGGGCTTCGACGGCGAGCATGCCGACACTGCCGCATCCGACGACACCGACGTGCAGGCGGGCCAGGTCGTCCTGGGTTGTCTGTCCCCAGGCGGAGACGGTGCGCAGCTGCCGGTTCGTGGCCGGCGGTGCGGAAAGGAGGCGGTTGTTGAAGGTGACCGACAGGCGGCCGCCGACCACGCGGACGCTCTCCGCCTCGGTGGGGGCGTAGCGGCGGGATGCCTGCTGCTGCCACATGCGGGCGCCGAATCCGGCATCCGCGCCCGCGAAGGTCAGACCGACCAGCGGACGTCCGGTGATCACCTTGGTCTGCGCCGCGAAGGACGCCTCGGCCGTGTGGTCGATGGCATTCAGGCGCTGCCATCCGCGACCCTTTGGGTGGGCGTGGATGAAGCCGAGCCCGCAGCCGTGCTCGGCCGCGAGGGCTGCGGCGCGCAGGAAGTAGGCGCTGGTGAAGTCCACCGTGCCGTGCACGATCCGCTCGCCCTCCCTCGGCAGCACCACCCCGGTGAGCAGCGCGGTGGTGCGGCTGGTGCCGGTGCTCGGCCGCCACAGCACGAAGGCGCAGTCCTCCTGCCCGTCCGCACGGCGCAGGTGATCCGTCAGGTGCTGGGCGGTGTCGCTGGTCATCGCGACCGAGAAGCGGGTGATCACGCGGAGGGTCCGTTCTCCAGCTGCGTGAACAGGGTGCGCAGGTGCCGCAGATAGCCGCGGAGCGTACGGTCCTGCGCCCAGTCGGCGGGCGGCCGGCTCCAGTGCTCCCACTCCTGCCCGAGCGGAGAGTTGTGCACCGCGCCGTGCGGATGTCCCAGGCGCGGGCTGATGTGCGGGCCGTGCGGGGCCGACAGCGGCCAGTCCGGCACCAGTTCCAGACCGATGCGTACCGTCGTCCCGGCCTGCGGGCCGACCTCGATGAGGTAGTCGAAGACGGCGAAGTTGCCGGCCTGCTCCACCGTGTAGCCGGCGCGGCGCAGGCCCGCGAGCATTCCCGCGGGCCCCGCCTCCGGCATCACCGCGGTCATGCGGTCGGGGTCGGGCCGGTGGAGACCGACACGAACGTCTCCCGCTCGTGCACAGTTATCTCCTCCTCCCCGCGGTCGGCGAACGAGTGCTGATGCCGCCCGGTGATCCGAACCAGGTAGTGCGTGGCCGCGTCGATACCGGCCAGGCCCAGGACCGCGTTCGGCGTCGTACGCTTCGGCACCTCCACCGGCTCACCGTCCACCGTGACCGTCACCGGCTTACCGCCGGTCTCCTGCTGCTGAATGTCTGCCGTCGTCATGACGACCACCTCTCCCCCGACCCGCCGCAGCGGGCCGGGATATGCGAAAGGCGGGCTCGAAGCGCGCCTACTCGCTCTTCTTCGAGCCGCGCGACGCGCGCTCGTTCACCGTCGTCGACGGGTGCCTGCGCACCGTCGACTGCTTCACGAACCGACCCGTGACCGCGCTCCGACCACGCTTCCCACCAGACCCACTCGCCTTACTGGCCTTGCCGGGCATGACGCACCTCCTGTCCCCAGAGACCACAGCGGCCCCTGCCAACACACCCAGGACAGCACGCACAGCCCTACATCGGCAACATTTTTTGAGTGACAGTTTCGCTGTCGTATGTTGACACAAGAAAGCCGCCCGGCGGACCGAGCGGCCTTCGACGACTCAGGGCGGCTTACGCCGTGGGACCAGCAAGGATGCCGAGATTGATCAGTCGGTAGCTCATGGCCATTTCGCTCATCTCAAAGCGCCCGGCCATGAGGTGCACCAACTGCTGGGCCGTACGGAACTCGGCCTCGCGCGCTGCCCGACGCACCATGGACTCAGGAGCCAGCAGGGCCGCAGCGAAACGGTTTGCTTCCATCTCCTCACGGTCCGTGGCCATGCTCGAGACCGTGTCACGGAAGTTGACGCGGGTATCGGTGTCGAGGATCAGCGGCCGACCGCGATGCAGCCGCAAGTGCCCAAGCTCATGAGCCACCGTAAAACGCCGTCGGTTCTCGTGATGCTTCTGGTTCACACCGATGACCTGCTCATCTCCCCGGCGCAGCAGCATGCCGGAGACGTCGTCCGGCATGTCCTGCGGTACAACAAGCACACCCAGCTTTTCCGCGATCAGCACCGGGTCGATAGGCGCCTCGTGGATGCCGAACTGCGTCAACAGCGCCTTGGCCGCCGCGTCAGACCTGGCCATCGCGCACCCTCCGTTCAAAGGCTTCCGACGCCACAGACGCCACCGCGTCCGCAAGATAGTCCGGCAACCCGTTTACCTGGCCGGGCTCCTGCAGCCCCGGCAGCAGGTCGGCCGGCTCCACCCCGAGTGCTGACGCAAGGCGCACCAACCGGTACAGCGGAGGAGCCTGCGCGCCGGACTCAATGTTCGTGACCGACCCACGTGTCAGTCCCGCCTTCCGGGCCAGCAACTCCTGCGTCAACTTCGCACGCACCCTCGCCGCGCGCACCCGCCGGCCAATCTCGGCATTGAAATCCCGCTCGACATCGTCCACGCCACTCCCCGCATTGACAGCCACACTGTCATTCCAACTTAGTCCACCCTCACCAAGACCACCACGGGGGCTCCACGACAACCGCCCAGTCAACGGCATCACCGCCTACGGCAGGCGCCGCACTGCCGGCGCCGACCCCAAGGCCGCCCATACGCGGACGGCACCGCACTCGAAGACCACTCCCCCAGGAAGGCACCCGACGTCGCGAGCATGCACGACACCAGAAACACCAGCTCAGCAGCATTTCTCACACGACTTCAGTCGGTAAAACGGACGAAGCCCACGGAACCGCCGGTGATCTTGGCCGACCCTGGGCCGCGATCCACGACAACGCCCGCATCCCTGCGGACTTCCGGCTCTACCTCACCACGACGCCGCGCATCCTCACCTCACCCCGCCCGCAGAAGGGCGCGGCTGGCCAAGAGCTGGAGATCGCGTCGATGGGCCAGGACTCGGCGACCTACGGGCCGTGGCTTGCCGAGCTCGGGCTGAGCGAGGCGATCGAGCGGGGCATCCTCGCCGGGTTCGAGATCGACGTGCTGGAAATCCGCGACCCCTCCCCGGTCCTCGGTGAGTCGGAGGAAGCGCAGCGGGGCCGGCGCCTGGCCCTCCTGCAGACCGCGCTCCTGGAGCACGCCGCCGCGCACAACCTGCGTACCGTCATGACCTTCCACCAGAAGGTCGAGGAAGCCGCCGCGTTCGCGGAGAGGCTGCCGGAGACCGCTGCCGAGCTGTACGTCAACGACGCCTCGGATGAGGACCTGGCGAAGGCGGAGAAGCTACCCGCGTCGTCGATCGACGCGGAGTTCTACGAGCTGGAAGCCGGCCGCCACGTACCCCCGGACCGCGTCTGGTCGGCATGGCTATGCGGCGACCACCTCGTCACCGAACGACGCGAGGTCCTGCGCCAGTTCGCAAACGGCATCGACGCCAACAACCGGCGCGTACACAGGGCGTTCCTCGCGAGCGTTCGCGTCCTCGGGGAAGGCGTGGAAATCACCGGCGAACGAGGAGTCGAGGCCGTGTGCTTCGCGGACACCCGCGGCTCCCAGGTCGAGATCGTCCAGAACATCGGCCGCGCCCTCAGGCTCAACCGCGACGGCAGCACGAAGATCGCCCGCATCATCGTGCCAGTCTTCCTGGAGCCCGGCGAGGACCCGACCGACATGGTCGCCAGCGCTTCATTCCGCCCCCTTGTGGCGGTGCTCCAGGGCCTGCGCTCGCATGATGAACGACTCGTCGAGCAGCTCGCCTCCCGCGCCCTCACCAGCGGCAAGCGCAAGGTCCACATCCGGCGCGACGAGGACGGGCGGATCGTCGGGGCCGGCGGCGAGGTGGGCGAGGGCCAGGAGCAGGGCAACACCGATGGTGCGGTCGAGTCGGCGCTGCTGCACTTCTCCTCTCCCAGGGACGCGGCAACCATCGCGGCTTTCTTGCGCACGCGGGTGTACCGGCCGGAGAGCCTGGTGTGGCTGGAGGGCTACCAAGCCCTCATCCGCTGGCGAGCGGAAAACAAGATCAGCGGCCTCTACGCCGTCCCCTACGACACCGAGGTCCAGGTCGGCGTCACCAAGGACTTCCCCCTCGGGCGGTGGGTGCATCAGCAGAGGAAGGCGCTGCGGGCCGGCGAACTCGACCCGCACCGCAAGGAGCTGCTCGACGCGCCCGAGGCCGGGATGGTGTGGGAGCCCGGCGAGGAAGCGTGGGAGGGCAAGCTGGCCGCGCTGCGCTCGTACCGGCGGGCCACCGGGCACCTCGCCCCGCGCCAGGACGCGGTCTGGGGCGAGGGCGAGGCGATGGTGCCGGTCGGGCAGCACATGGCCAACCTCCGGCGCAAGGGCACGAAGAACGGCCTGGGCAAGGACCCGAAGCGGGCCGCGGCGCGCGCGCAGCAGCTGACCGCGATCGACCCGGACTGGAACTGCCCCTGGCCGCTGGACTTGCAACGCCACCACCGCGTCCTCGCCGACCTCGTCGACGCCGACGGCCACCTACCCGACATCGCACCGGGGGTGCTCTTCGAAGGTGATGACCTGGGCAAGTGGCTCCAGCGGCAGAAGAATCCGGGCACCTGGGCGCAACTGTCGACCGAGCAGCAGGAACGACTGTCCAGGCTCGGCGTCAAGCCCTCTGAGCAGTCTGCACCGGTGACAGGGGGGAAGGCGGCGGGAAAGGCGTCAGCGGGTTTCCCGCGGGGGCTGGCCGCCCTGGCCCAGTACATCGCACGCGAAGGCAAAACCGTGGTGGGAAGGGCGCACCTTGAAGAGCTGCCGGACGGCACGGTGATCAAGCTGGGTGTGTTTCTGAGCAACCAGAAAGCCAGGCGTGACCGGCTGGATTCGACACAGCGGGCCGCCCTCGCCGAGCTGGGCTATACCTGGGCTGCACAGCCTGGCCGTGGATGACGGGCGTGCCGGGGGTGTGGACGTCTGAATAGCAGCGGTCAATGGCGCCAGTGGCTCCGGTGTTCTGTGTCATCGCATGTAGAGCGTGCCATCGAAGGCGGTCGTGGTGCGGCAACCGCCGGGTGCGAGGCCGTCTTCTCGTCGTGTCTCAATCTCCGGTCTGTCCGGCAGGGAGACTGGGGAGGGCAGTTGGGATGCGCGCCTTACTGATGCTGGCCGATGGCATTGGTCAGTTTGCCGTCGGCGCGGGTGTTGGCGTTGTTGTTCTCGGTGGTCTGCGGGTCGCTGTTGATGTTCGTGTTCAGCGCTGAGAGCTGGTCGATGATGTGGGCATTGTCGAGGGTTCCGTCGAGGAGTCCTGCGTGTGCCGGTGCAGTGGCCAGGATGGCTGCGCCGGCAGAGAGTAGGGCAGTGGTGAGGATGTTTCGCTTCAGCATGATCTGATCAACGGCCGTCGATGCCGCACCCTAAGAAGCTGTTGTCTTTCCGGACGTGATGGCTGTGTTTCTGCTGGTTGGGCATGGGGTCTGTGGTTCGGTGGGAGTGGTGGCCTGTCGGGTTGTCGTTCTCCGGGAGGTCGCGGTGCCGTCGGTGGTCGGACTGCTGGAACAGCACGAGCTGGCTGCCCGTCGTCGAGTTGACGGGTTGCGTAAGGAGGCTGACCGCATCCAGGCCGAGTTGGCCACAGCCGAGCTGGAATGGCAGGAATGGGTGATAGCCCGCAGGCGGGTCGACACGGTGCTGGCTCCGGAGGGCGGCAGCGCTGCGGACTCGGCGATCACCCCGGATCCGCGGGACGCGGACACGAAGCCAGCGCCTCGGGATGCGGCGAAGCCGAAGGCGCAGGTGCCGGTGTGGCGCCAGGGGCTGGCATGGTCGGTGCTGTCGGTGGACTACCAGCACATCCTCAAGGTGCTCGCGGACCGGGCCCGGCTCCATCAAGGGCCGCTGAGCTGCCAGGAGATGGCCGCGGCGTTCGGCATGGACGTGGTGCCGGCGCGGGTGGAGGCACTGCGGTCGAAGATGAAACGCCTGGTCGCCCGGGGCTGGCTGGCCGAGCCCGCGCCGGGCCGGTTCACGCTGGCTGCGGGCGTAAGTGGCCCAGGCGGCGGGGGATGAGCAGGATCAGCGGCCAGTAGATCATCGCCTCGACGCTGGTGGTACAGCGCTCGAAGTCGTGGGTCAGGCGGCGGGTGCGCATCAGCGGGCGAAGAGGTGCTCGACGATCCACCGCTTGGGCAGCACCACGAACCCCTTCCGGTCGTCGCTGCACTTGACGATCGCCAGGACCAGGCCGAGCGTGGCCAGGCAGTACCCGACGAGGCTGCCGGTGTGGCCGCCATCAGCCCAGACCAGGGCCAGCTCGTGGTGCGCGCCAGTCATCTGCTCCAGCAGGACCTGTGCGGCTGCGCGGTCGCCAGTGTCAGCGGCGGTGACCATCGCCCCCAGCAGCAGACCGAGTGTGTCGACACCACGACATGCGGCTGGCGCCTGTTGATCAACTTGTCCGCGTCGAAGCCACTGGCTGTCCGCCGCTGGAAACCGTTCCGACCTGCGAAACGGACGTATATAGGGAATCCACAGTGACTCGGAGTCCGTTCAACGGCAGACTCCCCGCCCCTTCCTGTGCCCGAGCCGGCAGCGGCGCCCCGATCTCGGCGGCGAACGCCTGCAGGGCGCCGTTGGCGGCGTACTCCACGCCGACCGCGCGGCCGTCCTCCAGCAGGACCCGGTGCATGCGGGCGCCCGCGGGCACAGTCAGCGCCGGGTTGTCCAGCGCCGGGGCGACGTAACTCTGCCACGCGTTCATCGGGCGAACGTCGCGGATCGTGGCGTGGTTGAATCCGACGCCGGTCATCCGCTCGCCGTTGAAGTCGTCGATCAGCTTGTGCCCGAGCGCGACGGCCGCCTCGACGAACACGGCGGCGGTGGGGTGGGGACCGGCGATCCGGCTGAGCGGCAGCTCCGCCCTTGCCGTGCCAGGCGCTCTCGCCGTCGACGTGGTCCTCGGACCGCTTGCACAGGTACGTTGCTGCTGCGCCATGTCGATCTCGTCCCGCGACCTCGTCGTCACTTGACGGAAACCGTAAGAGCGCCCGACCGCGGGAGCTCTCCGGCGAGTAGACGGACACTCGCCACCGAGCGCACCGCAGGGAGCCGGCCAAAGCCGCGGGCGCCGCGAACGCCGAGACCGGCCCCGGTGAGAACGGAGCTGCCGCGTCCCGAGGCCGTGGGACGCGGCAGCGCTCATGGGGGGGCCGTCAGGCGAGGGTGACCTCGACGGGCAGGTGCTTGATGCCGTTGACGAAGTTGGAGCGGACCCGGGGCACGTCGCCGGCCAGGCGGATGTCGGCGATCCGGGGGATCAGCTCCTCGAACATGATCCGGATCTCGGTGCGGGCGAGCAGGTTGCCCAGGCACAGGTGGGGGCTGCCCTTGCCGAAGGTGACGTGGTCGTTGTTGGTGCGGGCGACGTCGAAGTCGTACGGGTTGCCGAAGACCTCCTCGTCGCGGTTGCCGGAGGCGAACCACATGACGACCTTGTCGCCTTCCTTGATGTTCTTGCCGCCGAGTTCGACGTCGCGGGTCGCGGTGCGGCGGAAGTGGTAGACCGGCGAGGCCCAGCGCAGAAACTCCTCCACCGCCGACGGGATCAGGGACGGGTCGTCCTTCAGCCGGGCGAGCTGCTCGGGGTGCTGCAGGAGGGCCAGCATGGCGTGGGACATGGTGTGCCGGGTGGTCTCGTTGCCGGCCACCACCAGCAGCAGGAAGTAGTTGTCGAAGTCCTGCGGCGAGAGCGGCACGCCGTCGCGCGGAGTGGTATTGACCAGCTTGGAGACGATGTCGTCGCCGTTCTTGCCCCGGCGCTGCCGGGCCAGCTCGCGGCCGTACTCGAAGACCTCCAGGGCCGCCGGGGAGCGGAAGGGCAGGTCCTTGTATTTCTCACTCTCCGCACTCTCCAGCAGGACGTCCGCGTAGTCGGGGTCGGTGTTGCCGACCATGCGGTTGCCCCAGTCGATGAGCTGCTGGTTGTCCTCCGGCGGCACGTCAAGGAGGCGGGCGAGGACGTTGATGGGGAAGTCGGCGGAGACCTCGTTGACGAAGTCGAAGGTGCCCTTGGGCAGGGCCGCGTCCAGGGTCTGCGCGGTCAGGCCGCGCAGGAAGTCGCTGTAGCCGTTGATGACGTTCGCGCCGAACTGGCGCTGGATGACGCTGCGCAGGGCGCGGTGGCGCACGCCGTCCATCTCCAGGATCGAGGCGCGCTTCTTGATCTGGTCGTCGTCCAGCTCTTCGAGGTTGACGAACTTCGTGGAAGTGAAAGTCTCCGGGTCCCGGTCGACGGTGGCGATGTCGGCGTGCCGGGTGACGGCCCAGAAACCGGAGTTGGGGGCGTCCTCGGGGGTCCAGTGCACCGGGTCCTCGTGGCGCAGCGTGTGGAACATCCGCCAGGGCTTGACGGGGTCGGTGTAGTTGTCGAGGTCGGCGAGGTCGACGTCGCTCAGCACAAGGGGCTCGGCGAGGCGCTCGCGCAGCTCGGCCGCGGTGGCGGGGGTGGCGGGAACGGTGGGGCTGGTCATGGTGGTGGGTCTCCTGGGCGGGGGCTTCGGGGGGGGTTACAGGTGGTAGGCGTACTCGGTGAACTCCCAGTCGGTGACGTGCCGGCCGAAGCGCTCGACCTCGTCCCGCTTGTAGGTGAGGAAGGAGGTGGTGAAGTCCTTGCCGAGGACATCGATGAGGGCGGTGTCCGCCTCCAGCGCGTCCAGGGCGGCCGGCAGGTTCTGCGGCAGGAGGGCGGAGCGGGCGGTGTCGTAGCCGTAGCCTTCCAGCGAGGTCGGCGGCTCCTCGCCGGCCTCGACGCCGAGCAGGGCAGCGGCGAGCGTGCCCGCGATCAGCAGGTACGGGTTGGCGCTTGCGTCGCCGAGCCGCAGCTCCAGACGGGCGCCCGAGCCGCGCTCCGGCGGGATGCGGACCATGGCGCTGCGGTTGTCGAGCCCCCAGTCGATCAGCCACGGGGCGAGAGTGTCCGGGCCGAAGCGCTTGTACGAGTTGACCGTCGGGTTGGCCAGCGCCGCCAGTGCGGGCGCGTGGGCGAGGACCCCGGCGAGGGCGTGCCGGCCAGTGGCCGACAGGCCGTAGGCGCCGGCCGGGTCGTCGAAGGCGTTACGGCCGTCGGCGCCCTCGAAGGACAGGTGGAGGTGGAATCCGGAACCGCCGGCGTCGCCGAAGGGTTTGGCCATGAAGGTGGCGAGGTTGCCTTCCCTGCGGGCCAGTTCCTTCACCGCGGCCTTGAAGCGGAAGGCGCGGTCGGCGGCGTCGAGGGCCTCGGAGTGGGTCAGGTTGATCTCGTACTGGCCGCCGTCGAACTCGTGGTTTCCCGTGACGACGCCGAGACCCAGGTCGCGCAGTGAGCGCAGGGTGCGCAGCAGGTGGTTCTCGGGGTCGGCGCGCAGACCTGCGGTGTAGACGGCGCCGGTGACCTCGGGTGAGCGGCGCCAGCCGGTGGCGGTGCCGGGGGCGGGCTCCAGCAGGAAGTACTCCAGCTCGGGGCCGACGACGGGGTGCAGGCCCTGCTCGGAACATCGGGCAAGGACCGTGCGCAGCAGGTCACGCGGCGACTCGGGGGCGGGGGACCCGGTGGCGGGGTCGGTGACCTCGCCCAGAACGGTGGCGACACCCGGCTCCCAGGGCAGTACGGCCGCCGTGGACAGGTCGGGCCGTACTGACACGTCGGGCAGGCCGGCGTCCAGACCGCCCGCGACCGGGACCACGTCCCCCTGGGGCGTGGTGTGGTACACCGCGCGGCAGAAGGCCAGGCCGTGCTCGACGGCCGAGGGCAGGTGGTCCAGCAGGACGTCCCGGGCGCGGTCGGTGCCGATGAGGTCGGGGTAGATCACCCGGACCACGTCGACGCCCTCGGCGGCGAGGCGCTCGGCGTGCCGGCGGATGTCTGGGATGTCGGATGCGCTCACCGGTGTCTCCTTGGGCGGATGGTGGGGACATCCCCGCGCCCTCGGGGGCTGTGGGGATGGGTGGCGTACGGAAGACGGGCGCCGGGGTGCGGGGAGGCGGGATTACCCGGAGCTACTCGTTTGACCCCGAACGGTACGGAGGGGGATTGCGAACCCGCAAGGGGATCGTCGATTAAATTTATCCAAGTGGACAGCTATTGACCAGAGAGAAGTGGCTGCCTACCTTGTTTGAAGCCAAACGAGTTGGGGGTCCGGTTTTCCGTTCCCCTTTGGCCGGGGGGCCGGCCACACCCGGTCCGGTCCCCCTCACCCCCCTGCACCGACGCCCTCACCCTCAGGAGGACCGCCATGAAGGTCGTCGTCGACATGAACAAGTGCCAGGACCACGGCCAGTGCGTCTTCGCCGCCCCCGATGTCTTCTCCATGGACGACGCCGGCCACCTGGTCTACGTCTCCGACCCCGACGAGGCGCTGCGCGACGAGGTCGAGGAAGCCGCGGACGTCTGTCCGCTCCAGGCCATCCGGATCGAGGGCTGAACCCTCATGACCGCAACCACGACCGGGCGCGTCGTCGTCGCGGGCGCCTCGATGGGCGGCCTGCGCACCGCCGAGCAGCTCCGCGCGGCGGGCTGGACCGGGGCGATCACGGTGATCGGCGACGAGCCCCACATGCCGTACAACCGGCCACCGCTGTCCAAGGAGGTCCTCGCCGGTAAGGCCCCCTTCGAGTCGTTGGCCTTCACACCCAAGGCGGCCGCCGCGGACGTGGAGTGGCGACTGGGCACCAAGGTCGTCGCCGCGCGCCTCGACGAACGGATAGTCGAACTCGATGACGGCACCGCTCTGGCGTACGACGGACTGGTCGTCGCCACCGGCATGCGCCCCCGGCGCCTGCGCTGCCCCGGGCCGCTCGCCGGCCGCCACACCGTCCGCACCCTCGCCGACGCGCAGGGCCTGCGGGACGAGCTGACCCGGCCCGGTGTGCGCGTGGTCGTGGTCGGCGGCGGGTTCATCGGCTGCGAGGTGGCCGCCACCGCCGTAGGACTCGGTGTCCGGGAGGTGACCGTCGTCGATCCGCTGCCGCTGCCCATGGTCGGACCGCTCGGCGAGCTGCTCGGCGAGGCACTGCTCAGGCGGCACGAGGAGCGCGGAGTGCGCTTCGCGCTCGGTACCGGTGTCGCCGGGTTCGAGGGCGAGGACCGTGTGACCGGGGTCGTCCTGAGCGACGGCACCGTCCTTGCCGCCGACGTGGTGGTGGAGTCGGTCGGCTCCGTCGCCAACGTCGAGTGGCTGGAAGGGAACGGACTCGACCTCTCCGACGGTGTGCTCACCGACGAACAGCTGCGGGTCGGCGGACGGCCGGACGTGATCGCGGTCGGTGACGTGGCCCGCTTCCCCAACGCCCGCTACGACGGTGCGCCCCGCCGGGTCGAGCACTGGTCGATCCCCACCGACACCGCCAAGCACGCCGCGAAGGCCCTCGTCGCCCACCTCAACGGCGCGGGCGCCGAGCTCGCGCCCTTCGCGCCACTGCCCACCTTCTGGAGCGACCAGCACGAGTTCCGACTGCAGTCCTTCGGCGCCCCGGCGCTCGGCAAGGACGACGTACGGATCCTGGGTGGCGACCCCGAGGGTGACGTCCTGGTCGGCTACCACACCGGCGGTCAGCTGGTGGGTGTTGTCGCGCTCGGCGGTCAGGCCGCCGCCATGGGCGCCGCCCGTTACCGCTCCCAGCTGCTGAAGCAGCCCGCTCTCACCCCGTAAGGAACCCGTCGTGTCTGCTGTCCGTGGCTACTTCCACCCCAAGACGGCGAGCGGTGCCTCGTCGCTGATCCCCTCCCCGCCGTGGCGCTACTCCGGCGACCTGCTCACTATCGAGTACCGCACGGACCCCGCCCGGGTGCGCGAACTGCTCCCCGAGCCCCTGGAGCCGGCCGACGAGGACCCGGGCGCGGTCGCGCTGATCTGGGCCGACTGGCAGTCCTGCTCCGCCTCCGGGGACGAGCTCCTCGACCCCGTGCTCGCCCAGTACAAGGAGGCCTTCGCGGTCGTCCGCTGCAAGTACAAGGGGCAGACCTACACCCGCTGCGTCTACATCTGGGTCGACAAGGACTTCGCCATCGCCCGCGGACTGCACCAGGGCTACCCGAAGAAGCTCGGCTCCATCCACCAGACCCGCCCGCACCCGTACGGCCCCGCGCCGCGCATCGAGGCCGGTGCCCGCTTCGGCGCGACCCTGGCCGCCGCGGACCGGCGTCTCGCCCAGGCCGTGGTCACCCTGCGGGAGCCGTCGGAGACCAACGGTTTCGTCAACGGCCACCCCATGGCCCACCACCGCTGGCTGCCCTCCATCGAGAAGGGCAAGGGGCTCGCCCTCGACGAGCTGATCGAGTCCGGCGCGGCCTCTTTCGAGGGCGGTCAGGCGTGGGTCGGTGACGCCGAGCTGGAGCTGTTCGAGGCGCCCACCGAGGAGCTGGCCCGCCTGGAGATCCGCGAGCCGATCGCCGCGTACTACCGCCAGGTCGGTGTCGTCTGGGACGGCGGGCGGCTGCTGGAGTCCGGCACGTCCGGCGCCGAGTAACCCCCTTACGCATCGCAGGACTTGGAGAACCGGACATGACCGAACACACCCTCACGGTGGCCGGGGTCGCCATCGACACCCGGCACTGGATCGGCGGCGAACGCGTCGCCTCCACCGAGACGTTCACCGACGTCTCGCCGATCGACGGCAGCGTCCTCGGCGAGATCTCGCGGGGCACCGCGACGGAGGCCGCGGCCGCGGTGGCCGCCGCGAAAGCCGC
Organism: Streptomyces sp. AC550_RSS872; assembly: GCF_019049285.1. Taxonomy (GTDB): domain Bacteria; phylum Actinomycetota; class Actinomycetes; order Streptomycetales; family Streptomycetaceae; genus Streptomyces. The sequence goes on from NZ_JAGMUL010000092.1 coordinate 18,841, forward strand.
CTTCCCCGGCTGGGCCGCCACCCCCCGCGCCGAGCGCGCCCGCGTCCTGCACGCCATCGCCGACGGCGTGGAGAAGCGACTCGAAGAGCTCGCGATCGTCGAGACCACCGACAACGGGGCGCTGCTGCGCTCGCACCGGCGCGGTGTGATGCCCCGGGTCGCGCACAACTTCCGGTTCTTCGCGGACTGGCTGCTACAGCTGGAACACGAGGACTTCGACACGCGCGGGCACACGAACCACGTCAGCTGGGACCCGGCGGGTCCGAGCGTGCTGATCACCCCGTGGAACGCGCCGCTGATGCTGTCCACCTGGAAGGTCGCCCCGGCGCTCGCCGCCGGCAACACCGTCGTGCTCAAGCCCGCCGAGTGGACCCCGCTCACCGCCTCCCTCCTCGCCGACATCGCCGCCGAGGCCGGGCTCCCCGCCGGTGTCCTGAACGTCGTGCAGGGCTACGGCTCCGAGATCGGCGACGCCCTCACCTCCCACCCGGACGTGCGCCGGATCAGCTTCACCGGGTCCGTGCCCACGGCCAAGCGGATCAGCGAGTCGGCGTCGGGGAACCTCACCCCGCTCAGCCTCGAACTCGGCGGCAAGTCCCCGCTGCTGGTGTTCGCCGACGCCGACCTGGACCTCGCGGTCGACCTCGCGGTGGAGCAGTACGACAACGCGGGGCAGGTCTGCCTCGCGGCCACCCGGTTCCTCGTCGAGGAGTCGGTCGCCGAGGAGTTCACCCGGCGGTTCGTCCAGAAGGCCGCCACTCTCGTGCAGGGTGACCCGCGCGACGAGGCCACGGACATCGGGCCGAACATCCACCCGAACCAGCTGGACAAGATCGACGGCTTCGTGCAGCGGGCCCTGGCCGCCGGAGCGCGCGCCGTCATCGGCGGGCATCGCAAGGACGGGCAGTACTACGCGCCCACCCTGCTCACCGATGTCGCCCAGGACTCGGAGATCGTGCAGGAAGAGGTCTTCGGGCCGGTCCTGACCCTCCAGACCTTCACCACCGAGGAAGAAGCCGTACGGCTCGCCAACGACACCCGCTTCGGGCTGGCCGCCACCCTGGCCACCGGCGACCCCGAGCGCGCCGAACGCGTCACCGCGCGCCTCGTCGCGGGCACCGTGTGGGTCAACTGCTTCTTCGTACGCGACCTGCAGGCCCCCTTCGGCGGCTCCCGCCACTCCGGTGTCGGCCGCGAGGGCGGCACCTGGAGCTTCGACTTCTACTGCGACATCAAGAACACCGTCACCGCACCGAAGGGCTGGAAGGACCATGGGTGAGATCGTCGGGGCGGGGCTCCTCGCCCATGTGCCCACCATCGTGCTCCCGGAGGAGGTTCGCCTGGAGCTGAACGAGGGCAAGGAGATCACCCTCGTCACCGGGCTCCAGGAGCTTCGCCGGGACGTCTTCGAGCGCGACGACTACGACACCGTCGTCGTCCTGGACTCCCACTGGGCGACCACCGTCGAGTTCGTTGTCACCGCGCAAGCGCGCCGGGCCGGCCTCTTCACCTCCGAGGAGCTGCCGCGCGGCATGTGCCGGATGCCGTACGACTTCCCCGGCGACCCCGAACTCGCCCACAACATCGAGAAGTTCGCCGACAAGCACGGCACCTGGATCACCGCGATCGACGACGAGTACCTGCCGATCTACTACGCCACGATCAACCTCTGGAAGTTTCTCGGCGAGGGCCTCCCGGACAAGCGGTGGGTGACCATCGGCGTCTGCCAGACCGGCGACATGGAGGACCACCTGCGCCTCGGCCGGGCGCTCGCCGACGGCATCGCCGCCACGCCGGGACGCCGGGTCCTGCTCATCGCCTCCGGCGCGCTCTCGCACACCTTCTGGCCCCTGCGCGAACTGCGCGACCACGAGGCCGGCGACCCGGCGCACATCTTCACCCCGGAAGCGCGCGAGGCCGACTACGAGCGGATCGCCTGGTTCAAGGAGGGCCGTCACGACAAGGTCCTCGACACCATGGACGCCTTCTGGAAGTACAAGCCGGAGGCCAAGTTCTTCCACTACCTGATGATGGCCGGCGCCCTCGGCGAACAGGCCTGCGTGGCCAAGGCCCGCCAGTACGGCGAGTACGAGAACTCCATCGGCACCGGCCAGGTCCACCTCTGGTTCGACCGCCCGGCCGACGGCTGGACCGGCACCGGCCTGCCCACCCCGCACAACCCCCACTCCCGCGTCTAGGAGCCTCCATGCCCGAGTACCGCCGCATCCTCCTCGACGGCGCCGCCGTCCAGGTCACCGTCGACGGGGACGAACTCGTCGCCGGGGACGGCCGCCGCGTCAAGATCGACGAGGCACAGCACCTGCCGCCTGTCGTCCCGTCGAAAGTGATCGCCGTCCACCTCAACCACCAGAGCCGCGTGAACGAGTTCGGCATCGAACTCCCGGCCACCCCCACCTACTTCCACAAGCCGACCTCCGCCCTCAACTCCCACAAGGGCGCGATCGTGCGCCCCGAGGGCTGCAAGTGGCTCAACTACGAGGGCGAGGTCGCCATCGTCATCGGGAAGACCGCGAGGAACATCTCGCCGGCCGAGGCGGGCGAGTACATCGCCGGCTACACCATCGCCAACGACTACGGCCTGCACGACTTCCGCGACACCGACGCGGGCTCCATGCTCCGCGTCAAGGGCTCCGACACCCTGTGCCCGCTCGGCCCGGGCCTGGTCACCGACTGGGACTTCCACGGCAAGAGCCTGCGGACGTACGTCAACGGCGAGGTCGTCCAGGACGGTTCGACCGACGAGATGCAGTGGGACATGCACTACCTCGTCGCGGACATCGCCCGCACGATCACCCTGTACCCCGGTGACGTGCTGCTGTCCGGCACGCCCGCCAACTCCCGCCCCGTCCAGCCCGGTGACGTCGTCGAGGTCGAGGTCGAGGGCCTCGGCCGCCTCACCAACCATATCGTCACCGGCCCCACCCCGATCCGCACCGACGTGGGCGCCCAGCCCACCGAGTCGGAGGAGGTGCTGTCCACCGCGCTCGGCGGCGACTGGGAGTTCCGCGGTATCCGGCCGCCCCGGCGTTGACGGATGCCCAGGAGACGGCGCCGCACCGGGCCTGACGGAGGAGGTCGCCCGGTGCGGCGCTGCCATGGGCGCGGTCACCCACGGGCGGCCGCGCTCACCCGCGAACCTGGTCATGGGAGCTTCCGGGTATGGTCGCAGCCATGACCGAACCCGCCGAGACTCCTGAAGGCCGCAAGCCACGTCGGCGCATGAACTACGGGGAGGGCCGCGAGGCCCTGCTCAACGCCGCCGTGCGCGTGGTGGCACGGGGCGGGTTGCGCAAGCTCACCTACCGGGCGGTCGCACAGGAGGCGGGGACCACGCACGGCCTGGTCGTCCACCACTTCGGCTCGCGCGATGCCCTGATCGAGGCGGCGCTGGAACACGCGATCAGGACCTCGCTGGACACCAGCGCACTGGAACCGGGCACAGGCAAGATCTCGGACTTCTCGGCGGGAGTCTCCGACATGGTGACAGCCGATCCCGACATACAGGCCTTCCAGTACGAGCTGCTGCTGGAAGGCCGGCGCCGCCCCGAGCTGCTGCCGCATCTGCGGGCGCTGTACGACGAGTACTTCGACGCCACCTATCGGGAGCTGGCCCGGATGCTGCCCGCGGGCACGGACCGCCCGCTGACCCGGCTGGTCTTCGCAGCCCTGGACGGGCTCGTACTGCACCAACTCGTCTTCGGCGAGCCCGAGACCACCGACGCCGCGATCGAGGAGCTGCGCGCCCTGCTCCGCCTGCTGGAGGCGGACGGGCGGACCGGTGAGTCATCCGGCTGACACCTCTGACCTGCGCATTCCGAGGCCCTGGACGTTCGGCGTCCGGGGCCTTCGCGTTCTGTGGCGATTACAACGCCGTAAAGAACCGGGTGCCGCCTGAGAATCTCCATGCAACCCCTTGCCAAGTGGATAGTTCCGGCCCACCATGAGGCAACTCGTTTGGCCAGAAACGAAGCACTCCTTCTCTCCTGGCAGGTGATTTGAGTGGACAGTCCGACGGCGGTCAGAAACGAGACCGTGGCCGACGCCTCCACCGCAGGCAAGCTCAAGCCCAACTCCCTCGGTGTTCTGGGCATTCTCTTCTTCGTTCTCTCTGCCCAGGCGCCGCTCACCGGCATCGCGGGCGCCGTCCCCATCGCCGTCGCCATCGGCAACGGCACCGGGGCCCCCGCCGCCTATCTGGCGGCCGGTGTGATCACCCTGCTGTTCTCGGTGGGTTTCGTGGCCATGGGGCGGCATGTCGTGGACGCCGGCGCCTTCTACATGTACATCGGCAAGGGTCTTGGCCGGTATCCGGGTGCCGGCAGCGCCGGGATCGCGCTGTTCGCCTACTGTGCGATACAAGCCGCGATGTACGGCCTGTACGGCGCGACCGCGAGCGCCCTGCTGGGACACTACACGGGAGCGGACGTGCCCTGGTGGGCGTGTGCGCTAGTCACCATGGTGATCGTCCAGGTGCTGGGCGCCTCGGGCATCGAGATGGGCGCCAAAGTGCTGGCCGTCTTCGTACTCGCGGAGTTCAGCATCCTGAGCGTCTTCGCGCTCGTCACCCTCCTCAAGGGCGGCGGGCCCGAGGGTCTCTCCTTCACCCAGTCGTTCTCGCCGAGCGCGGCCCTGGACGGGGCGCCGGGTGTGGCGCTGATGTTCGCCGTGGCTTCCATGATCGGCTTCGAGGCCACCGCCATCTACGGCGAGGAGGCCCGCGAACCCCGCAAAACGGTGCCCCGGGCCACCTACCTGGCCGTCGCCGTCGTCACCGGGTTCTTCGCGTTCGCCTCCTGGATGCTGATCTCCGCCCACGGCACCTCCCAGGCCACGGCGGCGGCCGGCAAGGCCCTGGAGAGCGGCGACTCGACGGGCTTCGTCTTCGCGCCGATCGCCGCCCTCCTCGGCGGCTGGGTGAACGACGTCCTGCCCCTCCTGCTGGTCACCTCCCTCTTCGCCGGCATCCTCGCCTTCCACAACTCCGCCAACCGCTACCTTTTCGCCCTCAGCCGCGACGGACTGCTGCCCCGCAAGCTGTCGTCCATCAACCGACGCCACTCCCCCGAAGTGGCCGGCCGGGTCCAGACCGCCATCGCGGTCCTCTTCGTCATGCCCTTCGCGCTGGCCGGCAAGGACCCGGTGCTGACCCTGTTCTCCTGGGGCAGCGGTGTGGCCGTGCTCGGGATCATGCTGCTGTACTTCCTGACCTCGGTCTCCGTGGTCGTCTTCTTCCGCCGCGAACAGCTCGACACCCGGCCCTGGAACACGCTGATCGCTCCCGTGCTGGGCTCCCTCGGCATCGCCGGTGCCATCGTGCTGATCATCGGGAACTTCACCACCCTGATCGGCGGCGACCCGACGACGGCGCTCTGGCTCGAACTCACCGTCCCGGTGGTTCTGGCCCTGGGGGTCCTCGCGGCCCAGCTGACCCGTGGCAGGACGGCGGCCGACGCCTGACGCCGCCCCGGCGTCGGGGCCGCCAGGACCTCTGCCCGGCACTGCGCCAGGCCTCCTGCCGGGGCTGACGCCGCTCGCGGCTTGCCACCCCTCTGGACCTTGGCAGCGTCCTACCCCTGGAGTACTTCATGAGCACCGCATACATCTGGCACGAGCTGTTCGGCTGGGCCGACCACGGCAGCGGCGGTCTGTTCCCCGCCGACCCGGCGGTCGGGCTGCAGCCGATCAGCCACCATGTGGCGCACCCCGACACCAAGCGCCGCCTGCACGAACTCGTCGTCGTCTCGGGACTGATCGACCACCTGGTCCGCGTAGCACCACGGCCCGCCACCGAGGAGGAGCTCCTGCGGGTGCACGCCCCCGAGCACCTCGCGCGCCTGGAGGCCGAGAGCGCCCTGCCCAAGGGCGGCGACGCGGGCGACGGGATCTCGCCGTTCGGCAAGGGCGGCTACGACATCGCCAGGCTCGCCGCGGGAGGCGCGATCGCCCTCGTCGAGGCCGTCGTCACCGGGCAGGCGGACAACGGCTACGCGCTGGTGCACCCCGCGGGCCACCACGCGCCAGGCCATACGGGCATGGGTTTCTGCCTGTTGAACAACGTGGCCGTCGCGGTCGCCCACGCCCGGGCGGCCCTGGGCGTACGGCGGGTCGCGGTGGTCGACTGGGACGTCCACCACGGCAACGGCACCCAGTCGATCTTCTGGGACGAGCCCGACGTACTCACGATCTCCGTCCACCAGGACGGCTGCTTCCCGCCCGACTCGGGGCACCTCACCGAGCGCGGTGGCCCCGCCGCCCCCGGCAGCGCGGTGAACGTCCCGCTGCCGCCCGGCACCGGCGACTTCGGTTACCTCTACGCCTTCGAGCACGTCGTCGCCCCCGCGCTGCGCGCTTTCGCCCCCGAACTCATCGTCGTGGCCTCGGGTTTCGACCCCAACGCGATGGACCCGCTGGCCCGCATGCTGGTCACCAGCCGGGGTTTCCGGGGCATGGCCGAGCAGGTGCTGCGGGTCGCGGAGGAGGTCTGCGGGGGCCGGGTGGCCGTCGTGCAGGAAGGCGGATACAGCCCCCACTACGTGCCGTTCTGCGGGCTCGCGGTGATCGAGACGCTCGCCGGGGTGAAGGTGCTCGACGACGCGTTCTTCCCTGTGGTCGGCGGCATGACCGGACACGAGACGACGGCGCACCAGAAGGCACTCGTCGACGAGGTCGCCGCACGTGTCCTGCCCCGGCCCGCCGGGGCGGTCTGAGCCCCGACGGGCCGGCGGCCAGGACGTCAGCCGACCACGCCCGCCACCCGGTCGAGGAAACCGTCGACCAGGTGGCGGGCGTTCGTCCGGGCCGTGGGCTCCATGCTCCGGCACCGGGCGAGCAGCTCACCGGGGTCCACGCCGCGCCTCGCACACTGCTCCGTACCGCCGTTTTCCAGCCAGCCGCGCACCGTCCCAGTAGTGATCTCCGGATGGAACTGCACGCCCAGGCTGCGCCCGGTGCGGAACGCCTGTACGCATACGTCGTTGCGGGCCACGCTCACGGCACCGGGCGGCGGGACGCAGCGGTCGTAGTGCCACTGGAACCAGGGACCGGAACCGACCAGGGAGGGATCGTCCGTGTCGACCTCGACCCAGCCGATCTCGGGGCGCGGTGCCGCCTCGACCGAGCCGCCGAGCGCGGTGGCCAGCGCCTGGGCGCCGAAGCAGACGCCCAGGACCGGGACGCCGAGGTGATGGGCCTTGCGCAGCAGGGCCAGTTCGCCGCCGATCCAGCTGCCGACTGCCGTCTCGTCGTACACCGACCAGGGGGCACCCAGCGACACGATCAGGTCCCAGCCGTCGGCGTCGGGGAAGTCGAAGGCCACGTCCGGCGCGTGATATCGGTCCTTGGGTACGACGGTCACGGCGGTCAGGTCGTACCCGCACTCCATGAGCCGGTCACCGACCGACCCGGGGTCCGTCACGTGGTCGTGCTGAACGACGAGTGCACGCACCGTGCGCTCCTCTCCCCGGGGTCCGCGGACCGGCCGGATCGCTGCCATGAGCCCTTGTGGCGGCTCCCCACACATCCTATCGTTTGGGTTCAAATAGTTTCCTTGGAGGTCCCCACATGCCGGACGTCACCCACGAGGAGTGGCAGCGCCACGCCAAATCCCTGGACCTCGTCGGCGCCCATCACATCGACGGCGTCGACGAGGGCGGAGGAGGGGCGACGTTCGCGGCCGTCTCGCCCCGTGACGGCCAGGTGCTGACCCAGGTCGCGGACGGGGGGCAGGCCGAGGTCGACCTCGCCGTGGCCGCCGCCCGGCGGGCCTTCGACTCCGGGCCGTGGCCCCGCCTCACCCCCGTGGAGCGCGGCCGGGCACTGCTGCGGGTCGCCGACCTGCTAGAAGAGCGGCGCGCCGAACTGGCGCTGACCGTGAGCCTGGAGATGGGCAAGCCCATCACGGACGCGTACGCCATTGAACTCCGCGCTCTGATCAACACGTTCCGCTTCTACGGCCAGCTCGCCGACAAGCTCACAGACGAGTCCCCGCACACCGCACCGGACGCCCTGGCCCTGGTCACCCGCGAGCCGGCCGGTGTCGTCGGAGCCGTCGTGCCCTGGAACTTCCCGCTGACGCTGGCTGGTTGGAAGGTGGCCCCGGCGCTGGCAGCCGGCTGCACGGTCGTACTGAAGCCGTCGGAGAACTCTCCGCTGTCGGCGTTGCTGCTGGGCCGCATCGCGACCGAGGCGGGACTGCCGCCGGGCGTACTGAACGTGGTCGGCGGCAACGGCCCGGTGGCCGGGCGAGCGTTGGGCCTGCACCCCGATGTCGACGTCCTCGCCTTCACCGGCTCCACCGCCGTCGGCCGGCACTTCCTGCGCTACTCCGCCGACTCCAACCTCAAACGCGTCTGGCTCGAACTGGGCGGCAAGTCACCCAACATCATCCTCCCGGACGCCCCCGACCTGGAGCAGGCCGCCGCCACCGCGGCCTGGGGCATCTTCTTCAACCAGGGCGAGATGTGCACCGCCCCCTCCCGGCTCCTGGTGCACTCCTCGATCGCCGACCGGGTGACGGAGGCGATCGTCCGCCGTGCCGGCGAGCTGCGGGTCGGCGACCCCCTCGACCCGGCCACCGAGATGGGCGCCCTGGTCGGCGAGAGCCACCTGGCCCGCGTACAGGACCACATCGCCACCGGCCTGGCCGAGGGCGCCCGCCTGCTCACCGGCGGCTCCCGCGTCCTCACCGACACCGGCGGCAGCTTCCTGGAGCCGACTGTCTTCGACCGCGTCGACCCCGGCATGCGGCTCGCCCGCGAGGAGATCTTCGGCCCCGTGCTCTCCGTACTCACCTTCGACGACGCCGACGAGGCCGTCCGCCTCGCCAACGCCACCGAGTACGGCCTCGCCGCGGGCCTGTGGACCTCCGACCTGTCCACCGCCCATCAGGTCTCCCGCGCCCTGAAGGCCGGCACGGTCTGGGTCAACTGCTACGAGGAAGGCGACCTGACGGTCCCCTTCGGCGGCATGAAGCAGTCCGGCAACGGGCGCGACAAGTCCGTGCACGCCCTGGAGAAGTACACCGAACTCAAGACCACCTGGATCCAGCTGTGACCCGACCGCTCATCGCGATTCCCGCCCGCTTCTCCGCCACCACGTCCGCCCTGCGGTACGCCGCCGAGGTCAACGCCCGCGCCCTGATCGAGGCCGTCTACCGGGCGGGCGGCGAACCCGCGAGCATCCACCCCGCCGAGGGCGACACCGAGGAACGCCTCGCCCGCTTCGACGGCGTGCTTCTCCCCGGCGGCGGCGACCTCGCCCCGCACCGCTACGGCGCCACCGACACCCACGACAGCGTCTACGACGTCGACGATCTCCAGGACACCTTCGACCTCGAAGTCGCCCGCGCCTCCCTGAACTTGGGCCTGCCCCTGCTGGCGATCTGCCGCGGCCTCCAGGTCGTCAACGTTGCCCTGGGCGGGACCCTGGAACAGCACATGGACAGCGACCACCGGCATGTCATGCACCCGGTGGCGATCCAGCGCGGCACCCTGCTGGAACAGGCCACCGGCACGGAGAAGACGGACGCCTCCTGCTATCACCACCAGCGGGTGGACCGCACGGGTGTGGGACTGACAGTCACCGCGCGGGCCGTCGACGGCACCGTGGAGGGACTCGAACTCCCCGGCGTCCACGGATGGTTCACCGCGGTCCAGTGGCACCCCGAGGACACCGCCCACGAGGACCCGGCACAGCAGGGCCTCTTCGACGCGCTCGTCCGAGCCGCCCGCGACAGACGCTGAGCACGCCATGGCCCTCTTCCGCAGCAAGCAGGCGCCACGACTCGCGCCCGAACTCGACGACGTCCCGCTGGGCCGGGTCCTGAAGGGACTCGGCTCCGGCCGCGGGCCGGGACCGCAGGACCTCGCCGTCGCCCAGGTGGAACGGCTGCTGCGGGACACCGGCGACGACTGGGACCGCCGCTGCCACCGCGTGCGCGTACTCGCCGAGACCGCGCCCTTCCTCGCCCGCGGCTGGCGGCTGCGGCGGCCCCGGGACCCGGACGCGCTGCTCCTGCACGCCTGGTCCGAACTGCCCACCGACCCACGTGCCGCCATGGCGACCTTCCGTCTCGCCGCCGACGCCCGGCCCGGCGACCCGACCCCGTGGGTCGGGTCGCTTGCGGCACTGCGCGCGCTGGCCCGTCCCAGCCCGGAACTCACGCCCGTCTGGCGGGAGATCCGCGCCCGCGACCCCTGGCACCGCGAGGCACACCTCCAGGTGCTGGCGTATCTCTCACCGGAGGAACAGGGCAGCCAGGCGGCACTGCGGGAGTTCGTGGACGAGGTCGTGATCGCCCTGCCCCACTGAGCGCCGGCAGCCTGCCTGCCGCTGACCGCCGCCGTCCGGCAGTACCACCGCGACCTCGACGCCGGCGGCACGCGCGCCCTCGGCATCGGGCGCTACTGGTCCCAGCCGCATGTGGCACCGCTGCTGGATCAGGCCCTCGCCCACTGGCCCCGCCCCGAGCACCCGCGCCACGCCGCCACCGTCGCCGACCTCGGGCTGCTCGCCTACGCCCTGTGCCGGGCGGGGCGGACGCGAGAAGCGGCCGGTGTCTTCGCCGCGACCGGCGGGCTGGTCACCCCCTGGCCATGGGGCCACGACGGTGACCCCGTGGAGCACTTCACCTACTGGAGCCGCAGTTGAGCGCCGATTCCACCACTACGGAGAGGGCAAGGAGGACACGGCGTGACGGTCCACGTCGAGGCCGATCAGCACAGGCCGGGATACGGGGGGGGGAGGACGGGAGGCTCTGCTGGCGGCGGCCATCAGGGTTGTGGCACGGGGCGGCCTGCGGAAACTGACCTACCGGTCCGCCGCCGCTGAAGCGGGCGTGACCCACGGCCTGGTCGTCCATCACTTCGGTACCCGGGACGCCCTGCTGGAACAGGCCCTGTGCGTGGCTGCCGATCACCCTGGCCTGATATTCCAGCAGGTCACCTCCGGTGACGCCCAGTGCACGCGGGACGGTGTGGTGCGCTGCGCAGGTTCCAGGCGGCCCACCGCGGGTAGCAGCCGTCCGCGCCGTCCGGCAGTACATTGAAGGGAACGGCCGGGAGACTCCCGCGCCCCGCACACTGGTGCCAGCCATGGCAGATCTCATGAATCCGCGAGAATCGGGACCGGAACAACCGGCGCCTGGCCGGGGGGCCGGTCTCGGCTCGCTGACGGCCGGGCGGGCGACGGCGGTACTGGACGACCGGATGCGCATCATCGGATGGAGCGCGGAGGCCGAGGCACTGTTCGGGTACGGGCCCTCCGAGGTCCTGGGCCGACGTGCCGACGACATCGTCACGGACACCGTGACGGGCGCCGGCCTGTCCGCGGCTTCCGGCGGCTCCGGAACGACAGACGAGACCACGCCGTACGGCATCCGGTCGGTGCGTCATCGCGACGGTCGGCCGATGCCTGTGGCCCTCACCCTCGACCAGCTCTCACACGGCACCGGAGGGGCGGCCTGGTTGCTGGTGGCGATGGGCCTCGACCTGCTCCGGCAGCGTGCCATCGACCGGGCCATGCTCGACGGACTCCACCGCCAGTCGCCGGTCCAGCTGGTCGTGTACGACACCGACGCCCGTGTCCGGTGGATCAACAAGGCCATCGAGAGGCAGTTCGGTGTGACGTCGGACGAGGTCGTGGGGCGCTTCGTGCACGACATCCTGCCGGAGGGGGTGCTGCTCACCGAGGACGGCCACTCGGTGAAGGACGTCGAGCGTCCCATCTTCGAGGTACTGCGTACCGGTGAGCCGGTGATCGACGTCCGCTACCGCAGCACGACCCGGCTCGACCCCCACCACGAGCATGTCTGGTCCCTCTCCTACTTCCTGCTGCGGGACGACACAGGCCGCCCGGTCGGCGTCTGCGAGGCCGGTCTGGACATCACCGACCGTTATGTGGTGCGGCAGCGTCTGGCCCTGCTCAGCCGGGCCGGCGGCAGCATCGGACGGACCCTGGACATGCGGGAGACCGCTCAGGGCCTGGCCCGGCTCGCGGTCCCCGAGTTCGCCGACGCGGTCACCGTGGACCTGCTCGAACCGGTTCTGGACGGCCAGGAGCCGCCGCGGGACGGCAGCCCGACTCCCGAACTGCGCCAGGTGGCCCGGTACGCCCGCGACGAGGTGTCCGGCGCCGTCGGGGACATCGCGGACGCCCTGAACGCCGTACGACTGCGGTGTCTGGCAGAAGGCGCGCCGGTCACCGATCTGGCCGCCGGCGCGCTTGCCGTGCCCCTTTCCGCCCGGGGCGCCCTCCTGGGCACGGCGGTCTTCGTACGGACCGCTCCGCGCGACCCCTTCGACACCGAGGAGACAGCGCTCGCCGGGGAGCTGGTATCCCGGACTGCGGTCTGCGTGGACAACGCCCGGCGCTACGCCCACGAGCACGCGACCGCGCTGACCCTGCAACGCGAGCTGCTGCCCCGTCGGCTGGCCCGGCCGGCCGGAGTGGAGCTCGCCCACCGTTATCTGCCCGCGGCGGGGCCGGTCGGCGTCGGGGGCGACTGGTACGACGTCATCCCGCTCTCGGGAGCCAGGGTGGGACTGGTCGTGGGCGATGTGGCGGGCCGCGGCCTGGGGGCGGCGGCCACCATGGGACGGCTGCGCACCACGGTCGCCGCCCTCGCGGCCCTGGACCTTCCACCGGACGAGTTGCTGGCCCGTCTCGACGATCTGGTGGCCCGCCCCTGCGCACCCCGGCTGACGGACACCGAGGACGACGACGAGGACCAGGCACTGGGCGTGACCTGCCTGTACGCCGTCTATGACCCGGTGTCGCGGATGTGTGTCATGGCCCGCGCGGGCCATCCGCCCCCGGTGCTGGCCGTGCCCGGCGGGCCCGCCGAGACCATGGCCGTGCCGGCCGGGCCGCCGCTGGGCCTGGGTGGCCTGCCCTTCGAGAGCGTCTCCCTTGAACTGCCGGAGGGCAGCACGCTGGCCCTGTTCACCGACGGCCTCGTCGAGAGCCGTACACGCGACATCGACATCGGTACGGGTGTCCTCTGCGACACACTCACCGCTCCAGGGGCAGGCCCTCTGGAGGAGACCTGCGATGCGGTCGTCGGGGGGCTGGTGCCCCAGCCCCCCGAGGACGACGCGGCGCTGCTACTGGTCCGCGTGCACGCCCTGCCGGAGCACTTGGTGGCAACCTGGGGCATCCCCGCCGACCCCGGTGAGGTCGCCCACGCGCGGAGCCTCGCCTGCGGTCGGCTGGCCGACTGGGAGGTGCCGGACGAGGCGGCCTTCGTCGTCGAACTCGTCGTCAGTGAACTGGTCACCAACGCCATCCGGTACGGCGGAGCCCCCGTCCAGCTGCGGCTCATTCGGGAGCGCGGACTCATCGTCGAGGTCTCGGACGGCGGCCACACCTCCCCGCACCTGCGCAGGGCCGCCATGGAGGACGAGGGCGGCCGGGGCCTGTTCCTCGTGGCGCAGCTGACCGACAGCTGGGGCACCCGCTACACGCCGGCCGGCAAGACGATCTGGACCGAAGTGCCCCTGAACCCGCCCCAGTTGCCGGATCTCTTCGCCGTCGACGCTTTCTCCCTGTGACGACGGTGACGGACTTTCAGCCCTTCGGTCGCCGCCCGCTGCGGCGCGGGGCCGGATCGGCACCGCCGAGGAGGGCCAGGCGGCGCTCCTCACCGTGCTCCTCCACCTGCCGTACGACCTGCCGCAGTCCCTCCGCGACGCGCCGGCACTCTTCGTCACTGAGCCGCGAGGCGACGAACGCCTCCTCCTGGTTGAACTCCGGGAACAGCCGCCGCATCAGTGCCTCGCCCTCCTCGGTGAGGCTGAGCAGCACCAGCCTGCCGTCGGAAGGGTGATCGGCCCTCTTGACCAGACCCCGCCCCTCCAGCGTCCGCGACACCCCGGTGAGCGTCCCCTTGGAAATCCCCGCCTCCTCCGCGACATGCCGGGTCTCCGACTCACCCCAGACCCACACCACCCAGAGCACGACGAACGCCGTCCAGGTCAGGTCGGCGCTCCTGAGCACCGTGTTCTCCAGGTGCTGGCGGACAGCCGACGCGGCGCGGTAGATGTTGGCGACCACCGCCATCTGATCACGATGGATCAGTATCCCCCCGAGCTTCGCCGCCGCCAGCTTTTCCGCCTCGGTGATGGACCGGTCGCCGGACACAGGCACGCTCCTTTGATCGTTCGGACCCAAATTATACGAGACGGCCGGCCGATGCCTCGATCCGAAGGGCCGACGTCACAGTGGCGGAGGCGCCCCCTGGACGTTGTCCTGAGAGGTCAGGAATGCGGCTGACGGGTGGTTGGCCTTGAGCGCGGTGTGTACGCGGTGGTCAGTGTAGGTGTGCAGCCATTCAGGGAAAGCGTCGCGTCGTTCCCGCTCGGAGCTGTAGGGGCGGGTGTAGGCCCACTCGTCCGGTAGCGTCCGGGTAGGGTCGGCCGGACGACGAGTCTCTGCTGAGCAGGTCTTTTTCCCGTCCGGCCTCCCTCCGAAGTGGCGCCGGGCCAGGCAAGCGCGACCGTGCGCTGGCGCAGCTCAGGTCCGTCGGCTGAGCACGGCCGGCAGACGAGAGCTTGAGCATGCGATGGCGCTTGGTCACCAGCCGGTCGGCGCAGGCGAGTCCATGCAGGTCGGCCAGCTGGGACAGGTCCGCCTCGGAGCGCGGCCCCTTGCCGATCGGGTACCAGGCCGGTAGCTGGCGAACGCGGCTGCCACCCGTTCCCGTGGCAGGTAGCGGGCCTGAGTCAGGGTGACGCCGTCACCGATCTGCTCCAGCAGCCACCGCAGCGGCTCAGCCGTGTCCACGGATGCCTCGGCCGACTCCTCCAGGGCAGGCAGGACTGCGGCGAGCAGGGCGCGGCGCTCAGTCGGGGGTGCCTCGGCCCCCACCTCGCGTCGTTCGCGCGCGGACGGCCTCCAGCGGGGCGCGGCCCTCGAACACAGGCTGCAGTTTGCGGGGCAGCTGTACCAATGGATGTGGTGCCGACATGGGTGGAGGCACTGCGGTCGAAGGCGAAACGCCTGGTCGCCCGCCATTGGCTGACCGAGCAGCAGCCGGGCAGGTTCACCCTCGCTGCGGGTGTGGCCGGGCCAGGCGGCGGGTCATGAGCCCGATCATCGACCAGTAGATCATCGCCTCGGCGCTGGCAGTGCGCCGCTCGAAGTCGCGCACCAGGCGGCGACTTCGCATCAGGTGGGCGAAGAGACGCTCGACGATCCACCGCTTGGGCAGCACCACAAACCCCTTGGTGTCGTCGCTGCGCTTGACGATCGAAACGACCAGCGCGAGGGTGGCCAGGGAGTACTCGACGAGACTGCCGGTGTAGCCGCCATCAGCCCAGACCAGGGCCAACAGGTGGTGAGCGCCCGCCACTTGCTCAAGCAGGACCTGGGCGGCAGTGCGGTCCCCGACATCGGCGGCCGTGACCATCACTCCCAGCATCAGGCCGAGCGTGTCGACCACGACATGCCGCTTACGGCCATTGATCAGCTTGCCGCCGTCGAAGCCGCGGCTGTCGGCGCCGACAACGGCGTCCGCCTTGATGGACTGCGAGTCGATCACCCCGGCCGTCGGCTCCGCATCCCGCCCCAGACGCTCGCGGACCTGGCCGCGCAGTCGGTCGTGGAACTCTTTGACCAGTGCATGGTCGCGCCAGCGGCGAAAGAAGGCGTAAACCCGGTCCCATGGCGGGAAGTCGGCGGGCATCGCCCGCCACTTGATGCCATTGTCCACGAGATACCGGATCGCATCGAGCATCGTCCGGTGGCAATACGCCTCCGGCTGGCCACCCCGGCCTCGCATCCAGCCGGGTACCGGCATCAGCGGCCGGACGGCCGTCCACTCCTCATCCGTCATGTCCGTCGGATAGCGGCGCTGCCGCGACCCGTTGTCGGCGGCGTTTCCGCACCGGTGAGCCAGGCAGTCACACTCCAGGGCGACCGAACTGGACGGCCCCGCCGTCGGCAGGGAACACTTCGGCAACAGGGCCTCCTGATGTTGCTCGGTGATTCGACACCAACGAGCTGTTCAGGAGGCCCTATTCGTATGCTCCAAGGGCCCCGCGACCACCCGATCGGGACTCCCGTTCGACGCACATCTCTCAAGATCGGAAAGACAACAGCTTCTAAGTCCTCCCGGAAGCGTGACGCTTGCGCGAACGCTTCCCCGGGACCGGCGTCAGGCAGCAGACTCACCCTCACGGCCTTCGTCTCGATCGGTGCAGCTTGGTCGGAGCACATGATCAGACGAAGGCCGCTCCAGCGTCCGGCGAACGCCCAGGCGAGCGGCCTAGTTCGAGGCCCATTTCGACACTGGAAGGTCGAATAGGCCCGCTACGCGGGTGCAGTCGATGAGTTTGGGCGGCGATAAGAGTCTGATGCAGGACACCCGATCTCTGGAGGCTGCCCTATGGCTGAACCACACGTTCTGGAAACTCGGCAAGCTCTGGAACGGGCGATTCACGTCGAGCGGTTGGCGCTCGCTCAGGACCTCGCCGAGCTCAGCGAGGCCCAGTGGGCGAAAGCATCACTGTGTGAACGCTGGACCGTGGAGGAGGTCGTAGCCCATCTGACGGCAGGTGCCAGCACGAGGATGTGGCGCTGGCTGCTGAGCATGCTGGCCGCGCGGTTCGACCCCGATCTGCACAACGACCGACGGCTCGCAAAGCACCGTGGTGCTACACCTGAAGAGACCTTGCGGCGATTTCGCGAAGTTGTCGCCGGACCCGCCGGGCCGTCAGGACATACTGCTGCCTGGCTGGGCGAAATAGTCGTCCACAGCGAGGACATCCGCCGGCCATTGGGTCTTGTGCGGACACCCCCGGTGGCCACCACGACCGCCGTGGCCCGGTTCTTCGCCAGCCGCGATTTCACCGTCGCGAGCCACACCGCAATCGCGGGCTTGCGGCTCGAGGCCACAGACGGACCGTTCACCACCGGCTCGGGGGATCTACTCCGGGGGCCGACCCTCTCGCTGGTGATGGGGATGGCAGGCCGCGCAGCGGCCTGCGGGGACCTTGAGGGGGACGGTGCGGCAGTCCTGCGCGCCCGACTGCGCTCAGGTTAAAGAACAAGCTGAGCGCCTGTGCCTGAGCCGTCCATGACGAAGTGGCGCTGGCGGCTCAACGGATCACGCTGGCAAGCCACTCGCTGAGCGGGTCATGGGCCGGATCACCGGCACGACCGTCTGGGCGCCGGAGCTGGGCCGCCGCCCGCCCAGCAGGGCCGTTGTCACAGGCAGCGGCTACCTTGCAGCTCAGCACAGAACCAAGGCAGGTTGCAGGAAGAGGAGCGGCAATGGTCGTCGAGGTGGGGTACGCGCAGGCGTGGGACCTGGAGACTTGCGCGCCCTGGCGGCCGATATCCGCCGAGAGGGCCCGGGAGCGGGATGCCGCCGGGCTTCCGTACGTGGTGGTGTACCGGGAGCCGGGCCGGGAGGCTCCGCTGGAAGTCCGGCTCGTCTCCTGGCGAGACCACTACGTCGGGCTGTGGGTCTACGACGCCCACGGCCGCCGCACCTACGACCTGGACATGCGGCTGCTGGACGACCCGTCGCGGCTGCTGCGCCGGTACTCCGTCGGCTGGTACTACACAGGCCCAGAGATGGCGGAGTTCGACAAGGCGTGCCCACGCATCACCGTGGACCTCTTCCCGGACGGGAGGGGCCGACGGACGGAGGAGCGGCAGGGGCAGGGCGGAGGCTCCTACGTCACCTCGCCCGGACTCCGGGATGACGAGCGCTGGATGGACCGCCCCGCCTTCGGGGAGTGGCCGCTGCTCTCGGCTCAGGTGCACGAGCTCATTGAGCCGCCGGCCTTTAAGGCGGCTGAGGTGGCCGAGGCAGCCGAGCCAGGTGACGGAGACACCCCTGCCACCTGCTGGCGTCCGCCGCGCCCCGCGCAGGCCGGGCCGATCAACGAGTTGTTCCGGCCCGGGGTGCGCGTGACCGACGGGTACCACCCCGAGATGACCGTCGTGGAGCCGCGCCGGGTCGGCACCCTGCGCGTACCCAGCGGGCTGCTGGCCGTCTCCGGCCCGGACATCGACCACGGCGACGGGCCGCGCATCACGGTCCCCGTCCCGCCCGGGGAGTACGTACTCGACGAGGCGCGGGTCCGGTACAGCTACTACTGCGAGTGGCGGGACGCCGAGGTCACGACCACGGAACCCACGGCCGTCCGCCTGCTCGTCAGCGACGCCCCCGCAGCGACCTGGGAGATGGCCCTCGGTCCGGAAGACGATCCCCGGCTCTTCATCGAGCAGCAGATAGCCGGCTTCGACACCGACGGCGCCACCGGCTGCTTCGCCGACGCCGGGGCCTGGGAGCCGCTTATCGCGCTCTTCGAGCGGGGGCTGATCCGGGGGGAGTTGGACCTGGACGGGTACGAGGACATCGATGACGATTCCATGTTCATGCAGCGCACCTGGGACGAGGTTTCCGGCGGCGAGCTCATGTCCTTCGCGACGACCGGGGACGGTACCTACCCAGTGTGGGTCGGCCGTTCCGAGGCCGGTGAGGTAATCGGCGTCGTGGTGCTGGTGGGGGGGATGCCCGAGCTGCTCCCGGAGCGGGACGGCCCCACCGATGCGGCTGTGTAGGCAAGGTCCTGCCTGCGGCCGCAGTCGCCAGCCTGGTTGCAGCTGGTGACGATCTCGGCAGCACGGTTCACAACGCTCGGCGCCGGAGTCCGGGGTACGTGTACCCATCAGGTCAGCGGCGGGTGCCTCCCGAACTCGTGAACACCGACTTGGCCGCCTTCGGGGTGCCTCCCGCGCTCATTCGACAAACGACTGGGGCCCGGCAGACGGTGGAGTCGACGTTCACGTCCCAGGTGATCAGGCCTTTCGCATCCGCCTCGGCCTAGAGCTGGGTGACGATCTTGGCCCAGGTGCCATCTCGCTGCCAGCGGCGGAACAGGTCATAGACCCGGTCCCAGGGCCCGTAGCGTTCCGGTACATCGCGCCAGGGGGCACCGGTCCGGGTCCGCCACCGCATGCCGTCTATCAGCTGCCGCCGCGTCCACACCGGCGGACGGCCCGTCTTGATGCCCTGCGGCAACAGCGGCTCCAGCCGGGCCCACTGTCCATTCGTCAGATCACCACGCCCCACAGAACGTGATCATTCACGACCAAGATCCACTTTCGCAACAGGCCCTAGTGGGCGAGGCGCTGCCGTACGCCCGCCGAACGCCCCGAAGTCACTGCAGCCTGAACCTCACTGAGGCCGGCACCGGCCGGGGGCCGAGCTCTTGCACTGCCGTCACCGGTCGGCGCGCGCTACTCAGAGACCGAGGGATGGGCCTCGCAAAGCGCCGTCTGGACCGCAGCCTGGATGTCGTCGCTCTGGGCGTCCGAGCTCCCCGGGCCGAGGTTCACCATGACCGTGGCCTGCCTGCCGTCGATCGTGGTGCCGGCGGCCGTCTCGTATCCGAGGAAGTCACCGGTGTGTCCCCAGTAAAGGCCGCCGCAGGGCAGCGGCTTGCTCTCCAGGCCGAGGCCGTACGCCCGACCGTCCGAGCTGCCGGTCGGGCGGGTCGTCATCATCTCCTTGAGCTGGGCCGGGTGCAGCAGCTTGCCGCGTACGAGCGCGCCCAGGAACCGGTTGACGTCGGTACCGCTGGAGATCATCCCGCCGGCCGCGCCTCCGACCGAGGGGTTGATTCTGGTGATGTCCATGAGCGGCGCGTCATCTCCCGGTCGCACGTACCCGCGCGGGTGCGGTCCGGGAATCGCCGATGCGTCACCCGGCACGGACGTCTCACGCAGGCCCAGCGGCTCGATGATGCGCCGCTGGATCTCCTCTCCGTAGGTGTTGCCGGTCACCTTTTCGATGATCATGCCAGCCAGCAGGTAGCCGGTGCTGGAGTAGCTCCAGTCGGTGCCCGGCTTGAAGGTCGGCGGGTGGGCGAGCGCAATGTTCACCAGGTCAAGGGGGTCGTGGTGGGCCAGGGGGTCCTTTAGGGCCTCCTGCGGGTTGAAGTAGTCGAGGAAGTCGGGCAGGCCGCTGTTGTGCTGGAGCAGCTGGCGGATGGTGATCGCCCGCCCGTCGTTGCCGTGGCCGCGGACGACGCCGGGCAGGTAGCGTTCCACCCGCGCGTCCAGGTCGACGCGATGCTCTCCAACCAGCTGCAGCACGGTCGTCGCCGTGAACGTCTTCGTCATGCTGCCGATCCGGAATCTGCTGTCGCGGTGCACCGGCGCCTGGCTCTTGACGTCCGCGACACCGCTGGTGAGCACAGTGCTGCCGCGCCGGTCCCGCATCTCGACGAGTGCTCCGGGGGCGCCGTCGACGGTGGTCAGCCGTTGCAGGAGTTCACGCAGCCGAGCGTCGTCGGCGGCGGCGTTGGAGGATGCTCCGGCGGTGACTTCGGTGGTGGTGGCTTCGGCGGCGTTACCCGGCAGTGCGGCCGCCGTGACACCGAGGGCTACGGCCAGTGTGAGTGCACCAACGAGCGCACGTTTGTGCTTGATCACGTTGTCCGTCCTTGATCGTCTTTCTCCTTGTCCTGTCCCACGATGCCCGCGGGGTGCGTGCCGGGGCGATGGGGCGATCACCCGGGCTCATGGTGGGGCTAACCCCCTGTCAGACCGTTTCCGGCACCCTTGGTTGATCGCGGCCGACAGCGGTCCGTGCCCAAGGTCCCGCTCACCCGGTAATGGCCGCGACAAGAGCACCACCGGCGTGATGGTGGCTCACTCGCGCGGGCCGTATGCGGTGACCCACTCGGCCAGATGCGGCCGCGCTGGCCACGGTGTTCAAACCGGCAGGTCCGCCCGGGCACACTGGCGAGCGATCACCGGAGCGCACCTGGTGGCGCTGGTACGGGCCGGAGCGACGTTCGAGAACGGCGTCCTGATCGAACGGAAGGAGGCCACCACAGCCTGCTCATGAACCATTCGATCCACAACTATTGACAATTGCTCCAACGCCGCAGAGCACCGACCCAATAGTTCACGCTGTCGCCGATTCCAAGCAGACTCCTCTGCACCCAGGCGCGCGCTGCCGTCCAACGCCTGCTCGGCGTCAGCACGTCCGCCGCCGAGCCCTGGTCAGCCCGGCACGTCAAAGCCGGTGCTGCGGCGCTTCACTCGTGGCGGCCCCATGCACCCCACCTACGCCGCGCTCGAAGAACTCGGTGGGGCCAGTGCGCACGATCTTCGCCTGTGACTACCTGGCCAGTCCCGGCCTGCGCCGCGAGATCCACGGCGGCCTCCAGGTCGTGGAGAACTGGAACAGCAAGGGCGCTCACGGACGGCTCGGCGGGGAGTGAAGGCCACCACCGGCAAGGGATTCGTGCCCAGTGCGAAGAGAGCTAGCAGGAGGCGGCGCTGGAGGACGTCACGCTCGATGCGCTCGTACGCGGCCACCGCCCTGCACCTGCTCCAGTCCGCCCTCGTCCACGTCAACACGCTGCTGGTCCAGCAGGTTCTGGCCGAACCGGCGTGGGCGAAGAAGCTGAGCGACGAGGACCGGCGCGGCCTGACCGGGCTGTTCTGGTCCAACGTCAACCCGTACGGCACCTTCCGCCTGGACATGGAAAAGTGCCTCGACCTGGCGCCGTCCGGCGTCGTGCCCCACCCCCGCACCCCGGCGGGCGCCTCCGACCGAACGTGTACGCAGACAGGACACCGGCTGGGTCGGACGTGGCCGTCAGAGTAAGGGCGTGCGAGTGACGGGGGCGTGCGGTCTATCCGGGGGGCAGGTGTCTGTGCGCAGAGTGCTGCTAGTGCGCCCTAGCCAGGGGGTTCTCTCCGCCCGTGACGTGTCAAGTGAAGAGTGACGGCTTGGTGCGCGCCTGCTCGTGGGCGGGCTGGGTTGGCCGGCTTCGTGGGGAGGAGCTGAACGATGGCGGTGACGGACCCGGCGGGGCCAGCGCGCACCGCACGGCAGGTGCTGACGGACGCGGGCGCGGCGACGTTGCCGGTGCTGCGGCAGGCCGCAGAGGGGCTGCCGCGGCGGATACGGCATCCGGTGGGGGTGCATTTCGGGTGGTGGGATACGGCGGGTGCGCCGCTTAAAGCGCGTGCGGGGAAGATGGTACGGCCCACCATGGCACTGCTGGCGTGCGAGGCGGTCGGCGGTACCGGTGCGGCAGCGCTGCCAGCGGCAGTGGCGGTCGAACTGGTCCACAACGCCTCGCTCCTGCACGACGACATCATCGACGGCGACCAGATACGCCGCGGTCGGCCTGCCCTGTGGGCCGAGATGGGCATCCCAGCGGCGCTGCTGGCCGGTGACGCTCTGTTCTTCCTCGCTGTCCAGGTGCTCAAGGCGGCTCCAGAGCCGGTGGGCGGGGAGGGGGTGCGGCAATTGACAGCGGCCGTCCAGGAGTTGATCGAGGGAGAATACGCCGACACTGCGCTGGAGTCCTGCCAGGCAGTGACGTCAGCGGAGTGCGCGGCGGTGGCCGCCGGGAAAACCGGCGCACTGATCGCGGCAGCCTGCGGCCTGGGCGCCCTGGCGGGCGGGGCGAGCACGAACCGGATAGGCCGCCTGCGGGCCTTCGGCACGCACATCGAGATGGCGTTCCAGCTGGTTGACGACCTGCTGGGGATATGGGGCGACCCGATACGCACGGGCAAGCCGACCGGATCGGACCTGGCCTCACGCAAGAAGTCCCTGCCGGTAGCCGCTGCCCTGGCGAGCGACACCTCGGCGGGTGCGGAGCTCGCCCGCCTCTATGCCCACCCTGATCCCCTGCCCGCAGCGGAGCTGGCGCAGGCCGCCCACTTGTGGCAGGCGAGCAGGGCCAGGACGGCCCGGGTAGTCGGTGCGCCAGCCGAGCCGGGCAGCCTCGGCAAGGGTGCGGGGCAGCCGACGCGCTATCGAGGCCGTGGACAGGTTGACGCTCGCCTCGAAGTGCCGGTCGGAGGCCAGGCTCATCACGGGCGGCTGGCCCGTGGCGGCGACGGGCGGCGACGGGCGGCGACGGGCGGCGACGGGCGGCGACGGGCGGCGAGGATACGGAAGAACTCACGGTCCCATCAGGGAGCCGAACCCGGCGGCTGGGCAACGGGATTGTTCTGTCTCCCGCTTATCGGTCCAGGGCGCCCGCACCAGGCGTCAGCCGCGACATCCCGTTTTCACTCGTTCGAGTCAGGTCGAGGTGTGCAGGGGAGGGCTGCGCTCTTTCGGGCGCGGGCCCGCATTGCCCGTGGCGGGCTCTATCGTGTGCCGGGTGAGCAAGTTCTCCCCCGGTACCCGCCTGTGCAAGATTCTTTTCTCGCGGGCCGTATCGTGCGCCTACCC
Source organism: Streptomyces sp. AC550_RSS872 (assembly GCF_019049285.1). Lineage (GTDB taxonomy): Bacteria > Actinomycetota > Actinomycetes > Streptomycetales > Streptomycetaceae > Streptomyces. The sequence goes on from NZ_JAGMUL010000092.1 coordinate 42,083, forward strand.
CGGATGCCCCGAACCGTTGTGCGAAGAACACCGTGCTCACCTCAGCGTCAACGTCGACATCGCGCACATCCGCGGGGAAGAGCCTGGCGGCCCTCGCTTCGATCCGACCTTCCCTGACGTCAACGATGAGACCAACCTGATCCTGCTGTGCAAGAAGCACCACAAGTACGTGGACGACTACCCAGCGGACTACCCCACTGACGAGTTGCTGGGGTGGAAGCAAGACCAGGTTCGGAAGAGCCGCAGCCACGGTCTCGGCGAGGTTCAGGTCGAAGCGATCGTCAAGATCCTCACGACCCCTCGGGCGGAAGTTGAGGCCATCGGATTGATCGCCGTTCGGGGCCGCGCTGAGGTTGTCACGGGTCCCGTTCGAGACCTCCCGAAGATCACCTTCCTTAGCGACCAACCTGAGCAGTGCTACCTCGGGGTCCGGGTTCGGAACACCGGACCGATCGGCTTCGGCGTCGACAGTGCCGGGTTCGAGGTCGACTCCGGGGAGGGAGTCCTGACCCGCTACGACTTCCCGCAGGTTGACTACCCGGGGCGGCCGTCGGGCAGGGTTGAGCCGCACGGTAGCGATGTCTGGAGGGCTGATCCGCTCACCTTCGGGGCCGCCTGGAGTCCGCACATGCATATGGGGCGCCAGGGCTACGTGATGCTGCGGTTCAGGGCCTTCGCGTTTCTGGGGTCCGGCCTGCGCGTAGACGGCCCATGGGAAGACGGCATCCACCTTCCCTTTTGGGAGGACCACGTGACGCAGGCGAGGCTGGAGGAGATTGCGGAGCTGGGCCGGAGGATGAGGAACAAGCGAGCTTCGTGACCCAGGCCGGTGTGGGCGGCAGCGGTACGCATGGTGAACGCCGCAGTTGGCCGACTGCAGCGCTCAGCACACCCAGACCACGGCAACCCTGGTGCCGCCTACGGTACGGCGAGGACAGGCATCCACGGCCGGTCGACGGCGTCGCCGATGTCCCGGCCGACCGCACCCTCGGGGACCTCGGACCAGGCGTGCGCGGCGTCCGGAAGGAAACGGGCGCCAAGCACCCACCGGGCCCGGCGGCCGGTGAGGGCGGCCGTGAGAACGGTGGCGAGACTGATCTCCATACAGGCGACCCGGCCCGGCCACCAGGAGGGGATCACCGCCAGCACCGCCGTGTAGAGGGCTTCGATCCGGGCGAGGCGCACGTACGGCAGGCCACGCAGAAGCCGTACGGCGGCGATCTGCCAGCGCAGCGGCACCCGGCTCATCACCAGCGACAAGGCGAGCGCGACGGCCGCGATCAGGCGGTCCCGCCACCGCGCGGTGGGCCGGGCGGTGGGGACCATGACCGTCACCGCCACCACCTCCTTCGCCGGGCCCGGCGGGCGGTGTCGACGAGCACGCCTGTGACCACCAGTTCGTCGACGAACACGGTGATCTGGTCGCCGATCGCCTGCGGGTCCTGGCCTGTGGGGACAGCGATTTCGTCGGCGAGCCCTGTCGTGCCGCCGCGGACGGTGACGGCGTGCCAGATCTTCGAGGCGTCCTGATCGAGCATGAGCCACGTACCGCGGCGGATGTCGAGCACCGCCGTGCCGGATCGGCCCGTGGCGTGGTGGACGTGCGGGGCAGGGATCAGCACGCCGCCACCTCCCTGTCAGTCGTCCGGCCAGTCAGCCACCAGCACGTCACGATCAGCTGGTGCAGATCGGCGATCACCGTGGCGCTCTGACCCCGGGCCACCTGCGCGAGCGCGGCGCGGACGGTTGCGGGGTCGATGAGGCCGTCGACTGCGAGTGGACTCGATGCGATCAGCTCGTCGAGCTGGCCCTGGTGGCGGGCGAGTCCGGCGATGCGCTGGGCCGTAAACGACCCCTTGGAACGGCGCGAGGTCAGCCAGTCCGGAAGCTGCGGCAGCGCGGCCCGCAGCAGCGGCTTGTAGGTCACCAGGCCGCGCCGGGCCAGGGCCCGGACAGCGAACGCGGCCCGAACGACCTCGTTGTCCAGGTACGGGTACACCGGCTGCACGCCGAGAGCCTCGGCGTACGGGGCCCAGCCGCGGGCCGAGGCGCCCACTGACCGCAGGGCGGCCCACTGGTCGAACTCATCGGCGAGTTCGGGTTGCTGGTTGCGGGCGGCCTGCCGCAGGAGCGCGGCGACTTCGTGGCGTCCCTCGGCTGTGAGCCAGGAGGCTCCGGCCCCGAGGCGGCACCACGACCAGCCGGCCACGACCGGGCTCGGCGCGATGGGCCCGCGTTCCAGGGTCTCGGCGGCGCGTTCAAGGGTGCTGGCCCGGCCGAGGTCGGCGGCCTGCTTGAGGGCCTTCCAGTACGGGCCGGGGGCGGTGTTGCGCAGCCGGGCGAACGCGACGGCCTGGCGGTGGGCCTCGCGGCGGCGGCCGTCCTGGAGGAGGCGGACCCAGCAGGAGCTGGAGGCGTCGAGCACGATGTCCCCGCCGTGGCCGGTCAGGTGCAGCGCCAGCCCCCGTACGGGGTGCAGGTAGGCGGTGTCATGGCGTACATCGCCGCCTCCAGCACCGGCTCCGCCCCGGTCGGCTGCCTTGGCGGGAAGGAGAACGGCAACTGCTCGTCGCCTCCGGTGGCGACCGTGTGCCGGGTGCCGGTGTGTTCGGCGACGCGGGCGGCGAAGGCCATGTCCTCGCCGCTGGTGTAGCCGTCGGTGTACGTCACCGCGTGCACGGTCCCGACGCCGGCGGCGAGGATGACGGCCGCCGAGGAGTCCAGCCCGCCGGACAGGTCCGCACCCACCGCGCCGGCGGCGCGGACCCGGTGCTGGACGGCACCGGTGAGGACGCGGCCGAACCGCTCGGCGCCTTCGCGCAGTTCATCCACGGGTGTGATGCCCGCGATGTCGATGAGGTGCGGCGGCGCCTCGGGCGCGAGCAGGAGCCCGGACCCGCCGGGCACCTGCCGGATCTGTTCGTACGGTGTGCGGTGCGGCCAGTGGTGTTCTCCCGCCGCGAGTAGGGCCGCCAGCAACGGCAGGTCCGGTACGAGCGGACGGCCCAGCAGGCCCGGCTCACTGGCCCACGCCGTTCCCTCCTCGTGTGGCGTGTAGTAGATGGCCCGGATGCCGGCGAGGTCGCCGCACACGAACCGCTGCCGCCCGTTGTCCGCGACCGCCCAGTACGAGCCCGGCCAGCGGGTCAGCTCCGCCCACCGGCCCGCTCGTACGGCCGGAAGCATGGCGCGGAGCTTGTGCTCGGTGAGCGGGCAGTCGCCCACGACCGCGAGCGAGACCGGACCGTCGGCAACCGCGCGGGTCCGCGCAGTCTGGGCCCGGCGGACGCCTACGAGCCCTTCAACTTCCGTTCCGCCTCCGGCGGCGGTGCCGCCGGCCATCCACTCCCGTTCCATCTGTTCGCCTCCCCTTCAGACGCGACCGGGGGCCGGCCGTCGTGCGGCTGGCCCCCGGGGTGCTCGGTGGTGTCCTGGGGATTGTGAAGGGAGCGTGTGGTCGTGAGCACTGTTTCCTGTGGAAACGGCGGAATCCGCGGCGGGCGAGCAGCGTTGGTTCGGCTGATCATGAGCAGAACCTCGAGTGAGACACCTACAGGAAGTCACTGTGAGTAGTTGGCACTCCCTCGAGAGGAAGGGGGTGAGGCGTCTGCCGGCGCCAGAGACCGCGCGCACCAGGCCGGTCCCCTTCAACCGGGCCAGGGCGAGGTCGAGGAGACGGTCGGCATGGTTGTCCTCGGTGAGACGGTCGCTGAAGTCGGTCAGCACGCTGTGGTGGAAGCCGGGGCCGTCCAGCTCCATGGCCATGGCGTACTTGAAGTCGATCCCGGCCCGCACCGCCTCGGCGGCCTGCCGGCCCGACAGCCCGAGCACGAACTGCAGCACGCACACGGTGACGAGCTGGGCGGGCGAGAGGCCCGGGCGCCGTCGCGCGGGTAGCAGTCGGCGAAGTCCTCGTCGCTCCGCAACCCGTCCAGGCGGTCCCTCACCCACATCGTCGTCGTACCCGCCGGGGTTGCCCAGCCGTGCGCTCTGCACTGTCTGGAGTGGGACTTGCTCACCGGAACGAGGAGGGAGCGACAACGGGCACTTCGATGTCTGCACGGGCTCGTGGAACACCCCCGGCATGCCCCCACCGATCACCGCGGCGCACCGGAGAACTCCAAGATCACGGGCAGAGTCGAGCTAAAGGTCCCGCTCGGCGGGGACGGCTGCGTCCAGTGGCACGGCGGAGAGGGTGAAGGGGAGTATCTCGGGCGGGAGTCCGTTGATCCAGCGGTTGTACTGGCTGTTGACGACCAGTGCCCGGTCACGGGCGAGGGAGATGGAGCTGGGGTGGTGGAAGCCGCCGGGTGCGAGCAGCCGACTCGTGTAGCGGCCCTGGGACAGGTCGGGGGACATGGCGATGACAGTGACCTGGGGGGTGAGGCCGGGGACGTTGTTGATGTTGCCCTGGACCACGTACAGCCGCCCGTCACGGAAGGCCAGCCCGTCGCCGTTGGGGAGTTGGTGACCGCCGAGGTCGACCTGGTGGACCTGCCGAGTATGCCGGTCGATGCGCCACAGCTGCCCGGTGGAACTGTTGACGGTCAGTAAGTGGCCGCCAACACAGGTGATGCCGTTGAGATTGTGCTTACCGTCGATCCATTCGACGGGGGTCGCGGTGACGTCGAGCCAGCGTTCGAGGTGCGGGCCGCTGCTGGAACCGGTGAGCCGGTAGACGACGGGCCGGAAGGAATCGGTGGCGTACGCACTGCCGTCCGGCGCGACGGCGATCTCGTTGACGAAGCCGCCGTCCACGCCGCGCAGCAGGGCCAGCAGGGCGCCGCGCTCGGTGTCGTACACCCGCAGGGTGCCGGTGTCCGCGCCGCCGACCAGGAGCCGCCTGGCGGAGTCGATCGCCATCCCGGACGTGGTGGTGCGGCCGTCGGTGCCGTCGGCCGACCACGGGCGCAGCGCGGGCTTGGTCAGGTGACCGCGGTAGAGGGTGCCGTCCGCGGCGCTGCCGACATAGAGGTGTCCGGTGCGCGCGTCGTAGGCATGTCCGCTGGGGAAGGCCCGGTCCCCGGGGAGGACGTACTCCGTCGGCAGCCGGCCGGCACCGGGCGGCGCGCTGCCGCCGGACTGCGCGGTGGTCGGCGCCGTCCGGGTCCAGGCCGTCGCGGACATCACAGCCGCGGTGCCGAAAGCGGCGGTCAGTATCCTCCGCCGTGACACAGGATGTTGTCCCATCAGATGCTCCGTCTCGTCGGGGCCGGGCACGGCCGTGGCCGGCCGGTGGGTGCCAGGTCGTCATGGCCCGGCGGGCGGCGGGGCTCCGACGCTCCGCCGTTCCAGGGGACTGACAGCAGAGTGAACGACCTGTAGGTGATGGAGATCGCTGAAGTTTCCCCGCCGCCTCGAACCCGGTGTGTCGATGGCGTTGGCGAGGGCGCCGATGGCCGACGCCGGCAGTGCGACAGGCGCGGTTCACCCTGCATTTCGAGCCTTGGCCGGGCCGGTTCCCGCGCCGGTGGCGGTGATGGCGGCGCCGATCTCGTCCAGGTCGGCGGCGGTCAGCTCCAGATCCCCCGCACCGATCCAACCGTCGACCTGGGAAGCCGTGCGCGCGCCCACGATGGCGCCGCTGATGCCCGGCCAAGCCAGTACCCAGGCGATGGCGACCTCGGCCACGCTCACCCCGTGTCGCGCGGCGATCGGCCTCAGCGCGTCGGCGAGCTGGAGGTTGGCGGCCAGCCCGGTGGTGAAGTCGGCATGCGCGGACCGCCAGTCGTCGGTGCCCAGCGACGCCGCCCGCTCGGCGGTGAACGCGCCGCTCAGCAGTCCGGACTGCATCGGCGAGTAGGCGATCACGCCGGTGCCGTTGGCGGCTGCCCACGCGACTTCGGGCGCTGCCGACCGGTTGATCGCCGAGAACGGCGGCTGGATCGCGTCCACATGCGCGATCTTCTCGGCCGCCTCCAACTGCGCCACGTCGTGGTTGGACAGGCCGATCGCACCGACCTTGCCTTCGGCCTTCAGGTCGGCCATGACCTGCCAGTACTCCTCCAGCGCAGTGGCGTTGGGCGATACCGCGCCGGAGCCGTCACCGGCGTACTCCAGGGACTCGCCGGTGTCGGGCCAGTGCACTTGATACAGGTCGATCCGCTCCACGCCCAGCCGCCGCAGCGAGTCCTCGACCTCGCGGCGCACGCTGGCGGGCTTCATGATCCGCCGGGGCGCGGCCGACGGGTTGTCCTGGTCCCACACCAGGCCGGCCTTGGTGAAGACGTACGGCTTCTCGTTCTCGGAAAGGTTCGCGATCGCCTTTCCGACCAGCTCCTCCGCGTGGCCGAGGCCGTACACGGCGGCGGTGTCGATCCAGTTCACGCCCGAGGCGATCGCGTGCCGGACAGCCGCGATCGACTCGGCGTCGTCGGTGTCGCCCCAGCTGAACCTCCAGCCGGACCCGGCCACCACCCAGGATCCGAACCCCACCCGGGTGATCTCCATCCCGGTACGGCCCAGCGTTTGCTTGGCAAGCATGGCTCTCTCCTTCTCTTTCCATCTCTTTCCATGGCAGTGGACGGCGGCGGAATTCCCGGCATGCCGGACGGCTTCCAGCCGGATCGGCCGCATGACCTGGCGCGCGTTCTCGCGCCGCCTGGCGGATGAATGACACGTGGTTCCACCCCGGTTACGGCAAGGGCTCCGCCCTCGGCGCCGAGCGCCCGCACCTGGCCGGGTGGAAGGTGCGGCTGGTAGCGCGTCAGCGCCACAGTTGGTAGCCGCTGAGTTCCAGGTGATGAAAGTCGCCGGCGATGCTGCCCTCGGCCGTGGCGCCGTTGTCGGCGCTCAGGTGGAAGCTCTTCTCGCGGACCACATAGCTGCCCTTGTAGGCCGCCCGGGTGCCGTTGAGGTCCTCCTCGAAGGTGCCGTCACGGTCGAGCCGCAGGACGAGGTCGCCGTCCTTACTGGCCCAGGTGCCGACGAGCGCGGCGGGTATGCCCTCGCTCCCCGGCGTGCCCGAGGTGCTCCGCGGGGGCGTGCCGGAGATGCTCTGCGTGGGTGTACCCGCCGGCGCCGGGGGTCGGGTGGCCGAGCCCCTCGGGGTCCCGGTCTCGGCGCTGCAGGCCGTGAGGGCGATGAAGACGGCGATCACGATGGCTTTGTGCTTCACGCCGACCACTGTCGGCCGGGCCGCGCGAGCCGCACCAGGGCAGGTCCATCCTGGGGAAAAGCTCCCCACCCTGGCGGGGTGGTATCCGCCCATAATGAGGATGTGGATCGACGGACAGAGCTGAGCATGTTCCTGCGCTCGCGGCGGGACCGGGTGACGCCGCAGGAGGTCGGGCTGACCACACACGGCCGGCGCCGGGTGCCGGGCCTGCGCAGAGAAGAGCTCGCCCACCTCGCCGGGGTGAGCATCGATCACTACGTACGGCTGGAGCAGGGACGCAATCCCCACGTGTCCGAGCACGTGCTCGACGCGATCGCCCGGGCCCTGCGGCTCAGCGCCGACGAGACCCGCCACCTGCGCAACCTGGCCCGTCCCGAGTCCCGCCGCGTCCAGCAGGAGCCGGTGGCCAGCGTACGTGCCTCATTACGGATGCTGCTTGACACCCTGGCCGGACCGGCCTACATCGTGGGACCGCGCTCGGAGTTCCTCGCCTGGAACGACCTGGCCAGGGGCGTGTTCGCCGACTTCCCCACGCTGCCGGCAGCCGAACGCAACGCCGCCCGGCTGGTCTTCCTCGACCAGACCTTCCGCGAGCTGTTCGGGCAGAGCCTGCCGCGCAAGTGTGCCGACACCGTCGCCTACCTGCGCCTGAACGCCGGTCGGCACGCCGACGACCCGCAGCTCATCGAACTCATCGGCACGTTGTCCATGCGCAGCCAGGAGTTCCGCCAGTTGTGGGCACAGCAAGACGTCAACGACAAGTCGCACGGCCGCTACCGGCTCGACCACCCGCTGGTAGGACAGCTCGACCTGCACTACGAGGCCGTGGACGTGGCCGATGCGGCCGGCTGGAAGCTGATCGCCTACTCGGCCCAGCCCGGCTCCCCGTCCGCCGACGCGCTGCGACTGATCGGCAGCTGGATCTCCAGCTGATCCGCCCGTTATCTCCAGAACGACCGCACGGCCGCCCGGCCTCTCGTCCGCGAGCCCCACGCGAAGGCGTACGAGCCAGGTGTAACCCTGAGGTACGCGCCGTCCTGGACCAGCACCACCGCGAGCTGCGCGAGGCAATGTACGCCACCCTCGTCACCGCCGACCGCGAGGGGCAGCTCGCCCCTGGCGCCGACCCCGGAGCGTCCGCGGATCTGCTGGCGCTGCTCGCCTATGGCGTCAACCTGCGCTCGCGTGCCGGTGCGGATGCCGCGACGCTGGGCAAGACGGTGACCGCCGCCCTGGACTCGATCGGTGTCCGGGCGGCGGCGTAGAGGTGCCTGGATCCGGCTCAACTGGGGTTGGTTGCAGGTGAAGTGCCGGGACGGAGCGTGGGGGCCGCCTCCGCTTCCGCTTCTGCCACATCCGCCGTGTAGTCCCCGGGGGGCGTGACGTCGATGCCCTCGGGGGCCTTCGCGGCCTTCAGGACGAAGGTGAGGACGACCGTCACGACCACGTTCAGCACGAACGTCGTCAGGCCGATGTAGCCGATCTCCCCGATGCCTGGGATCTCCTTCGCCGAGCCGCCGAAGTGCTTCTGCGTCGGCGAGGCGACGCCGTACGCGGCGACCGTGCCGACCGCCCAGCCGGCGAGCAGGGCCCAGCGGTGGAACCAGCGGGTGAACAGGCCGCCGACCAGGGCCGGGAAGGTCTGGAGGATCCAGATGCCGCCCAGCAGCTGGAAGTTGATCGCGACCGTCTTGTCCATGGTGAGGACGAAGACCAGGGCGCCCACCTTCACCAGCAGCGAGACCAGCTGGAGACCTTGGTCTCCTGCGCGGGCGTCGCGTCCAGCTTGATGAAGTCCTTGTAGATGTTGCGGGTGAAGAGATTCGCGGCCGCGATGGACATGATGGCCGCGGGGACGAGGGCGCCGATGCCGATCGCCGCGAAGGCCACACCCGCGAACCAGGACGGGAACATGTCCTCGAACAGCTGCGGGATCGCCAACTGCCAGCAGCTCGCGGCAATGGCCCTTGCCGACGCCGACCGCAAGCGAATGGCCGAACGCGCCCTCCTCTACTGCCTGACCGACCCGCCGCAGCTCGACCAACTCACCACCCGCGGTCTGTGCCACGGAGTCGGCGGCCTGCTATGCACCGTCCAACGCGTCGCCGAGGACGCCGAAACCCCCACCGCGTTCAGCGACCGGCTCCCCGAACTCCGCGAACGCTTCCTCGCCCTCAGCCCGCCGAAGGAACCTGGCTTTCTCACAGGAGCGGCGGGGGCAGCCCTGGCGTTCCAAGGCACCGAACCGGGTTCCGAGATCCCCACTGAATGGGACGGCTGCCTGCTCTTGCGCTGAGGAGATGAAGTGGACCACGAGGACCCCGGCGTGCTGGAAAACGCGGTGCTGTCCGTCCTCACCGGCACGCCGGTCAAAGAGGCAGCTGCCAGAGCAAGCACGTCCCCTGCCCGACTGGCCGACGCGGTCGAGCGCTGCCGCTCCGCCAGCCGGGCCGCACTGGACACCCCACCAGCGGACTGGCACCAGGTGAACATCGAGTTCACCGACTACCCAACCGCAGACGGCACCTTCCGCGCCTACCTTCAGCCGGCCCTGCACACCGGGCCGGTCGCAGCATGGTGGTTCGTGCGCAAGTACCCCTGCTGGCGTCTACGCGTCCAGCCGGCCCCGGGCGCGAAGACCGAGGACACTATCGAGCACGTCTCCAAAGCCCTCGACAACACCCTGTCCTGCGGTGTGGCCACGCGGTGGTGGCCTTCGCCGTACGAACCGGAAGCCGTCGCCTTCGGTGGCCCGCACGGCACGAGGCTCGCACATGCCCTGTTCCACGCCGACAGCGTCGGCGTGCTCCGCTACTACCAGCACGTCACCGATGACCCCGGGGAGCTCCTCGGGCCCAAGGAGACCTCCCTCCTCGTCACCACACTGTTCCTGCGCGCCGCTGAGCTGGAGTGCGGCGAACAGGGAGACGTGTGGGGGCAGGTCGAAGCCAGACGGCCCCTGCCCACAGACATGTCCCCCGACAAGGTCAACGGCATGGTGGGAACGCTACGGCGGCTCCTGATGCTCGACGCCGGCCCTGCACTCACCGACGGGCCCCTGATGCTTCTCCGTGCCTGGGTCACCAGCATGGAGCACGACGCACGAGCCCTCGGCTCAGCAGCACGTGCGGGCGACCTTCAGCTCGGGCTGCGCGGCATTCTGGCCAGATACATCCTCTTCCACTGGAACCGCATGGGATTCACCACCCGCCAGCAGGCCGTCTGGGCACGCGCTGCCCGGGAGGCAACCCTGGGGCGCTGACCAAGCCTAGGCGCCGGCTTCACCAGCACCAGTATGTGGATCGAAAGGCGACCTGCCGGAGGACTCAGTAGGCTGCGGCCAGGTGTGCCGGGAAGTCTGGTCGGCGAAGATCGCCCCTGCCCTCACGGAGTTCTCGATGCGCATCTTCCGCCCGCGCCGTCGCACACAGCCTGAAGCCCAGGGCCCGCATACTCACCGCGTGGTCCGGCTGCACGGCGCTTTGGACGGTCGTAGCGCCGAAGCGACAGGTCGACGCCTGGTCCGGCTGGCCAATGCCGGGCCGGAGGTTCTGGAAGTCGATCTCGCCGACGTGAAGTACCTCAGCCCTGACGGATGCGCGGCACTCTTCTTGGCGCTCCGCGCCGCGAGAGCGCACGGTACGCGACTGACCATCACCCATGCGGACGAACGAGCCCGATCCGTCCTGCTGCAGATTGGCCTCTCCCGTGCCCTGTCGGCCGGGACGAGGGACGACCGGTAGGGCGCGGTGCCGCGTCACGATCCCGTCACACAGAGATATGTGTCCGCTGAACGGACTTTCCTCTCCGCATAACGGTCTGATTTCGCCACCTGGCGCTTTTGCGATGCCCCGCCGGAAAGTGACCTGCATCACTAAAGATCTGGCAAAGGCCATGGTAGAACGTCGCAACTCCGCAGGCGGCATAACCCCCTCGCTGCTGTGCGGAGCGTCGGCGTGCGCGCCGGCGACAGACCAGGGGCCGTGACGTTCCGAGTCCGCGGACGCGTCATCCCAGGTCGCCGATCGGACAACGGCGTTCGCTCAAAGACCGCACTCTCCCGGCGCAGGTTTCTGCGCCGGTCCCCGCGCCACCGAGGTAGCCATAGTGTCACTCGACTCCATCACCACGTCCGTCGACGAAGCAGTCAGCGGATTCTTCGAGCCCATAGCCACATGGCTCGGGGAAGTCGTCTTCTACACGGTCCCCGTTGGAGGGACCGACCTTCCCTTGATCGTCGCCTGGCTCGTGGTCGCGGGTCTCGTCTTCACCGGCTGGTTCGGGTTCGTCCAGTTCCGCAAGTTCAGACTCGCCGTCGACGTGGTGCGCGGGAAGTACGACGAGAAGGGGTCGACCGGCGAGGTCAACCACTTCCAGGCCCTGACCGCGGCCGTCTCCGGCACCGTCGGCCTCGGCAACATCGCCGGCGTGGCCGTCGCCGTGTCCATCGGCGGCGCCGGTGCCACGTTCTGGATGATCCTGTGCGGCCTGCTCGGCATGGCCACCAAGTTCGTCGAGGTCACACTCGGCGTGAAGTACCGCGAGGTGCACGCCGACGGCACCGTCTCCGGTGGCCCGATGCACTACCTGCCCAAGGGCTTCAAGGAGCGCTTCGGCAGCGGCGGCGCCAAGTTCGGCAAGGTCCTCGCCGTCCTCGCCTCGATCATGGTCCTCTTCTTCGGCCTGTTCGGCGGCAACCTGTTCCAGACCAACCAGAGCTACGCGCAGGTCTCCTCCACCTTCGGTGGCGAGGACGGCTTCCTGGCCTCCTCCGCCGGTGCCGTCCTCTTCGGCCTGGTCGTCGCCGCGCTGGTCGGCCTCGTGCTCCTCGGCGGCATCCGCTCCATCGCCTCGGTCACCAGCCGACTGGTGCCCGCGATGGCCGGCATCTACATCGTCGCCTGCCTGATCGTCATCCTGGTCAACGTCACCCACGTGCCGGACGCCTTCCAGACCATCCTGCGGGGCGCCTTCGAGGCCGACGGCGTCGCGGGCGGTGTGATCGGCGCCCTGATCATCGGTTTCCAGCGGGCCGCGTTCTCCAACGAGGCCGGGCTCGGCTCCGCCCCGATCGCCCACTCCGCGGTCAAGACCAACCACCCCGCGAGCGAGGGTCTGGTCGCCCTGCTGGAGCCGTTCATCGACACGGTCGTCATCTGCACCATGACCGCGCTGACCATCGTCATCGCCAACCCGGCCAGCTGGGGCGATGCCCGCGAGGGCGAGAGCATCGGCGGCGTCACCATCACCTCCGACGCCTTCGAGACCGTACTGCCCTGGTTCCCGGCCGTGCTCACCGTCGCGGTGCTGCTGTTCGCCTTCTCCACGATCCTGACCTGGGGCTACTACGGCCTCAAGGCGTGGTCGTACCTGTTCGGCAACAGCAAGGCCAGCGAGATCGTCTTCAAGGTCGTCTGGAGCCTGTTCGTGGTCGTGGGCGCCCTGATGTCCCTCGACTCGCTGATCAGCCTCGCCGACTCCGCGCTCTTCCTGCTGTCGGTGTTCAACATCATCGGCCTCTATCTCCTCGCCCCGGTCGTCAAGCGTGAGCTCAACTCCTTCCTGGAGTTCGTCCGGGCCCGCAAGGCCGGCGAGATCGCCGACGGCGACAGTGACCAGGAGTCGGTGAAGACCACCGTCTGACCGCCCCCGCGGCCCGGCTCCTGAGCGGGCCCGTGCTCACCTCGCGCCTTGGTGAACACGGGCCCGCTCGTCATGCCTTCCACTGCGTTTCAGCAGGTGAAACGGCACCTAGCGGAACGCAAAGACGCCGGTTAGGGTGTTAAGAACGCGTCAACATGCAGCCCGCAGGGGCTTGGATCCGACGCGCGGTGTGCCGGGAAGTCTGGTCGGCGTCAGGGGCTCGTATGCCCGCAAGACGATCCCCGGAGGACTCCTTCATGGCTGCCGCGCCCCGCGCACGTTCCCCCTTTCTCGGCCTCCTGCCGCTGCCCGAGCGCACGGCCATCGCCCAGGCCCTGAGGACGGAGACCGTCGGCGGGCTGGTCCTGCTGGGGGCAGCCGTGGTGGCGCTGGTGTGGGCGAACACTCCGTGGGCCGACACCTACGAGCGCATACGCGACTTCCACTTCGGCATACCGGCACTCGGCCTGGACCTCTCCATCGGGCACTGGACCGCCGACGGCCTGCTCACCTTGTTCTTCCTGGTCGCCGGCATCGAGCTCAAGCGCGAACTGGTCGTCGGTGAGCTCCGCACCCCCGCCACCGCCGCCCTGCCGGTCATCGCCGCCCTCTCGGGCATGATCGTCCCCGCCGCCTTCTACGCGATCACCGCGTCCGCGGGAGGCGGCAGCCTGGACGGCTGGGCCGTGCCCATGGCCACCGACATCGCCTTCGCGCTGGCCGTGCTCGCCGTACTCAGCACCCACCTGCCCGCCGCGCTCCGTGCCTTCCTGCTCACCCTCGCCGTCGTCGACGACCTCGGCGGCATCCTCGTCATCGCCGTCTTCTTCAACAGCGACCTCAACTTCGCAGCCCTCGGCGGAGCGCTCGCCGGCCTCGTCGTCTTCTACCTGCTCCAGCGCTTCCGCGTCCGTGGATGGTGGTGGTACGCCCCACTCGGGCTCACGATCTGGGCGCTGATGTACAACGGCGGCGTCCACGCCACCGTCGCCGGCGTGGCGATGGGTCTCATCCTGCGCACCACCCGCGACGCGGACGAGGACCGCTCTCCCGGCGAACGCACCTCCCACCTCCTGCATCCTGTCTCCGCAGGGGTCGCAGTCCCCCTCTTCGCGCTCTTCGCCGCCGGCGTCAGCATCTCGGTCGCGTCACTGAGCGACGTGTTCACCAAGCCCGAACCGCTCGGCGTGGTACTCGGACTCGTCCTCGGCAAGACGGTCGGGATATTCGCCGGAACCTACCTGGCCGCACGCTTCACCCGTGCCCGCCTCAACCCGGAACTGGCCTGGGCCGACGTCTTCGCCCTCTCCGCACTGGCCGGGATCGGCTTCACCGTCGCCCTGCTGATCGGCGAACTCGCCTTCCCCGACCCAGCGGCCGCCGGACCCGTCAAGGCCGCGGTCCTCATCGGCTCGCTGACCGCAGCAGCGCTGGCGTCCATGCTGATCAAGCGGCGCAACGGTGTCTACCGGCGCCTGTACGAGGAGGAGAACCGCGACGACGACAACGACGGCATCCCCGACATCTACCAAGTCGACGCCACCACCGAGCGCTGACGTCGAGAGGGGCGAGGTGTGGAACCTTCACTGGCCACAGCGTTAGCCCTCATTGCGGTCCTGGTCATCAAGACCGCGGTGATGCAGCTGCGCGACCCCGGCAGCGCGCGACGGGAGTGGGCCTTCGTCACGGACGGGGTCGCTTTGGCCGGGGGTGTGCTGACGGCTGTTGTCGTAGGCGCCGTGGGCTGGTCGTACGGCGGGAACGGCGCGGTGGCGTGGGCCCTGCTCGTTGGTCTCCTGGTCGCCCAGGGCATGGGACGACGCGCGGAACGCTGACACCCGCAGGCTGTCCTCGAGTTGCCGGATTCCGGCAAGGATCCCTGTCCCGGAGTGCGCGTCAAGGACCTGTCAGGAACGCGTAAAGCATGTGTAAGCTCGCCACTGGTGTGCCGGGAAGTCTGGTCGGCGGTGTGGACAGAAGTCTCTTCGTCGATCGGGGGTCCAGGTCATGGTGCTCGTTGTGGTGTTCGGTGTGGCGCTGCTCATCGCGGTGCTGCTGTCAGGGCTCGCGGCCCGGACCGTGCTCTCGACGTCCTTCCTCTTCCTCGTCGGCGGCGCGCTGGTCAGCGACGGATTTCTGGGTCTGATCCACATCACCCCGGACAGCGAGATCGTGTCCGTGACGGCGGATCTGGCGCTGTTCGCGGTGCTGTTCACCGACGGCATGCACGTCTCCTTTCCCAAGCTGCGGGAGAACTGGCGCAACCCGGCGCGTGCCCTCGGGCTCGGCATGCCGCTCGCCTTCGTCGGCATGGCTCTGCTCACGCACTTCGTGGTGGGGCTGGACTGGACGACCTCCTTCCTCGTCGGCGCCGTACTGGCGCCGACCGACCCCGTGTTCGCCTCCGCCATCGTCGGGCGCAAGGAAGTCCCGTCGAAGCTGCGGCAGTTGCTGAACGTGGAGAGCGGCATCAACGACGGGCTCGCCCTGCCGGTCGTCCTCATCCTGATCGCCGCGGCCGGGCCGACCTCCGGGCACGCCGAGGCCGACTTCGGGAAGATCGCGCTGGAGCTGGTCCTCGGGCTGGTCTTCGGTGTCCTCCTGCCGTTCGTCGTGAACGAGCTCGTACGCTTCCGGCTGCTGGGCGCCGAGCCCAAGCTGCAGCCGCTGCTGCCGCTCGCGATCGGCGTGATCCTTTACGCCCTGTGCCACCTCACGCACGCCAACCCCTACCTCGCCGCGTTCTCGGCCGGCGCCGTGCTCACCGCACGAGCGCCGGAAGCGAAGGAGGCGTTCGAACCACTGGGGGAGGCGCTGGCGGAGCTGGCCAAGTTCGCGGCCCTGCTGGTGTTCGGCGCGCTGCTGACCCCTCAGCTGTTCGGCGACCTGTCCTTCGGCGGCTACGTCGCGGTGGTCCTCGCCATCGTGCTGATCCGCCCGGCCTCACTGCTGCTGTCGCTGCTCGGCACGCGGTTCACCCGCCGCGAGAAGCTGGTGGCCGCGTGGTTCGGGCCGAAGGGCTTCGCCTCGGTGGTGTACGGGCTGCTGGTGCTCCAGGCGGGGATCCCGCAGGGTGAGGAGGCGTTCACCCTCATCGCCGTGTGCATCGCCTTCTCGATCGTCGCGCACAGCTCGACCGACGTGCCGATCGCCCGGCTCTTCCACGTCGAGGACATCGCCGGCGTACCTGACGGTGACGCGGCACCGACATCGCGTGCGGCCGGGCAGTCACAGGAGGTGGGTGCCTGACCCGGTCCCGGACCGGCAACCCTGCTCCCGCGCTCCCACTGCGCGTCCGTTCGACCGGAGGTCTGCGACGACATGGCCCTGTTCCCTCAGCCGACGCCCGGTGTGCCACGGCCGGGACACATGATCGTGTGTGGTGACGACGCCCTGGCCGAACGGCTGGCGGCCGAACTCACGACGGTGTACCGGGAGCGGGTCACGCTGGTCGTCCCGAGCTCGAACCTCACCGGAGTCACCAACCCGACACGTGCCTCCGCTCTGCTCGGCCGGATGCAGGCCGCCATGAATCGTGCGGCTGACGCGCCCGGCGGGAGCGGGGCGGCTCCCCGGATGCTCGAAGCTCCCGTGCTCACGGAGGCGGTCCTGGTCGAAGCGGGTGTGCGGGAGGCCGCCGCGCTGGCGCTGGTCCACGACGACGACGCGACCAACATCCACGCGGCCCTCGCCGCCCGCCGGCTCAATCCCCGGCTGCGCCTGGTGATCAGGCTCTACAACCGCAAGCTCGGCCAGCACCTGGAAGAACTCCTCGACCAGGCCGCCGCCCTCGCCGCACCCGGCCTGGACCCCGACGCCCTGGACACCTCCACCACCGTCCTGTCAGACGCGGACACGGCGGCGCCGGCGCTGGCGGCCACAGCGGTCGCCGGCACCAGCAAGGTGGTCCAGGCCGACGGGCTGCTGTTACGGGCAGTGGAACGCACCCCGCCCGGTCGCGGCGAGGTGGCCGACCCCGGCCTGTGCACACTCGCCCTGCTGTCGTCGACCACCAACGACCCTGCGGGAGCGGAGGGCTCGGATGCGAGCGGGCAGGACGGACCGGCGCTGCTGCCCGGCATGGACGAGGTCGCCGCCGCGACAGGTCGCGGCACAGTGGTCCTCGAAACGGTCGCCCACACCGGCGCCGCTTCCGCGCCCGGCCGCCTGGCAGGGCGAGGGCTTCCGCTCGCTTCCCTGTTCTCGCGTCGGCTGCGCTGGTCGCTGGCCGGGCTCGTCGCCAGTGTTCTGGGGCTTGCCGTGGCGAGCTGGCTGACCACCGACGACCACCCGCTGCATGCCGCCTACCTCACCCTGCTGGACCTGTTCGCGATCGGGGACCCGGCGATCGGCGAACCCACTGCCCGCCAGGTGCTGCAACTCCTGTCCGGCCTGGCCGGACTGCTGCTGCTCCCCGTCCTCCTCGCGGCCGTTCTCGAAGGGCTCGGCACCTTCCGCACGGTCTCGGCACTGCGACGCCCGCCCCGCGGTCTCTCCGGCCACGTCGTCCTGCTCGGCCTCGGCAAGATCGGCACCCGTGTCCTGGCCCGGCTGCGGGAACTCGACATCCCGGTCGTGTGCGTCGAGGAGGACCCCGAGGCACGCGGCCTGCCTCTCGCCCGCCGCCTCCGTGTCCCCACCGTCCTCGGCGACGTCACCCAGGAAGGCGTCCTGGAATCCGCCAAGATCCACCGTGCACACGCCCTGCTCGCCCTCACCAGCAGCGACACCACGAACCTCGAAGCGGCCCTGTACGCACGCTCCGTCAAACCGGACCTGCGGGTCGCCCTGCGCCTGTACGACGACGACTTCGCCACCGCGGTGTACCGCACATTGCGCGCCGCCCACCCTCACGCCCTCACCCGCAGCCGCAGCGTCTCCACGCTCGCCGCGCCCGCCTTCGCCGGCGCCATGATGGGCCGCCAGATCCTGGGGGCGATCCCGGTCGAACGCCGCGTGCTGCTGTTCGCAGCCCTGAACGTCGCCGGACACCCCCAGCTGGAGGGGCGCACCGTCGCCGAGTCGTTCCGGGCCGGTGCCTGGCGTGTCCTGGCCCTGGACACCGCCGCCCCGCACGACCGGCTCCCCGACCTCGCCGCCAACCCGACGCACGAGGACTCCGATCGGCCCGCCGGGCTCGTATGGGACATTCACCCGGGCTACGTCCTGCGTCCTCGTGACCGGGTGGTCCTGGCCGCCACGCGGCAGGGCCTGGCCGAGCTCCTCGGCCGACAGCCACGGGGCGGGACGCACGGCACGGGTCCGGAGAGGACGGGACGGAGGGACTGAGCCGACAGCGGCCCGGCCAGCCGCCCGGCCACCCGTCACCGTCAACCAAGAGCTGCGTCAGCCCAGTACCTACGGATCAGCGCAGGCTTCTCCTCGAGGCCGGCATCACGACGACCGCTGGTGAAGGCGCCCGGCAGAGCGAGCCAAGCCAGCAAACGCCTACCGTGCCGGCCCACCACCAGCGGTCCCTCGGCTCAGTCAGCGCCACCGCCAGGCCGGCGAAGACCAGCGTCAAGGCGCCGGTCCACCACCGGTTCCTGCGTCGAGTCGCGGCGTCATGACCGATCCATGGGCCGGGCACGCCGTGCTGCCCGTCGTGCTCAGCCGTCCCGCCGAAGGCACTCATTTCAGTGGCTCTCCCGGTTGCCGCCCTGCCGCATGGCGGGCCTGGGAGTTCGCCAACGAATGGCGTGGGTCGGCAGCGCGGTCGATCGCCGTCCCAATCGCGGCGATACGGTCGGCGAGCAGGCCGAGCGCGGCGACTGCCCGGGACAGGGGCGCGTCCTCGGGACCACCGAGGGCTAGAGAGCGGACGTAGGCCGCTTTCACCTCCGCCCACCTCGACGCCTGTTCCGCCGTCAGCGTGCCCCGCAGCTCGGCCAGCTTGAGCAGGTTTGCCTCGGCGCCGGTGGTCAGAGTCTGTGCCTCGGCCGTGTAGTGGTCGTCGATCAGCGCGGCGAGCTCGGTGTCGTTCATGACGGGCTGTATACGCTGGACGATCTTGTTCATGTTGCGGTAGGAGCCCTGCAGTTGGAAGGGCGGTTCCGTGCGGGTCGCGTCCGACTGGGCCGCCGATGCGATGTAGGCCGCGTTCACCGCCAGAACCGTCCGTCGGGCGGTGAGCAGGTGGCGCAGGACGGCCAGGATCCGCTCCAGCTCGGTGGGGGCGTACGGGTGGGTGAGGCGGTCGGCGCGGGACGCCCCGTCGCCTTCCGCCAGGCGGATGAGGAGGTCCAGGTCGGTGCGCTCGCGGCCGGCCATGGGAGCGAGCACCGGGTTCGACGTCAGGGCGTTCTCGATGAAGCTGAGCGCGAAGGCGTCCTCCTTGCCCGTCAGGACGTCGCCGAGGTTCCAGACGTCGGCTCGGTTGGCGAGCATGTCGGGCACGCGGAAGCGGCTGCCGGACTCGGTGTAGGGGTTGCCTGCCATGCATACGGCGAACCGCTTGCCGCGCAGATCGTAGGTGCGCGGCTCGCCGTCCCGCACACCCTCGATACGACGTGTGGCGTCGCACAGCGGGATGAACTTCTGCAGCAGCTCCGGGGAGGTGTGCTGGATGTCGTCCAGGTACAGGAGGGTGTTGTTGCCCGTCTCCAGCGCGAAGTTGATCTTCTCGATCTCCTGCCGGGCGGTGGCGTTCGGCGCCTCAGCCGGATCGAGCGAGGTGACGGCGTGGCCGAGCGCCGGGCCGTTGACCTTCACCAGCATCATGCCGAGCCGGTCGGCGACGTACTCCATGAGGGTCGTCTTGCCGTAGCCGGGCGGGGAGATGAGCAGGAGCAGTCCGCCGGTGTCGGTACGCCTGGACTCGCCCGTGGTGCCGAGCTGCTTGGCGAGGCTGTCGCCGATGAGGGGGAGGTAGACCTCGTCGATGAGCTTGCTCCGCACGAACGCGGACATCACGCGCGGCCGGTACTCGTCCAGGCGGATCCGCGTGCGCTCGGCGGTGACCAGGGCTGTCCGGTGGCGCTGGTACGCACGGTGGGCGGGGGCATCGTGCAGGCGGAAGTGCTTCGTGCGGGCCAGGAGTTCGTCGATGCGCACGGTGAGCTTGCGGCCGGTGATGCGCGGGTGCGTGCCCAGCAGCTCCTCGACGGTCTCGGTCAGTGCCGCGTCGGACTCGTGCCGGACCAGATCCGGGCAGAGCTCGGCGGCCACCGCCTCGGCCAGGTCGCCGGGCGTGATGTCCAGGCCGGTGGAGGAGGCGTACGAGGACAGCCATGTCTCGACGAGTTGCTTGCGGGCAGCCAGGTCGTCGAGCGCGGTGAGGTCGTCGTCGTAGGCGGACGTGCCCACGGTGCGGCGGAACTTGTCGAGCATCGTGCGGGTGCCGGCGCTGATGACGAAGCCGTCAGGTCCGGTGGTCAGCTCCTCGAACAAGTAGGCGGCTGCGCTGCCTGCGTCCTCGCCTCCGATCGCTTCCGCCAGTTCCGCGCGCAGGTCGGCGATGGCGGGCGCGAGGCCGAAGGTGTCTCTCGCCCGGGCCAGCGACACCGCACGCCGCGTCCAGCTGTCGCGCGCCTCGGGCGACGTCCCATGCGCCCAGAACAGCTGGGCAGCGGCCCGGGCGACGGGCTCGTGGCGGAGCAGTCCCGCCGCGTCGTGCAGGCGCAGGAGCGCGGTGAGGATCGCCGTCGCGTCATGGTCGTGGACGCCGCGCTCGTAACCCTCGTCGTACGCCGTCTCGGCTGCCTGCCGCACGAAGGCGGGCAGGTCGGCCTCCGCAAGGGCCTCGGGACCGTGTTCGTCCAGCAGGCGGGCGGCGAGATGCTCGGCCCGGTAGACCTCGGGCGACTCCGACGGCAGGGGGCGGTCCCAGTACCGGCGAGTGGCGGTGAAGTCGGCGTCGGTGACCGGGGAGCGGTAGTCGGTGCCGGTCACCGCGAAGGCCAGGCCGTCGCCGTGGGGAACGAGGGTGAGATCGAGGGGCTGGGTGTTCACGGCGAAGCGGTGGTGGCCCAGGCGTAGGGCGCGGCCGTCGTCGGAGTACAGCTCGGTGCGGTCACGCAGGGCGCGAAGTGCCTCTTGCCGGGCTGCCTTGAGGCGTCCGTCCAGTTCCTCGGCCCGCACCTGGTCGCCGAGGTCGCGCAGTTCGTCGGCGATACGACGGACCTTGGCGGGCATCGGGTCGGAGGTGAAGTAGGTGGTGACCGCGTCCGCGTCCGTCAGGGTCGCGGCCCGGCGGGCCACGGTGGCGAGGACGCGGGTCGCGGAGTCGGCCAGGCGTTCGGCTTGACGGGCACGGGCGTCGGCGAGGGTCTGCTTGCGGGCGGAGAACGCCTCGTGCACCTCGTCACGCTTGTCCGCGAGGGTGTCGAGGAAGTCGTCGAACTCTGCGAACCGGGATTCGAGGTTCTCCACCTGGACCAGGAGGCGGGAGAGCTGTTCGTCGCACGCGTCAGGACTGTCGGCCGCGGCGAGGGCCCCGGCGACGGCCTGGCCCAGCAGCGCGAGCTCGGCGGCGAACCCGGCCCGGCTCTCCTGGTCGAGGAGAGAACGACGGCGGGTTTCGAGGACGGCGCGAGCCCGGTTGACTCCGCCGAGGACCTCGGCGACGCGCTCCAGTACGGACGTACGGACCGTGGCGTCACCGATGTCGAGCCCGGCAACCACCTCGGTCACCACGCCCATCCCTTCGGCCAGCTCGTCTAGGCGGGCCATCACGGGCCCGGTCTCTGCGACGGTGGCGATGGCCTCGGCGTCCTCGATGAGCCGCTCGACGTCCTCGTGGTGGCCGGCGAAGGCGTCCTCGCGTGCCAGGTGGGCGATGGCCCGCTGCCCGAACGCGGCCAGCTCGGCCTCGGTGCCGGAGGCGAGCTCGTCGATGCGGTCGCGGTCCGCGTACCGCGTCTCCTTGAGGGTCAGCAGGTGCCCCTGCGCCTGGCGGAGCTCCGTCAGCCCGGTCACCCACGCGGCGGCTCCGCGCGGCGCCTCACCGCGTAGCCGCCGTACGACGACGGCGATCCGCGCGGCGGCTTCGTCGAGCGCGTCGGTGGCCTGCCGGGTGAGGGCCTGCACGGTCTCGAACTCGGCCAGGACCTGCTCCGCCGTGGCCATCACCTGCGCCAACGGGGTCTGGAGACCGCCGAGTTCGGGGTCGGCCAACCAGTGGTGGGTGTCCGCCACCCGGACGCAGGCGGCCACCAGCGCCTCGTACACCTCGCTGGTGGGGGTCGTCTCGGCGACGGCCCCGGTGATGGACAGGCAGTCGGAGATGCCCCGCACCAGGTCGGCGTTGCCGACGCGGGCCAGTGGGCCGGTGCCGACGGGCTGGGCGGCAGCGTGGGTGTCCGAGACGTACGGGGAGTTCCACAGCTGTGCGGGGTGGACCCGCCGTGGTTCGTCGCTCTCGGCACGCAGGACCACGAGCGCGCCGTCGTCGAGGAGTGCCCAGCCATGGCAGGACAGCGGGGCGGCCATCTCCTTGCGGATCGTGTTGTACGGCAGGAGCAGGCTGCGGCCCTCGGCGCTCGCGTGGAAGGCGTAGAGCACGTCCTCGCCGTTCGGGGAGCGGATTTCCCGCTCGAACTCCAGCTCCGCCGTGTCGATTTCGTACGTCTTGTGGGCCCCGGAGGCCAGGCAGTAGCCGCCGGGGAAGACGATGCCCTGATCGTCCGGCAGGCGGCGGCAGGCCCTGCCGATGTCGTCGAGGCGGACGACGGCCCTGGTGAGGGTGTTGTACACCAGGTGGCGGTCGGTGGCCTCCTTGTAGGGGCGCACGCGCAGCAGGATCAGGGCGCCCACGCGCGCGTGGGCGATGTCCGCGTCCGCGAGGGACTGGAGCGGCTCGTCGACCGGCTCGCTGTAAATGCCCTCAGCGGTCTCGGTGTCGTCCGCGGTCTTGACGGTGAAAGTGCCGCCGACCGTGGAGACGAACACCTCGCCATCGACAGAGACATGAGGATGGCGGCCGAGGACGTGGTCGTCGCGGGTGGCCGGCGTCCAGTCGACCTCGTGGGAGGGCGGCAGGACGTGGTCACGGTCGCCGCGTGCGTCCAGGAACGTGGCCCGGCCGTCGCCGGACAGGGACCAGCGCAGGACGCGGATGTCGTCCGTCTTCTCGCCGGTCTGGAAGACGGCGAGCACCTTGTCCTCGACGAGGCGCAGTCGCAGGAGACGGGCCTGGCGGTAGTAGCGGTGCAGAGCCGCGAACTCCCGTACGAAGGAGGAGTCGTCGAGCAGGCCGGGCACGGCGTCGTCGGGCAGCCGCCCGAAGGTACGGTCGTGCAGGGTCAGGACCTCGCCCACGCCGGTGTCCGCCTCGCGGCTCGGGACAGCGTTGTAGCCGAAGAGCAGCACGTCCCCCACGGCGACGATGTCCCGGGGCACCACGGCGCCGTCGGTACGCAGCCGCTCCGTACGGGCGAGTTCCAGCCGCATCGAGCCGAACTCCTCGCCCCGGCGGGCGTTGAGCGCCTCGGTGCGGCGGGCGAGCTCGGCGGCCTGCGCGGTGAGTCGGTCACGCAGCACCTCGTACGTGCCCGTGTCCAGTGGCTCGTACGTGCCGGTGTCCAGGCCGGTCGTCATGGATTCCCTCTCAGGAGGTCGAAGGAACACGGTCCGGAGCCGCCGTCCCCTGTGCGGCGGCTCCGGACCGGGGGCGGGCGGGTCAGGCGTGGACGGCCTTGCCGTTGAGAGCGGTGAGCGGCTTGTCCGCGAGACCCAGCTCGCCGGCCTTGTCGAGCAACTGCTGGAGCTGCCCGGAGTCGGCCCCGCCGGTCCGCATCAGCTTCATCAGCAGCGCCGATACGGTCAGGTTCTGCACGTCGGCCGTGGAGACCGAGCCGAGGACGCGGCTCAGGTCGTCGGTGAAGCTGGCGCTGCCGTCCAGCCAGGGCCCGGCCAGTGCCTGCGCGGTCTCGGAGTGCTGGACGAAGCTGTCGATGCCCTTGCCGAGCGCGATCGAGGACACCAGCCGGTCGAGGAAGACCGAGTCACCGCCGACGATGTTGATGTCGGCGTTCTCCAGTCCGGTGGCGAGCACGGTGGCCTGCGCCTCGGCGACCTGACGCTGTACGTCCAGGCCCGCGAGCCGGATGTCCTTCTCGGCTTCCAGGCGCAGCCGGTACTCCTCGTGGCCACGGGACGCGTCGTCAAGGGCGGCCATCGCCGCCGCCTTCTCGGTCAGCCCGGCCGCCTCGGCCTTGAGCTTCTCGCCGATGCCCTCGGCCTCGGCGAGGGCCCGCGCCTTGGTGCCCTCGGCCTCGGCCCTCATCCGGGCCTGCGTCGCCTCGGCGTCCGCACGGCCGGCCTTCTCGATGACCTCGGCCTCCTTGTCGCGGACCTGGACCGCCGCGAGCCCTTCCGCAGCGGCCTCGGCCTGGACGCCCTCGGCGAGGCGGAGCTTGGCGCGGGCGTCGAGGTCGGCCGTCTTCAACCGGGCCTCGGCAAGGGTCAGTTCCTCGGACGCGCGGTGCGTGGCGGCCTGCTCGGCGGCCTCGGCGGCCTTGATGTCCTTGACCAGCTTCTCCTGCGCCTCCGCCTCGGCGGCGATGATCACGGCCTGCCGCCCGCGCTCCGCCTCCTCCACGGCGCGCAGCCGCTTGATGGACTCCTCCTGCTCGGCGACCGTACGGTCCACCGCGACCCGCTCGCGGATGACCTCGGCGATGTCCCGCTTCTCCGCCTCGACCTCCTTCTCGGCGGCGATCCGGGTCAGCTGCGTCTCCCGCTCCCGGGCGATGACTTCGAGGAGACGGTCCTTCTCGATGCGCTCGTTCTCGACGGCGATGACCCGCTCGCGGTTCTTCGCGGCGACGGCGACCTCGCGGGCCTGGTTCTCCCGCTGCACGCCGAGCTTCTCCTCGGTGGCCAGGAACGCGGCCTGTGCCCGCAGCCGCTCCTCCTCCACCACCCGCGCCGTCTCGGCCTCCTCCCGGGCCCGTACGGTCGCGATCTCCCGCCTCTGCTTGATCTCCGCGTCGGTCTGCCGCCGCTCCAGCTCCAGGATGGCCTCGCGGGCGTCGACGTTCTGCCGGGTGATCTCCTTCTCCTCGGTGCGCTGGGCCTCGTTGGTGCGCACGTGCTCCAGGGCCGTCAGTTCGGTGATCTTGCGGATGCCCTGGGCGTCGAGGACGTTGGCCGGGTCGAGCTGGGTCAGCGGCGTCTGCTCCAGGTAGTCGATCGCCGCGTCCTCCAGGTGGTAGCCGTTGAGGTCGACGCCGATGACCTCGATGATCCGGTACCGCAGCTCGTCGCGCTTGGTGTACAGGTCGGTGAAGTCCAGTTGCTTGCCGACGGTCTTCAGCGCCTCGGAGAACTTCGCGTGGAACAGCTCCTGCAGCGTGTCCCGGTCACTGGCCCGCGCGGTGCCGACGGCCTGGGCGACCTTGATGACGTCCTCCACGGTCTTGTTGACCTTCACGAAGAACGTGATCCGGATGTCGGCGCGTATGTTGTCCTGGCAGATCAGCCCGTCCTTGCCGGTCCGCGTGATCTCGATGGCCTTCACCGAGATGTCCATCACCTCGGCCTTGTGCAGCACCGGCAGCACGACCTGCCCGGTGAAGGTCACATCGACCTTGCGCAGCTTGGAGACGATCAGCGCCTTGCCCTGCTCCACCTTCCGGAACAGCTGGGAGACGACGAGGACGGCGAGCCCGGCGACGACGATGAGCACGCCGACGCCCAGAGTGATGGCATTCATTGCATACGTCCTTAGGGCATAAGGAAGGTGAGGCGTAAGGGAGTTGAAGCGTGAAGAAGGAGGGCGGGGCCGCGGCCCGGTGGCACCGTGCGTCAGGCCGCGTGGTCCATGTGAGCCCGACCTCGGTCGCGGTCCCGGCCCTCTGCCCGGCCGAGGCCGGACAGACCGGGTTCATCGGGGAAGAGACGGTGTAGGCGCCGTACGAACCGGCGAGTCATCCGCCATGCGGCGAGCAGCGCAAGGACCGGCACGACCATGCGCAGGAGTCCGGTGGCGGGTCCCGGCGAGGTGAACGCGACCAGGACGAGAGTCCCGCCGACACTCAGGGACCAGGCCAGAACGGTCAGCGAGGAAAGGGCGATCGCCACCGGTACCCCGCCCATGCCCCACGCGCGAAGATCGAGGTCCGCATCGAAGCTGTGGGTGCTGGTGAGGCGCACGGCAACCAGGATCCAGAAGCACAGCACCACGACGAGGGCGGCGGTCAGCAGGATCGTGGGCAGACCGGTGGCGACCGCCAGAAACGTCCGCATCAGGTGGTCCCCCTTTCCGGCCCCTTCCGGCCACAGTGCTCGTCCACCGTGTCTTCGGTGGCGTATCGCGTGCTCCGGTGCCGGACACCTGCCGGTGTCCGGCACCGGAATCCCCCGTAGTGCTCCCCGCAGGTCATGGTGCACGGCACTCCCCCGCCCGCGCATTGCCGGTTCCCGGCAGCATTCATTAGGGTCTGCGTGCCGGTAGACCGCTAAGAAACCGTCACCGGCGCGTTAAGAACCCGGGGGGCGACGTGACGGAACGGGAGATTCCCGAGCAGTATCTGGAGGGCTGTGCCCAGATTCTGGCCGAGGTCGCGGCCACGGGGCGGCGCCTCACCCGGGAGGAACTCACCTCCCGCCGGGAGCTCGGCGAGCAGGCCGCGGACGCCGGCCACGGACTGCGCGCCCTGGTCAGCGCCCATCTGACCGCCGCCCGCGCGGCGTGGCCGACCACTCCCGGCACAACCGACTCGGCCCTGGCCGCCCTGCACCAGGTCATAGACGCCTTCTCGGAGGGCTACGAACGCGCCCAACGCCACGCCGTACGTCAGGAGGAGGCCGCCCGCCGGGAGTTCATCGACGACCTTCTCTACGGCCGTAGCGACCTGGGGCGCCTCGCCGAACGCGCCGAACGCTTCGGCCTGCGCCTCTCACACGCCCACGCCGTGGCCGTCGCCGAAGGGCCCACCGCCTACGACGAGGGCGACCCGGTCCCCCGCCAGGTGGAACGCGCCCTCATCTCCCGCTTCGCCGACCGCAGCATCCTGCTCACCACGAAGGACGGCCGGCTCCTTTGCATCGCCCCCGGCCACCAGGACGAGGTACTCGCGTTCTTCGCCAAGCAGGCCCACGCGGCCACGGAAGGGGGCCGCGTCGCCATCGGGCGAGCCCAGCCAGGCCCCGGTGGAGTCGTCCACTCGTACGAAGAGGCACTGAACGCCTTGGAACTGGCCGAGCGCCTGGAACTGGAGGACCCGGTCCTGCGCGCTGCCGACCTGCTCGTGTACCCCGTCCTGACCCGCGACCGGCAGGCCATGGCCGATCTCGTGGTGAGCAGCCTCGGTCCGCTGACGACGGCTCGTGGTGGCGCCGGGCTCCTGCTCGGCACTCTCACCGCCTACTTCGATTCGGGCTGCGTGGCCGCCGAGGCCGCCCGCCGTCTCTCACTCAGCGTGCGCGCCCTGACCTACCGGCTGGAACGCATCCACAAGCTCACCGGAGCGAATCCGGCTGATCCGGCGCACCGTTACATGCTCCAGACCGCGGTGATCGGTGCCCGGCTGCTGGACTGGCCCGCAAAGGACCTCTGAGGCGCAGCACTCGGGAGTGAGGGGTGGGTGCCTCACAACGGTCCCTGGCGACAACCGTTTTGGGCTCAGCCGCCGGACGTCTGCCCCCGGCGCTGCATCTGTGGCGACTTCGCAGCCTCGGCCTCCGCCTTGGCGTCGCTCACCGCGGCGGCGGCCTGTTTCTCGGCCTCGTCAGCAGCGGCCGCAGCGTCGCGCGAAGCCGTCCAGCCCGCATCGAGCTCTGGAGTGCGGCCTTCGTCCGACGCATCGTCGCCGTCGGCCGCGCCCGCTTCCTCAGGTGGCGCAGTTGTGTGCACACCCGCCGTCGACTGATCACCGAACGCGCGGGTGACGGTCCGAACGGCCTCGGTCAGCTCCCCTGGGATCACCCAGAACGTGTTGTTGTCGCTGCTCGCCAAGTGCGGCAGCGTCTCGAGGTACTTGTAGGCCAGGATCTTCGGGTCGGCGTTGTTGCGATGGACGGCCTGGAAGACCAGCTCCACCGCCTTCGCCTCACCGTCCGCTCGCAAGATCATGGCCTGCTGCGTACCCTGCGCCTCCAGGATGTCCTTCTGCTTCGTGCCCTCCGCAGTGAGGATCTTGGCCTGCCGCTCCCCTTCGGCGTGCAGGATGGCCGCGCGCTTGTCACGTTCGGCCCGCATCTGCTTCTCCATCGCCTCCTTGATCGTGTGCGGTGGATCGATGGCCTTGATCTCGACACGGTTGACCCGGATGCCCCACTTGCCGGTGGCGTCGTCGAGGACGGCGCGGAGCCGGGAGTTGATCTCCTCGCGCGAGGTGAGGGTCTCCTCCAGGTCCATGCTGCCGATGACGTTCCGGAGCGTGGTCACGGTGAGCTGATCGATCGCCTGGAGGTAGTCGGCGACCTCGTAGGCCGCCGCCCGCGGGTCGGTGATCTGGTAGTAGAGCACGGTGTCGATGTTCACCACGAGGTTGTCCTCGGTGATCACCGGCCTGGGGTCGGACGAATAGACCTGCTCGCGCACGTCGAGTTTGGTGTTGATGCGGTCCGCCACCGGCACGACCAGATTCAGGCCGGGTTGCAGCGTCCGGCGGTACCGGCCGAAGCGCTCGACGTTGTAGCGGCGCGCCTGAGGGACGATCCGCACGCTGGCGGCCACGAGGAAGACGACGACGATGGCCGCCACAAGAGTGAGGATGACAACTGGATCCACAGTGCCTCCGTTGCTATGTGTTCAGCCGTTTCATGGAAGGAGTTCGCGGGGGTAGACGATGGCCGTGGCGCCGTCGATCTCCATGACATCCACCAGCGCTCCCACCGGGATCACCAGGCTTTCGTCGAAGGCGCGGGCGGACCACTCCTCGCCGGAGAGTTTGATCAGGCCGCGGGTAGCGGTGACTTCCTGCATGACCTCGGCCCGCTTGCCGATCAGCGCGTCACTGCCCTCGTATGTGACGGGTTGCTGTGCCATGTGGCGCAGCGCGACAGGACGGACGATGAGGAAGCCCGCTGCCGCTGCCGCGCCCAGGGCCAGGAGCTGGCCGAGAAGGCCGACGCCCACACCGGCGACCACGGCTGCAACCAGCGCGGCGCCCGCCAGCAACCCGAAGACCAGCGTCAGAGTGAAGAACTCCGCAGCACCCAGCGCCGCGGCGGCGAACAGCCATACGAACCACGGCATCGAATCGCCCTCCTCATGGGGCCTTGTCCACCAAGCTACTCCCGAGTCGCCGGGCGGAATAGATACGGCAGCGGTGGTTCTTGATCGTTGAACGCCTACCCGGCGGACGGACATACAGCGTTAGCCAGCGGTGCGAACCCGCTCTCTCAGGACCGCCTCTGCATCACATAAGTGCAGGTCAACGCCATACGACCGCCCACGCTCCGACGCTTACCAATCTGAGAGCGCGAGTCCGGTTCTCGTCACCCGCTCCATGCCGGACGCCACGGCAAAGACGTAGACCTGGGCGGCCACCGGCCGGGGGTTCAGACGGCGAGTGCAAGCACCGTGGCCCTCCGCCGGCACCGTCAATAGTCCATGTGCGGGCGCAACGGACACTTTGGCTCGGCCCGAGACACGACGCGGTCCTGTCGGTGCAGGGGGCGTGCGCGCTTATGGCTCTGCTACCGACGGCGCTCGTGCCCATAGCGTGCCTGCAAGTGGGCGGTTCGTAAGGCGATGTCCGTTTCTGGTTGAGGCTGAGCAAGGTCGCGGGTGGGGGTTGTGTCGGCTACCGCCACGGCATCGTCATCGTCAGTGTGAGAAGCCCACCGTGACCCGCGGCCACATCCCAGCGGCGGGGGCCACCCTCCTTCCGCGCAGCCGGCGCCGCGACCGAGGCCCGGCGCGCCAAGGCTCAGCGCCATCGGGTTCCTGTGCTGGTGCCGGGGCATCGACCAACTCGGCACCGAGCGTTCAGCCCTCTTCCTCGGCCTCATTCCCCTGTCCGCCGCGGCAACCGCCCCCCCCTGGTCGGCACCGGACATCTCAGCATCGCGCAACTCATCGGCTGCCTCTTGGGCGCCGGCGGCATTGCCCTCGGCATGAGTCGCACGCAGGGATCGCATGATCCTGCGTCGCACCAGGGACCGGGCTGACAGGCCGCGTCAGTCCGTGCCCGGTCTCAGCCGATCCGCCATGAGCATCGGGCTCTTGTTACCTGCGCGTTCTTCGCCGACTCCTATGGATCTGAGGAGCACTCTCAGAGGCCATCCGCAGGAAGGCGAAGCGCGCTGTCGTACGGGCCGGGCGGGAGCCTGACCGCCTGCTTGATCACTCTACGTTGTCAGATGCGGAAATCCAGCCCTCGAGAACAGCCCCTGGGGCTATGGAGGGGATGGAGGATCAGATCGGCCCGCTCGGCCTGGTCCTCAACTCCGTGGTGCTGTTCAACAGCCGCTACATGGGCGCCCGTCACCCAGCTCCGTACCGAGGGCTTTGACGTCCGCGACCAGGACGTGGCCCGCCTGTCCCCGTTCGTGCGGCACTACGTCAACATGCTCGGCCGGTACTCGTTCCTGCTGCCTGAAATACCTGGCGGCCTGCGGTCCCTGCGCGGTCCGTCGTCGACGCCGGGTGACCGCGGGATCGGGCCGGCACCCGGACGCGGCACCCGGGTGGCGGCTGGCGTGATCAGTGCGGTTGGCTGTCCGCGCCGGGTTTCTCGGGGGCCGGGTGGTCGGGGAAAAGCGGCAGGATCTGCTGCAGGATCAGCCGGCAGGGGGTCAGGGACTGGTCGGCGCGGGCGAGCACCATGGAGCCTTCCAGGGCGCCGAGCAGGAGCATGGCCAGGCTGCGGGCGTCTTCGGCGGGTGTGATCCCGTAGTGCTCCAGGGTCTCGGCCAGGGACGCCACCAAGGTCCGGTAGGCGTCCCGGCACGCGGCGGCGAGCGCGTCGGAGCCGGGCACGGAGTCCAGGGTCACGGTGGTGATCGGGAGTCCTTCGCTGAACCCGGTCTCCATCAGGTGGCGTGAGCAGTGGTCGGCCATCGCCGAGACCCAGGCCCGCGCGGTCGGGTGGGAGGCGCGGGTGGCCTCGATGTGGCGTACGGAGTTGACCGCCGCGAGATGGACGGCCTCGACCGCGATCTCCTCCTTGCCCCCAGGGAACAGGTAGTAGACCGATCCGCGGGGCGCGTCGGCCTCCTCGACGATCTGGGCCAGCCCGGTCCCCCGGTAGCCCTGTCGGCACAGCAGCCGGTGGGCGCTGGCAAGGATCTTCTCGCGCGAGTCGGACTTCGGCCTGGCCATGCAGATAAGTATAAGGAGCCCCATAGCTATACTGAACCCTATAGCTATACCAAGTTGTATAACTATGCAGGTCTACATACTTTCCGGGAGTGCAGCATGACCACCGTCTTCGTCACCGGCGGCTCGGGATTCGTCGGAGGCCGCTTGATCGCCCGCCTCATCGCGGACGGCCACACCGTCCGCGCCTTGGCCCGCAGCGAAACCTCGGCCAAAGCCATACAGGCTCTGGGCGCCACCCCTGTCCGGGCCGACCTCTCCAGCCCCGAGACCCTGCGCGCCGCCGCAGCAGGGGCCGAACTCGCCTTCCACGCGGCTGCGCGCACCGGCGGCGGCAGCCGCGCGCAGTTCTGGGCGGACAACGTCACCGGCACCGCCAACGTGATCCGAGCAACCCGCGAGGCCGGCGTGCGCCGCCTCGTCCACGTCGGCACCGAGGCGGCCCTCATGAACGGCCAGCCACTGGTCCGCGTGGACGAGACGGCACCGCTGCGGCCCGATTCCCGCGCCTCCTACTCCGCTTCCAAGGCCGCCGCCGAGCAGCTGGTCCGCGACGCCGACGGCTCCGGAATGGAGACCGTCGTCCTGCGCCCACGCTTCGTGTGGGGCGCGGGAGACACCACCTTGCTGCCCCGGCTGAAGGACATGGTGGAGTCCGGCCACTTCTCCTGGATCGGGGGCGGCCGGCACCTCACCGACACCACCCACATCGACAACACGGTGGAGGGGCTTGTCCTGGCCGCCGAGCGCGGCCGGCCCGGCGAGGCGTACTTCGTCACCGACGGTGAACCCGTCGTCTTCCGCGACTTCCTCACCGAGCTGCTCGCCACCCAGCACGTCACCGTCCCGGACCGCTCCCTTCCCTACGGCGTCGCGCGCGCCATCGCCGGCACCGCCGAGGCCTTGTGGCGAACTCTGCACCTCAAGGGCGAACCTCCCCTGGGCTACATGGGCGTTTGGCTCTCCGGTCTGGAATGCACGATCGACACGGCCAAGGCCCGCACCGAACTCGGCTACCGGCCCGTCACGACACAGCAGCAAGGGCCTCGCCAATATGCGCACCCCCACCCACTGAACCTGGCACGCCCCCACATCCGGCCCCGCGCCCTGACACCGAAGCCAAGGGAACACCAATGCCGAAGACGACGAACCCCGCCACGCACTGGACTGCAGCCGACATACCCGACCTCACTGGCCAGACCTGGCTGATCACCGGTGCGACCAACGGACTGGGACTGTCCACCGCCCGCGAGGCACACGCCAAGGGTGCCCGCCTGATCCTCGCCGTCCGCGACACCACTCGAGGCGAACAGCTGACCCGCGAACTGAGCGGCGCCGACGTCCTGCAACTCGACCTCGCCTCACTCGACAGCGTCCGCGAAGCCGCGGCGCAGGTCAGCAACATCGACGTCCTCATCAACAATGCGGGCACTTCCCCCCAGCAGCGCACTGAGTGGGCGGTTCATGAGGTGATGTCCGTTTCTGGTTGAGGCTGAGCAAGGTCGCGGGTGGGGGTTGTGTCGGCTATTGCTTCCTGGCGAAGTTGCCGGTGTCGGCTTCGGTGAGGATGCCGAGTTTGACCAGGCGTTTCAGCTTGGCGCGGGTGCCTTCGACGTTTTTCGGCAGCAGTTCGTGGCCGAGGGCTTCGCAGACGTCCTTGGCCCGTAGCGGCCCGGCCGTCTGGTTGAAGGCGGCGAGGATGCGGGGGTAGTCCGAGTGCTCGGGCAGCTCCGGCGCGACGGCCGGGAGCCGGTCGGCGAGGCCGGTGACGGTCTTGCAGGTGATCGCGAGGTGCGCCAAGTGGGTCTCGGCCTCCCGCAACCGTGTCTGCAGGCCGTCGATCTGGGTGCGCGGAGGTCGTCGACCAGGGCCCGGGCGGCGTCTGCCTGGAGGTCCAGGGCGTCGAGCAGAGGCTGGATGTTCACGCTGCCACCGCCTGCGCCTCGCGCCAGGTGGGGGCGTTCGCGCCGGTGAGGCGTCGGGTCATGACGTGAGTCATCGCCCAGTAAACACGGGAGGCGGAGGAGGCGGGGCGGTGCTCGCAGTCGCGGACCAGGCGCCGGTGCAGTATCAGGATCCCGTAGGTCTGCTCGACCCTCCACCGCTTCGGCTGCGGCACGAACCCCTTGACCTGCGGGTTGCGTGCGACGATCTCGACGTCGATGCCCAGGCCGGCGCCGTGCAGCCCGGTGAACGGGGCTATCCAGGAAGGCTCCGACGCCGTGATCACACCAGTCACGCCAAGAGCTTTCCACGCAGCGGTGGTTGGCCTCTGGAGCGCTCATGGACGTTGGTGCGCCTGCCTCCTCACATGGTGACGGCGCGCCGCTGCCGCCAGTAGGGCGGCACCTGCAAAGCCGACCAGGAGGGTTCCCCACTCAGGCACGTGGGCTGCCCGCAGAAGGCCGGCGACACCGAAACTTGTATCCCACCCGGCCTCTGTGATGGCGGAGCCGAACCCCTGGATGGCCAGGATGGCTCCGAACAGCCAGAGCAGCCCCTGGCCTGAGCTGTTGTCCGACTTCTTGAGCTGCTTCCCCATGACGGGCGTCCTCTCCGATGTGCGCACATCGTTTTCGATGCGGTCGCATCACATCGTGCAGTGCCGCAGGATATGATGCAAGTGCATCGGAAAACAGGAGGAGCTGAGCGTGCCCAGGCAGGTCGACTACGAGGACCGGCGCCGCCGGATCGCCGAGGCGGTCTGCACTCTGATCGCGCGTTCCGGCATGGAAGCCGTCAGCCTCCGCGATGTCGCGGCTCAGGCGGACGTGTCCATGGGCGCCGTCCAGCGGTGCTTCCGCACCAAAGAGGACATGCTGCTCTTCGCGCTGGAGCACGTCTCCCAACACGTCAGCGAACGCGCCAACCAGCGCATCGCCACAGCCTCCGCCCCTCAGGCCGCATCCACTCTGCTGTCACACACCCTGGCCGAACTCGCCTTGCTGAATGACGAATCGAAGACGCAGGCGCACGTCTGGCTGGCCTTCGTCACCCACGCACCGGCCAGCGAAAAACTAGCCGCCGTCCTGCACGACACCTATGCCAAGCTCCATGACCTCATCGCATGGCTCATCCGCTATGGCCAGGACACCCAGGAAATCCCACAGCACCTCGACCCCACCCGCGAGGCGCACACCCTCCTCGCTGTGGCTGATGGCCTCACGGTCCACGTCCTAGCAGGCCACCACTCTCCGGAGATGGCGCTGGCCATCCTTCAACGCCACATCGACCACCTGCTGCAAAGAGCATCCAGCCACGGATGACGCGCCCAGCCCCAATGTGTTGTGCACCGCACGCTTCTGACGCCCACAGCCTGCTCGGGGCTGGTCAGCAGATACGGGACTTCCCAATGTTGATGTCAAGCAGATGTCGCGACGGGAAGTGAAGCGTGGTAGCACTCTCTGTCACGGATCATCGCCCACAAAACGTTGACACGTCGGCGTGCGAGGGCAAGGAGGGCCTGTTTGTGCCCCTTCCCTTCGTTCCGCTTCCGCTGGTAGTACGCCTTGGAGGCAGCGCAGGACTTGAGACTGGCCATCGCCGACAAGTACATGGTCCGAAGCAGACCGCGGTGGTAGCGGCGGGGCCTGCGCAGGTTGCCGCTGACCCGGCCGGAGTCACGCGGCTGCGAAGCCGGCCAGTCGGTCCGCACTGCCGAAGGCGGCCAGGTCCCCGCCAGTTGCGGCGATGAACTCGGCACCAAGCCGTGCGCCCATACCGGGCAGACTGCGGATCACCTCGGCGTATGGATGTTCGTGAAACCTCGCCTCGATGAGGGCATCAAGCTCCACGATTTCCTCTTCGAGGGCCATCACTGCCTTCGCCAGGCGGACCACCATGGCGGCCGCCAGATGCTCGCCGGGCAACGCGGTGTGCTGGGCCTGCGCTGCCTCCACGGCAGTTCGAGCCAGTGCGGCGGCACCTTTGACCTTGCGGTTCTTCAACCAGGTCTCGATCCGTTTCGCGCCTGTGCGACGGATGGCTGCCGGAGTCTGGTATCCCGTCAGGAGCATGATCGGACCCTTGTTTGTCAGGTCCAGTGTCCGCTCCAACGCAGGGAAGATCTCCAGCAATTGCGCCCGTAGGCGGTTGATCTGGCGAGTGCGGTCGAAGACGAGATCCAGGCGCCGGGTCGTCAGAGCGCGAAGGTCAGTGGCAATCTCGTCGCCGGGCGTCAGCAGCCCCAGATCACGGCGGACGCGCGCCTGGTCGGCGATGACGAAGGCGTCCTTCGCGTCCGTTTTTCCCTCGCCCCGGTAAGTGGCCGAGGCCCGATGGACTGCCAGGCCGGTGAGATAGGCAACGGGCTGGCCGTGGACTGTGAGCAGGCCGATCAGCAGGGCGGCACCACCATGGTTGAGGTCGACGGCCCACAGCACATCGTCGAATAACGCCAGCACATCGCCGATCAGCGCCAGCAGCTCAGTCTCGTCGTTGAGGGTCCGGCGGGACAGCAGCCGCTCACCCTCCGCGTTAATCACCACGCAGTGGTGATGTGTCTTGCCGATGTCTACACCGGCCCAGATCTCGGGCACGGCCACCTCCGCCAGCTCGTCGTGCATCGATCCCGCAGACGACCTCGCCGGCGTTGTCCTACAGCAGCGATCGAGTCGCGTCTCCCAATTGGCGGTCGAGTCGTCGCGGAGCTCCGGGCGGCCAAGTCCCGTAAGCCATCCAACGGCTCAGCCTTTACAGCCATACCCGAAGCCCCCGGGCCCTCCGATCGTACGAGTGATCGGATCAGGCCCACGTCTTGAAAGGTAGGACAGCCCTTAGTCGTGCTGGTGGGGCCGTCGGCGGTGTCTGGGCCCGTCTCGATCACCGCGGAGCGGGCCTGGTCGTACTTCAGATACTGCTGCTCGATGTGCTTGGCGGCCGGGGCGTTCGCGACGATGATCTGTTGGGCCACCCGGAAGGCGTGGGTGATGCCGTCGCGCAGGTTCATGACGATCAGCTCGCACATGATCTTGCGGAACTCGTAGGGGCTGTCGCCCGCCTTCGCGCTGGCCTCGTCGCAGATGCCGGCCAGCCAGTGGGCGGTGTCGGGCGGGTAGCGGTCGAAGACGTGCGGTGCGTTGTCACCGGGGATGTCGTTGTTCATGCAGTCGTGCTCTCTACGAGGCGCAGGCCGCCGGGCGTGCGCGCGTTGGTGATGGTGGCAGCCCACTGGGCTACGTCGTCGGCGAGATAGGTGACCAGCCGAAGGAGGTCGTTGTCGGCGTTGGTGGCGACCTTGTCGCCGGGGTACCAGTCGGTGACGAAGGCGTTGAAGCGGCCGATTGCCCGGGCGAAGTCCTGTCGCCACTCGGCCAGCAGGAGTTCGTCACTCGGCCGGTTTCCGCCCAGGACCTGGACGAGCTCGCGGAACACGGCCTCCCCCGGCTCGGTGTCCGGCGCCTCAGTGCCCGGGTCGTGCTGGGCGGCTTCGTGCGCGGCGGCCTGGAGCAGGTCGGGGTCCGAGCGCAGCACGGCGCGAGCCAGTTCTGGGCGCTGTACGAGGTAGGCGGCAGCAACGGCGCGGGTGGCGTCCTCATCGGCTTTCACCGCGCCGAGGATCGCCTCGCGGACGTCAGGCTGGCAGGCTTCGAACTGGTGGACCGCGGTGACGACTGCCTTGCGTTCAGCCTGGGCACCGGGGCGTCGGCTGGGCGGGATCGCCTTGCGGACGGCCTTGAGGTAGTCGGCCTCGGTGACTTCGAGGATGTCGTCCTGCTCGGCCAGTGACATCAGGCCAAGCAGGACGCCGACCTTCTCCTCGAACTGCTCTTGGTCGAAGGCACCGTGTTCGCTGCTGAGGGCGACCTGGTACATCGTGGTGAACGAGACGTACACCTTGGAGTCCAGGACGAGCTGGCGCTGCTGCGGCTTCCACCGGTACCCCAGCAGGCGGCACTTGCGCAGAGTGTTCGGCGACAGCTTGAGCCGTGAGTGAGTACATCGAGCTGCGCCTCTGTTGCGTGGCGGGATCCAGCCTTGGCCGGAGCCCCGAACTTCGCCAGGAGCCAGTCTCCTACCGCGAAGCGCGCGGCCCGGAACTCCCGGCCCGTGGTTGACCCACGGGTGACGATGCGTTCGATCTCCTCGAACTCGGACGGTGTACAGCCGGCTTCGTCTGCGGCCTGGGGTTCGGTCCAAACGACGTGGACGGCGTGGTCATCCTCATGCCCTCCGGGTAGGGAGGCCGCCCGCACCGGACAGCCGGGCACGGAGAGTAGTCACGACTGAACTCTACTCACGGCATCCTGCGCGAGAGGCATCAACTCCGCGTTCGGGAGAATCACCTTCAGTGGTGAACCGGGGCAGCGTGTCGTCCTCCGCAGCGTGCCGCGCGTAGTCACAAGCCGTCACCCACAGCCGTTGGAGGGTGGATGGATGCCAGGCCGCCGCTGCGGCCTCCGCGTTCGCCGCGGCATGTCCCCACCGCTCCCGCCGTAGCCCAGAGCATTGCTGCTCAGCCGTACGCCAGCCCACGGCGAGTGCGTGGATGCGTACGCGTATCGGCGAGCAAGGCCCGGCAAGGTCAAGGGGAGCTTTGCGCAGTCCGTCGCGGACGCGGACGGGGTGAACTGAAGCGACATGCTGGGGACCGTAGGATCGAGCGCTGACAGTGTGTCCTGCATCTGGAGCAACCAGGCTCACCCTCCGGCGTTCCTCTCACCCGATTGGGCCTCCGTCGAGGGCTACCGCGCGCATGCGAGGCCAGCGCCGGCACATCCGCCACTCCGCCGCGGATGACGCCGTCGGAGATCTTCGTGCCGCACGCACGTGGCTCTGAGGTCTCGGTTCGGCTCAGGTACTGCGGAGCCGGGTGACCGTCACCACGGCGTGCCGGGATGTCCCGGCCAGGACCTCAACCACCGGTCCGGGAGCGGCGGTGGTGTAGGGCTCCCCCGCCCGGGTGCGCGCGCTGCGCGGCGGGCCGCTCGCGGCGAGGTGCACCGCGACCTGAGCGGCGAGGGGCGCCTTCAGGGACTGGGTGAGCGCGACACGTCCGTCGGGGAGGCGGACCGCGAGTGCCCGCGGCCGCGCGGCCGGCCCGGTGTAGCCGACGATGTCTGCCTCCACGGTCTCGGCATGCCTGATCTTCTTCCAGGCCCGGCCGGTGGTCCGGTACACGGAGGTGGCCTGCTTCGCAACGATGCCCTCAATGCCCTGCTCCGGGAGTTGCTGGTACCACGTCATGGCCACCGTGGGGTCGTCGGTCATCGGAACCAACTGGATCGGCGGCTTGACGTCGTACTCCTCCAGCAGGTCGACGAGCAGGGCACGGCGGTCGTCGTACCGCCGGTCCCCTGACGTCACCGTGCTCGGGGTGAAGAAGGACGTCCCACACCGAAGCGCGCAGGTTCGAGGAATCCAGGCCCTCCTTGCACGGGAACCTGATAGCCGTCCAGGGAACGAACTGGCCTGGGTGGGCAAGTTCGTTGCTACTTCATCGTTTCGGAGCCGTGGGTGGCGGCATGGTCGCCACGGCAACGAGGGCGGCAAGGGCAGAGATGAGTGCAAGCAGGGTGAACAGGTGTGGGTATCCGCCAAGTGCTGCGGCCAGGGCAGCTCCGGCGAACGGGGCGAGGGCTGAGGCCGCAGTCGCCGGAGCTGTGAGGAGTCCGGACAGGCGTCCGTAGTGGGTGGTGCCCCATCGGTCGGTTACGGCGGTGGCTTGGAGGAGGGTGAGGTTGCCGCGCACCATGCCGGCTGCGATCGCGATGCCCACGAGCAGGGGAAAGGGACCGGAGACCATCGCGAACGCAGCAGACGTGGTCCCGCCGAGCGTGATCAGGGCGACGGTGCGGGTGGTGACGCCGGTGCGATTGGCGAGGGTCGCGTGCAGAGTGCGGCCGAGGGTCTGTCCTGCGCCGCCTAGGCCGAGGGCCCAGGCGGCGGCGGTGGGGCTGGCGCCGCGGGTGATCAGCAGGGGTACGAGGGCGATGACGACGGCGTACATGGCGAAGCTGTTCAGCGTGAGCGCGGTGGCGAGCATCAGGAACGGTCGGCTGCGGGTCACCGACGCGCTGTTGGTGTCCCGTTGGGAGGGCGACGCTGGTGCGGGCGGCCATGGGCCTCGTAGCGCGAGGGCGTGGGCGGGGATGGTCACGAGGGCGAGGAGCAGCGCGAGTACGGCGTACGTTGCGCGCCAGCTCAGGTGCTCGGCGAGCGCGGCGGTCAGCGGGGCGAAGACGGTGGAGGCCAGGCCGCCGGCGAGGGTGACGACGGTGAGGGCGCGGACACGGTCGCTGCCCCACCAGCGGGTGAGGGCGGCGAAGGCGGGCTGGTAGAAGGTTGCGGCCATGGCCACGCCGGCCAGCAGCCAGGCGGCGGTGAAGGCCGCGAGGTTGGGCGCGGCGGCGAGGCCCAGCACGGCGACGACGCCCAGGACGGAGCCGGTGGTCATCACGGCGCGCGGGCCTCGGCGGTCGAGGATGCGCCCGACGGGGATGCCGGTGAGGGCGGAGACCAGGAGCGCGCCTGAGAAGGCGGCGGTGGTGGCGGTGGTCGACCAGCCTGTGGCGGCGGTGATCTGGGGGTTCAGGACGGGGAAGGCGTAGTAGACGATGCCCCAGCTGGTGATCTGGGTGGCGCACAGGGCGGGCAGGGCGGCGCGAGGCCGTGACCGGTCTCCCGTCCCGGTCACGGCCTCGCTGGTGTGGAGGTCGGTCATTGGCGGATCAGCAGCAGCCGCCCGCGACGGCCGGTGCCTTCTGTCCGGTGTCGGCCTCGGCCGGGCCGGCGGCGCAGCAGGTGCTGCCCTGCTGCTTGGCCAAGGAGTCGGCGTCAGCCTTCACGACGTACACCTCCCAGGGCTCCTGGCCGGGGCCGTGCACCCAGACCTTGTCCTGGAGGGCGTAGCAACAGGTGGTGTCGCTCTCCACGTCGGTGGCCAGGCCGGCCTCGCTCAGGCGGGCGGTGGCGGAGTGGACGGCTTCGGTGGTCTCGACCTCGACGCCGAGGTGGTCCATGCGGGTCGCCTCGCCCGCGGCGCCTTCGATCAGGACGAGCTTGAGCGGGGGCTCAGCGATGGCGAAGTTGGCGTAGCCGTCGCGGAGTTTGGCGGGCACGGTACCGAACAGCTTCGTGTAGAAGGCGACGGACGCGCCGAGATCGGGGACGCGCAGGGCGAGCTGTATGCGGGACATGACGGACCTCCTCGGGTGGATGGGGAGTTCAGCAGCCGCCGGAGGCGGCAGGGGCGCCGATGCCGATCTGGAGAGTGGCCGGTGCGGCGCAGCAGCCGCCGCCCTCGCTGCTCTGAGCGGCGTCGGGGTCGTCGTACAGGCCGGCGCCGCCGCACACGCCGGTCTCGGGCAGGGTCAGTTCGACGCGTTCGGCGGCCTCGCGGTCGCCTGCGAGTGCGGCGGTGATGGAGCGGACCTGCTCGTAGCCGGTCATCGCGAGGAACGTGGGAGCGCGGCCGTAGGACTTCATGCCGACCAGGTAGAAGCCCTGCTCGGGGTGGGCGAGCTCGTTCACGCCGTGTGGGTAGACGGTGCCGCAGGAGTGGACGTTGGGGTCGATGAGCGGGGCGAGCGCGGTCGGGGCCTGGAGGCGCTCGTCGAGGCCAAGGCGGACCTCGGAGAGGAAGGACAGGTCGGGGCGCAAACCGGTCAGCACGATCACCTCGTCGAGCGGGTCGAGTCGGCGGCCGTCCTCGGCGACGAGAACGAGCTGGGCGCCATCGCGTTCCACGGCCTGGGTGCGGAAGCCGGTGACGGCGCTGGCCTGGCCGGCCTCGACGGCGGCCTTGGCGCGCAGGCCGAGGGCGCCGCGGGCGGGGAGTTGGTCGGCCTCGCCGCCGCCGAAGGTGTTGTCGCCGATGCCCCGGCGCAGGATCCACACCGCGTGCGTGCCGTCTTCCTCCTTCGCCAGATCGGCGAGGTAGGCCAGGGCGGTGAAGGCGGAGGCGCCGGAGCCGATGACGGCGGTGCGCTTGCCCGCGTACCGGGCCCGGACGGCAGGGTCCGTCAGATCGGGGACGCGGTAGGAGATGCGGGCGGCTGCGGTCTTCTCGCCGAGGGCGGGCAGTCCGTTGGCGCCCATCGGGCTGGGGATCGTCCAGGTGCCGGAGGCGTCGATGACGGCGCGGGCGGTCAGGCGCTCCTCGCGGCCGTCGGCCAGCTGGACGTGCACGGTGAAGGGCTGTGCGTCGCGGTCGGCGTCGACGATGCGGTCCCGTCCCGCGCGGGCCACACCGGTTACGGCGACGCCGTAGCGGACCGTCTCGCCGAGGACGTCGGCGAGCGGCTGCAAGTAGCGCTCCGCCCAGTCGCCACCGGTCGGGTAGCTGGCGCCGTCAGGGCGGACCCAGCCGGTGGGGGCAAGGAGCTTCTCGGCGGCGGGGTCAGTGACCTCGGCCCAGGGTGAGAACAGCCGCACGTGCGCCCAGGCCCGTACGGCAGTGCCGGCGGCCGGGCCGGCCTCCAGGACCAGCGGTTCCAGGCCGCGCTCGAGAAGGTGGGCGGCGGCAGCGAGGCCGACGGGGCCAGCTCCAATGACCACGACGGGCAGCTGGCCGTTGGTGGGCGCGTTCACAAGATTCCCCTTTGCTTCGACGTCTGTCGATGTTGCGTGACCCAGGATGGCACCTGTATTGATGAGCGTCAACATAGACACTCGCCGAATCAGGGGGTGGTATGGAGCAGATCGACGTAGCAGTGATCGGTGGCGGGCAGTCGGGCCTGGCGGCGGCGTACGCGCTGCGCGGGCAGGGGCTGCCGTCGGTGGTACTGGAGGCGTCCGAACGGGCAGTCGGCTCGTGGCCGCGCTACTACGACAGCCTCACCCTCTTCTCGCCCGCCCGGTACAGCTCACTGCCAGGGATGCCCTTTCCCGGCGAGGATCCGGACCGCTACCCGCGCCGGGACGAGGTGGTCGCCTATCTGGCCGCGTACGCCGCGCGCCTGGACGCCGATATCCGCACCGGCTGTCGCGCCACCAGGGTCCGGCGGGCCGACGGGGGGTTCGAGGTGGAGCTGGCGGGCGGCGGCCGGCTGATGGCACGCGCCGTGGTCGCCGCCTCCGGCACGTTCGGCCGCCCCCACCGGCCTGCGTTGCCGGGCCTGGAAGGCTTCACTGGTTCGGCGCTGCATGCCGCCGACTACCGCAGCCCGCACCCGTTCACCGGACGCCGGATCATCGTGGTGGGGGCGTGGAACTCCGCGGTGCAGATCGCTGCCGAACTCGCCCACGTGGCCCGGACGACGCTGGCCAGCCGGGGGCCGGTGAGGTTCATGAGGCAGCGCATTCTCGGCCGGGACCTGCACTTCTGGCTCGCCCGCGGCGGCCTGACGCGGCCCCGCTGGGCCGCCTCCTTCGCACTCCACCGACGCAGCTGGTCATCGATGACCGCCGCTACCGTGCCGCGCTCGCCCAGCGTGCGCCGGAGTGGCGGGCGCTGTTCACCGGGATCGACGGCGCCAAGGTGAGCTGGCCCGACGGGACGCGCGAGGAGGTCGACACCATCCTTCTCGCCACCGGCTACCGGCCGGACCTGCCCTACCTCGCCGGCCTGGACGGTGCGCTCGATGGCGCTGGCCGTCCCCGGCAGCGAGGCGACATCTCCCTGATGCACCGCGGCGTGGCGTTCGTCGGGCTGGAGTGGCAGCGCAGCCTGTCGTCCAACTCCCTGCGCGGGGTCGGCCGGGACGCCGCTCGCGTGGCGCGGCACCTGGCGGCTCACCTCGCTCGCGGCTGACTCGGTCCGCCCTGGTCCGCTTGGTTCGACGTATGTCAACATAGACGTATGTCGAACACTGAGGTGCTGCCACTGCTTGAGCCGGAGTCGGATGCTGTGGCGCCGTGCTGTCCGCCGCTCACGGAGCGCCCGTTCACTGCGGAGGAGGCCGAGACGGCCGCGCGGATGTTCAAGGCGCTGGGCGATCCGGTGCGGCTGCGGCTGTTCTCGGCGGTCGCCTCGCACGAGGGCGGCGAGGCGTGCGTGTGCGACATCTCCGACGTCGGCGTCTCCCAGCCGACCGTCTCCCACCACCTGAAGAAGCTCAAGGAAGCCGGACTGCTGACCTCCGAGCGGCGCGGCACCTGGGTGTACTACCGGGTCGAGCCGTCGGTGCTGGCCGCGATGGGCAAGCTGCTGACCATGTCCCCGGGCGCGGCCCGACGGTGACCGGAGCACCCGCCGTTGGCCGCCGGGAGTGCCGTCGGTCGAGCTCATCCGCCCTCGGTCAGTGTGAGCTGCCGGTGGTGGAAGTCGAAGTGCTGGGTCGGGTACTGGTAGAGGTCCGCGATGGTCATGACGTCCTTGAAGAACGGATCCCAGCGGGTCGGGTAGTGCATGGCGAGCGCGAGGTCGGCCTCCCGCGAGGTATCGAGACGGCGGTGCAGCCAGTCGATGACGCGGTCGAAGGCCGTGCCCATCCGGCGACGGCCCAGAACCCGGGCACCACCGACTGGCCCCAGGTAGTTGACGACGTCGAATGGCCTGGTCGCCGTGTTCAGGACCCGGGCGAAAGCGCGGCTGGCACCGCGCGGCAGCCGTCCGAACACCCGCAGCAGCGCCAGCAGCGGCCGGATCAGGATGTAGCCGAAGAGCATGTGGAACAACAGTTGCCCGTTGGTCCACCGCGTGCCCTGCGTGCCCCGTCGCAGGTCGGCGTCGGCGGCGCCGTCGAGGAGCCGATGGAACGTCGTACGGGCCCGCTCCAACTCCTGGTGAATCGCCTGACGATCCACCCGCGCTGCCTCCTCCACGACAACCACCTGCCCTCCGGCTGCCCTGGGCACACCGTCGCAACGGCCTGCCGTCGTGCTGGTTGAGCGTCGCAACCCAGCCGTCACATGACCAGCTCGGCGGCCGGCCGGGCTTGCATCCGGTACCCAGGTACAGGTTTACCGTCGGTGGGGTGTGACGACGGGAGTGAGCGCGATGACCGACCTGGACTGGGTGCCCCAGTCATGCACTCTGCCCAC
The DNA here is from genome assembly GCF_019049285.1 of Streptomyces sp. AC550_RSS872. GTDB lineage: Bacteria > Actinomycetota > Actinomycetes > Streptomycetales > Streptomycetaceae > Streptomyces. The sequence goes on from NZ_JAGMUL010000092.1 coordinate 85,978, forward strand.
CGAGGAGCAGCCACTACGGATCGCCGAGTGGGACGAACTGCTCACCGAGCGCCTGACGGCGCTGTCGCGCCCCGGCCCACAGCGTCTCCGGCTGGAACTCTCCGACGCCGCGGCGGCAGAGGACCGGGTCCGTGACCTGGCCGAGCGGGAGAGCGGCTGCTGTTCGTTCTTCACCTTCGAGGTGACCGTCGTCGCCGGCGCCGTCCGTCTGGACATCGGGGTGGATGCGGTGCATGAGGCGGTCCTTGAGGCACTGGCTGAGCGGGCCACCCGTCTGACCGGGCACGGGGAGCAGCAGTGAGCACGGGCCTGCGCAGCGGTCAGGTGGCTGAGGCGGCCGGGGTGAACCTCCAGACCCTGCGTTACTACGAGCGGCGTGGCCTGCTCGCCGAGCCCGAGCGCAGCAGCGGCGGACACCGCCTGTACGGGGAGGAGGCGGTGACCGTGCTGCGGGTGATCAAGGCTGCCCAGCGTCTCGGCTTCACGTTGGAGGAGGTGGCCGAGCTGCTGGAGGCCGGAGGCCACCGGCACGGCAGACCGGTCCCGGGCCTTCAGCAGCGGGCGCGCGCGAAGCTCGCGGAGGTCGACGCGAAGATCGCGGACCTCACCACCATCCGCGCCACCCTCGCGGCGGCTCTCGACGCGGGATGCGCCGACCTGACCGCCTGCTCCGCAAGCCCCTGCTGCCCGATTCCCTTCACCGGCCTCGCCGAGGAGAACCGCCATGCCGGCACCTGCTGCTGACCCGCGCACCAAGCGCGCCCCGAAGGCGCTCGCGGGCCTGGCCGGACTGGCCTGCCTTGCGTGCTGCCTGCTGCCTGCTGCCCGCCCTGATCACGGCAGGTGTGGTCGGCGCCGGCGCCTCGGCCGTGGTGGACCGGCTGCCGGGCATCGCCTTGGCCCTGGCCGTACTCGCCGCAGCGGCCTGGTGGTACTCAAAGCGCCGCACCTCCTCTGGCTGCTCCTGTGCGCCGAAGGCCACGTCCGGTGAGGGATGCGGCTGCGGGCCCCAGCAGATCGACGCCCCGGCCCGTCGGTAGGGTCCTGGCCATGATTGTTGCTCGATCCGTTGCCCTGTTCGTCGTCGCCGCCCTGTTCGAAATCGGTGGGGCCTGGCTGGTCTGGCAGGGCATCCGCGAGCACAAGGGCTGGGTCTGGATCGGCGCCGGCGTGATCGCCCTCGGCCTCTACGGCGTGGTGGCGACCTGGCAGAACGACGACAACTTCGGCCGCATCCTCGCCGCCTACGGCGGCATCTTCGTCGCCGGCTCCATCGCCTGGGGCATGATCGCCGACGGCTACCGACCCGACCGCTACGACGTCATCGGCGCGGCGGTCTGCCTCGCCGGCATGGCCGTCATCATGTACGCCCCCCGCAGCAGCTGACGCAGTCGGCGCGTCGGCTTCGCGCGGCCGTTCGTCCCCTGCGCTGCTCGTCCGGCGAGGCCCGCATGCCGCACGACCAAGCTGAACGCTCTCACGGCCTCGGCCCCTACGCGAGCAGGGCGGCAACCTCGCGTGCTGCCTCGCGGGCGGGGCGGCCGACGCCGATGAGGGTGGCGGAGGCGGGGCCGGTCCAGTCGCCGTAGCCGAGAAGGTGCAGGCGCGGCTCGTCCACGGCCCGTGTGCCGGCGGTGGCGATGTGGCCGCGTCGACCGCGGAGCTGGAGCGGGGCGAGATGGGAAAGGGCGGCCCGGAAGCCGGTGCACCAGATGACCGCGTCGGCCTCGGCGCGGGTGCCGTCAGCCCATTCGACGCCGCCGGGGATGAGGCGGGTGAACATCGGGCTCGCTTTGAGCAGGCCGCGGTCGCGTGCCTCGCGGACTGGTGGAACGGCGACGATGTCGCCGAGTGAGGCGACTCCGCCTGTGTCGGTGCGTCGTTCGTCGAGGGCGCGGCGGCGGGCGGTGGCCGCGTCGAAGAGGGCGCGGCCGTCGATGTCGTCGGCCAGGTAGCGGGGCGGGCGCTGGGTGACCCAGGTCAGCCGGGTGTCGTGGGCGAGGTCGGCGGCGATCTGGGCGCCGGAGTTTCCGCCGCCGACCACGATCACCCGGCGGCCCACGAAGTCCTGCGGGCTGCGGTATTCGACGGTGTGCAGCTGACGGCCACCGAATTCCCCGCGGCCGGGGACGGCAGGGAGGAAGGGGCGCCACCAAGAGCCGGTCGCGCTGATCACGGCGCGTGCGCGCCAGGGTCCCGAGTCGGTTTCCACGTGCAGGAGCCCGTCGTCGCGGTGGACACCGAAAACGTGTACCGGCCGCTCGACGGGAAGTTCGTATCGCTTCTCGTAGTCGGCGAGGTACTCCACGACATGCTGTGCGTCGGGGTACTCCTGTCCGGGCTGTGGTGGCATGAGGCGGCCGGGCAGTGAGGAGTAGGCGGCCGGGGAGAAAAGGTGCAGGGAGTCCCAGGTGTGCTGCCAGGCCCCGCCCGCTGTGGTCTGGGCGTCGAGGATGACGAAGTCGAGGCCCAGGCGGCGCAGGTGGTATCCGGCGGCGAGCCCGGACTGGCCGCCGCCGATCACCACCACCTGGGACGTGCGCGTCACTCGGCGGTGTCCCGCCCGGGCGTGAAGATGAGGGCGACTAGCGCCAGTCCGACCACGGCTCCGATCAGCTGCATGCCGATGAAGCCCACGAGAGAGCCGGGCGCGATGCCCGCGAACGTGTCGCTGAAGGTACGGCCGATGGTCACCGCCGGGTTCGCGAACGACGTCGAGGAGGTGAACCAGTACGCGGCGCCGATATAGGAGGCGACCGCCGCCGGGGCGAACCGCAACTGGTCGGTGCGTGCCAGGCCGAAGATCAGCAGGATCAGACCCGCCGTCGCGACCACCTCACCCAGCAGAAGATGTCCCGCCGACCGGTCGTGCGTGGACCACTCCACCAGCGCCTTGCCGAACATCGCGTCCGCCAGGACCGCGCCCGCGATGGCCCCGACGATCTGTGCCGGAACGTAAACGGCGACCTCGCGGAGCGTCACCCCGGCTCCGCCGCGCCTGCCGGTCCACCATTCGGCCAGCGTGACCACGGGGTTGAAGTGGGCGCCGGAGACCGGGCCCAGCAGGAGGATCAGGACGCCGAGGCCGAAGACGGTGGCCAGGGAGTTGGCCAGCAGCTGCACCCCGACGTCCCGGGTCAGCTCGGTGGCCTGGATACCGGAGCCGATCACGACCGCCACCAGGGCCGCGGTGCCGACCAGTTCGGCGGCGGCGCGGGCCGTCAGCGGCCTGCGCGGCGGGGTGGCGCCTGGAGCGGGCTGCGGCTCGGCGGACGGTATGGCCGACTCCGCGGCGGGTTCGTGCGTGGCGGTCAACAAGACTCCTTGGTGCAGTCGCCGGGGGCGGCGAGGTTCAGGGGCAGGACCGCTTGTTGTCGGCGGCCGAGCGGGCGGACTCGGCCAGGTCGGCGAACTGGCCCGCGAGCAAGGCGATAACGTCGGGCTTGAGCCGGTAGTAGGTGAACCGGCCGCACGGCTCCGTCTCCACGACCCCGGCCTCGCGCAGCACTCTCAGATGGTTGGAGAGGTTGGTCTGCCGGGCACCGGTCTCCTCCACGAGGTGGGTGGTGCACAGCATCTCTTTGGCGAGCAGGGTCACGATCTGGAGCCTGAGCGGGTCGGCCAGCACCCGGATCAGGTCAGTGTCGACTGACGTCATCATGTGCTGATACTGTCACATCAGTGGTGGCTGACACCACCGGGTGCTGACATCATTTGCACCTGATGCCGTCGTGAGACAAGAGAGAGCCTCCGATGTCCGACAAGCCCTCCGTGCTGTTCGTCTGCGTCCACAACGCCGGCCGTTCCCAGATGGCCGCCGCGTGGCTGACCCACCTGGCCGGGGACCGCGTCGAGGTCCGCTCCGCCGGCTCCAACCCGGGCGCGGGCGTCAACCCGGCCGCCGTCGAGGCCATGGCCGAGGTCGGCATCGACATCTCCGCCGAGGTGCCGAAGATGCTCACCGTGGACGCCGTGAAGGAGTCGGACGTCTGCATCACCATGGGCTGCGGCGACACCTGCCCGGTCTTCCCCGGCAAGCGGTACCTGGACTGGCAGCTGGAAGACCCGGCGGGCCAGGGCGTCGAGGCCGTGCGTCCGATCCGGGACGAGATCAAGGTGCTGGTCGAGGGCCTGATCAAGGAGATCGCGCCGGAGCCCCAGGCATGAGCACGGGCACGGGCATACGCAACGTCATCGTCATCGGCTCCGGCCCCGCCGGATACACTGCCGCCCTCTACACCGCCCGCGCCTCGCTGAAGCCGCTGGTCTTCGAGGGCGCGGTCACGGCCGGCGGCGCGCTGGTGCAGACGACCGAGGTGGAGAACTTCCCCGGCTTCCGCGACGGCATCATGGGCCCCGAGCTCATGGACAACATGCGCGCCCAGGCCGAGCGCTTCGGCGCCGAGCTCGTTCCCGACGACATCGCCGCAGTCGACCTCACCGGCACCATCAAGACCGTCACCGACAGCTCGGGTACGGTCCACCGCGCCAAGGCCGTCATCGTGGCGACCGGCTCGCAGCACCGCAAACTCAATCTCCCGGGCGAGGACGCGCTCTCCGGCCGAGGGGTTTCGTAGTGCGCGACCTGCGACGGTTTCTTCTTCCGCGAACACGACATCGTGGTCGTCGGCGGCGGCGACACGGCGATGGAGGAAGCCACCTTCTACGCTGACTGCCCTCGGCTTCGCCATAAGGGGAGCGAATACGCAGCGTCACGCTCCACACAACGAGAGCCAGAGCCTGAGAACTGACAACGCTGAGGGTCCGACCGTCCGCAACGCCGTGGGCGAGGTCGTTCTGACGTGACCTTGGTGGCGGTGAGGTGCCTGTGGGCATCCGGCTCTATTCAGGCTTGAGTGGTGGCTGATCGCACGATGGTCAGGCCGCACCGGTATGGCTCGTCGAGCTCGCCGTCGGGGAAATGCCGCGCCAGCGCGGTGCGGTTGGTGTCGAGGAGTTCGGCCCGCTCGATAGGGTCCATGACCGCGAAGTGCGAGTGGGTGCCGATGTTGCTGATGTGATCTTCGACGGTAATCCGGCGCGACCACGGTATCTCGCGGGTAGACACGTGCACCGGAAACGGGGCGAACAGCTCGGCCACGGTTGCCGGGTAGCTGCGGGTGAAGGGCGCGAGTCGGGCATCCTCCGCCGCGACCCACGGGACGCGGACGTCGGCCTGGTTCCACCACAGGGCCAGCACGCCGTGCGGGCGTAACACGCGCAGCGCTTCGGGGACGGAACGGGCCGGGTCGGTCCAGTGCCAGGCTTGGGCGTAGGTGATCACGTCGAAGCTGCCAGCGGTGAAGGGCAGTCGATCCCCCTCGCCCCTCACCAGCGGGATTTCTGGCTCGGCCGCGCGCAGCTTGGCGGCCATACCGGCGCCCGGCTCCAGGGCGACGACGTGGGCGCCGCGTTCGCGCATCAGCCGGGTGGCGATACCAGTGCCGGCCCCGCAGTCCAGCACGTCGGCGCCGACCAGCGGTCGGCCGGCGAGTTCCTCAACGGCGTCGAAGAGGGCCGGCGGGTAGTCCGGCCGAGCGGCGGCATATTGAGTGGCAACGGTGTCGAAGGACAGGGCGCGGGCTTGCTTCGCGTGAGATGCCATGCCCGCGATCTTTCCGGGTGCAGGGAGAAGTTGTCAGTAGTGCACGGAGAGATCCGCGTCCAGCGCAAGCGATTGACCGGGCTCTGATGAGAGGCCATCGCATCCAGCCGGACCCTGGATCAGTGGATGCTCCAATCGTCATGACGACGATGAGCATGCTCCCGATAAAGGTCAGCCCGTCGCGGTGTCCTGTGCTCGGACTGCCCTGGTGCTGGCGAGTCGGTAGGATTCTGTACCGGTCTCAATGATGTTCCCGCCGAAGGTGAGGCGGTCGACGATGGCCGCGCAGAGCCGCGGATCGGTGAACGTCCTGGTCCACCCGCCGAACGACTCGTTGGAGGCGATGGCGACGCTGTTCTTCTCCTCGCGTTCGGTCAGCACCTGGAACAGCAGCTCAGCGCCCCTGCGGTCCAGCTCCATGTAGCCGAGTTCATCGATACAGAGGAGATCTACCCGTCCGCAGCGGGCGATGGTCTTGGGCAGGATCTTCTCGTCCGCGGCCTCGACCAGCTCGTTGACCAGTTTGGTGGCGAGTGTGTAGCGGACCCGGAAGCCGGCCATGGCGGCCTCGGTCCCGAGCGCGATCAGCAGGTGAGACTTGCCGGTGCCCGAGTCGCCGATCAGGCAGAGCGGCAGACCCTTCTTGACCCATTCGCAGGTCGCCAGGGTGTGGATGACCGCCGCGTCGACGTTCCCGTTGGCCTCGAAGTCGAAGGCCCGCAGCGACTTCTCCCGCGGGAACTGCGCCGCCTTGATCCGCCGTTCGGAGCGGCGGCAGGCCCGGTCGTCGCACTCGGCCATCAGCAGCTCGGCGAGGAACCCGCGATACGACATCTGGTCGCGGGCGGCGGCTTCGGCCAGTTCGGGGAACTGGGCCCGGATGGTGGGCAGCCGAAGCATGCGGCATGCCTGGTCAACGGCGGCAGTGGCGGCCTGTTCGGTCAGTCCGCGATGGCGTTTGAGTGTCACGGCATCTCTCCCTGGATGGCGGGGCGGTCGGCCCGCTGCCGGGCTCGCAGCAACTGGTCGTAGGCCGCGACCGAGGGCAGCGGCCGGGTGTCGGGCGGCAGCTGGGCAAGCCCCCGTTCGGTCAGCGAGGTCACGTTCGTCCGGTCCGGCTCCGCAGGAACAACCGGAGCCGCGACCTCGTCGGCTTCAGCCGCCTTCCGGGCCTCCAGGGCAACCGCGTCCGCGGTCAGAGCGCCAGCCCTGACCGCGGACGCAAGCCCGGCGACCAGGTGCTCGTGGGGGACGTGCCGGCCCATCAGCAGGACCTCGATCAGAGCGCGGGTGCCGTCGCGCTCGCCGTGGGCAGCCTTCGCCGCCTCCCACCAGGCGTCGTGAACCGGTGTGAACTTCCCCGCAGAACGAGCCTGTTCGAGCGCGGCGGCACCGGGGAACGCGCCGGGCTTGCGGACCAGGGCTTCCAGGTAGTGTTCCAGATCCAGCCGGGTCTTCCCCTTGGCGATCAGCCGTTCATGGCGGGCGATTTCCTGCTGGCCGTCGTAGACCACCAGCTCCGAGGCGTGCAGCATCGCCCGGACCGTCCGGCCGATCAGCCGCACCGGCACCGAGTAGCGGTTGGTGCGGACGCTGATCTGGCTGAAGCGATCCACCCGCAGGCTGAACAGGCGTCCTGTCTCGAATGGTTCGTCCGGCAATGGCTGCGCAGCAGCGGTCGTTCGACGGCGAAGTACTCGCTCACCGGCCGCGGCCGGGAGCCGATCCGGCGCCGTTCATCCTCCTCATCCCACTGCTCGATTCTCGCGTTCAACTCGGCAAGCGAGGCGACCTCTGGGACGTTCTCTGAACTTGCCGGTTGGGGCCCCTCGGCCGCCTTCAAGTCCTCGATAGAGTCGGCGTGATGACTGGGAGCCGAGGCCGTTGGCCGAAGATCGATGAGGAACGCGGAGTCGAGGACGCGACGCTCCTGATCCTGGAGTGGCTGGGCGAGCAGGGTGTGAACGCCATGATCAGAATGGACGCCGAGAGGCTGGCTGACAACGCGCCGGCGTGGACGTTCGCCGCCAGCGGTGGCCCGTTGGCGCATGGGATGCGAGCTGACGGAAGGACTGTCCAGCAGTGCATGTCCGTCGCTCTGGATCGTCTGCGCGACGCTGGTCTGTCGGTTCCGTTTTGATCTTCGACCGCCGTTTGGCTTCAACCACGATGCCGTCTTCGTCGTTTCGGCCGTTCTTGTGGACTGTTGGACCCGGCTTCTCTGAACTGTCGAGGTTGAGACTTGGCAGTAGCGTCACGCTGGTGAATCTCAACCTCTTCAACGATGTGCCTGATGGCCTGACTCAACGAGCCCGATCGTTCGTCCGCGCGCACGGCGTCAAGGTCGACGTCCGACCGGTCGAGGAACACAGACAGTGGTGGCTTGAGCGAGACATCCCCGCGACGGTCATCGACCGGATGGCGGCATATCAAGAGCGATGGGGTGGCCTGGTCCTGCCACCCGCATCCAAGTACGACGGCGGCCCGAGGTACTTCGCAGCGGACTCTCCCGAAGGCTCCGCGTCCGAAGGATGGTGGTTCGAAGCGGGTATGCAGCGGACAGCGGTTCCCTACTCGTTCATGATCGGGCCGTCTGGTGAATTTGGCATTCACGCAGGTCAGTGGTCGCCCCTCCATGCCACTGTAGAGGGTTGGGTGGAGTCGCTCGCACTGACCCACCACGCGTCCATGTGGGCAAAGAAGATCGTCAAGATCACTGGCGACGAGGTCGACGGCATCGTGCTAGATGAGTACGAGGCGGTGCATCAAGTGCTGGGCGTGGCCGACACCTGGTGGCGAGGGGCCGACTCACTGGTGGCGATCTACTCAGGGGAGGCCGAGGCCCTGTCGTTCCCGCGGGGTCGCACTGCGTTGATCTACTCCGGCCTGGATGAGTGGGGCCTGCGAGGAGGCGTCAAGGACGGTGGCAGCTGAGAACGCTAGGAGCCCGACAACCCTCTGACTTCGGTGGTGACATGACGCCCCGCGACGTCAGGGAAGGTCGGCATGCCGAGGTGGATGGCAACGGCGCGGTGGGTGATGAGGTTGTCGAGCTGGGCGAGCTTGGCGTTGGCCGCCGCGAGGCCGACCTTGAGCCCTTCGGCCTCGCCGGCCCAGCCCTCACGTTCGGCTCGGCGATCCGGTCGATGAGGTTGTCGCGGATGTCCACCAGTCGCGGCCGTTGGGCCGGGTCGGCCCGCAGGAGCGGGCATCGGATGCAGCTGTGCTCGTGGACGCAACTGGTGCCGTAGGCCCGGCCGCAGTCTCCGAGGGCAACCTTGCGTCGTTCGAAGTGGCCGAGGAACTCCTCCCACTCCTGCTCGGTGGGGCTGCGGTATTCTTCACTGGGCCGCAGGTCCCGGCGACGAGCGATGAACGCGCGGTGCCCGTTGATGGCCTCCTCTGGATAAACGGCCTTGTAACCCATGGTCGTGTTGATGTCGCGATGTCCGAGGATCAGCTGGGCGATGTGGGGCGGCATGCCGTTCATGACGGCGTCGGTGGTGAAGATCCTTCGGAAGTCGTGCGGGGCGAAGTGCAGCGGGTTGCCGGTCGCGTCGGTGAATCTGGTGGCCGCGAGAGCGTCCTGGAGGAGGTCATGGATGCCGGCGATGGGGATCGGCCGGTCTTCCAGCCCGATCTTGCGCTGGAACAGCAGCGGCATAGGCGGGTTCCAGACCTTTTCGTGGTGGTCGTAGGCGATTACGAGCGGGACGCCGCCGTCAGTGGTGCGAACGCGGCAGATGATCGCGGAGAGGACATCGGCGAGTTCCGGCGAGATGACCAGCAACCGTTCCTCGTCGGTCTTGGACGGGGCGATCTGCAGGAGCGGAACGAGCTCGCCGGTGCTCGGCAGCCGGTATTGGACCAGGCTGTGGTGCGAGATCTCGCTCAGCTCCTCGACCCGGATGCCGGTCATGCGCAGGACCTCGATCGCGGCCCAGCCCCAGAAAGCGTTGCTCTCCTCCCGCGCCAGGTTCCGGCGCTGGCCGGTGGCGGGTTCTTCGGCCCATAGGTGCGGCGAGTGCCGCTTGAGGATCGCGCGCCGCAGCGTCTGCCCGTCGGTGGTGAACAACTCGCCGGGGCGGGCCCGTCCGCCGGCCTCCAAGCGGGCGGCGGCAGCCTTGCGGTTCCGGTCGACCGCTTCGCATAGGGACGGCAGGACGGGAAGTCGCTCCCGGGTGCGCTGATCCATGCGGGCCTTCTGCCGGGACTTCATCTTGCGATGCTGGACGTCGTCGGCGCGGACCGGACAGGGGACGGCCCATGGGCCCCAGCGGGAGGGTTCGTCGAGCGCCCACTGCGCGAGGTCCAGGTAGAACGCCCGCACCGTCATCAGGGTGTCGGAGGCGGTGGCCCGTTCCACCGTGGTCTCCACGACCTGGCCGTGCTCGTCGGAGGTCCGGACGGTCCGGGTCTGCAGGCGCCGCTTCCAGGCGGCGGCGACGTCCGGTGCGAGCCGGAGCGAGTCGATGCAAGGGTGGTGCTTCTCCAGGTCCTTCGAGAACCACAGCCCCAGCGCGGTCGCCAGACCGGTCAGGGTGTTGTAGTCGACGGACGGCTGACGTTCCCGCAGGTAGTCGACCAGCAGGTCGCGGACGGGGCGGCAGGCCAGGTCGTAGCGGTCGACGAGTTGCTCGACCGCGAGCTGGCCAGGGAAGCGTGTGCTGAACATGCGGACCGAAGACGGCGCGTCGGCGGGGAAGACGCCGAGGGAGTGCAGCAATTGGTAGAAGAACGGGCTGTGTCGGGTGGACTTGGCCTGTCACCAACGTCCCCAGACAGCACACCTAGTGCAGCTACAACGACATAGCCTGGCAACTCCTGCCGCTGGAGCTGAGGTTCGGCTCCGGACAGACCTGCTGGTGGCGCCTGGAGCGGTGGCAGCAGGCAGGAGTCTTCGACCAGCTGCACCGCATCCTGCTCGCCGAGCTGAACGCGGCCGGCCAACTCGACTGGTCACGGGCCTGCGTGGACGGCTCCCATGGCCGTGCGAAAAAGGGGGTGCCGACACCGGTCCGTCGCCGGTCGGCCGGCGCAAGACGGGCAGCAAACACCACCTGATCTGCGACGGACGCGCAACTCCGCTCAAGGTCATCACCACCGCAGCCAACGTCAACGACGTCACCCAGACCCTCGCCCTCGTCGACGGCATCCCACCCGTCGCCGACCGCTCCGGCCGTCCTCGCAGGCGTCCAGAGGCCCTGCTCGGAGACAAGGGCTACGACTCCAACCCCAACCGCCGCGAACTGCGCAAGCGGCGGATCCTGCCTGTCATCTCCCGCAAGGGCGCCCCGAACATCCAGGGTATGGACAAGCTCCGTTACGTCGTCGAGCAGACCTTCGCCCTGCTCCACCACTTCAAACGACTCGCCGTCCGATGGGAACGCCGCACCGAACTCCACGACGCCTTCGTCTCCCTCGCCTGCCGCCTCATCTGCTGGAGACGCCTCAAGAAGCACAACTCATGACCCCACATCAACCCAAGCTGACCGCCCCACGGTCAGGGCTGGTCGTACCAGGCAAACGCTGCGATCCGCCAGCCCTCTGAGGTGCGGACGAACTGGATGGTCTTGGTCCCGTCTCCCTCGAACGGCTCACCATCCAAGATCCCGGACTTGCGGTACTCGCCGAACCGCGACGCGATATCGCCCGCGATCTCTGTCCGTTCAGAGGTCTCCCACTCGGAGAACTCGACCAGCCGACCGTCGGTCAGCAGCCGCTGGCGAGGCTCGATGAACTCGTCCACGGTGTAGACCGTGAACTCCGGGCCGGTCTTGACGATCACGCCACCCGGAAGAACCAGCCGGCGGATCCGGGCCACGTCGGCAGCCTTGCCGCCCCGGTTGTCAAAGGCATCGAAGAACTCGGCGGTCACGACGTCTATCTCGATCTTGGACATGACGCGACAGTAACAGCGAAGGGGTGCCGGACATCGTCGGTCTCGACAGGCTGCGGAAGGTCGTCGAGGCAGACCGTCACGCGCCAGTTCAAGCGCCTCGCAGTCCGCTGGCAGACGGCTCGACCTACACAACGCCATAGTCTCCCTGGCCTGCGGACTGATCTGCTGGAGACGACTCAACAGCCCTTCACCATGATCGTGTTACGAGCTCTAATACTCCAGTTGCACTTCGCTATTGCCGCTGGTCAGGAGCTGGTTTCTGAGCTTACTCAACTGACGTGTCGTCATGTGGCGGGAGTTCGTGACCGGCGGCTTGTGATCGCTGTTGTGCTGATCGTGCAAGCTGATGTGCGGCCTGATGGCTGGGCTCCTGAGCTGGAAGAGGTGCTGCTGCGGGTGGGACACCGGTTCGGCCGGGTCGATCTGCGGCGGCGGATGCGAGACTACGTGCGCGGGCTGCTCGGCCCTGTCGGCCGGAAGAACGGCTGGCAACTCGCGGAGTACGTCGGCCACGACGTTCCGGCCGGCTTGCAGCATCTGCTGAACCGGGCCCGATGGGATCCGGATGAGGCCCTCGACGACCTGCAGGAATACGTGGCCGAACGGCTCGGTGAGCCCGACGGTGTCCTGATCATCGACGAGACCGGCTTCCTCAAGAAGGGCACTGCTTCGGCTGGCGTGCAGCGGCAGTACTCCGGCACGGCAGGACGCACGGAGAACTGCCAGGTCGCCGTGTTCGCCGCCTATGCCTCGTCGCGGGGACGGACCTTGGTGGACCGGGAGCTGTGCCTGCCGAAGTCCTGGACGTCCGACCGGGACCAGTGCCGCGCGGCAGGCGTGCCCGACGCCCGGGCCTTTGCCACCAAGACCGAGCCGGCCCGGAACCTTGTCGCCCGGGCGCTTGCCTCACCACTGCCCGTCGCGTGGGTGACGGCAGACGCTCTCTACGGGCAGGACTGGCACTTCCGCCGCATGCTCGAGGAGACCGGTCTGGGCTACGTCGTCGCGGTCCCGAAGTCGCAGCAGGTCAAGTCCCTCGCGGGATGCTGGCGTATCGACCAGCTCATGGGGGATGCCCCCGACGACGCCTGGGAGCGGCTCTCCTGCGGCGACGGTGCCAAGGGCCCGCGGGTCTACGACTGGGCAGCCGCCCAGCTCCCGGCCGTTTCGTTCTTCGGTGGTGACGAGCCTTCCCACCACCGGTGGGTACTGGCCCGCCGCAGCATTGCCCACCCGGACGAGATCGCCTACTACCTGGCCTATGCCCCCGATGGCACCAGTGTCGCGGAGCTGGTGCGGATCGCCGGCTCCCGCTGGGCGATCGAGTCATGCTTCCAGAGCGCGAAGAACGAGTGCGGCCTGGACCAGTACGAAGTGCGCCGCTACCCGGGCTGGTACCGGCACATCACTCTCGCGATGCTCGCCCACGCCTTCCTCGCCGCCATGGCAGCCCAGGCCGAAGACGCAAAGGGGGCCGCAGAAACGGATCTTTCCTCGTGCCGCTCAGCCTGGCAGAAATCCGCAGGCTCCTGGCGACTTGCCGCCCCAGGCCAGGCCACCACCGCCAGCACACCCGTCATGCCCTGAGGTGGTCCTGCTTCCGACGCAGACACCAGACCACCGCCATGCGCTGCCACTACAAAGGCCGCACTCGAGGTCACGAACTCCCGCCACATGACGACACGTCAGCTGAGTATGCTCAGAAACCAGCCCCTGACCAGCGGCAATAGCTAAGTGCAACTGGAGTACTAAGGGGACTTGGCTGCCCTGGGCTCCGCGACGACTCGACCGCCAACTGGCAGACGCGACTCGATCGCTGCTGTAGGACTACGCCGGTGAGGTCCTCTGCGGGATCGATGCACGACGAGCTGGCGGAGGTGGCTGGACCCGAGATCTGGGCCGGGGTGGGCATCGGCAAGACGCACCACCACTCATGGTGATCAACGCACGAGGCGAGAGACTGCTGTCCCGCCGAATCCTCAACGGTGAGACCGAGTTGCCGGCGCTGATCGCCGATGTGCTGGCGCTATCCGACGACGTGCTGTGGGCCGTCGACCTCAATCATGGCGGCGCCGTCCTGCTGATCGGCCTCCTCGGCACCCACGGCCAGCCCGTTCGGCTGCCCAGTGCGAAGCCGTTTCCGCCCCGGACGACCACGGTCGCGCCTGCAGCGACGTGCGCTGCGGGCAGCGGCAGCAGGTGATCGTTCTCGTCGGCCACCGGCCAACCCCTTGAGGGGCTCGTGGTCAGCAAGCCGACGAGCCCTCATGCAAGATCAAGGTTAGCCCGACCGGGACCACGCATGATGGGGCGTTGGGTCGGTGAAGCGGCGAGACCAGAACGGGTGGTTGTTCCAACGGGTCTCCTGCCGGTGGATGAATTGATGGTTTCGGCGGTATTCCGCGTAAGCGGCGTGCACACGATGCTCGTAGCTGTCCAACGCCGTCATGTCACCGCGCATGCGCGCGATCAGCGCGCGTGCGCCGTTCAGCCCCGTCACCAGTGCGGTCAGGATGCCCTGCGAGGACAGCGGATCGAAGGCGGCGGCTGCGTCGCCCACGGCGATCCAGCCCTCGCCGTACAGCCGGTCCAGGCGGGCACCGTACGCGGGCGCCCGCTGCGGCGCGCTGTCAGCAAGCAGCTCGTGCCCGTGTGCACGGGCACTCACATGGACAGTGCGCAGTGCTCGTCGGTGGAACGTCTCCGCGGTGCCCGGCTGTGCGCCGGGCAGGTCGGCGTCGGTGAAGAAGACGACCATGCGATGGCGTGAGGGCACCAGAGTCGAATACCACCAGCCGTCCCGGTCGGCTTCCACGAGGGAACGCGTGTCAGGCACACCGGATGCGGGGCCCAGGGTGAGGTGCGTGGCCAAGAGCCGGTCATTGGTGAGGCGGCGAGCGCCCAGGCGGATCGCCAGTGCCGCAGTGCGGCCTGTGGCGTCAACCAGCCACGTCGTCCGCACAGCGCGGACACTGGTGGGTCCCCAAAGCTGAATGTGCCACCCCTCGGGGGCGCGCAGCGGGGCACGCACCGCAGTGTGCTCGGCGAGCTCAGCTCCCACCGCCTGGGCTGCGGCGCGCAGCCGATGATCGAACAGTGCCCGGTCCAGGTGCCAGCCATGCCCGTAGGGGTCACGCAAGGAATCGACCGTGCGGAGGTCGGGCCCGCCCCAGGAGGAGAGGGTGCCGTAGCTGGGCAGATGGCCGCTACCAAGGATCTGGTCATGGATGCCGAGGTCCTCGAGCAGCAGCGCGGCCACGGAGACCAGGCATTCGCCGACCTTGGCCAGGCCGGTTCCCGCGTCAGCGAGCAGGACGCGGTGCCCGCTGCGGACCAGTGCGAAGGCCGCAATGGACCCGGCCGGCCCGCCTCCGGCGACGACGACGTCGTAGCGGTCGCCGCTCATTGCCACTCGTGGAAGGGATCGAGCTTCTCCAGATAGCCCACCGAGACCTGCTCCGGCGTGTAGCTGGTGCCCTCGATTGCTGTCGTGACGGCCCGACCCATCGCCGCCTCCGCCGCGGCGTCGGAGATCTCTGGCGCTCCCAGCTGCGGCACGTGTACGTTCACCAGGTTGTTGTCGTCATGAGCCTCCTGCAGCGGCGGCTGCGGAGGGGACTCGACCAGAATGAGGTTGGGGAACTTGCCGTCGCCGACGGTGTATTCGCGTTCCTCGATGATCCCGAATTTCCACCACAGCTTCGTCATCTGCTGCAGCTGTTGCGTTTTGTCCGTGGCGGTCAGCCCGCGCAACCACACCGCACGGCGCTCGAAGGCGTCCGCCCGCTCCTCGTCGCTGCCAGCCGCGTTGACCTTCTCAAAGTCGGCTGCCTTCAGTACGTGGTTGGGAACGTGGGCCGGCCAGAAGGTCGGCAGGTAGGGGCTGTAGCGGGCGTCGATGTTGTTCTGGAGCTCGTAGCCGGAGCGACAGCTTGCGGTGTCAGTCTGCCAAGGGGCCGCCATCCACCGCGTCAGGTCCCCGGGTCCCTGCGCGTAAAGCGGACCGCGCGCGGACAGCGCGATATCGGGGGTGAGGTGGTCCCCGTAGTCCGGTTCCGGCGGATCCTGCGCTGTACGGTGGCGGATGCGGAACGGTTCGCTGTACATGGTGTCGTGCCGAATCGGCCAGGTGACTTCGCAGCCAGGGTGGAAGGCATCGGCAGCACAGTTTTCCAGCGCGGCGCGGTCCAGCAGGCCCGGCTGCGAGGCGACAGGCGCATCCTCGAGCTTGGTGATGGTCTTCTTGGTGCCAGCCGTGAAGTCGCCCAGAGCCCACTGTCGCATCATCCGGTTCTGGGTCTCGGAGAGCGCCAGGTGCTGGAGGTCCGATCGTGGCGGTACGGCCATGCCGTCACCGTAGATCCACGGCCAGGGCGTAGGGGATCGCTCGTCACGCTCGTAGTCGCGCATCGTGTTGTAGACCTGCGTGCGGAGTTCCTCATTGCGCTCGGATGGATCGGACAGACGGGCGCGCATCTTCTCGTCCAGGAAATAGTGCGGCCCGCCCCATCCGAACTGGGCAGCGAAACCTCGATTGACCCACTGCAGATTGCAGAAGCGGGCCAGGATCGGCTCGATGTGGTCCCCGTAGGTGATGTCGGCAGGGAAGGGAAGCGTGCCGTTGTTGACGAAGACGTCGTGGAGCAGGTCATACAAGGTGCGCACGGTCTTCACCGCAGGTGCGTAGTGCGGAGGCCCGACGACCACCCAAGCTCCCGCCGCTTCGATCGCCTGGCCATTGTCCAGGATGACTTCCGCGGTAACCGGCCCGTCGGAGATGTCGTCATACCAGGTGTCGTTGTTGGCGAATCCGGTAATGGGCTTGCCCGCCCATGAGCCGCACTCCCCCATCCCGCCGAGGAACAGCAGTGATCCGCCCTTTACACCGCGCAGGTCCCCCAGGTGCGTCTTATCCCCCATGATCTGTCCCAGGACCTGCGCGGTCTGCTGCTGCGCCACTGACACGCTTTGTGGCGCGGGCATGTTCACCAGCTTGCTACGGTCCTGAACATCGGCGTTGCGGCGACCGTACTGCCGGCGCTTGAGCCGTCTGCCGTCCGGTACGTCCAGCGGCAGGTGAAACTGGTACCAGGCCGCCTTCTTGTTGGCTACCTGGACCGTCCACACGATGTCCTTAACGCCGTCGCGGCCCGGAACGACTTCGCGTACCGCCTGGCCGCCGCTGTCGTACTGGTAGATGCGGAAGTGCGCCGCCTGCCGTTTGAGCCTGCCCTCGGCATCTCGGAAGCCGCCCTCGGGGCTGGCCGGCTGGTCCGGCACCTCTGGGCCTATGAAGTACTCCGAGCTGTTGCCAACCCGCGCGATCCCGATCGCAGGATGAACCTTGAACGTCGCCTCATTCCCAGCCACAACCACCTCCGTAGACATCGTGCGTTACCGGGGCAGAACGTAAGGGGTGCAGTGAACCTACTGACGAAGCCAGGCATACGGCGGCGGTGAGCCGAGCGGATGGTGGAATTCGCGTGGCCTGCGCTCGAGGTGGTTCTCGCCAAGTCGGTGACGGATCGCCGCCCCCGGTCATGGGGTCGTGGTAATCCTGAGAGTCGTCGCTCGCCGCACACCGGTTTCACCCAGCAGCTCAACCAACGCCGCGTTGAAATTCTCCAGCCCGTCAGCCTCCAAGTGGGCGACGATCTCCCCCGGGAAGATCCCACTCGCCAACACCTTGCAGCCACCAAGACTGTGATGTGTCAGGCGCTCGAGCGCGACGTCATCACTAGCCGGCTCCACCTCGAACAGAACATATCCACGGGCCAGCATCGCCGATACCTCACTTCATTCTCGATGCCCGGTTCGTCACATAGGGGACGAATTGTATGTTCTGGGCAAATTAACACTGCCGTACTCCGGTTCCCGGGAGGCGCAGTCGTGTTATGGAGCGATCACTTGATCGCGCAAAAGCCCAGTTGCCGGGCGGAGTCGTGGCCTCGGACGACCCAGTATCCGTACCCGCACCGCTGCCACTGATCGTCCCAGCGGCGATACAGTTCCCATCTCGTCCAGCCGGGTGAGTGTGTCGGAAAGGTTGTGCAGGCAGGTTTCGCGGTCACGGCGGATCGCAAAGATCGTGGCGATGTCGGCGTCGGTCGGACGCGGCGATGACAGTCGAGCAGTCTACAATTGTTCACCAGCCGGGCTCGGGTCGCTCATACGAAGACCGTAGAAGCGCGCCAGGAGGACCTGACGGGTAGTCAGTCCAGGTGTCAGTCCAGGTGCGAATCAGTGAGGTCTTTCAGCGCGGCCACTGATCGGGGGACGGCGTAGGCGTCCCCAACGGACAAGGCTCCCGTGCCGTTGGAGGAGGTGTTCGACGTCTCAACTCGCGACCGCAAGAGCCTTGTTGGTTCTCTGTCCTGACCCACTGGACCTGCCTCATGCCCTGGTCGAGTGGGTCACCCTGCTCATCGTCACCCGCGAGGGTGACCACCGCTGCAAGCTCCCGCCGCACCAGCGTGCTCTGGTCGCTCTGGTGTACCTGCATCAGAACGTCACTCTCGCGCAGCTTGCGGCCGGCTTCGGTATCTCGACCGGCACCGCCCACGCCTACACGACCGCAGTAATCGGCCTGCTCGCCGCCCGCGCGCCCGGCCTGCTGCGTGCCCTGCGCGAGACCGATCCGGACTACGTCCTGATCGACGGCACCCTTGCCGAGTGCGACCGGGTCGGCGACAGCCGCGCGACTTCTCCCACAAGCACCGCCGGCGCGGAGTGAACGTGCAGGTGGTGACCGACCCTGCCGGCAGGCTGCTGTGGATCTCACCCTTCTGCCCGGCCGGGCGCACGACCTGAGGCGCATGGCCTGACAGGTGCTCCGGCGCCCTTGACGTCGGTCCGGCTTCCCCGCACGAGTGCGGTCAGCTGCCGGGATCGACTTGCCCCGAAGCACAGTTTATTCAGCAAGGTGTATGCGCACCGACGACGCGAGGTCCTTACTGCTTTGAGGCCACGACGGCGAAGCAACATAGCGTGAGGTCGCCGGTTAACAAACCGGCGATCCTTCGCGTCGATCGCCACCGGCACGAGGGCAAGCCGGCGGAGCTCCACACCCGTGGCTGGGCGGCGATGGTGGGGGTGGCAACGTAGGTGCGGCGGTCCATGAATGCGGACCGATCTCCCGATCGAACTTATAAAGCGGATCTCGGCGGGCTATCGTCCGCCTGTGCTGGTCGGAACGAGTCGGAGCACGCCGTCGTGTTTTGAAGTCATTCCGAGAGCTCAGAACGTCGAGTTACCGTCACTCCGAATAGGGCACCCGGAGCTTGGCCCAGGACTTTGCTCCCGGCCAGCCGTCCGCGTCCGCACCCTGGTACCCGAGCTTCCGCTGCCACCTGGCGTAGCAGTCGCGGTGGTGTGTCGTCCACTGACGTCCGCTGAGAGGGTGGGCCGAGGGTGGACCGGCCGGACCAAATTCGGAGCATCCCTCTTCGACCAGGCGCATTGCCATCATGCTGATGATCGGGCTGCTCGGCTCATTTTTGAACCACTCGGAACCTGGGAAGGGAACGTAGCCGTCTTCTGCACTCATGCTTGCACAGTAGGCGTGTCCACCATTGCCTACATGCTCACGGCTTTGCGACTCGGTAAGTTCATGCGATTAGCGGATGTCTGAGGATCGCTATCGCGGCATCCGGCTCGGCCGACAAGCTGCGCTACTCGTACGGCAGAGGGGGCGAGGACCCGGGACGTTAAAGCCGTTCAGAGCGCGGCATCGATTGCCATCCATGCTCGACGCAGGCACGCCACCACCCAGGCTCTGGGCGTCAGAACGCAGCGCTACGCGCTCAACGACGCTCAGGATCATTGCGCAAGGCAGCTCTCGGTCTGCCGGCTCCTCGTGCCGCACTTGACCTGCCTCACGCCCTGGTCGAGGGAGTCTCAATGATGGTGTCAAGCCGACTGGGTGGCTGACGGGGTGGGCGTGAAGTGCCTCTTGTCGCGGAGCATGGCCCAAAGGACGTCCACTCGACGGCGTGCGAGGGCGAGCAGGGCCTGGGTGTGGATCAGTCCTTCGGCGCGTTTCTTGAGGTAGTAGTCCCGGGAGGGGCCCGGGCGCATCATGGCGGTTTGGGCGGCCATGTAGAAGACGTGTCGCAGGCGGCGGTGGTAGCGCTTGGGGCGGTGGTGGTTGCCGGTTCGGCGGCCGGAGTCGCGTGACACCGGTGCTAGTCCCGCGTGGGCGGCCAGGCGGCCGGCGTCTGCGTAGCTGGACAGGTCTCCGACGATGGCGAGGAGCTCGGCCCCGAGGATGGGTCCCATGCCAGGCAGAGATTCGATGACTTCGGCGCGCTCGTCAAGGCGGAATGCTTCGCGGATCTCCCGGTCGGTGTCTTTGATCCATTCGTCGAGCATGAGGAGCTGGTGGGCGAGGTCGCACACGAGTTTGGCGGCTCGCTTTCGCCCGATAGAGCTGTCACCTGGGATCGGGCTGCTTCGAGCGCGCGGGCGGCGACCTCATCTGCACTGCGGACCGCACGTCCTGCCAGCCAGTCCGCGAGCTGCTTGACGCCGACTCGCTGCACGGCGGCCGGGGTCTGGTATTCGGTCAGCATAACGACCGGTCCCTTGGCAGCTGAGTAGTCGAAGGCCCGCTCCAGAGCGGGGCAGATGCCTACCAGGGCATCGCGCAGGCGGTTGATCAGCCGCACCTGGTCGGCGATCAAATCGGCTCGATGCGTGGTGAGCAACTGGAGACCAGCCACGGTCTCGTTCGGCAAGTTCAGCGGCGTGAAGTCCCGGCGCATACGCGCGGTGTCGGCGATGACCAGGGCGTCCTTGGCGTCGGTCTTCCCTTCGCCGCGGTAGGCGCCGGACATTCGGTTGACCGTTCGTCCAGGCACGTACACCACGCTCTGACCGTTGGCGATTAACAGTGCAAGCAGCAACGTTGAGGCCCGGCCGGAGATATCGACCGCCCATCGCACCTCGTTGGCCATCTCGCACGCTGCGACGATCAGTTCCAGGATCTCGTCTTCACCGTTGACGACCTTCCTCGAAAGCACCTTCTCTCCGGTGGCGTTGACCCCGACAGCCCAGTGATGGGCCTTGCCAGCGTCGATGCCGACCCAGATCTGCTCATGACGCTCCGTCACCGTCATCGCTCCTTTCCCCCAGGAAGCAGCACCCTCAGAGTCCGGGAACGCTCCGCCGCCGAGCCCTTAACCAGCGATGACCGCAGTTCTCAATCAGCGGCCGGAGCATCCCGGAGGACCGGGCAGCCACTCACTCGGAGCCATCAACGGCAGGTCACCATCAGCTACACCCAGTCCTCCCGGACCACCACCATTCTTAAGGGGTCACCATGCTCATCGTCACCCGCGAGGGTACCGCCGCTGCAAGCTCCCGCCGCACCAGCGTGCTCTGGTCGCTCTGGTGTACCTGCATCAGAACGTCACTCTCGCGCAGCTTGCGGCCGGCTTCGGTATCTCGACCGGCATCGCCCACGCCTACACGGCCGCAGTAATCGGCCTGCTCGCCGCCCGCGCGCCCGGCCTGCTGCGCGCGCTGCGCGAAGCCGACCCCGACTACGTCCTGTTGGACGGCACCCTTGCCGAGTGCGACCGGGTCGGCGACAGCCGCGCCGACTACTCCCACAAGCACCGCCGACGCGGAGTGAACGTGCAGGTGGTGACCGACCCGGCGGGGCGGCTGCTGTGGATCTCGCCGACGCTGCCCGGCCGCGCACACGATCTCACTGCGGCCCGCACCCACCAGATCATCCGGATCTGCGAACGCCAGGGCGTCCCGTCCTCGCCAACCGCGCCTACATCCAGTACCCCCCCCCGGCACCTCATCGACGGATGCCTCGCCGGGACCGGACTATCCCTCACGCCAACGACTTCATGAGTTCAAGCTCAGTAGAGGGCGTCTGAAAAGCCTGTCAGCGGGCAAGTTGCCTGGTAGCGGGGCGGTGGCGCACTTTCGGGGGCTGGGGTGTGCGGGCTGCGTACCCGTTACTCGACGGATCTGTCCGATCCGGAGTGGGAGATCCTCCGTCCGTTGGTTCCGGCGGTCAAGTCCGGTGGGCGACCGGCGAAACACACGCGGCGGGAGATCCTCGACGCGTTGGCGTACTGGCTGCGGGCCGGCTGTGCCTGGAGACTGCTGCCGCATGACCTGCCGCCGTGGCAGACGGTCTACTACTACTGGCGGCGATGGCAACAAGAAGGCGTGTGGGAACGGATGCTGACGGCGCTGCGCGAACGCGAGCGGGTGCAGCTCGGCCGTGATCCCACGCCCAGTGCGGCCATCGTGGACAGCCAGAGCGTTCGGGCCAGTGAGCGTGGCGGCCTGCACGGGTAAGGTCAACGTATCAAGCGCCACCTGCTCGTCGACACCCGCGGCACCGTCCTGCTGGCCTGCGTGAGCCCGGCGAGCGTCGGCGATCGCGACGGCGCCGTGGTGCTGTTCTCCCGGGCTGCCGATGCCTTCCCGCGCCTTCGGCACGTGTGGGCGGACCAGGGCTACCGGGGCGCCGACTTCCACACCTGGGCCCGGGAAGCCACCGGCCTCACCGTGGAGGTCGTGCAGCGCCGCGACGGTGGATTCCGCTCGACCTGGGCTCGGGTGGGGGAACCGCCTCCAGCAGTGCCCCTCTTCGCGGTGGTCCCGCGGCGCTGGGTGGTAGAGCGGACGTTCGCCTGGCTGGGACGGTGCCGCCGCCTGTCGAAGGACTACGAGTACCTTCGCGTCTGCTCGGAGAATGCCATCTACCTCGCCATGGTCATGCTCCTCGTGCGGCGCCTCGCAAGATCAGCCCGCTGACGGGCTTTTCAGACGCCCTCTAGCCGAGTTGGTGAACAACCGCGTGCCTACCCTGCGGCTTCGTCACGGACCTCGCCGGGACCTCGACGCCGTCGTCGCCGGTCTCCGCACCGACGGCGGCTACGCTCAGCAGACAAAGTCCGAGCTGTTGGCCCAGAAGGTTAGATGCGACCATGTCTGAGCTCCGATGATGCCGTCGACCGTGATATCGGCGCATCCCTGAAATCTGCGTGTTGCAGCATCAGTGACCGGGCCGAAAACCCCATCCTGGACGAGGTCTTTGCCCGTCATTGAATTGTTCAGGTAGCACTGCGCCTGTTTCACCGCTACTCCTGACGAGCCACGCTTGACTGATGGACGGGACTTGGTATGGTTGCAAACTTGACTGGCCATAGAGAGCCTCCTCTACATACTGTCCTCAAGTGCTTGGACTAGTGCTTCGAAGCCGGGAACTCAGTACGATGAGTTACCCTCATCCGGATAGGGGACCCGGAGCTTAGCCCAGGACTTTGATCCCGGCCAGCCGTCCGCGTCCGCGCCCCGGTACCCGAGTTTCCGCTGCCACATGGCATAGGAGTCGCGGTGCTGCGTCGTCCACTGAGACGGTGGACCGCCCTGACCGTACGCGGAACACCCCTCTTCGACGAGGCGGATTGCCATCATCGTGATGATTGGGCTATTCGGTTGACTCTTGAACCACTCCGAACCTGGGAATGGAATGTAGCCAGATTCATCTTTCGCGACGATCAGCCGTTGCCCGACGAAGATTTTGTCCGGGTCGGGGATGTTGTTCCACGCTTGAAGCTGTTCGACCGTGGTCCCGAAGCGGTTAGCAAGGTCCCACAGCGTGTCGCCCGTTCTGACGGTGTGGAAGGTGTCTTCTCCGTTCATATTTGTATGCTAAGCGCCTCGGTTGGTCCTCGCATGTTCGCCCGGGTTGCTGTGGTGAGGTCATTCGGACAGCGGGTGCCGGTGGACTGTTCCGGAGAACATCGCACTACAGAAGCCCCGGAATTGGGCTGGGCTTGCGGTGGTCCTCACAGGAGATTCGGCGATCACCGTCGCTGCTGTCTGGGGCGTTGCTCGTGCAGATGACGCTCAGTCTGTTGCCATCCGTACCCGTTCATTTACTGCCGTCAGCACAATGACAACAGCGTACTTCGGTATCAGGGCCGTCAGCCACACCGCTCAGTCCAGGGCCTCGCGGCCGCCGACAGCACCGGATGTAACGCCCTGGCAGATTGGCTAACGCCGGTTGTACGTATCTCACTTGGTCACCAACGCGCCCGACATGATGCGGGCCGGTTGCCTGGCAGGCCTTGCGATTCGGATCAGTCGCGATCACCGGATCCCACGCGACAAGAACCCGCGCGCGCAGCTCACGCGCGAACGGGCTCCCATGCAACTCCCCCACCGGCGCTATCTGACTGTTCGCCTATTCCATGTTCAACAGCTTTGGTAACGCACCATGCGAGACGGTGCCGCGCTAGTACTGCACGCTGGACGAGGCGACGCGACGGCATGCAGCACAAGGGAGGGCTGCACGGCAAGGAGACGATGAGGGTGACGCCGGCCTGGTCGGCGCCCCCTCCTGACGCGCCACGGGCCAATCCTGGTGTCGTAAGGTCATGAAGTCACGAAAGAGCGGCCGGAAAGCGCCAACCTGACGGCTCGGAGTCCCCAGCCACCTGCCGAAGCGCAACCCGCAAGTAAGCTGGCGGAGTTAGGGCGGCCGGATGACGCAGTAGCGTCATCCGGCCGCCCTAACTCCCATCGGCACTACACTGCCCGGTCAGCCCGCGGACTCTGCTTCTGATTCCGCCTTCGATACAAGCAGCCGTTGCCCGATCTTGATTTTGTTCGGGTCGCGAATCTTGTTCCATGCTTGAAGCTGTTCGACTGTGGTCCCGAACCGGTTAGCAAGGTCCCACAGCGTGTCGCCCGTTCTGACGGTGTGGAAGGTGTCTTCTCCGTTCATATTTCCATTCTAGGCGCCTCAACCTAACCTCGCATATTCGCGCGGGTGGAAGTAGTGGGGCCACCCGGAGGGGCGGAACGTAAGGGTGTTCATGCTGTATCATTTGCGTTCGACAAATTGGAGGAGCGGTGCAGAGCTTGGAGACCCAGAGGATCCCGTAGTGCAGAAGATCTGACGTGGGCTGGGCTCTTGGCGGTCCTCACACGCGGTACTGCAATCACCATCGGAGGTGGGGACCTTCGGCTTCCGCCGCCGTGTACACCTCGTCGACCAACGCTGCGAATCGCACCGAACGGCGATCTCCCAGGGCTGATGCGTACCTTCGCCACGGATCGGCATACGCATGCCAATGCCTCCGCGCTGCTTCCCCTGGGAAGTGGTCTGTGAGGAGTACCCGCAAAAGGCAATCGAGACCACTGCATCACTCGTGACACTTGTTGCGCAGCCAGTAGGCATGCGAGTTGTCGCAGAACGTGGCAAAGCCTGTGCCGAGCGCCGTGCCGGCGACCGCTGACCGCGCAAGGGGAAGAAGAGATGGGCCAGCGCACAGGGACTTCGCCGCCGACCTATTCCTTAGAATGCAAAGAACACGACCAGGTTCCCCCAGTCCAATGCCGCTGCAACTCGATCGTTATGGGTTGATCTCGTATCTCCTGAGGACCGTCCACGCGCCAGGAGCCCGGTAATGGATTTGTCCGGTCTGGCGGACAACCATGGTTTCCTCGACCGACCTTGGCCATGGACCCGTCGTCCGGTGCCTCCGCCGCTCACGCTACGGCAGCAGCGGCTCCAGGCGATCCCGAAGCGGCTCTTCGCAGTTGACGGTGCCAGCGCGGGCTGGCACATCGGTCCCCGGGGGTAGATGTCGAGCTGTAGCGGGTCTGAAACACGTCGGGGTCGTTCAACAACTCGCGTTGCGTCGGCCTGCGGGCATCGAAAATGGCAGCCCCGCCGGTATTTCGGGACGGCCCGAGGAGTTTTAACTAGAAGAGGCTGCTGTTGGCCGCTGCGAACGCGTTGGTCTTGGGGGTCTGTGATAGCGCGCGCTCGAAGTTGTGGGCGAACGAGGGGCGTGACAGGGCTGTCAGGGATGCGAGTTGCGGGAGACAACACACCTGCGGTGTGGCTCTTCGTGCATCGCCTGGAGCGCCGGACACCAGGGCCCGTCACCGACCCAGGTCCCGCATCACGTCCCCACTCGCAACTATCAATCGGCAATCTCGCCCACAAGGAATCGGCACGGCGCCGCGACCTCGGCCCGCCAACTACCGCTCGTGGTCACAGCAGTCGGGCGCAGGCCAAGGGCCGGGACCTGCCACCCGGCGCGAAGCCTCTACCCAAACCCGGCGCGAAGGCGGGTGTCCGGTCCGCGGTGTCCCGCGCAGCCGGCTGTAGTCATCTGCGGGGTCGTGCTCCTGCCGCGTCGGATCGGCTGTATTGCCGATCCGACGCAAGGAACGGCGACTGGCCCTGTCCGAAGGACTGCCCGGGCCCGCAGGATCAGGAGCAGGTGAGGGCCAAGCGCCTACGGCAGATTTCGGGTCGTACTCGCGACGAGGCGGCCGACCTCGAAACCCTCCAGGTGGGCGGTGTGTGCTGAGGCGGCGCCAGGGACCAGCAGGTCGGCCTGGCCGCCGATGAGGTCGACGGAGGCGCGGGGGCGCTGGTCGAGGTAGACATCGACGCGATCGACGTTCTCCGCGGTGAGCTTCAGACGGAGCGCGCCGTCGGCGGCGGCCGCCTCCGTGATCGTCACGGCGTGCGGAGTCAGACCCTGCAGGAGGCGGCCCGCGTGGTCCAGGAGATCGGTGTTGCCCTCCAGCAGGTCGCGGCGTGTCATGCGGTGCAGCTCGTCGGGGACGACTCCCAGGTCCTCCACCGGCGTGCCCGAGTTCGGGCCGACCCGCAGCGTGCGGCGTATCGACACCCGCATCCCGGCACCCTTCGGCAGGGCCGTGTAGGGCGTGCCCGGGTCGTCCGCCAGGAACTCGGTCAACCGGTCGTGCTGCCAGACGTTGGCGCCGCCGGCGCCCGTGTTCTCGTCGGTGCCGAGCACGGGGCCGATGTCGTGGTCCTGGAAGCCCGCCGCGAAGATGTCCGTGGCCGAGTAGCACCGGGCGTTGGTGATGAGTACGACGGGCCCGAAGTACTGCTGTCCGATGGCGTTGGCGCCGTTCTCGGGGCTGATCGGGAAGGCGCCGGAGTAGACCGAGCCGGTCTCGACGGCCTGTTCCATGGACGGCACCCAGGGGCCCAGATCCAGTCCCGGAGTGCCCTGGAGCCGCCGGCAGATCCGCAGGTTGAGCGGGGTGTTGACGAACTGTGCCGGTTCGGGGTTGATCCGGCGCGGCGTCAGTGTCTGCAGGGTGAACTCGGCGGCGTGGATGTGCCCTCCGCCGTTGTCCCGGACGTCCACGATGAGACCGCCCTGGGGCAGTTGCCGGATGAGCCGTACGAACTCGGCGACGAACCTGCCGGGGCTGTTGACGTGGAACGTGAAGATGCGGATGTGGCCGAACGTTCCGGAGGGCGTGGTGACGGCCCGGGCCCGGAAGACCGTGGGCATGGTGGTGGCGATCTCGCCCGCCCCCAGGTCCGGTAGGGGTTCGTCCGCCTCGGCGGCCCGCTCCTGGGCGACGACCAGGGGCGCGAACAGCAGCACCTTGGCCCGTTGGGTCTCATCGCCGTCGAGGTCCAGGCCTTGGAACACGGCCGTGTCCCGGTCGGCGGAGACGAACGAGGGCAAGTTCTCCACGATCTGCCAGCTCTGCCGGAGTTCCCGGGCCGTTCCGGCGAGGTCGATGTAGCTGACCGTCACCCACTCCTCCAGCGGCGGGAGATGGATGACGAGCGGCCGCACGGTCAGCGACTGCACACCCCGGCTGCGCCGGGCCGCCGTGTTGCTACCGGCGAACCGGGCCGCGTTGAGGTCGACGGCGTCCTGGATGGGGATGCCGCTCCAGTGGGTGATCTCGACGCCCGGCTCGAATCCCGGCGCCGAGAAGCCGCTCACCACATGGGTGACCAGGAACCGGGTACGGTCCTGTTCCGTGCAGGACTCGATCAGGAAGGGCAGGAAGGCGATCTTGTCCCTGAAGGGGTCGGGCAGCAGGTAGTTGGTGTGCAGGTCCCGCACCGAGTGGAAGATCTCCGACATCTCCGCGTGGAACAGCCACTCCCTCGGCATGGTCTGCGGTGTCTGCCGCTCCATGCGCCGGCGCAGCAGCCGCAGCCGCTGGACCGGGTTGACGGCGTGCATCGCGGTCTTCAGCGGCAGATGGACGTAGTTCTGTTCCAGCAGGACCAGGGCCTGCTCGGCAAGGAGTCGGCGGTCCTCCAGGGACAACTGGCCGGCGCCGTGCAGGAAGGCGGGCACGGAGGCCGCGCCGAGCAGGTGGTCACGTACCGGCTCCGCCGCGTTCTGGAGGAACTCGGGTGCGTTCTCATGAACCGGTTGGGTCATGGTGATGCACCAAGCCTTCGTAATGTGCGAATCTGGGTCTTGGATGGGGGGGCGGTTCAGCCCCACTGGATGTCGGCCGTGTTCTCCAACGGCGGGCGGTCCGCCACAGACTCGGGAACATGCAGGATGTCGCCCTTGTGGAGGGCCGCGGGGAAGCGCACCCGAGTGCGGTCCTCGACCTCGCCGAGGGTGACCTGGAAGACCCGGAACTCGTCCAGTTCCAGCGCTTCCAGCTGGTCCAGGTTCTGCGTCAGCAGAAACGCTCTGGCCTTCAGCTCGCCGTTCTCGGTGAATGCAATGACCTTGTAGAACTCCCGCGCTATGCGCACGCCCCGGTAGACCCGGTCGTCGTCCTGGAAGACCGGCCCGCCGAAGACGCTGATTCTCAGGTCGTCGACGTCGACGTCGGCGAAGACGGCGTCCTCCAGCGCTCCCCACACCCCGTTCTTGGCACTCTGGTTGAAGTCGTCCATCTGCGGGGTGATGTTGGTGTAGAAGAACGAGTCGGTGTTGGCCTTCCGGGCCTCCGGCAGGCTGCCCCAGAGCAGGTCGGCGCGGCGGGCGATGTGCCCCCGGTCGAGCCGGTTGGCCTGGTACAGCTCGTTGCCGACCTGCGCCGTGGCGGGCAGCCGCTGGTCCTTGACGAAGGGGATGCCGCTGCGGCTGAGCTTCTTCAGCGAGCCGCCGTCGACGTTCCAGGCCACCCAGAACGGGAAGCGCCGCTTCTTGTTCAGGGTGAGCGAGAAATGCGTGTACGGGATGACCGGCGAGCCGTCCAGGAGGGCGGCGTCCCGCGCGAGGTCCGCGTCCAGTTCCGGGGCCTCGACCCGTTCGCCGAGGAAGTCGGCGTCGTAGCCGGCGATGATCTCCAGCTGCTCCGGCGCGGGCTGGCTGAGGGTGATGTCGAGCTTTTCGAACACCGATGTCGACAGGCAGGCGAGGGCGTGCTCGTCCGGATCACCGGTGCCCTCGCCGGCGAAGTGCAGCCCGGCCAGCACCGAACTGACGCGGTCGTCGCCTTCCTTGAACAGCCACACCGCGCCGGAGTCACCGCCGCTGCTGACCTCATCGTCCGCCGACGGATGGTCGGGGTCCGGGCCAATCTCGAAGCACCCGATGGTCCGCTGGCCCGTTCCCCCGCCGTAGTTGATCTTCGCTATGGTGTCGACGCGGCGGACGATGCCGTGGGTGACCCCGGTGGAACGGCCGCTCTTGACCACCTTGTCGCCGAGCTCGGGCTCCCCCAGCGTCCGGGGGGCGACTTCCAGTTCGAGGATCTCCGGGAGGGAGTCGCGGTCTTCGATGGTCGCCACCGCGCAGTCCCCGGCCACGCCCAGGTGGGAGCGCTTGAGCACGCCCATCCGGTTGCGGTCGATGCGATTGTCGTCCCGCGTGCCGGGCTGCACGACCTCGATCCCCAGCTCGCCCAACGGCCCGTGCAGCACATGCCAGTTGCTGAGTACGTACGGTGTCCCGTCGGCCCGGTCGAACACGATGCAGCCGATGGTGCCGGCCGACACCGTCACCGCGCCGACGCTGGCTCCGGGCCGGATGGGGTCCATCCGGCTCTTGCGCAGCGGGCTCTCGACCTCGGCCACCATGTGGAAGCTCGGCTTGTAGGTGCGCTCGATGACATCGGTGGGCACCTCGAAGCCATCGACAGTGATGGTGGCCGGGATCAGCTCGGTGCCCAGGGACTCCAGCACCTCCGGCTCGGCCTTGGTAGCCACGGTGAACTGCAACGCCACATCGCCGCCCGGCTGGTCACCGGTCACCTTGCGGCCGACCCCCACTGAGGTGATGTTCGGATCCTCCAGCAGGTGCGGGCCCCGGACGCGGATGTAATGCCGCAGCGATGAGATGAGTTCATCGTCGGAGGGCGAGCCCATCTTCGCCGAGGCCGTCTTCGGCGCAGGCTTCGGTTGCGGGGTCTTCGAGGCGGTCTTCTTCGTGTTCGTGGTTCTGCTGGCCATGGGGGCACACATCCCTTCGCGGGCGAGACGACGCAGGAGGGCCGCCGGGGATCGGCAGGCATAGGCACGTCGGCGTCGCGCGCAGTAGTGGTCCGGGGCGGCGACGCTCACCAACGCTGCCTTGCATTGGTGGGTGTTCGGTTGCGGCGTCGGTGGTCAAACGAAGATCGCCACGACTATTGCGAGGGCCTGGCCGACCGCGACTGCCTTGATGACTCCGTCGAGCCAGGGGGTGAAGTCCTCGTTCACCCGACCCGGGCAGTCCATCGCCTTCTGTGGCCGGTGCGCTCCCGAGCGTGACACCCGCGGACGGTGCCCAATTCGGTTCGAACTCCTCCAGCTGCTGAACCACTTGGAGCTTTTGCATGAATCAGACGTCAACTATTCCGACCACCCGCCCTCCCGGAGTCGAAGAACCCGAGGAGGTGATTTTGCCGCTCATATCCATGATGGTCGAGCGGCGCGATGAGGCAAGTTGACATTGGAACCCAACGCTTCTGCCTCTTGGCGGATTCTCCCGCAGTCAACTACTTCTAGTGAAGCGTCAAATATTGAATCCAGACGCAATGACGCGTGTCCAATGTTGGCGATCATCTAGGCAACCCAGTCGTAGGCTGCCGGCCATGAGGAATCGCGCTCCCTCGTCAGCCTGACGCTCCGCCCTTCTGGCGAATGGTGCCGGAGCCAATCCGGATGCGCGAGACGGCGACGGGGTCTAACGTAAAAAGCGGCCGCTTGCGCATCGAGTCGGTTCCACACCGAGACGCGCATTTCATCGACTACGGCTGCTGCTTCTTACTTCTCCACGGGAACTCCGCCGGCTCGCACCCGATCCGGCGAGACCGGAGGAGGCAGGACAATGGGACGAGCTCCAGAGAATATGGAAAATCCGGGCGCCGAGGAATCTCGCCGAGCACTCTCGGAATCCCATGGGCACGCGTCCAACGCCCCGGCCGCTCGCCCCAGTACCTGGCAGCATCGCGCCAAGGTCCGCGCGTCCGTTCTGTGGATCGAACTCGACTCTGTCTGTCCGAAGGAGAAGGAAGACGACTGTTCGGACGGAGTGAAGCGGAGCGAGCAGCGTGACGGGGCTCGGCGATTGCTCGTTCGGGCGGAGAAGCTGATCGACAGTGCCGGGAGTCGGCAGCGAAGGTTGTGGGAGCGGATCCATAGTTGGTGGAACGGGGAGCTTTACGAAGGGACTCTCAAGAGCCTGCATGAGGCCGAAGTGCTCATCGTGGGACTGTACGAGCCCAACCGGGCGCTTCGCCATGCTCGGAGTGTGCTGGCGATGGCCAAGCCGATCTGCCGTGGGGACAGCCGGGTGGCACAGGTCGAGCAGCTTCTGGGGTCTTCCAGAGAGACGCCGATTCCCAAGGACCTGCCGGCGGCACTCGCCGAGTTGCTGGGAGCGGCATACGCGGTCGAGGAGGAGAGGGGTGTCCGTAGCCGGAACTTCCGTAACCGGCTGATCCGGGCGGGGTTGGTGCTGACGATACTTCTTGGTGTGGTAGTCGGCGTCGCTTTCGCAGTCGACGGTTCGATCCCCGTATGCGATGTGATCGGCGAGCGACAGACGACCAACTGCATCGGCTCAGACGCCCCGAGCGGGCAGGACACCGGCATCGTCATGCTACTCGGCATGCTCGGCGCCGGTCTGCCGATGATCGCCCGGCTGCAACGGATGGGAGGCAGCTGGAACCCCTACAGCCTGCCGTTCTGGCAGGAGATGATCAAGCTGCCGACCGGCGCCCTGACCGCTGTGGTGGGCCTGGTCCTCGTCGATACCGACTGGCTCCCGTTCGCGAGGCCCGCTGACGGTTGGCGAGAAGTAATCGCCTACGCGATCGCCTTCGGCGTCGGGCAACTGGCCTTCACCCACGCGCTCGATAAACGCACGGAAAAGCTGCTGGCTGCCGACCCCGACGTGGACGAGGCAGAGCAGCTGGAAAACGTACCGTCAAAAAAAGCGGACCGCTGAATCCGCACATCCCGGACCCAGGCCTGGACCCAGGAGAAGCCATGGCCGATCAAGTAGAACTTCCGACTCCCGCCAAAGTGGTCGCAGCCAGAGAACTGCCCGCTCGTGAACCGGTCCAGGACCCCACTTTGCGCATCCCAGTCAACCGGGACTGGGAAGGAAAGCCCGAACCTCGGCATCGACTCGTCACCATCGGTGATTCGCTCACGCACGGATTCCAGAGTGGGGCGATCTTCAGCACCGACATCTCCTTCCCGGCAATCATCGCCCATGAGCTGGGCTGGGGCGGAGGGTTCCGCCACCCCTCCTATCCCGGATACGGGGGTCTGCCACTCAACATCGAATTGCTGCTGCGGGAGTTGGAGGAACGCTTCGGGAAGAACCTCGACTGGTGGGAGGCGGCTCTGGCACTGTTCCACGCCCGGGGATTCCTGGACAAGGCTGAAGACTACTGGGAACGCGGGCCGGGGAAAGACGTGCCTCGGACCACCGGAATCAACCACAACCTCGGGGTGTACGGCTGGGACGTCCGCGATGTGCTGTCCAAAAACGCGAAGATCTGCCGGGACGCCATCGACGAACCAAAGGACAACTTCCTGAAGCAGGTCGTGCAGAACGACGGTGACCGCGCGGCGCTGCGGGTGCTGCCCTCGGCGGGCATCGACGGCGACGAGAACATGACCGTGCTCGCGGCCGCACAACGTCTCGGTGAGGACCGGAGCGCAGACCAGAGACACGGCATCGAGACGCTGATCGTCTTCGTCGGCGCCAACAACGCCCTGCAGACGGTGACCAAGCTCAAGGTGAAGTGGAGCGGCCCGGACTACAAGGACCTGAAGGGCAAGGAGTCGTACACGGTCTGGGATCCCGATCATTTCAAGGAAGAACTGCGGGAACTCGCCAAGCAGGTGCGCGGCATCGCGGCGCGGCATGTCATCTGGTGCACCGTGCCCCACGTCACCATCGCGCCGATCGCGCGCGGGGTGGCGCGCAAGATGACCATCGGCTCGCGGTACTACCCCTACTACACCCGGCCATGGATCAGCGATCGGGACTTCAACCCCACCGTGCACCCACACGTGACGGGCGAGCAGGCCAGGGACATCGACTTGGCGATCGACCTGTACAACGACGCCATCACCGCCCAGGTGAAAAACGCGCGGGACGACGGCCGGGACTGGTACCTCATGGATACGGCCGGGCTGCTCGACCGGCTCGCCGCCAAGCGCTACATCGACGATCCCAATGCCCGGCCGGCGTGGTGGCAGCCCTATCCCCTGCCGCCGCAGCTGGCGGCCCTGCCTACGCCGCCGAACTCCCACTTCCTGACCAGCGACGGCAATGGGCGCACCGATGGAGGTCTGTTCTCCCTCGACGGCGTCCACCCCACCACCGTCGGATACGGCATCATGGCCCAGGAACTGGTCAACATCATGCGCCTGGCAGGCGTCGAGTTCCGCCATCTGGACGGCACGGTACGACCGGACCCGGTCCTCGTCGACTTCGATCGGCTCATCCGCCGCGACACCTTGATCAACCAGCCTCCGGGCAACCTGACCTCGGGGTTCGAGGTCCTCGCCTGGGCGGAGGCGTCGATCAGTCTGCTGAAGCGCACACTCTATTTCCGGGGCTGACCGGTGGTCAGCCCACGCCCGCCACCCCGATGTACTCGCCGCGCACGCAAGGAACGCGCCCGCTGGCAGCGAGAAAGGTATCCGCTGGGGTGGATGCCCCCTTCAAGGCGCAGCCTGATGGGCTGCCCCAACGCAGGGCAATGCCATCCGCGCGCCTCTTGGCGACTCAGCCCCGCACCCGCGGGCATCGGAATGCCGCCGAACGACGCAGGTGAACGGTCACGTGGGGGACGCGTTGGAAAAACTTGGGCGCCACTGTCGATCCAGCCACGCCCCGTTCGACATCCCGATGTAGGAGGCATCGCCACAGAGGAGACGACAGCACATGACGAGGGAACACATGGAGCAGCTGCTGCGAGTGCAGAACTTCACCATCTCGAGCGACGGCGTCGCCGCCGGCGAGGACCAGAGCCTGGAGCGGCCTTTCGGCCACACCATCGATCCGGGAAGGCTCTTCGCCTGGGCCGGCGCCACAGCGAGCTGGCCCATCCGCACCGAGCCCGGGGGAAGCCGGGGCCTCGACGACTACTTCACCCGGGACTTCAGCCACAACATCGGCGCCGAGATCATGGGCCGCAACAAGTTCGGACCCCAGCGCGGTCCCTGGCATGACCACGAGTGGCGCGGCTGGTGGGGTGACGAGCCGCCCTTCCACACGCCGGTGTTCGTCCTGACCCACCACAAGCGTCCGTCGTTCACGCTCTCCGACACCACGTTCCATTTCGTGGACGGCGATCCCGCCACCGTTCTCGCGCAGGCGCGGGAGGCCGCACAGGGCAAGGATGTCCGGCTCGGCGGCGGCGTGACCACCATTCGGGAGTTCCTCGACGCCGACCTCGTCGACACCATGCATGTTGCCGTCTCACCGGTGAAGCTCGGTTCCGGGCTACGCCTGTGGGACTCGCCGGAACAGCTGCTGGACCGGTTCCACATAGAGGTCGTGCCCAGCCCGAGCGGCGTGACGCACCACCTTTTCTGGCGCAAATGACAAGACAGAGAACGCGGGAACCTCAGCACGGCCGACGCGAGCATGCTGGCAGATGAACGCGTAGTTGTGGGCGAGTCACCGTTGCAGCCCCCCGTACTCGCCCACAATCACTGACCAGCCACACGCGCAACAGGCCTTCACTGCCTCTTCTTCGGATGGGCGGCGAAGAACTCCCACATCAGATCGGTGGCGTTGACGTCGGAGTCGGCGAAGGCCATGTCGTTGTTCAGGCCGCCGGGCCAGGAATGACCCATGCGGGCCAGTCGGTAGGTGGTCACCTCGGAGCCGTTCGGGCACGTGGCCGTGGTTCGCTTGACTTCCTTCTCCACCTCCTCAGGCGAGGCGGTCTTGCAGTCCACACGCTTCTGCCAGGTCTTGATGCCGGTGTCGAAACTGTCGTAGTACCGGTCCAGTTCGCCGATAAAGGTGATGACGGAGACCGGGGATTCAGGGCGATACGAGTCGTCCTCCGCGGCCGAGCCGATGAAGCCGCCGCTGACGGGGGCGACGGCGGCGAAGACGTCGTGGAGTTCCACGGCGGCCTTGAGGGACATATCGCCGCCGTTGGAGATGCCAGTCGCGTAGATGCGGTCCGGGTCTGCGCCCCAGATGTCGACGAGGCGGTCGGTGATCGTGCGGAGCAGGCCGACGTCGTCCTCGGAGCCGCAGCACACCAGGGCGTTGAAGGCCTGCGCATGACCGTCCGGGTACACGACAAGGAAGTTCTCCCGGTCGGCCTTCGTGCTCAGGCCGCTGAGCTGTTCGACGTAGCGCCCGGTGCTGGGGTAGGGGTGCATGGCGATCACCAGGGGCAGTTTCTTGTCCGGGGTGTAGCCAGGGGGTGCGTGCACCTTGTAGGTGCGCTGTTGACCCTTCCAGGTGAGCTTGACCGTCTGGTCACCAGGGCGGGGAACTTCTGCCTCCGGTGAGGATGACGACGTAGGCCTCTTGGACGGCTCGTCCTCGGCGCCGGAGTCTTCGGGGCCGGAGGAACAGGCGGTCAGGACGAGGACGGCGCACAGGGCCACGACGGTGAGTGGGCCGCGTAAGGACGTAGTCCCTCGGGTCAGCATGGCGCACATGGTCGCAGTGGGGTGCGGGGCGGTCCAGAGGAATGGTTGGTTCGCAGCACCCGTGCTCTCATGTCGGCGACGCGTGAATCGTGGTTCTGGATCACTTTCGGTGCTGGGACCACGGAGAGTCACCAAAACCGCGATCATGAACGGCCTCGCGCGGTGAGGAGGACCCGTTTGCGGAGTAGGTCGAAGTTGGCGCGGCCGAACATCTGTCGCTTCAGCATCTTGATCTTGTTGTTGTGGCCTTCGACGGCGCCGGAGCTGTAGCTCAGGCTGAGACCTGCGACGACGGCCTCAAGGTCCTGCCGCAGGCCGGTGACGAAGGTGTGCAGGGCAGGGAGATCATCGCCCTTCACCTTGGCCATCCACTGGCCGAGGCCGCAGCCTTGACGGTCGTTCATGAGCTCGGCGAACGCGCGGACGTGGTAGGCGGTACGGTCGAGAGCAGGGCAGCGGGCCAGGATCTCCTTGAGCCGCTGGGCCTGGTCGTCGGTGAGACGGTCGGGGTGGCGGGTGAGCCAACCGGTCACTTCGCGCACGGACGGTGCTTTGCGGGCGGATCGAGCGGGGAGGCGTCACGGAGTCGGTGTACGTACTTCTTCACGACGCTCTCCCCGCCGGTGTACCCATGCTCGCGCAATTCCTCGAACAGGCGACGGGCGACAGTGCAACCCTCGGCCCACCGTTGGTGAATGTAGGGCTTGTAGGGGTCGAGGATGCCAGTGCGGCCGGTCCACTGGCCGGCCAGGAGCTCGTCCGGGCTCGCCGCGTGGGCGAGACGGCGGACGGTGTTGCGGGCCAGCCCGAGCTTCCGGCCGATCGCGCGCAGCCCAACTCCCTTGTCAAGGAGGGCATGGACAGCTGCGTGATGCTCACGGACGCGATCGGACAGGCGGCCGGCCGTGCGCGGCCCTGGTGGTGAGAGAGGTTCGAGGTCCACCGTTTCGGTGACCGCGCTGACCTGCGTGTTGGCAGCGTCGTGCGGTTCGCGGAGCAGGGCGCGGTGCTGGACGACGGTCTTCTAGACGCATTCGGCGAGGTTGGACCAGATGTGCCAGCGGTCCGCAACATGGACCGCCTCCGGGGCGCCGATCCACCCGGCCTCAGCAAAGGCAGTCGAGCGATCCCGGCAGATCACTTCGACACCAGGATGCTCGGTGAGCCACCGGGCCACAGTCGTCGTGGTCCGGTCTGACAGCAGGTCGACGGGCTGGCGGGTCTCGATATCGAGCAGGATCGTGCCGTAGTTGTGCCCCTTGCGCAGCGCGAATTCATCCATCCCGAGAACCCGCGGGGTGGTCGACTTGGGCTCTGGCAGGCGGCGGATCAGCCGTACCAGCGTCGAACGGCTCACCTGGGACGTCAGGACCTGGGAGAAGCGAGCTCCGGCCCGTCCGGCCAACATCACCGCCAGGCGCTCAAGCACCTTCTACAGACCGGCACTTCGCCTCCCATACCGGAAGGTGAGCCCGTCGATCTGCTCGGCGAAGGTCGCCTGCCGACAGGATCGTCCGCGGCAGCGGAAGCGCCGCACCCGTAACTCGATCAGCACTCGCCGTCCACCAACCGCATGGTCGGCGAACCGACGTACGTACCGGCTGTGCACCCGGGACGACAGCGTTCCGCACGCCGGACACGCGGCCTGACTCGCAGTCGTCCGTGCTAGAACAATCACCAACTTGCCTTCAGCCACGGCATTTTCGAGCACGACACCTGCGACCTGGTGGAACCACAGGTCCTGGAGGAGCACATCACCCACGGCCGTTCATGATCGCGGTTTTGGTGCCCCTTCGTGGTCTCAGCACCGAAAGTGATCCAGAACCACTTTTCAGCCGTCGCCGACACTTCAGCCGCCAGTCCCACGGCGTGCGGGAGCGGAACGTCTGCTCGCTCCCGATCGCCGCCTCGTCCCGCGCGAACTTCCCGGCTGGCCCACAGGCGCTTGATTGCGACGCGTTCACCCTACGCCTCTTCCCTGGTGAGCATCTTCCCCACCGATCCTCAGTGGTCGACTCCGAAACCCCTCGGAGGTTGACTGTGGAGCCTGTGTTGTGTGTGGTGCGGAGTCAGAGGCTGGGGTCGGTGAGGTAGAGGCCGCAGGCGCAGCCGAGGGCGTCTTCGGGGGTGCCGGCGAAACCGCTGGTGGGCAGGATGGCGTCTTGGCACTCATCGGTGCCCGCGAAACGGAGGGCGAAGCCCCAGGTACTGGCGGATCCGCCGTGGCGTAGACGCATCTGCTCGCCGTCATTCAACCGAGGCGTTTGACAGCGAAACCAGTCGTTCAGGTTTCCTGGTCAGCGAACCTGGTCGCTCTTCGGCCCGATGCCTTTGATCCTGGTCGGAGTTCCCTCCGGGGCGAACGAGTGGTGGAAGGTGAATGCGTGCGGCGCGGAGCCGTGGTCATGGAGGTGTTCCAGCCTGGAAACCCCGTCCTGCCAGGTAGGTATCACGCCGTCGAAGACCCACCAGAACACGTAATTCGGGTGCTCTGTCCTGTCGAACCAGTCGTAGCGCCTGTTCAGCGCCTCACGGTGCAGACCGGTGTAGACGGCGTCGAAGGCGGAGCGCAGGTCGGTCCAGAGTGAGAGGGTCGCGGCCAGTGCGGTGGTTTCCACCGTACGGCCCTTGCCGTACCAAGTCGGTACGACGAACTCTCCCCATGCACCCCAGTCCGCCTCGAAGAGCATGCCCCGGTCACCGTCTGCCGCTTCAGCACGCGCGAGGCACCCGGGGTGCTGACTGATCCTCCGGTACACGGCCTCACCCCTGTCGTAGAACTCGCGCATGAGAGGTGCGGGATCGGCGAGAGGTGACTTCAGGACGCCGAATGTGTACAGCGCAAGATGGGACATGCGTCTCTCCCTGGTTGGGGGTGCCTGGTGTGGACCCGGTTCGGTGGCTTACGCCTGGGGGCGAGGATGGGGCGTGACCGACTCATCCCGTCGCGGGTGGCTCAGCCTGAGGGAACTCCTGGGCGACCGTGGGCGATCGCCGAAGACCAGGTGAAGGTAGATGCCTCTGCGGGCCATGTCGAAGTTGCGTTTTCCCTGTCCAAGTGCCCTCTTGCATCTGTCATCGCGGGGCTGGGGCGGTGACGGGCGGGGCAGGCCGCGGGGTACCAGTGATCCACTTCGGCCGATCGGTTCGCCCACCACGCAGATGGCCTACGGCCACAAGACCGAGCACGGCTGCGGAAGCGTGCACAGGTGGTGCTGCACGCCGCGCATGGACGCTCCAACGCATGCATCGCCCGGGACGCGGGGATGCGTTTGGATACCGTGTGCGGCTGGCGTGTCCAGTTCGCCCGGGCGGGCCCGCCCGGGCTCAGAGACCGTCAACGCTGCGGCGGTCCCTCCTCGTTCACCCCGTTGCAGGCCACCGAGGAGGCGGGCGTTGGAGGCCGTGCACGTCGATGCCGAAGCGGGCGCCGTGGTCGATGGCGGTGGTGCGCAGTCTGCGTCCACCCAGGCCGCGATGCAGAAGCAGTTGTTCTTCTCGAAGATTATTGGCCTGCTGAACCCGTCTTCGATGGCTGCCTGGACAGTGTCGCGGCAAGGGCGACGGCACGTCACCCCGCGTTCCAGGCGGGCGTGCCCGTCGCATAACGCCGGGAGGACAGGGATCCTCTCGCATGGGTGGCACGAGGGAAGGAAGGCACTCCGCGGCGGCCAAGAGCCGTTCGCTGTCGATACCCATGCGGCTGGCCGGTGCTTTAAGGAACCAGTGGGCCACAGACCATCCCGCCCTGCTGAGCGGACACCCGCCAAGAACTCGCACTTGAGGATACGCCGCGGTTCTCCGATGTCGATTTATGCGGAACCAGCCGGGGGTGGGGAACTTGGTTTAGATGCTGGTACCCCGGATGGAGAGGTGGGCGTCCTTCGGGTCGTCGGACCCAATTGTCCAAATGAGATGGCCTGCTAGCCGATCAGGCCCGCGTCCCCAGCAACCTGCGAGCGTATTGCCAGTCGTAGCACACGCATCCAGGCAGCGCATGCCGTCAGATTCCCGTGAGACTCCCCCCCCGTCCCAGCCGTACGGGAGTGGCTGACTAGCTGGTCAGAGCGGGTTGACGACTGACAGGCAACCGCTCCAAGGCCGATCAGGATCCACGACTTGGCACCGCAGGCCACTGGCTACCGCTGCAAGCACGCCACCGAATGGATCGCCGTCAAGACACGGTGCCAACTGACTTTCGACCCGGCCGAACAGACCGCGCTCCCGACGCCCTGGCCGACTGCCTGACGCCGTCATCGAGTTCACCCTCGCCGGCTGGGCATCACTTTGGCCCGTCACCCAGGAGTGCAAGGGCGGGCCATTCATGAGGAATGTGGCGAAGGCAGAAGCGATGAGCAGGTAGGCCATCTGAGTGGATCCGCGACCGCGGCTGAAATGGGTTTTCGTGACCGGGTATTCGTTTGGACGTTGATATTTAGCATTAACTGAAAATGCTCATCTTTTTGGGAGCGGAGTGGCCATGCCCGACCACACGCAGCTGCGGCGTGCGACCGCCTGGACGAGAGCGACTGCCCTCGAGGAGGTCAGCGCCACGGGTGGCTTGGATGAGACATTCGGCCACCCCCCGTTGGACCAGGGCCTCGCCGACGACGGCTGCGGACCCGGCTCCACCGCGCTGGAACGGGGGCGGCTGTACCGCAGGATCAGCGGTAGGGATGACCGGGCGCGGCCCGTCAGCGAGGAGGAACTGACATCGCTGGGTGACCCGATGGCAGTGGAGTTCTTCCGCGTCGGCGTATTTCCCACCACCGTGCAGGACCTGCTGTCCCGACTCCCCGCGACGGCGGCCGCCTCACGGAAGGTGTATCTGGTCAGCGAGGCCGGGCAGATCCCGCCGGATGCCATCGGCGAGCGCGACATGCGGTTCGCGGTCACCGCTGCCGTAGCAGGTAGTCAGGTTGACCTTCTGGTCAGCACCCAGGCTGGTGGCGACCCCCAGGCGGGATTCCTTCAGGTCGCAGGATGGGATCCCCAAGCGAGGGTCTTCAACTTCTACGCTCGGTTCGAATCCAGCTGGGTCTGGGCGGGCAACTCCTGGGACGCACTGGAACCCGACTCGCGCGGCAAGGGCTGCTTCGACAGCCACGTCAACGGCAGCGCCGTGATGAAAGAGCTGAGGATTCCCTGGATCAACTGGCAGTCCGAGCGGGCCACGATCCGGCTCGCCGAGGATGACCCGCTGCACGATGACCAGCTGTTCCAGCAGGTCATCGGGGCCCAGCAACTGGAACTGACCGTCAGATCCCTCATCACCCGGTGGACGGCGGCGCGCCTAGCCGCTGTCAC
Source organism: Streptomyces sp. AC550_RSS872 (assembly GCF_019049285.1). GTDB lineage: Bacteria > Actinomycetota > Actinomycetes > Streptomycetales > Streptomycetaceae > Streptomyces. Next base: position 126,664 of record NZ_JAGMUL010000092.1, read on the forward strand.
CGCGAGCGGCCTCGTGGACCACCCCGACCGGCTGCTGCGCCATCTCTTCACCAGCACCACGGTCAATCTCGCCAGCACCGACAGACAGAGCAGCAGCATCACGGCGGACAGTCCCGACCTCACGCTGCCCACGGGTTTCTGGCTGAACCAGGATGCCCTGTTCGACGACCTTCGCCTGTCCACGCAGGCCGCCCCGCCCAGGGTGCCGGCCGCCCGATACCTCGCCAGCCTGACCCGGTTCGGCTTCCGGCTGGAGGAGAAGTTCAGCGGGTTCTCGCAACCAGGCGACACGTTTTTCGCCTTCGTGGTGCCCGAGGCAGCTCACGAGGACAACGAGGTGGTTCGGCAGATGGTCCGCCACGGGCTTGTCCCGGCGAAGTTCGCGGCCTGTGTGCTGATGGTGGACTTTCCCAGCCCCGTCTTCAGCCCTGCCCGAAGCCGCCTCATGCGGTACGTGCCGACCACGCCGACCAAGGCGGTGGAGTTGTGCGACAAAGTCGCACAAGCCATCTTGGACGCCGCGGGCGCCCTGCCCGCGGACAGCCCCGAAGGCCGCTTCGCCGAGCAGTGGCAGGTACCCGACGACGCCTGGCGGACAGTGTTCGGACAACGCGTGGACGCGTACCTGCGCGGGGTCACCGAGCGCATCCGCACCGAAACCGGCTTCGATGACTTTGTCCGCCTGGCCGAGTCGCGCCGTCGGCACTTCCGCCGCATGAAGCTCAACGAGTTCGAACTCACCCTGCCGGTCACCAATATTCGCCCTGACGCCCCGCCGCTGGCGATGCGTGAGGACGCCACCGTCGCGGAGCTGACCTGACGCTGCCACTCACCGGTCCCGGTGTCCCCGGCATCACCTTCGGCGGCCCTGCCGCCCACTTGGTTCCCGCTCGCCCTCGCATACAAGGAGAACGCCATGGCCGAACTGGAAGCCTACGGCCCCCCAGGCAACCTCGACGATCTGGACGACTTCGGCCGCAAGGCCTGGAACACGTTCATCTCCGACACGGTCGACGAGGCCATTCAAGGCCCCGATCCGGACCAGGTACTGAACGACAGCCCAAGACCGCAGTTCTACAACCTGACCACCACGGACACGGCCCCGGACCTCCAGCACGCCCCCATTCGATGGACTGCGTTCCCCCGCATCATCAAGATCACCTCCATTTCCGACCTCCAGCGATGGCAGCGCGCCGACGCCAGCCGTGACGTCCAGGACGAGTACTGCGAGTGGAGCGTCTCCCGCGACGACTCAGGAAAGATCAACGAGGTCACGTTCACCTGTGAAGGCCCCGAGTACTGGGAGATCCTGGCGCAGACCAACCCGGACAAGACACTTGAGCTCTACCAACGGTTCATCAGTCCGGACGTACGCAAGGAGGATCTGTTCTCGCCCAGCGGTCGATACCAGCCGCGCAACAAGTGGAACAACTCCACGAGCCATGGCGCCATGCACTTGATTCAGCCGAACAACACCTTGGGCGCGGAAATCGAACTGGCTGCGGCGGCCACCATCCGGCGCGTGATCAACGGCGAGGAACTGACCACCGAGCAGGAGCTGATCGCCTGCAGCAAGTACGGTGCCGCGGAGCGCAACAGCGATCCGCACATCGGCGCGGGAGTCAACGCCCTGGCCCGCCAGAAGGCCGACATCACCCTCGCCGACCCAGTGGGCCTGTACTTCGACGACCTGTCCACGGACGGCTGGGAGACCCCGGACGGCTCCGATCCCAAGGAATACTGGACGTACTTGAGAGGCGACTCGGAGCACCGTGTCCGCGCGGTCTACGCGGTGCCCGCGGACAAGGGCTTTGCCGTCGGGGACATCACCATCGGCGGAAGGCCCATCGAGTTCGGATCGCAGATCGCGGACTTCATCACGATCAGGCTCACCGGCGTCGCCTGCCGGTTCGGCGAGTCCACGGCCCAGCCGCAGACCGCCTGTAAGGAGTTCCCGGCGGTCGAATTGCGAGAAGAGCGCTTCAACGCAGCCGCATTCTCCGCCTCCGGCCACTTCCTGGATCCCCGCCCCACGCTCTCCCACCGCTCTTCCCGCGTCACCTGACACGTTCCATCGCGGAGCGCGTCGCGCTTCACCAGGCCCGGTACGGCGAACACGGATCTTGCGGTGTGCCCTGTGGGGGTCGGCCCCGGCTTGGGGCCTGCGGCGAGTGTGGGGCGACGGCGACGCCGACAACCGGGCCGACTTGGGCGGCCGCGGAGGCTGTGGCGAGTCGGAACGGCGTCGGCGACGATGTTCCGGTCGGTCAGGGTGAGCGACGTCATCCCGCGCTCCGCGGCACGCTGAACGAGGAAGCCGGGCAGGGAAGCTCCGTAGCGGGCCCAATAGCACCGGCCTCGCCGACCGGCTCCCCTCACCTCCGTTCTTCTGCCGAACACCGGTACCCGCACATCCTCGCTGTCTTCGACGCGGCGACCGGCCCCTGCGGGCCAAGGACCTCCATCAGGCCCTCGGTCACGAAGTGCTGCCGGAGAAGGTCAAAGGCACCGGGCCAAGCAGAAGCTCCTGGTCAAACTCGGCATCTTCACCGAAGCCGACACCAGTAACTTCGCCAAGCAGCAGTAGCCGTTACTCAGACTCCCCAGGCCGTAGTGGACGCCTTCACTCACGACCTGCTCCGGCACAGACCCCACCGTTAACAAACCACCGGTGGCAGCGCGCGTCGGCTCGGCCGGACCAGATCGCCTCGGGAGCGGACCACCCGAGCGGACCATCCGTGGCGACGTCACTTCGCGTTGCCGGTCCGAGGGCCGAGCGGGTGGTTCTCGCGGGTGGCTTGGGTCGAGACGCGTCCGGCAGGGACAACTACCTGGGTGAGCTGCGCCGCCCCGCAGTCCCTTTCAGGGAGGACACCATGTCAGGAAAGCGTGTTGCCCGAATTCGTTCCGCGGCGGTTCTCGGGCTGGCCGGCATCCGGCTCTTCAACGGGGCCGCCGGCCTGCTCGGCCTCGACCTGCTGACCAGCCGCGACGAGCGCCTCACGCAGGACCTGCGGGAGGGTGTGCTCATCCATGGCAGCGACACGGTGACTGCGGCAATGCTCGGGCTCCGCGGCCATCTGGCACCCCGCACCGCTGCCCCGACCACCCTGATCTCCGCTGTCAACACCGCGCTGGCCGTCAGTGCTCTGACCGGCGGCCAGGAGAAGACGTGACAGCGACCGCCGCAGAGGGGTTCGACTACGTCGTGGTGGGGGCGGGGGCCGGCGGCGGGCCGCTCGCCGCCCGCCTCGCCGAAGCCGGCATGCGGGTTCTGCTCCTCGACGCAGGCGGCGAGCACACCAACGACAACTACCTGGTGCCCGCCTTCCACCCCGACGCCACCGAGGACCCCGCACAGCGCTGGGACTACTTCGTGCGCCACTACGCGGACGAGGAACAGCACCAGCGCGACACCAAGGCCGTCCCCGGCAAGGGAATCCTCTACCCGCGGGCCGGGGCGATCGGCGGCTGCTCCGCCCACCACGCGCTGATCACCGTCTACCCGTACAACGCGGACTGGGATCGAATCGCCCGGGCGACCGGCGATGACTCCTGGAGCAGCGCGTCCATGCGCGCCTACTTCGAGCGGCTGGAGCGCTGCGAATACCGGCCGCGCCCCAGGACACTGCCGTCCAACCGGCTGCTGGCAGCGCTGCTTCGGGCGCTGCCGTTCGTCTCCGGGCGGTACGTCAACGGGTCGCGGCACGGATTCGACGGCTGGCTGCCCACACGGCTGGCCGACCCCGGGCTGATCATCCAGGACAAGCAGCTGCTGAAGGTCGTACTGAACGCGGCGGAGGGCGAGCTCGCCGACTTCCTCGGTCGGCCGTTGTCGCCTCTGGAGGGCCTGGGCGCCCTGGTTGACCCCAATGACTGGCGCGTGCAGACCGATGCGCTCGAAGGGCTGTGGCAGATTCCCATGTCCGTCACCGCCGACGGGCGGCGCAGTGCCGTACGCGAGCAGGTCGCGGCCGTACGCGAGAAGTACCCCGACCGGCTCGTCGTACGGCCGCACGTGCTGGTGACCCGCGTCGTGCTGGACGAGAACGACGCGGCGGTCGGGGTCGAGTACCTCGCCCGCGAGCACGCCTACCGAGCCGATCCCGCGGCCGACGGGGACCCCCACCTCGCGTCGCCGCAGCTGGTGCTGGCCCGGCGCGAGGTGATCTTGGCCGCTGGTGCCTTCAACACACCGCAGCTGCTGATGCTGTCCGGGATCGGCCCGCGCGATGAGCTGGAGCGGCATGGCATCACGGTGCGCGTCGACCGGCAGGGCGTCGGCCGGAACCTCCAGGACCGCTACGAGGTCGGCGTGGTCAGCCAGATGGCCCGGGAGTTCCCGATCATCAAAGGCTGCTCCTTCCACGCGCCCGAGCCCGGCACGCCACCCGACCGCTGCTATCGCGACTGGCAGCGCGGCAAAGGGCTCTACACCACGAACGGAGCCGTTGTCGGCATCACCCGCAAGTCCCGTGCCGATCTGGACGCACCGGACCTGTTCGTCTTCGGGCTGCCCGCCGACTTCCGCAGCTATTACCCCGGCTACTCCCGGGACGGGCTGCTGCGCAAGGACCGCTTCACCTGGGCAGTCCTCAAGGCCGGGACACGGAACACAGGAGGGCGGGTGCGCCTGAGGTCGGCCGATCCCCGGGACACCCCGCAGGTGAACTTCCACTACTTCACGGAGGGCACCGACAAGACCGGCGCGGACCTCAACGCGATGGTCGACGCCGTCGAATTCGTGCGCGGCATGAACCGCCGCGCCGAAGACGTGATCAAGAAGGAGCTGTGGCCCGGCGAGGGTGTCCGCACCCGTGAGCAGATCCGCCGCTGGGTGCAGGACGAGGCGTGGGGCCACCATGCGTCCTGCACCTGCCCGATGGGGCGTCCCGACGATCCCGCCTCCGTCGTCGACAGCCGGTTCCGGGTCTGCGGCGTGCAGCGGTTGCGTGTCGTGGACGCCTCCGTCTTCCCCCGAATTCCCGGATTCTTCGTCGCCACTCCGATCTACATGATCAGCGAGAAGGCCAGTGACGTGATCCTCGCCGAAGCCCTGCCGCCCAGCGAACCAAGCACCGTCGAACCGTCCGCCAGGAGGAACCGATGACTCACAAGCAACCGTCCGCCGGCAACGCGAGGTCCGGCTACCGACGCACCCTGCCCTGGCGTGTCGTCACCGGCGTCGCCGAATTCCTGGACCGCAGGATCGGCTGGGACAAACTGCCCGTCCCGCTCGGACTCGGTACCCTGCTCGGGCTTCGGGTGAAGCTGCGGCAGGAGAACCTGCACGACACCAACCGGATCCCCGCAGTGAACGTACCCGAGCCAGCACCGCGGAACGGCAAGGCATACCTGGTCAACCGGACGGCCGACGGCAGTTACAACGACCTCGACCAGCCGAAGATGGGCATGGCCGGCACCCGCTTCGGCCGCAACATCCCGCTGGAGCAGATCCCTCCGGTCTCGGCCGCAGACGTGCTTTCCTCGCCCAACCCGCGCGTGGTCAGCCGCGAACTGCTCACCCGGGACGAGTTCATCCCCGCCGAGACGGTGAACTCCCTCGTGGCGGCCTGGCTGCAATTCATGGTGCGCGACTGGTTCAGCCACGGCACAAGCCCCACGGACCGGCCGTGGACCATCCCGCTACGCGACGACGACCCCTGGCCCGAGCGACCCATGCAGATCATGCGCACCCCCGACGACCCCACACGCGACCCGCACGCCCCGGCCAGCACCCCCGACACGCGCGTCAACGTCTCCTCGCACTGGTGGGACGCCTCCCAGATCTACGGGTCGAGTGAGGAGGAGCAGCGCGTCCTGCGCACCGGGGAAAACGGCAAGCTGCGTCTGTGGGGCGACGACGGGACACCCTTCCCGTCCGACCCGGACCACGACCCGTCCCGGGTGCCCGGCTTCTGGCTGGGGCTCGCGATGATGCAGACGCTGTTCGCCAAGGAACACAACGCCATCTGTGACCACCTCCACACGCAGTACCCCGGCTGGGACGACGAGGAGCTCTTCCAGCGCGCCAGGCTGGTCAACGCCGCCCTCCTCGCCAAGATCCACACGGTGGAGTGGACACCGGCAGTCATCAGTCACCCGACCACCGTCACCGCGCTGCGCACCAACTGGTGGGGACTCGCCGGCGAGCGCGCACACAACCTCTTCGGGCGGATCAGCAACTCCGAGGTGATCAGCGGCATCCCCGGTGCCGAGACCGACCACTACGGCGTTCCGTACACGCTCACCGAGGAGTTCGTCGCCGTCTACCGCATGCACCCGTTGGTCCGCGACGACTGGCATCTGCGGGCCGCGGCCGACGACGCCACGCTGCGGGAGGCCACCTTCCGCGATCTCGCCGGTCCCGAGGCACTGAAGGTCATGGACACCGTCCCCATGCATGACCTGCTCTACAGCTTCGGCACGCTGCACCCGGGCCTGGTCACCATGCACAACTTCCCGAAGTTCCTCCAGGAGTTCGAGCGGCCGGACGGTCACCCGCAGGACCTCGCGGCCACGGACATCCTGCGCAGCAGGGAACTCGGTGTCCCCCGCTACAACGAGTTCCGCCGGCTGCTGCGCCTGAAGCCCGCCGCGAGTTTCGAGGAGCTCACCGAGAACCGGGACTGGGCCGAGCAGATCAAGCGGGTCTACGGCGGCGACATCGAGAAGGTGGACCTGACCGTGGGCCTGTACGCGGAGAAACTCCCCGCCGGATTCGCCTTCAGCGACACCGCGTTCCGCATCTTCATCCTCATGGCCTCGCGTCGGCTCAACAGCGATCGGTTCTTCACCGAGTACTACACGCCCGAGGTCTATTCGAAGGCTGGACTGCGCTGGATCGACGAAAACACCATGGGGACCGTGCTGCTGCGCCACCACCCGGATCTACGGACCGCACTGGCCGGAGTGAAGAACGCCTTCCAGCCCTGGAACGTCGCCGGGCGGAAGTGAGGAGGAAGCCGGGACGGCAGAAGGTCGCAGAGCCTTCCTCGTCCTGGAGGGCGGCGGGGTTCGCGGCCTGGGCGCCGCGGGAGCTGTGATCGGCCTGCTGGAGAAGGGCCATGCCTTCGAGCGCTCCGCCGGCACCTCCGTCGGCACCATCGCGGTGGCCTTTGTGGCCGCCGGGGTGGAGGCCACGGGCCTGCGCGACATCATGGGCCGCCTGGACCCCGCTTGCCGTCCAGCCATGCCCTGAACGTGCGCTCGTGACGGTGAGGCCGGCCTCGCGGGCTGCCTGGCGGGCGTGGTCGGTGCGGGTGAAGTAGTGCAGACGGGCCAGCAGCCCGCGGCGTGCAGTGATCGGGGTGGCGACGAAGTTGGCGAGCGCATCGAGCTGACGTGCGACGGCCTCGTGGCCTTTCATGCCACGGGCCCCGTATTTCCCGAATTCCATGGTGCGCTCTGGCACTTCAATTCTCTTTCACGGTGGCGTGCGCTGCTTTGTGGCGGGACCAGATTACAGCAGGTTCGGTTCAGAGATCACGAGTTGTCGTCAAGCACAAGCCGGACCTGACCTGCTGGTTCGGGAGCTTGCGTGAACGTGGCGCAGGGCAGCTCAGGGCCACGCCCAACAGCCTTCAGTTCTGCGAACTCAGTCGAGGCCAGGGGTCTTCGGCCGAAGAGGCGCTGGAGGATCTCGCACGGTATTCAAACGTCGCCGTCCATTCCACCTCGGCGCTCGCCGGGGACGTCAGTGCCGCAGCTGCGGCGGACGACGAGGAACGCAAAGTGAAAGACCTCGAAGCCCTTCGACGCAAACCGGGCCTGCGGCCGCTATCTGCCGCGGATTTCGGCGGCTCACTCCGTGTGACGCCGTGGGACGTGCTGCACACTTTCGCACGAGCCATCTCCTTGGCACGCCGCGGAGCAGCCCGCGGCCTGGCCGAGCACTGGGGCAGTCTGAAGTACAGCCTGGCACTCAACGGCGGCCCCAGTTCCTACATGGGGCTCTCCGCCGAGGGACGGGACACGGCCGACTACTACAAGGCGCTCCAGTCCGGGGAACTTGGTGTCGGATTCGCGCTGGCTCTCTCCGAGCGAATTCTCAGCCGGCGATACCCGGACCATGCGGTATCGATCGTCCCGGCAGACACAGCCCTCCGTGCAGGTTGGGCCCTGAACAGCGGACAAGGGCACCACGATGGGCTACCGGTACCGTCCGCAGTACTTCGCAGAGGTCTGGAAACCCGGAGAACCGTCGCGCATTTTCCCTGTCGTCTCCCGCGGAAACCACGGCAAAGCCAGCGACTCACTCGGCCAACTCGCGGACGCTTCGGTCTACATAGACGGGGTCCACATCTGCATCCCCGACGAAACACGTGGCCTGATCTTCAGCACACAACTGCCCCTCGCCGAGTCGCTCACCGTGCACGCACTGGCTGCCGATGGCACAGACGGCTGGCTGTCCGGCACGGACAGCTTCCCCCTCGGGAACCTGAACGAACGGCTCCGCGACGAGGCATGGCCCCCAGGCATCCACCCCCTGGCCCACGACGGCAAGGGGGCACCCGTGGTACCCGGTGTTCACGTCACCCCGGAACTCTCCGGATGGTTCCGTCACGTCCTTGCACGAACCTCCGCCGCAGGGCTCACAGCCTTCGCCGGCGACGGAAACTCCACCGCTCCGTACCTCACCACCCGCCAGGGAAGCCGACGCTTCTCCGCTGGGTTCGCCCACGCGGCCACCGACAGCGTCCAGGACGCCGCATGCACACTGCTCGGCATTCCGTTCGTCGGCACCGACCACGTCTTCCGCCTCAACGGAACACGCGTGGAGGCATTCTCCGGCGTCCATGCCGACCTCTTCACCCACCTGAGTCACGGCCGCCGGGAGCAATACCGCAGCGACGTCCACGCTCTACGTCCCAAGTGGCCTTCGGACACCTGGGACGACGAGTGGAACGGCCCCGTCTCGATACACCAGGATGGCTTGGTCCTGGCCCTGCATCTGCTGCCCTGACTCTGCGTGACCACCGAAAGTCATCGAGGAGCCTTCCCGCCATGCCCCATCGACCATTGGCGGGGAGGTTTTCTGGGGAGAATCTGGGGAGTACGGGCGGCGCTGGGGAGCGCGTGGGGAGAAGCGGCTGCGTAGCCCGACAAGGTCTGAGAGGGCGGGATGTGACGAGATGCCGCGTTTGCTGTCGCTGGAACGTGTGGCACAGGCGTATCGGGACTGATCGGGGAGTCCTGTAGTGCTGGAGTGTTCCTCGTGAGCGACCGCCAGCCCTACAAGAGCGACTTGTCCGACGAGCGGTGGGCCCTGATCGAGCCGGTCATCGCCTCCTGGAAGGCTCAGCATCCCTCCGTCAGCGGCCACCAAGGCGCCTACGCGATGCGGGAGATCGTCAACGCCCTGCTCTACCAGTCCCGTACCGGCTGCCAGTGGGACTACCTCCCCCGCGATCTACCGCCGGTCGGAGCGGTGAAGTACTACTTCTGCAAGTGGCGTGACGACGGCACCGACCAGCCATCCACGACCTGCTGCGCTGGCAGGTCCGCGAGAGCCGGGGGCGCAAGGCCGACCCGAGCCTGGTGGTGCTCGACACCCAGAGCCTGCACGCGGCCGTGGGGGTGCCCGCCGACACCACCGGAAGAAGGCCGAGCGGGCTCGCCTGGCCGACCCGAATGCCGCGTACACCAACGCCCTCCCGAAAGCAGATCTCGTCCGCTACACGAAGACCCTGGACGGCGACCCCTCGAAGGGCGAACTGTCGGTGGATCTTCCCGCCGGCGGCACCATCAGCACCACCAGCACGGGCTGCCTGGCCGAGGCCAAGGGGAATCTGTACGGCGACACCGCGACCTGGTTCCGCGTCAATAAGATCGCCACAAGCCTGACGCCCCTCTACGTTCCGCATCTCGTCAAGGACCCGCGCTTCGTGAAAGCGGTCGAGGCCTGGTCGCGGTGCATGCGCGAAGCCGGCCACGCCTACGCGTCCCCAGACGAGATCCGGGAGGATCGGCATGCGCTCACGCAGGGAAGGAGCGCCGCACGGGCCCATGCCGCCGAGGTGCAGTTGGCGGTGACCGAAGCCACGTGTGCGGTGAAGACCTCGCTGGGCAAAACGGCTCGCGCCCTCGAGCGTAAATACCGCGCTAAGAGCTCGTAACACGATCTTGTTGAGGTGCGCTGGTTGGGCGTGACCGGTCTGATGATTCGGCCGTTCGTGATGCTGTGAGTACTCGGCCGTGGATCGTGGACGACGACTTGTGGGCGCTGATCGAACCGCTGTTGCCGCCCTGGCCCGAGCGGTCACCGGGTCCGCGGCCGGTGGCAGATAGGCTCTGCCTCCAGGGCATCCTCTATGTCCTCTACAACGACATAGCCTGGCAACTCCTGCCGCTGGAGCTGGGGTTCGGCTCCGGACAGACCTGCTGGTGGCGCCTGGAGCGGTGGCAGCAGGCAGGAGTCTTCGACCAGCTGCACCGCATCCTGCTCGCCGAGCTGAACGCGGCCGGCCAACTCGACTGGTCACGGGCCTGCGTGGACGGCTCCCATGTCCGTGCGAAAAAAGGGCGTGCCGACACCGGTCCGTCGCCGGTCGACCGGCGCAAGACGGGCAGCAAACACCACCTGATCTGCGACGGACGCGCAACTCCGCTCAAGGTCATCACCACCGCAGCCAACGTCAACGACGTCACCCAGACCCTCGCCCTCGTCGACGGCATCCCACCCGTCGCCGACCGCTCCGGCCGTCCTCGCAGGCGTCCAGAGGCCCTGCTCGGAGACAAGGGCTACGACTCCAACCCCAACCGCCGCGAACTGCGCAAGCGGCGGATCCTGCCTGTCATCTCCCGCAAGGGCGCCCCGAACATCCAGGGTATGGACAAGCTCCGTTACGTCGTCGAGCAGACCTTCGCCCTGCTCCACCACTTCAAACGACTCGCCGTCCGATGGGAACGCCGCACCGAACTCCACGACGCCTTCGTCTCCCTCGCCTGCCGCCTCATCTGCTGGAGACGCCTCAAGAAGGCCCGCCCATGATCGTGTTACGAGCTCTACGAGCGCAGGCCGGAACACTTCCTCGCCTTCACCGCCATCGCCGCGGCTCTCATTTGCCACCGCAGACTCACCAAGTGAAATGGCGTCCTATTCAGCGGGCACCTGAGGGGCCAGGGTTGCCATTCTCGGGAGTTGACCCGTGGGTTCGCGGTCAACACGCGGGATCGGCTTCGAGGTCGGCCTGGAGAAGCTGCCGGGCTGAGTCCGCATAGCGGATGGCGGTCTTGGGCTCACACACCGCCCTCAATGAGGGTCCAGCCAGAGGAGACCTGGGCTAGCGGGCCGACGTTGGTGTAGTTGCCGTTCACCAGCGTCGAGGTCCAGGCGGTTCCGTCGTCCTTGTAGAAGAACAGGCTGTCCGAGGTCCGGCCCACCTTGTTCCAGATGCCGGAGGTTCCGATCCTCTGGAAGGAGATGCCGGTGCCGTTGGTAGCCTTGGACACCCGGAACTCGAGTTCGCCGCCCGCCCTAGCCCACGACAGCACGGAGTCGCTCGTGGCGGTCAACGTCCCCAGGAAGTCGTCCCTCGGGATGCTGCCCTTGTCCGTGTAGACGCCGCCGGAGAGGCTGCCGTACCCCACGTTGCTCCAGGGGAACTCGCTGGAACCGTGCCGGGCCGCCGCGACCAGCGTGTCGCGGGAGGAGGCCATGGTGCCCCAGCCCGAACTGAAGTCGTTGTACACGCGGACCTGCTGGAACGCGCCGTTCATGAGGGTGCCCGTTACTCCGCGGCCGGTCGCGTTGTAGAAGATCACGGAGTCGGCGGACGCCTCGATGAAAGTCCAGTCCGGGGCGAACCCGTAGGTCTTGACTCGGGTGTACGTGCCGCCTGTGAAGGTGCCGACCTCCCCGGCCCCGGTGCCCTGGTTGTAGAGCAGCAGCGAGTCACGGCTCGCGGCGCCGTGCGTGTACCCGGTCGGGAGGCGCAGCATCGCCTTGGCCTGCCAGCGGCCGCCGGAGAGAGTGCCCGTCCCTGCTTGGCCGTTGTCGGACCTGTAGAACAGGATCGAGGTGTTTGGCGTGGTCACGGATGCTCCCCTTTCCTCACACTCGGACGCGCGCGGCGCGGCTGGACGTGGCGGGGAATGCGTCGCCGCGGTGCGGTCTGCAGGAGGACGCCCGTACTTGCGGACCGGCCAGTCACTGCTCCGCCCCCGCAGGCCGGCCGTTGCTGCTGCTGGGACGCTCTCATTAATTCTGCGCCACGGCGAGCCGCCCCGCATCTCGGCGCAGGCCAGGCGGGCAACCCAGATGGAACGGTTCGGCGGTGGGGCCCGGGAACATCGCTGCCCTCCAGGCCGGCGATGTTCCCGGGCCCCACCTTGCTCCCTTTGACTGTGCCTCACTCTGACTACAGAGGGCTACTCGTCGCTTTGCCGTAGCTTCGGAAGAACAGGGCCGTGATCTCCGCGAGTTCGAGGAAACTGAAGGCTCTTCAGTGGGAACTCGCGGGTCCGATGCCGTCATTTTCGGGGATGGCCCCGTGGGTTGGTGGCGAACACGTTGATCGGTTTCGAGATCAGACTGGAGACGTTGTCGTGCCGAGTTTGTGTTGCGGATGTCGGTTCAGCCGGTCTGGCCACGCTCGAGCTGTCGCGGAAAACGCCGGACTGGGAACGCTCCGGGTGACGAATGGCCGGGCGGTGTAGGGACCCTGATGATGCAAACAAGGGAGCCACGGCCTACCTCGTAGCGATCAGCAGGCATGCGACGGCGAACACGATCACCACGAACACGAAGATCAGCATTGTTCGCCTGGCAAAGCGCAAGGTATCGCCAACTCTGGTTACTTCAACGACCAGCGCCTCGGCATCAGGCGCAGAGCGCACCGCGTCCTCAATCTCGGCCCGTTCGAACCAGGGGAGCCACCCGCCTGACCGGCTAGGCACGCGGGGATGACCGGAAGCGTCGGGATCGACCAGCTCTGTGCCGGGCATCGCTTCCAGGTTCGTCCTCGCCACCCACGACTCAACCGAGCGCCGATAGAACACCTTGATGGTCTGATAGCCAAGCCTCGCCAGAGCGAACACAGCTACAGCTGCTGGTAAGCCACCTGCCGCAGATACGGCTCGATCACTGATGCTTTGCCACTGGCCTTGATCGCCCAGGGGACTGCTGCGGGATTCGGTGACACCTGACCTGGCTTGCTGAGAGGCGGCCTGGAAGGATGTTGCAGTACCCAAGCCGTATCCGATGGAGTTCCGCGAAGACGTCGTGCGGGTCGCGCGCGACCGCGAGCCCGGCGGCATCTGGGTGTCCTCACCTCGGTCACCCAGCCAGTTCTCCCGAGGCCACGCACCACGCTGAATTCGATCCACAAAGTCACGATGTCGCTTGTCCGGACAGATTCAGATGATTCCCCCGGACCAGCTCCAGGCCGACTTCCGATGGTCGTCGCGACTTCTGTTCACCCCAACGATGTCCTGGAGAGAGCGCCTCACCCTGAGGATCGTCTTGTTGCTTCCGTCCTTGGAGAACCACCCCGTCGCTGCCGAGCAGGACCACGCCATCGAGCTGGTACGTGCCGGCGGGGATGCGCACCACACCCCCACCGAGGCGACCTGCAGCGTCAAGCGCTGCGTTGAATTTCCCGGAAGAGTTTTCAGGAGTGTCCGGAAACGCACCGAAGTCCTGAACATTGAGAGTGGCCGTCAGGCGCGGTACGTCTTTTCCAAGGTTGTAGCCGACGAACGCGACGTTGGGGATCTGACTGGCTGTTCGCTATCCGCTCGCGTGGTCGGCGGGGTTCGAACAGCATGCTGATTCGGGTGAGTTGGCCGGTCGGCAGGCATGGAAGAAGGGTCTCTTGGTAGCTCGCGGTTGTCGAGTCCAGCGAGAGGCAAGAGGCCCTCTTGTCGAAGTGTCGCGTGGTCAGCGTTGCCGGGTCCAGTCCGTCCACTCCTGGGTGTGACTGTCTCGCCCACAGGTTCGGGAACGCGGCCGACCGGCCGGATCGTCGGCCCCGATACGGCTCGGATATGAGCGATGCCGAGTGGTTCCTGGTGCGGGATCTGCTGCCGGTTCCGGGTTGGCTGGCGGGTCGGGGCGGCCGTCCGGAAGGCTACTGCCACCGGCAGATGATCGACGCAGTGCGTTATGTCGTCGACAACGGCATCAAGTGGCGGGCGATGCCCGCGGACTTCCCGCCCTGGCCTCGGGTGTATGCCTTCTTTGCCCGCTGGCGGGATACGGGCTGGTGAGCGAACTGCATGAACGCCTGCACCAGGCGGTCCGCCGTGCACCGGAGCCGAGTGCGGCGGTCATCGATTCCCAGTCGATGAAGGGGGAATTGCTGCGGCCCGGCGACGAAGTCGCCGTCGATCTGCGCATTCTCACCGGCCGTCGCCTCGACCTGGTCCACGACCGCACCCGTCAGATCAACCGGCTGCGCGAACAACTCCTACAGATCTTCCCGGCCTTGGAGCGTGCCCTGCCGCGCAAGGGCCGCGCGTCCAGGTCGGTGGTTTTCGTGTGTCCCGAGGATGGCTGCGGCCTCCGGGCACAGGGTGATCTCGCTGGCGTACGTGACGGCCGCGGGGTCGGCGACCGGCTCATGCCGTACCTCGTCTCGGTCGGCCCGCCGTCGACGCGCTCCCAGTCCAGCGCGGACGATCCCGTCAGCGCCCCGACGTCCTCTACGCCGACGGCGGTTACGACCACAACCTCTACCGCCACCAGATCCATGCGCTGGGCATCCGCCCGCTCATCCCCCGGCGCGGCACCGAGCACGGAAGCGGCCGGGGCAAGAACCGCTGGGTCGTCGACGCGGCCTTCGCGCTTCTGCGCTGGTTCTGACGACTGCGTATCCGCTGGGAATCCGCGCCGACATCCACCAGGCCTTCCTCACCCTCGGCTGCGCAATCATCTGCTGACGGTGCTTCAAAAAGAAGTGCTGATCTGAGCCTCAGCCCGAACCGCCGACCAGTGCCTCGCCGAGCGGGGTGCGGCGGTAGAGCACCGACCGTCCGGACCGGGCGCGGACGAGCAGCCCCGCGCCTCGCAGGATGGCGAGGTGGTCGCCTACCGCGCCGGGTGCCATGGCGAGGCTTCGGGCGAGGTGGCTGGTACTGGCCGGGGCGTCCAGCGCCAACAGCAGCCGGGCTCGGGCCCGGCCGACCAGAGCGGTCAGCGCGTCCGGTTGGGGAACAGTCTCCTGTTCGCCCCACAGGGCGGCGGTGCCGCGGGCCGGATAGACCAAGGTCCTGGGCCAGGGGTCTTCCAGGTGGGCGGCGATATTCCCGACGAAGACAGAAGGGATCAGCAACAGCCCGTCGCCGGCGAGGCGGACGGTTCCGCCTCGGAAGAAGCCGAGCTCGATACCGCCGGCGCGCCAGGCGATGCCCGGGTGCAGGCTCTCGATGGTCGTGGCCCATCCGTGTTCGCCGATCACACCCACCCGGTGCACGACATCGCGTTCACAGATCGCGCGCAGTTGCGGCCAGTCCGCGGCGAGCAGCTCGTGCCACGCCTGGTCCATCGCCTCGGCGATCCTGGAGACGGCGTCCGTGGAGTCCAGCACTGCGCGTACGCGGGGATCACGGGCGGACGGGCCGGTCGCGGTGGTGGCGAATTCGTGGCGGGCCGCTTCCAGCGGTGTGGCCCTGATCAGGGCCAGGTCGTCTGCCCAGGTCTGGTTGAGGCCGCGCGGGGGCGGGGCGACGAAGTTCGGTCCTGATTGAGGGCTGTGCAGGGCGAGGACGGCGTCCAGTTCGGTCTCACGGCGAAGCCGTTCAAAGGCCGGCAGGAGCCGGGCGGCCCAGGCTCGCGGCAGCGGCCGGTCTTGACCGGCGAGCGAGCGCAGCAGTAGGCAGAGGTCCATCGCGGGCGACAGTGCGAAGCGGCTGCGCAGCAGGTCCTCGACGGAGACTTCGAAGCGGAGCACCCTGTCATGCTACCGCCGGACGTCTGTTCCGATTCGTCCAGCGACGAATCATTGGTGAGTGGCGTGGGCGCCCGGCGAGGCTGCGCGTCATGACCCCAACCGCCGAAACCGCGCAGGGCAACCACCGTGCCACGTACCGGGAGGTGCTGGCCGAGCCGCGATTCCGGCTGCTCTTCTCGACCCGCGCCGTCGCGATCACCGCGGGCTCGCTGCGGATCACCACGTTCTCGGTGCTGGTCTTCGCGGCCACCGGCTCCGCGCTGTTGAGCGCACTGGCCTTCGGCATCGGCTTTCTCCCGCAGTTGTTCGGCTCGCTGCTGCTGGGCTCACTGGCCGACCAACTGCCGCCCCGTGCCCTCATCGCCGGCGGCTACGCCTTGGAGGGCGCCGCCGCCCTGTTGCTCGCCCTGGTGCGGATGCCGATCGCGGCAAGCCTCGGTGTCGTGGCGCTGGTCGCCCTCGCCACACCGGTGTTCGGCGGCGCGTCGAGTCGGCTGGTCGCGCAGTGGCTGGAGGGCGACGCCTATGTGCTGGGCCGTTCACTGAACAACATCGCCTCCTCTGGCGCGCAATTGTTCGGTCTGGCACTGGGAGGTGCGGTCGTCGCGGTACTCGGCCCGCACCGGGCGCTCGCGGTGAGCGCCGCGCTCTACCTCGGCTGCGCGCTAGCTATCCGCATCCGGCTACCCCGGCTGGAGCCGGGAGAGTTCGGCGGCACAACCGGTGGCGCTCGGGGCGACGGCGGAGCCGTCCGGGCAAGCCTGCACGGTGCCGGCCTGCTGCTGCGCGGAGACACGGTGCGACGACTGATGCTGGCCCAGTGGCTACCGCCCGCGTCCGTAGCGGGCGCGGAAGGTCTGATCGTCGCCTACGCGGGAGGGCGCCACTTCGCGCCCGGCTGGTACGCGGTGCTGATGGGCTGTCTGCCGGTCGGCATGCTCGTCGGTGACCTGCTGGTGGGTCGACTGCTACGGCCACCGACACGAGAGCGACTGGTAGTCCCGTTGATTGCGCTGACGGGACTGCCGCTGGTCGGCTTCGCTGCCGAGCCCGGAGTGGGCGTCTCGTCCTGTCTGCTGCTGCTCTGCGGCTTCGGATTGGCCTACGGTCTCGGCCTGCAACGGCCGTTCCTGGACGCCCTGCCGCAGGATGGCCAGGGCCAGGCCTTCGGTCTGCTCGGCTCCGGCAGCATGACGCTGCAGGGCGTCGGGCCGGTCTGCTTCGGCTCGGTGGCCGCAGGCATCGGAACAGGCGGCGCCATCGCCCTGGCAGGCGGCGCGGCGGTGCTTACCGCCGGCTGGCTTCTCACCTGGCACCCGTCCACCTCCCCGGTTCCCGTCCCGAACTACTCAACGGGATCAGAGAACGGCACCGAACAGCATGCGCGTAGTTCTCCCGCGCAGTAACCGTCGCAGGCCGGGCAGGCCGCGAGCCGTCACGCACCCCACCCCCGCCCC
>NZ_JAGMUL010000092.1:144068-204609 GCF_019049285.1 Streptomyces sp. AC550_RSS872
GGATCTTGAGACCACGAACAGCCCATGGAAGGTTCATGCCGCATGATCGATGAATTCGCGAAAGACAGCCTGCACGGGAGACTGCGGCGGGACCGCAAGGCGCTGCTCTGGAAACTCGACGGCTTGTCCGAATACGACGCCCGCCGGCCTTTGACGGCGACCGGGACCAACCTTCTCGGCCTGGTCAAACACGTGGCCACCGTCGAGGCCAGGTACTTCGGCGAGGTCTTCGACCGCCCTTCCCCGGAACCGCTGCCCCGCTGGCAGGACTACAACGGCAGCGATCTGTGGGCGGCCGAGGACGAGACCCGCGATCAGATCACCGGGTTCTACCGGCGCACGTGGGAACACGCGGACGCAACGATCAACGAGCTTCCCCTCGACGCCCCCGGCCACGTGCCGTGGTGGCCGGAGCCTCATCCCAACACGAACCTGTTCGCCGTCATGCTCCACGTCCTCACCGAGACCATCCGGCATGCCGGGCACGCCGACATCCTGCGCGAGGGCCTCGACGGCCGGACCGGGATGCGCCCCGAACACGAGCAGCAGATCGACGAGGAAGCCCGTGCAGCCTACTGCGCGAAGATCGAGCAGGCCGCCAGGTCGGCCGCACCAATCAAGGCTTAGTCAGGCATACCAGGCAGCCCGACATCAGGTCCCCTACCGGCACTTGCGCTTTTCGAGCACCCCGGCGCCTGATATGCCTGCGTCACCCGATGCGGGCGTTCCGTCCACACCTTCGTCGTCCGCCTCCCGCCCGGGCGCGTCCGCGTCCCGCAGCAGGCGCAGGGCGCCGGCGCCCGGGGTCGAGGCGGTGAAGCTGTAGCGGCCGAGCAGGTTCAGGTTGCGGTGCGTGAGAGGGGAGTGCCGGGTGATGTCCTCCTCGCGGATCGCGTGGCCCTCGGCCTGGTAGCTGGGCGACGGCGGCGTCGACGTAACGGGTCGTCCAGAGCACGACGGTGCTGAGGGACCAGACTGAGCGAGCCGAGCTGGTCCTCCACGCCGTCCCGGTACGCCTGGTGGATGGTGCCGCGCTTGCCGTGGCACACGTCCCGGACCAGCTTGTGGCGGGAGATCGCTAGAGGTTGTCCGATGCCCCGGCCCCGCCCCGACTCTCTGATACAGATGCGGACGTTGATCAGCGAGATGCTTGAGGAACCGGCCCGAAGGTGCTTCGCAGTTCAACGCCTGGCGGACGAGGCGGTAGTCGGGCGGCGCGACGTCGCCCACGGCTACGTGATGCCGGAAGCCGCCTGACCTGCCGGAGAAGGCTCCTGTTCGGTCAGTACCGCCCTCATGACGGAAAAGGCAACGGCTCCCGGATCAAACTCAGTCGCCGTCGATGATCTGGTACAGGTAGATGATGTGGGACTCATCGTCCGGCATCGTGTTCACGTCGTTGGACTCGCTGTCGATCCGGAAGTAGAACTCGGGGGACTTGGGGCTACCGAGCTCGCCGTTGTCCCGCATCTTTGCGAGCTGCTTGACGAACGTGTTGGCGTCCGGTGTCTTGGTGCCCAGATCGCTCGCGAGCGTGCCGCCCACGACAACCTTGAGGTGGCTGTCGTCGAGGAGTACGTCCGTCGCGGCCCCGGTCGCGCTGGTCGGCTTGAAGACGGGGCCCTCGTCGCCGCACTCGTATCGGCCGAGGACGAGCCCTATCGTCGTGTTGGGGGCCTCGCCCCCGAAGTTGACGGACTCGATCATCCCGTAGGGGCCCTGACCGCCGTCGTCGCAGACCGAGCTCTGGGGCGGGGTCTGCCGGTCCGCATACTCGTATGTGTCGTCCTTGCCGCCCGAACCGCCGGTGTTCGCGCCGCCGGAATCGGCGTCCGGCTTGCTCGGGGCGCTCGCGGACGGACTCGTTTCGCCGTCGGCCTTTCCGTCGCCCTCGCCCGGCTCGCAGGCTGTGGTGGTCAGGGCCGCCGCGACGGCCACTGCCAGGGCGTACAGCTTCATCTTCTTGCGGGTGGCGCTCATGTACAGGTGGTCCCCGTGGTGGTGCGCACGTTGTGTGCATGGTCAATTCATCGGTGCCCGGGAAATGTGCCCGTGGACCGGGCGTTCCTCGCCGGCCGTAGCGCGTCTGTGGCCGGAGTACGGCATGTAGGTGCCGTACTCCGGCCACAGACGACATAGGCCTTAGCCGCAGGGGATCACGTAGCGGACGGGCATCCAGTCGCCGTGGCGGTCCTCGCTGTACGCCCGCGGCGTCTTGTAGATCATGTGGCCGCTGGGGTTGTACATCCGGGCCCGGCGGCTCTCCAGGTCGCGGGTCTGGTCGTTGATCCAGGAACCGCCCCTCCCCCAGGTGGACACGTAGTACTTCGTATTGCACTGGAACATATTGATCCGGGTCCCCTCGAAGCCGTCTTTCCGGTAGGCACAGAAGTTCCCGGACACCCCCGGAGAAAGGCACGGGTCGGCGGCGGCGCGCATCCCGTTGCCCGAGGCGAAGTCGCGCGGGTGGGCCTCGCCCGGCAGGGCGACGAGGACCTCGCCCTTGCCGTTGAGGTCGATCTTGTTGAGCGCGACCTGGGTCCCGCCCATCTTCTTCAGGTAGCGGTCCACGTCCGCCTGCAGCGCCGTGGTCTGCGCACTGGTCAGGTGCGCGGACTCGGCCTGCTGGGCGAAGCGCGAGGCGGCCGGCGCCGCCGGTCCTGCCGCGGCCGTGCCCACGCCCGTGACGAGCATGAGCAAACCGCCCGCCGCCGCGATACCGCTCTTGTGCATGTACCTCATATCTCTCCTTCGAGTCACGGGCACGGCTCGTGCCCACGGCCGCATGCCGCCGGATCCCGGGGCGTGCCGTTCGGTTGGTTCGGCACCGAGTTCATCGGGCTGGGGGTTGTTGCTCAGCCCTGTCCCGGGCGTGAAACAAAGCAGGTCACAGGCTTCGGTTGGCGAAATGGTGTCTTTCGCGGTGGTGGGGCGCGTGTTGGGATGAGACGCCGCTGCTGGTCACGGGGCGGCACGGGGGAAGGAAGCGATATGGGGCGTCCGGAGGCGGACCTCGATCCGGGGCTGGGGCCGGTCCAGCGGTTTGCGTTCGAGTTGCGCAAGCTGCGTCAGGAGGCGGGCGGCATCACCTATCGGCAGATGGCCCGGCAGGTGGAGGTCTCGGTGTCGACCCTGTCGAGGGCGGCCAAAGGGGAGCAACTGCCTTCCCTTCCGGTGGCCTTGGCCTATGCGCGGGCGTGCGGTGGCGATACGGAGGAGTGGGAGCGGCGCTGGCGCGAGGCGGTCATGGAGCAGGCCCGGGCTGCCGACCTCGTGGCGGACGAGACCACCGCTTCCCCCTACCGTGGCCTGGCCCGGTTCGATGTGGGCGATGCGGAGCTCTTCTTCGGCCGGGACGAGGTGACCGATGCGCTGGTCCGCGCGGTGACGGAGCACCGGGTGTTCGCGGTCTTCGGGCCGTCCGGCAGCGGCAAGTCATCCCTGCTGCGGGCGGGGCTGATTCCCCGCCTGCGCAGCCTCGACGGACCGGACCGGCCGGCGGCGGTGCGGATCCTCACCCCGGGCGAGCACCCGCTGCGCACCCACGACACCGTGTGCGTACCGGCCGCGGGCGAGGGGGACACCTGGCTGGTCGTGGACCAGTTCGAGGAGGTCTTCACCCTCTGCCGCGACACCGCAGAGCGGGCCGGCTTCCTGGCCCGTCTGCTGGCCGCCGCCGAGCCCGCAAGCCGGCTACGCGTCGTCCTCGGTGTTCGCGCCGACTTCTACGGCCGCTGCGCCGAGCACCGCGAGCTCGCCGACGCCCTGCGGGAAGCCAACCTGCTGGTAGGACCGATGAGCCCGGCCGAGCTGCGCGAGGCCGTCGTCAAGCCCGCGCAGTCGGCCGGACTGATCGTCGAACGTGAGCTGACCGCCCGCCTGGTGGAGGAGGTGGACGGCGAGCCGGGCGGCCTGCCGCTGCTCTCCCACGCCCTGCGGGAGACCTGGCGGCGCCGCCGCGGTCGCACGCTCACCATGGAGGCATACGACGCGGCGGGCGGCGTGCACGGCGCGATCACGCAGACAGCGGAGGAGGTCTATGGCCGCCTCTCTGCCGGCCACGCGGAGCTGGCCCGGATGATCCTGCTGCGGCTGATCGCCCCCGGCGAGGGCTCCCCGGACACCCGACGCCCGGTCGACCGGAGCGAACTCGACCTCGGCACCGCCTCCCAGGACGACATCGCCCTGGTCCTGGACCGGCTGGCCCACGCCCGGCTGCTCACCCTCGACGAGGACACCGTCGACGTCGCCCATGAGGCCCTGATCTCCGCCTGGCCCCGGCTGCGCGGGTGGATCGAGGAAGACCGTGAGCGGCTGCGCATCCACCGCCGGCTGACCGAGGCAGCGCGCGCCTGGGACGACCTCGGACGCGACCCGGGGGCCCTGTACCGAGGCACCAGACTGGCCACCGCCGAGGAGGCCTTCGCCCCGCTCGGACGCAGCACTGCCCTCACCGTGCTGGAGGCGGACTTCCTCACCGCAAGCGCCGCAGCACGCGATCAGGAACGGCAGGCGGCGACCCGGGCCGCACGCCGGCTGCGCACGCTGGTCGGCTCACTGTCCGCTTTGGTGGTGCTCGCCCTCCTGGCGGGCATCGTCGCCTGGCAGCAGACTCAGCAGAGCGACCAGCAGCGGGTTCTCGCCGCCGCCCGCAGGGCCGCCACCGTGGCAGACGGGCTGCGCTCCTCCGACCCCCGGCTGGCACTCCAACTCAGCGTCGCCGCCTGGGAACTGAGCCATACTCCGGAGACCGAATCGGCACTGCTGGGCGCCTTGGAGCAGCGGGAGCGGGCGAAGTTCGAGCCGCCGACCTCCGACGACGACTACGAGCAGTTCCTGAGCGACGGAGGCCGCACCTTCACCCGCATCGAGAACGAGAAGCGGCGCATCACGGTGTGGGACGCGGAGACGGGCCGGGTGGCCGGCACCTACTCCTCCGTGCCGGGTCACACGGACCCGGAGGTATTCGTCCCTCCTCAGCACAGCCCCGACGGCGCGGCGCTCGCCGTCCCCACGGGCTCCGGAAGGCAGGTGCGTTTGTGGGACATCCGCGCCGGACGGTACCGCGGCCCCGCCTTCGGCCCCTCCCGTTCTGCCTCCGGCTCCACCTCGTCCTCCACAGGATTCAGCAGCAGCGGGCGGACGATGTACTTCAACACCGCCGACCGCGGCACAGAGGTGTGGGACACGCGCACCGGGCGGCGGCTGCTCTCCGTCCCGGATGCCCCCCATGCGGTGGCGGCGGACGTCAGCGTGGACGGCCGCCTGCTGGCTTTCTGCACCGTGGACGATCACGTCGAGCTGTGGGACATGCGCCAGGAGCGCCGATCGGCTGCCGAGTGGAGCACGAACGTTCCCTGCTCGACCCTGCAATACATACAGTTCTCGCCCGACGGAAACACCCTGGCGGTGGCGGATGAGCAGGGACTGCGGCGCTGGCGGCTCTCCTCCGGGAAGGAACTGCCCATGCTCCGCCAGACGGGCCCGGAGCAGTACGCCTTCAGCGACGACGGCAAGTTCGTGGCGAGCGCGGGCAGGAACGAGATTCTGCTCTGGCGCCTTGACCGGCCGCAGGCCTCGGTCTTCCGCCACGCACTGGCCGACGAGTACGGGGTCCCCGGCGGCATCGAACTCGACATGAGTTCCCGTGCGATCCGCTACATCGGAAGCGGGACCGGCACCCGACCCGTGGTGCACACTCTCGACCTGGGCCGGTCCATTACCTCCTCCTGGCGTGCGCAACCCGTCAACAACGCCACGTTCAGCGCGGACGGCAGCACGCTGGCCCTGGCCCACGAGGGCGCCCGCGCCGACCACTTCACCCTGCTCGACGCGCGCAGCGGCAAGGCCATGGCGACCGTTCCCGGGCTGGAGCGGTCTGCCCCGGCCGGGGAAAACGGCCCGTTCCTGCCGATGTCGCTGAGCGCCGAGGGGGACCGCTTCTCCTACGGCCTCGACGAAGACCCGATCCTGCACGGCGCAGACGGGATCCGCGTGTGGGATACGAGGAGAAACCGGCAGGTCACGGCGCTCACCCCCGGGAACGCGGACATCCAGTTCATGTCAGTGACCCTCAGTCCGGACGGCCGGAAGGTGATGACCACCGGAGCGGAAGGCGGAATCAAGGTCTGGGACACCCGCAGTGGAAAGCGGCTGCGCACTCTGCCCGAGCCGAACCGTGGCATCCGCGATGAGCAGGTCCAGGGAGTCGGCGCGCTCAGTGCCGACGGCACGAAGCTCCTGACGGACGCCGGTGCCCTGATCAGAGTGTCCGACGGCAAGACCCTGCCCGACGAACTCGGGGAATGCATGGACTGCTTGTTCGCGTTCAGCCCGGACGCGCGCCGGATCGCCGTGGCGGCGACGTACCAGGGAAAGGTGTCCCTGTGGGACGGCACCCTGCGTACGCCGCTGGGCACACTGTCCGGCACCCTCTCCCGCGCCACATACGGCGCACGCGAGGTACCGACCGCGATGGCCTTCTCCCCGGACGGCACCACCCTCGCCGTCGCCGGGGAACAGGGCACCCTCCAGCTGTGGGACATGACCTCCCAGCAACCTCTCGGCCCCGCGCTGCGCACTCCGGGCGACGGCATCCTGTCCCTGGCCTTCAGCCCGGACGGCGGCACACTGTACGCCGCCGGTGAACACGTGCCGTGGCAGAAGTACGACATCGATCCGGATCGAGCCCTCGACACGGTCTGCGCACGCGCCGGAGCCCCGCTGTCCCCAGCCGCCTGGAACAGGTTCCTCCCCGAAATCCCCTACCGGCAGCTGTGCCGGCCCTGAGCGCACGCAGTCCCCCGAGCGCCCCACCACGTCCACAAGGCGCCCTACCCGAACCTGATCTCCACCGATGCCGACCTGCCCCGGGACCTGCGCCGCCGCGGCACGTGTACGCCGGCTACCCCACCCCCCGGGGATATGGCTGCGGACCCCGTTATCTGCGCGGACGTACAGCATCCGGTCAGTAGTCATCCCGTTGTTGTGCGGGTGGAAGTCGAGGTCGGCGAGCGCCGCGTGGTAAGGCGCAGCGTGCGTGAGGTCGTGGACGGCGGCCATCAGGTCGATGACGGGCTTGGCCGCCGGCCCCGGGACAGCTGTTGAGCCGATGTGCTCGATCTTCACGAACAGCCCAGATGCCGCTGCCCGGAGAGCATCGATGGCGCTAGCGGCATGCCGGGGCCAGCTCGGGTCATAGTCGGCTACGTGGATGGCGCTGGGCTCTGACACACCACGCCCGCCCTCAA
The DNA here is from genome assembly GCF_019049285.1 of Streptomyces sp. AC550_RSS872. Taxonomy (GTDB): domain Bacteria; phylum Actinomycetota; class Actinomycetes; order Streptomycetales; family Streptomycetaceae; genus Streptomyces. Next base: position 151,319 of record NZ_JAGMUL010000092.1, read on the forward strand.
GGTTGGAAAGGCTCTGTGTCCGCTTCTTGGTCGAAGGGTGCGCGGTGATGCTCGGCCAGGAACGCGAACACACTCCCGGCCGGGATCAGATCCCGGCAGGTCTCCCACACGTCCGGCCCGACCATCTCGCCGACCCACTCGCCCATCGCCAAATGACGAGTCCGGCCCTGCCGCTCACGCGGCAGGGCCAGAACCCAAGATGTTCATCGACCTTCTAGGGGGCTCCTGATGGATCTGGGCGTCCCGGGACGCTCAGCCGCCGTACTCGATCGCCACGCCGCCGACGCCACTGCTCAACGGGCCGCAGCCGATACTGACAGTGGTGGTCCCGCCCGGCGACACATATGCCCAATTCGAGTAAGCGTCGGGGGACCAGCCGCAGATGGCGTGTACGGAGAACGCATGTAGCTGCGTCCCGGGGTTGTAGCACTCGCCGTAGGCGCGATTGTCCGCGACCCAGGCGCTGCACCGCAGCACATTGCCCTCCGCGGCCGCCGCGGGCGAGGCGGTCACAAGACCGGCTCCGCCGGCGAGAGCGATCCCCGCTGCTCCGGTGACGAGTGCGCGTTTCCAGAGGATCTTCATGTCCTGCCCTTCTGTTCCGCCCTGTGCCGGGCGTCCTGCGCGAAAGGGTAGGAGACAGGCAGGCAGGCGGGATCCTGACAGATGTCAGGGCTCCCGAGCATGGGCACGGCGAGGCCCGGTGTGCTGCGCACGATGGTCACGGCAGTCCTTGAGGTGCTCCCCTCGCGCACAGGCTGAGGGGATGGGGGTGAAGCAGGGTGAGGACTGAGCCTGTCCGGCCAAGACGTGGCTGCGCACTGCTCGCTGCCACCGGCCCAGATCGTCATGCCGTAGACCCGCGGGCCGAGCCCTCCCGAGGAGCGCTTGCATGACACGGGCGCCATCCTGCCGAAGACAACGCCAGCGGCAGCCGTGGATCCTTTCGGCCCAGCAGCAGCCCCGGCTGCCCTCGCGCCCACTCCGCAGCAGGCCATGACCACTGCCGCCGCCAAGGCGTTCGTCATCCTGGACGGCACCGTGCTACTCATCGATCGCATCGCCGCCGACCGACCGCTCCACTCAGGCAAGCACAAGAAGCACGGCATGAACGTGCAGGTTCTCACCGACCCGTTCGGAAAGCTGATCCGGGCCTCACCGACCCTGCCCGGTGCGGTCCACGACATCAGGGCCGCCCGTGCCCACGGCCTACTGGACGTTCTCGACACGACCGGCGTCATCTGCTGGGCGGACAAGGCGTACCAAGGCGCCGGCCACGCTGTTCGCGTTCCCTACCGCCACCGCTGGGACAAGCTCCCTGCGGGCCAGAAGGCCGTCAGTCGCGCTCACGCGAAGATCCGCGCGCTCGGCGAGCAAGCCATGGCGGCCCTCGGGACCTGGCGGCTCCTGCGCGAGCTTCGGTGCAGCACCACCCGCATCACCGACCTGGTCAAGGCCGTCCTCACCTTGGAGCTGACCGCCCCAGCCTGAGGATGCAAGATCCTCACTGATCGGCGTTGCTCAACCGACCGGTCCCGTCGCCGCGAGCACGTACTGCCGGTTCGAGCAGCGACAACGTCCTCTCCTCCGCGTCGAGGGCGACGCGGATACCGACCGGCATCGGCAGATTCGGGCCTGCGTGCCCGACCTCGACGTTGCCCAGGACCGGAATGTCACGGTCGCCGAGGACGTCGAGGACGATCTCGGCCAGGGTCGGGGAGCCGTCTGGTGAGTCGAGCCCGTCGATCGCCTCCGGAACGCCCACGACCATGCCGGCGATCCGATCGAGGACGCCACTGTGCCGCAGTATCTGCAGGTAGCTCCACACGTGGGATGCCTGGCCGCCCAGCTCCTCCCAGAACAGCACCGCGCCGTCGAAGCATTCGAGCGGCAGCGCGAAAGGCGTCGCCTGCGCAAGCACGATGCGGTTGATGACCCCACCGATCAGCGGACCTTCGGCCCGCCCGGCACGCCAGCATTCCCACGACGGACTGGCAGGCAGCGCACCGATCGGCTCTGTGTCGGTCAGCAGCGTCGCGTACAGCTTCCCCAGCTCCGTCCGGCGGGCAGCGGACGCTCTTTGCCAGTGCCCGCCGAGACCTGGCGTGGCCACGTCGGCATGGAATCCGACCAGGCCCGTGCGCGCGTAGAGCACCAGGTGCAGCAGGGAGATGTCGCTGTAGCCGAGGATCGGTTTGGGGTCGGCCCTGATCGCGTCGAAGTCGATCAGGTCGAGGTATCCGAATACTGTCTGGCCACCGTCGTGCGCGACGATCGCGCGCACCTCGGGGTCACGCAGCAGACTGTTGAACTCCTTGGCGATCTCGTCCGGCCGCGCCGCGCTCCACCAGCGGCGCCGTCCAGCTTCGAGGAGCGGCGCGAGACGCACACGGAATCCCATCCCCTCGATCTCGGCCACCGCCCGTTCGAGATCGGGCACGTACCTGGCGTCGAGCGGCCCGGACAGCGCCGCGACGACGACAAGGTCTCCGGGCACGAGAGCCCGAGGCCGCAGCAGTTGGGACGGCTGGGGCAGTGCGGTGAGAGTCACCGAGGAAGTATCCCGGCGCCTGCGACGACACGCGACACATTTACCGATCGGCTCCCTCCTCAGGTTGGCAAAGGCTCCCTACGTTGTTCTGCGGGAGGCGGTGAGCCTCTCCGCAGGCAGTCAGTGACCCTCAACTGCCCCAGTTACACCACTCGTTCGACAGTCCCCTACCTGGAAGTGGGTGAAGAGCGGCCGGATATCAGCGAGACAGCGCCAGGCGCCGGACCACCTTCGACCCCGGCCACAGCGCCCATGACCGCTCCCGCCGTACGCCTGTGACCTGGTTACGGGCCCGCCTCGTTCCCAGGCCGGCCATCGCCCGACGCCGACGCAATCGGCCGCATCCTCCCCCGCCATGCAGGTGGCGCCGAAGCCAGTCCGTGTCCACTGGCACGGCCGGGCCTCCGGCGCCGCCGCACCCGCAGGCATCGTGCTACAGCCGAGACCGGTCCAACCATGAACTGTGCGCCCGGTGCGGTCGTACGGGCGAGATACGCCGGACCGGCGACCATGCGGGCGTGTGCTTCGCGTGCGTACGGGCCCCCGTCGCCCTGTGCTCCGTCTGCGGGCGGTTGCCCCCGTGCTACCGCGTGGACACCGCCTCGCCCCGGTGCCCGGAGTGTTCCCGAGTGACACGTCGCACCCGATCGGTCTCCGGCGGCGAGGGCGTCCGGGCCAGGATCGAGGCTGTACGCCAGATCCTCGCCGGGCAGTGACGCGCCCGACCCCCGCACGCGTCCGGGCCCCGCTCACCATGCCAGTGCGGTTGCGGTTCCTTCAGCGGCACATCCTCGGGGCCGCGGCCGGTCTCCCGGGCGAGCATCTGGAGCACTACGACGAGAACGCCGCGGATGCCCGACGTCGTCCCAGTGGAACTCAGTGCGCCGGGCAGGCGGCCGATCCGCTCCGCCGACCTGATCGGCTGCGGCGTCATGGGTTTCTCGTTGCTCCACAGCGCGGCCGATGAGTTTGTGGCTCCCGGCCGGTCCAAGCTCGTGACAGCCTAGGAAAGGACACCGCCATGTCGGAGCTCCTCGTCGACTTCATCACCTCCCTCGACGGCCACGCATCCGGAGAGGGATGGCCCGGGTTCTGGGGGCTCGAGGGCCCGGAATACCTCGCATGGCTCGGCGAGCAGCCCGAGGCCACCTACCTGATGGGAGCGAACACCTACCGCCTGATGTCGGGCTTCGCCGCGGGCGAGGTCCCGAATGGTCAAGACGAGTTCAGGCCCGAAGAAGAGGCGTCCGTCGACTCGCTCACGCAAGCGTCCAAGGTGGTGTTCTCCTCCTCGCTCGAGGAGCCACTGACGTGGGCCAACTCCACGCTCGTCCGCGACGACGCCGTCGAGGCGGTCCGCGCCATGAAGTCGAGTGGCTCGGGGCTCCTCAGCACGATCGGCAGCCTCAGCCTGTGCCGGTCCCTGCTACGAGCCGGACTCGTCGACCGCTTCCGGGTCGTGATGTTCCCGGTGATCACCGGGGCCACGGGCGAAGAACGCATCTACGACGGTTATCCGGACGTTGCCCTCGAGATGATCGAGCACCGCACCTTCGACGGCCGTATCCAGCTGGTCGAGTACAAGCCCCGCGTGCTCGAGCACCCGCCGCTCGGCGTCACTGCGTGACGCCGCCCCGTCCGCCGGTCTGGACGGCCGCCAGGCCAGCGCCGCGGGCGCGGAGCAAGACCTACCGCCAACGTCAGGACGCCCGGTCCAGGTCGCGACGCGGTTGAGGGAGACAGGGTTCCTCTCGCCCCCGGAGGCGATCCCGTGCCCGTACACGGCCAGGAGACCAGCGATGTCCGACAAGCCCGCCGTGCTGTTCGTCCGCGTCCACAACGCCGGCCGCTCACTGATGGCCGCCGCCTGGCTGAGCCACCTCGCCGGCGACCGCATCGAGGTCTGCTCCGCCGCTTCGGCCCCCGCCGGCCAGGTCAACCTCGCCGCCGTCGAAGCCATGGCTGAGGTGGGCATCGACATCACCGCCGAACAGCCCAAGCTCCTCACCGTCGACGCGCTCCGGGCCTCCGACGTGTGCATCACCATGGGCTGCGGCGACGCCTACCCCTGTCCGGCCAGCTCGGCAGCCGACGCGCAGGCCCGAGCGCGCGGGCGGTACAAGCTGGCCGTCGAAGGTCGCCGCACACTTCCTGCCGCCGATTCACTCAGCGCCTGCCCAACGCCCGCCGCTCTCCGCCATGGGGGCACGGAACCGCTCGATCGCGGCCGCACGTGTGGCGCCTGGTCCCATTTCGCGCCGTACTCGCCGGTGGGCATACGCCAGGTCCGTACACGGTATTCGGCAACGCCGTCCGGCGCTGCGAAGACCCGGTGCGGCACGGCGAGCGGCCGGATCGACGTCGCGGGGGAAGAACCGACTCTGAGCACGACGTAGGACCAGCCGGTCTCTTCCTTGGCTTTGTATCCGAGAGCGGGCTCATCTTCACCCGGCTCCGGCATATCGCCCAGGCGGCGTACGAGCGCATCGTCGGCCTCGTACTGGACCAGGTCGCCGTCGACGGGCCGATCACCGCACGCCCGGAGGCGGGGAAGCCGCCGGACGCTCCCCGGTCGACCGGGGCAAACAGGGCCTCAAACCTTCGGGGATGACAGACGGGTACGGCATCCCGCTGGGCCGCGTCCTGGCCGGAGCGAACTGCCATGACTCGCCGCTGCTCGCCCCGACCCTGGATGTTCTGGACGGCCTGGGCCCGCTGCCCGACGACACCACCGTGCACACGAGGGCGAGAGAACTCCCGTCCGGGCCACCGGGCGCCGGCGCGTAGAGCGCACCCACGCCTGGCAGAACGCCTTCCACCGTCTCGCACGCTGCTACGAACGCCGGATCGACGTCATCAACGCCTTCTTCGACCTCACGGATGCCGTCATCACCGTGCGTACCAGCTCCAGCGAAGCACCAATGGAGAACGCGCTGTACCTACCAGAGCCCTGGCGGCCGTCGGCGGCGGTCGGTCACGGCATTGCCGCGAATGCCTCCCGATGGTCGCGTGCCCACTGCTCAAACGTGCCCGCCGGCCGGCCGAGCACCCGCGGCACGTGGTCGGTGACGTAGGCCGCACCGCCGGCGCGCGCCCAGCCGATCCCGGTGACCATCCCGGTCGACAACTGGTCGAACGCATTCGTGTCGGTGATCCTGACTGGCCGTTCCAGCACTCCCTCCAGGATCGCCGCCTGGTCTGCGAACGTCAGCAGCTCCGGCCCGGTCAGGTCGTACCGCTGCCCGTCGTGCGCCTCGCCGGTCATGGCGGCGACGGCGACCGCGGCCACGTCCCTCGGATCGACGATGGCCTGCCGGGAGTCGCCGGCCAGGTTCGGGATCGGCTCTCCGGCCTGGATAAGCGCCCGGTACCACAAGAAGTTCGAGGCGAAGCTCGGCGGGCGAAGCATCGTCCACACGAGCCCGCTGGCCTCGATCGCCTCCTCCGCGGCGAGGTGCCACGCGCCGACGGTCGCCCCGTCGAACCGCTCGCCGCTGCCGATGGCGGACAGCTTGACGATCTTACGGACCCCGGCCGCCCGCGCGGCCGTGACCAGGGCGATGTCGTGGTCCGCGGTTGGTACGGGGGGCACGGTTACGAGGAAGACCGTGTCGACGTCGGCCACCGCGCGCGCCAGCGACGCCGGGTCGTCGAAGTCGGCCCGCACCCCGCCGGGCCGCTCGCGGCGGGACATCGCCCGGAACGGTACGCCCCGCTCGGTGAGCAGACGGACGACGTGATTACCGATGGTGCCGGTAGCACCAGTAACAAGGATCATGTCCCGACGATGACAGCGCTCTTACACCTCGTGATAGGAAGTTTCGGCACTATCGTGGGCCGCGTGGGTTCTCTCGTCGTGCCGCCTGCCCTTCTGCGGTGGGTGGCCGGGATCGATGTCGCTACGGCGGCCGGTTCGGCGGCGGTCGATGTGCCCGATCACGCCACCACGCTTCTCCTGCGCACTGACAAGCGCGAGCTGATCGTCATGGGCCCCCGCACCCGGGCCGCCTATCACGTCGCCGCGCCCGGCCACTCGTGCGTGCGGGTTCGTATGCGGCCGGGTCGTGCCCAAGCCCTGATCGGCCGTCCCCTGCGTGACTTCGCCGACCGGGCCCTGCTGCTCCGCGAACTACCGGGCCTGGACATCGACCAGTTCGCCGCCGACCCGGTCACCGCTCTCGAAAACGCATGGGCCGACCGCCCGGAGCCGTCGGAGCGGCTCGAAGAGGCGGCGCGTCTACTGGCCGGCAGCACTGTCGCCGAGACCGCGGCCCGGTTGCACATCAGTGAGCGCCGCCTGCACGCCCTGTTCACCGAAGGCACCGGTTTGTCCCCCAAGCACTTCGCACGCATCGACCGCGTTCGCACCGTGCTCGCGGCAGGTGTGGGCCGATGGGCGGACATCGCCGCGACGGCCGGCTACTACGACCAGTCCCACATGACGGCCGAGTTCCGCCACTTCATGGGTGTCCCACCGGCCGCGTTCACCGCGGGTCGGCGCCCCGCCGCGACTTCGTGCAGAGCGGTCACACTCCGATGAAGCTCACTGTTTCTGTCATGTCCGCCCGCCCGGTACGCAGCCGTGGCACGCCTTCCTTCTCGAATCCCACCGCGACACCGCAGAACAGTACGAGCCCGTCGTCGGCTCCGACCATCCGGCTGACGGTCTGGCGATACATCGTCCACATCACCTGGGGGCAGCTGTGCAACCCTTCCGCCCTGAGCAACAGCATGACCGTCTGCAGGTACATCCCCGCGTCCCCCCACTGCCCGGGCCCCATCGTCCGGTCGAGGTAGCAGAACAGTACGACCGGTGCCCCGAACGCCTCCGAGTTCAAGGCGGCGATCTTCGTGGGCCTCTCGGGGTCGTCGCGCTCGATTCCCAGCGCCTTGTACCGCTGGGCGGCCGCGGTGGAGAAGCGTTCCAGATACGGCGAGGTCAGTTCGGCCGGGTACATCGGATACTCCCGCTCATCACCCGGGTCTCCCGCCAGTGCCCTGGCCGTCGCGCGCCTCTTCAGTTCGGCCAGGGGCTCGCCGGTCACGACATACACATGCCACGGCTGGAGGTTCCCACTCGACGGAGCCTGCGTCGCTGTGGCCAGCACTCGTTCGAGTACCTCTTTGGGCACTGGCTCATCGCTGAACGCCCGTACGGCCCGGCGACTGTTCACGGCTTCGTAGACGTGCACGCCTTCTTGTCCTCTCACTCCACGCTGATGCTTCTGGCCCGCTCCTGCCATGTCTCCGCCCGCTCCGGAGCGATATGCCCGACCGGACGTCGACGCGGTCGCCGGTTGCCGCCCGTGCCCAGCGTGATCCCGCTGCACGCCGCCAGGACTGAACCAGGTGCCGCGGCGGGGCGGAACGTCGTTGAGACGTGACGCCAGGCCGGCGGTGCCGCCTGGCCACCTCCAGGTGCTCGGGCGTATCTGCGGCGCACAGTGGCTCTCCGGGACTCTCGATCAGCTCAGGGGGAATGCCGTGGACCTGTTCACGCCACCAGATTCTCCGCCTCGCGGCCGTCGACATACGTCGCCACCACCTCGATGTCGCCGATGCGCGAGGCGTCGACGCGCCGCGGGTCGTCACCGAGCACCACCAGATCGGCGCGTTTGCCCGGGGTGAGGCTGCCGGCACTGTCCTCCCAGTGGCAGGCATAGGCGCCGGCGATCGTGTAGGCACGCAGGGCGTCGTCGACGGTGATGCCCTCGTCCCGGCCGATCAGCCGGCCCGACTCGGAGGCGCGCTCGACCATGAACTGGACGGCCCGCAGTGGGGATCCGTCCGTGACGGGACGGTCGGAGCTGCCGACCAGGGTGATGCCGTGGTCGAGGAAGCTCTGGCCCCGGTACAGCCACGGTGCACGCTCTTCGCCCATGATCGCCGCATAGTCGTCGCCGAAGTAGCGCAGGAAGTTGGGCTGGACGACCGCGCTGACGCCGAGCTGCGCGAAGCGCGGAAGCTGGTTCGGGCGGATCAGGCCGGCGTGTTCGATGCGGTGCCGGGCGCCGGGGCGCGGCCGCAGACGCTGGGCGCGCTCCAGGGCGTCGAGGGCGACGTCGGCCGCGCGGTCGCCGATGGCGTGGACGGCGAGCTGCCATCCGGCGAGGTGGCCGTCCACGATCGTGTCGGCGAGCGCGTCGGGGTCGTCCTGCAACTGGCCCGCGTGGTCCAGCCCTTCGTACGGGCTGCTCAGAGCGGCCGTACGGGCCATCATGCCGCCGTCGGTGTAGATCTTCAGGGCACCCACGGAGAGCCAGTCGTCGCCGAAGCCGGTGCGCAGGCCGAGGTCGAGGGCGCGGGGGATGCCGTCGGTGTCGTGTGCGGCGACCGGGCGCAGCCGGTCGGCGGACACCATCAGCTGCACCCGCAGCGGCAACAGGCCCTTTTCTCGGGCAAGTTGGTAGGCGCCCAGCTCGACGGGGCTGTGGCCGAAGAGGGTGCCGCCGATGCCCGCCTCGGCACAGGCGGTGACGCCCTCGGCCAGACAGGTCCGGGCGGCGCGCCCGATCGCCGCGGCCAACTCCTCCTGGGAGTACGGCAGGCGCAGCGCGCGGGCGGCTCCCATGGCACCCTCGGCGAGGAAGCCGTTCTCATGCGGGATGTCGGCGGGGAGCAGGTCGAGGACGGCGCTGTTGACGACGCAGCCGTGTCCGGAGTCGTGCATCATGAACACTTTGCGCCCGTAGCTGACCTTGTCCAGTTCGGCGGCGGTCAGGTGGCGGCCCAGGGCCCGCTGGTCGTACCCGGCGATGCTCACCCAGTCGTCGGGTGAGCTCTTCCGGGAGGCGGCCTCCTCCACGACCGCGAGCACGTCGTCGATCCGCGCGCGGCCGGCGATGCTCGGGGTGACCTCCTTGAACCCGGTCCAGGGCAGATGCACATGCGCGTCGATGAACCCCGGCAGCACGGTGGCGCCCTCCAGGTCGATCACCTCGCGGGCGGGCAGGGAGGTCACGGCATCGTCGAGCCCGACGATCCGGCCCTGCCAGATGCCCAGGTCGTGGGCGACCGGGTGGTCCGGGTCCATGGTGAGGAAGCGTGCGTTGGTCAGCCGGGTGCTGAGCATCAGCGGTGTCCCCCTTGGGTGTCGGCCAGCACGGTGGCGGGCGGGTCGCCCGGCTCGCCCTCGCCCTGCGCCGCCGCGTCCTCAAGGGCGGGTCGCCTCGGTGCGGCGGGCACCATCAGCGGCGTACCGGTCTCCGGGTCGTCGATGATCCGGCAGGGCAGGCCGAAGACGTCCTCGACCAGGTCGGCGGTCATGACGTTCGCCGGGTCCCCCACGGCTGCGATCGTGCCGCCGGGGCGCATCACGATGAGGTGGGTGGCGTAGCGGCACGCCTGGTTGAGGTCGTGCAGGACGGCGACGACGGTGTGTCCCTTGCGGGCGTGAAGGTCGGCACACAGGTCGAGGACCTCGACCTGGTGGGCGATGTCGAGGTACGTGGTGGGTTCGTCGAGCAGCAGGACGGGGGTCTGTTGCGCGAGCACCATGGCCAGCCAGACGCGCTGGCGCTGGCCGCCGGAGAGGTCGTCGACGGGCCGGTCGGCGAGTTCGAGTACGCCGGTCTGGCGCATCGCCTCGCCCACGGCATCCTCGTCCTCGGCGGACCACTGCTTGAGCAGCCGCTGGTGCGGGTAGCGTCCGCGGGCCACCAGGTCGCCCACGGTGATGCCGCCCGGCGCGGTGGACGACTGGGGCAGGAGCCCGAGCCGGCGGGCGACTTCGCGGGAGCGGTACGACGCGATGGCGGCGCCGTCGAGATAGACCTCGCCCACCTTGGGCTTGAGCATCCGCGCCAGCGCCTTCAACAGGGTTGATTTACCACAGGCGTTGGGGCCGATGATCACGGTGAAGGAGTGATCGGGGATGTCGACGCCGAGGTCGGTGGTCACGGTTCTCTGGTCGTACGACAGCGTCAGGTGCTCGGCCCGCAGGCGGGACGCCGGGGCGTTCTTCGCTGTCGTCCCTGTCATACGCGGCTCGTTCCTGCTCATGCGCGGCTCGTTCCTGCTCATGCGCGGCTCTTTCGGGACTCGGTGACCAGCAGCCAGATCAGGTACAGCCCGCCGAGGGTGCCGGTCGCCGTGCCCACCGGGAGGAGGGTGGGGGCGAAGAGGCGCTGTACGGCGAGGTCGCTCGTGGTCAGCAGGACGGCGCCCATGAGGGCGGTGGGCAGCAGGGCGGGTCCGGAGGATCCGGTCAGTCTGCGGGCGAGTTGGGGTGCGGCCAGGGCGATGAACAGGATGGGGCCGGTCACGGCGGTGGCGAAGGCGGCCAGACAGACGCTGATGACGAGCAGCGCGGTGCGGGTGCGGGCCACGTTGACGCCGAGTGCGGTCGCCGTGAGATCGCCCATCTCCACCATGGACAGGCGGCGGGCCAGGACGAGGGCGAGCGGGAGGAGCAAGGCGACGGCGAGGCCGATGGCGTTGGCCTGGGTCCAACCCCGGTTGTTCAGGCTGCCGATGAGCCACGCCTGGGCCTCGATCGCCTCCTGGAAGTTCGCGCGGGTGATCAGGTACGAGTTGACGGCGAGCAGCAGGGCGCTGACGCCGATGCCGATGACGACCAGCCGGAACCCGTGCATCCCCCGCCCGACCATGAGCAGGTACACCGCGGCGGCGGTGGCGAGGCCGCCGATGAGCGCGCCCAGCGCGATCTGGGTCATGCTGCCGTGCACCACGATGATGACCACCAGCGCGCCGACGGCGGAGCCGTTGGTGAAGCCGATGACGTCGGGGCTGCCCAGGGCGTTGCCGGTCAGGCTCTGCATGATCCCCCCGCTGACCGCGAGCGCCGCGCCGACGCACACCGCGGTCACCAGGCGCGGCATGCGCAGGGTGTTGACGATGAAGTCGGCGCCAGGGTCTGCGCTGCCGGCCAGGGCCCGCAGGACCTCTCCGACGGAGAGGGCGAAGTCCCCGGTGGTCAGGCTGATGCCCATGACGACGACGAGCAGGGCGAGCAGCACGGCCGTCACGGCCACGGCACGTCCCTGGATCCGCAGCGAGACGCCGCCTCGTCCGGTGCGGACGACGAACCCGCTGACGACCCGAACGGGCGCGGTGTTCTTGCCGCCCGGGGTCGGTGGTTCGCCGGCGGCGGTGGTCCCTGCCTCCCGTACGGCACTCACAGCATGACCAGCTTTCGACGGCGGCACAGTGCGATGAACAAAGGTGCGCCCAGGAACGCGGTGACGATCCCGACTTGCAGTTCGCCCGGGGCTCCGAGCACCCGGCCCAGGACGTCCGCGCCGATCAGCAGCACGGGCGCGAGCAGCATGGAGTACGCGAACACCCACCGCTGGTCGGGGCCGACGATGAAGCGGGCCACGTGCGGTACGGCCAGGCCCACGAAGCTGATCGGTCCGACCGCGGCCGTGGCGGCGCCGCAGAGCAGCATTACGGCGACCGCGCCCAGTACCCGGGTCCGGCCGACATTCACGCCCAGGGCGCGTCCCATCTGGTCGCCCAGGGCGAGGGCGTTGAGCGACGGGGCGAGCACCAGGGCGATGAGCAGGCCCACGGCGACGAACGGCAGGACGACGTAGAGGACGTCGAAGTAGCGGCCCGTCAGGGCGCCCACCGTCCAGAAGCGGAACTGGTCGAAGGCGCGCGGCTTGAGCAGCAGCACCGCCGAGTCGAAGGCGTACAGCACGACTGTCACCGCCGCTCCCGCGACGACCATCCGGTCCGGGGTGGCGAGTTTCCGTCCCGAGGAGCCCAGCACGTAGACCACCACCGAGGTGATGGCCGCGCCGGCGAGTGCGAACCACACCTGGCCCAGCACCGAGCCCACCCCGAGGAAGGCGATGGCCGCGACCACACCGGTGGCGGCGCCCTGGCTCACGCCGAGCAGGCCGGGGTCGGCGAGCGGGTTGCGGGTCAGGGCCTGCATGAGTGCGCCGGACAGGCCGAGGGCTACGCCGACCACCAGGCCGAGAAGCGTGCGGGGGATGCGGTAGTCGTGGATGATGACCGACACCTCCGACCCGTCAGGCTGCCACAGCAGGCTCCAGGTCGAGGCGAAGGGGATGCCCCTGGTGCCCACCCACACGCTGACGAGACCGATCAGGACCAGGGCACCGAGGGCGAGCAGCAGACCCGCTCCACGCAGAGCGGCCACCGAGCGCCGCGTTCCGGGCACGATCGGATCGGTGGCCTGCTTCCCGGGTACCGCCTGGGCTTCGACCGACAACGACAACTCCCCCTGGCGGCGGCGCGATACGCGAACAGCAGAGCGTTACTTAGGTGAGCCTAAGCGCACGTCGACCGGAGGGTCAACGCGCTGTTCCAGAACGGGAACTGAGGGTCGACCATGGACTCTCGGAAGCACTCGCAGCCGACATCGAGAAACTACTTATTTAGAGTAGCCTTACCTAACCATCTGACCATCCGCGGAGGTACCGCATGCCGTCTGGAGGACCAACGGGGGGCCATGTCCTCCGTGGAGCGATCAGAGACCAGCGCCGCCGCCTTGTCACGGCGTCCCTGCTCGGGATGACCCACCAGGCGTGCGAGGCCCTGGTCCCCGTCATCATCGGGGTGATCATCGATGAAGCGGTGGCCACCGGCTCCACAGGCGTTCTGCTGCGCTGGCTGCTGCTCCTCGCCGTCCTCTTCCTCGTCCTCTCCACGTGCTACCGGACCGGCGCCCGGATCACGGAGGGCGCGGGCGAAAAGGCCGCACACCAACTCCGGTTGGAACTCGGCACCAGGGTGCTCGATCCGCGCGGCGGCGCGGACGCCGACCGGCTTCCGGGCGCGTTGACGAGCATCGCCACCAACGACGCCAAGCGCGTGGGCTCGGCGGTGACCGTACTGCCGTACGGGGCCGCGGCCATCGCCGCCCTGGCGGTCAGCGCGGTGCTGCTGCTGCGTATCTCGGTGCCGCTCGGGCTGCTCGTGCTGCTCGGCATCCCGCCCCTGCTGTGGCTGGGCCACCGCATCAGCCGCCCGCTGGAGCAACGCAGCGAGACCGAGCAGGAGCGCGCCGCCCACGCCTCGGGTGTTGCCGCCGACCTCGTCGCCGGCCTGCGTGTACTCAAGGGGATGGGCGCGGAGTCCGCCGCCGTGTCCCGGTACCGCCACACCAGCCAGGACTCGCTGGCCGCGGCGTTGCGTGCCGCCCGCAGCCGGGCCGGGCACGAGGGCGCGGTCCTCGCCCTCACCGGTGTCTTCATCGCGGCGATCGGCCTGGTCGGCGCGTACCTGGCGATGGGCGGCACCATCAGCGTCGGCGACCTGGTGGCGGCGGTGGGACTCGCCCAGTTCCTCCTCGGCCCCTTCCAACTGCTCACCTACGTCAACGCCGAGTTCGCCCAGGGACGTGCCTCGGCGCGCCGGGTCGCCGAGGTGCTGGCGGCGCCGGCAGCCGTGGAACCCGGTGACGCCGCACTGCCCGACCCGGTCGCCGGCGGGGTCCGGCTGCGCGGTGTCGCGCTCGGCGCGTTGCGCGGGATCGACCTCGACATCGCCCCCGGAAGCCTCATCGGCATCGTGACCAGGGACCCGGCGGCCGCGAACGACCTGCTGCACTGTCTGGCCAGGGAGACGGACCCCACCGAGGGCGTCATCGAACTCGACGGCGTACGACTGGCCGACCTGGACCCCGACGACCTGCGTCGCTCGATCCTGGTCGCCCCTCATGACGCCGCCCTGTTCGAAACCAGTCTCCTGGACAACGTGCGCGCGGGAGCCGACACGGCAGCCGCGGACGTCGAACCGGCCCTGACGGCATCGGCGGCCGACGACGTGGCCCGCATGCTGCCCGACGACGTGGACACCGTGCTCGCCGAGCGCGGCCGGTCCCTGTCGGGCGGGCAGCGGCAGCGCGTCGCGCTCGCCCGCGCGCTGGCCGCCGACCGTCCCGTGCTGGTCCTGCACGACCCGACCACCGCGGTGGACACGGTGACCGAGTCGAGGATCGCCGGCCGGCTGCGGGACGTCCGCCGCGGCCGTACCACGGTCCTGGTCACCACCAGCCCCGCACTGCTCGCGGTGACCGACCGCGTGGTGGTGCTCGAGGAAGGCACGGTCACCGCCGAGGGCGGCCACGCCGAACTCGTCGCCGCCGACGAGACCTACCGCGCGGCGGTGCTGGCATGACGGCCGCGTACGGCAGCGAAGTGAGTGCCACGGAACGGACCGACGAAGGACGGAACCCAAAGACAGGACGGGCCGAAGAGACGATGAGCGAAGCCAGCCCCGCGGACCGCGCACTCCTGCCGACCGCCACCGGTGCCGCGACCCTCGCCGCACTCCGCGCCCTGCTGAACGGCCACCGCCTCCTGGCCGTCACGGCGCTGGGCGTGCTGGTCGCCGGCACCGGCATCGGCCTGCTGACCGCTCCCCTGCTCGGGCACGTCGTCGACCTGGTGGTGGATCAGAAGGGCACGGGAGCGCTGATGCTGCCCATGGTCCTCCTCATCGTGGTCGCCCTGGCCCGAGGTGCCGCCACCGCGGTCGGCAGCGCGCTCGTGGCCCGGCTCGGCGAGACCGTGCTCGCGGCGCTGCGCGAGCGGTTCCTCGAGCGGGCGCTGGGGCTGCCGCTCGAGCGTGTCGAGGAGGCCGGCTCGGGCGACCTCGTCTCCCGCGTCACCGGCGACGTCTCCGTGATCACGAAGTCCGTGCGCCAGGCCCTGCCGGAGTTCTCCCGCTCCGCCCTCACGATCGTCCTGACATTCGTCGGACTCGCCGTGCTGGACTGGCGGTTCCTGCTCGCCGCGCTCCTCGCCATGCCGGTCCAGGTCCTCGCCGCGCGCTGGTACCTGCGCCGGGCCGCGCCCGTGTACGCGGAGCACCGGGTGGCGACCGGCGCCCTTCAGCACCAGCTCCTCGACAGCGTCGGCGGCGTCCGCACGGTACGCGCCTTCCGGTTGAACCGGGTGCACGCGGACCTCCTGGAGCAGCGGTCGCGGTCGGCCGTCGACCTCGCACTGCGCGGCATCCACACGGTGACCGGCTTCTTCTCCCGGCTCAACCTCGCCGAGTTCATCGGGTTGTCGGGGGTGCTCGTCACCGGCTTCCTGCTGGTCGACGGCGGCTCGGTGAGCATCGGTACGGCGACCGCGGCGGCGCTGTACTTCCACAGTCTGTTCAACCCGGTCAACGCCGCGCTCTTCCTCCTCGACGACGTACAGTCGGCGGGCGCCAGCCTCGCCCGGCTGATCGGCGTGTCGAACCTCGCCGGGGAACCGGAGGACGGCGGCCGGGCCGTGCCGGTGGACGGCTCGGTCAAGGTCTCCTCGCTCGACCATGCCTACGTACCCGGCCACCCGGTACTGCGCGACGTCGACCTGGAGGTGGGCAGCGGGGAACGGATCGCGCTGGTGGGCGCGAGCGGCGCGGGCAAGACCACGCTCGCCAAGCTGATCGCAGGCGTCCACCAGCCGTCCGCCGGGACGATCACGCTGGGCGGGGTCGACACCGGGGAGCTGGGCCCGGCGGGCATCCGCCGCACGGTGACGCTCATCAGCCAGGAGGTCCACGTCTTCGCCGGGCCACTGGCCGAAGATCTGCGGCTGGCCCGGCCCGAGGCCACCGACGAGGAACTGCGGGCCGCCCTGGCGAAGGTGGGGGCCCTTGAGTGGGTGGAGGCGCTGCCGGAAGGGCTCGACACGGTCGTGGGCGAGGGCGGGCACCGGCTGACGGTGACCCAGGCCCAGCATCTGGCGCTGGCCCGCCTCGTCATGGCCGACCCGCCCATAGCCATCCTCGACGAGGCCACCGCCGACGCGGGCAGCGCGGGCGCCCGCGTCCTGGAGACGGCCGCCCTGAAGGCGCTGGAGGGCCGCACGGGCCTGATGGTGGCCCACCGCCTTCCCCAGGCCGCGACCGCGGACCGCGTCGTCGTCCTCGACGAAGGCCGCGTCGTCGAGACCGGCACACACGAGGAACTGGTCGCGGCGGGCGGCCGGTACGCCGCGCTGTGGGCCGCGTGGTCCGACAGCCGCAAGGGGACGGAAGCCGACGCGGAGCACACGACTGCGGAGACGTGACGCGCGGTCGGCGTCAGTTCTTCGGTCACTCTTTGCCGACCGCCGGCGAAGAGGCGTTGCGTCTCTCCGCCGGCGGCGACGTGCTGTCGGCAGGTTCAGCCCTGCTGAGCGATCAGGCTGGCCGGGCGCAGGTCGGTCCAGTGGGACTCGACGTAGGCGAGGCAGGCTTCGCGGGTGTCCTCGCCGAAGGCGGTGCGCCACCCGGCCGGAACCTCGGCGAAGGACGGCCACAGCGAGTGCTGGTTCTCGTCGTTGACCAGGACCAGGAAGCGGCCCTGCGGGTCCTCGAACGGGTTGGTGGTCATGCGTTGTCACTCCTCGCGCATGTGGTGGGCGTTACGGTGAACAGCTCCGAGAGCGGCTGCCCGGGATCGGCTGCCGCGTTGCGCAGCAGCGCCTGGAGTTCGTCGGCGAGCCGCTGTGCCTTGGCGGTGCCGAGCAGGTCGGTCGCGTGGATCAGTCCGCAGTGGACCGGGCCGTCACCGCGGGGTTCGTAGAAGCTGAGGGTCAGCTCCGCTCGCGTCGATCCGGTCGGGACGGCCTGGAGGGCGCCCATGCCGCCCTCCAGTCGTTCCAGGTCCGCCTGTTCGTGGTGGACGACCATGACCTGCGGGCCGTGGCTCGGCAGGCCGGCGGCGCGTACGACCTCGTCGAACGGGACTTCCTGCCGGTCCAGGGCGCTGAGCGTGATCTCCCGTACGCGGGTGAGCAGTTCCGCGAAGGTCGGGTCGCCCGCCGTGTCGGTGCGCAGGACGACGGTGTTGAAGAAGCAGCCGACCAGGTCGGCGAGCTGGTCGTCGGTGCGGCCGGCGACCATCGTGCCGATGGGCAGGTCGGTGCCCGCGCCGTGGGCGGTGAGCAGAGCCGCCAGGGCGGAGTGCAGCACCATGAACATGCTGGTGCCGGTCGCCCGGGCGAGCCGGTCGACGGCCGCGTGGAGTTCCTCGTCGAGGACGAAGCCGACGTGGTCGGCGGTCCGGTCGTGCTGGGTGGTCGCGGCAGGTCGCGGCCGGTCGGCGGGTAGCGCCAATTCCCGCGGGACGTCCTTCAACGTCCGTCGCCAGTAGGCGAGTTGCCCGCCGCCCCGGCTGTCCGGTTCGGCGAGGTCGCCGAGCACCTCGCGGGCCCAGTGGGCGTAGTCGGTGTACGTCACCGGCAGCGGCTCCCACTGGGGTGCCCGGCCCTCCGTACGGGCCGCGTAGGCCGTGGTGAGGTCGCGGAACAGGGGGACCACCGACCATTCGTCGACCGCGAGGTAGTGCATGGCCAGCAGGACCGCCTGACTGCCGTCCTCGGCGGTGAGCAGCCGGGCCCGAACGGGCGGTTCCTGCTCCAAGTCCGGTGCATGGGTGGCGAGTTCGGCCAACCGTGCGTCGAGGTCGACGCACTCCTCGACGGCGAGCACCGGGGCCTCGACGGCCTGTTGGAACAGCACGCCTCCGCGCTCCGCGAACCCGGTGCGCAACGGTTCGTGCCGGGCCGTCACATCCGCCAGCGCCGCCGCGAGCGCGTCGGCGTCCAGCCCGCCCGGCGAGCGCAGTACGAGTGCGTGGTCGAAGGCGGGGCTGCGGCGGTACGCGTCCCACTGCCACCTCTGCACCGGCGCGACCGGCCGGACAGCGCTTTCCGGCTGCTCCCCCTCAACGGGGCGCAGCGCGGGCCGGGCCGCCGAGGCTCCGTCGAGCTTGGCCGCGATGCCTGCGACGGTGAGTGCGTCGAAGACGTCGCGGATGCTCAGCTCGGCCCGAAACTCGGTGCGGATACGGCCGAGGAGCCGCATCGACGCCATGGAGTGACCGCCGAGTGCGAAGAAGTTGTCGTGCACGCCGACGCTGTCCAGCTTCAGGACCTCGCAGAACAACTCCGCCAGGCGGGCCTGCGTCTCGGTGGCCGGGCGGGCGTCGCCGGTCATCGCGGACCAGTCCGGTGCGGGCAGCGCCCTGCGGTCCAGCTTGCCGTTGGGCGTCAGCGGCAGGGGGCCGTCCAGCGGTATGACCAGGGCCGGGACCATGTACTCGGGCAGCAGCCCGGCGACGTGGGCGCGCAACGCCTGCGGGTCGAGTTCCGCACCGGCCTCGGGTACTGCGTAGCCGATGAGGCGGACGATGTCGCCGTCGCGGTCCGGCAGTACGGCGGCCTGGGCGACCGACGGGTGGCCGGCGAGGGCGGCCTCGATCTCGCCGAGCTCGATCCGGAAGCCGCGCACCTTCACCTGGGTGTCGACCCGTCCGAGGAAGTCCAGGTTGCCGTCAGCGCGCCAGCGGGCGCGGTCGCCGGTGCGGTACATGCGGCTGCCGGGCGGTCCGTACGGGTCGGCGACGAACCGCTCGGAGGTCAGGGCGGCCTGGCCGAGGTAGCCGCGGGCGAGACCGCGTCCGGAGACGTACAACTCCCCCGCCACGCCCGGCGGGACGGGCCGCAGGTGCTCGTCCAGGACATAGGTGCGGGTGTTGGGGTCGGGGCGGCCGATGGGCACCCGGCCGGAGGGCTTCCCACCGTGTTCGCGGGAGGGCCACAGCGTGGAGTTGACGGTCGCCTCGGTGAGGCCGTAAGCACAGATCAGGTGGGCCGTGGCGCCGAACCGTTCGAACACGTCCGGCGGCACCGTCTCCGTGCCGACCAGGACGGTCGACCCCTCCGGCAGTTCGCAGCCGGGCGGCAGGGCCGACACGAGCGAGGGCGGCAGGATCATGTGGGTGATCCGCTGGGCCGCGAGGAAGTCGGTGAGCGCCGGTCCGGCGACCCTCGCCTCGTCCGTGATCAGGACGAGCCGGCCGCCGTGGCACAGCGCCATCGACAGCTCGAAGGCGAAGACGTCGAAGCCGATCGACGCGAACTGGAGTACGTGGCTGTCGGCTTCCAGGCCCATGCGGTCGACGGCGGTGGCGACCAGGCTGGCGATGCCCTCGTGCGGCACGACCACGCCCTTGGGGCGGCCCGTCGAACCGGAGGTGTAGATCACGTACGCGGCCTGGTCCAGGGCGACCGGCCCGCCCTCGACGGGCGCGTCCGACAGCGCATCCAGCTCACGGGCCGTCTCCGGGGCGTCGAGCAGCACCACCGGCACACTCGCCAGGTCGGGGATCTTCCCCGCGACCTGCTCGGATCCGACGACGAGGGCCGCCCCCGAGTCCTCGATCATGTAGGCGAGGCGGTCGGCCGGGTGGGCCAGGTCCAGCGGCAGGAACGCGGCGCCGAGCTTCAGCGCGGCGAGCACGGCCGCGACCATGTCGACGGACCGAGGCACGGCCACACCGACCACGCTCTCGGAACCGACACCGCGTGCGGCGAGGAGCCGGGCGACGCGGTTGGCGCGCGCGTCCAGCTGGGCGTATGTGACCGAGCGGGAACGCTCCACCACGGCGATGGCGTCGGGCCGCTCGGCAAGCCGCTGGGCGAACAGGGCGGGCAGGGACGCCTCGTCCACGTCCCGGACGGTGGCGTTGAAGCTCTCCAGGACCAGCCGCCGCTCGTCCTCGGCGAGGATCTCCGCCCGTGAGACGGGCTTGCCGGGCGCTGCTACGAGGGCCGCGACGAGCCTGCGGAGCCGGTCACCGATCCGCTCGGCCGTCTCGTGGTCGAACAGTTCTGTGGCGAACTCCAGGCGACAGTCGAGGGAGCCGCCGTCACCGTCGGCGGCCAGGTGCTCGGTGAAGCTGAACACCAGGTCGAACTTGGCCGAGCTGATCCGGAACGGCACGTACTCCGCCTGGAGTCCGGGCAGTTGAAGTCCGTCGCCGGTGCGGGCGTGGTAGCCGACCATCACCTGGAAGAGCGGGTTGCGGGACAGCGACCGGGTCGGGTTGAGCTTCTCCACCACCGCCTCGAACGGCACGTCCGCGTGGGAGAAGGCGGCCAGGTCGGTCTCCCGGACCCTGGCCAGCAGTTCGGTGAAGCTCGGATCGCCGCTCAAGTCGGCGCGCAGCACAAGCGTGTTGACGAAGAAGCCGACCAGATCGTCCAGCGCCTCGTCGCCGCGCCCGGCGATGGGCGCGCCGAGGGGGATGTCCGTCCCGGCGCCCATGCGGTGCAGCAGGGCGGCGACCGCCGCGTGCACCACCATGAACATGCTGGCGCCGGTTCCGCGGGAGAGCCGCTTCAGCCCCTCGTGGACCTCGGCGTCGAAGGTGATGTCCAACTCGGCCCCGGAGAACGCCGGGCGGGCGGGCCGGGGCCGGTCGGCGGGCAGCTCCAGTTCCTCGGGCGCGCCGTCCAGCGTCGTACGCCAGTATCCCAGCTGACGGGCCGCCAGGCTGTCCGGGTCGGTGGGGTCGCCGAGCAGCCGTTGCTGCCACAGCCCGTAGTCGGCGTACTGGACCGGAAGCGGGTCCCAGTGGGGTGCCTTCCCCATGTCGAGGCGGGCCGCGTAGGCGGTGGTCAGGTCACGCAGGAACGGGCGGTCCGACCACTCGTCGGTGGTGATGTGGTGCAGCAGCAGGACGACGACGTGATCGTCGGGCGCCAGTTCGACGACCGTGGCGCGCAGCGGCAGTTCGGTGGCGAGGTCGAACGGCCGGTTGACCGCCTCCTCGACGATGCCGGGCAGCTCGTCCTCGGCGGCGCTGACGCGCTCCACCACCGGGTGCGCCTGTTCGGCGGGCAGGACGCGCTGGAACACCTGGCCGTCGCGCTCGGTGAAGACGGTGCGCAGCGCCTCGTGACGTGTCGTCACATCTGTCAGTGCCAGGCGCCACGCGTCCACATCGAGGGTGCCGCGCAGCCGCATGACCAGCGGGAAGTTGTACGCGGCCGAGGTGCACTCGATCTGCTGGATGACCCACAGCCGCTGCTGGGCGTGGGACAGCGGCAGCTCGGCGGGCCGGTCGGCGGCCGTGAGCGCCGGGCGGGCGGCGCCGCCGGAGCGTGCCGTGCGCTCCACCAGTTCGGCGACGGTGGATGCCTCGAACAGGTCGCGGATCGCCAGTTCGGCGTCGAGCGCGGTGCGGGCCCGGCTGACCAGGCGGGTGGCCAGCAGGGAGTGGCCGCCCAGGTCGAAGAAGTCGCTGTCGATGCCGACGCTGCCCTCGGGCAGGCCGAGCACCTCCGCGAAGAGCGCGCACAGCGTCTCCTCCTGCGGTGTGCGCGGCGGGCGGCTGGTGGCCGTGCCCGCGAATTCCGCGGCGGGGAGGGCCTTGACGTCCAGTTTGCCGTTGACGGTGAGCGGCAGCGTCTGCACGGGCACGAGCGCGGCGGGGACCATGTAGTCCGGCAGCCCGGCCTTCAGGTGGTCGCGCAGCCGCTGGATCAGGTCCTCGTCCGCCTCTGTGCCGTCCTCCGGTGCGAAGTACCCCACCAGGCGCTTGGTCCCGGTGGTCTCCGTCACGACGACCGCGGCGTGCGCGACCCGCGGGTGCGTGGACAGAGCCGTGGAGATCTCGCCCAGTTCGATGCGGTAGCCGCGGATCTTGACCTGGTCGTCGGTGCGGCCGAGGAAGTCCAGCAGGCCGTCCGGCCGTTGCCGTACGAGGTCGCCGGTGCGGTACATCCGCTCGCCGGGCTCGCCGAACGGGTCGGCGACGAACCGCTCGGCGGTCAGGCCGGGCCGGTCGTGGTAGCCGCGGGCCAGGCCGGTGCCGGCGATGTACAGCTCGCCGGGACAGCCCGGCGGGACGGGCCGCAGCATGGTGTCGAGGACGTAGGCGCGGGTGTTGCGGATCGGCAGACCGACGGTCGAGGTGGCGCTGTCCGTGGTGGAGCCGCCGAGCGTGTTGATCGTGTACTCGGTCGGGCCGTACAGGTTGTAGCCGTAGACGCCCTCGGTACGGCGCAACCGGGTCCACACCGTGTCGGACACGGCCTCGCCGCCGAGCAGCACCAGCGCGGGCCGGTGCTTGCCCGCCGCCTCGTCCTCGTCGAGCAGGCCCTCCTCGATGAGGAGTTGGGCGTAGGTCGGGGTCACGTTGACCACGTCGACCTGGTGCCGGTCGCAGTAGGCGACCAGGGCCTCGGCGTCGCGGCGCAGCTCTTCGTCGCAGACGTGCACCTCATGGCCCTCGACGAGCCAGAGCAGCTCCTCCCAGGACATGTCGAAGGCGAAGGACACGGTGTGGGCGATGCGCAGCCGCCGCCCGCCGGCCGAGGCGATGGCCGGGTCGAAGATCTCCTTCTGATGGTTGAGCTGCATGTTCGTCAGACCCCGGTACGGGGTGACGACGCCCTTGGGGCGGCCGGTGGAGCCGGAGGTGTAGATGACGTAGGCCGGATACTCCAGGCGGTCCGGCACGTCGTGCGCGAACGCCGGGCGCTCGGCGTCGGTGATCTCGCCGTGCGCGAGCGCGGCGAGTTCGGCGGCCACGGTCTCGTCGTCCAGGAGGAGTTCGGGCGCGACGGGGCCGGTGTCGCCGCGGAGGGTCGGGGCGACGACGGTGGTGGACACCAGGCACAGGGGGCCGGTGTCCTCGACCATCAGCCGCAGCCGGTCGGCGGGGTGGTCGAGGTCCAGCGGCAGGTACGCGGCTCCCGTGCGCAGTACGGCGAACAGCGCGGCCACCATCTCGATGGACCGGGGCAGCGCGAGCGCGACGACCTTCTCCGGTCCCGCCCCGCGCGCGAGCAGCAGGCGGGCGAGCCGGTTGATGTGGGTGTCCAACTCCGCGTAGGTGAGGGCGCGTTCGCCGAAGACCAGCGCCACCGCGTCCGGGGTGCGGGCGACCTGCGCGGTGAGCAGGTCGGCGATGGTCTCGTTCGGCACCGGGTCGCGGGTGGTCTCCCAGCCCGCGACCAGGGCGGCGCGCTCGCTCGGCAGCAGCAGGTCGACTCCGGCGGCGGTGCGGGCGGAGGCGGCGGCCGGGTCGGCGAGGGCCTCGGCCAGGCGTTCCAGGACGGCCGTGAACCGGGTGAGGATGGTGCTCGCGTCCTCGGCGTCGAACAGGTCCGGCCTGGCGGCGAGGGTGACCCGCAGCCGGGTCTCCGGCGTGACGATCAGGGTGAGCGGGAAGTGGGTGCCGTCGACGTTGGACACGTCGGTGATGCCGTGCCGTTGCCTCAGCTCGGCCGCCCGCTCCTCGCCGCCGGCCGAGCGGAGCACGAACAGGGTGTCGAACAGGCGGCGGTGGCCGGTCTCCTGCTGGAGCGTGCCGAGGCCGACGTACTCGTACGGCATGACGGCGGCGCGCTCGGACTGCATCCGGCGCAGCAGGTCGAGCAGGGGCTCGTGCGGGGTGAGGGCGACGCGGGCCGGGATCGTGTTGAGGAACATGCCGATGATACCGGCGACGTTCGGCACCTCGGCGGGGCGTCCGGCGACCGCCGTGCCGAAGGCGACGTCGGCGCGACCCGTCATGGCGGAGAGCACCAGTCCCCAGGCGGCGTTGAGCACTGTGTTCAGCGTGAGGCCGTGCCGTCGTACGGCGGTGCGCAGGCGGTCGCTGGTCTCCTGCGGCAGTACGGCGTCGAAGTCGACCGGGATCACCGGGCCGCTGTCGCGCCCGGCCGGGGCCACCAAGGTCGGCTCCTCGAACCCGGCGAGCGCGCGACGCCACGCCTCGATCGCCGTTTCGTTGTCCTGCTCGTCCAGCCAGGCGAGGTAGTCGCGGTAGGTGCCCGGGTTTGTCAGACCGGTGGCGTCGCCGGCCCGCTCGTACAGCGTGAACAGCTCTTCCAGGAACAGCCACGCGGACCAACCGTCCCACACGATGAGGTGGTGGGTGATGACGAGCCGGTCCCGGCCGTCGCCGAGCCGGATCAGCAGCAGGCGGGCGAGCGGTGGCGCGGAAAGGTCGAAGCGGCGTCGGCGGTCCGCCGCGAGGAGTTCCTCCGTCCGGGTGCGCTGTTCGTCGGCGGCCAGGGCGGACAGGTCCTCCACCTCGAGCGGGATCTCGGCGCCGTTCACGATGAACTGCACCGGACGGGACAGGCCGTCGCTGAGGAACCCGGCGCGCAGGCTGGTGTTGCGCTCCAGCAGGGTCCGGCAGGCGGCCCGCAGCCGGTCGGCGTCGACGCGGCGGTCGAAGTCCAGCGTCTCCTGGGAGAGGTAGACGTCGAGGGCGTCGCCGGCGTCGTAGGTGGCGTGGAAGTACATGCCCTCCTGGAGCGGGGAGAGCGGCCAGACGTCCGCGACCGGCAGTCCGGCGGCGGCCTCGACGCGCTCGGTCTCCCCCGGTGTCAGCTCCAGTCCGCCGAGCGGGGCGGGAGGCTGCTGTGGTGTGGCGGCACCCGCAGTCAGCTGGTCAAGCAGCGCACGCAGGGCGGGGTCTACCGCCGCGCCCGACTGTTCCTGCTGGGCCAGCATCGCCTGAAGGGCGGCCGCGGCCTGTCCCGCGTCGGTGGCCGAGACGGTCACGGCGGCCGGGGCGTCGGCGGGAGACTGAGAGCTCTCTTGGGCCTCCTGAGTGGCGGCTGCGGCTAGCGCGGCGGGCGTGCGGTGCTCGAACACATCACGTGGGCTGATCGTCAGTCCCCTCTCCCGGGCCTGAGTGGCGACGGCGATGGAGGTGAGGCTGTCGCCGCCGAGCACGAAGAAGTCGTCGTCGGCGCCGATCCCCGGCATGCCGAGGACGGCGGTGAAGATCTCGCAGAAGGCGCCTTCTCGTTCGTCTCGCGGCGCGCGTCCGCCGGACCTGGGGGCGACCTCCGGTGCCGGCAGAGCGTTCTGGTCGAGCTTGCCGCTGGGCGTCAGGGGCAGTTCGGCGACGGCCACGACGGCTGACGGCACCATGGTCGCGGGCAGCGCGTCGGCGAGTGCCGCGCGCAGGGCCTCGGTGTCCAGGGCCTCGGTGTCCAGGGCCCCGGCGCCGGGCGCGAGTACGGCGTAGCCGACGAGGGCGCCGTCGCGGACGATCACGGCCGCGCGGGCCACTGCGGGCAGGTCCGTCAACGCCGCCTCGATCTCGCCGAGTTCGACGCGGTTGCCGCGGATCTTCACCTGCCGGTCGGTACGGCCGAGGTACTCGACGGCGCCGTCGGCACGGCGCCGGACCAGGTCACCGGTGCGGTACATGCGCTCGCCAGGCGCACCGAAGGGGTCGGCGACGAATCGCTCGGCGGTCAGGGCAGGCCGGTCGTGGTAGGCGCGCGCCAACTGGACGCCGGCCAGGTACAGCTCGCCGGGGACGCCGTCGGGGACGGGGCGCAGGAAGGCGTCGAGCACGTACAGCCGGGTGTTCCACACGGGTCGGCCGATCGGCACAGCGAGCTCGTCGGCGCCCTCGTAGGGGAAGTACGTCACGTCGACGGCCGCCTCGGTGGGCCCGTACAGGTTGTGCAGGGGCACAGGGCCGCCGCGACCGGTGCCGGCGGTCGACTCCCGCCAGCGGCGGGCGTCCGCGCCGGTGAGCGCCTCCCCGCTGCAAAACACCCGGCGCAGGCTGGCCGCCCAGCCCGGCGCAGTCCTCCCGGCCTCCATGACCTGGAGGAACGCGGCCAGCATCGACGGCACGAAGTGCAGCGTCGTGATCCGCCGGGCGCGGATCAGCTCGGCCAGGTAGGCGGGGTCGCGGTGGCCGTCTGGGCGGGCGAGGACCACGGTGGCGCCCTCGACCAAGGGCCAGAAGAACTCCCACACCGACACGTCGAAGCTGGACGGCGTCTTCTGCAACACCCGGTCGTCCGCGCCGAGCCCGTACTCGCCCTGCATCCAGGCCAGCCGGTTGACGATCGCCCGGTGGGTGACGGCGACGCCCTTGGGGCGGCCGGTGGAGCCAGAGGTGTAGATCAGGTAGGCGGGGTGGTCGGGGCCGGCCGCCTCGCCCGGCACGTCGGGGACGTCCTCGTCGTGGTCGACCACATCGACCACAAGGCGCTCCAGGCCCGGCACCTCGGGCAGCCGCCCGGCCGCCTCGGCGGTGGTCACGACGGTGCGCGCCCCCGAGTCGCCGAGCATGAACGCGACCCGGTCGGCGGGATAGTCGAGGTCGACGGGCAGGTAGGCGGCGCCTGCCTTCAGGACGCCCAGCAGCGCGACCATCAGCTCCGCCGAGCGCGGTAGCGCGACCGCGACGAACCGCTCCGGGCCCGCACCCCGCGCCCGGAGCCGTCGGGCCAACGCCTCGGCGCGCCGGTCGAGTTCCGCGTAGGTCAGCGTGGTGTCCTCGAAGACGACGGCGGTGGCGTCAGGCGTGCGCCCCGCCTGTGCGGCGACGAGTGAGGCGAGGGTGGCGTCGGGAACCGGGTGCGCGGTGGCGTTGAGCTCGACGAGACGCTCATGCTCCCGGTCGTTGAGCAGGCCGGTCTGGGCGACCGTGCGGCCGGGGTCGGACAGCAGCGTCTCCAGCAGGGCCACGAACCGGTTGGCGAGCACAACCACGGTCGGCCGGTCGAGCCGGGCCGCGTGGTGCTTGAACCGCAGCCGCAGTCGGCCGTTCTCCGGCTGGACGATGAGCGCGAGCGGGTAGTGCACGGCGTCGAGCACCTCGGTGCAGGTGATGCGCAGCGCGCCGGGGTCCTGGTCGGCCGACAGGTCGGCGGTCGGGTGGTTCTCGAACACGACGAGGGTGTCGAAGAGTTCGCCGCCGCCCGCGGTCCGCTGGATGTCGGCGAGGCCGAGATGCTGGTGGTCCAGCAGCGCCGCGTGCTCGTCCTGGACGCGCAGCAGCAGCTCGATCAGCGACTCGTCGCCCTGGAGCCGCACGCGGGCCGGGATGGTGTTGATGAACAGGCCGACGGCGGATTCCCAGCCGCGGACGTCGGTGGTCCGGCCTGACACCGTGGTGCCGAACACGACGTCCTGACTGCCGGTCAGCCCGCCCAGCAGCAGGCCCCACAGTCCGTGGACGACGGTGCTGAGGGTGAGGCCGTGGGTACGGGCGCAGGCCGTCAGGTCTGCGGTGAGCCGCTCCGGCAACAGGCTGTCGACGTGCTCCGGCCTGGCGGCGGCCTTCTCGCCGTCCGCCGTGAGGACGGACTCGGGTAGCCGGGTCGGTCCCTCCAGTCCGGACAGGGCCTGCCGCCATGCCTCACGGGCGGCGTCGCGGTCCCGGCCGGCCAGCCAGGACAGGTAGGGGCGCGGGACGGCCGGCTCCGGCAGCTCTTCGCCCTGGTGGGCGGCGAGCAGTTCGCGCAGCAGGGCGGCCACCGACCAGCCGTCGGCGATGATGTGGTGCAGGGTGAGCAGCAGCCGGTGGCGCTGCCCGGCCCGGATCAGGGTGGCCCGTATCAGCGGCGGGCGGGCGAGGTCGAACCGCTCGGCGCGGTCCGCCGCCAACAGCTCCTCCAGCCCGGTCTCGGAGGTGTCGACCTCCCGCCAGGGCAGGGTCACGTGCTCCGCGAGCCGCTGGACGACCTCACCGCCGGGCAACTGGCGGAACGAGGCCCGCAGCAACGGGTGCCGGTCGAGCAGGAGTTGCAGCGCCTGACGCAGCCGGTCCGGGTCGACGGGTCCCGCGAGGTCGAGGAGTTCCTGGACGACGTACAGGTCGGCGGCCTGGTCGTCGAACTGGGCGTGGAAGAAGAAACCTTCCTGGAGGGGGGAGACCGGCAGGGCGTCCTCGTCGAGATCCACCGTGGCCGCGGAGGCCGCAGTGGCCGTACGGGCTGTGGACTGGCTCGCGGCGCGGGCGAGTGCGGACACGGTCCGCTGCCGGAACACGTCGCGCGGGGTGATCGCGAGACCGGCCTCCCGGGCGCGGTTGACCAGCTGGATGGCGATGATGCTGTCGCCTCCCAGTTCGAAGAAACTGTCGTGGACACCGACCGAGGGAAGACCCAGGACCTCCGCGAAGAGCGCGGCGAGCGCGCTCTCGGCCGGGGTGGTCGGCGCGTCGGATCCGCTCACGGCGGTCCACTGCGGTTCGGGCAGGGCCCGGCTGTCGAGCTTTCCGTTGGGCGTCAGAGGAAGCGGCCCGTCCAGGGTGACGACGGCGGACGGCGCCATGTGGTCCGGCAGCGTGTCCCCCACGTGGGCGCGGGCGGCAGTCACGGCGGCTCCGGTGTCCGCATCGCCCGCCTCCGGGACGAGGTAGGCGACGAGCCGCTTCACGCCCCGGTGATCCTCTCGGGCGAGAACGGCGGCCTGGGCGATGCCGGGGCAGGCCATGAAGGCGCTCTCGATCTCGCCGGGTTCGATGCGATGGCCGCGTATCTTGATCTGGCCGTCCGCGCGGCCGAGGAACTCCAGGTTGCCGTCGGCGCCCCAGCGGACCCGGTCGCCGGTTCGGTACATCCGGCTGCCCGGCTCGCCGAACGGGTCGGCCACGAAGCGCTCGGAGGTCAGCCCCGGTCGTCCCAGGTAGCCGCGGGCCAGTCCGCGTCCGGCGACGTACAGCTCACCATCGGCGCCCACCGGTACCGGGCGCAGAGCCGAATCGAGCACGTAGGCGCGGGTGTTCGGGTCGGGCCGCCCGATCGGCGCGGGCCCCGGCCGGTCCGGGTCGGCGAGCCACAGGGTGGAGTTGACCGTCGCCTCGGTGAGGCCGTAGGCGACCACGACCTTCAGCCGCCCGGACCACCGGGCGATCAGCTCGCTCGGCACCGCCTCGGTGCCCACGATCAGCACGGCGCCGTCGGGGAGTTCGCAGTCCTGCGGCAGCGCCGAGACGAGCGACGGCGGCAGGATCATGTGGGTGGCGCGGTGCCGCGCGATGTACTCAGTGAGGGCGGGACCGGCGACCCGGCGCTCAGCAGGTACCACGATGATCCGTCCGCCCACGCACAGCGACATGATCAGGTCCCACACCGTCACGTCGAAGCCGACGGACGCGAACTGCACCACGCGGCTGGTGGCGTCGATGCCGATCCGGTCGGTCGCGGTGGCGATGAGGCTGCCGACGCCGTCGTGGGTGACGACGACGCCCTTGGGGCGGCCGGTGGAACCGGAGGTGTAGATGACGTACGCGGCCTGGTCCAGGGCGATGGGCAGGCCGAGGTCGGCGCCGTCCAGAGCGGCGCACTCGTCCGCCGTGGCCCGGTCGTCGAGCAGCACTTGGGCGACGCCGGCTGCTTCGGGGAGTTCACCGGCGAGTTCGCGGACGGTGACGACCGTTCGCGCGCCGGCGTCGGACAGCATGTAGGCGATCCGGTCCTGGGGGTGGTCGGCGTCCAGCGGCAGGTACGCGGCGCCGGCCTTCATGACCGCCAGCAGTGCGACGACGAGTTCGGGCGAGCGAGGCAGGGCCACGGCGACCACGTCCTCGGCGGCCACCCCGCGGGAGGTGAGGAGACGGGCGAGGCGGTTGGCGGCGCCGTTGAGCTCGCTGTACGTCAGCTCCCGGTCCTCGCACACGAGCGCGACGGCGTCGGGCGAGCGGCGCACCTGCTGCTCGAACGCGGCGGGCCAGGACAGCTCGGGCACCTCGCGCGGAGAAACCCCGAACTCACCGAGCAGCCGGTCGCGTTCGGTGCCGGAGGTGAGTTCGATGTGGCCTATGGGGCGGTCGAGGTCCTGGGCGAAGGCATGCAGCAGTCTGAGAAAACGGCGCTCGTGGTCCCGCAGCGTCTGTTCGTCGCAGACGTCCGCGTCCGCGTCGACGTACACCCGGATGCCGCCGCCTCCGTCGTACTCGGCGAAGCTGACGGCCAGGTCGCTGACCGGGCCGAGCCACGCCGGGTGGAGTTCGGCCTTGAGGTCGGCGAAACGCAGATCCCCGGCGCCGGGCAAGACGTTGACCGTCGGGCCGACCAGCTCCGGTACGCCGTCGGTCAGCCCCAGGTCCCTGGCCAGGTCCTCCGCGCGGTACCGCCCGTGCTCGACGCCCTCGGCGACCGCGTGCGTCACGTCGGCCACGAGGACGGCTCCGGTGGTACCGGGGTGGACGGACAGGCGTAGCGGGACGACGTTGGAGACCATGCCGGGGACGGCCGACGAGGCGGCGTCCAGACGGGCGGCGATCGGCAGGCCGAGGACGAGATCCTGCTCGCCGCTGGCCCGGTGCAGGTAGGCGGCCACGGCCGCGATCAGGAGGCGGGAGGGCCGGACACCCGCGCTCCGGGCGGCGGCGCCCAGCCGGGCGATGTCCTGCGCGGACAGCTCCGTGGTGCGCCTGAGGCGCCGTGTCATCGCTGACGGGGCGCGCCGGACGAGGCGTACGGGTTCCGGACGGCCGGCCATCCGGTCCAGCCAGTAGGCACGGTCCGCCTCGTGCTGCTCGCCGGCACGGTACGCCTGGTCGGCGGCGACCAGCCGGGACAGCGCCCAGTCGGGCGCGGCGAGGGACTGTCCGGCCGCGCTGTAGATGTCGCCGGCCCGGCGGGTGATGAGCGCGACGCCCATCCCGTCGACGACTACGTGGTGGTAGCGCTGGCACCACAGCACGCGGTCCTCCGCGAGCCGGAGCACCGCGTGGGCGAACAGCGGACCTGTCGCGAGGTCGACGGCCCGGTCTCGGTCGGCTGCCATCCACGCGGCGGCCGCCCGCTCCGGGTCGGACTCTGCTCGGAAATCGTGGATGGGCACATCGACGGTGAACCGCTGGACGGTCTGCCGCGGGACGCCGTCCACGGACGTGACCCGGACGTGCAGGGCCTCGGCTTCCTCGACGGCCTGCCGCACGGAGTCGGACAGGCGTGCGTCGTCGACGTCGCCGCGCAGTTCCAGGACGAACGAGATGTTGTAGGCCGTACTGTCCGGCTCGATCTGCTGGGCGAGCCAGATGCCGGCTTGCCCGCCGGTGACGGGGGTTCCGGCGGTGGAGGTCCGGTCCGACGCGGCGTCAAGCATCTTCGGAAGAGCCCTTCCCTGGTGGTGCCAGTGGGGAGTCGTACGTCGGTACGGTGCGGCGGATGCCGCCCGGCGACGGGCACCGCTGACGCCGCCCGTGGCCGGGCGGCGTCAGCGGTGCGCCGTCACGGGACGCCCGGCCGTCACTTGATGGCGGTCAGCAGCGGCTCGATCTCCTCGATCGCGTAGGGGATCGACAGGACCGTGTTGAAGGAGAACGCGGCCCCGATGTCCGGGTCCTGGTAGGGGACGAAGAGGTCGCGCTTGTCCTGGTTGACCTTCAGCTTCTTGTACAGCGGCTCGGCCTTGATCCGGTCGTTGGCCTCGGTGCTGGAGGTGACCCAGACCAAGCGGTCGACGTCGAGCACGTTGAGCTTCTCGGCGCTGAGTTCGGCGACGTTCCAGCCCGGCTTGGCCAGCTTGTCGATCTCGGGCTTCAGCTTGAAACCGAGTTCGTTGAAGAAGATCGCCTTGGGGTCGGTCTTGGTGAACGCCGAGTACTTGCCGGCTTCGAAGCTGTCGGCCACGGCGAGCGTCATGTCGGCCCATTCCGGGTGCTCGTCCCGGGCCGCCTTGAACTGCGCGTCGATGTCCGAGATCAACTTCTCGGCCTCGGTCTCCTTGCCCAGTGCCTTGCCGATCTGCTGGGTCATCACCTGCCACGTCGCCCCGTAGTCGGCGTAGTCCTTGGGCTGGGCGACGACCTTGGTGAACTTGGAGAGGGTGTCGTACTGCTCCTTCTTCATGCCCGAGTACTGGGCGATGACCAGATCCGGCTTCAACGCCGCGATCTTCTCCATGTTGTACTCGTCGCGCTCACCGACGATCTCCGGCAGGTCGGAGCCCCACTTTTCCTTGGCCCACGGCCACTTGCCGTAGGGGTCTTCCTTGAACCAGTCCACCGCGCCGACCGGCTTGACGCCGAGCGCCAGCACCGCGTCCTGGTCCGACAGGCCGAGCGTGACGACCTTCTTGGGCTCCTCCTCGATCGTCGTGCTGCCGTACTTGTGCTCGACCGTGACCGGGAACGCGGCGGACTTCGCGCCCGCGTCGGCCGATGCCGAAGTCCCGGACTTCGACTCGGAGTTGTCGGTCCCGCCCCCACAGGCGGTCAGGGCGAGCGCGGCGACGGCGGCCACGGCCGCTCTGGGGACGTATCTGGCGAACCGCGCCAGCACGGGGCGTGTACCAGTGGACACGTTCTTTCCTTTCACGGGGTTTCACAGTGCGGGCCGCGTCCTGCCGGTCGCGCGGGGCGCCACCGGCAGGACGTGGCGGTGTGGGGGGGGGCTGAACCTGTGGGCGGAGCAGGCGGGCTAGCGGGCGGTGCCGATCCCGTCGACGACCGGCCGTGCCTCGTCGGAAGCGGACTTGAGGCCCCGGTCGAGGACCGAGTCCAGGATCTCGCCGACCCTGATCGCGGTGTTGGACAGCAGGGACGACGTGATGCCGTGCGTGTGTTCCGTGCCGCCCTGAAGGTAGATGCCGCAGCGCAGGCCGGGGTCGGTCGCCAGGCGGTAGTCCCGCTCGACACTGACCCGGCCCTCGTCGTCGCGCAGGCAGCGGTCCGCGACCTCGCCGAGGAGACCGAGGGGGTCGGCGGGGCTGTAGCCGGTGGCGAACACCACGACGTCGGCGTCCAGGGGCATCTCCTCGCCGGTGACGAGGGACTTCACGGTGGCGCGGACCGTGTCCGGGCTCTCCACGACGTCGGTCAGCCGGGACACGTTGAGGAAGCGCAGGCGCTCGGTGCCGAGGACCTTCTCCTGGTACATCTGCCGGTACAGGTCGTCGATCAGGTCGATGTCCACCACGGAGTAGTTGGTGTTGCCGTGGTAGTCGATCAGCTGCCGCTTGACGTTCTCCGGCGCGGTGAAGAACTCGTCCACCGCCGCCGGGTCGAAGATCCGGTTGGCGAAGCTGCTGTCGTCGGCGGGGCTGTATCCGTAACGGGAGAAGACGGCGCAGACCTCGGCGTGGGGGAAGCGGCGGTGCAGATAGGCGACGTTCTCGGCAGCACTCTGCCCGGCGCCCACGACGATGAACCGGGAGGGCGAGGTGCCCTCCAGTCCGTCGACCTTCGCCAGCAGTTCGGAGTTGTGCCAGACGCGGTCGGTGCGCTCCACGCCCTCCGGCATGAGGGGACGCAGGCCGGTACCGATGACGAGGTTGCGCGCCCGGTGGACCGCGAGCCCCTCCCCCGACCGGACCGTCACGTCCAAATAGTCCACGGCACCGTCGCGAACGACAGGTGTGACCCCGACGACCTCATGGCCGTAGGAGACCATGTCGTCGACCTTTTCGGCGGCCCACTCGAAGTACTCGTGGAACTCCACTCGCAGGGGGAAGAGGTTCTTGTGGTTGATGAAGTCGATCAGCCGTCCCTTGCTCTTGAGGTAGCAGAGGAAGCTGTACTCGCTGGCCGGGTTCCGGAGCGTCACCAGGTCCTTGAGGAAGGACACCTGCATGGTCGCGTCGTCGATGAGCATGCCTCGGTGCCAGCCGAAGCGCGGCTGCTGCTCGAAGAAGTGAGCGTTGACCGCTTCCTGTCTGCCGACGCGCGCGTTGTGCTCGCTGAGCGCGATCGCCATGGCCACGTTGGACGGCCCGAAGCCGATACCTATGAGGTCGTGGATCAAAGGGGCGTCGCCTGGACGAGCCTGTGCCATGTCACTCCCATCGTGCGGGGCGGCCGCCCTGTGGGGCCGGCGGCCGCTGGTCGAGCATCGGGAAGTACGAAGTTGGGCACGCCGAGAGCCGCGGCCCGAAACTTAGGCAAGGCTAAGCTCACCCTGTGGAGGTGTCCATAGACAAAACGGACAGCCGGGGGCGACTGATCGTCAACGCGCCCCTAAACGCGCCCCGTTGACCACTTAGGTAAGCCTTGCTTTACTGACCGCGGTCAATCCCTGCCCTGAGGAGGAACCCCATGCGGGTCGTCATGTTCGGCTACCAGACCTGGGGGCACCGCACCCTCCAAGCCCTCCTGGACTCCGAGCACGACGTGGTCCTGGTCGTGACGCACCCCAAGAGCGAGCACGCGTACGAGAAGATCTGGAGCGACTCGGTCGCCGACCTGGCCACGGAGAACGGCGTACCGGTCGTGATCCGCAACCGCCCTGACGACGAGGAGCTGTTCGAGCGCCTCAAGGAGGCCGACCCGGACATCATCGTGGCCAACAACTGGCGTACGTGGATCCCCCCGCGCATCTTCGACCTGCCGCGCCACGGCACACTGAACGTGCACGACTCGCTGCTGCCGAAGTACGCCGGCTTCTCCCCTCTGATCTGGGCGTTGATCAACGGTGAGCCCGAAGTGGGCGTCACGGCACACATGATGAACGACGAACTCGACGCCGGCGACATCGTGCGCCAGGAGGCCGTACCGGTCGGACCGGCGGACACCGCCACCGACCTCTTCCACAAGACGGTCGGCCTCATCGCCCCGGTCACCATCGGCGCGCTCGACCTCATCGCCTCCGGGCAGACGGAGTTCACCAAGCAGGACCGCTCCCAGGCGAGCTTCTTCCACAAGCGGTCCATCGAGGACAGCCGCATCGACTGGACCTGGCCGGCGGAGGACCTTCAGCGCCTGGTCCGCGCCCAGTCCGAGCCGTACCCCAGCGCCTTCACCTTCCACAAGGGCCGGCGACTCGAGGTCCTGGCCGCCGTCGTCTCCGAGGGGCGTTACGGCGGCACGCCCGGCCGCATCTTCTACCGCGAGGGTGACGGCGTGGTGATCGTCGCCGGACCCGACGCCCGCACCGGCCGCAACCACGGCCTCGCCATCACACGCGTACGGACGGAGGACGGCCGGGAGTTGCCCGCGACCGAGTACTTCACCTCCATGGGCGGCTATCTGACCAACCGTCCCTGACCTGTCGGCCCCACCGCGGTCCCGAGGGCCGGCCGGACGTCGCCGCCGTGCGGATCCCAGTCCGCGCGGCGGCGGCAACGCCTCGGCATGGCGCCCGCTTCGCTCCGTGGGTAGGCAAGACACGTGCATCATCTCTCCGCCGACACGCTGCTGCCCGTCAACGCGACGCTCGCCGTCGCTCTCACCTTGCTGCTGCTCGCCGCCACCGCGGTGACCGCCCTCTTCCGGCTCTCGCCCGACGAGTCGTACGGGCGGGCCCGCGAGGTCGTGCTGGCGGGTGTACGGGCGGCCGGGCAACTGGCCGTGGTGTCCCTGGTGATCGGTTGGGCCGTGCACCACACCGCGGCACTGATCGGCTTCCTGTTCCTCATGTTCGCCGTCGCGACCCGCACCGCCGGACGGCGCATCACCACCAACGGCACATGGTGGTGGGCGGTCCTGCCGATCGCGGCCCCCGTGGCTCCGGTCGTCGCCGCCCTGGTGCTGTCCGGACTGCTGACCGTGCCCGGCATCGCCATCGTCCCGGTGACCGGCATCCTCATCGGCGGCGCGCTGACCGCGACTGTGCTCGCCGGACGGCGTGCGCTGGACGAGGTCGCCGGGCGGTACGGCGAGGTCGAGGCCGCCCTGTCCCTGGGCTTCCTGGAACGCGACGCGCACCTGGAAGTGGCCCGGGGTGCCGCCTCTGACGCTCTCCTGCCCGCCCTGGACCAGACCCGTACGGTCGGCCTGGTCACACTGCCGGGCGCCTTCGTCGGCATGCTCCTGTCCGGCGCCTCCCCCGTCCTCGCCGGCGCCGTCCAGGTCTTCGTCCTCATCGCACTGCTGGCCGTCGAGGCGCTGTCCGTGGCCTTGACCGTCGAACTCGTCGCCCGCCGCCGGCTGCACCGTCAGGGCTGACGGCGGCTGCGCACCAGCAGGTAGAGGAAGTACGGCGTGCCGATCACCGCGGTCACCATGCCGGCGCCGAGCTGGGCCGGTGCGATGACGGTGCGGCCCAGCAGGTCCGCGGTGCACACCAGGCCGGCGCCGAGCAGCACGGCCACCGGAACCACCCGGACGTGCTGACGGCCCACCAGGGCCCGGGCCGCGTGCGGGGCGACGAGCCCCACGAAGCCGATCGTGCCCGCGGCGGCGACGGCGGTGGCGCTCAGCAGGACGCTCACCACGAGGAAGCCGAGGCGCCCCCGTGTCAGGTCGAGTCCGAGGAGCCTGGGGGTGTCCTCGTCGAGCGACACGAGGTCGAGCTCCGCGCGTCGCAGCACCGCGACGACCAACCCCAGGACGAGGACGGCCGCGAGCGGCGCGACGTCCGGCAGGGTCCGTCCGTAGGTGGAGCCGGACAGCCAGGTGAGGGCCTTGACCGCGTTGAACGGGTCAGTGAGGACGATCAGCAGGCTGATCAGAGCGGTGGCGGCGGTGGCCACGCCGATGCCGACGAGGACGAGCCGGTTCTGCTGGAAGCCGCCCCGGGCGGCGAGGCCGAAGACGATGACGGAGCTGACCGCGGCGCCCGCGAACGCCGCGCCCGCCAGGCCCCACGAGTCGGCCAGGGGCACGGTCGTCACCAGGAGTACGGCGCCGAGCGCGGCTCCGCCGGAGACACCGAGGACGGCGGGTTCGGCGAGCGGATTGCGGGTGACGGCCTGGATGAGTGTCCCGGACAGGGCGAGTGCGGCGCCCGCGAGGAGTGCCGCGAGGACCCTGGGCACCCGGGTGTCGAGCACGAAAGACACGGTCTGGCCGGCCCTGCCCTGCGCCCAGTTCACGACATCGCCCAGCAGCAGTTTGGCGTCACCCAGCAGCACGGCGGCGATCGTCACACCGACGAGCGCCACCGCCAGGACGGCGGTGACGGTGACGAAGACAGTCCGACTTCGGATGCGCAGCCGGTCGGGTGCGGCGGAGGCCGCGGTGTCCTTCAGCCGGACGGCCATGACGATCAGGAACACGGCACCGACGAGGCTGGTGACCACGCCCGTCGGCACGGCGACCGCGAGGTCGCCCGGCACGAGGGATCTCAGGAGCACGTCCGAGCCGAGCACCAGAGCCGCACCGATGAGGCCGGTGACCGGAAGGCTCGCCCGTGATCGCGCGAAGGCACGGAACCTGCGGGCGAGGGAGCGCATGAGGGCGGGGGCGCACAGGCCGACGAAGCCGATCGGTCCGCTGAGGGTGACGGCCGCCGCGGAGAGCAGCGACGCGAGGACGACCGCCGTGATCCGGGTGGCACGGACCGGGACACCGATGCCGCGGGCGGCTTCGTCGCCCAGGGCGAGAGCGTCGACCCGGCGGGCGACCAGCAGCAGCCCGAGGAGGCCGGCGAGGCCGATGGGCGCCATCTGGAGCACGCCGTCGAAACCGTTCTGGCCGATGCTGCCCTGGTTCCACTGGTAGAGCCCGTGAGTCTCCTCCGGGAAGAGCAGGAGCAGCCCCTCGGTGACGGCGTTGAGGCCGAGCATGAGGGCGGTGCCGGCGAGCACGAGGCGCACGGTGCCCGTGCCCAGGCCCGACAGGCCGAGTACGACGGCCGCCGCGGCGAGGCTGCCGACGAGTGCGACGCCGGAGGAGGCGAGCAGCGGCAGGGAGGCGCCGGTGACGGCGACCAGCCCGAGAGCCAGGTAGGAGCCGGCGTTCACGGCGAGGGTGTCGGGCGAGGCGAGGACGTTGCGGCTGACCGCCTGCAAAGCGGCACCCGCCATCCCGAGCATGGCCCCGACCAGGAGCCCGGCGGTCATCCTCGGCAGCCGGGAGGCGATGACGACGGAGGAGTCGGCCGGGTCGGCGCGGCCGGTGAGGGCCTTCCACACCTCGCCCGCGCCGACGGCGGCGGTGCCCTGGGTGATGTCGACGACCGCGAGGGCGCCGAGCAGCAGGAACAGAGCGGCCGTCACCGCGGCCGCGCCCGTCCGGGGCGTGACCTCCGACGGACGGGTGGCGGGGGTTGTCGCGGTGACGGCCATGGTGTTACTTCGTCAGCTCGGCGACGACGGAGTCGATGTACTTGCCCATCGACTCGTGCCCGCCGAACATCCAGATGCCGTCGGGCAGTCGGTGCACATTGCCCTTCTTCACGAACGGCAGCGAGGTCCACACCTTGTCCTTGGCCAGGGCGTCGGTGAACGGGGTGCTGCTCTTGTCCCCGTCGTTGCCGATGTAGGCGAACTTCACGTCGTCGCTGAGCTTGGTGAGCCCCTCGACGTCGGTGGTGCCGAGCCCGTAGTCCTTGTCGCCCTTGACCGTCCAGTCGTTCTCCAGGCCAAGCTGCTCGTTGACAGCGCCGATGAGCGAGCCGCTGGTGAACGGCCGGATGGAGACCTGGTTGGAGATGTCGTAGCCGTCGGCGAAGGCGTACTTGGCGCCGCCGAGCCCGGCGTCGGCAAGGGCCTGCTTGCCCTCGGTGACCTTGGCGTCGAAGTCCTTCTTGAGCTTCTCGGCCTGCTCGGTGGTGCCGGTCGCCTGCGCGAGGAGGTCGAGGTTCTTGTTCATCTGCCCCAGGGGGTCGGAGGCGTTGGCGGACTGCACCTCCACGACCGGGGCGACCTTGCGCAGCTGCTTCACCGCGGCCGGGGGCAGGTCGGTGCTGGCGACGATGAGGTCCGGCTTCAGGGCGGCGATGGTGTCCATGCTGGGCTCGCCGCGGGTGCCGATGTCCTCGGGCTCGTTCTTCAGCGGCACTGCCTGGTCCCAGGTCTTGTAGCCCTTGACGTCGGCGACGCCGACCGGGTCGACACCCAGCGATATCAGCAGCTCGACCTCGTGCCACTCGGTGCCGACGACCTTCTTTGCCGGCCCGTCGAGTTCGACCTTCTGACCGGAGGCGTCGGTGAGTGTGACGGCCTCGCCCGCCTTCTTCTTCGCGTCGTCGCTGTCGGCGGCGGGCTCGGTCGTGCCGCAGGCGGTCAGGGTGAGCGCCGCGGCAGTGGCGGCCGCCGCGGTCGTCATCAGGCGTCTCATGAGGGTGTGATGAGCCTTTCGCTTCGCGTGTGGTGCCGGCCGATCGCGCGGGTGCGCAGCCGGCCCGTCAGGGGGTCGGTGCCGACCTCGATGCGGATGCCGTAGATGTCCGTGAGCCGCTCAGCGGTCAGGACGTCGTCAGGCAGACCGTCCGCGACGATCCGCCCCTCGTGCAGCAACACGATCCGGTCGGCGAGGGCCGCGGCCTGATCGAGATCGTGCAGAACGGCACCGACGGCGATCCCGTGGTCGTCCGCCAAGTCGCGGACGAGATCGAGGAGTTCGATCTGGTAGCGCAGGTCGAGGTAGGTCGTCGGCTCGTCGAGGAGCAGTACGCCGGTCTCCTGGGCGAGACAGCTCGCGAGCCACACGCGCTGGAGCTGTCCGCCGGACAGGCGCTCGGCGCCGCGCTCGGCGAGGTCGGCGACGCCCGTCATGGCCAGCGCGCGATCCACCGCGGCCCGGCCGTCCGGGTCCGCCGTGCCCCAGCGCCCTCGGTACGGGTAGCGGCCGAACTCGACGACATCTCGCACGGTCAGCCCGCTGGGCGTGGGACGGCCCTGCGTCAACAGGGCCACCCGGCGCGAGAACTCACGGGCGGTCAACGCCAGGCCGTCCGTGCCGTCGATGACGAGCGTGGCGGTCCTGGGTCGGTGCAGTCGCGCGAGCGTCCGCAGGAGTGTCGACTTCCCGCTGCCGTTCGGCCCCACCAGCACGGTCACTTCGCCAGGCAGCAGCGTCACCGACGCACCGTGCACGACGTCGACGCCGTCGTACGCCACGGTGACTCCCGTGGCTGAAAGTTCATGACCGCGGACGCTCACCGCCGCGGAGCTCTCTTCACCTGCTCGCACGCCGCACAGGTTAGCCTAACCTAAGCACAATCCGTGAGGGGCGGCAGCGGCGGGCGCAAGGAGAAGATCAGTCACAGGTGGCCAACCCCACATCCACAGATGCCTCGATCCTGGCGGGCGAGCCGGAGCGCCATGAGGAACACCGGGGCGGCCGCATGGCATCACACCGCCGATCGGCGCCGGCGTGACCGCGCCCCCTCAGCAAGCCGGGTGCCAAAACTCGCGTCCACAGCCCGCTTGTACTCGACGATCACGGGCCCCGTTCTCGTCGATTTCCAGCGCGGAGGAAGTTCCGACGACGTGAACCGCCGTGTCGGATCACGCCCGCGTCGGCACGGAGCAAGTCGTCGTCGAGACCGTCTGCGAGCGCGACACCGGATCACTTACGCGTCGCCGGGGAGCATGCAGCTGCCGAGACTCACCCTCCGGAGATGACTGCTGCACTGACATCACCCCCGGGCTGCCGCTTCGCTCGTCCCCCGGATAGGCCATACTGCGCCTCCCCCACCACTGGCGCAGGCGTTCCCCCCACCAGGGCAGAGGCGACGGCACACACGGAACGCGCGGCGTCCAGCGGCTCCTGCATGTCGGCCACCATGCAGGCGAAGCCGGGTACCCTACAAACCGGCAAACCGGATCATTCCGAAGAAATGCGAAACTCGAATTCGGGACGGTCCCACGGCACGGCGGGCGGGTTCGCGAGCGCGGTCCCGGTCCGCACTGCGCCGGCGCGGTGGTAGAAGCCCTCGGCGGGAAGATGCGACACGACCTTGACGCGGTCGAGCCCGGCGGCACGGGCCTCGGACTGCATATGCGCGACGAGCAGTAGTCCAATACCCCGTCCTTGCGCTTCGTCGGCGACGAACAGCAGGTCGAGCTCCGGTGGAGCGAGGACGAGCGAGTAGAACCCGAGGACCCGGCCTCCATGCTCGTCGGCGCCGACGGCTACGAAGGCGCGGTGGGCCTCGATGTAATCAGGCCCGACCCGGTAGCCCGCGACTGCGGCTGCGTACTTACCCGCGTAGGCGCCTGAGCCACGCACGAGCCGCGTGAGCCGTTTGGCATCCCGCGCGACGGCCCTCCGTATCGTGATCG
Source organism: Streptomyces sp. AC550_RSS872 (assembly GCF_019049285.1). Taxonomy (GTDB): domain Bacteria; phylum Actinomycetota; class Actinomycetes; order Streptomycetales; family Streptomycetaceae; genus Streptomyces. The sequence continues at coordinate 192,249 of NZ_JAGMUL010000092.1, forward strand.
GCCGGCTGATCGGGGAAGTGCGTGAACTCATCGGGAGAGTATCTCGCACCGGGAAGTCGGATCGGGGAGGTGGTTGATCGCCTGGGTGCGAGCCTTGGCCGCGGAGTCCTTGGCGAGTTTGAACATCCGGGCGTTCCGCACCGGACGGTCGCCAGTTCTGGCGCGGGCCCGGGCGCGGCCGCTGAGCACGGCCTGAACAGCAGCCCGGGGCGCCGGGCCGGACCATCGCCTCGGCGCTGGTGCGTGGGCGAAGAGGCGCACTCGACGATCGCGGCCGGACGTCGTGCGGTCGACCGGGGTCCGGTTCGTCCGGCAGGCAACGGCCCCCACGTGCGGAGCCACGACGGCAAGCGCCTCGTCCCAGCGGGACGGCGGCGGCCGCGGCGTCGGACACGAGCTGGACCTTCGGCCGGCGCCCGCTCATCGCGTTCGTCCACCACGGCCGGGCCCAGGGGGAAAGCAATTGCCTCCTGCGGCGGGGCACCGCGGGTTCGGACACCGCAGCCGTCCACATCGCGACCGCCCAATTCGCCCTGGCACAGCTCCCAAGCGCCTGCGGCCGAGACCGGGACGGCGATCGCCGACATGCCCCACCGGGGGCACCGCTTCCTTGACACACCGCTTCCTTGACACACCGTCACTCGTCGGAGGGTCCGACGCGTGACAACGGAAGCGCCGTAGCACATCATGCTTTGCCGGTTGTTCTCCGGGGTGAGATACTGGCGCGCTTCGGAGACAGCGGAGCATACGGGGGCGTGATGGGCCAGGCGGTGACCGCAGCCATGCTGCGGGTGGCGGATGTGCACAAGTCGTACGGTCGAGGTGCCAGCGCCGTGCATGCCCTGCGTGGCGTTTCCTTCGAGGTCCCTCGGGGGGAACTCGTCGCTGTCAAGGGACGCTCGGGCTCGGGCAAGACCACTTTGCTCAACATCGTGGGTGGACTGGACGAACCGGACGGCGGACGCGTCACCATCGACGGGCTGCACCTTCGGGACCAGGGTGAGGACGCCCTCCTCGCGCTGCGCCGGGAGCGCATCGGCTTCGTCTTCCAGTCGTTCGGGCTCATCCCTATCCTCACGGCTGCCGAAAACGTGGGCATACCGCTGCGGTTGCGCAGGGCGGACCCGCGTGAGCGGCGGGAGCGCGTCGAACTGCTGCTGTCCCTCGTGGGGCTCGCGGACCACGCCGCGCAGCGCCCGGGTGAGTTGTCGGGCGGGCAGCGCCAGCGGGTCGCCATCGCCCGCGCCCTGGCCAACAGTCCCTCGATTCTCATCGCCGACGAGCCGACCGGCCAGTTGGACGCGGAGACCGGGCACTCCGTGATGGAGCTGCTGCGCGCGGTCGTCCGCAGCGAGCGGATCACTGCTCTCGTGGCCACCCATGACACGACACTTCTCGACCTTGCCGATCGTGTGCTGGAGCTGAAGGACGGCCAGATCGCCGAGTCCTAGCCCAGTCGTCCGCATCACACCGCAGACACGAGGTCCGGCATCAGGCCGCGTCGGAGTCGGCGGACCGGATGTACTCGGTTCGTCTCAGAGCCCCGGCTGTTCCTCAGCTGAGCCCTGGCCGTGACGGCCGTTCCGGGGGTCGTCCGGGCGGACGGCGATGTGGTCGGGTTCCAGTTCCAAAGCGACGCGGTCGCGCATCCCCAGGGCCCGGGTGTACTCGGCGGGGAGCTGGAGGCGGCCGGCCCGGTCGAGCATGGCGTATTCGCGGGCAACCAGGTTCTCCTGGCCGGTGGCGGAGTCGACTTCGCTGTGGCGCAGGACTTCCGTCGCCGTGCGGCCGTCCCGGATGGCGACCGTACGGCGGACCTCTCCGGCGACGGACTGATCGTGCGTGACGATCACGATGGTGGTCCCCAACTCCTCGTTGGCGGTGCGGAACGCGGCGAAGACCTGTTCGGCGGTGTGGGAGTCGAGTTCACCGGTGGGCTCGTCGGCGAGCAGGACCGCGGGATCGTTGGCGAGGGCGACTGCGAGGGCGACGCGCTGCTGCTGGCCGCCTGACATCTGGTGCGGCCGACGGTCGCGGCATTCGGCTACCTCCAGCAGGTCGAGGAGTTCCATGGCGCGGTCGGCCCAGGTTCGGCGCCGGCCTCGGGCGCGAGCCAGCCGCAGGGGCAGGGCGACGTTCTGTGCGGCGGTGAGATAGGGCAGGAGATTGTGGGAGGTCTGCTGCCGGACGAAGCCGACGGTCTTGCGACGGTAGGCGAGTCGTTCCTTGGAGGACATCGTGACCAGGTCGTGGTCGGCGACACGAGTCGCGCCGGCGGTGGGTTTGTCCAGTCCGGCCAGGATGTTCATGAGGGTGGACTTGCCGCTGCCGGAGGCGCCGACCAGGGCCATGAGTTCTCCCTTGCGGACGAGGAGATCGAGGCCTTGCAGTGCCTGGACCTCCACTCCGTCGGCGGAGAAGATCCGTACCAGCCGGTCGCAGGTGATCAGGGCGTCGTGACCGTAGGCCGCGGCGTTGCGCGCGGCGAGGGCACGGTCGGCGAGCTCGTGGAAGGTCGGGCTGCTGGTCATCGGCTGCTCCTGGGCGGTCGGAGGGGCACGGGCCGGTGCCGGAGGGGGCGGGGCCCTGTCGTTTGGATCAGGCCGGCGTCGCGGCGCCCAGGTCTCGATGCGCTGCTCACTGTCTAGTTGTCACCCAGCCTCAGTTCACGCACCGAGCCACGTCGGCTGGTCCACCAGGCCTGGCCGGCGGGCACACCGATGGCCAGGAGCAGCACGGTGAGCGCCGGAACCGTGAGCGAGAGCGGATCGGTGCGCAGCACGGCCTCCTCGAGAGCGGACGGGGATGCCAGCGCGATGGTCGTGAGGTCGATGCCGGGCGACAGCAGGTGAATGCCGACCCAGCCGGTCAGCATGCCGCCGGCCGCGGCCAGGAACGCCTGCGGGAGGGCCGTGAGGATCAGAAGTCGGCGGCCCTGAGCCCGGGTCATGCCCATCGTGCGCAATCGGGCGAGCAGGGCGCTGCGTTCGGGCGCGGTGCGCAGCACGGTCAGCACGAGCGCCAGGACCGCGAACCCGGCGCCAGCGGCGACCGCGACACCGTACAGGCGTTCCGCGCCGGACTGTAGCGGTGATTCGACGTGTCGCGTGCGTTGCTCGGCACGTAGCTGGACGCTCGCCGCCGTGCCTTCCGCCGCCGAGCGAAGCGCCCGGCCGTTCAGGGCGTCACCGGTCAGCAGCAGAGTCGTCGTACGCGCCGCGCCGCGGGGAAGGCCGGCGCGGTCCACGATCAGGAAGTCGTCACCGAGCACTGCCGGGGTGCGGTCTCGGACCAGGACGATCCGGACAGTGACGGAGGTGCCGTCCGGGAGCAGGACGGAGTAGGGGCCGGTGCCGTACTCGTCGGCCACGCGAGTCGAGGCAAGCGCGGGCAGGGGCCGGTCGGTGCTGCCCGTAGTACCGGCGTCCGCCGGCCGGAGGCTCGCCGCGTCGAACGGCCCCAGTCCCGTGTGGTGCGACAGGTGCGCATAAGCGTCAGGGTCCACACCGGCCAGCTGCACCGGCCGGCTGCCCAGTGAGGGCTCCGCCTCATTGGTAACGCTTGCTTCCGTCATGTCCTGTACGCCGGGCAGTCGGCGTACTCGGTCGGGCAGGGCACGAGGGAGTTCACCGGTGGTGGCCTCGATGCGGCCGTCAGCGCCGACGTGGAGGAGCGCGGCCTGGTCGCGGGCCGCCGTGACCCCTGCCAGGACCGAGCCGCCGAACGCGGCCGTGGTCAGGGCGCTGAGCAGGGCGAGCAGGGGCAGCACGGCGAAGCCGGGGGCACGAGCCACATGGGCAAGCGACAGCGGAATCACCAGGCCGCGCATGCGAGCGGTCGCCTTGCTCAGCGCACGGAGCGGCAGGGGGTGGAGGCGTGCCAGCAGCAGAGCCGCTACCAGGCCCGTCAGCAGTGGGGCGGCGGCCACCAGAGCGGTGCTGCCGGATCCCTGTCGACGCAGTGCGGCGACCGCCCCCGACGCGATCACCAGGACGGTCAGTTCCGCCACCGTTCGGCGCCGCGACGGCCGGGCGGTGGTGAGGTCCTCCCGCCCGTCGTGCATCCGTACCGTGCGGTGCGTCACCACGGCGCGCAGCGGGAGCGCGCCACAGGCGAGCAGGGTGACGGCGAGGGCGGCCGCGAGGGCGGGTGCGGTGCGGGCATCGGGCAGGACGAGCAGTGCGGCGGTCAGTCCGAGGGCGCCGGCCGGCACGGCCACCACCGCCGTCTCCGCCAGCAGCCGAACGGCCAGGCCGGACAGTGAGGCGCCGCGGGCACGCAGCAGGGCCAGCTCCGCGTGTCGGCGATCGGCTGCCACGCCGCCGGCCATGGCCAGGACGATCAGGGCGAGGCTGCCGGTCCCGACGGCGGCGAGGAGGAGCAACGAGTCGATCCCCGACCGTAGTCGGGCATGGTTCGCGAGGACCTCGTCGAGATGCGTCTGGGCACCCAGGTCCCCGTCGACAACCTCCCGCATCCGCTGTAGTCCGGGCCCCGTCTCCAGGGAGGCCACGGCGGACGCCAGACGGTCGAGATCGTGGCCGCGCAGGGTGGCGACGTCGGGGGCCACATGCCAGTACCGGTGCGGTTGGCCGGGGGTGCCCAGGAGTGCCGGGCCGGCGTCGGCGGCGAGAAGCAGGCCACCGAGCCAGTGGACGTCCGTCGGCGAAAGTTCGGGCTGACGGCTCAGCGAGGGCGTGCGCAGCACCGGCAGTGCCGCCCAGTAGGCGCCCTCGGGGGCGCGCGGGACGACGATGCCGGTGACCCGGACGGCGAGCGGGGCGCGCTCCGAGCCTGGTACGTGGATCACCGAGCCCACCCGGATGTGGAGCGTGCGGGCGGTGTCCACGGTGACGGCGGCCTCGACCTGCGCGGTCGCCGCGGTCACCGGTGCGCCCGTGGTGCGCGGCAACCGGCCCGCGCTGAGACGGGCGTGGGAGGCCAGGTCCTGCTGGGCGGCGAGCACCAGTTGGGCGGGCAGGCCGGCTGGCCGGGGAAGCCAGGGGTCGGACGCCTCCAGGGGGACGGTCGTGCGCACGCCGTACGACGACTGCGCGGGGTCGGGAACCAGCGGCGCCTCGGCGGTGGCGAGAACCTTGGCCCGCGCCGCGGTCAGCGGACCGACGCGCAGGGCGGCCTCCATCTCCTCGACCGTGTCGAACCAGGGCAGCGGGACCTCCATCTGCACGGTCGTCCGGTCGGGTGGGGCCTGCTCGACCGCCCGGCGCAGCCCCGCGTCCCCGTACCGGTCGACGGCACGCGGGTACGCGGCGGCCAGCGCCGCGGTCACGGCCACCAGGAGCGCGAGGGCAACGGACGTACCGGCGAAGGCCCTCAGCCGGGTCCGCAATCCGGCACGTACATGCGGTGGCACCGCCTTCGTCCCCCCGTCCTGCGGGGGCACCGGCTGCGTGGTCACTGTGTCACCTCGTCCCTGAGAGCCATCACGGGCTTCGCCCGCCGAAGGGCGAGGGCCGCGGTCACGAGGGCGGGGCCCGCCGCGAGGGCCGCCAGCAGGGCGGTCAGACGCAGGAGCGGGAGTTCGACCTGGACCGGCGGGAGCGGTCGGGTGGCCTGCCCGGTCAGGACGACGAGGGGAACCAGCGCGTGCGTCAGCACCATGCCCAGGACCGTGCCGACCAGCAGCGCCAGGGCCACGAGGACGCCGTGCTCCATGGCGACCAGCCGGGCCAGCCTGCGGCGCGGTGTTCCCAGGGCGCGCAGCACGGCGAACTCACCGTCCCGGGTTCGCATCGCCCCTGCCGCGCTCACCGCGAAGCCGAGGGCGGCGAAGAGCACCGTCACCGCTGCCGCCGCGATCAGCGCTGCTTCCGGGGCGGCCCCGAACGGGTCGGCGCGCAGCTGCGCCGCTATCTCGTCGCGCACCGTCACCTGCTGCGGATCGACGTCGGGCAGGGCGCGCACGGCCGCTGCGGTGGCGCCGGGCGCGGCCGTGCTCAGCCACCACTCGGTGGGCTCCAGGCTGGTTCCGTAGCGGGCCTGTAGCGCCCGGTTGACGGCCCGGAGATCGACCAGCAGGGCCCCGCCGTCGTGCGTGGTGGCTTCCGTCGTGGGCAGGGCGCTCGCGGTGCGGACGATGCGTACGGGCAGGGAACGGCCGCCGAACGTCACCTCCACGCGCTGGCCTTGGCGCGCACCGGACGCGGCGAGGAACCGGTCGGTGGCGACCGCGACGATCTCGGGCGCCGCGGGCTGGGCGACCTTCAGCCGGACCTCCAGCGGCAGGGCGGGCGGCGAGAGGCCGGCCACCTGGTACCCGGTGCTGTACGTCATGGTGACGGGTGCCGTCGACGTGAGCCGGGGACGGGTCGGCCGGGCGTCGTCGTCGGGTGGGGCGGCGTCCGCGTCGGCCTGGATCGCGGTCGTCCACCTCTTCGGCAGGGTCAACTGCCGGACGTCACCGTCGCCGGCCGTCGCCGTGAGCGCGCCGAGGACCAGGCGGTGCCGGTGGGGACGGCCGGCCGGCTGCTGCGTACTCAGTTGGAGCCCGGTCAACGCCAGCGGGCCCCGGGCGCCGTTCAGATCGGGGATCAGCCGGTGCGGGCGGCCGTCGGCGGCGAGGCTGCCGGACGGTATCTCGTAGGGGATTCCGTGACGGTCCCGCACCGTGAGCGTGACGTCCGCCTCCGACCCTGGCGCGGTGCTGTGCAGGGCAGCGGTCAGCGTGAGCCGGGTGGTGCCTTCCGGTATCCCGATGCCCGCGGGTGCCCCGCGCGGCGCGAGCCCGGCGAGTAGCGGACCGTTCGTCAGATCGCGCCGCGCCAGCACCATTCCAGCCGCCTCTGTCGTGTTCAGGGCCACAACGGTCGCCTCGCGGCTCCCGGAGAGCGACACGGTGTCACGGACGGCGGGGGCGACCGCGTCCACGTGTGGGAGGTCCGCGTAGACGTCTGTACGGCCCACCCCGCCGCCCCCGGAGGACAGGACGCGCACCTCGGCACCCGCGCGGAAGTCGGCCTGGTCGGCCTGGGAACGGTGCCAGGACGCGTCCTGCCCGATCGCCACCACACCCAGCGCCACGGAGATGACCAGGAGCAGCACCGGACCCGCTCCCCGCATCGGTCGGCGACTGAACTGCCAGCCGACCATGGCCGCGGTCAGTCCGCGCTCGCGGGTCAGAAGTCGCTCGCCGGCACGCGCCAGCAAGGGCAGCAGCCGCAGCACCAGAACCGTTCCGGCGAGCAGCACCAGAGCGGGTGCCACCACCAGAAGCGGGTCGACGCCGAGGACCCCCTCACGGTCGGCGGTGACAGCGCCGGACTCCTGGCTGCCGAGCAGCCAGAAGGCGACACCGGCCACAGCGAGCAACCCGACATCCGCCCCGGCACGCAGCGGTGCGGGCAGCGCTCCCGCCCGCGCCGCGAACGTGCCCGCGAAGGTCGCCCGCCACGCCGGGACAGCCACGGTCAGCGCACACAGCCCGGCCACCCCTGCGGCGACCGCCCACACCTCGAGTCGGCCTCCGGCCTGCACGTCGACGCGCACCCCGGTCCGGCCCAGGGCACCCTGCCCGGCCAGCAGCCGCGTCAACGGCCCCGACAGCAGCGGCGCCACCACCACCGCCGGCACGGAGATCAGCAGGGCCTCCAGCGCGGCCAAGCCCGCCAGCCGTGCCCGGGTGGCGCCGCGCGCACGCAGCAGCCCGGTCTCGGCCATGCGCTCGGAGTCGAGCAACCGTGCGACGAGCAACAGGGCGCAGGCCGCGAGCAGTCCGAGCTGACCGGCGACGATCAGCATGCCGGCCCGTGAGACGAGCAAGGAGCGTTCGATGCGGTCCAGTACCTCGGGCAACGCGGTGTCCGCTGTGGTCGCACTGCTGAGCGCCGGCCGCTCGCGCAGCTCCGCGGTCCCCGAGCGGGCAGCCTCGCGCAGCGGGCCGATCCGTTCCGTCGTCAGCGAGGAGTAGTCGGCCGAGACCAGCCAGCCCGACGCGCCGACACTCATCCGGCCCGACGTCGGCACGGCTGGGGCGGTGAGCAGGGGACCGTACGTCGTGAAATTCGACGCCTGCACGCCGCGGCCGCCCAGGTCGTCCAACTGCCAGTAGGGTGCCCGGACGTCCACCGGCCGGTACACGCCGGTGATCAGCACGCGCACCGCCGGGCCGTCCAGCCGGTCGGTGACGGTCAGCCGGGAGCCGGGCGCCACACCGAGCCGCCGGGCGGCGCTCTGTGGCAGTGCGGCCTCGATGGCCCCGGCGGTCACCGCCTCACGGGGGAGCCGCCCGGCGACGGTCCGCACCTGTGTGCGGTCCAGGGCCGCGAAGTACGTGAGGTTCGGGTTTCCGTCCCGCTCGGACGGCGGCCGCAGCGCCCCCGGCAGGGCGTAAGGCCCCGACCGCAGCAGGGTACGCACCCGCACGGGCAGCCCGGTGAAGACGGTGCGGGCCCCCGCCCGCACGGCGTCGTCGGCCGCCTGCCGCTCGTCGGCCGGCACGTCGGCCTTGATCACCAGAGCGGCCTGGGCAGCGGTGCGCTGCTCCGCGAGCGACCGCCGCAGCGCCGCATCGCCTATCGCGCCCGAGTAGGCGGTGAGCGCGGCCAGCACGACCGTGGTCAGCAGCACGGTCAGCAGTACGGCACCGAGAAGCGGGCGATACGCCCACGCTCGCAGCACGACTAATCGCAACACGCCCGCAGGCACCGCTCGTTCCCTCACCGAACCCCCCGTTTCCACCACACCGACCGGAACGCGATGTGGCGTCGGTGGCGTGCAGGTGCAAGAGGGAATTGTAGGACGGACTTTGGTCGCCTTGTGATCGAATGTGGGCGATTTTTGAGGGTCCTGTCGTCGAACGACCCTGCCTGATAGAGATGGTCAGTCGGAAGCGGCGCGGGATCGGAGTCCGTTTACTCCGGCCGCCGCAGCCACTCTCGCCCCGATCCGAACGGTCTGTCTTCCCTCCATCCGACTCTCCTTGTCGGTGTTCTGGCTCAGCCGCCCACGAGCGCTCCGTGACTGCGACGGTGGACGCCGGCATCGGCGGTCGGTGTCGTGGGCGGCGGACAGCAACAGGGGGATGTCTCAGGCGAGGTCGGTGCGGGCTCGGCGATCACGAGCCACGTCGCCGGCCGGGGCAGCGACACCGGCCTCCAGCTTGTCGGGTTCCGGCTCCTGCGGCGCTTCGGTGAGTTGCTCGCGCAGGTAGTTCCAGGTAACGGCGATCACCGCAGTGACCGGAACGGCGAGAAGACTGCCCACGATGCCGGCGAGGCTGCCGCCCAGCGTCACCGCCAGGAGGATCACCGCCCCGTGCAGGCCGAGGCTCCGGCTCTGGAGCATGGGCTGGAACACGTTTCCCTCAAGTTGCTGCACCACGACGATGATCGCCAGCATGATCAGCGCGTCCGTCGGACCGTTCGACACCAGCGCGATGAGAACCGCGACGAAGCCGGCGAACACCGCGCCCACGATCGGCACGAACGCGGAGACGAAGGTCAGCACCGTCAGCGGAAGGACCAGCGGTACGTCCAGGATCCAGAGGCCGAGGCCGATGAAGACAGCATCGAGCAGGCCAACGAGCGCCTGGGACCGCATGAACGCCCCCAGGGTGTCCCAGGCGCGCTCGGCCAGGACCGGAACGTCCTTGGCGAGTCGGCCGGGCAACTGGCGCGCGAGCCACGGCAGGAATCGCGGGCCGTCCTTGAGGAAGAAGAACATCAAGAAGAGCGCCAGGACGGCCGTGACCAAGCTGCTGACCGTGGTGGCCACGCCCGTTGCGACCGTGGTGACCAAGCTGCCGACGCTGCCCTGGACGCGGGCGGCCGCGCTGTCCAAGGCGGCCGTGATCTCGTCGTCGCCGATGTTCAGCGGTGGCCCCGCGGCCCACTCGCGCACCTTCTCGATGCCATCGACCACACCGGCGGTCAACTCGCCGGACTGGGACGCCACCGGAACCGCGATCAGCGCCACGATGCCGAGGACGGCGACGAGGAACAGCACGGTCACCAGCAACGCGGCCAGCGCCGCAGGCCACCCGCGTCGGCGCAGCACACGGGTCAGCGGCCAGGTCAGTGTGGTGAGGAACAGGGCAATGATCACTGGCCACACGACCGACCACATCCGGGCCAGACCCCACAAAGCCGCTGCGACCGCCACGAACACCAACATCAACTCGACCGATATACGCGCGGACGAGGCAAGCGCGGTGCGGGTTCTTTCCGAACTCAGTCTGTCAGGCATGCGGTCACACTATTGGCACGTCAGTCACGCTGAGCGAACGCCACCGGTCGAGACGGTTCTGCGGTGCTCGTCACCGCGGCCTGATGCGCGGCATGCCGCCGAATCATGCAGGTTGGTCAGCTGCCTGGGAGTCTCACAACTACGCCGTCTTCACCAGACTGTCGCGGGGAGCTCAGACCGACATGCGCACATGAAGGTCATCCACCATCGGCGGTGTGCGGCAGCGCGGCCAGCAGCGGCGGACTTGTCGGCGGCCTGTGCGGGGGCGGCTCAGCGCACCCGGTGTTCCTCGAGTGGGGCTGCGCGCAGTCGGGCGGCGGGTTCGCCGGGCAGGTGAGGGGTGTGGGTGACCAGCCGTGCGGAGTTGCCGACGACGGCGATGCTGCTGGTGTTGTGCAGGAGGGCCGCCGCGACGGGGTTGATGGAGCCTCCGGCACTGGCGAGCAGACCGATGAGGTTGACGCCGATGGCCAGGCCGTAGTTCTGGCGGACGACGCGCAGGGTGTGGCGGCTGAGTTCGACCACGGCGGCGACCTGGCGCAGGTCGTTTCCGGCGAGGGCGATGTCGGCGGTTTCCAGCGCCACGTGCGAGGAATGCTCGCCCATGGCGATACCGACGTCCGCCAGCGCCAGGGCGGGGGCGTCGTTGGTTCCGTCGCCGACCATCGCCACGGTGTGCCCCTCGTCCTGCGGGTCGCGGATGAGCTGGAGCTTGCCCTCCGGCAGGGCGTGCGCGTGCACCTCGGTGATCCCGAGGGCGTCGGCGACGCTCTGCGCCGTCTCCGGCGCATCGCCGGTGAGCAGGATGATCCGTGAAACGCCGAGGTTTTACAGCTGGCGTACGACGGTGTGGGCCCCGGTGCGTACGGCGTCGGACACGCCCAGCATCCCGATCAGGTCCTCGTCATGGGCGAGGCAGATCACGGTCTCGCCGCGGTGGCGTAGCTGTTCGGTCCATTCCTGGGCCACGTCACTGAGTTCCATGCCGTGCCGGCGCAGCAGTGCGGGGCTGCCCACCAGCAGTCGGGTGCCGTCGAGTTCGGCGCGCATGCCCATGCCGAGGACGACCTCGCATGCCTGGTGGATGGGGATGTGCAGGGGGCGCTCCTCCGTGCGCGCCACGATGGCCTGAGCGAGGGGGTGCCGGGCGTGGAGTTCGCCGGATGCGGCCAGGCTGAGCACCTCGTCGGCGGTGAAGTGCTCTTGCCGGGCGACGACGCTGGTGACCAGCGGGCGGCCGAAGGTGAGGGTGCCCGTCTTGTCGAAGACGACCGCGCTGACCCGGCCCACGCCTTCCAGGTGGGTCCCGCCCTTGATGAGGGTGCCGCGGCGGGCGCCGTTGCCGATGGCGGCGCTGATCGCGGTCAGGAGATACGTGACTCCCGCGAGGGCGAACGAAACGGGCACGAAGCGGCGGGTGAAGCGGGTGGCGACCGTCTGGATCGACGCCCGGTCGGCCTGGGCCTCCTCGACACGGCTGACGATCCGGCCGACCGTGGTGTCGCTGCCGACCGAGGTGGCGCGTACGTTCAGCGAGCCGGACGTGACGATGGTGCCCGCGTAGACCTCCGAGCCCGTGCGGGTGTAGACGGGTAGGGCCTCGCCGGTGATCGCCGCCTGGTCCACCAGCGCCTCGCCGGTGACCACGGCGCCATCGACCGGGATCTTGTGGTGCTCGTACACCGCGACTTCGTCGCCGACCTCGACCTCCTCGAGCGCCACCTCACTCTCGACGCCGTCGCGTACCAGCCAGACCCGCTCCTCGCCGATGCTGAGCAGTTCCTCGATGGCGCGCCGGGTGCGGCGCAGGGTGATGGTCTGCTGGAACTCGCCGATGTTGAGCAGCCACAGCACGGTCAGGGCCACTACGTTCTCCCGCAGCAGCAGGGAGATCACGGTGGCGGCCGTGACGAGGGTGTCCGTGCCCGCGTGCCTGCGGCCTATCGGGCCTGCCCTACCGCGCCGGCCAGGTCAGCCCGCCACGTCCCATCGGACCAGCAAGGGCGGGTAGCGACAAGGCACCTGACGGGCAAGCAGGTATACGCCGACATCCCACAGTTCGGCCCATCTCCCTCAGGAGGAGAGGGCGAGGCCGTACATCATTCGCCCTCTCACGTGGTGGCACCCGTGAGCGGATCGGCGTCGATGCGGACGAAAC
>NZ_JAGMUL010000092.1:204724-337370 GCF_019049285.1 Streptomyces sp. AC550_RSS872
CACGGCAACGACTGCGGCCACGTCGCCCTCCCCCACGGCGATCACACCGACTACGCCCACGACGGACACCTCCACCGAATCCATGAGGGCCACGTCGACGAGTGCGTCGCCGGCGGCCACGCCGTCCACGAGGGCCATGACCACCAGCACGGCGAGGGCTGCGGCCATGTGGCCGTACCGCACGGCGACCACACCGATTACGTTCACGACGGCCACCGCCACGCCGCCCATGAGGGACACTGGGACGATCACTGATCTCCCGCCCGAACATGAGGGCACGTCAGGCCCCCGCCACAATCGAATCGGAAATCATTGCCATATGCTAATGTCTGCATATGACGATGCCTCCCCCTCCCTCGGCGGACGAGCCGGCCCAGACCCTGAAGGCCGCCAGTGAGCTTCTGCGCGCCCTGGCGTCACCCGTGCGCCTGGGCATCGTGCGCGAACTGTCCGACGGCGGGAAGTACGTCCACGAGCTGGTGACCGCCCTGGGCGTGAGCCAGCCGCTGGTCTCCCAGCATCTGCGGGTGCTGCGCGGCTCCCGGATCGTCACCGCCCGACGCCAGGCACGCGAAACCCAGTACACCCTGACCGACGACCACGTGGCGCACATCGTGCTGGACGCCATCCACCACGCACAGGAGTAGCGCCGGCAGTCGTGGCACGAGTCCACTTCGATGGCCGCCCGACCCCAGTCGGGCGGCCATCGTCGCTCCCACACTCACGCCTCTCGGCAGCCGCTTGGGCGGAGAGACCCGAGAGGGCGGTATTGAAAACGAATTCCACTGGTGCCCAGTGTCGGGGTGCGCCGATGTGCACGGGGTGTCACCGGCTAGTTCTGCTCCTCCGTTGCCTCTCGTGCGCCGCTGCCCGTCCAACCCTGAACGCCGCCCGCCCCGCGCTGTCCAGCCGAGGAGGGAAGCCCGCGGCGTCAGGAAGCGCGGGCCAGTCCGGATAAACGTCTTCCGCATGGGCGGGCGAAGCAGCCCGGGCGCGCCTCCCGGGTGGCCAGGGGCAGCGGGCCCGCCTGGCCCGCAGCCCCCGTCACCCGTTTTCCAGCTGTCCACCGGCCGCCACGCCTCGCTCCCGGCGAGAGGATCGACGGTCGCCGGCACCCGGGCTTTGACAGTCCACGCGCCCACCTCCCCGACAGGCGGCGCACTGATACCGCCCGGCCGTCGCCCAGTTGCGGAGCCCTCGCAGCACCGGGGATGCACCGCACCAGCCGTACACCTCCTGTCCGGGCATCACGCGACGGCATGGCGGTGCCCCGCATCAGCACTATCTGATCTGCCGGGCTTGCGGCCACAGCCGCCCCGTGGACTCCGAGGTCATCGAGGAGTGGGCCGATCGCATCACCGCCGACACCGGGTTCGCCGCAGTCGAGCACACAAGACCAGCCTCGTCCGGGCCCTGCTGGGCCGGCAGCCGCTGTCCGCCGGAACGCTGACCGTCCTGGGCCGGCCTGCCCGCAGCGCCAGCCGGCACATCGGCTACATCCCGCATCAGGCGGCACTGTCCGGACACGCGATGCTACGCGCCCGTGACCTCGTGCGCTTCGGATGGGACGGGCACCGCTTCGGACCGTGCCCGCACAGGTTGGGGAGGTGACAAGCGTCACGGGGGTGTATCCAGGTTTCATGGGTGCTCGAGGACCGCACGGCAGTCATCGCCGATCACGGGAGTCGCATCAGGCTCTGCTTGCGGTACCACTCGGGCTCATCGTCATCGTCACGGTGGGCGACATCCTCGCTCCCCCCGAAGTGCATCTCGGTCCCTTCCTGGCCGCCGCTCCCGCCATCACCGCATCGTTCGCCGGCCCTCGCACCACCGGATGCGTCGGGGCGGTCGCGGTTCTGGCCCAGGCCGTGATCGCGATCGTGCGCACCAGTCTCACCGACCTCAACCACAGCTTCCAGCTCACCGCGCTTGTTCTGATCTCGGTGTTCGTCACGCTGTTCGCCCACCGGCGCGAGCGACACGAGAACGAGCTGATGCAGCTGCGCTCGGTGGCGGAGGCCGCACAGCAGGTCGTGCTACGACCGCTGCCACGCCGGATCGGGCCGCTGCGCATCGCCTCCGTCTACCTGGCCGCCGAAGCCGAGGCACAGATCGGCGGCGACCTGTTCGCCGCAGCGCGTGCCGGACAGGGGACCCGGTTCATCGTCGGGGATGTCCGGGGCAAGGGCATGGAGGCGATCGGGGACGCTGCTCTCCTTCTCGGCGCCTTCCGCTCCGCCGCCCACCGGCAGGCCGACCTCGCCGCGCTGGTCGCCTACCTGGAGGGAACCGTCTCCTCGGACCTGGACGACCCGGAAGCGGCCCTGTCGGGAGCCGGATCCCGCAGCGAAGCCTTCGTCACCGCCGCCGTCCTGGACATCCCCGACGACACACCGGTCCTTCATCTGATCAACTGCGGCCACCCACCGCCGCTACTGCTGCACAACGGCCAGGTCATCTCGCTCGAGGTGAGCGATCCGGCCCCGCCTCTGGGGCTCAGCGAGTTCGCCGCCTCACCCTTCGCCGCGAAAAGCTTCCCCTTCGAACCTGGCGACACCCTCTTGCTGTACACCGACGGCGTCATCGAGGCCCGCGACGGATCGGGGGCCTTTTACCCGCTGGCCCAGCGTATGAGCGTCGTTCCCGAGGGCGAGCCCGATGGGCTGTTGCGTCATCTACAGAAAGACCTCCTCGCTCATACGCCGGGAGGGCATCTGGGCGACGACGCTGCCATGGTGGCGATCGAGCGCGAGAGTGACGGCTTGACGTCGTCCTGAGCGCGAGCCACCTCGGTCACCACCGGCGCACTCGTCAGTCCCCGGCCGAGTCTTCCTCCGCCTTACGCGGACGTGACAGGACGGCGGCCATGAACGCGGTGACGACGAGGCCGACCGCTGCGATCATCGCCAGGGCGGTGAAGCCGCGGTCGTACGCCTGCCGGGCCGCGTGCAGCACAGCGTCCGCGGTGGGGGAAGGCACGTGTGCCACGAAACCCTCGGCTACGGCGAACGACTCCACGGCGGTGGATCGTTCGCCCGGTCCGAGGCCCGGTACCACGGGCAGGCCGGTGCGGTGGACGGCGGCCAGGACGGTTCCGAGGACGGCGACACCGAGGCCCGCGCCGAGTTCGAAGGACGTCTCCAGGATCCCGGCCACCTCTCCGGAGCGCTCGGGCTGTGCGGCGCTCATGATGGAGTCGCCACCCAGGGACATCACGATGCCGGGCGATGGCCGCCCTGGGTGTGAGCCGGCCGCTGGTCTCCCAGCCCCTGCGGGTGCTGCGCGGCTCCCGGATCGTCACCGCCCGACGCCAGGCACGCAACACCCAGTACAGCCTGACCGACGACCACGTGGCGCACATCGTGCTGGACGCCATCCGCCACGCACAGGAACAGCCACTGCGCGCATACGTCGGCACTGCCTCGACGGCCGTCCGTCCTTGGGCGGCCGTCGCTGCTTGCGGCCCGTCTTCTGGTCGGTCACCGGAAGCTGCGCGCCATCGGGTGGCCGGAGTTCAGGCGCGCCGTCCTCCAGCTGCGCCCGCTCGGCCACGGCCGGGTCGGTCGAATCCGAGACCAGCTCTGCGATGCGCAGGGTGCACTCCCACTCCGTCAGCCTGCCTTTGATCACCACCAGGTATGTCTCCTGGTCGGCGAAGCGGTACACGTGACGCCGTTTCTCGACGATCTTTCTGCTCGGTACATACGTGTGAAGGGCTGCACGAAGTGCCTTCAGCGCCTGGTCCTTCGTATCCAGCCCACGGCAGATGAACTCGGTCCTGTGTACGTCGCTGTAGTACTCCGCCATCACGACCCAGCTGCCCGTCGCGCTCCCCCTCGGCGCCGCGGCCAGTCAGTCGCAGCTCACTCCCCGAAGCAAGAGTGAAGCAGACCGGGGGTGGCCTCTATGCGAGAGCGGCGGATGGGGAGAGCGGCTGACCACCCCCACGTCGAGCACACCTTCGCCCGCTGATAACGGACACTGTCCGGCCCAACTCGCCGAAGCATTCCGGGGCCGGCGGGCTGGTCCCGCCCCCGCTTGGGCCAGGGGATGGCCGGTGCGGGGACTTGGCCCTCTCTCGGTTACTGCTGGCCGAGCCAGACGTAGAGAATCAGGCCGCCGAGAACGGTGCCCGTCGTCTGGACTGCGACGGCGGCCGCGAACTCAAGGAGTCGCTGCCTCTTGCTGGGCTTACAGTTGTGCATGAGATGTCCCCTCTCAACTGGTGAAGCTTGAGAGAGAGCCCGCGCCAAAGGTATCCGCCCGGCCTGTCGGTTGGAGGCCGATCACCGAAACCCGCAGGACGACTCTGATCACCGCCGATTGCGGCTGGTGACAGAGTTCTCAGCACCACTCGATCGGCCTCCACATCGAACCCGAGCACCGGGTGACTGTGATCGCCGCCCTCGGCGTCCATCAGCACCGGCTTGCCCAGCCGTTGGCCGATCACTGTGACAACGCCGCAGAACATGTCGAGCCGTTCCTGCCTGTGCAGCTCCCACAGGTCAACGTCGAAGTCGATTTCTTCCACCGAGTAGAAGCGGAAGATCGCCAGGACGTCGGAAGTCGGTCCGGACCCGCAACTCGGGGCACTCGGCATCAGCCGGACGGGACAGCACTGCCTCAGCCCGACGCACCAGCAGCACCGTCTCACCCTCGGAGTACTGCTTCCTCCAGTCGCTCGAGGCGACGAGGTCGAGGACCGACTGCCAGCAACGACCCCATCAAGTCGGGACCGAAGGACGGCTTCCGGTCAGGCGAGAGGGCGTAGAAGTCGCTGCCGTGGCGGTGTACTCGGGGCGCACCCGGGTCCTGTGCCGCGTTCCGGCGGGCCGGGCGCTCTGGTCGGGATCTTCGGGCAGTCCCGGCGTCAAGATCGATTGTCAGTGGCGGGTGAGAGCATCGAGGTACCGAGTCGGATCAGGGGGAGTTGTCATGTCCGGAAGCCAGAACTACATCAACCACGTTGCTCTTGTGCTGGACGCCAGTTCATCCATGTCGCACCTCAGCCGCAAGGTCGTGGAGGTCGCCGACCAGCAGATCACCTACCTGGCCCGCCGATCGCAGGAGCTGGATCAGGAGACCCGTGTCACGGTGTACGTCTTCGCGGACCAGGTCGAGTGCGTCATCTACGACAAGGACGTGCTGCGGATGCCGTCCCTGAAGCAGTTGTACCGGGCCGGCGGGATGACAGCACTGCTCGCGGCGACGCTCAAGTCACAGCGGGAACTGGCGCAGACGGCTCAACTGTACGGAGACCACAGCTTCCTGACGTTCGTACTCACGGACGGACAGGAAAACGCCAGCCATCGCTGCCCGGACGCACACCACAGGGACCCGCGCGCCCTGGTCGGGGCCGTCGCCGAGATGATCGAGAAGCAGGAGGACAACTGGACCCTGGCCGTTCTCGTGCCGGATCAGATGGGCAAGCGCGAAGCCATGCAGTGCGGGTTCCCCAAGGACAACATCGCCGTCTGGGACGCCACGAGCACTCAGGGACTGGAGGAGGCCGGGCAGGTCATCCAGCAGGCCACCGAGCAGTTCATGGTGGGCCGTTCCCGGGGTATCCGTGGATCGCGGGCGGTGTTCTCCACGGGTGCGCAGGCAGTCAACAAGGACACCATCAAGGCAGCCGGTCTGGTCCCGGTGGATCCGTCGGCGTACCAGCTGATCCCGGTGGCCCGTGATGCGGCGATCCGCGAGTGGGTCATCGAGTGCGGGCACACGTACCGCACCGGTGGTGCGTTCTACCAGCTGAGCAAGTCGGAGAAGATCCAGGCGCAGAAGCAGATCGCGGTGCTGGAGAAGAAGACGGACCGCGTGTACACGGGGCCGCAGGCACGGGCGCTGCTGGGCCTGCCGGGTACGGAAATCCGCGTCAAGCCGGATCACAACGCCGAGTTCACGATCTTTGTGCAGAGCACCAGCGTGAACCGAAAGCTCGTGCCCAACACCCGACTGCTCCTCATGCTCTGACACCTCAAACCCCGGCAGGTGGGACGCGCGAGGGCGTCTTCGGCGGCTGCCTGCCGGTCACCACCGTGGGCAACGCCGGGCACGTTGCCCACGGTGGTGACCGGTTCGACGGGCGTCGGCGTCGGGCGGAGTCGGTGAGTGCGGGCGGGGTGGCAACGCGTGCGCCGGCCCGGAACTCCTCATCCGATCGAGAAGGTGGCACCGGGCGCGGCATAGTCGACGGGACCGTCGAACCGGGCCGAGGCGCGTGCCACCGCCTGTTGCGGGGTGAGGAATCGTCCGACGTGGGTGACGATCAACCGGCCCACCCGGGCCCCGCCGGCCGTCTCCCCGGTGTCTTCGGGCGTGTGATGCACCTGTTCACCCTCGGCAGGCGCTTGGGCGCTCTCGGCCTCGCACAGCAGCACATCGCATCCCTCGGCGAGCCGCGTGAGGTTCGGGCACGGCGCTGTGTCCCCGGAGTAGACCAGCGACCGGCCCTCGGCCTCGATGCGCACGGCGAAGGCCGGGATGCCGTGCGCCACTGCCCGGCTGGTCAGAGTGAGTGCACCGACCCGTGCCTGATGCCCGTCGGCCAGCTCATGGACGGCGAAGGCGGACTCGACGGGACTGCGCGTCGGGCTGTTGGTGAGGAAATGGGCCAGCCGGTCAGCGAGGCCCGGCGGCCCGTACAGGGGGATGGGGGCGGCGAGTTGTATGTCCGCGTAGAGCGCCGCGTAGTAGGCGGTGAGCAGGTCCGCGCTGTGGTCGGCGTGCAGGTGGGAAATCCAGATCGCGTCCACCTCGTCGAGGCGGACATGCCGCTGCAACTGGGCCAGTGTCCCGCTGCCCGCATCCATCCAGACCCGAGTGCCGCCGCTGGAGACCAGGTAGCCGGAGCACGGGTTGTCCACGCTCGCATAGGGCGTCGCACTCCCCAGGACGGTGAGGCGGAGAAGATCGCTGGCCATGGGGTGAGTGTATTGAACGCTTGTCCACAAGCGGTGAGGTTCTCCTGGGACTGCCACCGCGCGATCCGAAGCCGGCATCCGACTGGAGACGAGTCGTATCGTCTTGCTATGGTGGCGGCATGCGTTTCTTCTACTTTCTCTGAGTCCGGGCACGGCCGACGCCGCCGTTTCTGCTGCCCGTAGACCCTTCGCATCCCCAGGGAAAGTCACATGCGCGAACGCGCCCATACCGCTGTGCCCGCTGCCGTGGCGCAGCTGTCCGTCAAGGACGTCACCAAGTCTTACGGCACTCGGACCGTCCTCGACCAGGTCTCCTTCACCGTCCGACCGGGCGAGAAGGCCGCCGTCATCGGCGAGAACGGCTCCGGCAAGTCCACCCTGCTGCGGCTGCTGGCCGCGGCCGAGACGCCGGACGCCGGCGACGTCACCGTCAGCTTCCCCGGCGGCATCGGCCATCTCGCCCAGACCCTCGGCCTCGACCCGGTCTGCACCGTGCGGGACGCGATCGATCTCGCCCTGACCGAACTGCGCGACATGGAGCACCGGCTGCGCAGCGCGGAGGAGCGCCTCGGCGAGGCGTCGGAGGACGAACTCGCCGCGTACGGTGAGCTGTTGACCGCGTACGAGGAACGCGGCGGGTATGAGGCGGACGTCCGTGTCGACGCCGCGCTGCACGGCCTCGGGCTCGCCGGGATCACCCGCGATCGGGTGCTCGGCTCGCTCTCCGGCGGCGAGCAGTCACGGCTGGCCCTCGCCTGTGTGCTGGCAGCCGCCCCCGAGCTGCTGCTCCTGGACGAGCCGACGAACCACCTCGACGCGACGGCGGTGCGCTGGCTGGAGGAGCGGCTGCGCGCGCATCGCGGCACCGTCGTGGCGGTCACCCACGATCGTGGCTTCCTGGAGAACATCGCCACCACGATCTTGGAGGTGGACCGGGACGCCCGCACGGTCCACCGGTACGGCGACGGCTGGGCCGGCTACCGCGCCGCGAAGGCCGCATCCCGGCGGCGGGCGGAGCAGGAGTACGCGGACTGGCTGGAGGAGGTGGCCCGTACCGAGGAACTGGTCGAGGCCGCCGGGAAGCGGCTCGCCACCACCGGCAAGGATCCGCGGCAGGGCTTCGGCAAGCACCGCCGTTCGCACGAGGCGAAGCTCGGCGGACAGGTGCGGGCGGCCCGGGAACGGCTGGCCCATCTGCGGCGCAATCCGGTGGCGGCGCCGCCGCAGCCGCTGCGGTTCACAGCGGCGCTGACGGCGGCGGACGGCGACCGTCCCGTCGAGGTCCCGCTCGCCGAACTCGACGGCGTGGCGGTCGGCGAACGGCTGTGTCTGGACGGCCTGTTGACGATCACTCCCGGGCAGCGGCTGCTGGTCACGGGTGAGAACGGGGCGGGCAAGACGACCCTGCTGCGTGTCCTGGCGGGCGACCTGGAGCCCGACGCGGGCACGGCTCGCCGCCCCGCCCGGATCGGCTACCTGGCGCAGGAACTGCCCGCCCGCTCCACGCGGCTCCCGCTGCTGTCCGCCTTCGCCGCCGGGCGCCCTGGGGTGCCGCAGGAGTACGCCGAACAGCTCCTGACGCTGGGGCTGTTCCGTGCGGAGGATCTGCGTGTGCCGGTGGCCGCGCTGTCCGCCGGGCAGCAGCGCCGGCTACAGATCGCGGTCCTGGTGACCCGGCCCGTGGACCTCCTCGTCCTCGACGAGCCGACGAACCACATCGCGCTCGACCTGGTCGAGGACCTGGAATCCGCGCTCTCGGCCTACCCGGGAGCGGTGGTCGCGGTCTCCCACGACCGCGGCTTCCGCGAGCGGTTCCCCGGGGAGCGGCTGGAACTGCGCGAGGGCCGCAGGTGCTGAGCCCCCGCCTCCAGGACGGTACTGCCTGCTTTGTCACGTACGTATCTAGACCTGTGCGGTTCGCCGGTTCACGGTGGTCCTTCCTGTCCGTCCTATCCGCCTGGAGGGGATCCCGCAGTGAGACGTAGGCGATTTGTGGCAGGGGCGATCGGTACGTTCTCGGGGCTCGCACTCGGCCCGGCCACGGCACGGGCCGACGTGCCGACGCCCCGTACGCAAGGCTGGCAGGCCGTGCCGGCACCGGGCAGCACTCCGGCCGCGCAACTGCGCCGTATCGCCGCCGCCGGGCCTGGGCTGGCCTGGGCGGTGGGCGAGGAAGGCCGGGCCGGGCCGTCGCAGGGACGCGCGCTGGCCATGCTCTGGAACGGCGGCGCCTGGACGAGGACCGACCTGACGCACCTGGGTCACACGCGGTTGCTCGATGTCGCCGGTACCTGCTCCGCGGCCGCGTGGAGTGTGGGCCAGCCCGTCGGGACCGGCAGCGCGCTGCTGCGCTGGGACGGAAGCACCTGGCAGGAGGCGGCGTTCCCGGGCGCGGGTGAGACGGGCCTCCGGATGAACGCGGTGGCGGTGGACTCCGACCGGCAGGTCTGGATCTGCGGGAGCCGAGGCGGCGCCGCCGGTGTGCTGTACGGCGACGGGGGCGGGGAGGTGTGGCGCTGGCTGGAACCGCTGCCCGTCACGAGCGCGAACCTGTACCGGGTCGTGGTGCGCTCGCCCGGCGAGGTCTGGGTGGGCGGCGACCAGTCGAACGGCGGAGGCTGGTCCGGACTGGTGGCCCGCTGGGACGGTGCGTGGACGGTGCTGCCCCCGGTCGCGGGCCTGCGTCTGGGCATCGCCGATCTGCACGCGGCCGGGCCGGACGACGTCTGGGCGGTCGGCACCGAGGCAGGCATCGGCGGGCCGCCCGGCCGACCGGGCAACCCCGCCCTGTGTCACTGGGACGGCACGGCCTGGACGCGGGTGGAAGCGGGCTTCACCGTCGGGTCGTTGAGCGGCATCGCGGGCGACACGCAGGGCCGGGCCGCATGGATATCGGGCTGGAACTACCAGGATCAGAGCCGTAGTACGTATCTGCGGCGCGACGGCGACGCCTGGACCGTCGTTCGAGGGCCGGCCGGTCCAGCGCCGGCGCCGTACCTGAACGACGTGACGTCCGTTCCCGGCACCGGAGGGTTCTGGTCGGTGGGCATGACGAGTCCCACCCCGGCTCCGCCGACCGAGGCCTACACGGAGCGGCTGGAAGCCTGACGCGATCGGTGCGCGTCAGCGGGATCGGCGATTCGCCGGGTCAGTGGCGGTGCCGTCAGTGCCGGCCCTGGAGGAATGCGATGAGAACGGCCGTGAGTTCCGCGGCGGCGTCCTCCTGGACGAGGTGGCCCGCGTGGGCGATCGGCTCCCACCGCGCGCCGGGGATCAGTGCGGCGAGCTGTCGTCCCTTCTCGGGGGGAATCCAGGTGTCGTTGTGGCCCCAGCAGATCAGCGTCGGGACGGTGATCTCGGCGTACCGGTGCTGGACCTCGTCGGTGTAACGCTGGTCGGCCTGGGCGATCTGCCGGTAGAAGGCCGCCTGGCCGGGGGTGCCGAGCCAGGGCTGGACGAGCCGGTCGAGGACCGCGGGGTGCAGGCCCGGGCCGCTGGCGGAGCCGACGTACTCACGGACGAGGGCCTGGTGCAGTGGGGGCGGCAACTGCTCGAAGACCTCGGCGTGCTCACGGACGAGCCGGAAGAACGGGGACCCCCACGGGGCAAGCGCCACCGGGTCGACCAGGGCGAGGGCCCGGTAGCGGACACCGTGCAGCAGATACGCCCGCAGGGCGACGGCGCCGCCGAAGTCGTGGGCGGCGACCAGCGGCTCCTTCAGCGCCCAGTGGGCCAGGAGTTCGGTGAAGACGCGGCCCTGGGCGGCCAGGGAGACGTCCTGGTCCGCGGACTTCTCCGACTGGCCGTAGCCGGGCATGTCCCAGACGAACACCTGGTGGTCACGGGCGAGCGAACGGGCGATGGCGCGCCAGACGTAGGAGGAGAACGGCGTTCCGTGCAGCAGGACGACCGGCGGCCGGTCGGGGTGCCCCAGCCGGTCCCAGCGCACCTGACCGGAGGTGCTGGAGAACGTCCTGGTCAGCTGCCATTCGCTCATGCGTGCCCCTGCGCTTTCCGTCCCTGCTGTCTGTCGGGTCCCTGCCTGCCCCGTCCGTCGAGTCCCTGCCGTCCGTCGAGGAACAACGTGGTCACCCGCTCGGCGAGATCGTCTTCCGTCATCGTGATCTCGACCTGGACGGCGGGCAGTTGGAGACGGCGGGTCTCCGTCCGGAGGCGACTGGTGAACATCTGATCACGTTCGGCGAGATTGCGGGCGGCCTTGGCCGGATCGCTGGTCTTCCCTACGAACCCCTCTTCCGGTGCGGCCCGGCTCCGGAAGGCGGCCTGGCGGAACTCGGGGGTGGGCAGAAGCCAGACGGCGTGCTCGGGAGCGGCGAGCAGCGGTTTCACGAGATGCGGCAGCAACCGGAAGCCCTCGACGACGACACACGGCTCCTGCGGCAGCCGGAGGAGGTCTTCGACGATCAGGCCGAAGCCTTCGCCGCGATACCAGTGGAACGTGTCGAGCATGGTCTCCGGGGATCGGTTCACCCATCGTTCGTCCATGTCCATGGCCATGAACCGGTGCAGGAAGGGCGCCTCCTGGGGCGTGGTCCGTCGAGCGTGCTCCCCCATCACGTCGTCGGTGGCGTAGAGACGCCAGCCGTTGCGGTCCGCGAGGCGACGGGCGATCGTCGACTTGCCGCCTCCGCTGCCGCCGCCGATCCAGTAGACGTGCCGCAGCCGTGCGGGCAGCGCTGCGACGTCGGTCATCTCTTCGTCCTGCCCGGGCTGCATCCCTCTCCCCTCCGATACGGCGGTCGATGCGATGAAGCCAGTCTGGCGGCGCGTCAGCCGCTGGACGCCGCCGACACCTCGGCGCACAGGTACGGCCGAGCGAGCAGCAGGCCGGTGCCGGTCAGGGCGATGCCGAAGTAGACCGGCGCGAGGTGGAGGAAGTCGGTGTAGTGGATCGCGCCGTGCACCACGACGGCCGGGAGGAAGCCCGCGGCGGCCGCTGCGGTCAGGGTCCAGAACACCCAGCTCTCACCGCGTCGCCAGCCCCACGCGCTGAGCAGCGTGATCGCGACGGCGGCGGACATCAGCGCGCCGCCGAAGCCCGCGCGGTCGTGGGCGACGAAGGGCACCAGCCGGGGATTCACGGCTTCCAGCATGGGCGTGCTGGTGCCCAGGAAGGTCAGGTCGCTCGGCACGAAGACCCCGGTCAGACCGACCACCGAGATCACCGCACCGCCGGCGAACAGCCCCGCTCCGGTGACGATCAGCAGCAGCTGACCGACCAGCGCCCGCCGCCGTTCCGGCTCCGGCCCTTCGGGCGCGAGGCGCCACCGCGGCGCGTGCGGGGTCCGCCGGACGGCGGCCAGGTACATCGGGAACAGCACGACGGCGGTGGCCGTGTGCAGGGGTTCCACGAAGCCGGTGGCCAGGAAGTAGAACAAGGTGGGGAAGCCGATCGCCCCCGAGATCAGGTACACCTCGCGGGCCCAGGGCCAGCCGCGTCTGATCCCGCCCACGGCGAGGCCGGTGTAGAGGGCGCCGATCGCCACCATCGTGCCGGCCATGGTGATCCGGTCGTGCTGGAGGAAGTGCACGAGGTGGTGGTTGGCGTCATGCAACTCGTGCAGGGTCATGCCGAGGTAGTCGCGGTCGTACCAGAGCAGTACCGGTCCGAGGGTGATCACCGCGGCTCCGAGTCCGGCGCCCGTCATGCCGAGCCCGACGAGCAGCGCCCACCACCAGGCGGGCCAGCGGCGGGGATCGCGGCCGAGGTCCCGGAGCCGTGGAGCGGGCGCCGTGGGTGTGGCGGCTTCCGTGACGCGTGCGAACCAGCCGGGTCCGGCCTCGACGAGCACCTCGGGGCGGGCGAGGACGACGGTGTCCGGATCGGCGAGCGCGGCCGCCGCGGCGGTGACCGACGGGTCGGACACGCGGACCACGTGCGGATCGTCGTCTCCGGTGAACCCGTCGACGTGCGCCTTGAGGGCGGCCTGGGTCTCCGGGTCGCGGGCACGGACGACCACCGGGATCGAACGCCCGGCGGCGGCCTCCCGTACGGTCTCCACGTCAGCGGCCGACACGGGCGACACCTCGACGACACCGGCCCCGAGCGGGGGCATGGCGCGGACCGTTTCGCGGGCGAGCGCGGGCGGCACCGATATGCCCAGCCGGACGGTCACGGGCACGCCGGCCGTCTCGCCGGCGAGTCGCTTCGGTGGATGGCGGTGGCCGAAGCCCCGGGCGATCAGTCGTGCGCCGGCGGGACGGGAGCCGATCGAGGCCAGCAGCCGCAGTGCGGTGCGCTGCGAGCGGCGCTCGCCGAGGACCGCGGCGGCCGCGCCGCGCAGCGGGTGATACGTCCAGTCCGGCATCAGTGGCTCTCGCTCTGTGTCGTGGTCGCCGGGTCAGCGGGCGGGGTCCAGCCGAGGACCGGCGTCATGGAGCGCAGCGTCGCCCGCGTCGGCGTCAGCCGGGCTGCCGTGTCGCGCAGCAGCACGGCGGGCGGCCACGACAGCTGGCCGACCGTGCCGAGGCGGGCGGAGCGGCGCGCGATGGCCTGGGTGCGAGGGCGGCGCCGCATGTCGTACGAGGTGAGCGCCGCGGTGATGTCCGGGGTGCCGTCGAGACAGTGGGCGAGGGTGACCGCGTCCTCCAGCGCCTGGCACGCGCCCTGGCCCAGGTTGGGGGTCATGGCGTGGGCCGCGTCGCCCAGCAGCGCGACGCGGCCGCGGGCGAAGGAGGGCAGCGGCGGCAGGTCGTACAGGTCGTGCCGGAGCACCGTGTCCGCGGGGACGGCGGCCAGCAGGGCGGGGATGGGATCCGGCCAGGACCGGAAACGGCGCAGCAGTTCGGCGTACTCGGACGTGCCGGAGGCGGCTCCCGGCGGCAGGGAGGCGGTGGCGAAGCAGTACATACGCCCGCCCGGCAGCGCCGTGTACCCGAATCTCTCGCCACGGCCCCAGGTCGCGGCGCCTTCGGCGGGCGGGTCGGCGAGGGGCTCGGTGACCATGCGCCACGCGGTGTATCCGGCGTACCGGGGACCTGCCGCGGTGGGCCACAGAGCGCTGCGGACCCCGCTGCGCAGGCCGTCGGCGCCGATCACCAGGTCGGCCCGGGACACGCCCCCGCGGTGTTCGACGATCAGTCCATCGGCCTCGTCGCGGACCGCCGACGCCTCGCTGCCCGGCCGCAGGCTGTCGGCGGGCAGCGCCTCGGCGAGCGCCCGCAACAGGTCGGCGCGGTGCAGGACGACCAGGGGATGGCCGAAGCGGCGCGTCAGTTCCGCGTTGTCCGTGCGGGACAGCCAGCGGCCGTGCCGGTCGCGTACCCCGCCGGTGGCCTCGACGGCGCCGAGTGCCCGGACGGTGCCGGCCATGCCGAGCGCCTCCAGGGCGCGCAGCGCGTTCGGCCACAGGGAGATACCGGCGCCGATCTCGGTGAACGCCGGGGCTCGTTCCAGCACCTCGACGCGCCAGCCCCGGCGGTGCAGGGCGATGGCCGCCGCGAGGCCGCCGATCCCGCCGCCGACGATGGTCGCGGCACGCTGCGGCATGGGTCCTCGCTCTGGGCTCTGGGCGCCGCCCTCGGTCGGGCGGCCGTCGATCCGGTGCCCGAGCGGCGTGCGATGCGACGCAGGGCTGCTGAGCAGCGCTTATAGCAGCATGTCGACAGATGCCTGTCAACGTGCGGCAGCACACGCGACCGCGCTCCGCAGGCAGCGACCAGGGTTCCGAGGGACGGGAGGGGTGGGCCCGTGCGCCGTCCCGACGGACCCTGCGCCCTGGGCCCGGCCCTCCCTCCCGCGTCAGGCCTCGGCGGGGCGGCGTTCGCGCCACCAGGAAGCCGCCCAGGCGGCGCCGGGTACGCGCCACCGGAGCTCGGGTTGCCCGGCACAACGAAGAGCAGGACGACGACGCCGGTGCCCAGCAGGCCCAGCAGGGTCCGGAGCGCGAGCGCGGTCGTCGCCGAGGCGAGGACGACGGGCGCCTCAGCCCTAAGGGACTGTTAGGACTTCGTTCGCCGTGTTGAACGGCCCTGTCGAGCCGTCGACCCTGTGTGCTTCCGGGCCGCAGACAAGGGAGTTTTCGATGGCCACACAGACCACGCCCGTGAGCGCGCAGGAGTCGCGCCGCGGTGAGCGCAGGGTCGTCAGCAACATCGTGCGCGGATCGATCGGCAACTTGATCGAGTGGTACGACTGGTACGCGTACACCGCGTTCAGCGTGTACTTCGCCGCCGCGTTCTTTCCGTCCGGCGACCAGACGGCCCAGTTGCTGAACACCGCCGCGGTGTTCGCCGTCGGCTTCCTGATGCGGCCGATCGGCGGCTGGGTGCTCGGCCGCTACGCCGACCGCCGTGGCCGCCGGTCGGCGCTGACCCTGTCGGTGACGCTCATGGCGGCCGGTTCGCTGATCGTGGCGCTGACCCCGTCGTACGGGGCGATCGGGGTCGCCGCGCCGGTCCTGCTGGTGACCGCGCGGCTGTTGCAGGGCCTGTCGGTCGGTGGTGAGTACTCGACGTCGGCCACCTATATGTCGGAGGTGGCCTCGCCCGGCCGGCGCGGCTACTACTCCAGCTTCCAGTACGTCACCCTCATCGCCGGCCAACTGACCGCGCTCGGCCTGCAAATCGTGCTCCAGCAGGTGCTCAGCGCGGCGCAGATGGAGGCATGGGGCTGGCGGGTCGCGTTCGTCGTCGGTGCGGCGGGGGCGATCGTCGTGCTGTGGCTGCGGCGCGGGATGGACGAGTCGGAGAGCTTCGAGCGCGCGGCGGCCGGGGAAGGCGACGGCAAGAGCGGCGGGCCGGCGCGCGGCAGCCTGCGGATGCTGCTGTCGTACCCCCGGCAGTGCCTGGTCGTCGTCGGGCTGACGATGGGCGGCACGCTGTTCTTCTACACGTACACCACGTATCTGCAGAAGTTCATGGTCAACACCAGCGGCATCGCCAAACCGACGGCGGCCTGGATCAACTTCTTCGCGCTGCTGGTGTTCGTGGTGCTCCAGCCGGTCATGGGGCTGCTGTCCGACCGGGTGGGCCGGCGTCCGATGCTGATCGCGTTCGGCGTGCTGGGCGCCGTGGTCGTGGTGCCCTCGCTGACGCTGCTGTCGCACACCAGCGACCCCGTGTACGCGTTCCTGCTCATGGTCGGGCCGCTGGCGGTCAGCTCCCTCTACACCTCGATCAGCGCGGTCGTGAAGGCGGAGCTGTTCCCGACCTCGATCCGGGCGCTGGGCGTCGGCCTGCCGTACGCGCTGACCGTGGCCGTGTTCGGCGGAACCGCCGAGTACGTCGCCCTGTGGTTCAAGGACGCCGGGCACGAGAGCTGGTACTTCTACTACGTCACCGCCTGTGTCCTGATTTCGCTGCTCGTCTACATTCGGATGCGCGAGACGTCCGACGGATCGCCGCTGGAGACCGAGACCCGCGATCACTGACGGAAGGGAGGCGACCGTGCGCGTGCTGCTGGCCGAAGACGACGACGGGGTGGCCGACGCCCTCACCGAGGCCCTGTACGAGCACGGTCATCTGCCCACCCGGGTGCGGCGCGGGGAGGAGGTCCTCGTCCGGCACCGGCAGGCCGACCTGCTGCTGCTCGACCTCGGCCTGCCCGATCTCGACGGCCTGGAGGTGCTGCGCAAGCTGCGTGCGGTGAGCGGCCTTCCGGTGGTGGTGCTCACCGCGCGGGGCGACGAACGGTCGGTGGTGCGCGGCCTGCGGCTGGGCGCCGACGACTACCTCGTCAAGCCGGTGCGGCTGGCAGAGCTGCTGGCCCGGATCGAGGCCGTCACCCGCCGCGCCACGACGGCCGCCGCGACCGCCGCCGCTCCGGTACCGCGCACGGTCCGCGCCGAGGACGTCGAGGTCGACCTCGACGCGCGCCGGGTGACGGTCGGCGGGGCCGAGGTGCGGCTGACCACCAAGGAGTTCGCGGTCCTCGCCGCGCTGGCTGCCAGGGCCGGTACGGCGGTCAGCCGCCAGCAGCTGATGGACGAGGTGTGGGGCGACGCCTACCTGGCCGTCTCCCGCTCGCTCGACGTCCATCTCACCCAGCTGCGGGCCAAGATCGGCCGCCCCGAGGTACTGACCACGATCCGCGGCTTCGGCTACCGGTTCGGCGGCTGAGCAGGCCAGGGCCTCGCATGCGTACCCGGGTACTGACCGTCGTCCTGGCCTTCGCCGTGCTCGCGGTGGCCGGATTCGCCGTCCCGCTGCTCGGCGTCACCGCCACCCAGCGCACCGAGCAGCTCGTCGCGGCCCGCACCGCCGACCTCGACCGCTTCGCGGGGCTGGCCGGGCAGGCCGCCGTCAGCGGCGACACCGGGGCGCTGACCGCCGAGGTCACCCGGTACACCGAGCTGTACGGCGAGGCGGTCGTGGTCGTCGACGCCCGCCGCGCCCCGGTGGCCCAGACCGGCGGCATGCGCGCGGCCGACCCGGCCGTGGCCCGCCTGGTCGACGCGGCCCTGCGCAACCAGCCCCTCTCGCCCGGGGGCACCCTGCGCCCCTGGTCACGCGGCGACAAACTGCTCGCCCGTCCGGTGGGCACCGGCACCCGGGTGTCCGGTGCCGTGGTCCTGCGTGCCTCGGTGCGGGCAGCCGCCGACGACATCGCCCTGCGCTGGGCGCTGGTCCTGGCCGGCGCGGGCCTGTTCGCCGTGGCCTGTCTGCTGCTCGCCCGCGCCGCCACCCGCTGGGTCGTACGGCCCCTGCACCGCCTGGACCGCGCGGTCGGCGCGCTCGCGGCAGGGCTGCCCGCCGAGCACGCCCGGGAAGGCGGCCCGCCCGAGCTGCGGCAACTCGCCACCGGCTTCAACCGCATGGCCGACGCCGTGTCCACCGCGCTGGAACAGCAGCGCCGCCTGGTTGCCGACACCTCGCACCAGCTGCGCAACCCGCTCGCCGCCCTGCGCCTGCGCATCGACTCGCTCCAGCCCCGCCTGCCCGACGCCGCCATCCGCACCTACACCGGCGTGACCGCCGAACTCGAACGCATGGAGCACCTCCTCGACGACCTGCTCGCCCTCGCCCACGCCGAACACCGCGCCGGCGAACTGGCCGTGACGGACGAACGGGAGGTGTGCTGCGATGCGACGGCGGTCGCCGCGGCCCAGACCCGGCTGTGGCACCCGGTGGCCGAACAGGCGGGGATCCACCTGGAGTTCTCCCCCGGTCCCGCCGTCCGCACGACGTGCGCGGAGGGCGAACTGGCCCAGCTGGCCGACATCCTGCTGGACAACGCGATCAAGTACGCCGGGAGCGGCGCCCGCGTCCGGACGCGCTGTTTCGCCGAGGGCCGGGACGCGGTGTTCGAGGTACGGGACGACGGGCCGGGCCTCGCCGAGGGCGAACTCCCCCAGGCCGGCATCCGTTTCTGGCGCTCGGAGCGTCACCGCGAGGTGCGGGGCAGCGGGCTCGGTCTGGCCATCGCCGAGCAGCTGGTGGCCGGCCGGGGCGGACGTGTCGAGTTCGCGGCGGCCGAGCCGCACGGGCTGCGGGTCCGGGTCCTCCTCCCGCGGGCCGCGCACGGGGCGCCCGCGTCGAAGGGGCGTAGGGCATGACCGGCCCCGCCCGCCGCACCGCGCTGCGCGCCGCCCTCGGCACGGCCTGCACGGCCCTGCTCGCCGGCGCCGGGACGGCCGACGCCCGGCACACGGACCGTGGCCCCGAGGGCGGGCTGCGGATCGCGACCGGCGAATCCGACGGCTTCTACGCGGCCTTCGGTCGACTGCTCGCCGACCAGGTGACGCAGGCCTACCCGCGGCTGTCCTGCGAGGTGATCCGCAGCGAGGGCAGTGTGGCCAACGTACGGCTGGTGCAGGAGCGTCGGGCCGACGTGGCGCTGGCTCTGGCCGACATCGCGTGGGCGGCGTACGCAGGTTCCGCGCCGTTCGGCCGGCGCGTCCCGCTGCGTGCGATCGGCCGGGTCTACGAGAACTACGTCCAGCTGGCCGTCCGCGCCGACGCACCGATCCGTGCCGTCGCCGACCTTGCGGGGCGCACCGTCTCGCTGGGTGCGCCCGCGTCCGGCGGCGCCGTGCTCGGCGACCGTCTGCTGCGGGCGGCGGGGCTGACGCCGGGCACCGACGTCCGCGTCCGGCATCTGCTGATGCCCGAGGCGGCGCGTGCGGTGGCGGACGGCTCCGTGGACGCCCTGCTGGTCGCGGGCGGCGTACCGCTGCCGGTGCTGTCCGGCCTCGACATCCGGCCCGGCATCCGACTGCTGCCGCTGGCCGGCCTGCTGCCCCGGCTGCGTGCCGGTACGGAACGCTCCGGATCGGGTCTGGAGGCGGTGACGGTGCCGGCCGGGGCGTACCGAGGCACGCCCGAGGTGACCACCATCGGCGTCGCCAATCTGCTCCTGTGCCGCCCCGGCCTGCCCGCGCCCGTCGCCGCCGCCCTCACTCACGTGCTGGTACGCCGGGCCACCCGGCTCGTCCCCACCACCGCCCTCGGCACGCAGTTCCTCGACGCCCGCAGCCTGATCTCCACGGGCGTGGTGCCTCTGCACCCGGGGGCGGTCGCCGCCTACCGCGAGCTGCACGGTTAGCGTCAGTGCCGCGAGGTCCGGGGCGCAGGAACGCTGTCGATGATCCAGAGCTCGCGACCTCGATCGGCCCTGGCGACCGCGGCCCGCTGGGGTGGGGCGAGCCGTTCGGTCGGGGCGTAGCGGCTGATCATGTTCGTTCTGCCGGCTCCCGGCAACGCTGACGGGTCAGCGGCGCGCACGAGCGAGCAGTGCCGCGTGAGGCAACGCCAGCCGGCCGTGCTCGTCGGCGAACTCCGCGCTGAGGGCGTCGAAGTGGCGCTTGATCTCCGCGCGCACCTGGGGTGTCTGACTCTGCACGATCCGACCGCCGGACGCCACGCCCGCCGCGGGACCGCTCCACCACTCCGCGGCGTCGGCGTGGTGGTCCCAGCGCAGGGTCTCGCAGACCGGCTCGCGCAGCCCTGCCGCCGTCATCAGGCCGGTCATGCCGCTCTCGTCGCGGGAGAAGTCGTCCTCGGGGGCCAGTCCCGAGGGCAGCTGCGGTGGACGTACCGCGCCCGCGGCCTGGATCGCGCGGCCCAGCAGGGTCTGGCCCGGTGCCGGTGGCGCCGCCCAGATCGTCACGGCGATCCAGCCGTTCGGCCGCAGGACGCGGCGCAGTTCGGCGAGGGCGGCCTTGGGCCGGCCCACGTGGTTCAGTACGAAGTTGGCCACGACGGCGTCGAATTCCCCGTCCCTGAAGGGGAGTTCGGGGAGGACGGCCACGCGCACGTCGGCCGAGGGCGCGGCTCGCACGGCCAGTTCGACCATCGTCGGCTCGGCGTCCACGGCCGTGACCCTCGCGCCGCGGGCACATGCGGCGGCCGCGACCGTCCCCGGTCCGGTACCCACATCCAGTACCCGTACGTCCGGCCCGACCCGAGCGGCGTCGAGCAACCGCGGCGCCGGATGGGCACACAGCCGGGCATAGCTGCCGGCGTAAGCGGCCCCTCGGCCGGCCCAGATCAGCCGCTCGCTCGCGTCGAAGCTCGTCATCGTCATCGTCATCGCCGGCGTCAGCGAGGCTTGTGGGCCGCGGCGAAGGCGTCGGCGGCGGTGAGGTCGAAGTCCCCGTGATCGCTGCCCAGGCCCTGGGCCACGAGGGCGGCCGCCGCGGAGCCGAGGACGGCGGCTTCGTACGGGGTGCGGCCCAGGCCCGTACCGCGGACGAAGCCGGCCGAGAACGCGTCGCCGCAGCCGGTGGTGTCGACGACGTCGATCTCGAAGGCGGGGACCTTCTCGGCGCCCTCCGGGGTGACCAGCAGGGCGCCGTCGCCGCCGCGGGTGACCGCGACGAGGCCGGCTCCGGCGGCCAGGAGCTTCCGCGCGCCCTTGGCGAGGTCGTCCTCGCCGGTGAAGCCGAGGACCTGGTCCTCGTTGGGCAGCATGTGGTCGACGAAGGGCAGCAGCGACTCGATCTGTTCGAAGCTGCCGAGCGCGCCGGGCGCGAGAAGGTCCACCGAGGTGGTCACGCCGTGTTCCTTGGCGTACGACAGGATGCGCGTGGCGGTGTCGACGCCGATCAGTTCGGGGCCGCCGAGGTGGAGGTGGTTCGCTTCGGCGAGCGCGTCCCAGGGCACGTCGTCGGGGCCGTAGGTGATGTTGGCGCCGAGGAGGTGGAGTGAGGGCCGGTCGCCGTCCGGGCGGATGGGGAGGACGCTCGCGGAGGTGGGGGTGTCCGCGCGGCGGACGAGGAAGCGGGTGTCGATGCCGGCCGCGGCGAGGAGTTGGACCAGCATGTCGCCGGTGGGGTCGGATCCGATCGCGCCGGCGCTGCTGACCGAGGCGCCGAGTTTGGCGAGGGTGAGGGCGGTTCCGCCGGCCGTCCCGGCGGCGGTCATCCTGATGTCCTCGACCAGGGCGGCGCCCTGCCCCTCGGGTATGGCCTCGACCGGCCGCACCAGCACGTCCAGCACATGCACGCCCAGCGTGACGACCTTCATCGGTTTCCCTCCTGCACGGGTGGTACGGGGTGGGTGGTGCCGTAGTTCCGGGCGAGCGCGGCCTCGATCACCGCGAGTTGCTGCTGCTCGTCGAGGACGCGGGGCCTTCCGAGGGCGGCCGCGTGCTGGTAGACACCGCACGCCCACTCCAGGAGCAGTGCGTGCTCGACCGCCTTGGCCAGCGTGGGGGCGTGGGTGAGGGCGCCGTGGCTGGCCATCAGCGCGGCGCTGCGGCCCTCCAGCGCGGTCAGTACGGACTCGGCGAGCGCCGGGGTGCCGAACGTGGCGTACGGCGCCACGCGCACCGAGCCGCCCAGGGTCAGCAACTGGTAGTGGATGCAGGGCAGTTCGTCGAGGACGCAGGACAGTGCGGTCGCCATGGGTGCGTGGGTGTGGACGACCGCGCCCGTGCCGTAGCGGCGGTAGACGCCGAGGTGCAGGTCCAGTTCCGAGGTGGGTTCGAGCGTCCCGGCCACGACGTTTCCGTCGAGGTCCACGACGGTCACCTGGTCGGCCGTCAGTTCTGCGAGCACAGCGCCCGTCGCCGTGATCGCGACCTGGTCGTCCACCCGCATGCTGACGTTGCCGGCCGTGCCGATGAGCAGCCCCTCGGCCCCCAGTCGACGGCTCGCTTCGGCCACGGCGGCGCGCTCCTGACCCAGCGCTGAGCTTGAGTCGGTCATGTACGCGACGGTAACGTAAACATGAAACAATGTCACGTTCAGCTTCGGAGGTCGCTCATGGGTGAACCCGCCGCACCGCCCGGCGGCGGTACCTGGCACGTCGCCCTGCGTCGCACTCCCCAGCAGGCGCGCAGCAAGGCACGGCTGACCCGCGTTCTGGAGGCTGCGGAGCGTGTGCTGGTCAGCGAAGGGGTCCAGGCACTGACGACGACGCGGATCGCGGCGGAGGCGCAGGTCTCGGTCGGCTCGCTGTACCAGTACCTGCCCGACCGGGACGCGATCGTCGACGCTCTCGCGGCCGGCTACTTCGCCCGGCTCGAGGCCGCCATGGACGACCTGGTCCGCGCGGCGGCGGCCGAGCGGTGGGACGACCCCGTCGCTGTGCTCATCGACGCGTACGCCGCGATCTACCGCACCGAACACGGCTTCAGGGCCCTGTGGTTCGGCAGCGGTCTGACCGAGCGGACCCGCGCCGCGGACCGTGCGCACAAGCGCCGTATGGCGGACGGCGTCCGGGGCGTCCTGCTCGCTCTCGGCCTTGCCCGGGACGACGAGACTCTCGCCCGGGCCTGCCATGCCGCGGTCCTCGCCGCCGACGCGCTCGCGCAGGAGGCGTTCCGTCGTGACCCCGAGGGCGACCCGGCCCTCCTCGCCGAGGCCAAGCTCATGCTGCGCGGGTATCTGGCCGGGGTCGCCGCCCGCGGTCCGGGGCTGCCATCCTGACGTGATGCCGGACCCCGCTCCCGTCACCCCGGACGCCCCCGCCGCCATCCGCATGCCCCTGCTCACCCAGCAGTGGCTCGACCTCGCCTTCATCCACTGGGCCGTCGAACCGGACGTCGTGGCGGGGCTGTTGCCGAGGGGGACCGTTCCGGACACACATGACGGGGTCACGTACGTCGGGCTCGTCGCGTTCCGGATGCATCGGGTCGGCTGGCTGCGGCTGCCTGGGGTGCCGTATCTCGGGACGTTTCCCGAGACCAACGTGCGCCTGTACTCCGTGGACGCGCAGGGGCGGCGCGGCGTGGTGTTCCGGTCGATGGACGCCTCGCGGCTGATCCCGGTGGTGATGGGGCGCGTCGGCTTCCGGCTGCCGTACCTGTGGTCCCGGATGACCGTCCGCGCGGCCGGCGACACCGTGACGTACACCAGCTCGCGCCGCTGGCCCGGTCCGCGCGGCGCTGCCAGCCGCATAACGGTACGCACCGGTGAACCCATCGAGGAACCCAACGAGTTGGAGCACTTTCTCACCGCGCGCTGGGGCATGCACAACGCCTTCTTCGGTGGGACCGAGCCGCTGGCTTACCTGCCCAACCACCACCCTCGCTGGCCGCTGTACCGCGCCGAGCTGATCACCTGCGAGGAGAACCTCGTCACGGCGGCCGGGCTGCCCGCCCCGAGTGACGCCCCGGTCAGCGTCCTCTACTCCCCCGGCGTCCCGGTCCGCCTCGGCCGCCCGGCACGCCCGGCGGGCATTCCCACGCCCTGATCCGCCGATCTGGCGCGTGTCGAGATCCGGAGTTCGGCGCCGACGTATTCGATGAGGGCCGGGCCGCGTTCCGCGCGGCCGGGCAGCCGGGCAGTCGGCAGACAGGCCGTCGGAACGGAGATCGATCATGTTGCTGAAGGACAAGGTAGCTGTGGTGTACGGCGCGGGCGGCGCCATCGGCGGGGCGGCGGCGCGGGCCTTCGCGGGTGAGGGAGCGCGGGTCTTCCTCGCCGGGCGTACCGCGGCGCCGCTCGACAAGCTCGCCGGGGACATCCGCGCCGCGGGCGGCACGGCCGAGACCGCCGTGGTCGACGCGCTGGACGAAGCGGCGGTGGACGCCTTCGTCGACGGGGTCGCCGAACGAGCGGGACGCATCGACGTCTCGTTCAACGCGATCGGATACGGGGACGTCCAGCAGCCGCTGATGGAGATCTCGGTAGGGGACTTTCTGCACCCCATCGCGACGGCGATGCGCTCGCAGTTCCTGACGACCCGGGCGGCGGCCCGGCACATGGCCGCGCGCGGCTCGGGAGTGATCCTCGCCTTCGGCGGCGGTGGCCCGCAGACGCTGCCGGGCCTCGGCGGCTTCAAGATCGCGCTGGACGCGCTGGAGGGACTGCGCCGCCAGTGGGCCCTGGAACTGGGCCCGCAGGGCATCCGTGTGGTGACCCTGAAGTCCGGCGGCATCCCGGAGAGCGTCCCCGACGGGTTCCCGGGCAAGGAGGCGATCAGCGACAGCCTGGTCGAGGCCACCCAGCTCGGGCGTACCGCGACTCTCACGGACGTCGGCCATGTCGCCGCCTTCGTCGCCTCCGACCTGGCCCGCACGCTCACGGCGACGGACGTGAACATCTCCTGTGGCGCGATCGTGGATTAGGCCCTGTCGTTTGGATCAGCCCGGCTGTGAGGCGCGGCTCCTTTCAGCCGACCCGAGCGGGGCCTGGTGCGTGCAGCTGCAAGGCGGAGGAGGGCACCAACGCGGAGCGTTGGCAACCGACGACAACGCCGCAGATGCACGCACCAGGCCCCGCGACGCCGGGGTGATCCAAACGACAGGGCCTAACGCACCGAGCCGCCATGGGCTCGGTCAGGCCATACGGTTCCCCGGACATCCGTCTCGCCGTCGACGTCGCTACGGCAGCAGGCCCCGGCGTCGCGCGGTGACCACTGCCGCGAAGCGCGTTCCGACGTCGAGCTTGCGCATCGCGCTGCGCAGATACGCCTTGACGGTCTCGGCGCGGAGGCCGAGGCGGTCGCCTGCTTCGGCATTGGTGCAGCCCAGGGCGATCTGGGCGAGCACGTCGAGTTCCCTCGGGGACAGCGGCGAGACAGGCTCGGACTTCGGTGCCGCGCCGAGAGCGGCCAGGCGGCGCGACGCGGCGCCCAGCCGCGCGCGGAGTTCGTCGTCCTGGACCGCCTGAGCGAGCAGCCGCAGCTCCGCGTGGAGTTCGCGGATCTCCTCGACCATGAACCGTTCCCCGACAGGCTCGCTCTGCGCGACGCGCATGAGTTGCAGACGCCGGTCGACCTCGTCCCGTACGGCGACCTCCCCGGACAGACGCCGCGAGGCGTCCACGACCTCGTCCGTCGCCCGGTCCCCGAGAGGAGTGGCGCCCCGGGTGGCGCCGTACAGCACACCGCGCACCGCACCGGCCACGACGACGGGAACGGCGACGACGGAACGGATGCCCTCCGCCAGCACCGGACCGTCGTAGTCGTGTGTGATCGACCGGTCTGCCCCATAGTCGGACACGGCGGCCGGCCGTGCACTGGCCAGGACCCGGCCGCCCAGGCCGGTCTCGGTACGGACGGCGAGACCGCGCAGCCCGGCCGTCCGGGCACCGATGCACTGCGACAGGTTCAGCACGTGTTCGCGCACCTGGCCGCCGAAGACGACCGGGATGCGCGAGCGCTGGTGGAGCGATCGAAGGGCCTGCCGGAAGGCGTCCCCGTCGTCGGGCCGCAGAGCGGTGTCCGTACTGGAGTGCATTGCCCCTGCCCCTTTCCGGGGGTAGTCGGCGCCGTGCGTGACGCGCAGCATGTGACTGCGACGCGCAGCATAAGACGCGGTAACGCCCCTGTAAAAGGCCCTGTCCATGAGAAAGGAAGTGGATTGTCGTGACGCCCCACGGTCATTCCGCCGATGTGCGGGAGAGCTCCCCCGGGCCGGCCTCGCCGGAACACCGGGTACGGGAATTGCTCGCGCTCTTCGATTCTCCGGACGCCTACGCCTCGGAATTGCTGTGCGACCGCCATCCCGAGGACGCGGTGGCCTTCACGATCGTGGACGCGGACCTGTCCGCCGAAGACCTCACGTACGGACAGCTGCGCCGTGAGTCGGCCCGTTTCGCCGCCGCGCTGGCTGATCTGGGTGTCGAGCCCGGGGACGCGGTCGCCACGCTGATGGGTAAGTCCGCCGACCTGGTCGTGGCGCTTCTGGGCATCTGGCGGCGCGGTGCGGTGCACCTGCCGCTGTTCACGGCGTTCGCCCCGCCCGCGATCGCACTCCGGCTCGGCGCCGGCCGTGCGAAGGTCGTCGTGGTCGACGCGGATCAGCGCACCAAACTCGCGCTCGGCGAGGACATGCCGGCCGATCCGCCCTGGCTGACCGTGGTCGCCGGTGACACGCCGGACGAAGGCGGCCTCTCTTTCGCCGGGCTGCTGGCCGACTACGCCGGCGACGAGCCGCAGGGCCGGCCTGTCGCCGTCGGCGGGGAGGGTCCGCTGGTCCAGCTGTTCACCTCGGGCACCACAGGTGCGCCGAAGGGAGTCCCCGTACCGGTCAAGGCACTGGCGTCCTTCCAGGCGTACCTGGAGTTCGGCCTGGACGTACGCCCCGACGACGTATTCTGGAACGCCGCCGATCCCGGGTGGGCGTACGGCCTGTACTACGCGATCCTCGGCCCGCTGGCCACCGGCACCCGCAGTCTGCTGCTGCACGCCGGTTTCAGCCCGGCTCTCACCTGGCAGGTGCTGCGCACCTACGGGGTCACGAACTTCGCTGCCGCGCCCACCGTCTACCGCAGTCTCAAGGCCGCGCCCGGCCCCGCTCCGGACGGCGTACGGCTGCGGCGTGCTTCCTCGGCCGGTGAGCCGCTCACTCCCGAGGTCGTCTCCTGGTCGCAGGAGGCTCTCGGCGTGGCGGTACGTGACCACTACGGGCAGACCGAGCACGGCATGGTGATCGTGGGCGGCTGGGCCGACACCGTGCGGGTCCCGGTTCCGCCCGGTTCGATGGGCAGGCCGCTGCCCGGCTGGTCGGCCGAGGTGCTGTACGACGACCGGGACGAACCCGCGCCGCAGGGCACCCTCGGCCGAGTGGCGATCGACGTGACCGGCAGCCCGCTGATGTGGTTCTCCGGGTACGTCGACGCGCCGGAGAAGACCGCCGAGCGCTTCAGCGCCGACGGCCGCTGGTACCTCACCGGGGACGCCGGCGCCCGGGACGCCGACGGAAACTTCTTCTTCTCCGCACGCGACGACGACGTGATCATCATGGCCGGGTACCGCATAGGCCCGTTCGACGTGGAGAGCGTGCTGGTGCAGCACGAAAGCGTCGTCGAGGCAGCCGTCGTCGGCGTGCCGGACGCGCTGCGCGGCGAGGTGCTGGAGGCATACGTCGTGCTGCGTGACCCGGCGGCGGGCGACGCCGCCCTCGCCGAGGAGCTGCAACACCTGGTCAAGCGCAGGTTCGCCGCGCACGCCTATCCCCGGACCGTGCACTTCACCGACCGACTGCCCAAGACGCCCAGCGGCAAGATCCAACGCTTCCTGCTCCGCGAGCAGCGCGCCCGGGAGGTCCGGCAGTCCTGAACCGTCGTCCGACGGCACACCCCCCACACTCCTCGTTCCATCCGCTCACTGGAGGTTCGCCCCATGCCCCGCGTACCCGTGTCCCGACTGCTGCCGACCGAGGAGGCGGCGGAGTTGCTGGAGTTGACGCGCGAGATCGCCGACGGAGCACTGGCTCCGCGTGCCGCCGAGGACGAGGCCGCCGAGCGGTTCCCGCGCGACGTCTTCCGTACCCTGGGCCGCGCCGGGCTGCTCGGACTGCCCTTTCCCGAGGAGTGGGGCGGCGCCGGACTGCCGTACGAGGTCTACCTCCAGGTTCTCGAGGAGATCTCGGCGCGTTGGGCGAGCGTCGGCATCGGCGTGAGCGTGCACGCGCTGTCCTGTTTCGCGCTGGCGAACCACGGCACGGACGACCAGCGGGAGCAGTGGCTGCCGGACATGCTCGGTGGGGACCTGCTGGGCGCTTACTGCCTGTCGGAGTCCCACGCGGGCTCCGACCCGGCCGCGATGCGCACCCGCGCCGACCGCGACGGGGACGACTATGTACTGCGCGGCGAGAAGGCATGGACCACGCACGGCGGGCACGCCGACTTCTACACCGTCATGGCACGCACCGGCGAGCACCGCAGCCAGGGCATCTCCTGTTTCCTCGTCCCGGGCGACGCGCCGAACCTGTCGGCCGACCCGCCGGAGCGCAAGATGGGTCTGACCGCGCAGGCCACCGCGACGATGCGCTTCGACGACGTCCGGGTCTCCGCCGAGCGCAGAATCGGCGCGGAGGGCCAGGGCCTGCCCACCGCGCTCGCCGGCCTCGACGCGGGACGCCTGGGCATCGCGGCCGTCGCCGTCGGGCTGGCCCAGGGGGCGTTGGACGACGCCGTGTCCTATGCGAAGGAACGGGAGGCGTTCGGGCGGCCGATCATCGACCACCAAGGGCTGGCGTTCCTGCTCGCCGACATGGAGGCGGCCGTGGAATCCGCCCGGGCGACGCTGCTGTCGGCGGCGCGACGGAAGGACGCCGGACTGCCGTACGGCCGCCAGGCCAGCATCGCCAAGCTGGTCGCCACCGAGGCCGCGATGCGGGTGACCACCGAGGCCGTCCAGGTGTTCGGCGGCGCGGGCTACACCAGGGACTTTCCCGTGGAGAGGTACATGCGGGAGGCGAAGGTCATGCAGATCTTCGAGGGCACCAACCAGATCCAGCGCCTGGTCATCAGCCGGGAACTCGCCCGCGGCCGCCGCGGGCCCGCCGCCCACGTCCTCGCCTGGGAAGGGAACCGACCGTGAACCTCACCGGAACCGCCGCCCTCGTCACCGGCGGCGCCAGCGGTCTCGGCCGCGCGACCGCCACCGAACTGCTGCGCGCCGGTGCTCATGTGGTGATCGCCGACCTGCCCTCGTCCCCCGGCAAGGCTGTCGCCGACGAACTCGCCGCCATCGGGCCCACGGTGCGCTTCGTCCCCTGCGACGTGACCGACCCCGACGACGTACAGGCAGCGGTGGACGCCGCCGCCGAGCCCGCCCCGCTCCGGACGGCCGTGACCTGCGCGGGCGTAGCGACACCCGGGCGCATGCTGTCGCGGGGCGGACCGCTCGCACTGGACGACTTCGCCCGCGTGGTCCACATCAACCTGACCGGCACCTTCAACGTCTTCCGGCTCGCCGCCCACCGCATCTCCGAAACCGAGAGCGTGGACGGCGAACGCGGAGTGCTCATCGCCACGGCGTCGGTCGCCGCGTACGACGGCCAGATCGGCCAGGCCGCCTACGCCGCCTCGAAGGCCGGCGTCGCCGGGCTGGCCCTCCCCGCCGCCCGCGAACTGGCCCAACACCACATTCGGGTGGTTGCCATCGCGCCGGGCCTCTTCGACACCCCCCTGATGGCGGGACTCCCCCAGGAGGCCCGTGACTCGCTCGGCCGACAAGTACCCCATCCGGCCCGCCTCGGCGACCCGTCCGAGTTCGCGTCCCTGGTCCGCCACATCACCGAGAACCCGATGCTGAACGGCGAGGTCATCCGCCTCGACGGCGCGATCCGTATGGCGCCCCGCTGACGGAACGAAAAAGAATTCCGTGTTCCCGGCTTTCCCCGAGGCTTTTTCTTTCAGGCGGCTATCGCTCTCCACGTGGCTGATCGACCTGTGCCCACATCCGGGGATCCCCGGTGTTTCGACCGCCGTCTGACATTCGCCCCCGTCCCCTCACACCGCAACGCCATCCATTTCCGTA
The DNA here is from genome assembly GCF_019049285.1 of Streptomyces sp. AC550_RSS872. Lineage (GTDB taxonomy): Bacteria > Actinomycetota > Actinomycetes > Streptomycetales > Streptomycetaceae > Streptomyces. The sequence goes on from NZ_JAGMUL010000092.1 coordinate 234,271, forward strand.
GTTCCGAAGTCCCCATTCAGCCCGCCCTGTTCTGCTGAGTCAACGGAGAGTCAGATGGAGCAACAAACGACCCGCTCGACGTCCATGCGCCGTGTCGCCACCGCCAGTTGTGTCGGCACCACCATCGAGTTCTACGACTTCTTCATCTACGGCACGGCCGCCGCCCTGGTCTTCCCGCAGGTGTTCTTCCCCGCGCTCGGCAGCGCCGCCGCAACGGTCGCCTCGTTCGCGACCTTCGCCGTCGCCTTCGTCGCCCGCCCGCTCGGCGCTATCGTGTTCGGGCACTACGGCGACCGCCTGGGCCGCAAGAACACCCTCATCGCCACCCTCATGCTGATGGGGATCTCCACGGTCGTCATCGGCCTGCTCCCGGGCGCTGCCACTCTCGGCGTCGCCGCCCCCATCGCCCTGGTGGTCCTGCGCTTCCTGCAGGGCCTCGCCGTCGGCGGTGAATGGGCCGGAGCGACCCTGCTCGCCGCGGAGTACGCCCCACCAGCCAAGCGCGGGCTGTACGGGATCTTCCCGCAGCTCGGCGCGGCCATCGCGTTCGCCCTGGCCAGCGGCACCTTCCTCGCCGTCAACATAGCGCTCGGCGAGACCGACCCGGCCTTCCTCGACTGGGGCTGGCGGGTCCCGTTCCTCCTCAGCGCCGTCCTCGTCGGCCTGGGCCTGTGGGTGCGCACGGCCATCGAGGAGACCCCCGCCTTCCGCAACGCCCGCGAGCGGCAGAGCGGCGCGCCGAAGCGGGCCAAGCCGCCGATCCTCGAGGTCTTCCGTGCCCAGCCCCGCGAGGTCCTGCTCGCAGGCGGCGTGCTGACGATCGTGTTCGCGCTGTTCTACCTGGGCACCGCCTTCCTCACCAGCTACGCCACCAGCACCACCGGCGCAGGACTCGAACGCCGCACCGTCCTGATCCTCAACATCGTCGCCGCGGTCGTCTTTGCCGTGACCACGGCCGTGTCCGGAATCGTGTCCGACCGGTTCGGACGCCGAAGAGTGATCGTCACCTGCTGCGCTCTGTCGATCCCGTGGGCGCTGGTCCTCTTCCCGATCATGGACACCGGGTCGGTGTCCGGCTTCGCCGCCGGCCTCATCGGCACCCTGGCGATCTTCGGGATCGCCTACGGCCCGATCGGCGCCTACCTGCCCGAGATGTTCCACACCCGTTACCGCTACACCGGCGCCGGGATGGGCTACAACCTCGGGGGCGTCCTCGGCGGAGCCGTCTCACCGCTCCTCGCGGCCGAGCTCGTCGGCAGCTACGGCGGCTACGCCGTGGGCCTCATGATCGCCGCGCTCGGGCTGGTCAGTCTGGTCAGCGTCCTCGCTCTCGGCGAGACCAAGAACCGCGCCGTCCACGCGGCACCGGACACCACCACCGACTCCACGGACAGGCTCACCCCCGCCTGACCCACGGTGACTCCCTGCCCGGCACCCGGCCGCCGTCCTTCGTGGTCCGGCCGGGCAGGGCAACCGCAGCTCCAGAATCCGGACCGTTCCGTTCGTCGCCACGACGCGACGGTGACGACACGTCAGCACGGTCCGGACACCACAGAACCTGCAAACGCCTACGCAAGCGCCGAAACTGGGAAACAAGCCCCTCACTTGAGCCTGACGAGGCGTCAGAAAAGTTGCATTAGGTCAGCAGGAGTCCTGCCACAGCCGCCCACAGACAGCCACGCCGAGGAATCGCCAACCGCACCGGCCTGGGCAAGCCGGCTGTTTGGACGCCTTCCGGCAAGCAGGTGGAAGGCCGTGGGAATTACCCGACCACCTTCCGCCCTGCGACCACCAACGCTGAGCGTTTCCGCAGTTCAGCGCACTCTCCCCCGCGGTTTCAACGGCACCGACGGCAATTCCGGTGCGGGCAGTGGCGCCCCGTCGTACATCGCGTGGACCACCGAGTCACGCCATTGGCCAGACTTGTTGATGTGGCTGCGGATGATGCCTTCCTCGACCACGCCCGCCGCCGTCATCGTCTTCGCCGAGGCTTCGTTGTGTGGAGAGCGTGCCCCCCCCCAGATGCGGTGCAGGTCGAGTTCCTCGAACCCGAGCCCGAGGAGAAGGCGGAGGCAGAGCGGGGAGCAGACATCTGGTGGAACTTCATGCCAGCGTGCGATGACTGCAATCGATGGAAGACGGGCGCTGAGCGCGCAACTTAGGGCGTGTCCTCAGCGGCGCGGTCAACGACGCCGACGTCGCAGTCGCCGACCGAGCTCGCCGAGGAGGGCCCGGACCGGAATGACCAGTCCGGGCCCCGAGAGCACGTCCGGAGATCAGGCGCCGCTACGGCGTCTTCTCACCGTCAGCCGGCGCGGCGCCTCGTCCGCATCAGCAGCAGGAAGCCGGCCATGAGGAGCACTGCTCCGGCCGCGGCCGGCCACAGCGTGGTGCCCGTCTCGGCGAGGTCCCCGACCGCCTGCGGCTCCGTACCCGAACCGCCGCCGGACTGCTCGCCGCCTGCGGCGGGCTGCGTCTGGGCGGGAGTGCTGCCCGCGTCGGCGCCGTCGTCCTTCGAGCCGTCCTGTGCCTGGGCGTCGGCGTCCGCGGTGGGCGACGGGGTGCCGTAGGCCTTGGGCGCCACCGTGCTCGACACGGTGGGCTTGTCGTCCTTCGCCGGGTCGGTCGCGGGTGCCTCGGCCTCGGGCTCGTCGGTCTTGGGCTCGTCGGTCTTGGGCTCCTCGGTCGCGGGCGCCTCGGTGGCGGGATCCTCCGTCGCGGGCTGCTCGGTCGCCGGGGCCTCGGTCGGCTTGTCGCCTCCGTCGCCGGGCTCCGGGTCGTCGTTACCGCCCGGCGGGGTGGTGGGAGCCTCGGTCGGCGGCTGAGTCGGCTCCTCCTGGCCCGGGTCATCGCCGGCGTCGGCGCCGACGCCGCACTTACGGCCCTCGTTGATGCAGTCGACCATCTCGCCCATCAGGTCCTCGTCGAAGACGTTGATGAAGTCGCCGTGGTCGGTGACCGGCTTGTGCAGCTGCTCCGGGAAGGTGTCGACCGCGAACAGCGGGGTCGTACGGCCGCCGTCCTGGAGGCTCGGCGCGTCGACGTCGTACACGATCCGCTGCACCAGCTGCGGAATGGCCTTGAAGCCGTTCGCGCAGCTGCCGTCGGCCGCCGCGAACGCCACGTGGGTGCGGTGGTTGGCGCTGTCGATGTTCTGTCCGTCCCAGCAGCTCTGGAACTTGAAGGTGCGCACCACGTCGCTGCCCTGCGGGCACAGCGGGTACTTGTCCTTCAGCTGCCGGTCCTCGAACCCGGTGCAGCTCCAGGAGGCGTTGGCGTTGGCGGTGCCGTTGACGAACGCCTTGGCGTCGCCGGTGATGATGCGCAGCAGCCGCGGCATCTCGGTGACCTTGCTGCGCGGGTTGCCCACGAAGTTCAGCGTCACTTCCTTGGGAGTGACGATCTCACCGGCGTTGCCCTCGATGCCGCCGCCGGGCGAGTTGGCGTCCTGTTCCTGCGTTCCGTTCTGCAGACGGATCACGGGCCAGTAGTAGGTGGACTTGTCGCCCTGGTCGACGCAGCTCGTCTCGGCGTTCGCCAGGTCCTCGTCGCTCGCGAAGGCGTCGTTGGACTGGTTGCCGATGTAGTCGTGGAAGTGGTGGGCGCCGTTGGAGACGCCGGGGGCCACGATCACGTTGTCCGAGTTGAACAGGCCGTTCTCGTTGACGCCGCAGCTGGTGGCGAAGGTGCCGCGGGAGGCGTCGGAGGTCAGGGCCGGGCTCGGCACGTTCGGCTGCACGGACTTGATGTCCACGTAGTCCGCGGCGACGGGGCCGTTGCCGGCCTGGCCGCCGTTGCCGGGCTGTTGTCCGCCCTGCTCGGCACCGTCCTGGCCCGCGCCGTCCTGGTTGTCGCCGCCCTCCTGGCCGCCGGAGCCGCTCTCCTGGCCGCCGGAGCCGCTCTCGGCGGCGCGCAGCGTGCAGGCGGCGAGGGACTCCAGACCCTCGGGCCGGTCGCCGGCGCGGTCGACAGCGATGGCGATCCGCTCGATCGTCGCGGCGCGCTTCTCCTTCAGCGGATTCATGATCGCGTTGTCGGCGAAGCCGGCGTCCTGCTGGATGGCCTGGGCCGACTCCTGCAACCGCTGGTAGGCGTCGGCGATCTGCTGGTCCAGGAGCGCGAGTTCCTTGGCGACGTCCTCCTTCGCCGTGTCCGGCACGGCCGTCAGTTGGCTGCCCACGTCCGGGCAGTCGATCGTGCCGGCCGGTGAGGACAGCGTCCGAACGGGGTCCGGGCCACCGTCCTCGGTCGCCGAGGCGTAGACGTTGGCCGCAACCAGGCCGCCGCCGCCCAACATCAGCGCGACCGCTGCAAAGGTCGCGCGCCGTGCGCCCGTGGGGCGTCTTCGCGTGCTGCGTCCCAAGGAAGTACTCCTACGCCTCGTGGTCGGTCGGGGCATGAAAATCCCCCGGTCCTATACGGAGACGGGCCGCGTGGTGTTCAAACGCCTCACGGATTCACAGAAATTTCTCACAGGGAGGGTAAACACCCTGGTGGGTACGGGGTGTTGCGGTCCAGGTCAGTCCATCAGGCCTGCGGCGAGCGTCGCTCCCAGCTCCCAGCACGCCTCGGTGTCGGTCCTGGCGGGTTCGCCCGTGACGGTCACCGGTTTCGCCGTACGGCGCCAGCCGAGGCCCGTTGTGATCGACTCGATCGCGCGTACCGCTCCGGTGACGTCGCTGCCGCCGTGGACGTAGTAGCCGAAGGGCCGGCCCTGTGTCGCGTCCAGGCACGGGTAGTAGACCTGGTCGAAGAAATGCTTGAGGGCTCCGGAGATGTAGCCGAGGTTCGCCGGAGTGCCGAGGAGGCAGGCGTCGGCGGCGAGCACGTCACTGGCCGTGGCCGACAGCGCCGGTCTCCGCACGACCTCGACGTTCTCGATCTCCGGCGCCGTGGCGCCGGAGATGGCGGCTTCGAGCAGGGCCTGGCAGTTGGGCGACGGTGTGTGATGCACGATCAGCAAGGTGGGCACATCCGAACCCTGCCGGTGCGCTGCCGCACGATGCAACCCTGACGGTCGGGGGTGTCGCCCTCACTGGTCGGGAGCCGCGGAGCTGATCCGGGCGACCGCGGCCGACAGATGTTCCTGCACATCGTCGGGCAGGGCGTCGCCTTTGACCGCGGTGACCAGGTCACCGGCCAGGTGGTGCAGTTTGGTGTTGGTGTTCTGGGAGGCCGTGACCAGGACCGTCCAGGCCTCCTCGGAGCTCAGGCTGAAGGAGGCCATGAGGATGCCGCGGGCCAGGTCGATGGTCGGCCGGGTCTGCATGGCGCGTCGCAGTTGGGCGACTTCGATCCGCAGGTCGTGATCGGCGTACTCGGAGGGTTCCTGGTCCGGGGCCGCGGTGCCGAACAGCGGGTGCGTGCCGGTCAGGGTGAGCAGGCGGTCAACTGCCGTACTGGTGGCGTGGATGATGACCGTCTTGGACTGCTCCAGGGCACGGTGGCGCAGGTGGAGCAGGATGTTGAGGGCGGAGCAGTCGCAGAAGGACACGCCCTCCAGATCCAGGTCGATGCCACGGACCGAGCGGTTCAGGGCGTGGCGCAGGACGCCTCGGAAGCGCTCACTGGCGTCGAGGTCGAGTTCCCCGGAGACCGTCACCCGCACCCTGTCCCCCTCCGTGCGGGCTGTGGTGACCAGCGCGCACGGCGGGGTCACCGCCGGCGTGCCTTCGGTGTTCGCAGAGGACGCGAGCTCCGGCATGACCGCCTCTCCCTCAGGTGCTGCTCCCCGTCGTCCGTACCAGAGTGAACCCGAACGGCCGAACACGTCAACAGATACATGAAATGCAGTGCGTGTTTTTGTATACGTGAACACTCAGTCGTAGGGTTGGTCCATGGACGGAGTCCCTGAGCCGCACACTGGATGGACGTTCCTCACCAACCATGCCCGCGTGTTGGCGGCCATCGCCGACAACCCGAACGTGCGTATCCGGCATATCGCGGCGCACTGCCGCCTCACGGAGCGCGCCGTTCAGAAGATCATTTCCGATCTGGAGCGGGACGGCTATCTTTCGCACACCCGTGAGGGGCGCACCAACACCTACCGGATCGACCCTGCCAAGGTGCTGCGGCACCCCGCAGAGGCCCGGCTGAAGGTGGCTGAGCTGCTCTCACTCCTCGTCCGGGCCGAGGCCGACCGCAGCACCGCCGCCCCGCAGCAGCAAGGGGGCGGCGATCACCGGGCGGCGGAGGTCAGCACAGGACGCGCAGTGCGCCCGGCAGGACCCTGACCGTGACCGGGAGGGTCGCCTCGACCTCGCCGTCCGCGCCGTAGGGCACCGCCCGGTCGGCCGCGATGCGGATCTCCTTGCCGCGCAGGATCCGGACCTGGGGGCGGTGGACGTGGGCACCCGTCTTGAGGTCGTTCATCAGGGCGAAGAACAGCCGGCGCGGCGCCTCGCGGATCAGCACTATGTCGAGCAGGCCGTCGTCCACGCGGGCGTCGGGGGCGATGCGGCGGCCGGAACCGTAGTAGCCGGAGTTGGCGGCCACGACCGTGTAGCCGGTGTGCAGGTGTTCCTGGCCGTCGACGGTGACCCGGTAGCGGGCGGCGCGCCAGGTGGTGACGGCTCGCAGGCCGCCCGCGTAGTAGGACGCCGCGCCGCGCAGCAGGGTGGAGTTGTTGGCGTGGCGGTTGGCCAGGGCGTCGACGCCGGCGTACACGCTGCCGAGGACCACCGTGCGGTGGTGGACGGCCGATTCGACTTCGACGGTGTCGACCCGACGGGGCTCGTGGTGGAGCAGCACCTGTGCGAGTGCTGCCGGGTCGGTGGGCAGGTCCAGCGCCCGCGCGAAGTCGTTGCCACGGCCGGCCGGGACGAGCCCGAGCAGGGCGTCGGTGCCGCTGAGGGCGCCACCGATGCCTCCGGCGATGCCGTCGCCGCCGACGGCGAGCACCACCCGGCCCCGCTCCCCGGCGTCCCGGGCGAGCTCCCGGGCGTGTTCGAGGCTGCGGCTGTACTCGGTCTCCAGCTCGGCCCCGGCCTCCCGCAACGGCCGGGCCACCTCCAGCAGGGCGGCAGCTGAGGCCGATCCCCCGGCCGTGGGGTTGACGATGGCGGTGAACTGTCGCATCGATGTGCCTTTCGGGCCCGTGAGGTGGGGTCAGTCGAGGGGCAGCAGGACGCCGGGGTTGAGCACGCCCGCCGGGTCCAGCCGTCGTTTCACGGCACGCAGCGCCTCGATGCCCAGGGGGCCCGCCTCGCGGACGTACCAGTCGCGGTGGTCGGTGCCCACGCCGTGGTGGTGGGTGATCGTGCCGCCCGCGCCGAGGATCGCCTCGTTGGCGGCGTGCTTGGCCCGCTCCCAGTGCGCCACCGGGTCGTCGCCCTGCGCCGAGACCACGGTGAAGTACAGCGAGGCGCCGTTCTCGTAGACATGGGAGATGTGGCACATGATCAGCGGCGGGGTGCCGGTCTCGGTGAGCGTGGCGGTCAGGGCGTCGCGGACGGACGCGTACAGCTCGGGGACTCGTGACCAGAACGTCGCCGTCTCCAGTGTCTCCGCGAACGCCCCCGCGTCCAACAGGGCGTCCCGCAGGTAGGGGGCCGAGTAGCGGCCGTGCGCCCAGCGCCGTCCCGGTTCCTCGCCCAGCGGGGTGCCGCCGCAGTCGCGCAGGACGGCCGCGGCACGCTCCCTGCGGTGGGCGGTGTCCTCGTGAGTGCCTTCGTAGCCGGTGATCGCCATGCATCCGGCCGCGGACTCCAGCCCGGCGCCGATCGCGTCGGGCTGGGCCAGGCCGACGAGGGTCTCGGTCTCGTCGGACAGCCGCAGCACCGTGGGGCGGGGCCCGTCCTGGGCGAGGCGGCGCAGCGCGGCGGCGCCCTCCTCGAAGGAGGCGAAGCGCCAGCCCTCGTACACACGGGCCTGCGGGACCGGGCGGATCCGGACCGTGACGGACGTGATGACGCCGAACGCCCCTTCCGAACCGAGCAGGAGCTGACGCAGATCGGGTCCGGCCGCCGAGCTCGGGGCGCGGCCCGTGTCGATGGTGCCCTCGGGGGTGGCGAGGGTCAGGCCGAGGACCATCTCGTCGAAGCGGCCGTAGCCGGCGGACGCCTGGCCGCTGGAGCGGGTGGCGGCGAATCCGCCGATGGTGGCCCACTCGTAGGACTGGGGGAAGTGGCCGAGGGTGAAGCCGTGTTCGGCCAGCAGCGCCTCGGCCTCGGGGGCGCGCAGGCCGGGCGCCAGGGTGGCGGTGCGCGAGACCGGGTCGAGGGCGAGCAGTTGGTTCATGCGCCGCAGGTCCAGCGCGACGAAGGGGCCGCGGCGACCGGGGGCGAGACCGCCGACGACGGACGTACCGCCGCCGAACGGGACCACCGGCAGGCCGTGTTCGGCGCAGGCGCGCAGTACGGCGACCACCTCGGCGTGGTCGGCGGGGAGCACGACGGCCGCGGGGAGGTCGTCGACCTCGCCGTCGCGGATCCGCAGCAGGTCGGGGGTGGACTTGCCGCGGGTGTGCCGGATGCGTGTGTCCGCGTCGGTGCGAACGTGCTCCTCGCCGCCGACCGCGGTGAACAGGGCCTGGTGTGCGGCGGGTTCGAGCCCCGGCTGGGGTACGGCGATGTCCTCGAGGTCGACCGGCCCGGCGGTGCGCGGCTTGACGCCGAGCAGATCGCGCAGCAGCCCGGTCACGGTCTCGGGCAGCGGCGCCGCCTTGGCCGGGTCGCCCCAGCCGCTCCACAGCATGTCCATGGCTGTCGTCCTCACCGGTCGATTCGAGCGATGCCGTGTCCCGGACGGCCTCGCAGGCGTTACACTGTGACACATGACGCCTATTCGTCACAACCACTCGGACAGCGATGCGGTGCTCGACGCGGTGCGCGACTGCGTCCTGGCCGTCGGAGTCCGCCGTACGACGCTGACCGACGTCGCCCGCCGCGCCGGGGTCTCCCGGATGACGCTGTACCGCCGGTGGCCGGATGTGCGGTCCCTGGTGGGGGACCTGATGACGCGGGAGTGGGTCGCGGTGGCCACCGGGGCCATGCCCGAGCGGCGGCCGGGGGCGGACGCGCGCGCCCTGATCGTCGACGGGCTGGTGGCCGGAGTGCGGGCCTTCCGCGCCCATCCCCTCTTCCGGAAGATCGTCGACGTCGACCCGGAACTGCTCCTCCCCTACGTCCTCGACCGCCGTGGCGCGAGCCAGGAGGCGCTCATCGCGCTGCTCGCCGACGCCGTGCGCGAAGGCCACACCGACGGCTCGGTGCGCGCCGGTCATGCCGAACGGCAGGCGCGGGCCCTGCTGCTGATCGTGCAGTCCTTCACGCTGTCCCTGCGGACCATGACCGACGAGGACGACGCCGACCTGCGCAGCGAGGCCTTCCTGGCGGAACTGCGCAGCATCCTGGAAAGGACCCTCACGCCATGAGCCCCGCCACTGCCCCGGTCCCCGAGCCGGTTCCCGGAGCCTCGCTGTCCGCCGCCCGGCGCTCGCGTGAACTCGCCGAGACGGTCGGCGGTCCCGTCGTGGACGTCCTGGTCGTGGGGCTGGGCGCGACCGGCGCCGGGGCCGCGCTGGACGCCGCGGCCCGCGGGCTGACGGTGGCCGCCGTCGACGCCCACGACCTGGCTTTCGGCACCTCGCGGTTCAGCAGCAAGCTCATCCACGGCGGACTGCGCTATCTCGCCTCCGCCCAGCTCGACGTGGCCCACGAGAGCGCGGTCGAGCGGGGCGTGCTGATGGAGCGCACCGCGCCGCATCTGGTCCGCGCCCAGCCCTTCGTGCTGCCGTTGACGCCCCTGGTCTCCCGCGGTCAGTCGGCGCTGGCCTGGGCCGGGTTCCGGGCCGGTGACGCCCTGCGCCTGGCGGCCCGCACGGCCCGCGCCACCCTGCCCGCCCCGCGCCGGCTCTCCGCCGTGGAGACCCGGCATCTGGCGCCCGCCCTGCGCACCCAGGGCCTGCGCGGAGGCCTGCTGTCCTGGGACGGCCGGCTCACCGACGACGCCCGCCTGGTGACCGCCGTCGCCCGCACCGCCGCCGCACACGGCGCGCGCATCCTGACCCGGGTCAGGGCGCTGGAGCTCACCGCGTCCGGAGCCCGCGTACGGGACGAACTCACCGGCGAGGAGGGCGAGATCAGGGCCCGCGCCGTGATCAACGCGTCCGGTGTCTGGGCGGGCGACCTGGTGGACGGCATCCGGATCCGCCCCTCCCGCGGCACCCACCTCGTCCTGCGCTCGGACCGGCTCGGTCCCCTGCCCGCGGGGATGCACGTGCCGGTCCCCGGCGAGACCAACCGCTTCGTCCTCGTGCTGCCCCAGGGCGACGGCCGGGTCTACGTCGGGCTCACCGACGAGCCCGTCGAGGGCGGCATTCCCGACGTTCCCGAGGTACCCGAGACGGACATCGGTTTCCTCCTCGACGTCCTCGGCTCCGTCCTCGACGTCCCGGTCCAACGCGACGACGTCGTGGGTGCGTTCGCCGGACTGCGCCCCCTGCTCGACACCACCCCTCAGGGGGGCTCCGGCGCCGCCCCGCGCACCTCCGACATCTCCCGTCGGCACGCGGTCCTCACTTCGCCGGACGGTGTGATCACCGTGGTCGGCGGCAAGCTCACCACCTACCGGCGCATGGCCGAGGACGCCGTGGACGCCGCTGTCACCACCCGTCGGCTCACCGCCGGCTCCTCGCCCACCGCCGGCCTCCCCCTCGTCGGCGCCGCGTCCCCCGGCACGCTCGGCTCCCTCCGGGCGCCGCGCCGCCTGGTCCAGCGCTACGGCACGGAAGCACCGGCCGTCCATGCCCTCGCCGGGCGCGATCCCCGGCTGGGCGAACCCGTACTGCCCGGGCATCCCGTCACCGGCGCCGAACTACTGTGGGCCGTACGCCACGAGGGCGCCCTGGAAGAGGCCGATCTGCTGGACCGGCGGACCCGGATCGGACTGGTGCCCGCCGATCGCGCGGCAGCGCTGGACGCCGTACGCGACGTGCTGGGCGAGGTGTCGGCGCCGGTCGGTGAGGTGTAGGCGCAGGGGCCGGCCGCGGGGTGCGTCAGGCGTCGCCGCCGCGCCGGATGCGCCACACGCTGTCGTACCGGAAGCCCTCCACGCCCTCGGGCGAGACGCTCCGACTGCTCACCGTGTCCAGTGTCTCCACGGTCCATTCGGTCTCCGGCAGGGCGAGTTCGTCGAGGACACTCCGCAGTGTCGGGAACTCGGCCTCGAAGGGCGGCTCGGTCTGCCACGACGGCCAGTTGGCGTGCATGACGAGGAGCAGGGTGCCGCCCGCCGCGACCGCCGCCGCGGCCTGACGCAGAATCAGCTGCTGGTCGAGTGCGACCGGAGACTGGAGGAACTGGGCGTTGACGAGGTCGAAGGACCCCTCGGGGAAGGTTTCTCCCAACTCGTGGCGTTCCCAGGCCGTACGGCCGCCGACACCGGCCTCGGCGGCGTGGCCGGCGGCCCGCTCCAGCGCGGTGGGCGAGATGTCGACGCCCGTGACCCGCCAGCCGCGCGAGGCGAGCCACACCGCGTCGGCGCCTTCGCCGCAGCCGAGGTCGAGTGCCGTGCCCGGCACGAGGTCGGAGGCCTCTCGGACGAGCAGCGCGTTGGGGCGGCCGCTCCACAGCCGGCCGCCGTCGCGGTAGCGGGCCTCCCAGAACTCGGCGGCCTTCAGGGCAGGGGTCTCGGTCATGGCGTCTCCCGGTGCGCAGGTGTGGTTGTGTTCACGCTGAAGAAGCCTGCGGGACGCTCCGAGCGACGACAAACAGCCTTGCCGGTTCGGCAAAACCGGCAGCAGCCCGGGGCACGCCCAGGGCCACAGGACTACGACCTTGGCCGGTCCTTCTGAGCCCGCGGCCCGATCCGCCGGGCCCGCCGCCCCGCCTAGCTTCGAGCCATGCGTATAGGACTACTCGGCACCGGCAACGTCGCACGGGCACTCGCGCAGGGCTGGCGAGCCGCGGGACACGACTCCCTGCTCGGCTCCCGTGCACCGAAGGAGCGAACGGATCTCGGCCTCCCCGTGGCGGACTTGAGCGAGACGACCGCCCACGCGGAGGTGCTCGTGAACGCGACCCCGGGAACGCGTCCCTGGAGCTCCTGCACTCCATCGGGGCATCGGCCCTGGCCGGCAAGGTGCTCATCGACATCGGAGTCGGCCTCACCGACGACTACACCGAGCTCTCGCACCCCAACAGCAGCCTGGCAGAACACATCCAGCAGGCCTTCCCGCTGACGCCCGTCGTCAAGACGCTCTGCACGATGGACTCGACGGCGATGATCTCCCCGGACAGTCTCGAGGGGCCCAGCACCGTCTTCCTCTCGGGCGACGACGCCGAAGCCAAACACCTCACCGGCCGGCTGCTCACCGACCTGGGCTGGCCCCCGTCGTCCCAGCTGGACATCGGGGGCATCACCACCGCACGCGGTCAGGAACACTTCGCACTGCTCTTCATGGGGATCGCCGACGGCCTGGGCGCCCACACGTTCAACATCAAGGTGGTCCCCCGCGTCGCCCGCTAGATCAGTCCTCCGGTGCCTCCAGCCAGAATCCGGAGCGGGTGCGCCACAGGTCGAGAAGTGCCGTGTCGCCCTTGGTCTCGATGGCGATGGCGGGCCGCTTGTAGAAGTACAGGAGGAGGTCGGTCACCGGGCCGCGCGCGGTCGCGGTGGCGCCGTCCGAGCCGGGCCGCCAGACAGGGCGTTCGCCGGTGAGGTCGACGAGCCACTCTCCGGCGTCGGTCGCGTCGAAGTGGAGGGTGCGGCCGGGCCCGAGCAGGTCGGGCAGGTCCGGCCGGGGCTCGAACGCCTCGGGGAAGGTGGAGAACTCCAGCCATTCCTGCACCCCGTCGACGGCGAGGTCGCTGTCCAGCGCGAACTCGGTCCCGGCCGTGAGGGCCGCGTCGGCGCGGTGCAGGGCGGTCTCGAAGGTCATGCGGCGCGCCCAGAACGCCACCGGCGCCGCCCGGTCCGCGGACGGGTTCCACGCCAGGGCCGCGGCCCCGGCCGCACGAAGGGTGGAGCTCAGCCCGGCCGCGCCTTCGACGAGCCACGGGATCAGGAACGACGCGTCCTCGTGGGCGTATGCGGTCAGGTCGTTCACCAGCTCGTCGGCGACCGGGCCGCCCGCACGGGTCCGTACGGCCTCCTCCGCCCACCGGTGGTCGCCGCCCACGTGCCGCAGGAGTTGCCCCAGGTTCCAGCCGGGGCAGGTGGGGACCGGGGCGGTCATGTCCGCGCCGCGCACATGAGCGGTGAGCCGTTCGGTCTGGGAGACGATCTCGTCGCAGTGGCGCTCGAAGCTCAGCGAGGTCATCGCTTCATGATGCAGCAGGGCCTGGATCCGCCTTGCCAGTGGTCTCGGATACTGTGTGCCGCCTGAGCAAGATCAGCGTGCGGGACAGGGTGGGGAGAGAACACGATGTCGGTGGGGGCAAGACGGGCACGGCGTCGGCTGGCCCAGGTGGCGGTGCTGGCCGGGATGTTGTCGGGCTGTGCGGGGGCGGCCGAGGACGGCACGAAGGCGTCGGCGAGCGCTTCGGCGCCGGCTTCCGCGACGGCCTCGGCACAGGCGGCCGGCGACGGTGGCCCGGCGGTGAAGAGCGGGGGCACCATCGGCGCCGCCGGATCGGCGTGCGAGCTCCCCGTCACGTTCGACATCGCCCAGTACTGGGAGGCGGAGGCCGTCGACGCCGGGACGGAGAAGGACGAGTCGGCCGGCAGCGGCAGCGGCTCCGCCGATGCCGGGGAGGACGAGCTGTCCCAGGAGATCGCCGACGCGCTCTTTCACCAGGGCCCGGTCACGGCGGCCTGTGAGGTCGACGCCAAGCCGGCCGGGAACATCGGTTTCCTGCGTATCTGGACGGGCGAGCCGGGCTCCGACGACGCGCGCACCGTGCTGGAGGCCTTCCTCGCGGACGAGACCGGCGTGAGCAAGGCGAAGTACGGCACGTTCAAGGCGGGCGGCGTCGCCGGGGCCGAGGTGAAGTACCTCGTCACGAGCGAACTCCTGGAGGAGACCAAGGAGGAGACCGCCCTGGCGGTCACCACCGAGAAGGGCCCGGTCGTCATCCACCTCGGCGGGATGGACACCGAGGAGCACCGGGCGATGCTGCCGGCCTACGACCTGGCCAAGGAGACCCTGCGGGTCGGCTGAACAACGGCTGAGCGACGAGGGTGCCCGGCACGGGCGGACCGCGCGCCGCGCCGGACACCGGCCCGGCGCCGGTCAGGACGCGGCGCAGGAGCCGGTCGCCGGGGCCGTGCTGGTGCCGTTCCGCAGTTCTACGGCTGCCCGCCGCCGCCCGCCTGCCCGCTGTCGGTGAGGAACCGGTCGAGGGCGGCCGTCAGTTCGGCCGGCTTCTCCACCGGCAGTTCGTGGCCGGCGTCCAGGACGCGGATCACGGCGTCCGGGTAGGCCTTGGCCATGCGGAGCATCTGGGCCAGTGGCAGCTGGATGTCGTGGTAGCCGTGCACCATCAGGGTGGGCGCGTGGATGTCGCCGACCCTGTCCAGCACGTCGAAGGCCCGCATGGCGCCGTAGAGCGTCATGACGACCTCGCGGGGCGTGTCGGCGGAGGCGCGGACGTACTCGCGGATCTCCTCGCGCGGGTAGCCGGGGGCGAAGGCACGCTGGATGTTGGCGGCGACGAACAGCTTGAACGGGGCGAGCGTCGAGGCGGCCATCAGCAGGGCGCGTCCCCGGCTGTAGGCCATCCGGCCGATGGAGTTCACCAGCACCATGCGCTCGACGCGCTCCGGGTGGGTGAGGGCGATGGTCTGGGCGATCATCCCGCCCATGGAGTGGCCGATGATCACGAACCGCTCGATCTCGAGGTGATCGAGGAGGGCGAGGACGTCCTGGGCCAGGTCGTCGATCCTGCGCACTCCTGCCCCGCTGCTCTCGCCGTGCCCGCGCAGGTCGAGCCGGACGACCCGCCGCGCCTCGGCGAAGTGGGCGACCTGGTGGTCCCAGCGGTGCCGGTTCGCCGTCCAGCCGTGGACGAACACCAGGGGCACACCCTCGCCGTCGCGGGGGCCCTCGTCGTCGTACGTCAGCGTCGCGCCGTCGACTTCGAGCTGCGGCATGGGTGGCCTCCTGGGGTGCGGATCTCCGGTTACTGACCGGTACGGTAACCGGCGGTGCGGGCTGCCGTCACCGGCGTTCTCCCAGGAAGTCGAGGATGTGTCCGAACACGTCGAGGGCCGCTCCTCTGCCGAGGAACGTGTCCAGGTGGCCGTAGCCCGGGATCTCGGCGTACGTGACGTCGAGTTGGGGCTGGCGGTGGGCCAGGACGTCGCGGCAGAGCCGTTGGGAGTCGAGCCACAGGCCGTTCTCGCTGCCCGCAAGGAGCAGGACGGGGGTGTCGATGCGGGCCGCCGCGTCCAGGGCGTTCTGCGGGAGGTCCCGGTAGCGGTGGTCGGTGTCGTGCCAGCGGACGACGGTGCGGGCGAGTTCGATACGGCGCAGGTGCGGCAGGATCCACAGCGGGGCGGGGCCGAGGAGGTCGGCGAGGCGGTCGTGCGTCGTGTCGGTCAGGTGCTCGTGGACGAAGAGCGAGGCGCCGGTTCCCCAGGCCGAGTTGTGCAGGATCTGGCAGGTGGGGTCCGGGCAGGTCGCCTTGCGGGAGGCCAGGGCGAACAGCGGGGTGTACTTGGACCGGAGTCCGACCTTGCGGAAGTCGACGGGGATGTGGTCGATGCGGGACTTCAGCAGCTCTCCGGCCAGTGTCATGCGCAGGGAGGTGCGGCCCGCGAGCTTCGGGGTGAGGAAGACGCCCTGCGAGACCACGCCCGCGAGGCCGGGGACCAGGCCCGCCGTCATGCTCAGGGAGAGGGTCAGGGAACCGATGCAGTGGGCGACGACGAAGAGCGGGCGGTCGCCGATGCGGGTGCGGATGTGGGCGACGGCCTCGGGGATGTCGTAGAGGGCGACGTCGTCGTAGGTGTAGCGGCGGCCGGTCTCGTTGTACGGCAGGCGGCAGCTGCCTCGCCAGTCGAGCAGCCAGGGTTCGTGGCCCTCGTCGAGGAGGGCGTCGACCAGGTTGCGGGTCTCTGGCAGGAGGAACATGTCGGCCGACGCGGTGTGTCCGTGCAGGAGCAGGACGGCGGGGCGGTCGTGGGCGGGGGCGCGGGTGCCGGGGTCGATCCGGGTCAGGCCGAGGCGCAGGCCGTCGCTGGCGTGGAACGGGATCTCCTCGACGTGCGCCGGGTCGAGGCGGTGGTGGAGGGGGCGCAGGGTCGTGGTGGTCCTGACCTTGCGCAGGGCCGGCCTGGCGGTCCTTGGGTTCGTCGTACGGAAGATCATCGGTGGTGCTCCGTGGGGGTCTGGGGGCGGCGCAGGTCGAGCAGGTCCGCGGCGGCCCGGGCGAAGGGGCCGAGCAGACCGCGGCCCATCTCCAGGCCGAACCAGGCGAGCCAGGTCAGCTTGGCGGTGCGCTTCTCCTGGCTGGTCAGGCGCGGGTCGACCTGGATGCCGTCGATCTGGTCGCGTACGTAGGAATCCGCGGGGACGACGACCTCGCCGGCCAGGTGCGCGGGTGCGCCCTCACGGCCGAGCTCAACGGTCAGGGCGCGGGTCTGCCGCCAGACGTCGCGGCGGGCACGGGCGTACTTGTGACCCTCCAGCCACCAGCGGCCGCCCTCGCTGTCGGTCAACTCCAGCCGGTAGCGGAGGAGTTGGTGGGGCAGGCCGTGCCGGTGCGGGATGCCTTCCTCGGGGCGGATCCAGATGTCGCCGCGTGCCACGGTCAGTGGCTCGGGGTGCAGGGCGGGGCAGGTGACCTCGCCTCGGACGTCGACGCGGCGGTCCGTGACCAGCTGGTGCATGCTCGCGACGGAGAGGGTGAGGGACATCGACATCGGGCACCGGGTGTCGGGCGTGTCACCGACGGGACCGGCTTCGACAGGAGCGGCTCGGACCGGACTCACGCTGCCCTCGGCGGTCTCGGAGAACCACAGGTAGGGCTGGTCCTCCTTGTGCGGGAGGCGGGCGAGGCCGTCGTTCGCGAGGCGTTCGAACGTCTTCAGCCGGGCCCGGGCGTCGTAGCGGGCGGCGGGTGGCAGACCGAGGGCCTCGACGAGTGCGGTGGTGCGGTCGGCGGTGGCGGCCGGGCCCTTCAGGGTGGCCTCGCACAGCTTCAGGGCGGTGGGGCTCTGCAACACACGGCTGAGGAAGGTCAGTTCGGGGACGGGGTCGGCCTCCAGGCGGGCCAGGGCGTCGACGCGCCACTCGTCCCAGTCGTGGACCCTGACGTGCATGCCGCCGAACGCCATGTCCCGTACGACGTCGTCGAGGGTGTTGGGCACGCCGGTGAGGTTGTAGTCGAAGCCCCAGGCGTCCGGTTCGCAGACGGCGGCGACCGCGACGCGGCTGACCCAGTCGACGGGGGCGGCGTTGAGGTAGCGGAAGGCGGGCACCGTACGGAAGCGGCCGAAGGCCGAGATGAGGCCGCTGCTGAGGTCCTGGGGGTTGTAGGCGCCGGTCCTGGTGTGGCCGCCGATGCCGCCGGGGCGCAGGGCCGTGACGAGGAGGCCGTGGTCGCGGGCGCGGCGCAGGGCGACCTCGGCGGCCCACTTGGTCTGGTCGTAGCCGGCGATGAGCCGGTCGATATGGGCGAGCGGGTCGTCCTCGCCCATGGAGGAGATGCCGACCTCGTTGAAGACGGCGATGGAGGAGATGTGGTGCAGGGGCTTGGGGCGTCCGGTCGCCGCCAGTTCGGCGAGGGTGAGGGCGCCGAGGACGTTGCTGGTGCGCAGGGACTGGTAGCCGCGCAGGAAGTCCACGGCCGCCGCGACTCCCACGATGCTGTCGAGTTCGTGGGCGAGCGTGTTCCAGAGGTCGTCGGACAGGCCCAGACGGGGCCGGCGGATGTCGCCGGGAAGCACTGTGATGCGCCGGCGGACCTCCGACGACCAGGGCAGCCCGTACTTCTTGAGCGCCTCGCCGAGGCGGGCCGTCGCCGCCTCCTCGTCGGCGGCGCGGACCAGGCAGTGGACGTGGGCGTCGCTGTGCCGCAGCAGGTCCAGCAGCATGTGGCTGCCGAGGAAGCCGGTGGCGCCGGTCAGCAGGACGCGGCGGGGCGGGAGGGGGTCGGGCGAGGCGGTGAAGGGGAGACGGTCGGCGAGGGCAAGGTCGGCGAGGATCTGGGTGAGGTCCTCGGGGCGGGCGGTGGAGGCCGACGGGGCGCTGTGGGGACGCGCGGCCACGGAGGGCGCTGGGACGGGCTGCGTCGCCCCGGGGGCGGCCGCTTCCGATACGGCAGTCGACGAGGCGTTGTGGGAACGCGCGGCCACGGCGGGAGGCGGCGTCGGCCGCATCGCCGCAGGGGAGGCCGCTTCCGGCGCGGCTGTCGCGGCTCCGCCGCCTTGCGGGCGGCCCTTGGCAAGCGCCACCGGCCTGGCGTCGGCGAAGACCTCGTCCAGGTCGACCGACACGCCCAGCTCCACCTCCAGCGCCGAGACGAGTTCCACCGCGCTCACGGAGGTGCCCCCGGCGTCGAAGAAGTCGGCGTCGGGCGAGAGGTTTCCCGCCGGGACGTAGCGGCCGGCCACGGCCGCGATGGCGGCGGCGAGTTCGTCGGCGTCACGCGCCGGGGCGCTCTGGGCGGGCGGGCCCGACCCCGTGACCTTGGCCAGCAGGTCGGAGACGGTCAGACCGACGCCGCCGCGCTCGATCGCCTCCGCGGCCGCCCGCTGGTCGGCGCCTGCCGACACGTTCTCGTTCACCTCACGCATGGGAGCCCTTCACGGTGTTGCCCTGCCCTTTCGTCGCTGCTGTCCGCATGTCCTCGTACCGTCACCGGCGCTGCCAGGAGCGGAACGCCCGAAGGTGCTCCGGCGTGACCACGGTCTCCAGCCGGTCGTCGTCCTGGTCGCCGCCGCCCAGCGCTGCCAGCAGGCGCCTGGCCGGGGTGTTGCGTGCGGTGCGTTGCGCTGTCAGGCGGACCTTGGCGCAGCCCAGTTCCTCGGCGCGGCCGGCGAGCCAGTGCAGCAGGCGTTCCTCGACGCCTCGGCCGAGTGCGCGGCAGCTCATCAGCCAGGCCAGGACGTCGAGCCGGTCGCCCTCGCGGCGTACGGCGAGGAGGCCGATCTGGCCGTAGTCGCCGAAGCGGTCCCGGGCCGTCACCGTCCAGACCTCGCCGTGCCCGCGCCAGCGGGCGACGTCGCCGCCGTCCGCCGAGCGTGCGCGCAGTGTGAACTGGTTGGTGCGGCATACGAGTTGCTCCGCCCGCCGCACATCGGCGTCGGACAGCGCGCGGACGTCCACCTCCAGCTCCAGCTGTTCCAGGAACTCCTCGAAACCGGCCTCCGCACGGACGGCGCCCCGCTCGCGTTCCTGCTCGTAGAACCTCGCTCGCAGCGCGTCCTCCGCGGTGGCGGCCGCGGGGACCAGCGGCCACAACCGGCCCAGGAAGTCCGGCAGTTCGGATGTCGACGGGCAGGTCACCGACAGCACCTGTGGGAGTGCGGCGCGCATCTTGGCGATCTCCGCCGGGTTGTCGTCGAGGAACAGGAAGCTGTCCAGGCCGAGGCCGAGCGTGCCGGCGGCATCGGCCAGGCGGGCCGGTTTCGGGCCCCACTCGGCGGAGACCACGCTGAAGTGTTCCGCCTTCAGCAGGCTGTCCGGGCGGTCCAGTACGGCGCGGACGACGTCCTCGTCGTTGTTGCTGACCAGCACCAGCAGCGCGCCGGCCGCCCGCCAGTGCAGCAGCCTGCGGGCGAGCAGGGCTCGCGGACCGGTCAGGTCCACCGCCTCGGGGCCGATCTCCCCGGCCACGCCGCCCCACAGGGTCTCGTCGCCGTCGACCGCGATCACCTTGGGCGCCGGACGCCGTACGGCGCGCACGACTTCGGCGAGACGGAGGGCCACCGCCGCCTGGAAGGGCGCGGTGAAGGGGAGGTGGGCCAGGCGTTCGGTGCGCTCGTCGAAGCGTTCCGCCACGGGGTGGTGGCGGGTCCAGTCGTCGGGGCCGAGGACGGCGATACCGGGCACCTCGGCCAGCTCGGCGGCGACCTCCTGTTCCCATCGGCGGAGGCGGTCCTCCCTCTGTGCGGTGGGCAGGAACCCGACGATCAACGGCTTGCGGGTGCGCTCGGCCACCACGCGCAGTGCCGCCGGGTGGGCAGTGCGCAGTTCGGCGAGCAGCGTGTCGTCGACCGGGCCGAAGCGTTGCAGGTCCGTGGCCCGCAGCAGGACGACGCCGACCGTCGTGGCCGGGTCGGCGAACACCCCGGAAGGATCGCGCAGACCCGCCAGAACGTGGTGGTACGGGGCTTCGGCGACGGCGGCCGGGCTGTCCGGTGCCGCCGCGCCGAGGGCCGTCTCGCACATCAGGGGCAGGTTGCCCAGCGCGAAGGTGGCTGCGAGGGCGAGCCGGTCGGCCCTGGGCCGGGCCGGGGCCGGGCCCGCGTCCGGTGCCGGGACGCGCACCGGCCCTGTCGGGTCCTCGGCCGTCTCCGCCAGCAGCCGCAGCAGCTCCTCCCCCAGCCCGGCGACCGTCGCCGCGTCCAGGATGTCGAGGTTGTGATCGAGGCGGATGCGGCCCGCGTCCGGGGTCATGGTGATCATCAGGTCGAGGTCGGAGTAGCCCGTGCCGGCCGGAAGCACCTCCAGGGCGCTCAGTCCGCCCGCGGCGCGTACGTAGTTGAAGTACACCTCCACCAGCGGCGCGTTCGCCCGGTACAGGCCCTGCCGGGCCAGCGCGGGCAGCACGTCGGAGAACATGGCGCCCTGGGTCAGCACCCGCTCCAGCCGCCCGTCGGTGCGGCGCAGCACCTCCTCGGTCCGCTCCCCCGCGTTCGCCTCGGCGGGGAAGGGCACCGGCACGCCGAAGAAGCCCACCGCGTCGTAGGCGTCGGCGTGGATGCGGGTGTCCACGGGCACGGCGAGGACGAAGCGTTCCCGCTCGCGCTTCCTGGCCAGCAGGACGGTCAGGGTGCCGAGGCAGAAGGCGGCGGGTGTCACGGCCAGGCGGCTCGCGGCGGTCGCGATGCGGTCCGTGAGGCCGTCGGGGATCGGCACGGTGACGCTGCCGGCCCGGTACGAGCGGGTCTGCGGGCGCGGTCGGCTCAGGGTCAGGTCGAGTCGTGCGCTGCCTTGGAAGGCCGCACGCCAATCGTCCGCGTCGGCCTGCCCGTTGCCCTGCCTGTTGCCCTGCCCGTTGCCCTGCGCGCCGGTCTGCTGGGCCTCGATCAGCAGATGGATGTCACGGTTGGCGATGGTGTCCCCGAGCGTGACACCGGAGAGCTCGGCGTCGATCTCGCCCGCCACCAGCAGCAGCGACTGGAGATCACTGACCGCGTGGTGGGCGCCGTAGACCAGGATCTGGCCGCGCTCGCCGCCGTCCAGCAGCTCGAAACGCCACAGGGGCGCTACGGCCAGGTCGAACGGCGGCTCCAGAAGCCCGCGCAGCCGGTCGGCGGCATCGAGGGCGGTGTCCTGCGGAACAGCCGTCTCCTCCGGGACGACCGTCCATCGCAGGGGCGTTTCCGGCAGTTCGCGGTCCACCCTCAGCTGCCGTCCGCCCTCGTCGGCGGTGACGACGGCGGTGCGCAGGGCAGCGTGGCGTGCGGTGAGGCGGTCGAGGATGCCGGTGAGGGTCTCGCGGGTGGTCGGGGTGGTGAGGCGTACGGCGAGGCCGACCGCGTGGGCCGCGTCGGGCATGCCGGGCCCGGCGCTGCGCAGCAGGCGTGCGACATCGCGGGTCACGGGGTGCAGTTCGGTCGCCGGTACTTCGTCGGTGTGCCGCGGCTCGTGCGGTGGCGTGGGGTCCCGTTCGGGCAGCGCGGTGCTCAGCGCCTGGGCGAGGCCACGGATGTCGGCGGCCGAGAAGACGGTGGCGGCGGGGAGCTCGACGCCGAGTTCGCGGGCGAAGGCGTTGCGCAGCCGCACCAGCATCAGGGAGTCGAGGCCGAGTTCCTTCAGGGCCGTGGTCGCGGCGACCTGTACCGCCCCGCCGGAGACCTCGCCGACCCGGGCGCGGACGTATGCCTCCAGACGCACGGCCCGTTCGGTGTCGGTCGTCGCCGCGAACACGTTCCTGACGAGGTCGTCCGTGGCGGGCGTGCCGGTGGGGGCGGTGATCAGGTCGGCCAGGATCGGGCGGCTGCGGGCGGCGTCGGGGTCGAGGGCCAGCAGGTCCCAGTCCAGGGCCATGGGGGCGAGCTGACGGCGGGAGGTGGTCAGCACCCGCTCGAACAGCACGACGCCGTCCTGCGCGGAGAAGGCGACGAGTCCGGAGCGGGCCGTCTCCACTTCCCGGACGCCGGACTCGGCCACCATGCCCACGCCGGCCCAGGCGCCCCAGTCGAGGCTCAGCGACCGGCGGTCCCGGAGGGAGAGGTGGTGCGCCCAGGCGTCGAGGAAGGCGTTGGCCGCCGAGTACGGGCTCTGTCCGGCCGAACCGAGCAGGCCGGCAGCCGAGGCGAACAGGACGAAGTCCTCGGCGTCCGGGGTCAGTTCGGTGAGCAGGGCGGTGCCCAGGACCTTGGGGCCGAGGACGCGCAGGACACGCTCGTCGGTCAGGCCCGCGATCGTGGCGTCGTCCAGGACACCGGCCGCGTGGACGACCCCGGTGATCGGGCCGAGCGTGTGCCGTACGGCGTCCAGCGCCGCCGCCAGTTCCTCGCGGTCGGCGACGTCGGCGCGGGCCACGTGCACGGTCACGGCCCGCTCTTCGAGCCCCCGGATCCAGTCCAGGGCGTCCGCGTTCGGTGCGCCGCGGCTCACGAGGGCGAGCAGGCGGGCGCCCCGGCGGACCAGCCGCTCGGCGACGACCCGGCCCAGACCGCCGAGACCACCGGTGATCAGGTACACCCCGTCCGGGGAGGTCGCGCCCTGCCCGGAGTCGTCCGGGCGGGTGCGGATCAGCCGGGGTACCAGTCGTCCGTCCTCCCGCAGCGCGACGAGCCGTTCGTCGTCGGCGTGCCACAGCTGGGTCCACAGGGCGTCGGCGCCGCCCGTGGGCGGAAGGTCGACGAGGGTGGTCCTCAGCTCGGGGTGTTCCTGCGCGACGGCGAGGCCGAAGCCCCAGGCGAGCGCCTGCTGAGGGTGCGTCACCTGCCCGCTGCCGCCGGCGGCCTGGCTTCCCCGGGCGACTACGAACAGGCGGGGCGCCTGCGCCCGGTCGGCGAGTGCTCGCACCAGACGCAGGGTGCTCAGGCAGCACAGCCGGGCCGCCTCCTCGGCCGTACGACCGTCCTCGATCGCCGGGGCGTCGAGCGCGGAGAGCTGCACGACCCGCTGGGGAGGTTCGTGTGCGAAGGCCTCGTCGAGCAGACGCGCCAGCTGGCCCGGGTCGGCCGTGTCGAGCACGTACCGGCCGGGGCCCTCGGCGGCGAACTCCTCGCCCCTGCGGGCGATCACGCAGGTCGCGGAGGTCGCGGAGGCGCCGAGTCGCTCGACCAGGTCGGCGGCCACGCCCGACTCGTCGGCCAGGACGAGCCAACTGCCCGGTGCGGGCGGCTCGCCGGCGGGCGGGCGCGGCTGCCAGCCGGTCTCGAACAGCGCTCCGTCCAGCGGTGAGAGCGCGGCCAGCCGGAACTCCTCGGCCTCCAGCAGCAGTTGGTCCTTGTCGTCGTACAGGCGGAGGTCCAGGGTGACGGTGTCGCCGGACACGGACCGCAGCTCGCAGGTCACCCAGGCGGGGGTGGTGCGCCGCCCGGTGTGGCGCAGTCGTGCGACTCCGGCGGGCACGAACGCCCGCCCCTGGGGTGCGTCGCCGGGCAGCGCGGCCGTGTGGAAGGCGGCGTCGAGGACGGCCGGGTGGAGCAGATGGCCGGCGGCGGGCCGGTCGGCAAGGCGGGCGACAGCGGTGGTGTGGGAGCGCCGGCCCGACTCCAGGCCCCGGAAGGCGGGTCCGTACTCGATGCCGAGGGCGGCGAGGGTGCCGTAGACGGTCGGGAGGTCGGCGGGTTCCGTGCACTGGGCGCGCAGTGTGGCCGGCGGCGCGCTCGGGCCGGCCGTGGGTTCGGCGGGGGTGACGGCTATACGGCCGTCGACGTGCCGTTCCCAGCGGGCGCGCTGTCCGTCGTCGGCCGGGGCCGAGGAGATCGTGAAGTCCCGGACGCCGTCGACGGCCGGCTTCAGGACGAGTTGCAGCCGTGTCGGCCGGGACTCGTCCAGGTGCAGCGGCTGGAGGAAGCCGACGTCGCGGAGCCGTACGTCGTCGCCGTCCTGCACGGTGGCCGCGGCCTCCAGCGCCATGTCGAGGAAGGCCGCGCCCGGCAGCCAGACCTCGCCCGTGACCCGGTGGTCGGTCAGATAGGCGAAGCGGCTGTCGCGCGGGTCCACCTCGCTCTGGAAGATGTGCCGGTCGGCCTCGTCGCTGGCCTCGACGTGCGTGCCCAGCAGCGGTGAGGCGCCGGTCGCGGTGGCCGGGGCGGGGGCGAGCCAGTGGCGTTCGCGGGCGAAGGCGTAGGTCGGCAGGTCGACGCGGCGGCCGGCCGGGAACAGCGCGGCCCAGTCGGGCGTGTGACCGGCCGTGTACAACTCCCCCAGTCTGCACAGCAGTACGTCGCGCCCGCCCCGCCGGTGGCGCAGCGAGCCGACGCTTACCGCGTCGATTCCGGCCGCCGCCGCCACGGCCTCGATGGACGAGCCGAGCGAGGGGTGCGGGCTGAGTTCGACGAAATAGCGGTAGCCGTCGTCCAGCATGCGCGTGATCGTGTCCGCGAAGCGGACGGGTTCGCTGAGGTTGGCGTACCAGTACGCGGGGTCCAGGCGGTCTCCGGTCACGGGCTCCGCCAGCACCGTCGAATACAGCGGGACGGCGGTCCGCGTGCCCCGGATGCCGGGGAAGCGGTTGAGCAGATCCTCCCGCAGGGGGGCCATGAGCGGGGTGTGGGAGGCGAAGGGGGTCGACAGGGACCGGGCCTCGATGCCCTGCTCGTCGAGGCTGCGGCGCAGCTCGGCCAGGGCGTCGCCGGCGCCGGAGACGGCAGTGGAGTGGGGGCTGTTGACGGCGGCGACGAACAGCCGGCCGGCGTAGGGCGCGAGGAGTTCCTCGACCCGTGGGCGCGGCAGGTCCAGGGACAGCATGCCGCCCTTGCCCGCGACCGGTACGACCGCCTGGGCGCGCCCGGTCACCACGGTCACGGCGTCGTCCAGGGTGAGCGCGCCCGCGCTGTACGCGGCGGCGATCTCGCCCAGGCTGTGCCCGGTCACGGCGTCCGGGGTGACGCCAAGCGAGCGCCAGGCGGCCGTCAGTGCCGCGTTCACCGCGAACAGCGTCGGCTGGAGATACTCGGTGCGCTCCATCGGTGAGAACTCCTCGGGTGCCCGCAGCGCGTTGAGCACCGACCAGCCGACGTGCCGCTCCACGGCCTCGTCGATCCGGGTCAGCTCCTCGCGGTACGCCTCCGACTCGGCCATCAGGTCCAGGCCCATGCCGGGCCATTGGCCGCCGTGCCCGGCGTAGACGAAGGCGACCTTGCCCGTCTGCTCCTCCCGGGGCGCGGGCAGCGGAATCCGTCCGGTCGCCAACTCACCCAGTACAGAACGCAGTTCGTCCCGGTCCTCGGCCAGGATCGCTGTGCGTCGCTCGAAGTGGCTGCGGTGGTGGGCCAGGGTGTGGGCCGTGTCCGGCAGCGCGGTCTCGGCGTCGGTATGGGGGCCGTCGACGGCGGCGAGGTGGTGGGCCAGTGCCGCCGCCTGTCCGCGCAGGCCCCCCTCGCTGCGGCCGGACAGGACGAACAGCCGCTTGCCCGGGGGGAGTTCGACAGGTGGCCCGGCGGTCGCCGGTCCTGCCTCCTCGACGATCACATGTGCGTTGGTGCCGCTGATCCCGAAGGCGCTCACGCCGGCACGTCGGATCCGCTGCCCCGACGCGGGCCAGGCGGTCTCCTCCCGCAGCAGGTGCAGTCCGCTGTCCGCCCAGTCGACGTGCCGGCTGGGGACGTCGGCGTGCAGGGTGCGCGGGAGGGTCTCGTGGTGCAGTGACTGCACGACCTTGATCAGGCCGAGCACGCCCGAAGCCGCCTGTGCGTGCCCGATGTTGGACTTCAGCGAGCCCAGGTGGAGTGGGCGGCCCTCGGGGCGTGAGGCGCCGAAGACCTCGGCGAGGGCGTTCGCCTCGATGGGGTCGCCGAGGGTCGTGCCGGTGCCGTGGGCCTCGACGTGGTCGATGTCGGCGGGCATGAGTCCGGACCGCTCCAGCGCTCGCCGGATCACCTGCTCCTGCGCGGGGCCGTTCGGCGCGGACAGGCCCTGGCTGCGGCCGTCCTGGTTGACGGCGGTGCCGCGCAGGACGGCCAGCACCCGGTCACCGTCGCGCCGGGCGTCGCTCAGTCTTTTCAGTACGACCATGCCGGCGCCCTCGGCCCAGATCGCACCGTCGGCCCCGTCGGAGAAGGAGCGGCAGCGGCCCGTCGGCGACAGTCCGCGCAGCCGGCTGAACTCGACGAAGGTCTGCGGCGTGACCATCAGGGTGACACCGCCGGCGAGCGCCAGATCGCACTCGCCCGCCCGCAGCGCCTGTGCCGCCAGATGCACGGCCACCAGCGACGACGAGCACGCGGTGTCCACGGTGAGCGCGGGACCGTTCAGCCCGAGGGTGTACGCGAGCCGGCCCGAGGCCACGCTCAGGGCGGAGCCCGTGCCGACGTAGCCGTCCAGTTGGTCGAGCCGGGTGCCGGAGAGGTATTCGCTGCCGAACATGCCGACGTAGACACCGGTGGTGCTGCCCGCCAGGTCGGCGGGCACGATTCCGGCGCGCTCCAGCGACTCCCAGGCCGTCTCCAGCAGCAGTCGCTGCTGCGGGTCCATGGCCGCCGCCTCCTTCGGTGTGATGCCGAAGAAGGCGGCGTCGAAGGAGTCGATGTCGTCGAGGAAACCGCCCTCGCGGGCGTACGACTTGCCGAGCGCGTCCGGGTCGGGGTCGTACAGCGCCTCGACGTCCCACCGCCCCGCCGGGAACGGCCCGACCGCGTCCCGGCCCTCCGCGACCAGACGCCACAGTCCGTCCGGGTCGCTCACGCCGCCGGGCAGCCGGCAGGCCATGGCGACCAGGGCCACCGGCTCGTCCGACGGCGGCGTGTGCGCGGACGGGGACCCGGACGTGGATCCGGAGGTGAGCTCTCGGCTCGGTCCGCCCGGCGTCGCCAGAACCCCGGTGAGCAGGTACTCGGTCAGGCGGGTGGGAGTGGGGTGGTCGAAGAGGAGGGTGGCGGGGAGTTTGGTGCCGAGGCGGGTGCTGACGCGGTTGCGCAGGTCGACCGCTGTCACCGAGTCCATGCCGAGGTCACGCAGCGGCTGGTCGGGGCGGACGGATTCCGCCGAGCGCAGACCGAGCGCGTGGGCGGCCTCCTCTCGGACCAGCGCGAGGACACGTGCGGCGCGTTCGGGCTCCGGCAGCCGGGCCAGCCGGTCGGCCAGGGTGCGGCCGCCGGCCCGGGCGGGGCGTCGGGCGGGAAGCAGCGAGCGCCACAGTGCCCCTTCGGGTGCGGCGGCCCGCAGCCGGGGCAGGTCCAGGGCCCAGGCCACCAGGTGGGCGGCGTCGCGGCGCAGGGCGAGTTCGGTCAGCTCGCGGGCCTGGTCGGGGGTGAGGGCGCGGTGGCCAAGGCGGGCCATCCGCTCCAGGTCTGCGTGGAGCGCCGCGAGCCCTTCGCCCGCCCAGGCTCCGAAGGAGACCGAGACTCCGGCCAGGCCCTGGGCGCGTCGGTGGTGGGCGAGTTGGTCGAGGAAGGCGTTGGCGGCCGCGTAGTTGGCCTGGCCCGCGTTGCCGACGACTCCCGCGGCCGAGGACACCAGGAGGAAGAGGTCGAGCGGCCGGTAGGCGGTGAGGCGGTGCAGGTGGGCGGCGCCGTCGACCTTGGGGCGCAGCACCTGTGCGAGGCGCTCGGGGGTCAGGTCGGCCACCACGCCGTCGGCGAGTACCCCGGCACAGTGGACGATGCCACGCAGCGGTGACTCGTCACCGATGCCGGCCAGCAGCTCGGCCACGGCGGCACCGTCCGCGACGTCGCACGCGGCGATCACGACGTCGGCGCCGAGTGCGGCCAGTTCGGCGACGACGTCCGCCGCACGGGGGTCGTCGGTTCCTTGACGGGACGTCAGCAGAAGGCGGGGTACGCCGTTCTCGGCGAGCAGCCGGGCGATGCTGCGGCCCACCGCGCCGAGGCCTCCGGTGATCAGCACCGTGCCGTCGGCGGGGATCGGGGCCGGGCGGCCGGATGGCGCGGGGCGGGCCCGTACGAGGCGCGGGGCGAGCAACTCCCCATCTCTCAGGGAGAGTTCCGGCTCGTCGGCGTGTGCTGCGGCGGCGAGCAGCGGCGGTTCGTCACCGTCGAGGTCGAGGAGGATCAGCCCGAGGTCGGGGTGTTCGACGCGGAAACCGCGGGCGAGACCCCACAGCACCGACTGGGCGAACCCGGGAACCGAGTCCCCGTCGGCCGCCGCGACCGCTCCCCGCGTCACCCAGACGGTGCGCGCGGGCGCCTTGTCCGGTGGAAGATCGATCAGCGCCTGGAGTTCGGCGAGCGCGAGGGCCGCCAACTCCTGTGCCGCTACGGCTGGTTCGGCATCGGGTGCGGTGCGGGGCCAGACGCGTACGACGGTGTCGGCGCCCTCGTCGGTGATCTGGACGCCTGCCGCCCGCAGGTCGCGCAGGGCTGTCGCGACGGCCGGGTCCGACGCCTCGCCGTGGACGGCCCATGCGGAGCCGGGTGTGCCGGCCGGCACCTGCGGTACGGCCGTCCACGCCACCTCGTACAGATGGCGGCCGTTCTCCGAGGCACTGTCGAGGTCGGCCGGGTTCGCGGCCCGCAGGCGTACGCCTTCCAGTCGGCCTGCCGGGAACCCGTCGGTGTCCCACAGGGTGACGTCCAGAGTGATGTCCGGACCGGAGCCGCCGGCCCGGCGCACGGACACGATCAGGTCCGTCGCACTGCCGGGCGGCAGGACACAGCGTGCCATGGCGACGGGCAGCAGTATCCGCTGCTCGGAGCTGTCGAGGGCGGCGGCCACGTGGAGGGCGGCGTCGAGGAGTGCCGGGTGCACCGGGTAGGGGTCGGTCGTGTCGCGGGCCACGGGTGGGAGGGCGAGGCGGGCCAGCAGGGTTCCGTCGCCGGTGACGGCAGCCTGTCGTACGCCCTGGAAGGCCGGGCCGTAACGGAGACCGAGGCCGGTCAGCCGCTCGTAGGTGTCCTCGTGCCAGGCCGGTTCGGCCGTGTCGGGCCACGCCGGTGGTTCATCGGCCGCGGTGGATGCCGGCTCGGCGGCGGACGCTGTGGCGTGCAGGGTCCAGTCCGTGGCCTCCTGGCCGCCGGGGCGGCTGTGGATCGTGATCTCCGGGGCGGCCCCGGCGGTGACCACGTCGACGGACACCTCGACCGTGCCGGTGGCGGGCAGGGTGAGGGGCGCGAGGAGGAGCAGGTCGCAGACGTCTGCGGGGGTGTCCGGGCGGGCGGCGGCGAGCGCGGCGCGGCAGAGTTCCAGCAGGGTGGTGCCCGAGACCACGGTCCGGTCGAAGACGGTGTGGTCGGGCAGCCAGTTCGCGGTGGCCGGGGACCACTCGTCGCGGAAGGTCCAGCGGGTCCGGTCCGCCGACTGGAGCTGGATGCCGAGCAACGGGTGCGCGGCGCGGTCGAAGAGGCCGGGCGCGGCGGCGCAGGCGGCGGGCTCGATCCAGTGGCGCTGTGCGTCCCAGGCGTAGGTCGGCAGGTCCGCCGGGGTGGTGTGCGGGACCGTGCGGCGCCAGTCGATCCGGCCTCCGTGGACGTGGAGTTCGGCGGTGGCGCGGTCCAGGCAGGCGGGGCCGTCCTCGTCGCGGCGGAGTGATCCGACCGCGACCAGATCCTCATCGATGGTGCGCAGCGCGGTGAGGAGCGAGGGGTGGGGGCTGAGCTCTACGAAGCAGCGGTAGCCGTCGGCGGCCATGCGCTCGACGGTGGGCGCGAAGCGGACGGGTTCGCGCAGGTTTGAGTACCAGTAGCCGGCTTCGAGCTCCTCGGTGACCGGCTCGCCCGTGACCGTTGAGTACCAGGTCACGGGCGTCGGGTGGGCGGTGACCCCGTCGAGTTCGTCGAGGATCGTGGTGCGCAGAGGCTCGACCTGGGCACTGTGGGAGGCGTAGTCGACATCGAGGCGGCGGACGAAGACCTGCTGCCGGTCGAGGTCGGTGAGCAGGGCTTCGACGGCGTCCACCGCACCGGCGATCACCGTCGAGCGGCCGCTGTTGACGGCGGCGACGCCGATCTCGTCGCCGTGAGCGGCGAGTCGGGCCTCGACCTCCGAGTGCGGCAGGGCGACGACGGCCATGGTGCCGGTGCCGGACAGTTCGGTCAGCGCCTGGCTGCGCAGGGCGACCACGGCCGCGGCGTCGTTGAGGCTCAGCGCTCCGGCGACGCAGGCGGCGGCGACCTCGCCCTGGCTGTGTCCGACGACCGCGTCCGGCCGTATGCCACGAGCGCGCCAGACGGCGGCAAGCGACACCATCACGGCGAACAGGACCGGCTGGACGACGTCGACACGCTCCGGGTTCGGGGCGCCGGCGTCGCCGCGCACGACGGAGGTCACCGACCAGCCGGTGATCGGTCGCAGTGCGGCGTCGCAGCGGTCGAGTTCGTCGGCGAACACGGGGTCCCGGTCGAGCAGATCGCGGGCCATGCCGTCCCACTGGGACCCCTGGCCGGGGAACACGAACGCCAACTTGCCTGTGGTGAGGGCGCGTTCGGGGCCGGTGAGCAGCTCCGGTGCGGGGCGGTCCGCGGCGAGTTCCCGCAGGGCGGAGAGCAGTTCGTCTCGACCGCTCGCCCGGACGACGGCCCGGTACTCGAAGTGGGTGCGGTGGTGGGCCAGGGTGGCGGCGACTGCGGGGAGCGGCGACTGCGGCTGCTGTTCGAGGCGTTCCAGAAGGCGGCCGGCCTGTGCGCGCAGGGCGGGGAGGCTGCGGGCGGAGAGCGGGAAGAGGGTTGCCCCGGGAAGGCCGCCAGCCGGTTCGCCCGTCTGTTCCTCGGGCGCCTCCTCCAGTACCACATGGGCGTTCGTGCCGCTGATCCCGAACGCGCTCACCCCGGCGCGCCGTACCCGCTCGGGGTGCCGTGGCCAGGCCTGCGGCTCACCGGTCAGGCGCAGTCCGCTGTGCGCCCGGTCGATGTGCTCGGTCGGGGTCTCGGCGTGCAGGGACGCCGGTATGCGTTCGTGGCCGAGGGCGAGGACGGTCTTGATGACGCCGGCGATGCCCGCGGCGGCCTGGGTGTGGCCGATGTTGGACTTCAGGGAGCCGACGCCGAGGGGGCGGTCCGCGGGGCGGCCGGGTCCGAAGACGGCGGCCAGTGCGCCGGCCTCGATCGGGTCGCCCAGCGGGGTGCCGGTGCCATGGGCCTCGATGTGGTCCAGGTCGTGCGGCTGGAGCCCGGCCGCCTCGAGCGCGGCCCGCACCACCCGTTCCTGCGCGGGGCCGTTGGGGGCGCTGAGGCCCTGGCTGCGACCGTCCTGGTTGATCGCCGAACCCTTCACTACGGCGAGGATCCGGTCGCCGTCGCGCCGCGCGTCCGCGAGCCGCTTGAGCAGCACCACACCGCAGCCCTCGGCCCACACGACGCCGTCCGCGTCGGCGGAGAAGGGACTGCACCGTCCGGACGGCGACAGCCCGCGCAGCCTGCTGAACTCGACGTGCCCGCGCGGGGTCACCAGCAGGGTCGCGCCGCCCGCCAGCGCGAGGTCGCACTCGCCGCCCGCCAGGGCCCGCGCCGCGAGATGCAGGGCGACCAGGGAGGACGAGCAGGCGGTGTCGACGGTGACGGCGGGGCCCTGGAGGCCGAGGGTGTAGGCGATCCGGCCGGACGCCACGCTGGACGCCGAGCCGGTGCCGACGTGCCCGTCGAGCTGGTCCAGGGCGGCCGAGGCCAGATAACCGCTGTCGTAGAGGCCGACGTAGACGCCCGTGGAGCTGCCGTTCAGTGTGTCCGGGACGATTCCGGCGCGTTCGATCGCCTCCCAGCCGGTCTCCAGGAGCAGCCGCTGCTGGGGGTCCATGGCGGCGGCCTCGCGCGGTGAGATCCCGAAGAAGGGCGCGTCGAAGCGGTCGATGGCGGAGAGGTAGCCGCCGCGCAGGGAGTACGTCCTGCCGGTGGCGTCCGGGTCCGGGTCGTACAGCCCCCGGGTGCCCCAACGGCCCGCCGGTACCTCGGTGATGGCGTCCTCGCCCGCGGCGAGCAGCCGCCAGAGCGCCTCGGGGTTGTCGGCGCCGCCGGGGAAGCGGCAGGCCATGGAGATGATCGCGATGTCGTCGCCGGCCCGCGGGGCTGTGGGGTCCGTGGGCGGGGCCCCTGCCGCTGCGGGGGTGGGTGTCTCGTCGAACACCGCCTGGGCGAGGGCCGCGATGGTGGGGTGGTTGAAGATCAGGGACGGGTCCGTGGCACGGCCGGTGGACGCGGACAGCTCGGCGGCGAGTGTCACCAACTGGCGTGATCCCAGACCGAGTTCGGCGAGGGGACGCTCCGGGTCGACGGCCGGCGGGTCGAGCCCGGCCGCCTCGGCGACGGCCGACTCCAGCCAGGCCCGCACACCGTCCGGTGTGGTGAGCGACGGCTCGGAGAAGTGCTGCTTCGGGGACTCGTGCGCAGGCATCTGGAGAGGTGTCCTCGTGGATTCGGGCAGGGGTGGTGGCCGTACATCCCGCAGGGCGCGCGTGGCGGCGCGGCGGGACCTACGGCCGGACGGCGGACGGCGTCCGACGCTCGACCGGGCGGTGTCAGCTCGGGTCGGGCGCGGGGACGGCGGCGAGGGTGCCGTTCAGGTAGGCCGCCCGGGTGGCGTGACGCTGGATCTTGCCGCTGGACGTCTTGGGGATGGTGCCCGGCTCGACCAGGACGACGTCACGCACCGACAGGCCGTGGGCCTCGCCGATCTCGCCGCGGACCACATCGGTGATCTTCTCGCCCTCGGGCGCCGCGTCCGGGGCGACCTCGGCGACGATGACGGGCTGTTCCCCACCGGCTCCCGTCCCCGTTGCGTCGACGGAGAACGCGGCGGTGCAGCCGGGGCGCAGGGCCGGGTGGGCCATTTCGGCGGTCAGTTCCAGGTCCTGCGGGTAGTGGTTGCGGCCGTCGATGACGATGAGGTCCTTGAGGCGGCCGGTGACGAAGAGTTCGCCGTGGTGCAGGAATCCGAGGTCGCCGGTGCGCAGGAAGCGTCCCTCGTGGCCGGCGAGAGTGGCGCGGAAGGTCTCGCGGGTGGCGAGGGCGTTGCGCCAGTAGCCCTTGGCGACGCTCGCGCCGCGCACCCAGATCTCGCCGACCTCGCCGTCGGGCAGCTCTTCGTGCCGCTGGGGATCGGCGATGACGACGGTCACGTGCCGGCCGGGGCGGCCGCAGCTGACGGTCGCTGCGTCGGTCTGGCCGGCGTGCGGGCCGGATTCGGCGGGCTGGAGGAGGGTGGGCGCGGTGTGGGCCGTGCTCCCGGTGACCATCAGGGTGGACTCGGCGAGGCCGTAGCAGGGGTGGAGCGCCTCGCGGCGGAAGCCCGCCGGGGCGAAGGTCTCGGTGAAGCGCCGCAGGGTGGCGGCCCGGACCGGTTCCGCGCCGTTGACGGCGACCTTCCAGCTGCTGAGGTCGAGGCCGTCCAGGAGTTCGGGGCCGGTGTGCTTCAGGCAGAGTTCGTAGGCGAAGTTGGGGCCGCCGCTGGTGTGCGGGCGGTAGCGGCTGATCGCGGTCAGCCAGCGCTGGGGCCGCTGGAGAAAATGCAGCGGCGAGAAGAGGGTGGCGGTCACGCCGAGGTAGACCGTGTTGAGGACGGGGCCTATGAGGCCCATGTCGTGGTACACGGGCAGCCAGCTGACGAACATCTCATGGCCGTACTCCTCGATGGTGTCCGGCGTGTGCCCCATGGACTCGGTGAGGATCCGCTCGTTGTCCAGCAGGTTTTTGTGGGTGACCATCACGCCGCGCGGGGCGGAGGTGGAGCCGGAGGTGTACTGGAGAAAGGCGACGGAGTCGGCGGTGAGATCGGGCTCGCGCCAGGCGGCGGACGCCTCGTCGGGGATGTCCTCGGTGGCGACGCAGGTGATGTCGGCGAGCTCGGGCAGTTGCGCCGCCATGCCGGACAGCGCAGTGATCACCGCGCGGTCGCCCAGGATCACCTTGGCGTCGGCGTCGGCGATGAGCCGCTTCATCCTGGTCAGGGCCCGGTGGTTGTGCACACGGCCCTGCGGCGGGACGCCCGGTACGGCGACGACACCCGCGGCGAGGCAGCCCAGGTAGCCGCAGATGAACTCCAGGCCGGGCGGGTAGAGCAGCATGGCGCGGGTACCGGCCAGGCCGCGCCCCTGGAGCCAGGCGGCGACGGCACGGGAACGGGCGGCGAGAGGGCCGTAGGAGATCTCCTGGATCTCGCCGTCGCAGTCGCCGGTGACGAGGTGGCGGTAGGCGGTTCGGTCGGGGTGGTGCGCGGCGTGCTGGGTCAGCAGATCGACCAGGGATCGAACCATGTGGCGAGTCTCACCTGTCTGGATCGGTGGGCGAGGAACTGGAGTTCGAGAGCCGGGCACTGGACGGGCACGGCAACCTCGGTCGACCCGGCCCCCCACCCGTCCCCGTTCGACTTGCTACCGGCGAGTAGCACCATAGCAACTCCGTTCGGTCGACGGGCCGAACGGAGGTAAACCCTATGTGTCCACGGTGGGTTCGCGAAGTGACGCACGCCGCCCACGGCCCGTCACCACTCCCGGCCGGGCGAAGGCCCGCAGGGGCAGACGAAGGCCCGGACACCGGCTTCGCGATGTCCGGGCCTCGAACCGCCGCTCGGTCAGCCGCCGTTCAGCCGCCTGCGCAGGAGCGTCTTCCCCAGCTCGGCGCCCTTGCGGCTGTCCGCCTGGGCCTTGCGGAACAGGTCGGCCACCTCGGTGTCCTTGCCGCGTTCCGCGTCCTCGATGTAGCCCTCCAGCCGCAGGGCGTTGCTGAGGCACGCCTCCACGTACCAGATCAGGTTGTAGTCCTTGTCCTGTGTACCGGTCACGCCACCGGTCTCGATGCCGCTGGTCATTGAGGGCCTCCTCCGGCGTGGTCGTTCCTGGCCTCGCCGAGTACCCGTCGTCCGAGCGGACACACACCGCGCCGGCCGGGACAGACATCCGCGTCAACTCCCGTATGTTGTACGCCAATTCAGACAGTCCGCGCAGAAGTGAGCAGAGTCCCGGCAGTTTCGAAATGAAGTATCGATCGACCGTGCGAGATCGGTCGATGACGGTGTGTACTGTGCTCCGAGCGCCTCGCCCCACGGCCGTGGAACCAGCCCTGCCCGACTGTCCCCGAACCGACTCCTGGGAATCCGACTCGATGATCGAACTACCGGACCTGGCGACCGGCGGTCTCGCCGTCGGCATGCTGTCCGCGCTCGCCCTGGGCGGCGGTCTGCTGCGCGCACAGCGGCAACACGCGAAGCAGCGTGCCGAGATCGACGGGCTGCGCCGCCAACTCAAGGCCGTGCTCCAGGCGTTCACGGCCGAGGTGGAGCACCTGGCGCAGCAGCGCGTCCCCGCCGCCGCCCGGCAGCTGGCGCACCCCCATGTCACCGTGCCGGGGCCGCTGCATCCGCAGACCGCGGGCTCCGAACTGGACCTCGCCCTGGAGCAGGTGCTGACCGGGCTGCGCACCGAGCTGGCCGCACAGCGCACGCGGATCGACGCCGCCGCACAGGCGGGCATGCGCGGGGCGACACGCGAGATCCAGGCAGCCCTGTACCGGCTCCAGGACGCCTTGCGGCAGCTCCAACAGAAGTACGACGACCCCGAGTTGGCGCAGACCCTGTTCCAACTGGACCACGAGAACGAGCAGTCGCTGCGGCGGGCGCAGGTCGCAGCCGTGGTGTGCGGGGCGTGGGTCGGGCTCGCCCGCGAGGATTCGCACCTGGTGGAGGCGGTGACCGGAGGTCAGGCCCGGCTCGCGGGCTACCACCGGGTCCGTGTCCACAACCATCTGGCCGCGGGCACCGGGCTGGTGTCCCACGCGGTGGAGCCGGTCGCGATCATCGTCGCCGAGCTCCTGGACAACGCGCTGCGGCACTCCGCGCCGGACACGGATGTCGTGGTCAACCTGGAGCACGTCCACCACGGCGTCTGCGTCACCGTCGACGACTCGGGCCTGGGCATGACCCAGGACGAACGCGCCCGCGCGCAGCGGCTGGTGGCGGGGTCCGAGCCGATCCTGCTGACCGACCTCGGCGATCCACCGCGCATGGGGCTCGCCGCGATCGGGCAGCTGACCCGGCAGTTCGACCTGAGCGTGGATCTCTCCTCGCCGTCGCCGTACGGCGGGGTACGGGCCGTGCTCCGGGTCGACAGCCATCTGCTCAGCGCCATCGACCCGACCGAACGACCGCCCGCGGCGAGCGCTCCGCGCTCCACCCGGAAGGCATCCCGCGACGAGGCCGCCGTCGAGCCCCGGCCGGAGGCGTCCGGCACCGCGCACGGTCACGGCTACGGCGCCGAGCACGACGAAGCCGCTGACGCCCTGCCCGGCCATCACGCTCCACGCGACGCCGGTGGTCTGCCCCGGCGCCGGCGTCGTACACGCGTGGCCGCCGCGGCGCGGGACGTGCCCGAGGCGCGGCCCGCGGTGCGCCGGCCGGAGCAGGCCGCCGCCGCCCTGGGCGCGCTCCAGGCGGGGACCGCCGCGGCCCGCTCCGACGGTGAGCGCACCGACGGTGCCTCCACCGCCGTACCGGAGACCGAGCGAGCGGCCGGACAGCAGCCCGAAGCCGCAGCGGACCACCTGGACCGGACCGACCAGAACCAACAGAGCGACCAGAACGACCAGAGCGACCCGACCGACCAGAACGTCCACGAAGGGGGGACGGCTCGATGACCAGCCGCGACACGGGAGACACGGCGTGGGTGCTCGAACCGATCCTGGAGGTACCGCACGTGGTGGCCGCCGTACTGCTGACGCGGGACGGGCTGGTCACCGGGTACACGGACGCCCTCACCCAGGCCTCGGCCGAGCGGGTGGCCGCGATCACCAGCACCGTGCAGGGGGCGTGCCGTACGGCGGCTGCCGCGTTCGCCGACCTGGACCGGGCCGAGGTACGGCAGGTCGTCATCGAGTCGGACCACGGATATGTGCTGATCGTGCCGACGGACCACGGCACCTGCGTGGCCGCCTACGGGGACGAGGAGGTGCGCCTGGACCTGCTGGCGCACCGGGTGCACTCGCAGGTGGCGAGACTCGGCGAGAAGGCGATGGCCGCGGCGGCCCGGCATGCCGACGGCGGCGCACCGGCATGACGGGCCGCCCTGGCGGCCGTCCCCTGGTTCCCGCGTACCTGTCGACCGGTGGCGTGGCCCGGCCCAGCCGGCCTCAGCTGGAGCGGCTGTCGGTGCTCACCGGCACCGGAACATCGCCGCCCGCCGGTCTGCCCGCCGCCCAACTCGCCCTGCTGGACGCCCTGGACGACGGGTCGCTGACCGTCGTGGAGGCCGCGGCGCTGCTGCGGCTGCCGGTGTCGGCGGTGCGGGTCCTGGCGGGCGAACTCGTCGACCGGGAGCTGGTGCTGGCCCGCGCGCCGATCCCGCCCGCCGGACGCTTCGACCCCGACCTGCTGGAGAGAGTGGCCGATGGCCTTCGCGCCCTCAAGCACGACTAGCCCCGCACCGGGCACGGCGCAGGGCATCCACCTGCCCGACACCGCCCGTGACCTGGTCAAGATCCTGGTCGCCGGCCCCTTCGGCGTGGGCAAGACGACCCTGATCGACTCCGTCTCCGAGATCCGGCCGCTGCACACCGAGGAGCCGCTCAGCGAGGCGTCCGCGCAGGTGGACGATCTGGCCGGGGTGCGGGACAAGTCGACGACCACCGTCGCCGTCGACTTCGGCAGGATCAGCCTGCCGGGCGGGGTCGTGCTGTATCTGTTCGGCACGCCCGGGCAGGAGCGGTTCCGGGCGCTGTGGGACGACATCGCGTACGGGGCGCTGGGCGCCCTCGTCCTGGTCGACAGTCGTCGGATCGACGCGTCCTTCGACGTGCTGGGGCTGGTGGAGGAGTCGGGGCTGCCGTACGCCGTCGCCTTCAACGCCTTCCCGGACGCGCCCCGGCACCACACCGAGGAGCAACTGCGCGCCGCCCTGGACCTGGAGGCGGGCACGCCGATGGTGACGTGCGACGCGCGGGACGCGGGCTCGTCGGTCGACGCGCTGCTCGCGCTGGTCCAGCACCTGATCGACCGCAACGTTCCGGAGGACGCCCGGTGACCACCCACACCCCCGACCGGCAGGCCTTCACCCGCTCGGCACCCGTGCGGCTGTGGGAGGACGGCTTCGCCCTGGACCCGTATCGCTACTACGAGGCCCTGCGTGCCCAGGGGCCAGTCGGCTGGGCGGAGTTGGCGCCGGGGGTGCCGGCGTACGTCGTCACCGACCGGCAGGCCGCGCTGGATCTGCTGCACGACACGGAGACGTTCTCGCACGATCCGCGGCCGTGGGAGTCCACGGTCGCCGACGATGCGCCGATCCTCGGCATGATGCGCTGGCGGCCCAACGCGCTGTTCGCCGACGGCGCGGCCCATGTCCGGTACCGCACCTCGCTCATCGACACGTTCGACCTCATCGAGCCGCACGATCTGCGGGCGCGGGTGCACCGGGCGGTGCGGGTGCTGGTGGGCCGGTTCGGGCCGAAGGGCGAGGCCGATCTGGTGGGCGACTTCGCGCGACCGCTGATGGCGCTGGTGTTCAACAACCTCTTCGGGCTGCCGGACAGCCAGAGCGACCGGCTGGACGGCGCGCTGGGCAAGATGATGGAGGGCGGCGCCGATGCGGCCGAGGGCGAGGCGGAGTACGGCGGCTACGTACTGGAGCTGATCGCGGCCAAAGCCGAGCGCCGGGGCGACGACCTGCCGAGCCGGCTGCTGGACCACCCGGCCGGGCTCACTCCCGAGGAGGTCACCTGGCAGGTGTTCCTCACCCTGGGCGCCGGGCACGAGCCGACGGCCAACCTGGTGTCCAACGCGCTGTCCCGCATCCTCGGCAACCCGCTGTACTACTCCACCCTCACCAGCGGGGCCCGCCCCGTGACGGACGCGGTGGTGGAGGTGCTCCACCACGAGACACCGCTGGCCAACTACGGCATCCACTACGCCCGGGGCCCGGTGTCCTTCCACGGCACCTGGATCAGGGCCGCGGTGCCGGTGGTCGTCTCCTACGGGGCGCTCGCGTACTTCGCCGAGCAGGAGGTCACCGACGGGCGGCATCCCCAGGACGCCTCGCATCTGTCCTGGTCGGCGGGCCCGCACGCGTGCCCGGTGCGGCAGCACACGCTGCTCATCGCCACCGAGGCGATCGAACGGCTCACCCAGTGGCTGCCCGACCTGGAGCCGGTGCTGCCCCGGGCGCGCCTGACGTGGCGGCCCGGCCCCTTCCACCGTTCGCTGACCTCCCTGCCCGTCCGGTTCAGCCCTCGCTCCCCCGATCAGCCAGGAGTGCCCTCGTGACCGCCACCGACCGCATCGACCGATTCGCCATCGACCCGTTCGGCGCCGACATCGCCGCCGAGAGCGCCCGGCTGCGCGCCCTCGGCCCGATCGTGCCCGTGGAGCTGCCCGGCGGCATCCCCGCATGGGCGCCCACCGGCTACGACACCCTCAAGGAACTCATCCTCGACCCACGGGTCAGCAAGGATCCGCGGCTGCACTGGCAGCTGTGGCCAAAGATCGGCGAACACCCCTCCTGGGGCTGGATCCTGGGCTGGGTCGGCGTGGTCAACATGCTCTCGGCGTACGGCGCCGACCACGCGCGGCTGCGCAAGCTGGTCGCGCCGAGCTTCACCCAGCGGCGCACGGAGATGATGCGGCCCCGCGTGCAGGCCATCACCGCCGAGCTGCTCGACGCCCTCGGCTCCCTCGGCTCCCTCGATGACGGCGGGTCGTCGGTGGATCTGAAGGCCGGGCTCGCGCTCCCCCTGCCGATGCGGATGATCTGCGAACTGTTCGGCGTGCCCGAGGAGTTGCGGGAGGACACCGGCACCCTCATCGCCGCGATCATGGACACCTCCGACCCGAGCCCGGAGCACGCCGCGTTCGTGCAGGAGCAGATCGGCACGGTGCTGGGGGCGCTGATCGCCCACCGCAGCGAGCACCCCGGGGACGATCTGACGACCGAGCTGATCCGGGTGCGCGACGAGGACGGCGACCGGCTCAGCGACGAGGAGCTCGTCTACACCCTGCTGCTGGTGATCGGCGCCGGCTTCGAGACGACCGTCAATCTCATCGGCAACGCGGTCGTCGCCCTGCTGACCCACCCCGAGCAACTGGCCGCCGTACGCTCCGGGGAGATCGGCTGGGACGCGGTGATCGACGAGACGCTGCGGGTGCATCCGTCGATCGCCTCGCTTCCCCTGCGCTTCGCCGTCTCCGACATCGAGGTCGGGGGCGTGACGGTGCCGGCCGGGGACGCCATCATCACGACGTTCGCCGCCGCGGGGCTGGATCCCGTGCACTACGGGCCGGACGCGGACAGCTTCGACGCGTCGCGCGGGGCGGAGGACCATCTGGCGTTCGGGATCGGGGTGCACCGGTGCATCGGCGCTCCGCTGGCCCGCGTCGAGGCCCGGACCGCGTTGCCCGCGCTCTTCGACCGCTTCCCCGACCTGCGGCTGGCTGTCGACGAGAAGGAGCTGCGTCAGGTGCCGTCGTTCATCGCGTTCGGCTGGCAGGAGATCCCGGTGCGGCTGCGGGCCTGAACGGGTGCGTGCGCGGGGACGCGACCGGTCCCCCGTTCCGGTCGTGCCCCCGCGGGAAGTCGAACCTACGTCTGCGGCGGAGCGCTTGGGTATCGCGTCGGTGCCCGATGCGCCGCCGCGGGGACTCACCTGTGCACAAGTGAGTCCGGAAGGCCCGGTTTCGTCGCCGGCAGTGCGGGCTGATCCAGATCGCCCACCGCGAGATGGGCCAGGACGACCTCGTACAGGTCGCTGCCACCGGCGAGGAGCTGGCGTTCCAGGACGGGTTCGGCGCTGCGGACGTGCTCACGGACGGTCTGGGCGTGGACGCCGAGGGTCTGCGCCGCGCGTTCGGCGTTGCCGCCCTCGGCGATCCAGGTGCGCAGGGTGCGGCGCAGGTCCCGGGTGTCCTTGTCCAGGCGTGCGAGGACGTCCTGCGCCCAGGTGTGCATGGCGGGTCCGGAGAGCAGGTCGCGCAGCGAGGCCTGGCTCTCTTCCGACGTGCGGTCGTCGGCGGGGGCGTCCGCGAGGCTGACCTGGGTGTTGAGCGCCAGGTGGACCACGGCACGGGCGGTCAGGTCGGAGAAGTCCGTGCGCAGGAGGGTTTCCACGCGTTCCATGCGGGCGCGGACGGTGTTGCGGCTGACGCCGAGGACCTTGGCGGCGCTCACGGCGGTGAACTCCAGGCCCAGCCGGGTGGTGGCGAGCAGTTCGGCGCGGGTGTGGTGCGCCAGGGTGTCGAGCGGGTGCAGCAGCCGGGCGGCCCAGCCGCGCAGGGGCGCCGGGTCGATCAGGCGCTCGGGGTGGGTGCGTTCGGCGTAGACCGCGGCCTTGTCGGGGCGGAAGTGCGCGACGGCCAGGGCGCTGACGGCCTGCCCGTACGCGGCGGCGGTGCGGGCGAGGCTCTGCCGGGCGCTGCCGCCGATGAAGGTGCGGGGGCGCGGGCCGATCAGCGACCGCAGTACCCGGGCCTCGCCGTCGTCCGGCGTCACGACGATGACGTGCTCGTCCACCGCCGGGCAGAGCACGACCAGGGCCCGCTCTGCGGTCACGTCCAGGCATTCCTCGGCAAGCCGGTCGCGCTCGTCGGCGGGGGTCTCGACCACATGGACGCAGGCCGTGTCGGTGTCGAGCAGACCGGGCCACAGTCCGGCGGCGACGCGGCGGGCGGAGACGGTGTCCTCCACCATCAGCAACTGAAGGATGGCCAGGCGCAGATCGGAGGTCGCCTGCGCGAGACGGTGACCGGCCGCGACCGTCTCGCTCGCCTTCAGCAGGAGTTCGATGACCTGGACGGTACGCGTGATCATGTCGGAGGCGCGCCGGTCGAAGGGCACCTCCCGCGACACCGCGAGCACACCGGCGGACACGGGGTTCGGGTACGCGACCCTGACCAGCCGCAGGTGGCGGCCCTGGCCCTCCCAGGCGGCGGAGGCGATGCGTCCGGCGGCGACGGCCGCGACGAGGCTGTCGTCCAGGTCCGGCCGTGTTCCGCCGAGCAGGGTGCCGGTGTCGTCCTGGAGTGAGGCGGTGCCCCGCACGGCGTCCGCGAGCCACGCGACGACCCGGCCGACGTCCCGCCCGTTCGGCCGCAGGTGGTCCAGCAACTCCTGCGCCCACACCGAGGTGTCGGCGCCGCCCGTCCCTGTCTGACGAACCCCGTCCTCTCTGCCAGCCACGTCGGCCTTCACCTCGCCCTGCACTTCACTCACGGCATACCGCTCGGGACGTTACCTCACCCGCGCGCGGCGGCAAGTCGGCGCCGGGCCGTGGACGGGTTTCCCGGGAACCCGGCGCGCAATCCGCCGGTCTGCCCGGGCCTGCGTCGCCGCAGGGGGCTCAGGGCATAGGCTCGGCGAATGGCGAAGTACTTCGACGTGCACCCCGACAACCCTCAGTCGCGCACCATCTCCCAGGTCGCCGACAGCATCCGCTCCGGTGCGCTCATCGCGTATCCCACGGACTCCTGCTATGCGCTGGGCTGCCGGCTGGGCAGCCGTGACGGCATCGACCGGATCCGGGCCATTCGCCGCCTGGACGACCGGCACCATTTCACCCTCGTCTGCCAGGACTTCGCACAGCTCGGCCAGTTCGTGCGGGTCGACAACGACGTGTTCCGCGCGATCAAGGCGTCGACGCCCGGCAGCTACACGTTCATCCTGCCCGCGACGAGGGAGGTTCCGCGCATGCTCCAGCATCCGAAGAAGAAGACAGTCGGCGTGCGCATCCCCGACCATGTCGTCACCCAGGCGCTGCTCGCCGAGCTCGGGGAGCCGCTGCTGTCCAGCACGCTGCTGCTGCCCGACGAGGACGAGCCGATGACCCAGGGCTGGGAGATCAAGGACCGGCTGGACCATGTGCTGGACGCGGTGGTCGACTCCGGGGACTGCGGCACCGAACCGACGACGGTGATCGACTTCTCGGGTGGCGAGGCCGAGATCGTGCGGAAGGGAGCGGGCGACACGTCCCGGTTCGAGTAAAGCGGCCCCCAAGCGGTCCTCAAACAGCAGGGGGTGCCGTGGGTCGTTGAATGCTGCATGAAACCATGTGCGCGACCCGGTTCCACCGGGTGGCGACCCGTTCGCCGTGAACTGCGCAGAGAGGCAGCCCCCATGACCTCCGTACTGGGCACCGCCGTCGACATCCCCACCGAGGACGGCACCGCCGACGCCTATCTGACCCGTCCCGCCGACGGCGAGCCCCGCCCCGCAGTGCTGCTGTACATGGACGCCTTCGGCCTGCGGCCGCAGCTGCGGGCGATGGCGGACCGGCTCGCCGAGGCCGGGTACACGGTGCTGGTGCCGAACGTGTTCTACCGTCACGGGCGCGCTCCGGTGTTCGAGTTGCCCGAGTTCATCGACCCCGGGGCCCGGCCGGAGATCTTCCAGAGCATCATGCCGGTCATGCAGGCGCTGACGCCCGAGGCGGCGATGCGGGACGCGGACGCCTATCTGCGCCGGCTGGCCGACTGCCCGGTCGCGGCCGACGGCCCGGTGGCGCTGACCGGTTACTGCATGGGCGCCCGGCTGTCCCTGCTCACCGCCGGCACGTTCCCGGACCGGGTCGCGGCGGCGGCCGGGTTCCACGGCGGCCGGCTCGCCACCGAGGAGCCGGACAGTCCGCACCTGGTGGCCGAACACATCACCGCCGAGCTGTACTTCGGCCACGCCGACCAGGACCCGTCCCTGCCCGTCGAGCAGATCGAGCGCCTGGAGGCCGCGCTCACCGGGGCAGGGGTCCGGCATCGCTGCGAGGTCTACCCCGGTGCGGGGCACGGGTTCACCCAGGCCGACACCGCTTCCTACCATCGCGAGGGCGACGAGCGGCACTGGGCGGCGCTGCTGGACCTGCTGAAACGCACCTTCTGACCGCCGGGGCCGGCACTTCCGCGGACGACCAGGTGGGCCCGGTCATTTGACGAAGCGGTACTTGAGATGGGTGGCGAGGGGGGTGTCGACCACCCGGACCGGTTCGAGGTCCCGCCGCCCGAGGCCCGGCCCCTCGAAGAGCCGCAGACCGTCGCCGAGGAGCGCGGGCACCACGTGCAGTTGCAGCTCGTCGATGAGCCCCTCGCCGAGGTACTGCCGCACGGTGCTCGCCCCGCCCGCGATGTCGACGTTCCTGTCACCGGCGGCGGCCTTGGCCTGGTCGAGGGCGCTGTGGATGCCGTCGGTGACAAAGGTGAAGGTGGTGCCGCCCTCCTTG
This sequence comes from Streptomyces sp. AC550_RSS872, assembly GCF_019049285.1. Classification (GTDB taxonomy): domain Bacteria; phylum Actinomycetota; class Actinomycetes; order Streptomycetales; family Streptomycetaceae; genus Streptomyces. The sequence continues at coordinate 278,566 of NZ_JAGMUL010000092.1, forward strand.
AGGAGGGTCGGCCGGGGGCGGTGGGTGAGCACGAAGACCGGGGTCCGGAAGGGCGGGTTCTCGCCCCAGAACTCCTCGCCCGTGTCGTACATCATCCGGCCCATGACCACAGCGCCGGTGGCGTCGAACCACTCGCGCATCAGCTCGGAGTCCCGGTTCTCCTCCCCTCCGGTCATGCCCTGGCGCTCCCGCCAGCTCGCCAGGTTGTGGATCCACTCGAAGAGCGGCTCGGCGCCGTCCCCTCCCGGGTTGTCGAGGGCGACATTGGGTCCGGCGATACAGCCGTCGAGGGAGATGGCCATGTCCGCGGTCACGATCACGATGGGTGCTCCTGGTTCCTCGGGTGTATTGACTCCACTCTTACGTCGATCGGGGACCGGCACGTTCGACAGGCACCGTGGCGCGGACGATGGCGGAGCGCATGCCGTCCGCGACGGGCAGGTCGGGGTGATCTCGACGACGGTGTCCGAGGGCAGCGGGATCGATTCACGTCATCAGCCTCTGTTGTGCGGCCCCCTGCGTGGTGGCCGTGTATGCCGCGACGGTCATGACGGCCGTCGCGGTCATGACGATCCCGGCGCCGACGTAGAGCGGTGCCGTGCAGCCGGCCCGCGGTGATGGCCAGGCCTCCGAGCCAGGCGCCGAGGGCGTTGCCGATGTTGGACGCCGAGACGTTGGCGCCGGCCGCGAGTGCCGCGCCCTGGGCGTGGTCGGTGCCGCGGGTGACCAGGCCGGGTCACCGGCGAACCCGGTCAGTCCCAGCAGGAACACGAGGACGACTGACGCGACGGCGCTCTGCGCCAGGAGACCGAACACGGCCAGGGTGACGGTGAGGCCGAGCAGGGAGAGGACCAGGGTGCGATCCTTGTCATGGTCGGCCGCCCGGCCGCCGAACAGGTTGCCGACGACCAGACCGACGCCGTAGACCATCAGCAGCCAGGCGACGTCCGCCGAGGAGAAGCCCCCGGCCTCGGTGAACGTGTGGGCGATGTAGCTGAAGGCGCCGAACATCCCGCCGTGGCCGAGCGCGGTGGCCGCCAGGGTCAGCCAGACCTGCCAGGACCGCAATGCCCGGAGCTGGGCCCGCAGGGCGGCGGGCCGTGCTGTCGGCGGCAGTGCCCGGTCCACCCGGCCCGGGACGAGCGTGACGATTCCCGCCGGCGCCAGCACGCCGATCGCGGTGACCGCCCAGAAGGCCGCCCGCCAGCCCCGGCGCTCCCCGCACAGCGCCCCGAAGGGCACGCACAGCACGTTCGCGACGGTCAGCCCGGCGAACATGACGGCCACCGCGCGGGACTTCTTCTCCGGCGCCACCATGTCGCGCGCGACCAGCGAGCCGATCCCGAAGAACGAGCGGTGGCAGAGCGCCGCGACGATCCGACCGAGCAGCATCACCGGATAGCTCGGCGCGACCGCCGACAACAGGTTGCCGATGACGAACAACACCAGCAGGCCCACCAGGACCTGCTTCCTGGGCAGCCGTGCCGTCGCCGCGGTCAGCGCGATGAGGCCGCTCGGCATGCGTGGCCGTTCGCTCGCGCGCCGCTGTAAGAGGAAGTCCGTGTCCCCGGCCCTGAATTCGCTCATGGTCCCACCCTCACGCGTGAAGGCGGATGCGCCCATGGACAAAGATCGACGGCCCTTGGACGAAGGTCACAGCCCGGGTGCGCAGGCGCACGTGCGGCAGCGCAGGGGCGAGCGCAAGCTGGAGGTGGACCCGCCTTGTCCGTCGGCAGCGGTGCCTTCGGCAGCGCCACCCGTGGGAGGACCTGGATGACTTCGATGCCGAACCTGCCGGACGTGGTTTCGCGTGAGGAGTGGCTCGCCGCCCGCAGGGAGCTGCTGGACAGGGAGAAGGAGCTGACGCGGGCACGGGACCGGGTCAACGCCGAGCGGCGGCGGCTGCCGATGGTCCGCGTCGGCAAGCCGTACACCTTCGAGGGTCCGGACGGGCGGGTCGGTCTGCTCGACCTGTTCGAGGGGCGGCCCCAGCTGGTCGTGCACCACTTCATGTGGACGTACGACATCGACGACGACGGCACCGAGCACCCCCGTGACACGGGATGCAGCAGTTGCTCCTCCGCGGCAGACCAGATCCCCGCCAGGCTGCGGCAGCTGCACGTCCGTAACACGTCGCTGGCCGCGGTGAGCCGGGCACCGTACGAGAAGCTGGCCGCGTACCGCGCGCGGATGGGGTGGACCTTTCCCTGGTATTCGTCGGCCGGCAGCGACTTCAACTACGACTTCCACGCCACCGTCGACGACCGGGTCGCGCCGGTCCAGGTCTGCCTCCGCTCCGAGGCCGAGCTCGCCGAGGCGGGCACGCCGTGGTCGGCGGGGATGCGCGGCGACTACCCCGGCATCAGCGCGTTCCTGCGGGTCGAGGACGAGGTCTTCCACACGTACGCCACGTTCGGTCGCGGCATCGAGGAGTTCCACAACTGCTACCCGTACCTCGACCTCACCGCCCTCGGCCGCCAGGAGGCTTGGGAGGAGCCGCAGGGCCGCGCGGAACCGCTCGGGCTGGAGGTCGGCGGGCCCGGTCTGCGGGTGCCCGACGAGTACGACGCCTGACGGGCGAGGGCGTGCCGGGCCGGGTCCGGGCGGTGCGCGGCGTTACCGTCGGCGGCATGGACGGTGAGCGCCGACGGTGGCGTGCGTGTGTGCTGGCCGGCGCGGTGTTCGCCGTGTGCATGGCCGGCACCACTCTGCCGACGCCGCTCTACGGCCACTACCAGGACAAGTTCGGTTTCTCCGAGCTGATGGTCACCGTGGTGTACGCCGTGTACGCCTTCGCGGTCATCGGTGTGCTACTGCTCGTGGGCAACGCCTCGGACGCGGTGGGCAGACGCCCGGTGATCCTGTGGGGCCTGGGCTTCGCGGCCGCGAGTGCCGTCTGCTTCCTGTGCGCCACCGGGCTGGGCTGGCTGTTCGTGGGGCGGCTGCTGTCGGGGCTGTCGGCCGGCCTGCTCACCGGGGCCGCCACGGCGTACGTGATGGAGCTGGCACCGCCGGGCGGCGCCTCCCGGGCCACCCTGGTGGCGACCGCCGCCAACATGGGCGGGCTGGGGTGCGGCCCGCTGCTGGCCGGAGTGCTGGCGCAGTACGCACCCTGGCCGCTGTACCTGCCGTTCGCCGTGCACCTGGCCCTGGTGGGATGCGCGGTCGCGGTCCTGCTGGGACTTGTGGAGACCGTGCGGGAGCGGAGGCCGCTGCGTACCGTGCGGCCGCAGCGGGCCACTCTGCCGCCGCAGGTGCGGGCAGTGTTCGGGCCGGCGGCCACCGCCTCGTTCGTGGGCTTCGCCCTGTTCGGGGTGTTCACCTCGGTCAGCCCGGCGTTCCTCGCCGAGTCCCTGAACGAACGCAACCACGCCGTGAGCGGACTGGTCGTGGCGCTGGCGTTCTTCTCCTCCACCGCCGGGCAACTGGCCGTCGGCCGGGTCGGGGTCGGGCGGTCGCTGCCGCTGGGCTGCGCCGGTCTGCTCGCCGGGCTGGCCCTGCTCGCGGGCGCGCTGCGCTGGGATCTGCTGGCGCTGGTGGTGCTGAGCGCGATCGTCGGCGGGGCCGGGCAGGGGCTGTCGTTCCGCGGGGCGCTGTCCGCGGTCGCGGCGTCGTCTCCGTCGGAGCAGCGCGCGGCCGTCATCTCGACGCTGTTCGTGGTGGCCTACACGGGCATCTCGGTCCCGGTGATCGGTGTGGGCGTGCTGGCCGATCCCATGGGCCTGGAGGGCGCGGGACTGGTGTTCATCGCCTGCATGACCGTCCTGGTCTCGACCGCGGCCGCCTATCTGCTGCGGCGACCGGTGCCGGCGAGGACATGAGCGCCCAGCCCTGCGCCGGCGGTGCCCTGGATGCCGCGAGCGAGCCGCGATGAGTTCCGCGCCGTCCGGCGGTCTTACTGACGAACCCGGTACCGAGGAGGATCCCTGATGCGCAGCGTTACCTATTCGATGAACGTCTCATTGGACGGCTACATCGTCGGGCCGGACGGCGGCATCGACTGGGGGGCGCCCGACGAGGACGTCTTCCGCTTCTGGATCGAAGACATCCGCGGGGTCGACGTCCACCTGCTGGGACGACGGCTGTACGAGACGATGCTGTACTGGGAGACCGCCGACCAGGATCCCTCGCTCGACGAGGCTCAGCTCGAGTGGACCGCGCTGTGGAAGCCGCTCCCCAAGGTGGTGTTCTCCACCACGCTGTCGACGGTGCAGGGCGCTGCCCGCCTGGCCTCCGGCGGCGTGGCGGAGGAGATCGAGCGGTTGCGAGCCGAGCCGGGAGAGGGCGAGATCGCGATCGGCGGCGCGACTCTCGCCGCCGAGGCGGCCGCGTCGGGTCTGATCGACGAGTACCGGGCCATGGTCTACCCGGTGCTGGTCGGCGGTGGCATCCCGTTCTTCCCCCAGCACGAGCGCCGGGTGGATCTCGAACTCGTCGAGACCCGCACCTACAACTCGAAAGTCGTCTACCTCCGCTACCGCGTGGTCCGCTAGGCCCTGTCGTGGCCCTTGACGGGTCGTCGGTCCGTGCGCGCCGACAGGCCTCGGCGCAGGCACTCGACGAGTCGGCCGGCGATCGTGCCGTCGGGGTCCAGGCAAGGGTTGAAGATCGTGACGTCCAGCCCGACGGCTCCCGGGTCGCTCAGTGCTGTGCGCAGCACCGCCTCCAGCTCCTCCCAGCTCAGACCGCCGGGGAGTCGGTAGTCGACGGCGGGCATGATCGCGTCGTCCAGGACGTCGACGTCCAGATGGACCCAGAACCCGGCGCCGCTGCCGGTGCCGGCGGTGAGCCGGTCGACCGCCCGCCGTGCTGCCGTGGCCGCGCCCGACGCCCGTACGTCCTCGAGGTCGATCGCGTGCAGCTCGGGCGGAAGCGGCTGCATACCGGCCTGCTCCGATTCGTCGGCGTCGCGGAAACCGAGGGCGACGACGTCCTCGTCCCGCACCAGGGGGCCGCGGCCCTCGAGGTCGGTGAGCAACCGGGGCCCGCGCCCGGTGGCCAGGGCGAGGTCCATCGAGGCCGCCTCACCGTACGGCTCCGCCGAGGGCTGGTAGAAGTCGGTGTGGCCGTCGAGGAACAGCAGGCCGGGGCGTTGTCCACGGCGGCGCAGGGCGAGGAGGTTGCCGAGCAGGATGCTGCAGTCTCCGCCGAGGACGACCGGGAAACGGCCCGTGTCCAGGACGTCGCCGACGGCGTCGGCCAGTCGGGCGGAGTAGTCCGCGATGCCGTGGGGGTTGAGTACTCCGGTGTCGGCGTCCCGCATGGGGTCGTAGCCCGGGGGTTCGACCCGGCCGGCCCGGACGGCGTGGAGACCGGACGGCAGACCGGCGTCGAGCAGCGCCGTCGGCAGTTCCTGGACTCCGGAGGGCCGCAGGCCGAGCACGGACGGTGCCTCGATGATCGCGAGTTCCCGCATGTCCGGCCCTTTCCTGCGCTGCCGCCCTCTTCGCCCGCACTTCTGAGTCCATCTGTGCCACATCCTGAGCACGGGCACCACTCGTGGCGCCGTCGGGGCGGGGCGGGTCACGACTCGCCGGTCGGTCCAGGCGACCACCCGTCTCGTAGCAGGTCGTAGCCGTTCGTAGCAGGACCTCGCGAGCAAGGCGTCCGTCTGGCCGGAACTCGCCCCTGCGTGACCGGAGTTGACCCAAGGTGATGCAGCTTTCAACTGCTACCAGCGGTAAAGGCTTGCTTTACGCACCCTTGACACGTAGACCTTGCTCCACGACTGGCACCACAACTGGCCAGAACTCTGGGGGGAGTTGGCTTATGCAAGGCACGGTGGACGGGTTCCGCTATGGCGCGGTGACCCCGGTTGCGGCCTATCTGATGGCCTGCCTGGGAGGGGCGCTGGGACTGCGGTGCATCGTCCGCTCCCTGCTCAACGGACAGTCCTGGCGACCCGGTTGGCTGGCGCTCGGCGCCGCGTCGATCGGGTGCGGCATCTGGACGATGCACTTCATCGCGATGATCGGCTTCCAGGTCGAGGAGGCCCGGATCCGTTACGACACGGGCCTCACCGTCCTCAGCCTCGCCGTGGCGATCGTCGTGGTCGGCATCGGCGTGTTCATCGTCGGCTATCGGGGCGCGGGCAAGGGGGCGCTGACCGGCGCGGGCGTGATCACCGGGCTCGGTGTGGCGGCGATGCACTATCTGGGCATGGCGGCGCTGCACCTGGACGGCAGCATCCGGTACGACGTGTTCACCGTGAGCCTCTCCGTCCTGATCGCGATCGTCGCCGCGACCGCCGCACTGTGGGCGGCCGTCACCGTCCGCGGCTTTCTGACCAGCCTCGGCGCCAGCCTGGTCATGGGCATCGCCGTGTCGGGCATGCACTACACCGGCATGGCCGCCGTGAGCGTGCATCTGCACGACACGAGCGGCTCGTCGTGGGCGGGCGACTCGCCCTCCTCCCTGCTGCTTCCCATGCTCCTGGGCCCGGTCATCTTCCTCGTCCTGGCCGGAGTGGTGGTGATGTTCGACCCGCTGCTGGTCCTCGGCGAGGGCGAGCCCAGCCGGTCCGGCACGGCTCGGCGCACCGGGACGACCGCCGGCGTCTTCGCGCAACGACCCGCCCCTGACGCCGAGTTCGAGACCCCGGTCGGCACGCGCCGGCCCCATCGGGCCCCCTACGCCCGCAAGGGGTGACCCGGGAGCGGGAGCACGGCGACGCACCCGGGCCATGCTCCCCCCCTCTCGGCGTTCTCTAGATCATTGTTACGGTGCACGAGTGTCTGACTCCTCACGCGATACCGCCGAAGGCGCCGGCTGGGGCGCCACCGAACTCGGCACGTACAAGCGGCTGATGCCGCACCAGGTCGAGAAGATCTCCTGGCTCGACCCCAGAATGCTGTGGGCCGCCCGCAACGGCGTACTGGCGTCCTGGTTCGGTGACCCCACGGGCCGTACCCGCAACCGCTGGGTGGCCCAGCGGGCCGCCGCGGGAGCGCCGGCCGACAAGGTGATCCGGCGTGACGATCCGGACCGGTTCTCCTTTCTCGTCATCGGGGACACGGGAGAGGGCGACGACCCCCAGTACGCCGTCGTGCCAGGGTTCTTGAAGACGGGTCGGGATACGAGGTTCGCGATCCTCGCGAGTGACGTGATCTATCCGGTCGGCAGCGCAGACGACTACGGCAGCAAGTTCTTTCGGCCGTACCAGGAGTACCAGGCACCGATCTACGCGATACCGGGCAACCACGACTGGTACGAGGACCTCGGCGCGTTCATGCGCGTCTTCTGCGACGACGCCCCGCCCCTCGCGCCCGAGCCGGCGCCGCGTCCGCTCAGCCGGGCCGGGCTGCGGTCGCTGCTGTGGCACCGCCCGCGCAAGGGCGACGGCCAACGGCTCGCGCAGCAGCGGACGTTGAGGTCGGCCGCGGCCCAACAGGCCGTCCAGCCGGGGCCGTACTGGGCGATCGACGCCGGGCCGGTACGGATCGTCGGCATCGACACCGGACTGCTCGGGACCCTCGACGCCGAGCAGGGCGCGTGGCTGCGCGAGGTGTCGAAGGATCCCCGCCCGAAGATCCTCGTCACGGGCTCGCCCCTGTACGTGGACGGCGAACACCACCCGTGCGCGATCGAGGGCGGCGGGACCGTCGACGAGATCGTCCGGGACCCGGCGCACCGCTACGTCGCGGCGATCGGCGGCGACATCCACAACTACCAGCGCTATCCGGTCCAGGTGGACGGCCGCACGATCCAGTACGTGGTCTCGGGCGGCGGCGGGGCGTTCATGCACGCCACGCACACCATCCCGCGCGTCGACATCGCGGGCGTCACCGAGAAGGAGTTCCGCTGCTATCCGCTGCGCGGTGACTCCCTGGCCTTCTACAGCAGGCTGTACGGCCGTCGGCTGCGTATGCGCCGCCTCTTCACGCTCAGCGAGGCCGAGGCGTCGGCGGTCGTCGCCGAGCGGCTCGGCATCCCGCTGACCCGAGCCCAGCAGCGGACGGACCGCATCACCTGGCGCACCCGTCTGGTGGCCGCCCTGCTCGGCGCGGGCCGCCGTCCCGACCGCACCGCGCGCTTGCGTCTCCCGGTGCGCAAGATCTACACGTCGTTGTTCTCCCCGAGCTCGGCGACGTACAGCCCGCCGTTCTTCAAGCAGTTCCTCCGTCTCGACGTCACCCCGGAGACCATCCGTCTGCGCTGCTACGCCGCGACGGGCAGCCGCGCCCAGGAGCTGGAACCGCCGGTCGAGGACGAGGTGACGATCCCGTTGATCTGAGCGGGGGCAGCGGGAACAGGGCGGGGCGTGACCGGGTTGGCACTGAGGCAATCCCATTGAAAGTTCAATGATGGAGGAGTCCATGCCGTCGCCCTCACGCCCGCTGCGCAAGCTGGGCTTCCTCACCATCGGGCTCTTCGACGAGGCGGATCCACGCCGGGGCCATGAGTCCACGCTGGAGATCATCGAGCTCGGCGAACGGCTCGGCTTCGACAGCGCCTGGCTGCGCCACCGTCATCTCCAGTACGGCATCTCCTCCCCCCCTCGCCGTCCTGGCCGCCGCCTCCCAGCGCACCAGCCGTATCGAACTCGGCACCGCGGTCATCCCGCTCGGCTGGGAGAACCCGCTGCGGCTGGCCGAGGATCTGGCGACGGTCGACCTCCTGTCGGGCGGCCGCCTCAACCCGGGCGTCAGCGTGGGCCCGCCCATGCACTACGACCGGATCAAGGAGGCCCTTTACCCCGACACGGCCGACGCGGAGGACTTCGGCTACGAGCGGGCGCGGCGGCTGCTCGACTTCGTGCGGGGCAGGCCGGCCACGGACTTCAGCGGGGCGGAGGGCTTCGAAGCCGCGCGGCAGCCGCACATCGAATACAGCTCCGAACGGGTTCAGCCGCAGTCCCCCGGTCTCGGCAGCCGACTGTGGTACGGCGGTGGCAGCCTGAGTTCGGCGCGGTGGGCCGGCGAGCACGGGATGAACTTCCTGACCAGCAGCGTCGTCAAGGCGGAGGGCCCCGAGGGCGCGGCGTCGACGGCACCGGACTTCGCGGAGATCCAGCTCTCCCACATCCGCGCCTTCCGCGCCCACCACCCCGACGGCGACAAGGCCCGCGTCTCCCAGGGCCTCGTCGTCATCCCCACCGACTCCGCGACGCCGCGGCAGCGCGCGAAGTACGCGGAGTACGTCGCCCAGCGCACCCCGCGGACCACGTCACCGCAGGGTCCGGCGCGGCTGCTGTTCGCGCCGGACCTCGTGGGCACCTCGGCTCAGATCGCCGAACGCCTCCACGCCCACGCGGCGTTCCGCGAGGTGGACGAGGTGGCGTTCGCGCTGCCGTTCACCTTCGAGCACGAGGACTATGTGCAGATCCTCACCGACATCGCTACCGGGCTCGGTCCGGCGCTGGGCTGGCGCCCGGGTGAATGACCCGGTCGAGCAGGTGCAGCGGCGCGGGCCGGACCCCGGCGGCCGCCACCGCGTCCCAGTGGGCGAGGGCGCGGGGCAGGTCGACGAGGCCATGCGTCAGGGGCAGTTCGCTCGCAGGCCGGCCGGAACTCCTGAGGTGCGCGTGGAGCAGTGACTCCAGTCGGCACGAGGCCAAGGTGCCCTCGATCCCGGGCGGCCGTACGGCGAAGCCGGCGCTCGCCACGGCCGGTAGGTCCTCGCTGAGCCGCGTCTGTGTCCGGTCGAGGGCCAGCAGGCCGCCTCCGACGACCAGCACGTCCTGCTCGCGGCTCATACGGTCCAGTGCGCTCGCTGTGTCGAAGCAGTGCGGGAAGGAGTCGTCGACCACGATCGTGCCGGGTCGCAGGCGATCGACCTCCAGCAGACGTGTCGCACCGCTGACGGCCGTGACGATGACCTCGGCCCCGTAGACGGCGGCGGGCAAGGCCTGCCCGGACTCGACGACCTCGACCGGCATCCCCGGGTGCTCGGACGACAGCTCCACCGCCAGACGTTCGAGCCGCGCGGTGCTGCCGGGCAGGTCGCACAGCAGCAACCGGGCCGGCGGACGGGGCGCGGTGGCCAGCAGCAGCCGTAGGGACGACACGCCGATCGACCCGCAACCGACGACGGCCAGGGACAGTTCGTCCAGGCGTCGGCCGGTCGCCGCGAGCGCTGCGCCGACGGTCTTGACGACGGCGACGGTCGTCGAGGCGTGGCCGGTGGTGAGCGCCACGCCGGACGTCGTCTCGCGCAGGACGTCATAGCCGTAGCCGGTGAGCGACGGGATCATGCCCGCGAGTGAGACACAGCGCGCGCCCAGCGAGGCGGCGTGCTCGACGGCGCGGGCGGTGCGGGCCGCCAGATCGCCGGCCGGGGCCAGCTCGTCGGCGAAGAGCGGGAGGGCGACGAAGCCGGAGTTCCCCAGCGGGGTCCCGGTCTCCTCCAGCAGACGGGCGCGGCCGTCCGGGAAGAGCAGCGCTCGGATCTGTTCACGGCCGAGGCCGGGGGTGTCGTGCGGGAGTCCGGCCAGGGCGGCGAGGTGGTGTGGAGCGGGCAGATATCCGACGAGCGCGGCGTCGAGCCGGGGGCGGTGGCCGCCGGAGCCACGGACGGCCTCCCGCAACTCCCTCTCCAACTCCTCGGCGAACCCGGTCACTTCAGTGGCCGTGAGGGCGGCTGCCGAGGCCCGCACGGTGACGCGCAGTCCCTCGCCGTCGGCCACCGGACGCACCGCCAGGAACACGTCGGTGCCCAGCGGCGGTGGGGCGAGGGAGGTGTCGGACTCGTCGGCGTGCAGGGACAGGCCGCCGCCCGCCTCGAAGCCGAGGGCGGTGAAGTCCAGGAAGGTGAAGAAGAACTGGGCGTGGCACGGCAGTCCCGCCGCCGTGCGCACATCGCTGGGCCCTTCGGCCCGTGCCAGATCGGCCTCGGCCGACAGACGCCGCAAGTCGTCCTCGAAGGCAGTCGGTCGGTTCCCGGCGCCCGCAGGCAGGGTGGGGCGCAGCGTCACCGCCTCCGCGAACGGGCCGAAGACCCGGTGTGCGTCCGCCGTGGAATCCTCGCGTCCGGTGACGGCGAGCCCGAGCATGAGGTCGCGCTGTCCGGTGAGTTGCGCGAGGGCCCGGTAGTACGCGGTGAGCATCGGTGCGTACAGGGTGCGGTGTGCGGCTCGGGCGAGTCGGCGCAATGCGGTGGTCGTGGTGACGTCCAGGGTGAAGCCCACGGTGTGGAACGTCCGTGGGGAGCCGGTGCTCCGGTCGGTCGGTCGGCGCAATGCGGGTGACGTGTAGGGCGCGCCGAGACGGGCGCGGTACGCCTCGGCCTCGGGGCCGCGCGGGCGCGGTCGTACGGCGGACCGGGTGACGTGGTCGCGGAAGGTGCCGGCGAGGGGCGGCAGGCCGTGCGGCAGACCGCGGTCGAGGCGGTCGTACGCGGTGAGCAGTTCTCCGGCGAGGAGGGCGGCGCTGTAGCCGTCACCGATGAGGTGGTGCGCGTGGACCAGGAGCACGTGCTCGCCGGGTGCCAGGGTGAACAGCCTCAGCCGCAGCAACGGCCAGGCCCAGGGCTCCAGTCGGCGCCCGGCCTCCTCGGCGATCCGCTGCTCCAGCAGGTCGGGGTGTGCGAGGGTCTCCGTCTCCACGGGCAGCCGCAACGAGTCCGGCAGTTCCTGCTGCACGGGCGGGCGGGCGCCTGTCGGGAAGACGGTGCGCAGCATCGGATGACGGGCCACCAGCACGTCCACGGCGCGCTGGAAGACGTCGTGGCGCAGCGGACCGGTCAACCGGAATCGGGCGAGCCAGCCGGAGCCGGCCCCCGGGTCGATGGTCTCGGCGAGCAGGAAGCCGCGTTGGGAGGGCGTGAGGGGGTACGGGGTCGGTGATCGCACCGGCACGGGGTCGGGGTTCGGGTGCTGCGACGCAGCGGTGGCGGCCGCACTGTCGACGGCCGCCGCGAGTGCGCTGAGCGTGCGGTGGGTGTAGACGGTGGTCGGCCGTGGGACCTCGGGCAGCTCGTCGCGCAGACGGGCGAAGAGTTCCAGCACCATGATGGAGTCGCCGCCGAGCCCGAAGAAATCGTCCTCGCGGGAGATGTCGGGTACATCCAGCAGGGCCGACCAGATACGGGCCAGGGTGCGCTCGGTCGGGGTGGCGGGCGGGGTTCGGGGGCCGGACTGCGAGGGCTCAGGGGCGGGTTCGGCCTGACCTGGGCCGGACTCGGAGGCCAGCAGCTTGCGATCGATCTTGCCCGTGCCGGTCAGCGGGATCGCGTCGACCGGGCGGATGCGTCCGGGCAGCATGTACGGCGGCAGCACACGGGACAGGAAGGCGCGTATCGCGCGCGCGTCCGGCTCCGCCGAACCGGAGCGAGGCTCGACGTACGCCACCAGGCGTCCCTCGACGAGCAGTACGGCGGCGCGGGCGACGTCCGGGTGGGTGAGCAGCGCGGCCTCGACCTCGCCGAGTTCCACCCGGTGCCCGCGGACCTTGACCTGGTCGTCGAGGCGGCCGAGGAACTCCAGTACGCCGTCCGGCGATCGGCGGACCCGGTCACCGCTGCGGTACCAGCGCCGCCCGTCGCGCTCGACGAAGGCCTGCGAGGTGAGCTGGGGCTCGCCGAGGTAGCCGGGGGTCAGCCCGGTTCCGGCGATGAGCAGTTCACCGGCCTCGCCGGGCGCGCAGGGACGTCCGTCCTCGGTGACGACGGCCAGTTCGGTGCCGGCCACCGGCCAGCCGATGGGCAGCTGTCGTACGTGGTCGGCCGGACGGGCGTCGATGATGTGGCAGGTGGCGTTGATGGTGGACTCGGTGGGCCCGTAGAGGTTGGAGATCCGGTGCTCCGGTCCCTCGCGTCCGTCGAGCAGGTCGAACCATCGCCGCACGTGCGCGGCGGGCAGTGCCTCGCCGCCGACATGGACCCAGCGCAGTGCCGACAGGTCCGGGGGCGTCCCGTCCCGCCTCGCCCGGGACTCGGCGGCGGTCAGCAGCCGCTCCCACAGCGTCGGCACCGAACTCCACACCGTGATCCGGTCGTCGACGATCCGGTTCAGGAGCTCCTCGGGGTCGCGCAGGAGGTCCCGGGTGAGGGTGTGCACGGTGGCGCCGGCCAGCAGTGGTGCCAGCAGCTGGCGTACGGAGGCGTCGAAGGAGACGGACGCCGTCTGCATGAGCCGGTCGCCGGGCCGGTAGCCGAAGGTGGTCAGTGCCCAGTCGAGGTAGTTGAGCATGGACCGGTGGGTGATCGGGACGGCCTTCGGGCGGCCCGTGGAACCCGAAGTGAAGATGACGTAGGCGATGGCGTCCGGATCAGGGGGCGTCGTCGCCTCGTGTTGGACCGGCGCAGCAGCCGTCCGGTGGTCGACCGCGACAGGTGTGGTCCCGTCCAGCGCGGTAACGGCCTCGCGCGTCGCGGTGTGGCAGACGACCACGCCGACGCCGGTGCGTGTCACCTGGTCGCGCACTCGGGCCACGGGATGCGTGGCGTCCAGCGGGACCCAGCCCGCGCCCGCCCGGAGGATGCCCACGACGCCGACGACGGTGTCCGCGCCCGGTTCGGTGAGCAGGCCGACCAGATCGCCGGGGCGTACGCCACTCGCTCGCAGTCGGGCCGCGAGCGCGCAGGAGGCGGCGTCGAGTTCGGCGTAGGTGAGCGAGGTACGGCCGGTGTCCACCGCCACGGCCCGCGGTGCGGCTCGGAACCGGGCACGGAGGCGGTCGACGATGCCCCCGTCGGTGTCGTGCCGCTGGGGACGGCCGGTTGACTGGCCGGCCGCTGCCCGCAGCTCCTCGAGGTACTCCGCCGCCAGGCGTTCGACGGTCTCGCGTCGGAAGAGGTGCGCGGGGTGGTTCCAGGAGAAGTGCAGGGCCGCGTCCGCTTCCCAGCACAGCAGTCCGAGCCGGGTCGCGGCGGAGGCGGTGGCCGCCGCGGTCGGGGTCACGGTGACCGGCCAGTCCCGGCCGTGGCGCACCGGGAAACGGGCGAAGCTGAACCCGGCCGGGGCGACCGTGCGCGGGGCGGGGCCGGTGGTGGGCAGCAGTGCGGCGATGTCGGGGCTGGCCAGCGTCGCGTGGGACTCCACCTCGCGCCAGATCCGCCGCAGCCGCCGGGCCAGCACGGGCACCGGCTCGTCGCGGTCGACGGTGGCGAACACCGGCAGAGTGTCGGCGAGCGGGCCCACGAGCCGGTCGATCCCGGGTATGGGAGCCTCACGGCGGGCACGGGCCACGTTCACGGCGATGCCCCGCTGCCCGCTCCAGCGGGCCAGGCAACGGCCGTACACCGCGAGGAGCAGATGGAAGAGGGAGACCTCATGGCGGGCGGCCACCGCACGCAGCGCGTCCGTGAGCGCGGCGTCGACGGTCGTCTGGTGGTGGGTGAGCGGCGGCGCCGGGAGTGCTTGCGGGTCGCCGTCGTACGGCAGTGCCCCGGCCGTGACCGCCGCGGTGTGCTCCGCGATGCGGTCGCGCCAGTACTGCTGGTCCCGGGTGAAGGCGGGGGTCCGCCGGTCGGCGGCGGCCCGGGCCGCGTAGTCGGCGAACTCGGTCCGGAGGTCGGGGAGTTGGGGTGACCGGCCGTGGGCGAGCTCGGTGTAGAGCTGCCAGAGTTCCTCGCACAGCACCTTGAGGCTGAAGCCGTCCGCGGCGCTGTGGTGGACGACCAGCAGCAGCTGAGCGAGATGGGCGTCCCGCCGGTCGCGGACCAGGACGGCCCGCACCGGGTCCTCGGTGGTCAGGTCGAACGGCCGGTTGTACAGCCGCTGTTCGAGGTCCGGCAGGGGCGGCGTGGTGGCGTCCGGCTCGTGGACCTCGTACCAGCGGGGAGCCCGGTCGGTGGGCTCGGCGGGCGCGGTGTACTGGCTCGGCGGTGTGCCGTCCCCGGTGATCCGCAGGCGCAGCATGGGGTGACGGGCCGCGAGGTGGGCGAGTGCGCGGCCGAGAAGGCCGGGGTCGAGGGGACCACGGACGGTCTGGCGCAGATAGCCGTAGGCGGTGACGCCTTCGTACAGCGCCTCGGTGGTGAGGAAGGCGCGCTGGAGGCGGGTGAGGGGACGGGGGGCGTGCGCCGGGCCGCTGTGCACGGTGGTGGTGGCGGGCGAAGTGGACGGCAGTGGGTTCTGTGTGCCGAGGTAGGCGGTCAGTTCGCCGATCGTGCGGTGTTCGAAGAGCAGAGTGGCGGGCAGAGGCAGCCCGAGTTCTGTCTCCAGGCGGCGTGCGAGGTCGACGGCGGTCAGAGAGTCCAGACCGAGGGTGAGGAACTGTTCGTCGTCGCCGATGTCGTCGGGGGCCCGGTGCAGGGCCTCGGCCAGCAGGCGGCGGATCAGGTCGGTCGTGCGGGCCGGGTCGGTCACGGTGGTGGTGGCGGCTTCGGCCGGTGAGGAGCGGGTCGGGGGCGGCGAGGCGTCCGCCGAACGGCCCGAGAGGACGGTCGCTGCCACGGAACTCGCGGCCGCCTCCACGCGCCGAGGCGCGGGACTCACCAACACGTGCGCGGCGCCGGTGGCCACGGCGGCCCGCAGCCCCGCGATGGCGGCCCGCGTGGTCATGGGGCTCAGTCCGCGGGCGCGCAGCCGGGTCTCGGCCGGTGACCCGGCGGCCAGCCCCGCTTCGGCGACCGGGCCGAACCCGATCGACTGCCAGGGCCGGCCGGCCGCGCGCTCGGCGGCGGCGAAGGCGTCCAGGAAGGCGTTGGCCGCCGCGTAGTCGCCGAGCCCGCCTGCGAGGCCGGGCAGCACCGAGGAGACGGAGGAGAAGGCGACGCGCACGGCCGGTTCCTGGCCGTACCGGCGCAGTGCCCCGGCGAGCAGCATGGTGCCCCGTACCTTCGCGGCGAGCACCTGCTCGATCTCCGTGTCGGTCTTGGCGCGGAGACTGCCGGGCCGGACCGTGCCCGCGGCGTGGAAGACCCCGTCCAGCGGGGGCAGGGTGGCGAACAGGGCGTCGACGGCGGCTTCGTCGGACACGTCGGCCGCGTGGTACCGGGCGCGGACGCCCAGGGCACGGAGATCGGCGAGCAGTTCGTCGGGCGCGGTCCCGGAACGCCCCGTCAGGATCAGTTCGCAGGCGCCACGGCCGGCCAGGTCACGGGCGAGCGCGCAGCCGAGCCCGCCGGCACCGCCGGTGATCAGGTAGGTGCCGTCCGGCGGCAGGTCCCCGGTCGGCGTGGCGGCGTCCGGCGCCGCGACCGGCGTGCGGCCGAGCCTGCGCCCTGCGCGCCAGGCCACCGCACCCTCGGCGCCTGGCTCGTGTGCCGAGTACAGCTCCCGTTCCAGGGCGTCGGCGCGGGCGTCGAGCGTGTCGTGGGAGGACAGGTCCACGCTGCGGGCGGCGAGCCCCGGGTGCTCGTCCGGGAGTGCGAGTGCGAAGCCGTGCAGGAGTGCCTGGGAGGGGCGCGGCTGTTCCGCCGGGGTACCGGTCACGTACGCGTCCTCGGTGACCAGCAGCAGCCGGGAACAGTCGATGGACAGCAGGTCGAGTACGTGGCGCAGGGAGGCTGTCGCGGTGCCTGGGCCCTGCTGTCCTTCGGCTCCGGCGCCCACGTCTTCTCCCAGCCACACCACGGTGTCCGCCGACGCGAGACTGCCCGTCCCGTCCGCGAGGTCCTCCCCCAGGACCGTCACCCCACGGCCGGTGAGTCGTTCGGCCAGAGCCTGGCCGAGTGCCCGCTCGGCACCGATCAGCCGGACCACGCCGGGGCCGTCCGCAGGCGTGAGCGGTGCGGTTCCCCAGTCGAGCCGGCGCACCAGAGGCGTCCCGCTCGCCCTGCGCGGCCAGTGGCGGGTGCGCTGGAACGGGTACGTCGGTACCGGCACCCTCGGGCGCCCGGCTGCGGGGGCGGTCCGGTCCGCAGCGGCCGGCTCCAGCGCGGCCCGGTTCAGGGTCGCCCCGCGGGTCCACAGCCGGCCCGCAGTCTCCAGCAGCGCCCGCGCTCCCGAGGACTCCGCGTCACGGCCCGGCGCTGAGGAGAGTCCTGGCGTCAACACCGCCACGCCCGACGCCCCTTGCGCGCCCGCGACCGCGCGGACAGCCTCGCCGAGGGTGTTCCCCGGGCCGAGCTCGACGAACGTGTCATAGCCCTCCTCCACCAGCTTCGCGACAGTCGCACCGAACCGCACGGGCCGTACGGCATGTGCCTGCCAGTAGGCGGGCGTGAGGCCGGGCCGCCAGGTGCCGGTGACCGTGCTCAGCATCGGTACGGCCGCCGGCTTGACGGTCATGGCCTTCGCCGCGTCCCGCAGCGGGTCGAGGAGCGGCTCCAGCAGCGGTGAGTGGAAGGCATGGGACACGCGGAGCCTCCGTACGGCGACGCCACGCCTCGTCAGCTCCGTGAGCGCACGATCGACAGCGTCCTCGGCGCCCGAGATCACCACCTGCTCGGGCCCGTTGACGGCGGCGACGCTCAGCGCGCCGTCGGATGCGGAGACGAGACCGGCGACGGTGTCCTCGTCGCCCCGGACGGCCGCCATGGCTCCGGGGAGGGCCAGTTCGGCCACCAGCCGTCCGCGTTCGGCGGCGAACCCCACCGCCTCGTCCAGGGGCAACGAACCGGCGACACACGCGGCCGCGATCTCGCCCACGCTGTGCCCGGCGACCGCGTCGACCGGCACGCCCCACTCCGCCAGCTGCCGGGCCAGCCCCACACCGAAGGTGACGAGCAGCGGCTGAGCCACCTCGGTCCTGGCCAACTCCCTGGGATCCGTCCGGGGATCGAGGCACCACTCGGCGAGCGAGCGCCCGCGGATGGGCCCCGTCAGCGAGGAGGCCTCGTCCAGGACCTCCCGGAACACCGGCGCCGACCGGTACAGGTCGCGTCCTTGGCCGGGTCGCTGGGCCCCCTGGCCCGGCAGGAGGAACACCGTCCGTGGGCGGGACCGGACGGGTGCGGGGTCCGCCGTGGCCGTGCGGGCGGCGTCGAGACGGTCCGCCAGGTCACCGTCGGCGAGCACGGCGAGCCGGTAGGGGCCGTCGTCGCGTGCGGTGTTCACGGCGGCGCAGATGTCCGCCTCGTGCGCGTCCGGGTGCGCGCGGACATGGGCGGCCAGGTCGGCGGCGGCCTCGCGCAGGGCGTCGGAGCTGCGGGCCGACAGCGTGAGCAGGTGGGGACCGGGGGCAGCGGGATGTACGGAGGTGGTCCGTGCGGACGGCCCTTCCGGCTCCCCCGCCTCCCCCGCTTTCCCCGACTTCCCCGGCTCCTCCAGGACGGCGTGCGCGTTGGTGCCGCCGAAGCCGAAGGCGTTGACGCCGGCGATCAGGGGCCCGGGGGCGCGCCATTCCCGCTGCTCGGTGACGAGTTCGAAGCCGGGGGCCACGCGCTCCAGGTACGGGGCGGGCGGGGTGGTGTTCGGGGAGGGCGGGAGCCGCCGGTGCTGGAGTGCCAGGACCGTCTTGACCAGGCTCGGCATGCCGGCCGCGTTGAGCAGGTGCCCGATGTTCGCCTTGACCGAGCCGAGCAGGCGGGGAGTCCCGTCCGCGCGGGGTGGGAAGGCGTGCCCGAGTGACCGCGCTTCGACGGGGTCGCCGACCGGGGTGCCGGTTCCGTGCGCTTCGACGTACGAGACCGCGTCGGGGTCGATGCCGCACTCGGCGTACGCCTGGGTGATGACCTCGCGCTGGGTGCGCGGGTTGGGGGCGAGCAGGCTCAGCGACCGTCCGTCGTTGTTGACGGCCGTCGCACGGACCAGGGCGAGTACGGGGTCGCCGTCGCGCGCCGCGTCGTCCAAGCGGGCGAGGACGAGGGCCGCTCCGCCCTCCCCCGGCACGAGGCCGTCGGCGGTGGCACCGAAGGGCCGGCTGCCGCCCGTCGGGGACAACGCGCCCGCGCTGTCGAGGAGTCGGTGCGCGGTCGGCGTGAGGGCGAGCTGGACGCCGCCGACCACGGCGACATCGCACTCGCCGCTCAGGAG
Source organism: Streptomyces sp. AC550_RSS872 (assembly GCF_019049285.1). Taxonomy (GTDB): domain Bacteria; phylum Actinomycetota; class Actinomycetes; order Streptomycetales; family Streptomycetaceae; genus Streptomyces. The sequence goes on from NZ_JAGMUL010000092.1 coordinate 297,365, forward strand.
GCTGCGCCGCGCCAGGTGGAGTGCGACCAGCGCCGAGGAGCAGGCGGTGTCCACCGCGAGGGCGGGGCCGTCGAGGTCGAGTGTCTGGGAGAGGCGGGCGGCGATCAGGTTGGGCAGGTTGCCGGTGAGGGCGCCGGGGTGGGCGGCGAGGTCGCCGTCCGTGGCGTCGGCGAGGATCTCGCGGTACCCGCTGTCGCCGACGGCGGCGAACACGCCGATCCTGCGGCCGGTCCGGCGCGGCCCCGCGTACCCCGCGCGCTCCAGCGCCTCGTGGGCCAGCTCCAGGAAGATCCGCGCCTGCGGGTCGGTCGCGCGGGCCTCCTCCTCGTCCATGCCGAAGCAGTCGGCGTCGAAGTCCGCGGGGCCGGGGAGGAAGGAGCCGAAGAAGCCGGGGGCGTCGCCCCAACGGTCGTCGGGTACGGCCGTCAGCGTGTCGCGGCCCGTCAGGAGCAGGTCCCAGAAGGCCTCGGGGGTCTGCGCGCCGGGGAAGCGACAGGACATGCCGAGTACGGCCACCGGTCCCTGCCCGGGGCGCTCGCCGGCCGGCGTCGAGGCTCGCGTCCCCTCGGATGCTCCGTCGACGTCCCCGAGCAGGGCCAGCACATGCCCGGCAAGGGCGGCCACGGTGTCATGGTCGCGCAGGACGCGGGGCTCCACCGTGACGGAGAAGGCGTCCTCGATGCCCGCGAGCACCGCCATCGCCTTCAGTGAGGAACCTCCGAGGGCGAAGAAGCGCTCGTCCCGGTCGACGGCCGTCGGGGAGAGGCCCAGTTCCTTGGCCCAGATCTCCCGGATCGCCTCCTCGACGTCACGCCGTGAACGCGGCACGTCACCCTGCGGACCGCGGTCGTCACGACGTGCGGTCGCACGCTCGGCCCGTGCCCTCGCCCATCGCTGCTCGACGGCCGCGTAGGCGCCCGCCTCGAACCGTTCGCGCATCAGCGCCCGTCGCAGCTTGCCGCTCGTCGTCCGGGGAAACGCCCCCGGCGGCAGCGGCACCACCCGTACGTCGTCGTGGCCCAGCGCCTCACGGACCCGGGCCGCCACCGCGTCCAGCACCGCGAGCGCCGTGGCCGGGGCGGGCCGCGCCCACTGCACGAACACCACCACCCGATCGCCGCCGGCGTCCGGTTCGGTGGACCCGATCACCGCCACGGTCCCCTCCGGCACCCCCTCGGTGGCGGCCGCGGTCTCCTCCAGGTCGGCGGCGTGGAAGGTACGCCCGCCGACGAACACGACGTCCTTGTGCCTGCCGGTGACACACAGTCGGCCCTCGCTCAGGAAGCCCAGATCGCCGGTGCGCAGCCAGCCCTCACGGAACGCGGCCGCGCTCGCCTCGGGAGCGCGGTGATATCCGCGCGCCAGTTGCGGACCGCGTATCTCGACATGTCCGGTCCGCCGGTCGGCGAGGGGCTTGCCCGAGTCGTCGGTGACCCGGATGCGGCAGTCCGGGACGGGGCGGCCCACATCCATGAACTCGACCGTGTCCGCGCCGGGTTCCGCGGGGACGGCCCTGCCTCGGCTCAGCGCGGCGCGGTCCAGGCACAGGGGCGTGGCGATCTCGCCGAGCGGGGGCACGGTCACGGCGAGCGTGGCCTCGGCCAGCCCGTACACGGGAAGCATGGCCGTGGCGTCCAGCCCGGCCGGCAGCGCCTTGGCGGTGAACTCCCGCCACACACGCGGGGCGATGGGCTCGGCGCCCACGAGCATCAGGCGTACGCGACTCAGGTCCAGTCCGGCCCAGCTGCTGTCCGGCACCCGCCGCACCGCGAGGGCGAGCGCGAAGTTCGCCGCCGACAGCAGGGTGGCGCGGTGTCGTGCCGCCGACTCCAGCCACAGGGCGGGGCGTTTGGCGAAGGTCAGGGGTTCGAGCCGTATCTGCTTCAGACCGGCCGCCATGGGGACCAGATGGGTGCCGATCAGCCCCATGTCGTGGAAGTACGGCATCCAGGTGGCGATCACGTCGTCGGGCGTGATCTCCATGGCGGCGCGGATCTGCCGGAGGTTCGCGAGCACGGCCTCGTGGGTGAGTTCCACGCCCTTGGGGTCGCCGGTGCTGCCGGAGGAGAACTGGAGAAACGCCAGGTCCTGCGGGTTGCGGCGAGGCAGGGCGCGCAACGGGCGGGCCTCGCGCAACGCGCCCAGCCGCAGCGCCCGCACCGGTTCCGGCAGCTCGGCGAGCAGTTCCTCGGTGGCGTCGTCCACCATGACGGCGGGCCGGCCGAGGAACTCCCGCACCGGTCCGACCCGACGCGCCTGCGGGGCGAGCGGCACCGGCACGAGCCCTGCCGCCAGCGCTCCCCAGAACATCGGCTGGAAGGCCTCGCCGGAAGCCGCCAGGAGCGGGACGGCGGTGCCGGGCCGAAGTCCCGCGGCGTGCAGGCCGCCCGCCACGCGCAGTGCGTCGTCCCGGAGTTCGGCGAAGGTCACGGTGTGCTCGCCGCCGTCCGCCCGGACATGGACGACGACCTGACCGGGGTTCTCCTCGGCGGCGCGCAGCAGTACGTCGAGGAGTGTTCCGGCGGTGCGGGGCCCGGGAGTCGGCATGTGCTTCCTTCCTCGTCGCACGCGGCGAGGGGCACGCGGGCGCGCCCCGCCGACGTCGGGTACCCGGCGGGAGCGTTGTCGATCATTCACCTGTACGACGACGAGTCTCGCCGAACGGTTCACGCGCATCCAGCGCTCTCCACCGTCACAGGGGTGCGCACCCGGAGAATAAGTTTCAGGCTGGAACTGAAACAAATAATGTTATGCTGCCTCTGAAGCAGCCGGGCCAAGATGCAAGCCACGAAGGGGACCCGCAGATGACTTCCACTCCGAGTCGAGCGCTGGCCAACTACCCCAACAGGTTCGACCCCGCAGCGCTCGGTGAACTGCCCGAGCGGCTGCGGTCCACCATCAAGCGTCGAAACAGCGCGCTGGGCCCCGGTTACGCACTGAACTACCGGGAGCCGGTCGAGTTCGTCTCCGGCCGAGGTGCTCACCTGTTCGACCGGGACGGCAACGACTACCTCGACGCCTACAACAACGTGCCCTGCGTCGGTCACGCACACCCGCACGTGGTCGAGGCCGTGTCCCGCCAGATGGCGGCGGTCAACACCAACACGCGCTACGTGCAGGAATCGCTCGTCGACTACGCCGAGCGCCTCCTCGCGACCATGCCCGAAGCGCTCTCGAGGGTCAGCTTCGCGTGCAGCGGGTCGGAGGCGAACGACCTGGCCATGCGAGTGGCTCGGTTCCACACGGGCGGCGAGGGAATCGTGGTGACTCGCTGGGCATACCACGGTCTCACTCGCGAGGTCGCGAGCTTCTCGCCGACTCTCGGCGCGGGCTCACCGCTCGGGCCGAACGTGCGGCTCATCGATGCCCCTGATCCGCGGCTCGTCCCGCCGGGTTCATCGCTTCCCGACCACATGCGAAGCCAGGTGCGCGGCGCGATCAACGACCTCGAGCGCCACGGCTACCGGCTTGCGGCGCTGATCACCGACTGCGCGTACTCCAGCGACGGCCTCTTCACCGATCCCGTCGGTTACCTGCGTGACATGGTCGAGGAGGTGCATGCCGCGGGCGGCGTGTACATCGCCGACGAGGTCCAGTCGGGATTCGCCCGGCTCGGTGAGTCGATGTGGGGGTTCAGCCGCCATGGGGTGCTTCCGGACATCGTCACGATGGGCAAGCCCATGGGCAACGGCATGCCGATCTCCGGTGTGGTTTTCAGGCCCGAGGTGTGCGAGGAGTTCGGGCGGAATGTCCGTTACTTCAACACCTTTGCGGGCAGTTCGATCGCGGTTGCCGCCGGTGCCGCGGTGCTGGACGTCTTCGAAGCTGAGAACGTGCAGCAGCGGGTCCTCGACAACGGCAGGGCGCTTCGAGCCGGCCTCGAGGAGATCACTCGCGAGTCTCCCCACGTCGCGGAGGTCCGCGGCAGTGGTCTGTACGTGGGCGTCGAACTCGTGAAGGACCGGGAGTCGCTGGAGCCCGATCGAGTCCGCGCCGACCACGTCATCAACGACATGCGCGAACGTCGAGTCCTCATCAGCGGCACCGGGGAAGCAGTCAATGTGCTCAAGATCCGACCCCCGCTGGCCTTCGACTCGGCCGACGTGACGCGATTCCTGGAGACCTTCGCTCAGATCGCCGAGACGCGCCTGTAGCGGGCCGGAAGCCGAAGGGACCGAACGGTGAACACCTCGCCCCCCGCACGTATCGCCCAGCAGCTGTTCGAGGAGAGCGGCCTGGCATCGTCCCACGAGCCCATCGAGACGAACGTGGTGGACGCCCTCCTCGCCCGGCACTACCGGCTGAGCGGACATCTCGAGCGGCTGGCGACCGAGAAGGACGACACGTTCCGGCTGCGCACCGGCACGGCCGGCCATCTCGTCAAGGTTTCCCCGCCCGACGAGGCGGTAGCTGTCGTAGCTCTACAGACGGCTGTGATGCGTCACCTCGAAGCCGAAGCTCCTCATCTCCCCGTCCAGCGGGTCAAGGAGACCACCGAAGGCAGCGACAACGTACCGATAGAGACGAAAGACGGCCGGGTTCGAGTCCTGCGCGTCTTCGACTTCGTCGAAGGTGCCGTCCTGGCGCGGACGAACCCCGATCCCCACCAGCTTGCCAGGGCCGGGCAGATGCTCGGGCGAGTGGATCTGGCTCTGCGGTCATTCAGGCATCCGGCGGACGAGCGGCGCCTTGTGTGGGACCTTCGGCACTTCGACCAGCTGCGGGAGATCATCGAGTACACGCCCGGCGCCGCGCACCGTCGGCTGGCTCAAGAGGTGTTCCGCCTTTTCCGCGAGGCAATTGTTCCGAGGCTGGGTGATCTCGAGACCCAAGTGATCCATGGTGACTACAGCCCCTACAACGTCCTGGTGGATCCGCGGACAGACAGCTTCGTCACCGGAGTGATCGACTTCGGTGACAGCATGCGCAGTGCTTTGATCTTCGATCCTGCCGTGTCTCTCGCGAACCTTCTCGGCCGGACACCGCGGGATCCCTGGCGCGAGGCATGCAGCTTCGTCGCGGGATACGAGCGGGCCCGGCCGATCAAGGACACCGAACTCCCGCTCCTGCCTGTTGCCGCGCTGGCACGCCTGACACTTCGCGCGCTGGTCACCCATTGGCGCGCGGAACGAGTGCCGGAGCGTCGCGACTACCTGCTCGAGCACGCCAGAGACGACTGGACCAACGTGGAGCGGGCCATGGCCGTCGCCATGGAGGAGGTCGTGGCCCGCTTGCTCGGCACCCGCGATGACACGCCTTGAGCGGCGCCCCTGAGGCGACACTCCTCGGCGTCCGGCACGGCCGACCTGACCTCACTCGACGAGATCGTCACCCCGGCGACGGCCTCGGCTGCCGATGCAGGCGGAGCTGAGCAAAAGCGCAGGCGAGCCAAGGATCCGCGCCTTTGCCGACGCCCACGGGCGGTTCGGCAAGTCCGGCAGAGACCACTGGTTCGGGCTGCGTACGGTCTCGCTAAGGTCATGAGGTGAGCAGCATCAACCCCACACCGCGCGACTACAACAAGGCACGTGTCCTTGACGTGGTCCTCGCCCACGCGCCGTTGACCCGGAACAAGCTCATCGAGCTCACGGGGCTGAGCAAGGCGACGGTGTCGCGGGCCGTCGAGGAACTACGCACCGACGGGTTCGTCGTGGACGGCGAAGTGGACGCCGTCGCCGGGCGTGGCCGTCCGTCGACGTACCTCGATGTGCCCGAGACGGCCGGACACGTCGTGGGCGTCGGCTTCGGCGCAGTGACCACCGGCGTGCTCGTGACCGACCTACGCGGCCGTGAGATCGGACACGTGATCGTGCCGACGGCCGAGCACCACGACGTTCCCGCTGCCGGCCGGTGGCTGGTCGACCTGATCGCGCGGACCAGCGCATCCGCACGAGGGCCGCTGCGCCAGGTCGTCGTGGCACTGCCGGCCCATGTCCGCGACGGCGCCGAGGTCTTTCGGCCTGCCGATCCGATGAAAACCTTCTCCGGCAGAGACCTCCAGCGAACCGTCGAAAAGCTCGTCGACGCTCCAGTGACCTTGGACAGTGACGCGAACGCGTCCTTGCTCCAGGTGCTCACGGACGACGCGAGCCTCCGTAACGCTGCCCTGTTCAGCGTCAGCAGCACCCTGAGTTTCGCCACCTGCGGGGACCAGGAACTGGCTCGGGGACGTACTCCCGCGTTCGGCGACATCGGTTCCCTGTCCTCGGGCATCGGCGACCGCACCCTCAACGGGCTGCTGAGCGCCTCAGGGCTGGTGACGTTCGCTCGTGAACACGGACTGGACGTCGGACGCGTCGAGGACCTGTGGCTGACGTCTCAGGACCATCGAGCCCGTGCGGAGATGCTCAAGGCGTTCACGACGGCGGTCACGACCGCCGTGAGCATCGTCGCCGTGACACTCGATCCCGAATCCGTCTACTTCGTCGGCCGGTTGCGCCCCTTGGTGGACGAAGTGCTCCCCGAGGTACGCAAGCGACTCGAACAGACCTTGCCGGCCATCCCCCGGATCACGACGGTCTCCCAGGTTCTGGGACTCTCGGTAGCACGCGGCGCGATGCACGCCAGCCTGGCCATGACCCACAACCGCCTACGGGACACGCTGCTCAAGGCACGCAGTCAGGGACCACGGCAGGAGCAAACCGCGCCGGCATTTTGATTGGGAGTATCCGCCGATACCAATCCAGGATGTCGGGAGGGCGCGCGGCAGCCAGGTGGGCCGCGGCGCGCAGGTGGGCGCGCTGCTCCGACTCCTCCTTGGAGACGAGTTCGGGCATGGGCTTGCCGGTGTTCCGGCCCCCCGTCCAGCGGGCCTCGGGATCCGGCTTCCGCGGTACGCCTCAGGCCGGCGCCGCCGTGGGTGGCCGGTCGGTGAGGGTGGTGCGCAGTTGTCTACGGGAGGTGATGCCGAGTTTGACGAACACCTTGCGCAGGTGCCATTCGACGGTGTGCGGGCTGATGAACAGGTGCGCGCCGACCTCGGGGTTGGTCATGCCGTCACGGGCCAGATGCGCGATCTGTGCCTCCTGCGCGGTCAGCGTCACCGGTGCCGCGACCGCACGTCTGAGGACGGACTCGCCGGTTCCCTGCAACTCGCGACGGGCCCGCTCGGCGAACCCGGCGGCGCCGAAGCCGGAGAACATCTCGTACGCGGTCCTCAGCTGCTCGCGCGCGTCGCTGCGGCGGTTCTCCCGGCGCAGCCACTCCCCGAACAGCAGGTGAGCCCGGGCCAGTTCGGCCCGCATCCGGGTACGGCCGAGCCGCTCGATGCCCTCCCGGTGGAGCGCTTCGGCGGCCTCCCCGTCGCTGAGCAGGGCACGCGAGCGTGCCTGGACGCCCAACGCCCAGTGCGTCCCCGCGGCCTCGGTCACCTCGGTCAGCAGCTCCACCGCGGTGAGGGCCGCGCCGCGCTCGACCACCCGGACAGGGTCACGCATCTGGCGTGTCTCGACGTCCTGCCGACCCTGGACATGTGGGAGGTGATGCACGGCGTGAGCGCGGCCGTCGGCTTCCATCTCTATCTGCTGGCCCAGCCGCCCGGTCTGCCCGAACGACTGATCAGCGCCGCGCCGGACGCCTTCTTCGGCCACACTTCCTCGACACCTGGGCGACCGGCCGGCGAGCCGTCCCGGACGAGGTCCGCGGCCGCCTACCTGGCCGCCTGCCGCGAGGCCGTGCCGTCGATCGTGGCCGACTTCCGGGCCTCGGCCCGCGTCGACGTCGAGCACGACCGGGCCGACCGGGCGGCCGGAAACACGCTCCGGTTGCCCGTCAGCGTGCTCCAGCAGGACTGGGGCGCGGCCCTCGGCTTCGACGCGGCGGCGCTGTGGCGGGCCTGGGCGCCCGATCTGGTGCACACCACGGTGACCTGCGGCCACTTCGTGGCGGAGGAGGCGCCGGACGTCGTGGCGAAGGCGCTGCGGGAGCTCGTCGGCCGCTGAGCCCGCCGAGCAGAGCCCGGCGTCGCCTACCAGCGTCCCGGCTCGGTCCCGACGATCGCCTCCGACGGTTTGCCGTCCACCCCCACCGGTACGTCCCCGGCGAGCATCACCCGGTGCATGGTCCGGGGGAAGTCGAGGTGGGCGTTGTCGCTGGGGGCGAGGTGGATGGTGGCCCGGTTGTCCCAGAAGGCGACGCTGCCGGGCTCCCAGCGGAAGCGGACCGTGTACTCGGGGCGCACGGCCTGCTCCAGCAGCATCTCCAGGATCGCGCCGCTCTCGGCCCGCGAGAGGCCGGCGATCTGCTCGACGTAGTAGCCGTTGACGCAGAGCACCCGCTCCCCCGTCTCCGGATGGACGCGCACGAGCGGATGCAGCGAGGCGACCTGGTGGTCCAGCAGATGGCGGACGTACGCGTCGTCGCCGGGCCGGGGCTGGTAGCCGACGCCGAGGCGGTGCTCGGCGCGCAGGCCGTCCACGAATTCCTTCACCGGGCCGGACAGTCCGGCGTAGGCGGCCGCCAGGTTCGACCAGGTCGTGTCGCCGCCGTACGGGGGTACGGTCTCGGCGCGCAGGACGGTCGCGGCGGGCGGGTCGATACGGGCGCCGTGGTCGCAGTGCCAGCCGCGCAGCAGGGTGTGGCGGCGGCGCCGTAGCCACTCGTCGTGCTCCATGCCGAACCTCCCGCCCAGCTCCAGCCGGTCGGCGGTCGTCTCGATCTCGGGGAAGCCGGCCGGCGAGGCGCTCCCCCGCTTGCGCAGGACGACCGGCTCGCCGAACCGGCGCGCGAACGCCACATGCCCGGCGTGGTCCAGCCGCTGCCCCCGGAAGAAGACCACCTTCCAGCGCAGCACCGCCGCCCGGATCGCGGCGACCACGGCGTCGTCCGGTTCCCCGGCCAGGTCGACGCCCGTGATCTCCGCCCCGATGTGCCCGGCGACCGGTCGCACCTCGATCCCCGTGCCGTCCGCGATGGTGCTGTCCGTCGTCATGCCCGCTCCGTCGGTCGTCCGTCCCCGCCGGCTCCGTTCCGAGCCGGTTACAGGGAAGATCGTGACAGCGTTCGGCGGGCATGGCGACAGGGCCTCGGGGCACAGCGGCTCGAAGCGGCTTCAGACGGCGAACTCCCGTATCACCGTGTTCCGGAAGACCGCCGTGCCGCCGATCGTGAACAGCGCCAGCCCGGTGTCGGACGGATCCGGGAAGACCTCGGTCGAGTGCGTGTAGCGGCCGTCGTCCACGAACATCTCGATGGAAGTCCGGTCGATCAGAATGCGCAGCCGCACCGTGCCCGCGGACGCGTCGAAGGGACTCCGGCTCTCCTGCCACCGGCCGCTGCTGTCGGGGCTCACGGTGTATCCGCGGTTGACGAAGGCGTAGTCGCCGTAGATCCCGGCGTCGATGTGGCGGCCGCCGTCGGAGGAACGCCGCAACTGGAGCCCCGCGCCGGTCAGTTGGTCCCAGGTGATGTCGGTGGACACCTCGTACGCGGCGCCCGTGTAGTCGAGCAGGAGGGTCCCCTCGACCTCCAGGTCACCGAGGTCGACCGTGCGGGAGACATGGGCGTCGAGACCGGCGACCGGCTGGGAGGCGAGATAGTACGTGCCGCCCGCCGCCCGCTTCAGCGTGATCTCGCGGACGATCGAGTCGGTGCCGTTGAAGCCGTCGCACTCGATGGTGGGCGTGGTGTTGGCGTAGTCCCAGTGGTTCATCCAGCCGATCGCGTACCTCGCCGCCGGGTCGAGCGTGCCGCCGGCGTGCCGCTTCTCGAAGGTGACGGCGGCGTACCAGTCCCAGCCGTGGTCGAGCCATTGCGGATCGCTCAGGTCGGGCGTGAACGTGGTGCCGTCGAAGGACCCTGTCCAGTAGGCGTACGTGCTCGGCAGTCCGGATCCCTTGCCATTGGCGCTCACGCCCAGGACCCACTTCCAGGTGCCGTCCGCCGCCCGGATGCGGAACAGGTCCGGGCACTCCAGCACTCCGATGCCGCCTTTGATGAAGCCGCCGACGTACGTCCACGACTTGAGATCGGCGGAGTGGTAGAAGCCCACTTTGTCGTTCTCGGCGAGCGTCATCACCCAGCGCCCGCGTTCCTCGTCGCGGATGACCTTGGGATCGCGGAAGTCCCGGACACCGGGGTTGGGCAGGACCGGGGCGGTGCCGTGATTGGTGAACGAACGGCCGCCGTCGGTGGAGTAGTACAGGTACTGCGCCTGCGTGACGTCGTCGGGCGCCATGGTGGCGAGGACGATCACCGCACCCGCGCCGAAGCCCGCCGTGTTGTCGGTGTCGATCACCGCCGAGCCGGACCAGACGTCGCCGTTGGGGGTGGTGTTCTTCGGCACGGCGATCCCGCGGTCGGTGAAGGACACCAGGTCGGTGCTGGTCGCTAGGCGCCAGGCCGTGCCCGCGGTCGTGCCGCCTGTCGAGTAGTCGGGGTTGTAGAGGTAGTAGTAGTGGTACTCACCGTCGATCCACACCGGCCGCTGCGGGTCGTTCATCCACTGGTCGGGAACCGTGAAGTGGTACTCGGCGCGGTAGCTTCCGGTGCAGGCGGCGGCCGTCGTGGCCGCGGAGGACACCGGCGCCGCCGACGCGGATCTCGAACCGGCGGGAAGTAAGGCACCGGCCGCGCCCACGGCCGAGGCGATGAACAGCGACCTCCTGGATATTCCGGGCATGCCGGATATGCCACGCATGACGAGGCTCCTTTCCCTGACGTCGTCGTCAGGACTGCGGCTCATAGAGATCCGAACCGGATCCGAACTGGCCCCCAGAACCGGAGTCGTTCAATCCCGGACCGGTCGGCCTGGATCGGAACTGTGAGGCCTAACTCGTTAAAGGTCAAGCCGTTCACGACTCTTGACAGGGTTGCGATGGCCTTCACATCATCTGGGCATCAGATTCTGGCTAACACGAGTTAGGCCCGTTCAGATGACCGACTCGCACCTCACCCGCCGCACCTTGCTGCGGTACGGCGCCTACGGCGCGGGAGCCGCCGCGCTCGCCGGTACCGCCGCCGGCTGGGACCGGCTCACCGGAGCCGACATACCCGGCCGCGACGACGGCTCGCTCGTCGTCGCCACCCTCGGCCCCGCCTACGGGCCGGAGGCCATCCGCACGCTCACCGAGGGCTTCAAGCAGGTCCACCCCGACATCAAGCTCCGCATCAACGCCGTGCAGGCCGTCGACTGGTCGGACTTCTTCGCGAAGATCCTCACCCAGATCGCGGCGGGCACCGCTCCCGACCTCGTGTATGTCGCCACGGAGGGCGTCCAGCTGTTCGCGCAGCGCCTCGGGGTCCCGCTGGACGACTGGGTGAAGCGGGACGCCGAGGAGCTGCGCGAGTACTTCACCGACGTCCACCCGTCCCTGGTGGAGTCGATGATGTACGAGGGGAGCCTCTACCAGCTGCCGGTCGAGTTCAACGCCGCCGACATGTACCTCAACAACCAGGTGCTGAAGCGAGCCGGAGCGGACTTCCCTGCGGCCGACTGGACACGGGACGACTTCACCGGCCTGCTGCGGGACATGAAGCAGTCCAGCGGCTCCCAGTTCACGCCGTACTTCTGGACCAACCGGCTGTGGGGCGGCGTGGTGCCCTGGCTGTTCGCCAACGACACCAATCTGCTCAGCGAGTCCAAGGCGCCGGGCGGGGGGTGGCTGTGGGACTCCTTCTATCCGGCCGCCGCACGGCAGGGGCGCGGGGGCGGCTTCCGCTGGACGACGCCGCAGGCCACCGACGCGCGCGTGGAGGAGGCGTACGACTATCTCGCCTCCCTCGTCCAGGAAGGGCTGTGCACCCGCCCCGAGGGCGGCAACGGCCAGAACCTGATCGGTGTGTTCTCCACCGGCCGGGTCGGCGTCACGCCCGCGGGCGGCTTCTGGGCGGGCGGCCTGCACCTGGCGGGCATGAAGGCGGACGGCTTCGACGTGCAGTACTTCCCGCGCTGGCGCACGCAGCGCATGCAGTACGGCGCCGCCGGCTATGCGCTGCTGCGCACCTCGAAGCGGCAGGAGGAGGCCTGGGAGTTCATCAAGTACGCCGCCCGCAAGGACACCCTGACGCGGCTGTTCGAGACCAACCAGACCACCCCGGCGCGCCGCTCGATGCTGACCGCCGACCGCTACCGCGAGACCGGCCCGGACCACTGGCAGGTCTTCTACGACACCCTCGACAAGTTCCCCGACACCGGGCCGATCCCCGCCCCGCCGCAGGTCGCCGAGGTCGAGCAGGTGCTGCTCAAGCACACCGGTACCGCCCTGGCGTCGCGGCGCTCGGTCGCCCCCGCGCTGCGCCGGATGCAGAGCGATCTGGAGAAGGCCATGGAGCGTGACGTATGACGAACACCCAGATACCGGCCGTACGGCCCGAGCAGCCGACCGTGCCACCGGCGCCCGCACCCCGGGCCTCCGCCCGCGACCGTGGCTCGCGGCTGCTGGCCACGCTGTTCCTGACGCCCACGATCGTCGGCATCGTCGTCTTCACGGTCGTCCCGATCATCGGCTCGGTGGTGCTGAGCCTCTTCCACTGGAACGTGATCGACGAGCCGAGCTTCGCCGGGGCCGCCAACTACCGTGAGGTCTTCACCGATTCCACGGTGCTGGTGTCCTTCCGCAACACGCTTGTGTTCATGGTGTTCGCGGTCGCGCTGCAACTCGTCGTCGCCCTGGTGCTGGCCCTGGCGGTGAACGGGCGGATGCCGGTGTGGCTGCGCTCGGTGTTCCGGTCGGCGTTCTTCTTCCCGCTGGTGCTGTCCGCGGCGTCGATCTCGGTGGTGATGAAGTACCTGTTCAACCAGGACTTCGGGGTCGTGAACTGGCTGCTCGGGCTGGTCGGGATCGCTCCGGTGCCGTGGCTGACGTCCGAGAACGCGGCGATGGCCACAGTGATCCTGGTCTACGTCTGGCAGCAGTTCGGGTTCTCGTTCCTGCTGTTCGTGGGAGGCCTGAACAACATCCCCAAGGAGATCCACGAGGCCGCCTCCCTCGACGGCGCGACCGGCCTGCGCAAGCACCTGAACGTGACGCTGCCGCTGCTGTCCCCCACGCTGCTGGTCGCGTCGGTGGTCGGCATCATCAACGCGCTACAGGTCTTCGAGCAGCCGTACGTGCTCACCAACGGCGGTCCCGGTGACGCCACCCGCACCGTGGTGATGGTGATCTACGAGAGCGCGTTCGAGCAGCTGCGCTTCGGTGAGGCCTCCGCGGTGGGTGTGCTGCTGTTCGTGCTGATCATGGCGGTCACCGCCCTCCAGTTCCGGCTCAGCCGGCGTTTCGTCCACTACCAGTGAGCCGGGTGACTTCCATGAGCCAAGCAAGCCTGTCCCTGAGCCGCACCCGGCACTCCCTCGCGCCGTGGGCCCGTATCGCCGCGCTGGCCGTGTGCGCACTGCTGACGCTGGGCCCGGTCGTCTGGACCGTCTCCACCTCGCTGCGCGCCCCGGCCGAGGCCTTCGACCTGCCGCCGAGGATCATCCCGACGGACCCGTCCCTGGAGGCGTACAGCGGGGTCTTCGACCAGATCGACGTCTGGCTTCTCGCCCTGAACTCCACGCTGGTGACGGCCCTCATCGCGGTGGGCCAGATGATCACCGCGGGTCTCGCCGGGTACGCCTTCGCGCGCCTCGAATTCCGGTTCAAGAAGCCGCTGTTCGGGCTGGTCCTGGCGACCATGATGGTGCCGTTGCAGGTCACGATCGTGCCGGTGTTCCTGGTCCTTAAGTCGATGGGCCTGACCGACACCCTGCTCGGTCTGATCATCCCGGCCTTCCCGACCGCGTTCGGGACCTTCCTGATGCGCCAGTACTTCCTGGGCATGCCCAAGGACCTGGGCGAGGCGGCGATGCTGGACGGCTGCGGGCCCTGGCGGATCTTCCGGTCCGTGTACGCCCCGCTGGCCGCGCCCGGCCTCGCGATCGTCGGCGTCCTGGCCTTCAACTACCACTGGAACGAGTTCTTCCGCCCACTGATCCTGGAGACCTCCGGCCAGAACTACACCCTCCCCCTGGGTCTGGTCTCCCTCCAGGGCAACCTGGGCACCGGCTCCATCTCGGTGGTGCTCGCCGGTGTCGTCCTCTCCATGATCCCCGCCGTCGCCGTGTTCGTCGTCGGTCAGCGCCCTCTCCGCGAGGGCATCACGTCCGCAGGAGTCAACCGTTGAGCCTCACCGCTCAGTCCACGGACCCCGCAGCCCCGCGCTTCCGGGTCCGTCCCCCGGCCAACTGGATCAACGACCCCAACGGGCCCTTCCGCTGGCGGGACCGGTACCACCTCTTCTACCAGCACAATCCCGACGCTCCCGTGCACGCGAACGTCCACTGGGGGCACGTCTCCAGTGCCGACCTCGTCGAGTGGGAGCACCATCCGATCGCGCTCACCCCGACGCCCGGCGGTCCGGACGAGGCGGGCTGCTGGTCCGGGTGCATGGTCGACGACGACGGCGTGCCGACGGCGGTGTACACGGGCGTCGACCGCCACCACGCCGGCCTGGGCACGATCTGCCTGGCCCGGGCCGTGGTCCCGCAGGACGAGACGCTCACCGACTGGAAGCCGCTGCCGACGCCGGTGGTGACCGGTCCGCCCGCCGACCTGGACGTGGTCATGTTCCGCGACCCCTTCGTGTTCCGGAGCAGCGGGCGCCGCTGGGCGCTGGTCGGCGCGGGGCACGCCGACGGGACCCCGTCCGTGCTGCTGTACGACTGCGACGACCTGACCGACTGGCGGTTCGCCGGGGTGTTCCTGGACGGCACCGATCCGGTCGCCGCGGATGCCTTCGGCGACAGGGCGGTGGGCTGGGAGTGCCCGCAGCTGTATTCGGCACAGGGCGGGGACTGGGTGCTGGTGCTGTCGCTGTGGGACGGAGATCCGTGCGGCACCGGGTATCTGACCGGTGGCCTGGAACTCGACGCCGAAGGCGGGTTGCGCTTCGCACCCCGCATCGGCGGGCGGCTCGACCACGGCCGTGACTTCTACGCCCCCGCCGTGCTCCAGGAGCCCGACCGGGCGTTGATGTGGGGCTGGTCGTGGGAGGCCCGCGACCAGGACGAGGTCGACCGGGCGGGCTGGGCCGGGGTCCTGACCGCGCCGAGGGTGGTGGACGCACACCCGGACGGGTCTGTGCGGGTCCTGCCTGCACCGGAGCTCGAACTGCTGCGCGCGGCCGAGCCGTTCGTCACCGCGCCGGGTCGACGCACCCCGCTGCCGCAGGCCTACGACCTGACCGTCACCGCGTCCGACCGCACCACCGTGAGCCTGCTGCGGTCGGCCTCGGGCGCGGCGCTGACGGTCGTGCTGGACCCGGACGAGGACGCCGTGACGCTCAACCGGGCCGACTGGCCCCGGACCGGACCCGGGGGTTCGGCACCGATCGTTGTGCGGGCGCCGGCCCGGGAGGTGCGGATCCTCGTCGACGGCTCACTCTTCGAGCTGTTCGTCGGCGATCGGGCGACGGTCACCGAGCGGATCTACCGGCGAGCGGACGACGTGCCCGAGCTCGTCGTGTCGGGCGGCCCCGGGGTCACGGTCACCGGCTGGGAGCTGGTCCCACCGGCGCAAGGCTGATCACCGTGCGGGCCTGAAACCGTCCCCTCGCGGGCGGTCTCCCCGCACGAGCGGTACCGTCACCGGGCCGTTAGGCGGTCCCGGTGACGCACGGTTGATCACCACGCCGGCCGGGCACCGTCACGCCGCGGACGGCGTCCGGCCCGCAAGAGCCACCGTCCGGGCGCCTCACCGGCCGGGAGCCGGTCCCACCGACGCGCGGCTCATCACCGGGCAGGCCAGGCGTCGTACCGTCGCGGGCGGTGTCCTGCCCGTGTCGATGGCGCCCAGGAGCAGCCGCGCTGCCGCCTCGCCCATCGCTCGGTGGGGCAGGGCGACGCTGGTGAGGGGTGGGGTGAGGAACGCGGCCATGTGTTCCTGGTCGTCGTAGCCGACCACCGACAGGTCCTCGGGGACGGTGATGCCGAGCCGGGTCGCGGCGTGCAGGACGCCGGCCGCGACCCGGTCGTTGTAGCAGAAGAGGCCGGTGGGGCGCCGGTCGGCGGGGGTGCCGTGCAGGATGCGCATCGCGCCCTCGTAGCCGCCGGCGATCTCGCCGCCGGTGCGGACGACCCACTCCTTGGGGACGGTGATGCCCTCGGCGCGCAGCGCGTCCCGGAAGCCGCGCAGGCGGTCGACGGAGGCGAGGTCGTCCTGGCCGCCCACCATGGCGACCCGGTGGTGCCCCTCGTCCAGCAGGAGCCGGGCCGCCGTACGACCGCCCGCGCGTTCGGCGGGGATGACGGCGGGCAGGGAGTCGTCCTCGGGCAGGCAGTTGGCGAGCACGGAGTGGGTGCGGTGCAGTCCCTCGGGGACGCGGACGCGGCGCAGCGACATGGCCGCGTAGATGATGCCGTCGACGCGTCGGTCGAGGAGTTCGGCGACGGCTGCGTCCTCCTTGGCCGGGTCCCCGCCGGAGTCGATGGTCAGGACGAGGTGGTCGCTGTCCCAGGCGGTCTCCATGGCGCCGCGCAGCAGCCGGCCGGCGAAGGGCGAGGAGGCGATCTCGTCGGTGACCAGGCCGATCACGGCCGTACGGCGGCGGCGCAGGCCGCGGGCGACAGGGTCGGGGCGGTAGCCGAGCCGGGCGGCGGCCCGGCGGATGCGTTCCTGCGTGGCGGGCGAGAGGTTGCCCTCGGCGCGGCCGTTGAAGACGAAGGAGACCGCGGTGTGCGACACGCCGGCGAGCCGGGCGACATCGCGTGACGTGGGCCGTCCGGATCCCGTCGGCTGCTTCTCGTCAGTGCCGCCCATGCCGTCCGCTGCCCTCATCCCCACCCGTCCGGTTGATCGATCCTCACCCTATCCGTGACGCTGGGTGTACGGCACAGTCGAGGGAAGGTCCGACAGTGATCAGCATTCCGCTGCACACGCCCAACGACGGTACGACGATCCCCGCGATCGGCCTGGGCACCTGGCCGATGGACGACACGCAGGCCGAGCAGGCGGTTGTCGACGCCCTGGAGCTGGGCTACCGCCTGGTCGACACGGCGACGAACTACCGCAACGAGACCGGCGTCGGCGGCGGCATCGCCCGCAGCGGCGTCCCGCGCGAGGAGGTGGTCGTGACGACGAAGCTCCCGGGCCGGCACCACGGCTACGAGGAGACCCTCGCCTCCTTCGAGGAGTCCCGCGCCCGGCTCGGCCTGGACTACGTGGACCTCTACCTCATCCACTGGCCGCTTCCCCGCGTCGACAAGTACGTGGACTCCTGGAAGGCCATGATCAAGCTGCGTGAGGACGGCCTCGTCCGGTCGGTCGGCGTCTCCAACTTCACGGCCGGGCACATCGAGCGGCTGGGCAAGGAGACCGGGGTCCTGCCGTCCGTCAACCAGATCGAGCTGCACCCCTACTTCCCGCAGGCGGAGCTGCGTGCCTTCCACGCCGACAGGGGCATCCTCACCGAGAGCTGGAGTCCGCTGGGCCGGGGCACGGACCTGCTGGACGATCCGGTCGTCGGCGCGGTCGCCGAGGCTCACGGGGTGACGCCCGGGCAGGTCGTGCTGCGCTGGCACGTCCAGCTCGGCGCCGTCCCGATCCCGAAGTCGGGCGATCCGGGCCGGCAGCGCGCCAATCTCGACCTCTTCGGTTTCGAACTGAGCGCCGCCCAGATGACGGCCGTCGCGGACCGCGCCCACCGGCGCGTCGGCGGGGACCCCGAGGTGCACGAGGAGTTCTGACCGTGCGTCGCGGGCGCCGCCGCGGGTACTCGGGGCGCTCGGGAAGGAGGCGCTCGTGGGTGAGAAGGACCGGTTGCGGGACTACCGGGGCAAGCGTGACTTCGGACGGACCCGGGAGCCGGAGGGCCACGGTGCCGCCTCCGGTGACCGGCCGCGGTTCGTGGTGCAGATCCATGACGCCAGGACTCTGCACTTCGACTTCCGGCTCCAGGTGGACGACGTACTGAAGTCCTGGTCGGTGCCGAAGGGGCCCTCCGACGACCCGCAGGACAAGCGGCTCGCCATGCCCACCGAGGATCACCCTCTGGAGTACGAGGAGTTCGAGGGCGTGATCCCGAAGGGCGAGTACGGCGGCGGCACGGTGATCGTCTGGGACCACGGGACGTACGAGCCCCTCAGCCACGACCGCAAGGGGCGGCCCGTCGACTTCGGGGAGTCGTTGGAGCACGGTCATGCCACGTTCCGGCTGAGCGGGTCGAAGCTGCACGGCGAGTACGCCCTCACCCGGATCCGCGGCGGGCGGGACGGCGACCGGGAGGCGTGGTTGCTGGTGAAGGCCCGCGAGGGCCGGGCGCGCGGGCACGGCACGCCCGACCCGTACCGGGCGCGTTCGGTGCGGTCCGGTCGGACCCTCGCCCAGGTCGCCGCGGCCGGCGACGAGGGGTGACGCTGGCGATCGGTCTCCTGGACGTCATACGGGAGCGGCCGAGGGGCGGCGCGGCCGCGTGAGCCTTGCGGATCTTCGGGTTCCGCCCCCAACTGGGGCCGTCTGCCTTTATGTTCGCGGCGGAACCCATGTCCCCAGGAGGCTCCCCGTATGCGCACCGCACTCCGTGCCGCCCTCACCGGCGCCGTCGCCACCGCCACCGTCCTCGTCTGCGGCCCCGCGCAGGCGACACCCCCGGGCCCGGGCGTCACCGGCCGGACCATCAGTCAGACCACCGTCGGCGACACCGACTACGTCCTGCGAGAGGTCACGGTGCCGCCCGGCCAGGCCACCGGCTGGCACTACCACGACGGTCCCGTGTACGGGTACGTGAAGCAGGGCACGCTCAGCCACTACCACTCCGACTGCGCCTCCGACGGCGTCTATCCGCAGGGCACCGTCGTGCGCGAGCCGGGCGGTCCGAGCGATGTCCATCTCGGCCGGAACCTGGGCGACACCACGCTCGTCCTGGAGGTGTTCTACATACTCCCGCACGGCGCGCCGTTCTCCGAGGACGTGCCCAACCCGGGCTGCCCGTTCGAGTGATCACACCGGCGGCAGCGGCTGTTCGGCCCAGATCGTCTTGCCGCTGCCGGTCTGCCGGCTGCCCCAGCGCCGGGTGAGCTGGGCGACCAGCAGCAGTCCGCGGCCACCCTCGTCGTAGGCGTGGGCCCGGCGCAGATGCGGGGAAGTGGAACTGCCGTCGGAGACCTCGCAGATGAGGGTGCGGTCGCGGATCAGGCGGAGCTGGATGGGCGGGGCGCCGTAGCGGATGGCGTTGGTGACGAGTTCGCTGACGACGAGTTCGGTGACGAAGGACGCCTCGTCCAGTCCCCATGCGGTCAGTTGGTCCGTGGCGGCCTGCCGGGTGGCCGCCACGTGCTCGGGGTCCGGCAGGACGTCCCAGGTGGCGATACGGTCCGCGCCCAGGGCCCGGGTGCGGGCCAGCAGCAGGGCCACGTCGTCGCTGGGGTCCTCCGGCAGCACGGCCTTGAGCACGGTGTCGCAGAGGGCGTCGAGGGACTCGGCGGGCGCGGTCAGCGCGTGGCACAGTTCGGCGATGGCGTGGTCGATGTCGCGGTCGCGGTCCTCGATGAGGCCGTCCGTGTACAGCGCGACCAGCGAGCCCTCGGGCAGTTCCACCTCCATCGCCTCGAACGGCAGCCCGCCGACGCCGAGCGGGGGTCCCGCGCTCATCTCGATGACCTGCGTGGTGCCGTCGGGCAGGACCAGGGCCGGTGGTGGGTGGCCGGCGGCGGCGAGGCTGAGGCGGCGGGTGACGGGGTCGTAGACGGAGTAGAGGCAGGTGGCCCCCAGTTCGGCGACCTCGTCTCTGTCGTCCCCGGCGAGATGGGTGACCAGGTCGTCGAGATGGGTGAGGAGTTCGTCGGGCGGCAGGTCCACGTCGGCGAGGGTGCGTACGGCCGTGCACAGACGGCCCATGGTGGCCGACGACGGGATGCCGTGTCCGACGACGTCCCCGACGACGAGGGCGACGCGGCCACCGGACAGCGGGATCACGTCGAACCAGTCGCCGCCGATGCCGGCCTGTGATCCGGACGGCCGATAGCGGTGTGCCACCTCGACGGCCGCCTGACCGGACAGGCCCCGGGGCAGCAGGTTGTGCTGGAGGGCGAGCGCTGTGGTGCGTTCGCGGGCGAAGCGGCGGGCGTTGTCGATGCAGACGGCGGCCCGGCTGGCGAGTTCCTCGGCGAAGACGGCGTCGTCCTCGCCGTATTCGTCCGGCTGTCTGATGCGCACGGCCACCGCGACGCCGAGCGTGATGCCGCGGGCCCGCAGCGGCACCGCCATCATCGAGTGGGCGCCCACGCGGTGCGGCCGGCCCTCCGGAGCGCGGGCGTTGCGTTCCGCGACCCACCGTATGAAGGCCGGATCGCCCGCCTGGCTCTGCATCACCCGGCCTTCCAGGATCGCCCGCGCCGGCGGCGAGAACGGCGGGTAGAAGTCCACCTCGCCCAGGTGTACGGCGGCTTCCGGGGTGCCCTCGGTACCGGAGCCGTGGGCGACGCGGCGCAGGGCGATGTCGGTGCCGGACAGGGCCGGCGGCTCCTCCGCTCCGAGGACCCAGTCGAACAGGTCGACGCTGGCGAAGTCGGCGAACCGGGGCACCACGATGCCGATGACCTCCTCGGCGGTGCGCACCACGTCCAGGGTGGTGCCGATGGCGGCCGCCGCCTCGTTCAGCAGGGCCAGCCGCTGCCGTGCCCGGTACTGGTCGGAGCTGTCGAACGCCGCCAGGGCGGTGCCCCGGACAACGCCGGAGTCGTCCCGGACCGGCCACATCTCGATGCTCCAGGCGTGCTCCCGGTTCAGGGCCGGGGCTCCGGTGAAGCTCTCGTAGCGGACGGGTACGCCGGTCTCGGCGACCTTGCGCAGATGCCAGTGGAAGCCGCGGCTGTGCTCGGCGTCCTCCACTGTCTCCAGGAAGTCCCGGCCGATCAGGACGTCCTCCGGTACGCCCATCACCTGGCAGGCGGCGCCGTTGAGCCGCAGATAGCGCTGGTCGGTGTCGAGGACGGACATCGACATGGAGGCCTGCTGGAAGGCGCGCTCGCCCAGGTCGGGTCGCTGGTCGCCGGGGGGTTCGCCGGTGAGCATGTAGCCGTCGGGTTCGCCGTCGGCGGCCAGCACGAGGTAGGCCCGCAGGACCAGGGGCACCTGCGAGCCGTCGCGGTGGCGCAGGGTGACGGTGCCGGTCAGCGCGGCCAGGTCGGCGGGCGACGGTTCCTCGGCGAGCAGGTCCCGCGCGGGCCGTCCCACGACCTCCTCGGCCGTGTGGCCGGTCAGCCGTCGGGCACCCTCGCTCCACCCCTTGACCACTGCCTGGGCGTCGAGGACCGCCACGGCGCAGACGCGCTCCATGTCGTCCAGCATGAGTCCTGCGCCGCACCGCATCAACCGCGACGGCAGGACGGTCAGGCCCGCCGGGCCCCGCCGGTCGCGCCGACCGGGGCCGGGGTGGTCACTTGCGCAGGGCGGCGAGGGCCCGGTCGGCGTGGGTGTTCATCCGCAGTTCGCTGCGGACGACCTCCAGGACCGTGCGGTCCTGCCCGATGACGAAGGTGACCCGTTTGGTGGGGGCCAGTGAGAAGCCGCGTGCCACGCCGAACTGCTCCCGGACCGTCCCGTCGGCGTCGGAGAGCAGGGTCATGCCCAGCGTGTGGCGGTCGGCGAACTCCTGCTGGCGTTCGACCGAGTCTGCGCTGATGCCGACCGGCCGTGCCCCGACTGCGGCGAACTCGGCGGCGAGGTCCCGGAAGTGGCAGGCCTCGGCGGTGCAGCCGGGGGTGAGGGCGGCGGGGTAGAAGAAGAGGACCACCGGCCCTTCGGCGAGCAGCTCGGTGAGGCTGCGGGTGGTGCCGGTCTCGTCCGGCAGGGCGAAGTCCTCGACCTTGTCGCCGGTCTTCAGCTGTGCGCTCATGCCCGGCCCTCCGCGTTCTTCGCGACGCCCCGGGCCCACAGCACGAGGGGGATCTGGAGCGGCAGCCTGCCGAACGCGGCGGCTTTCTGGGGGGTGGGGCGGTGCCGCCAGTCGGCGGCCATCTTCACATTGGCGGGGAACACACCGACGAAGAAGGCCGCGGTGGCCAGCGCGGCGGCCTTGCGGGTACGCGGCGACGCCAGACCCGCCGCCAGCGCGAGTTCGGCGACGCCACTGGCGTACGTCCAGGTCCGGGGCGTCCCCGGCAGGGAGCGCGGAACGGTCGCGTCGAACTGGCGGGGGACGGCGAAGTGCGCGACGCCCGCGGTGGCCAGCAGGCCGGCGAGCAGCAGGGGTGAGCGTTCGGACCGGGGCACGGATCCTCCTTGGATGGCCTGCCGCCGGATGCTACCGGAGGGTAGGCGAGGGCCTGCCACCGCCCCTGCCTGTTCATCGGCCCTGTGGCGAGCGGCGGTTGTGGCTTCCGGGGGTGTATCCGAAGGAGCGGCGGAAGACGTCGATGAAAGCGCTGGCGGAGGACCAGCCGCAGCGGTGGGCGACGGTGGTGACAGGGGTGTCCTCGGCGAGCAGCCGCAGCGCGTGGTACAGCCGCGACTGGGTGCGCCACTGCGGGAAGGTCATGCCGAACTCACTGCGGAAGAGCCGGCTGAGGGTGCGCTCACCGACGCCGGCCGCGGCGCCGAGAGCGGCGAGGGTGCGCGCGTCGGCGGGGTCGGCCTGGACGAGTGCGCAGACCTCGGCCAGCCGTGGATCAGTCGGGGTGGGCAGGCGCAGGGGCTGCTGGGGCGATGCGCGCAGCTGGTCACGCAGCACGGCGAGCAGACGGCGGCGTTCCGCGCTGTCGTCGGCCGGGTCGCGGGTGTAGGCGAGGATCAGCTCGCGCAGGAGCGCGCTGACGGCGAGGACCGTGGGGGCGCCCAGGCCGAGCGGGTTGTCGTCGGCGGGCAGGCCGACGAGGTGCAGGTCGAGGTGACCGTGGGCGCGATGCGCGTGCACGGTGCCGGCGGGGACCCAGATGGCGCGGTTGCCCGGGGCGAACCAGGTGCCGGCGTCGGTGGTGACGGCGAGGACTCCGGAGCCGGCGTAGACGATCTGGTGGTCGTCGTGCCGGTGCGCGTCGATGTGTTCACCGGCGGCCAGTGCCTGGGCGCGGGTCGGCGCGACCGGCTCGTGGCGGATGTTCGACACAACAAGGCAGATTATCGGAAGCGGGCCATGGGCGGACGCCGCCACGATCGCAGGGTGTCCACCAAACGCGTACGCAACCGAGCCATCACCCTGCTGTCCCTGGGCCACGCCTGTGTCGACGTGTACCAGGGCGCGGTCGCGGCCCTCGTCCCCTTCTTCGTCGCCGAGCGCGCCTACAGCTACGCCGCCGCCTCGGGCGTCGTCCTCGCCGCGTCCTTGCTGTCGTCGTTGGTGCAGCCGCTGTTCGGCGCGCTGACCGACCGGTGGGCGATGCCCTGGCTGCTGCCGCTGAGCGCGCTGACGGGCGGTGCGGGGGTCGCGTTGAGCGGGGTCGTGCACTCCTACGCGCTCACGCTGACGGTGGTCGCCGTCTCGGGGATCGGGGTCGCCGCCTACCATCCGGAGGCCGCCCGCGCGGCCCGTGACGCCGCGCACGGCAGTCATACGGCGATGGGCTGGTTCTCTCTCGGTGGCAACGTCGGTTTCGCGCTGGCGCCGCTGCTGGTGGCGGCGGTGGTCGCCACCGGCGGCCTGGGTGCCTCTCCCCTGCTGGTCGTGCCCGCGGTCGCGGGGGCGGTCCTGTGCGCGGCGGCGATGCGTTCGGCCGCCGGCGGCGGCACGGCCGCCGTCCGGGGCGAGGGTGCCGGTTGCGACGACTGGGGGTCGTTTCTGCGGCTGTCCGGTGCCATCGTGTGCCGGTCGATCGTCTTCGTCGGCCTGAGCGCCTTCGTCGCGCTGTACGTCCGTCAGCGCACCGGGGGCGGGGACGTGGCCGGTACGGCCGCGCTGTGTGTGCTCTACGTCGGCGGCGCGGTGGGCACGGTGGCCGGGGGCCGGCTCGCCGGGCGGTTCGGGCGGCTCAGGGTCGTACGCCACGCGTATGTGCTGACCGGGCTCGCGGTGGCCGGGGTGGTGCTCGTTCCGGGGCCTTCTGTGTATCTGTTCGTCGCCCTGACGTCGGCCGGCCTGTATGTGCCGTTCTCGCTGCACATCACGCTCGGCCAGGACTATCTGCCCCGGCGGGTGGGCACCGCGAGCGGGGTGACGCTGGGGCTGGCCGTGAGCGTGGGTGGTCTCGCCGCCCCGGTCGTCGGGGCGCTCGCCGACGCCACCTCGCTGCGGACCGCGCTCGTCCCGCTGATCGCCCTGCCCGCGCTGGGGCGACTGCTGTTGTGCGGGCTGCGGGAGCCGGCGCCGCCCGGGCGGGCCGCCGACTCGTCCGACTCGTCCGGTCAGCGCCCTCGCACGGCGTCGGCATGATCGCGCCCGGGCCGACCGGTCAGGCGGTCGCGGCCGGTGCGGTCGGCTGCGGTCCGGGCTCCTCGTCGACGGCGTGGGCGGGGAAGTCGTCGACCCCGCGGTGGAACAGGGTGGCCAGCTGCCGCAGTTCGTCGGCGGTCCGGTCGGCCAGGGCCAGTTGCATGCCGCAGGCACCGGCGTCGCGGACGCGGGCGATGGCCTGACGGCCGGCCTCGGTGAGTTGGATGCGCTGGGCGCGGCGGTCCTGCGGGTCGGGGACACGGGTGACGTATCCGGACTTCTGGAGCTGCTGCGCCGTCCGCGTGACGTGCGAGGCCTCCACACCGAGCCGGTCGGCGAGTTCCCCGGGGCGCAGCGACTCCGAGTCGGCGATCTGCCGCAGCAGCGCCACGGCGGCCGGGTCCAGCGGCACTCCGGCCAGTGCCAAGTGCGACCGTGACAGCGACTCCCGGCCAAGGCCGCCGCCGCGCTGCCGCACGGAGCCGGTGGCGTGCTCGGGGGTCCCTGCTCCTGCTGCGGTGGTGTCAGCGGCCAGGCGTGACCGGGGCCGGCCACCTGCCGACGACGGCGTCGGCGAGGCCGTTGGCGGCGTCGTCCCAGGTGGACCGTGGGGTGGGGGTCGACCGGAGTGGACGCCGTGTTCGGCGAAGAGCCGCAGTCGATTGATTGAAGAAGCGGTGATCGGCGAACAGTGAAGGAGCCCGGCATGGGCCGTCCTGCTCGTCCTGCTCCGGGATGACGTGACCCGGGGCGCATACTGCGTTCCGAGTACCCGCGACCTGCGGCAGGCGGACGACGACGACGGGGGCCTGACCAGACATGCTGGGCGCCGTCCCATGTTCCGGAACCGGAAGAAACGCCTCCATGACCATCCGCGTGCTGCTCGCCGACGACCAGACCCTGCTGCGGGCCACCTTCCGGATCCTGATCGACTCGTGCCCGGACATGGAGGTGGTCGGCGAGGCCGCCGACGGTGCCGAGGCTGTCGACCTCGCCCGGGCCCACCGCCCCGACCTGGTGCTGATGGACATCCGTATGCCCGGCGCCGACGGGCTGGCCGCGACGTCCGCGATCTGCGCCGACCCGGATCTCACGGCGGTGCGGGTGCTGATCCTCACGACGTTCGAGATCGACGAGTACGTGGCGCAGGCGCTGCGGGCCGGGGCGAGCGGATTCCTCGGCAAGGACGTCACGGCGGACGTGCTGCTGGACGGCATCCGGACCGTGGCAGCCGGCGACTCGCTCCTCTCCCCCACCGCCACCCGCACGCTCATCACCCGGTTCCTGGCCTCCCCCGCCGAGAGCTCGCAGTCGGCGGCACCGGAGCACCTCGCCGCCCTCACCGCACGCGAGCGGGAGGTCATGGCCTGGGTGGCCGAGGGGCACTCCAACGAGGAGATCGCCGAGAAGCTCTTCGTCAGCCCGCTGACCGTGCGGACCCACGTCCACCGCGCCATGACGAAGCTGGGCGCCCGCGACCGTGCCCAACTCGTCGTGGTGGCCTACCAGTCGGGGCTGGTGCGGGCCGTACCGCCGCACGAGGGCCACTGAGGTACGGGCCGCCGTTCAGGGGAAAACGGCGGCCCGGGCGCGTGGGGGCCGGCCGGGGCGTCGACAACTGACCCGTGAGCCTGCCGCTGATCCCTCCGATGCTCGCCACGCCCGGCACGCTGCCGCCCGCGGCACAGGACGCGCGCTGGGCGTACGAGACCAAGCAGGACGGCCAGCGCGCGGTGATCTACCTCGAAGGGGACGGAAGCCTGCTGCTGCGCGCCCGTTCCGGTGAGGACATCACGGCCGCCTATCCCGAACTGCGGCCGCTCGGCGACGCGCTCGGCACCACGCCCGCGGTCCTGGACGGGGAGATCCTGGCGCTGGACGAGGAGGGGCGCGCCGACTTCCAGTTGCTCCAGTCGCGGATGGGTCTGGCGCACGCCCCCGTCCGGGCAGCCCGGATGGCCGCCGGGGCCCCCGTGCATCTGGTGGTCTTCGACGTACTGCACCTGGCGGGCCGCTCCCTCCTGAGGACCCCCTATTCCCGGCGGCGCGGACGGCTGGAGGAGTTGGGCCTGGGAGGGCCCTACTGGTCGACGCCGGCGGCGCTGGTCGGACACGGCGCCGAGGCGCTGCGGGCCACCCGCGAGCACGGGCTGGAGGGGCTGGTGTGCAAGCGGCTGGACTCGCTGTACGAGCCCGGGGTGCGCTCGCGCGCCTGGATCAAGATCCGGAACATGCTCAGTGAGGACGTGATCGTCGGCGGCTGGCTGCCCGGCAAGGGGCGGCTCACCGGCCTGCCGGGCGCCCTGCTGGTCGGGCAGTACACGGCGGGGCGGCGGCTGCGGTACGTGGGTGGTGTGGGCACCGGCTGGAGCGCGGCCGAACGGACGCAGCTGGCCGAACTGTTGCGGGCCTGCGCGAGCGACGTGTGCCCCTTCGATCCCGTACCCCAGGTCGCGGGCGCGCACTGGGTGCTGCCCCGGCTGGTCGGTGAGGTGCGCTTCAGCGTCCGCACCCGGTCCGGCATGCTGCGCCAGCCGTCCTGGCTGCGCCTCAGGCCCGACCTCGCCCCGGAGGACTCGGCGGCCTTCCTTCCCGACGACAGCGGGCCCACAGGTCCAGGCCCGCACACAGGTTGAGCGGCAACTCTCGCCCTGCCCTTCACTATTGCCCTGCCCTTCACCATGGGTACGCCCGTGGCTCTTGGCGCGTAAGTGAAAACCGGGGATCCTGAACTGCCTTTCCCCCCACAGCCGTTCGGCTGCGCCCGGACCCCCGAGGAGACGCAGTGTCGTCACAGAAGTTCCGCACGCACCGCAGAAGATGGCTCACCGGTCTGACCGGTGCCGCCGCGCTCGTCATGGCCTTCCCCAGCGTCGCCCTCGCCGCGCCGCCCGGGGCGCTCCCCGCCAACGCCGAGGCCGCCGAGCAGACGTACCAGCCCGCCTTCGACTACGACACCGACGGCTGCTACTCCACCCCCGCCATCGGCCCGGACGGCACCGTCAACGGCGGCCTCAACCCGACCGGCTCGCTCAGCGGCGACTGCCGGGACGCGTCGGACCTCGACAACACCAACGGCTACTCGCGCTACAAGTGCAACAACGGCTGGTGCGCCTATATGTACGGCCTGTACTTCGAGAAGGACCAGGCGGTCGCGGGCAGCAGCATCGGCGGGCACCGGCACGACTGGGAGCACGTCGTGGTGTGGGTGCAGAACAACGCGGTGCAGTACGTCTCGACGTCCAACCACGGCTCGTTCACGATCAGCCCCGCGTCCTCGGTGCGGTTCGACGGTACGCACGCGAAGATCGTGTACCACAAGGACGGCATCTCCACGCACTGCTTCCGTCTCGCGGGCTCCAATGACGAGCCGCCGGAGAACCACGAGGGCACCTGGCAGTACCCGCCGCTGGTCGGCTGGAACGGCTACCCCGCGGGCGTTCGCGACAAGCTGGTCGCGTACAACTTCGGCAGCGCCAACTTCGGCCTGAAGGACGGCAGCTTCGCCAACCACCTGGCGTCGGCGAAGCCGTCCGGCATCGCGTTCGACCCGAACGCCTGACCAGGCGACACCCATCGGGCGCGGGTCCTAGGACCCGGACACCCGCGGCTTCCGTCCCGCGCCCGATCCCCGCCCGCCGCCGGGCGCCTAGCGTCATCCTCATGGACACGAGCAACACGAACTACGCGAGCGGTTCGAACCACCGGGGCGACAGGGGCGATACGAGCGGACGGCTCGAGGAAGCCCTGGAACGTCTGCACGTCTGCGGCCCGGAGCGCGACGGCTGGCTCTCCAACCACGCACCCATGGTCGTGGAGGCACTCGCCGCGCACGGCCGGGCGGAGCGGGTGCACCACTGGCTGGACCTCTACCAGGACAGGCTGGAGGACTTCCCCGATCGCGTGGCCCCCGTCACCGACGACAACTGGCCCTCGGCACTGGGTGATCCGCGCCGCATAGCCGACTGGACCGATCATTTCTCCCGCGCCCTCGCCGAACGCCCGTGGCGGGACGTCCTCGCCGAGTGGTGGCCGCGTCTGCTGCCCGGCCTGGTCGGCGGCGCCACGCACACCGTCATCCGGGCCGGCCACGCCGTACGCGCCGTCGAAGCCGACGAGAACGCCCCGCGGCTCACCGAACTCGCGCACGCACTCGGCTACTGGGCGGCCCGGCACCAACCCGTCACCGGCCTCACCGCGCTGCCGGGCGCCCGCACGGCCGACGAGTCCCTGGACGCCGTACCCGCGATCGAGCCGGGGCATCTGGGATTCCGCGACCGGCTGGGCGCCCTGCGCCGACTGCCCGTGTGGGCCGACGACGTCACCGACCCGGACACCGCGCGGGACCGTCTCACCGAACTCGTCCGTGCCGCGACCCACCGCTACGCCACCCATGGCCACGGTGAGCCGACCATGCTGGTGCACGCGGCGACCGCCCCCAACGCCGTGCTGCGGACGCTGGACGCGCTGCCGCGCGAGCTGTGGGCACCGAGCCTGCGCGCGGCGTGGACGGCGTCGGCGGCCGTCACCGCGATGTACGCCCCGGTGGAGCCGGTCTTCCCCGCGCCGCCCGCTCGGCTCGCCCCGGAAGAGGTCATGGAGCGCGCCCTCGTCCACGGCGACGAGCACGTCATCAAGCTCGCCGACACGGCCCTGGACGTCGGTGACGAGCGTGCTCTGGCGGCCGCGCTGCGGGCGGTCGAGCTCAGCCAGCCGCTGGTCTGACGTGGCCGTCCGCGTCGACGAGGGTGTCGCCGAGGGCCGTTCGTCCGTACAGCACGTAGTGGCCCTGCCGCCGGGACTGAAGCAGGCCCGCCTCCCGCAGGACCGAGAGATGGGCCGACACGGTGGACGGGGCCAGACCGTGGCGTCGGGCGAGATCCGTGGTGGAGGAGGGGACGGTGAGTCCGGCGAGGACGGCGGCTCGCTGCTGGCCGAGCAGCCGGGCGAGCGCCTCCGGCGGGCGCGGCACGGGGGCGGTGTGCAGGCGGCCCATGCCTCGGGCGGGGTAGATGACGGTCGGCTGCCAGGGCCGGGCGAAGCCGCTGACCACGTCCGGCCACACGAACACGCTCGGCATCAGCAGCACGCCTCTGCCGTCGGGCGGCTGGGCGTCCGCGAGGTCGCGGTACTCGCGCAGGGTGAGGGTGTGCCCGGCCCAGTCGACGGCCGGGTGCAGGCCGGTGAGCAGCGCGTCGAGACCGGCGTCCGCCGCCCGGCGTGAGCGGTACTCGATGTCCGCCTCCAGGACGGCACGGTGGCGGGGCCAGTCGGGGGCGAGCAGCGCGTGCCAGGCCAGTTCGGTGAGGTCGGCCAGGCGCCGGACGGTGGCGGCGGGGTCGTCGAGCGCGGCCCGCCCCTGGGGCGACTCGGCGAGTCCGGGGGTGCAGCCGAGCGAGCGGGCCATCTCCGCGTGGGCCAGAACGGGGTCGGTGGCGCGCATCCGCGCCAGTTCGTCCTCGATGGCCGGGTACGGCTCCTGCGGCGGCGCGCCGAGGAAGTCCGGGGTGTAGCCGCCGGCGGGCGGCACGAACAGCCACAGCAAGGCCAGGTCGAGTCCGGCGACCGTACCGCGCATGCGGCGCAGCCAGGCCTGGTGGTAGCCGTGCCGGGCGGGCCGGCGGAGCATGCGCAGCGCCTCGTGGGTCTGGCACAGCGGCGAGATCGCGAACCGGCAGCGCGTCAGGTCGTCGGTGCCCAGGTGCAGGGCGAGCGGCACGGCGACCCCCGGGGTGAGCGGCGATTCGTTCTGGACCGAAAGAGTAGAGCTGCCCGCCGCGGCCCCGCACGCTTGCCCCGACTCCCCCTCACGGAAAGGCGGTTGGATGAGCAGCGTACGTCCGGCACGTCCCGCACCCTGGCAGCGTGCCGCCGTCGTCGCGGCGTTGATGCTGGCGGCGTTCACCTTCAACACGACCGAGAACCTGCCGGTCGGTCTGCTCGCGCTCATGGCGGACGACCTGCGGGTGTCGCTCGCGGCCGTGGGCGCCCTGGTCACCGGGTACGGCCTGACCGTGGCCGTCGTGTCGCTGCCGCTCGCCCATGTCACCCGGTCCGTGCCACGCCGGTATCTGCTCGCCGGGCTGCTGGGGCTGCTCGCCGTGGGCAGCTGGGTGTCGTCGGTGGGCGGGGTGTCGTACGGCGTGCTGCTGGCGGCGCGGGTGGTCACGGCCTTGGCGCAGGCGTCGTTCTGGGCAGTGATGGGGCCGGTCGCGGTCGGTCTGTTCCCGCCCGAGCGGCGGGGGCGGATCATCGGGCTGCTGTCCGTCGGCGGTTCCCTGGCCACGGTGGCCGGTGTCCCGGCGGGGACCTGGCTGGGCGGGCACGCGGGCTGGCGGATGCCGTTCGCTCTGCTGGGCGTACTGGCTCTCGTCTCGCTCGTGACGATCGGCGCCCTGCTGCCGACGTCCCGCCCGCAGGACGGTCATTCGGCGTACGGCGCGAGCCCCGACCGGCGCCGGTTCCTCGTCGTGCTGGCCGTCACCGCCCTGTCGGTGACCGGTGCCTTCGCCGGGTTCACCTACGTCGTCGCCTTCCTCGACGAGGTGAGCGGCTTTCGCGCGGACGCCGTGAGTGCCGTGCTGCTGGCGTTCGGCGGGGCGGCGCTGGCCGGGGTCACGGTGGCCGGGCCGCTCCTGGACCGCTTCCCGCGTGCCACGCTGACCGTGCCGGTGGCGGCCCAGGCCGTGGCGCTGCTCGGCCTCTACGCGATGGGCCACGTCCCGGCGGCGACCGTCGGGCTGGTCATGCTGCTGGGCGGGGCGGTCTCGACCGCCTTCATGGCGACGCAGACCCAGGTGCTCCAGGTGGCGCCGGGTCGTACGGAGACCGCGCTGGCGGCCAACTCGGCCGCGTACAACGTGGGGATCGCCGTCGGTGCGCTGCTCGGGGGCGTGTTGCTGCCCGTGGTGGGGGTGCGCGGGACGTTCCTGGTCGGGGGGCTGCTCACGGCGGGGGCGCTGGTGGTGCTGACCTGGCCCGTGCGGGTGGGCTCCGGGGGCGGGGCGGGAATCGGGAGGTACCGTGCGGGCGCGGGGCTCTGACGGTCTATCGTGGCCGCATGTCCGTGCCTGAACTGATCCGTATCGTCTCCCGCGACTCGCCCATGGCGCTCGCCCAAGTGGAGCGTGTCCGCGCCGAGTTGGCGGCCCTGCATCCCGGAGTGCGTACCGAGGTCGTGCCGGTGAAGACGACCGGTGACAAGTGGATGGGCGATCTGTCCCAGGTCGAGGGCAAGGGGGCGTTCACCAAGGAGGTGGACGCCGCGCTGCTGGCGGGCGAGGCGGATCTCGCCGTGCACTGTGTCAAGGACGTTCCCGCCGACCGCCCGCTGCCCGCGGGGACGACGTTCGCCGCGTTCCTGAAGCGCGACGACATCCGGGACGCCCTGATCCACCCCGGCGGCCTGAGGCTGGACGAGCTGCCGGCCGGGACCCGGATCGGCACCTCGTCGGTGCGCCGGGTCGCCCAGCTGGCCGCCACCCACCCGCACCTGGAGTGCGTGCCGTTCCGGGGCAACGCCAACCGGCGGCTGGAGAAGCTCGCGGCCGGTGAGGCGGACGCCCTGCTGCTCGCGGTGGCCGGCCTGGAGCGCATCGGCCGCCCTGACGTGATCAGCGAGGTCCTCTCCCCCGAGGTGATGACGCCGCCGATCGGCGCGGGCATCCTCGCGCTCCAGTGCCGCGAGGGCGACACCGAGCTCATCGACGCGATCAGCGGCCTGGGCGACCCGGACACCTACCGGGAGGCCACCGCCGAGCGCATGTTCCTGCACGTCCTCCAGGGGCACTGCAACAGCCCGATCGCCGGGTACGCGCGCGTGGACCGCAGCGGCGAGCTGTCCCTGCGGGCGTGTGTGTTCACCCCGGACGGCAAGACGCGGCTCAACGCCCACGAGTGGGCGGGCCGGCTGGACCCGGCGACCCTCGGTACGTCGGTGGCGGTCGCGCTGCTGCGTCAGGGCGCCCGGGAGATCATCGACGGCATCCCGCACTGAGCGCTCCGCTCAGAGTGCCGCGATGTGCCGTCGATCGTCTGCGGTGCCGTCGTGGCTGGTCGCGCCCACGCGGCGGAAGCCGCCTATCGACACAGCCCCGCGCCCCTTCCCTTTCGCTCGCGCGTCAGGCGGTGCCCTCTTCGGCCTGGTCCCGCAGGAAGTTGCTCACCTGGAGGGCGAGGCCGTCCCGCAGGGTGGTGGCGTGGGGGCCGACGGAGGGCTCCTGGAGGCCGAGGCCGCCGGTCCACAGCCGCCGGTCGGTCCACTCCTCCTCGACGCGCAGCTGGATCTGGACGTCGACCTGGCTCAGGCTCGCCTCCGGGCCGGCCGCGTACATGACGGCGGTGGCCCGGCGCAGCGGGTGGACGTCGAAGCCCTCGATGAACTGCGAGTTGCGCCAGTCGATGAACGCCGCCTCGCCGTCGCGGCCGATCCGCACATCGATCTGGCCGTCCTCGAGATGGATGCCGAAGTGCCGCTCGCCGCGGTTCTCGACGGTGACCCGGACCCGGAAGTACGTCAGCCCCTCGGCGGCCTCGTCCCGTCCGCGCGGCGGCTCGGCGGCTTCCAGACGGTGGACGCGGACACGCAGACCGGCATGCTCGTCGTACTCGCGCCAGTCCCCGACCACGTTCGGCTCGTACACAATCCACCTCTCGACCCAGAGAGCTGCTTCCTATCTTTGCGCTGAGCGCACTGTCAAATGAGCAGAATGCGCTGTGGCCAGCCCATTCGCCCCCTTGATCACCGATCAAGCCGTGGGCAGGAAGAATCCGCTTACTGGTGTGCGCACCGGATTCACCTACGTGCCGCACATCACGTTCCTCAGCAAGATCAGCGAGCCGGCCGGACCAGCAGCAAGGAGGCCGCGGCTATACCGAGCACGGCGGCCACGAGCAGGACGGCGAAGTCGAGCGCGAGGTGGCGGGGCGCGTCGAGGAGAAGACCGAGCCGAGGACGACGACCCCGGCGACGCCGAGCCGCTTCAGCACCAGGTCAGCGCGGCGCCGGGCACCGCGGCGACGAGGATCACGACGACCGCCTGGACCAGGGACTTCTGGCCGCGAACGCCTTGCCGGCGATCAGGGCCGAGCGCGGGGTGAGGGTGACCAGCAGCTGGTTGAGGATGCCGGCGTCGCGTTCCCGCGCGGGTGTAGAGCTCGGTCCGGTCGTGGGCGCAGCTTCTGGAGTTCGAGGGCGCCCATGGCCACCACGCGGGCTGGCAGCAGCCGCCATCCGGCACGGGGCCCGGGGGCCGCAGCAGCAGGTCGATGCCGCTGCGGCCGACGCCGAGTCACACCCCTGTCACAGGTAGTCGCATTCACGAATTTTGTTTCGGATACCTCTTACGGGGGGAATTGAGTCATATGTGCTTCGGACAGGAGGCACGTCCGTGGGAGCCGACCGACCGGCCGACGCGGAGGTGTCCTCCGCGTGTTCCGAATCCGCGCCTCCCACGGTGTCTGTCCATTCGGCACCTGCTGAGGGAGGTGCGCACGAATGAGTGCCACCACCAGAACGAAGCACTCCCACGACGACGCCCCGGACACCGCCGAAGCCTTCGACCGGCTCGTGGGGCTCCCCGACGGGCCGGAACGCAAGGCCCTCAAGGACGAACTGATCCAGGCCTGGCTGCCCATGGCCGAGCGGATCGCCGTCCGGTTCAAGGGTCGTGGCGAGTCCCTCGAGGACCTGTACCAGGTGGCCGCCCTGGGACTGGTGAAGGCCGTCGACCACTACGACCCGGCACGCGGCCACGCCTTCGAGGCGTACGCGGTGCCGACCATCACCGGTGAGATCAAGCGGCACTTCCGCGACCACATGTGGACGCTGCACGTGCCGCGCCGGGTCCAGGACCTGCGCAACCGGGTGCGCAGCTCCGCAAAGGAGCTGTCGCAACTGACGCCGGGCCGCCCGCCCACCGTTTCCGAGATCGCCGAGCACGCGCATCTGAGCGAGGCGGAGGTCCGCACCGGGATGGAAGCCCTCGAGTGTTTCTCCGCACTGTCGTTGGAGGCCGAGATGCCCGGCACCGACGGCTACGCGCTCGGGGACGCGATCGGCGGCCCGGATCCGGCGTACGACGTGGTCGTCGACCGCGTCACCGTCAAGCCGTGTCTGCAACGACTCCCGGAGCGGGAGCGGACCATCCTCTACCTCCGCTTCTTCGGCGGGATGACCCAGAGCCGGATCGCGCAGCAGCTCGGCATCTCGCAGATGCATGTCTCCCGGCTGCTGAGCGGGTGCTTCGCGCATCTGCGTGAGGAGATGCTCGCCGAGGTCCACTGACTCATTCCTGAGCCGATCCCGGAATCTGCGTCGGACCGTGACGTTCGAGGGCGTCCTCGAGTTCGACGCGGATCTCGGGCGGCATCCGCCCGTCCCGGCCCCAGGTGAGGATTAGTTGGGCCACCTGGCGGAGCTTGATGTTCGTGTGCTGGGAGACGTCCTTCAGCACGGCCCACCCCTGGTCGGGCGACACCCGGCCGAGTGCCACGACCATCCCGATCGCCTGGTCCACGACGGCGTGCGAGACAATCGCCTCCTTGAGCTGCTCGACCTCCTCCTCGAGTTCGAGGATCCGGTCGCTCCCGTCGGCGGGTTCGTGGGGTGTGTGTGCCACGCCTCCATCCTCGCCGCTGCGACGGCCGCGTGCCAGTGAAGCGGACGGCCCGGGACCACGACCGTTTCGGCGCCACGCCGGGGGTACTCGACAGGCCCCGGAGCGGATCCGGCTGGACACTGGGAGCAGACCGGTGGCCGGCCGGTCGGGCGAGACCAGGACGCGACTGCCATGAATCACGATGCGAGAACCCCCCGGAGCACGGCCGAGGTCGTGTCCACACACTCCGTGTTCGGCGCACCCTGCTGGGTGAGCCTGACCAGCCGCGATCTCGAGGCCACCCAGGAGTTCTACACGGCGGTGCTGGGCTGGCGCTGGCGGCCGGCCAAGCTGGGCGACCGGTTCCGGATCGCGCTGGCGCAGAGCGTGCCGGTGGCCGGGATCGGTGCGGTCGCCTCGATGTGGCAGATGGCCGTGGCCTGGACCCCCTACTTCGCCGTGCCCAGCGCCGACGAGGCCGTGGCCCGGGTCCAGGAGCGCGGCGGTACGGCGGCGGTCGGGCCGCTGTCGCTGCCGCCCGGGCGGGCGGCTCTGCTGGCCGACCGGGACGGGGCGACCTTCGGGGTGTGGGAGGGCGAGCTCATCTCCAACTGGGAGACCTGGCGGCGTGCCGCGCCGACGTTCATCCGGCTGCACACGCGTGACGCCTTCGACGCCGCGATGTTCTACGGCGAGGTTCTCGACTGGGCCACCGAGCGGCCGGGGTGCTGCGAGGTGCGGTACGAGGGGGGTGAGGTCGTGCTGCGCAGCGGGGGTGACGTGGTGGCGCGGATCGAGTCCGGGGCGTTGGAGGCTGCGCCGGACCCGACGATTCGGCCGCACTGGCAGGTGCACTTCGCTGTCGCGGACGTGGCCGGGTGTGCTCGGGCGGCGGAGTTGCACGGGGGGAGTGTGTTGTCCAAGGGGAGTGACGAGGCTGTGCTGCGGGATCCTGACGGGGCGCAGTTCACTGTGACGTCGCGGCGGGGGCGGTAGGGGGTGCGACTACGGGGGGGCCGCGCGGGGTCGTCAGTCGTCTGCGGCTGCGTCGTGGCTGGTCGCGCCGTTCCTCGCGCCCCTTAAGGGCGTTGTCGTGAGGGTCTTGAGAGGAGGCGTAGGCTGCGGCGTTCCACCAGGACCGCGGTTGATGCCTTGTACTCCGACTCGTCGGGAGGGCCCTGGGGGTCGGCCGTGTTGATCAGTGGCGTCCAGCGTTCG
The DNA here is from genome assembly GCF_019049285.1 of Streptomyces sp. AC550_RSS872. Classification (GTDB taxonomy): domain Bacteria; phylum Actinomycetota; class Actinomycetes; order Streptomycetales; family Streptomycetaceae; genus Streptomyces. The sequence goes on from NZ_JAGMUL010000092.1 coordinate 333,457, forward strand.
CCGAACGTGCTGTCCGGTAGGCGGAACTCCATCGGCTCCCAGTAGGCGTTGAGCAGGAGCAGGAAGGAGTCGTCGACCAGGGGCTGCCCGCAGGAGTCGGGTTCGGCGATGGCGTCGCCGTTGAGGAAGGCGGCTACGGAGTGGGCATCGGGGCGCTGCCAGTCCTCGTCGGTCATCTCGCGACCCTCGGGCAGGAGCCAGACCAGGTCGGGCAGGGGCTGGTCGGGGTGGGTCGGGGTCTCGCCCTGGAAGAAGCGGCGGCGGCGCAGGACGGGGTGAGCAGCGCGCAGCCCGATGACATAGCGGGTGAAGTCGGCGAGTGCGCGCTGCTCGTCTGTGAGTCTCCAGTCGATCCAGGAGACGTCGTTGTCCTGGCAGTAGGCGTTGTTGTTGCCGTGCTGGGTGCGGCCGAGTTCGTCGCCGTGGCCGAGCATGGGGATGCCCTGCGACAGCAGGAGTGTGGCCAGGAAGTTGCGCTGCTGTCGGGCGCGCAGCGCGAGCACGGCGGGGTCGCGGGTGTCACCCTCGGCGCCGCAGTTCCAGGACCGGTTGTGGCTCTCGCCGTCCCGGTTGTTCTCGCCGTTGGCCTCGTTGTGCTTGTCGTTGTACGAGACGAGGTCGCGCAGGGTGAAACCGTCGTGCGCGGTGACGAAGTTGACGCTGGCACGCGGGCGGCGCCGGCTGTGGGCGTACAGGTCGGAGGAGCCGGTCAGCCGGGAGGCGAACTCGCCGAGCGAACCGGGCTCACCGCGCCAGAAGTCCCGTACGGCGTCCCGGTACTTGCCGTTCCACTCCGACCACAGCGGCGGGAAGTTGCCCACCTGGTAGCCGCCCTCGCCGACGTCCCACGGCTCGGCGATCAGCTTGACGCGGCTGATCACCGGGTCCTGCTGGATCAGGTCGAAGAACGCCGAGAGGCGGTCCACCTCGTGGAACTGCCGGGCCAGCGTGGCCGCGAGGTCGAAGCGGAAACCGTCGACGTGCATCTCGGTGACCCAGTAGCGCAGCGAGTCCATGATCAGCTGAAGGACGTACGGGTGGCGCATGAGCAGGCTGTTGCCGGTACCGGTGGTGTCGTAGTAGTGCGCCCAGTCGCCGTCCACCAGGCGGTAGTACGAGGCGTTGTCGATGCCGCGGAAGGAGAGGGTCGGGCCGCGCTCGTTGCCCTCGGCGGTGTGGTTGTAGACGACGTCCAGGATCACTTCGAGGCCGGCCGCGTGCAGCGCCTTCACCATCGACTTGAACTCGTTGACCTGCTGGCCGCGGGTGCCGTGGGCGGCGTATGCGTTGTGCGGTGCGAAGAAGCCGATCGTGTTGTAGCCCCAGTAGTTGGACAGGCCCCGGTCGAGCAGCACTCCGTCCTGGACGTACTGGTGCACCGGCATCAGCTCGACGGCCGTCACACCGAGGGCGGTGAGGTGCTCGACGACCGCGGGGTGCGCGAGTCCGGCGTAGGTGCCGCGCAGTTCCGGCGGGACGTCGGGGTGGGTGCGGGTGAGGCCGCGGACGTGCGTCTCGTAGATGACGGTGTCGGCGTACGGCCGTCTGGGTGGGCGGTCGCCGCCCCAGTCGAAGTACGGCTCGGTGACCACGCCGAGCATGGTGTGCCCGGCGCTGTCGGCCGGGGCAGGGGCGCCCGGGGTGCGCTCGAAGAGGGAGGCGTGGTTGTCCACCTGACCGTCCACGGCTCGGCTGTACGGGTCGAGCAGCAGCTTCGCCGGATTGCACCGGTGGCCGAGGCCCGGGTCCCAGGGACCGTGCACCCGGTAGCCGTAGCGCTGCCCCGGGCCGACGCCGCGCAGATAGCCGTGCCAGACGAACCCGTCGACCTCGGTGAGCGGAACGGTGGTGTGCCGGCCCTTGTCGTCGACCAGGACCAGTTCGACGCGTTCGGCGACCTCGCTGAACAGGGCGAAGTTGGTGCCCTGTCCGTCGAAGGCCGCTCCCAACGGGTAGGGGTGCCCGCTCCACGCGAGCACCCCTTTGTCGCGCTTTCGCGCCGTCACCGGGCCTCCTCCAGCACGTCGTCCCGGGTGCCCGCGGCGTCGGCGATGGCCGTGACGGGTACCTCGCGGGGCACCTGGAGCGCCTCGCGCAGGTTGGGCGAAGGCGCCGCGGGCACCAGCGGGGCTCGTTCGCCGGCGCGGGCGCGCTGCGAGAACCAGATGACCTTACTGCCGGTCTCCGTGGCGCAGCAGCCCCAGCCGTCGCTGATGGCGGCCAGACGCTGGAGGCAGTCGCGCAGTTCGTGGTCCGGGCGCAGGGCGCGGTCGTTGTCGCCGATGGCGGTGATGAGGTGGTGACGGTTCCACCACATCTCGATCGAGGTGTTCTTGTCCGTCGCGTGCTCGTCGATGGCCCGCAGCAGCATCTCCGTGCTGTGGCAGACGGGCTCGACAAGCGTCTCCAGGTCCCAGTACCTGAGGTGAGCGGCCAGAATTCGGCTGACCTGCCCCACCCGTTCGGGGCTGACTTCCACGTCTAGGTGGTAGTAGCAGGGCACTGCGGTCTTCACCGTCGTTACCTCCTCACCGCGAAAGCTCCCGCCCTCCTCGCCCCTGCGGGACGGGCCCCGATACGGAGCGTGAGCGCTGATCGCTTCTGAGTCACTCCAGGGTGGGGGCGGTACGCCATTCGTGCAACAGGAGCACATCCCTGAGGTAGTTGAAGATCCAACAGGACGCTGCGTCGCCGAGCGTGCACCATGTGTGAAGACCACGATGCCCGTAACGGAACCCGTGCGTGTGCGCGCACGGGTCTCCGCCCGACGGTCGGGAGACGTGTCATCGAGCCCGGAAGGTGAACGGCGCCATGCTGCTACCGGCAAAAGCCGAGGTCGCCCGGCATCTGCGGCGATACAGGGCCTGGGAGCGCGCCATGCTCGCGGCCCCGGCCGACCTCACGGTCCGCGCCACCTTCGAGGACGCCGGCTACACCCTCTGTGTGCTGATGGGAAAGCGCTGCGCACGCGAGGCCGCGAACGCCGCCGAACGCTATCTGCGCATCACCGCGGCCGCCTATCTCCGTGAGCAGGACGAACGGCCCCGCACGGCGGGCATCTCCGCGCGACGGGGTCCACCCGGGACGCGGCGGTCGAGTTTCCACGCGGGGAGGTAGCCGCCTTCCGGCACAGGAGGTGGCCGCTTTCCGGCACAGGTTGGATTCCCGGCCGGGCCTTGTGCCCGGCCTCGAGCACGGTGGAGGTGAACCATGGGCAGGACCAAGAGCAGGACCGGTGCGGGCACCGGGACCATCGGCCGCATCCCGGTACGGGACGTGAAGCCGGCCGTGGAGTGCGGCAGGCATCCGGCGAAGGCCGTCGCGGGAGAGACCTTCGAGGTCACCGCCACCGTGTTCCGCGAGGGCCATGACGCCGTGGCCGCCAATGTCGTGCTGACCGACCCGGACGGCCGTCCCGGCCCGTGGACGCCGATGCACGAACTCTCCCCGGGCAGCGACCGCTGGGGCGCCAAGGTGACCCCGGCGAAGGTGGGCCGCTGGACGTTCCATGTGGAGGCCTGGAGCGACCCGGTGGCCACCTGGCGGCACCACGCCCAGATCAAGATCCCGGCCGGAATCGACGTCGGGCTGGTCCTGGAGACGGGCGGCGAACTGTACGAACGGGCCGCGGCCGGTGTGCCCGACGACGCACAGCGCGCGACCGTGCAGGCCGCCGCGGACGCGTTGCGAGACGACTCGCTCCCGCCCGAGTCACGGCTCGCGGCGGCCTTCGCGACGAACGTCGACGCGGTGCTGGGCCGGTATCCGCTGCGGGACCTGGTGACGGCTTCGGACCCGCTGCCGCTGCTGGTGGAACGCGAGCGGGCGCTGTACGGCTCCTGGTACGAGTTCTTCCCCCGCTCCGAGGGCACCCCGCAGCAGCCCCACGGCACCTTCCGCACCGCCGAACGCCG
>NZ_JAGMUL010000093.1 GCF_019049285.1 Streptomyces sp. AC550_RSS872
GTCCCTGCGGGCTGCGCCCGCAGCAACGGCACGCCCCCGCTGCGCGGGGGCGAGTGACGGAGCGTCACCGCCTGCCCTGCGGGCAGGCGTTCGCCCGGCTGCGCCGGGCGGTGCTCGCGCTCCGCTGCGCTCCACGCGAGGGCCGGGCGCGTGCCGCGCCCGGGAGCCCGCTGCGCGGGCAGGGCCGGACCGCTGCGCGGCACCGGCCCGGGTGACTCAACTCGGTGCATCACCCTGCGGTGTTGTGTAGGGATTGGGGTTCGGGAGCACCCCCTCCGCTGCGCTGCGGGGGTGAGGCTGGCAGCAAGGGGAGGGGGTGCGGCGGGTGGGTCCGGAGCGGCCCGGGTGGATCTTGCCGTCATGACGGCATGCCGTAGTGCCGTCTGTGGCACGACTACTGAGGGTGCTTCAATTCCGGGCCCTGGATAGAGTCTGGAATGGAGGCTGCATCACTCTGCATCACTGCTAGGGCCTATGTACCGTTGGCGGATCCTGGGCACCCCCTCCCGGGGGTGAACACGGGCCTGTCAACACCCGGGCGCGGGTGGGGCGCAGCGCTGTGCGCCCGTCTCCGGACCGCTCGGGTGCGGGCCCGGACCGAGGAGGCGCAGCGCAGTGACCTGCGTGGACATGCGAAACGGGCGTGCTCCTGGCCGTGTTGCGCACCTCCCCGCAGGCACCGCCGAGCCGCTCCGTGCGGGAGGCCGGCCACCCGCTCGCCGGGACCAGGACACCACCCACGGGCCCATCCTGACGGCTCCTCAGCCGTCCAGCCCGAATTCGATCGGTCGCCCGAAACACCGTTGACACCCCATCGGGAATCCGACCGTAAACACGAAACACCCCCGGGCCAATTCACGCCCGAGGGTGTTTCGCTGCGGCTCCGATTTACACCGCCCGCTCACGCTCCTTCTTCCGCCGATTAACG
>NZ_JAGMUL010000094.1 GCF_019049285.1 Streptomyces sp. AC550_RSS872
TGATCACCGCTCTTGTCGCCATCGTCAAGTCCGGCGCCGCCTACGTCCCCATCGACCCGGACTACCCGGCGGAGCGCATCGCCCACATCCTCAACGACGCCGACGCCGCCCTCCACCTCACCACCCTGGACGGCCTGGAACTGGACAGGTACGCGGACGGGAACCTCACCGACGGCGACCGCACGACGCCACTGACGCCCCGCCACCCGGCGTACATGATCTACACCTCCGGCTCCACCGGCCGCCCCAAAGGTGTGATCATCGAACACCACGCTCTGA
>NZ_JAGMUL010000095.1 GCF_019049285.1 Streptomyces sp. AC550_RSS872
GCCGGGTTGGAGCCGAGAGGCGCGCGCACCAGACGACGCCCGTACACCCCGGACGACCGCACCGCGACCTGGTCCTCACCCTCACCAGCCGCCAGCACGGCAGCCAGCGAAGTCGCCGCCCGCTCGTCCCACTCCACCGGGACGTCGATCAGACCACCCCAACCGACAGGCTGCTCCAGCCCCACGATCTGCCCGAGCGCCCACACCTGCGACTGCACGGCCGACACCAGATCGTCCGAGCCCACAGCCGCGGCACCCCGCGTCAGCACCCACAACGGAACCTCACTGTCCAGGTGAGCCTGAACCAGCCCCAGCGTCGACTCAAGCGC
>NZ_JAGMUL010000096.1 GCF_019049285.1 Streptomyces sp. AC550_RSS872
TCCCTTCGGTCTTGCGTTTCCGACTCTATCAGATCCTTTTCCGATCCGATTTCCTCGGTGCTTTCCAGGTTCCCGCTCTCGCGTTTCCCTTTCCGGCGGCTCCGACTTTATCAGAGATTCTGAGTCGGATTTCCCGCCCCCTCCGGGGACTGGTTCCGGCGCACGAAGTGGCCGGGTTCCCGTTCAGGCGGAGCCGTAAACGTACTGGAGCGGGGCGCCCCGATGCAAATCGAGGCGCCCCGCTCCTGGTTCACGCGGCCGAGTGTCCGACGGTCCGTCAGACCTCCACGACCACAGGCAGGATCATCGGCCGGCGCCGGTAAGTGTCCGAGACCCACTTGCCCAGGGACCGGCGCACCAGCTGCTGGAGCTGGTGCGGTTCGACCACTCCGTCCTGGGCCGACCGCTCCAGTGTCTCCGTGATCTTCGGGATGACCTCACTGAAGGCCGAGTCCTCGATGCCGGAGCCGCGGGCCTGGATGTGCGGGCCGCCCGTGATCTTGCCGGTGGAGGAGTCCACCACCACGAAGACCGAGATGATGCCCTCGTCACCGAGGATCTTGCGGTCCTTCAGCGCCGGCTCGCCGACGTCGCCGACCGAGAGGCCGTCGACGTAGACGTATCCGGCCTGGACCTTGCCGGAGATCTTCGCCTTGCCCTCGATGAGGTCGACCGCGACGCCGTCCTCGGCGATGACGATGCGGTCGTGCGGGACGCCGGTCAGGGCGCCCAGTTCGGCGTTGGCGCGCAGGTGGCGCCACTCGCCGTGCACCGGCATCAGATTCTTGGGGCGGCAGATGTTGTAGAAGTACAGCAACTCGCCCGCGGACGCGTGGCCCGAGACATGGACCTTGGCGTTGCCCTTGTGGACGACGTTCGCGCCCCAGCGGGTCAGGCCGTTGATGACGCGGTAGACCGCGTTTTCGTTGCCGGGGATGAGCGAGGACGCGAGGATCACCGTGTCGCCCGGGACGATGCGGATCTGATGGTCGCGGTTGGCCATGCGGGACAGGGCCGCCATCGGCTCGCCCTGGGAGCCCGTGCAGACCAGGACCACCTCGCTGTCCGGGAGGTCGTCGAGTGTCTTGACGTCCACCACCAGGCCCGGCGGGACCTTCAGGTAGCCGAGGTCACGTGCGATGCCCATGTTGCGGACCATCGAGCGACCGACGAAGGCCACCCGGCGGCCGTATTCGTGGGCCGCGTCCAGGATCTGCTGGATGCGGTGGACGTGGCTGGCGAAGCTCGCCACGATGACGCGCTTGCGGGCGCCCGCGAAGACCTGGCGCAGGACGTTGGAGATGTCGCGCTCGTGCGGAGTGAAGCCCGGGACCTCCGCGTTCGTGGAGTCGGAGAGAAGGAGGTCGATGCCTTCCTCGCTCAGCCGTGCGAACGCGTGCAGGTCGGTCAGGCGGTTGTCCAGCGGGAGCTGGTCCATCTTGAAGTCGCCTGTGTGGACCACCATGCCGGCGGGGGTGCGGATGGCGACCGCCAGTGCGTCGGGGATGGAGTGGTTGACCGCGACGAACTCGCAGTCGAAGGGGCCGATGCGCTCGCGGTTACCCTCCACCACCTCGAGGGTGTACGGGCGGATGCGGTGCTCCTGGAGCTTGGCCTCGATGAGGGCGAGGGTCAGCTTGGAGCCGATCAGCGGGATGTCCGGCTTCTCGCGGAGGAGGAAGGGGACGCCGCCGATGTGGTCCTCGTGGCCATGGGTGAGGACGATGCCCTCGATGTCGTCGAGGCGGTCCCTGATGGACGAGAAGTCCGGCAGGATCAGGTCGATTCCGGGCTGCTCCTCCTCTGGGAAGAGCACTCCGCAGTCGACGATCAACAGGCGGCCGCCGTACTCGAAGACCGTCATGTTTCGGCCGATCTCGCCAAGGCCGCCGAGCGGGGTGACCCGCAGGCCGCCTTCGGGGAGCGGCGGGGGCGCGCTGAGTTCAGGATGCGGATGACTCAAAAGACTCTCCTCACCACGGACGCCACGTACCGGTCGGGCACGTGGCGCGCGTGACGTTCGTGCAGAAGCAGTTGTCGTTGTGGGGTGCAGGCACCGGTGGCCTGCTTATTCAGTTGTGAAGTCTGGTGCGCGCCCTGGGCGCGAAGTCTGGTGTTAGAGCTGTACCCCGCCTGCGGCAAGATCGATCTTGAGCTGGTCGATCTCCTCGGGCGAGCATTCGGCCATGGGGGCGCGCAGCGGTCCTGCGGGCAGGCCCTGGAGGGCGAGCGCGGCCTTGGTGGTCATGACGCCCTGGGTGCGGAACATGCCGGTGTAGACCGGGAGCAGCTTCTGGTGGATCTCCGTGGCCTTCTGGACGTCACCGGAGACATAGGCGTCGACGAGCGCGCGCAGGTCGGGGGTGACCAGGTGGCCGACGACCGAGACGAAGCCGACCGCGCCCACGGAGAGGAGCGGCAGGTTCAGCATGTCGTCGCCGGAGTACCAGGCGATGCCGGAGCGGGCGATGGCCCAGCTGGCTCGGCCGAGGTCACCCTTCGCGTCCTTGTTGGCGACGATGCGCGGGTGCTCGGCGAGGCGGACGATCGTCTCGGTGTTGATCGGGACGCCGCTGCGGCCGGGGATGTCGTAGAGCATCACCGGCAGCTCGGTGCTGTCGGCGATGGCCTTGAAGTGCCGGTACAGACCTTCCTGCGGGGGCTTGTTGTAGTACGGCGTGACGACCAGGAGGCCGTGTGCGCCGACCTGCTCCGCCGTGCGGGCGAGCTCCAGGCTGTGGTGGGTGTCGTTGGTGCCGACGCCGGCCACCACGTGGGCTCGGTCGCCGACGGCCTCCAGTACCGCCCGTACCAGCTCCGATTTCTCCGCATCGCTGGTGGTGGGCGACTCACCGGTGGTGCCGTTGATGATCAGGCCGTCGTTGCCTGCGTCCACCAGGTGCGTGGCGAGCCGCTGCGCGCCGTCGAGATCGAGTGCGCCGTCCGCCGTGAAGGGCGTGATCATGGCGGTGAGGACCCGCCCGAAGGGGGTCTGCGGAGTGGAGGTCGGAGCCATGGGTTACACGCTACTCGTTGCGCTCGGCCTGGTCTGCCCTCGGGGGTGCGGAAAAGTCAGGACAAATATGGAGCCCGGCACTGCCTGCTCGGGGGTTCAAGCAGTGCCGGGTCCGTTTGATCAGGCTAGATGAACTTCTCTAAATGCCGCAATACGGACACTTCGCGCGGCTGGGCCGTGCGGCCCTGCCCGGTCGGGGAAGGGGGTGCGCTACGGCGCCACACGGCCGTTCGCATTGAAGGCGGCGTACGTCAGCGGCATGAGCTTGGCCCACTCCGCCTCCATCAGCTCGCCGACCATCTCGATCTCCCGCTGCGGGAAGGACGGCACCTTGGCCAGTTCGTGCTGGGTGCGCAGGCCGAGGAAGTGCATCAGTGAGCGGGCGTTGCAAGTGGCGTACATCGAGGAGAACAGGCCGACCGGGAGGACGGCTCGGGCGACCTCGCGGGCGACGCCTGCGGCGAGCATCTCCTGGTAGGCCTCGTAGGACTCCCGGTACGAGTCCTCCATGACCCGGCCGACCAGCTCCTGCTGGGCCTGGGTGCCCTCCACGAAGACGTACTTGCCCGGGCGGCCCTCCTGGACCAGCTTGCGGGACTCGTCGGGTACGTAGAAGACGGGCTGGAGCTCCCTGTAGCGGCCGCTCTCCTCGTTGTACGACCAGCCCACGCGGTGCCGCATGAACTCGCGGAAGACGAAGATCGGGGCGCTGATGAAGAAGGTCATCGAGTTGTGCTCGAAGGGGCTGCCGTGCCGGTCCCGCATCAGGTAGTTGATCAGGCCCTTGGAGCGCTCGGGGTCCTTCTGCAACTCCTCCAGGGACTGCTCGCCGGCGGTGGAGACACGGGCGGCCCACAGCACGTCGGAGTCGGCCGCGCTGTGCTTGACCAGCTCGACGGTGACGTCACTGCGGAAGCTTGGCTTGAGGTCGTCGGCGGGGGTGTCGGTCACGGCTCGGGGGGTCCTTCCATCACTTCGCTGGGCGGCGCCCACTCTACGGCCCGGCACTGACAACGGGGCGTTCGGTGCCGGGTCGCGACATACGGCGGCGAACTTCGGCGAATTTCTGTGAATTCGGCGAAACCGGGCACCCTTTGGGGCGCTCGCTCGTCTGTGTTGGTGACAGTCACTCATACGATCCCGAGAGGAGAAGTCCCCTGATGTTCGGTCGGCGCGAGCCCGTCCCGTTCGCCTTCCTCGCCGAGGCCGACAGGTTCCGCAGCAATGTCGCTCCCCCGCCCCGTGAGCGGGCGTCCGTCGGTCAGATGGCCGGGCGCTGGCTTCTGGGACTCACCATCGTCGCCGGGCTGGTGGGCTCGCTGGTGGTGGGCATGCCCGCGTTGTCCACGGACACCGCGACGCAGACGCAGGAGTCACAGGCCTCTCAGGGGCACTGACTCAACCGGCCCCCCAGGAGTGGTGAGTGGGGGCGCGGGTCGATTAGCCTCACCGGGCACAGCCCCTGCATGGATTGAGTGAGGACCAGTCGTGCCCCTGCCCTTCCTGACGGCCGACCGCGCCTTCGAGACAGCCGACGACGTCGCGCTGCCGTTCGACGACCTCGACCGCTGGCGGCGCCCCTACCGTCCCGGGCCGTGGCGCGTGGGCGTGGCTGCGCTGTGGCTGCTGCTCGCCTCGTATGTGCTGTTCGCGGCGGTCGTCATCGCCCTGACCGGCACGGTGGCCGGGGCCGCCGTCGTCTTCGGCATCGCGCTGGCCATCATCGCCGGTGCCCTGCGGCTGCTGCGCATGGGCGTGTGGGTGAGCGCGCGGGGGCTGCGTCGGGTGGGGTTCCTCGTCACGCGTACGGTGCCCTGGGAGCAGGTCGTCGCCGTCCGGACGGTGCAGCAGCCGGTGCGCTGGCTGGGGCTGCCGCGCACGGTGCAGGGGCAGGCGCTGATGCTCGTACAGCGGGGTCGTGCGGCGGGTGACATGCCGACGCTGATGACCACGCACAACACGGACTTCCTGGCCCGGGTCACCGCGTTCGACCGGGCCGCCGACGCGGTCGAGGTGTGGGCCTCGGAGAACACCCGCGGCTGAGCGCGACAGGCGTAGGTCAACGACAGGCGTAGGTCAAAGGGGCCGGTCCGCGGCGGCGGACCGGCCCCTTTGGCGTACGGCTTGCTCGTCGGTGTACTGCTGACGCGTGGGCGTGCGGCCGGTTCGGCCCAAGGCCGGTCATCGGCGCGTGGTCGGCTTCCCGTCATCGGCCGGCCCGTCGGGGTGCGTCCGGTTCGCCAGCCCGAGGGCGGTTCGGGGCCGGGCAGCCCGCTCACCGTCGTATGGCGAGCTCCCCGAGCAGGGCCGGCCCGGCAGCGACGGTCAGACGGCCCCAGCGTGACGCCGGTCCATCGGCGTACGCCCAGCTCCTCGGTCCGAGGCCGACCCGGCGGCGTACAGCCAACTCACCCGTCGTACGGCCGACTCCCCTCGGCGTACAACCGACCGTCGCGCGTACGGCCGACCCGTCGGCCCAAGGGCCGAGCCGGTCTGCGTAAAAGCCGGCCCTCGGCGTGATGCTCAGGCCTCGACAGTCCTGCCCTCGTGCAAGGCGATGGCCTTCTGCATGGCCTTGCGGGCGCGCGGGGTGTCGCGGGCGTCGTGGTAGGCGATGGCGAGGCGGAACCAGCTGCGCCAGTCGTCGGGGGACGCCTCCGTCTCGGCCTTGCGGCGGGCGAAGACCTCGTCGGCCGAGTCGCGGTCGATGCGGCCGCCGGGGGTGCGCTTCAGCTCGTCGACGGGGAGGCCGCCCTCGGCGTCGAGTTCGGCGGCGAGGGCGTTGGCCTTGCGGACGAACTGGGTGTTCTTCCACAGGAACCACACGCCGATCACCGGCAGGATCAGCACCGCGACGCCGAAGGTGACGGTGATGACCGTGCCGGACTGGATGAGCATCACGCCACGGCTGCCGACCAGGACGAAGTAGACGACCAGGACGGCGGCCGTTATGGCATAGGAGATCTTCGCGCGCATCAACGAGCCTCGTGTCAGCCCAGGTCCAGGAAGTGTTCCAGGCCGAAGGTCAGGCCCGGAGTGGTCACCACGCGGCGCGCGCCGAGCAGGATGCCCGGCATGAAGCTGCTGTGGTGGAGGGAGTCGTGGCGGACGGTCAGGGTCTCGCCCTCGCCGCCGAGCAGGACCTCCTGGTGGGCCAGCAGACCGCGCAGACGGACCGAGTGGACCGGGATGCCGTCGACGTTCGCGCCGCGTGCTCCGTCCAGGGCGGTCTCGGTGGCGTCCGGAGCCGGGGCCGTGCCGGCCGCCCGCCGCGCCTCGGCGATGAGCTGGGCCGTGCGGGTGGCGGTGCCGGAGGGGGCGTCGACCTTCTTCGGGTGGTGGAGTTCCACCACCTCGACCGACTCGAAGTAGGGCGCGGCGATCTGCGCGAACTTCATCGTCAGGACCGCGCCGATGGAGAAGTTCGGCGCGATCAGCACGCCCGTCTCCGGGGAGGCGGACAGCCAGCCGTTCAGCTGCGCGAGGCGCTCGTCGGTCCAGCCCGTCGTACCGACGACCGCGTGGATGCCGCGGTTCACGCAGTAGTCGAGGTTGGCCATGACCGAGTCCGGCGTGGTCAGTTCGACGGCCACCTGGGCGCCCGTCTCCGCCAGCGTCTCCAGCTTGTCGCCCCGGCTCAGGGCGGCGACCAGCTCCATGTCCTCGGCAGCCTCGACCGCCCGTACCGCCTCGGAGCCGATCCGGCCCTTGGCACCGAGGACCGCCACGCGCAGCTTGCTCATCTCTTGTGCTTCCTTCACCAGGGGAATGGTCAGGCGACGGCGTCGTGCAGCCGGGACGCCTGCTTGTCCTTCAGGGGGCCGATGACCGACAGGGAGGGCCGCTGTCCGAGGACCTCGCGGGCGACCGAGCGGACGTCGTCCGGGGTCACCTCGGCGATCCGGGCCAGCATGTCGTCGACGGACATCTGCTCGCCCCAGCACAGCTCGCTCTTGCCGATGCGGTTCATCAGGGCGCCGGTGTCCTCCAGGCCGAGGACCGTGGAGCCGCGGAGCTGGCCGATGGCGCGGCCGATCTCGTCGTCGGACAGGCCGTGCTGGGCGACGTGGTCCAGTTCGTCGCGGCAGATCTTCAGCACGTCGTGGACCTGCGACGGCCGGCAGCCCGCGTACACGCCGAACAGGCCGCAGTCTGCGAAGCCCGAGGTGTACGAGTACACGCTGTAGGCCAGGCCGCGCTTCTCGCGGACCTCCTGGAAGAGGCGGGACGACATGCCGCCGCCCAGCGCCGTGTTGAGGACTCCGAGGGCCCAGCGGCGGTCGTCCGTGCGGGACAGGCCGGGCATGCCGAGGACGACATGGGCCTGCTCGGTCTTGCGGCCGATCAGCTCGACCCGGCCCGCGGCGCGGACGGTGCGCCGTCCCTCGCGCGGGGCGATGGGCGTGGCGTCCAGGTTCTTGAGGGCGCCGGCCTTCTCGAAGGCGGCGCGGACCTGTCGTACGACCTTGTTGTGGTCGATGTTGCCGGCCGCCGCGACCACGAGGTGGGTCGGGTCGTAGTGCTTCTTGTAGAAGCGGCGGATGCGGTCGGCGGTGAGGGCGTTGACCGTGTCGACCGTGCCGAGGACCGGGCGGCCGAGGGGGTTGTCGCCGAACATGGTGTGCGCGAACAGGTCGTGCACGCAGTCGCCCGGGTCGTCCTCGGTCATGGCGATCTCTTCGAGGATCGCGCCCCGCTCGACGTTGACGTCCTCTTCGAGGATGAGGGAGCCCGTCAGCATGTCGCAGACCACGTCTATGGCGAGCGGCAGGTCGGTGTCGAGCACGCGCGCGTAGTAGCACGTGTACTCCTTCGCCGTGAACGCGTTCATCTCGCCGCCGACGGCGTCGATGGCGGAGGAGATGTCCAGGGCGGAGCGGCGGGTGGTGCCCTTGAAGAGCAGGTGCTCCAGATAGTGCGTGGCACCGTTCAGGGCCGGCGTCTCGTCGCGGGAGCCGACGTGCGCCCAGATGCCGAAGGTGGCGGAGCGGACGGACGGCAGGGTCTCGGTGACGATGCGCAGGCCGCCCGGGAGGGTGGTCTTACGGACCGTGCCGATGCCGTTGGTGCCCTTGATCAGGGTTTGGGTACGGGCGACGGCCCGCGCCTCCGAGGAGGTGCGGGCCGTCGCCGTGGAGCTACTCGACGTCACTTGTCGGTGTCGTCCTTCTGGTCGTCCTCGGAACCTTCCTCGCCCTCGATCACGGGGACGAGCGACAGCTTGCCGCGGGAGTCGATCTCGGCGATCTCGACCTGGACCTTCTGGCCCACGCCGAGGACGTCCTCGACGTTCTCCACGCGCTTGCCGCCGGCGAGCTTGCGGATCTGCGAGATGTGCAGCAGGCCGTCCTTGCCGGGGAGCAGGGAGACGAACGCACCGAAGGTGGTTGTCTTCACGACGGTGCCCAGGTAGCGCTCGCCGACCTCGGGCATCGTCGGGTTGGCGATGCCGTTGATCGTGGTGCGGGCGGCCTCGGCGGCCGGGCCGTCGGCGGCACCGATGTAGATGGTGCCGTCGTCCTCGATCGTGATCTCGGCGCCGGTGTCCTCCTGGATCTGGTTGATCATCTTGCCCTTGGGGCCGATGACCTCACCGATCTTGTCCACGGGGATCTTGACGGTGATGATCCGCGGGGCGTTCGGGGACATCTCGTCCGGCGTGTCGATCGCTTCCATCATCACGTCGAGGATGTGGAGGCGGGCGTCACGGGCCTGCTTCAGGGCGGCGGCCAGGACGGAGGCCGGGATGCCGTCCAGCTTGGTGTCGAGCTGGAGAGCGGTCACGAACTCCTTGGTGCCGGCGACCTTGAAGTCCATGTCGCCGAAGGCGTCCTCCGCACCGAGGATGTCGGTGAGGGTGACGTAGTGCGTCTCGCCCTCGATCTCCTGGGAGATCAGGCCCATGGCGATACCGGCGACGGGGGCCTTCAGCGGCACACCGGCGTTCAGCAGCGACATGGTGGAGGCGCAGACCGAGCCCATGGACGTCGAGCCGTTGGAGCTCAGCGCCTCGGAGACCTGGCGGATCGCGTAGGGGAACTCCTCGCGCGTCGGCAGGACCGGCACCAGGGCGCGCTCGGCGAGGGCGCCGTGGCCGATCTCGCGGCGCTTCGGGGAGCCGACGCGGCCGGTCTCACCGGTGGAGTACGGCGGGAAGTTGTAGTTGTGCATGTAGCGCTTGCGGGTCACCGGGGAGAGGGTGTCCAGCTGCTGCTCCATGCGGAGCATGTTCAGGGTGGTGACGCCCAGGATCTGGGTCTCGCCACGCTCGAACACGGCGGAGCCGTGCACGCGCGGGATGGCCTCGACCTCGGCGGCCAGGGTGCGGATGTCGGTGACACCGCGGCCGTCGATGCGCTTCTTCTCCTTGATGACGCGCTCACGGACCAGGGTCTTGGTCAGCGAGCGGTACGCGGCGGAGATCTCCTTCTCGCGGCCCTCGAACTCCGGCAGGAGCTTCTCGGCGGCGAGCGCCTTGACGCGGTCCAGCTCGGACTCGCGCTCCTGCTTGCCGGCGATGGTCAGCGCGGAGGCGAGCTCCGGCTTGACGGCTGCGGTGAGCGCCTCCAGGACGTCGTCCTGGTAGTCGAGGAAGATCGGGAACTCGCCGGTCGGCTTGGCGGCCTTGGCGGCGAGGTCCGACTGGGCCTTGCAGAGCACCTTGATGAAGGGCTTCGCGGCGTCCAGACCGGCGGCGACGACCTCCTCGGTCGGCGCCTCGGCGCCGCCCTCGACCAGCTTGATGGTCTTCTCGGTGGCCTCGGCCTCGACCATCATGATCGCGACGTCGCCGTCCTCCAGGACACGGCCCGCGACGACCATGTCGAAGACGGCGTCCTCGAGCTCGGAGTGCGTCGGGAAGGCCACCCACTGGCCGTTGATCAGCGCGACGCGGACGCCGCCGATCGGGCCGGAGAAGGGCAGACCGGCCAGCTGCGTGGACGCGGACGCGGCGTTGATCGCCACGACGTCGTACAGGTGGTCGGGGTTGAGCGCCATGATCGTGGCGACGACCTGGATCTCGTTGCGCAGGCCCTTCTTGAAGGACGGGCGCAGCGGGCGGTCGATGAGGCGGCAGGTGAGGATGGCGTCCTCGGAGGGACGGCCCTCACGGCGGAAGAAGCTGCCGGGGATCTTGCCGGCGGCGTACATCCGCTCCTCGACGTCCACCGTCAGGGGGAAGAAGTCGAGCTGGTCCTTGGGGTTCTTGGAGGCGGTGGTGGCCGACAGCACCATGGTGTCGTCGTCCAGGTACGCCACAGCGGAACCGGCGGCCTGCTTGGCCAGGCGGCCCGTCTCGAAGCGGATGGTGCGGGTGCCGAAGGAGCCGTTGTCGATGACGGCCTCGGCGTAGTGGGTCTCGTTCTCCACTAGCGTTTTCTCCGTTACTTTGTCGTCTTTTGTCCCGTCGCTGCCCGTGTGGCAGGGGGACGGTCGCGGAGAAGCGCTCCGTGCGGTGCGGGCCGGTCTTCGATCGAAGCACCCGGGGTCACTTCCCCCGGGGGCCACTACCGAGGACCGGCGGCGGCGAGGCGCGCTTCTCCTCTTCTTCTTGTCGTGCTGCTTGTCGTGCTGTGTCGTCCGTATTGCGTTGTGCTACCACACTACAAAGCGGGGGTGACACTCCGCATGTTTCCGCACGCGCGGTTGACGTTCCGCATGTACAGCAAAAGGAGCGGCTCCCGATCTCTCCGGGAACCGCTCCCCTCACGGCGTCTTACTTGGCGCCCGCCGCACCGCGGCGGATGCCGAGGCGGTCGACCAGCGTACGGAAGCGCTGGATGTCCTTCTTCGCCAGGTACTGGAGAAGGCGGCGACGCTGACCGACCAGGATCAGCAGACCACGACGGGAGTGGTGGTCGTGCTTGTGGGTCTTGAGGTGCTCGGTCAGGTCCGAGATCCGGCGCGAAAGCATGGCGACCTGGACCTCGGGAGAGCCGGTGTCGCCCTCCTTCTGACCGAACTCGGTGATGATCTGCTTCTTCGTAGCGGCGTCGAGCGGCACGCGTACTCCTCGTAGTCTTTGAGTGGCCACCGAGTGCCCCCGGTCTTTGTCTCGGGGGAGCTTCCGTTACTCGGGAGGCGGGGATCCGCTGGGCGCGTCCCCCAGGCGGACCCGGGGGTGCGTACACAAACGGCCGTCACACAGCGTACCAGCACACAGGCACGCCCTTGACAGGCGGTCCCGGGCGGCGCCGCGCCGGTCAGAGGCCGCCGCGGACCTTGGCGTAGACGTCGAGGACGGCCAGGCAGATCGGGACCAGGGAGAGCAGGACCATCGAGTCGGCGAGGTCCAGCATGCGGCCCCAGAAGGGGGAGAGCCCCTTCTGCGGCACGATCAGGGCGATGGCGATGAGCAGCAGCACGCCGACGCCGACCGAGGCGCCGAGCCACAGGGTCCGCACGTTGACCGGGCCGGAGTTGTTCTGGAGCAGTTCCATGACGATGTCGGCCGGCGGCGAGATCGCGAGGCCGAGGACCAGCAGGGCGAGGGTGACGACACCGGCCACGAACAGGCAGGTGACCTGCGCGGTGTAGCGGAACAGGCGGGCCCGCAGCATCGCGGCGAGGCCGGTGCACAGGGCGAGCAGCTGGGCCCAGCCGTTGTCGCTGAAGCCGAGCACCGCGCCGCCGGCGCCGATGATGACGGCGGCGCAACCGCCGACCAGGCCGAGGAGCAGTTCGTGGCCGCGGCTGGTCTGGGCGACGATGCGCTGGACGTCGACGGCCTCGAGGTCGCCCTCACGGCCTTCACGACGGGCCCGGGCGAGGTCCTCGGGGTTGCGGAAGCCGATCGGCAGCTTGGCGAAGCGGGACGACCAGCCGGGTAGGAAGCCGACCACCGCCAGGGCGACGACCGAGGTGCCGGCGGCGATCTCGCGCGGCTCGGCCTTGGTGAGGACACCGCAGAACACGGCGAGTGTGCCGATCGCGGAGGCGAGCGCGGCGGCCACGAACGGGGCGTCGCCCTGCGGCAGCAGCATGATCAGTACGACGGAGCACAGCAGTACGGCGACGCAGCCAACGAGGAACTGGATCCTTCCGGGGCCCTCACCCGCGTCCTGCGGAAGGGCGCCGGAGCCGGCGATGAGCGCGTGCGGCAGTGCGGAGATGCCGAGTGCGACGGCGGAGCCCCGGTCGTCGTACACCCGGGCCCGTACGCCGGCGAGCGCCGTCAGCGCGAGCGCGGTCACGCCGGCGAGGATGCCCTGGAGGCCGTGCATGTCGTGCCGGATCGGGTCCGCGAACCAGAAGACGAAGCCGAGCATGATCAGCAGCAGCGATCCGGCGACGAGGCCGGCGACCCGCATCAGGCTGTCGTTCCAGCTGCGGGTGTCCTGCTTGACCGCGGCGGCGATGGCGTCCACGACGTCGTCGTGGACGGCCGGCGGCAGCGAGTCGGCGAAGGTGCGCAGCAGCAGCACCTCACCGTCCCTGACCCGGTGCTCGAGCAACGAGCGGCTCGCGTCGAGTACTTGGCCCTCGCGGGTCACAAGGTGGTAACCGGAAGGACTGGTATCCGACTGGACCAGGCCCGAGAGCCTGATGATCTCAGGAAAGAGGTCCTGGATCGGCAGGTCCTCGGGCAGCGCCACATCGACTCGGCTGTCCGGCGCTGCGATGGTGATTCGGCAGAAACCTGTCGAAGTCCCCGTGCTCACCTGGTGTTCCCCCTGCTAGACAAGGCTTCCTCGCGCCGCTCGTACGACGCGGAGCGCCACCATATCCGTTGCGGTACGGGCCGCAGGACCTACCTCCCCCATTCCTCCCAGGACCTGCTCCGCATCTCCATCCGCCTGCCTCACTCGGGCACGTCACGCATCAGTAGGATCGACGCCTACGCGAACGACGCCTACGCGAACGAGAACACGTCGCGGTACACGGGGGCGTCGGTGCCAAGGACGTATCACGTATCAATCGCGAAGGATGAGTGCATCGGTGAGCGTCGTCATCATCAAACGACCACCGCGGACAGTGCCTCCGGCCGTCCCGGACGGCGAGGTCAAACTCGAGACGCCGCCCGAGATTCCGCGCGAGGGCGACGACAGCATGCTGATGAACATGTTGCCCATGATGGGCATGCTGGGTTCTGTCGCCTTCTTCTTCACAGCCGGCCAGTCCTATATGAAGGTCGTCGGCGGTCTCATGCTGGCCTCGACGGTGGCCATGATGGTCGCCCAGTTCGCCAAGGCCCGGCAGGGCCCCGGGGCGGGCATGGCGCAGGACCGGCGTGACTACTTCCGTTATCTGGAGCAGGTCCGCAAGGACGTGCACAAGACGGCGGAGCTCCAGCGGCGCAGCCAGCTCTTCCAGCACCCCGACCCGGAGCAGTTGTGGGCCGTGGCGGCGGACGGCAAGCGGCTGTGGGAACGGCGCCCGAACGACGCGGACTTCGCGTCCGTGCGGATCGGCCGCGGTACCCAGCAGCTGAACACCCCGCTCGTCGCCCCGGAGACGGCGCCCAAGGACGAGCTGGAGCCGCTGACGGCGGCGGCCATGAAGGCCTTCCTCGACGCGCACGGCAGTCTGCACGACCTGCCGGTCTCCATCTCGCTGCGTGCCTTCTACCACGTGACGGTCTGCGGAGAGACCGACACGGTCTACGGCAACGCCCGCGCGACCCTGTCCCAGCTGGCGACGCTGCACTCGCCCGAGGACCTGATGATCGCGGTGGTGGCGCATCCCTCCGCCACGGCGGAGTGGGACTGGATCAAGTGGCTGCCGCACAGCCAGCATCCGAAGGCGAAGGACGGAGCGGGTTCCTCCCGGCTCCTCTTCGACGACCTCGGTGAGCTGGAGGAGGCGCTCGCGGACCAGCTGGACGACCGGCCCCGCTGGAACCGTGAGGCGAACCCCGTCTACGACCAGCCGCACCTGATCGTGATCCTCGACGGCGGCACCGTGCCACCGGACTCCGAACTCGCCGGCGCGGAGGGCCTCCAGGGCGTCACCTTCCTGGAGATCGCTCCCGGCGAACTGGAGGAGGAGCTGCGCGCCGGTCTGACGGCCTATGTGAAGCCGGACCGTATGCGCCTGTTCGTCGGCCACGAGTCCGCGTACACCGGCAAGCCCGACGTACTGAACCCGGCGCAGGCCGAGTCCCTGGCGCGGCAGCTCGCCCCCTTCCGGGTCGGTTCCGCGGAGGAGGGCGAACCCCTTCTGTCCAACCTGGACTTCACGGACCTGATGGGCATCGGCGACGCCGGCACGGTCGACGTCTCCCGCACCTGGCGTCCGCGCACGCTGCACGAGCGGCTGCGGGTGCCGATCGGTGTCGGCGAGAACGGCGAGCCGGTCATGCTGGACCTCAAGGAGGCCTCGCAGGAGGGCATGGGCCCGCACGGTCTGTGCGTCGGCGCCACCGGTTCCGGTAAGTCCGAGGTGCTGCGTACGCTGGTGCTCGGTCTCGCGGTGACGCACTCCTCGGAAACGCTGAACTTCATCCTCGCGGACTTCAAGGGTGGCGCGACCTTCGCGGGCATGGCGGACATGCCGCACACCGCGGCGGTCATCACCAACCTGGCGGACGACCTCACCCTGGTCGACCGTATGCGTGACTCGATCATGGGTGAGACGCAGCGCCGTCAGGAGCTGCTGCGCTCGGCGGGCAACTACGCCAACCTGCACGACTACGAGAAGGCCCGGGCCGCGGGTGCCGCGCTGGAGCCGATGGCCTCGCTGGTGATCGTGCTCGACGAGTTCTCCGAACTCCTCACGGCCAAGCCGGACTTCATCGACATGTTCATCCAGATCGGCCGTATCGGCCGATCGCTGGGCATCCACCTGCTGCTGGCCTCGCAGCGCCTGGAAGAGGGCAAGCTGCGCGGCCTGGACACCTATCTGTCGTACCGGATCGGTCTGCGGACCTTCTCCGCCGCCGAGTCCCGTACGGCGATCGGTGTCCCGGACGCCTACCACCTGCCGTCGATCCCCGGTTCCGGGTATCTGCGCTACGACACCGACACCATGGTCCGCTTCAAGGCGGCGTACGTGTCGGGGCCGTACCACGGTGAGGGCCCCTCCCGGGTGCACCGCTCGACGCAGCTGCGGCCCGCGCTGTTCTCGGCGGAGCACGTGGCGCTGCCGCCGCAGCCGGTGATCGAGGAGCCGGAGCCCGACAACCGGGTGGACGACGCGCTCGCCGACACCGTCCTGGACGTCCTCGTCGGCCGGATGATCAACCAGGGACCGCCCGCCCACCAGGTGTGGCTGCCCCCGCTGGACGAGGCGCCCTCGCTGGAGCAGCTCCTCCCCCAGCTCGCCGTCTCCCCCGAGCGCGGTCTCACCGCGCCCGACTACACGGCGCTCGGCCGGCTCAACGTGCCGGTCGGTCTGGTGGACAAGCCGTTCGAGCAGCGGCGTGACGTGCTGTACCGGGACTTCTCCGGCGGTGCCGGTCACGGTCTGTTCGTCGGTGGTCCGCAGTCCGGCAAGTCGACGCTGCTGCGCTCGCTCATCTCGTCGTTCGCCCTCACCCACACGCCGTCCGAAGTGCAGTTCTACTGCCTGGACTTCGGCGGTGGCGGTCTGATCT
Organism: Streptomyces sp. AC550_RSS872; assembly: GCF_019049285.1. Lineage (GTDB taxonomy): Bacteria > Actinomycetota > Actinomycetes > Streptomycetales > Streptomycetaceae > Streptomyces. The sequence continues at coordinate 15,552 of NZ_JAGMUL010000096.1, forward strand.
CGATGGAGGAGCTGGCGCACGTCGGCGGGGTCGCGAACCGTCTCGACGCCGAGAAGGTGCGCCGTACGGTCAGCGAGGTCGAGGGGATCCTGAACGCGCGCGAGGAGTACTTCCGCGCGAACAACGTCGACTCGATCCAGACCTACCGTCAGCGCCGGAACTCCGGCCAGCTGCCGGACCAGCCCTGGGGCGACGTCTTCCTCGTCGTCGACGGCTGGGCCACGTTCAAGACGGACTACGAGATGCTCGAGGCCACCGTCACCGAGATCGCCACGCGCGGCCTCGGCTTCGGTGTGCACGTGATCCTGACGGCCAGCCGCTACACCGAAGTGCGGCCCGCGCTCAAGGACATGCTGCAAAACCGCATCGAGCTGCGCCTCGGTGACCCGACGGAGTCGGAGGTCGACCGCAAGGTCGCCCAGAACGTCCCCGCCACCGTGCCGGGCCGTGGTCTGACGCAGGACAAGCTGCACTTCATGGCGGCGCTGCCGCGCGTCGACGGCTCCTCGGAGACGGACGACCTGTCCGAGGCGACGTCGATCCTCATCCGCGGCATCAACGACAACTGGCAGGGCCAGCACGCTCCGGCCGTACGCCTGCTGCCCACGATGATGCCGGCGGACCGGCTGCCCAAGGGCTTCGAGCACCCGGAGCGCGGTATGGCCATCGGCATCGACGAGTCGTCGCTGTCGCCGGTCTTCGTCGACTTCGAGACGGACCCGCTGTTCATCGTGTTCGGTGAGAGCGAGTCCGGTAAGTCGGCGATGCTGAGGCTGCTCGTCAAGCAGATCACCGAGCGCTACACGCCGGATCAGGCGAAGATCGTCATGGGTGACTACCGGCGCGCCCACCTGGAGGGGGTGCCCGACTCGCACCTGTCGCGGTACTGCGCCTCGGCGCCCGCCCTGACGGAGACGCTGGAGGGCCTGGCCGGCTCGATGCACCGCCGGATGCCCGGCCCGGACGTCACGCCCGAGCAGCTGCGCAACCGCAGTTGGTACAACAGCCCGGACGCGTTCGTCATCGTCGACGACTACGACCTGGTGGCGACCGGCGTGAACCCGCTGGCCCCGCTCCTGGAGTACCTGCCGTTCGCCCGTGACATCGGTCTGCGCGTCATCATCGCGCGCGCCTCGGGCGGTGCGAGCCGGTCGCTGTACGAGCCGGTGATGCAGCGGATGCGCGAGCTCGGCGCCCAGGGCCTCGTGCTCTCCGGCGACCGGTCCGAGGGCGCGCTGCTCGGCAACATCACGGCGACGCAGCTGCCGCCCGGCCGTGGGTACTTCCACACGCGCCGCCGGGGCGGGCAGCTGATCCAGACGGGGTGGCTGCCCAACCGGTTCTGAGGAACGGCTCGGTAGAGCAGGAGGGGCGGTACCCATGCGGGGTGCCGCCCCTCTTCGTTGCCCGTGTGCGCGCCGCTAAGGTGGAGTCGCGACAGAAATGACGAGCCACGGGGGGCAGTTGTGCCGTCGGACTACATGGACTCCGATCCTGAGGTACTGAAGACCGAGGGATTCCACATGTTCAACGCCGGTGTGGAGTTCTCCAAGGCCGTGCACAAGCTGACGACCGGCCTGACCGCCCTCGAGAAGGGTGACACCCCGCCGTGGGGTGACGACGACATCGGCGAGAAGTTCGGCGTCGTCTACGAGGGCCTGCGTGACGGCATGTACGACTCGATGGGCAGCCTGGCGGAGCGGATCGCCGGGATGGGAGCCGCCCTGGCCCGGATGGGCGTGGCACACGAGCAGAACGAGGCCGCGCAGAACGACATCTGGAAGAAGACGATGGCCGAGTACGACGGTCAGGTGGAGGTTCCGTCCGGGGCCGTCAAGGGCACCTTGCGCCCTCGCCAGGACCTCTGACCCCGTCGTGTGACCTTCCCCTTGCGCGGCCTGAGAACCTCCAGCGCAAGTAGGGTGAGACGCACACGTCGTTCGCATTCGCACGTCAGGAAGAGGCCCAGCAGCATGACCGAGGCTACCGAGCCACAGAACAACGAGGTCGGGACTCAGGCCGAGGACACCAAGGCGCGCAAGGAGCGGGAGCGGGACGAGCTGTACTCCCTCGACATCTCGGGGGTCAAGTGGCTCTGCGCGCCCGGCACCGAGGAGCACGAGGAGCGCGTCGAGATCGCGTATCTGCCGGAGGGGGCCGTGGCCATGCGGTCGTCCCTGGATCCCGACACCGTGCTGCGCTACACGGAGGCGGAGTGGCGGGCGTTCGTCCTCGGGGCGCGGGACGGGGAGTTCGATCTGGAGCCGGCGCCGCACAATGGCGGGGTGGCGGCGGAATAGGGCCACCCCGCGTGGATTCCGTGTAGATGGTCTTACGGCCGCCGTCCACCGCAGTGGGCGGCGGCCGTCCTCGTGCGGATTGGTCGGGCCGATGGAGCGGGCTCAGCGGCCCCCTTCTCCCAGGACCCCGCAGGCAACCCCCAGCGTCCGAGAAGCGCTGGTGAGGCAGATGCCGAGGCAGCGTTGTGCGCGGGAAGTGAACGGCCCGACTCCTGCCGCACCCCTCCGGACAACCGCGGCGGCCTGCAACGGACTTGTGACAGCAAACCCCTGAAGTCACCGGCAGGTGAGTCCGTAAACTTTGCGGACGGCTGTGCTCCTGTGTGATTTCCCTTGGCTGGTGAGGGATGTGTACGGCCGTGAAGTCCGACGGGGGTGCTTTCTGCTGTGGCGATGATGTTGCCGGACGAGCTCGAGTGGGTCCTCGAGATGCTGGGCTACAAGTGGCCCACGGCGAACGAGGACAAGCTCAGAGACTGCGCCGCCGTATGGCGGGAGTTCGGCGAGAAGGTCAACGAGCTCCACACCACGGCGAACGGTGCCGCCCGCCAGGTCACCGCGCACAACGCCGGTGAGTCGATCGACAAGTTCACCAAGACGTACGAGAAGTTCGACGGTGGCGGCGGCAACGACGGCTACCTCCGCAACGCCGCCGAGGCCGCGTTCCTCATCGCGAACGTGCTGGAGGCCTGCGCCTACCTCGTCGAGTTCGCCAAGTGGGCGGTCATCGCCCAGCTCATCGCCCTGGCCATCCAGATCGCCGCCGCCGCTGCCGCCGCGCCCTTCACCTTCGGTCTGTCCTCGGTAGCGGGAATGGGCGCCACCCAGGCCGCCCGCCTCATAGTCCGGCGCCTCCTCGACGAGCTCAAGCAAGCCCTGATCGAGGCCATCATCGAGACGATGAAGGAACCCGCGATCTCGGCGATCGAGGCGATCATCACCGACCTCATCCGCCAGACCGTCAACGTCGGCTTCGGCGCCCAGGAGGGCTACGACGTCGGTGCCACCCTCAAGGCCGGCGGCGAGGCGGGCCTCGACGCCCTCCGGCAGAGCCCGCAGACCTTCGCCGAGGGCCTGCGCGACAGCCTCGGCCAGAAGGCCGGCAGCCGGGCGCGGCACGCGGTCGACAGCCGGATCGACGGGTACGACGGTGCGTCGGGGTCGGACCTGCCGGGTGGTGACATCGGTAGCGACTCCAGCAGCGGGTCGGAGAGTTCCAGCTCCTCTTCGTCCTCCGACTCCTCCTCATCCGATTCTTCGTCCTCCGATTCGAGTTCGTCGGACTCGGACTCCAACACGTCGACGCGTTCGAGCAACGGCAACATCCCCGGCGCGAACATAGGCAGCGGCATATCCGCCGACACGGGTGGCAACGACATCCCGGCGCCCAACATCGGTGCGGGCCCCGACTCCGGCCCCGGGCCGGGGTCCGACTCCGGGAACCCGTCCTCCTCGGACTCTCCGTACGCGAGGCCTACGCAGACCCCAGGCTCGTCCCTGTCCGACTTCGACGACCCCTCGCCCAGCGGGCCGTCCGCCAACGGATCCGACTCCAACGGCTCGTCCAGCACTCCGAGCACCTCCGGCCCTTCTCACTCCGGCGGCGGCTCCCCCGTATCGGGCCTTTCGTCCCCGAGCCCGCAGTCCACGCCTACAGCCTCGTCGTCCGGTGGTACGTCGTCCTCGCCGGGGGGCGGCTCGATCGGCACCCAGATCGACGGGCTGGCCGCCAGCGCGCCCACGCAGTCCAACGCGGCGCCCACGCCGACGGCGGACTCGTCTCCCGCCGGTTCCGGGGGCCGGTCGGACGGTGGCGGCTCGGGCATGCCGACGTCGCCCACGGCACCTTCCACGGGGGGTGCGGCTCCGGGTGGGCACCACGGCCCGGGTGCCTCCGGTGGCGGTCCCTCGTCCGCTACGAGCCCGAATCCCGGCTCCGGTCCGGCGAGGAATCCTTCCGCCAGTACGGCTGGCACGCCCTCCACCACGGGGACGGGACCTGCCTCAACTCCGAGCCCTACGTCTCCTGCGACGCCTCGTAGTACGCCTGCCTCGACGCCGGGCACCACCGCGTCCGCCACTGGATCCGGGCCTGCCTCAACTCCGAGCTCCACCGCGCCCTCGACGACGCCACGGGCTACGCCGTCGCAGACGCCGGATCCCCGAACGCCCGGCTCCGACGGCCGGACTCCGGGTACGGCGGACAGCCGCGTGCCGAACCAGAGCAATCCGACCCAGAACAGTCCTGGCACGACGCCAGGGGACCGCACGCCGCCACGAAACGCCCCCGGCACCACGCCCGGCGACCGGACCCCGTCCCGAGACAACCCGGGCACCACACCGGGCGACCGCACCCCGAACCGGGACAACACCAGCACCCCACCGGGCGACCGCACGCCGCCGCGCAACACCGCGGACTCGACCGGCACCCGTACACCCGGCCAGAACCCGGGCCCGACCACGCACTCGCCCGCGAGCCAGAACCCGAATCAGACCACCCCGAACCAGAACCCGGCCCAGTCGTCGCCATCCAGGACGCCGTCCCCTACCGCCGGCACCCCGACGACGTCGCCCGCCGGCTCCTCCAACAACGGGTCTGACCGAGCCTCGACCCCGGGCAGCAACAACCAGAGCCCGTCGACACAGCCAGGCCGCGCCCACACGCCCGGCACTCCGAACCAGCCGAGCGCCGACCCCGGCACCACCCCGCCCCGGCCACACCAGCCTGCGGGCAACACGCCCAACACTCCGCCGAACCCGAACCCGAACCCGAACCCGAACCCAAAGCCGAACGCTCCGCAGCAGCCCGCCGCGCAGTCCCCCCAGGCGGAGAACACGCGACCCGACCGGGATGACCGGGATGACCGGGATCGAAAGCAGCAGCAAGTGACGGCTGTGCCGATCCACACGGTCGTCACGACCCCAGGTGTCTCGCCGTCACCGTCACACGCGGACCCCACACCCCAGAACCCGGGCTCGCCCCAGGCCACCCCCGGCAACCAGAGCCAGCCTCAACAGGACAGTCTCGACGACATCCGCTCCGACCTGGACCACCAGCCGGGCGGCCTGTCCCAGCCCGACCCCGCCGACCAGCAGGCACTGGCCGACGCCGTCCCGCACAACGAGGACGGCACCCCGCAGCGCTTCCCCGACCCCTTCGGCCCCTACACCCAGCTCCAGAACGACGGCGGCAACACGGTGCCGGGACGCAGCAACAACTGTGCCGACTGCTCCCGTTCGTTCCTGGAGACCTGGTACGGAAACCCCCAGGTCTCGGCCCCGCGAACCGTCGACCTCGACGAGAACGGCAAGCACAACCCGTTCACCCCCGAGGACAACGCGAACGCCAACCAGATCCGCTGGACCGGCGCGGCCCACACCTACGCCGGTCCCGGCGGTGACCCCAACACCGCCAACAACATCGCCTCCACCCTTCAGCAGGCCGGCCCCGGTTCGGCGGCCATCGTCCAGGTCGACTGGCCCGGCGGAGGCGGCCATGCCTTCAACGTCGTCAACCACAACGGCAAGATCGTGTGGATCGACACCCAGAGCGGAGAGGTCAGCGACAAGCCCCTCCACATCGACCAGGCCAAGCACGTCTGGCACATCCCGCTGGACGCCGACCGCAACCCCATCGACACCAGCACGTCCGACGACAAGGACACCGAGGACTCGAAGGACTCCAAGGACTCCGACAGCCAGAACGACGAGGCTCAGAACCAGAACGACGACGCCTCGCAGCCGGAGAATTCCGAGAACGACGGGCAGTCGGAGACCAACCAGAACGCGCAGAGCGACGCATCGGACAACACCCCGGCTCAGGGCGACAACCCCGACACGGCAACGGACCCCGCCAAGTCGGCAACCCCGCCGCCCCCGGATTCATCGAACAGCGCGGACGCCACGCAGCCGTCGACAGCCGACCCGAGCACGTCCAAGCCGGAGGGCACGCCCGATGGGCGTGAACGGTCCCCGGAGACAGCGGCTACACCGGAGCAGCAGTCACGCCCGGACGAGGCGACACGCCCCGACTCGGCCTCGGAACACCGGCAGTCGCCCACCGACACGGCTTCCGACAACGGCACACCGGACAAGAGCACGCCTCTTCCCCGGACTGAGACCGACAGCCCGAACAACCCCACGACCGACCGGGGCACATCTCAGCAGAACACGACGCCTGCGGACCCGCGTACATCCGTCCCGCACCAGCAGAACGCGGACCCGCGGGCCGCCGACCCACGCACAGCTGACTCTCGCACCACGGACCCTCGTATCACGGATCCCCGCACCATGGACCCGCGTACGTCCGATCCTCGCGCTTCAGACCCGCGCACGTCGGACCCTCACCGGGACAACCCCACGCAGAGGAGGCCGGAGGCCGACGGGCGACCCGACGGTCAGCGCCCGGAGACCTCGCCGCGACCCGATCAGACGCGTCCCGGTCACGATGACCCGCGGTCGGGGACCCCGGACAAGGATCGGTCCGAGACCCCGGACCAGACGCGGTCCGACGACGGGGCCGAGGCGCCTGCGAACGATCACCGCGACCGGCCAAGCGGCATGACGAGGGACTCCACGGTCCCGACTCGCGAGAGTTTGCCCGACGGCAGGAACGCCGACGCATCCCGGCACATCAACGACGCCACGGCGGGCAAGAAGCCCCTGTACGGGGAAGTCGCTCCCGAGAGCCCTGCGCACACAGCGAAGCCGGCGACACCGCAGCGCCCAGAGGGCCCAGCGCAGCCGACGGGCGACCCCATCAACGACCCCAGGACGGACGAAGAGTGGATCGACCACATGGTCCACCTGGCGAATACCGATCCCGACTTCTTCGACAAGCACTACCGAACGGACTCAAACGGCCGTCCGTACCGGCACTCGAGCAAAACCAAGTACAAGGGGCACTTTCTGCCCATACTGCGTGCCACTGGCGACCCTCAGCAACCGTGGATGGCAGCGAGCAGAGTCCCCCAGGCCGAGGATCCGACGTATGTCGACCCGGATGTCCCGCCGGTAGGCCGGACTCATGGGAGTCCCTCCCAGGAGACCCTCGACAGACTCGACGAGCGTGCCGCGTCCCGGGCGGACGCCATCGAGGCCGACAGGGCTCCGCACGCGAAGAGGGAAGCGGCACAGAAGGCGCTCAAGGCCAACGACACTCCTGAGAACAGGGCCGCCTTCAAGGAGGCAGACGACGAGCACCGGCCATTCCACGCGGCGAGGGGCAAGGAGAGCGAGCGGTACGGAGACGAAGTCGCCGAATTTCACGCGATCCCCAATGAATTCGAAGGCGCCGTCCGTATCGATAACCGCGCCGAAGGAAACAATCGCTTTGATCAGATATGGGATGCACCACCGAACGAGACCGAGTTCGACTACGTCGTCGTCGAGTGCAAGGGTTCCCTGCGAGCCCCGGAGGGAGACCGTCAGGGGCTTCCACCCGATGCGAACGACCCCGACCGTCCCGCACCCGGAGAGGATGACCAGCACGGGCAGGACACGACCGGGGAGGAGAACCAGGAGGCCGACGGCGACGCGGTAGGCCCGGCTATCAAGCAGGTCTCCCAAGGCACCCGGGAGTACTTCAAGGCGATCCTGCACGAGATGGACAAGCGCGGTCTGAAAGGATTGGACGACGCGGACGCGGAGAGCGACCCCGTCAAGGCCGCGGAACTGCGTAAGGCGGCCCAGGATGAACTGGACCTGGCAGAGAACCTGCGCACGGCCCTCAAGGAAGGCCGCGTGAAGTACATGCTGGTGAAGGGGAACTCCAACCCCGACACGAAGACCCACGAGGGATACCAGATGAAGGAATACGACATCAGGCTCCCCGAGAAGGATGAAAATGCACCAGATTCCACGTCATGAATTCCCCACGGGCGCTTTGCCTCAGGTGCTGAAGGTGCTCGCACGAAGGCTGGACGGTGAACTCGAGGACCTCAGGGAGAACCCCGAGTGGTTCGGGATGGCCCTGAGCTCGGCGACCACCGCCCTCGACAGGCGCTGCTCGGGGGATCCCGAGGCCGACAAGGTGGAGACCTGGGAAGCCTGTGTCACCGCGATGCAGATCGGTCATGCCCTCTTCGTCGCCGCCCGCGCCACGACGCCCACCGTCGAATGCGAGGTCGGCCACGAAAAGCACGTCTTCCGTTCCGGCACCGGCCCCTGGGCCGACGCGGGGAACTGGCTCACAGCGTTCTGGCTGTCCTGCGTCTGCCGTGAGCGGCAGCGGACGAACGACCTGTGCCAGGTCCCCGTCTCCGTGCTGCGCGAAGTCGGCGGCTTCGAGGAATACATGTACCTCTGGGTCGAAGCACTCCAGGCGTACTGGCTCAGGCAGCCGGACCTCGGCGACAAACTCCTCGCCGCGGTGGACGCCACCGACCCCGACGTGCTCCGCCCCGCCTCACGCAGCGCCGTACTGAACCTCATGTACCCGCCCATGAACCTCCTCACCCAGCTGGTGCGCGGCGACCAGGACCGCTTCAACACCGAACTCGCCAAGACCATCGAATGGCACAAGGACTACTGGACCCGCGACGAGGAACGAGCCCGCGACTCCGACGGACTCATCGCCCTCGGCCCCCTGGCCATCACCTGCCTCGCCCGGGACTCCGGCTTCACCATCGACGTCGAGACCCCATACCTGCCGAAATGCCTCCTCGACCGCAGCTGGTACGGCGAGTTCCCCACCTAGCCAAGGCGCCGGCCGACCACAACCCGAACAGCGAACAGGAGACCCATGGCTCCCGAAACGCCACCCACAACCCCTGACGAAGCCATCCAGATCGTTCGCGCGCGCTACGCCGAGCCCAAACTCCCCGACGGCACCCCCGCCGAGCTCAACGTCCACGAGTTCGACATCGGCTACCTGGTCTACGCCGTCTTCCCGCCCAGCGTCGACGCGTCCGGCCGACCGCAGCCCGCTCCACCCGGCGGCGCCAAGATCGTGGTGTCGAAGGTGACGGGCGAGACCGTCACGGTCCCCAACTACCCGACCGAGCAGGCCATCGCCCTGTACCGGAAGAACCTCGCACAGAACGGCTGACGGCCGGGCAAGCCACCCGTGCCGGCCTGCCTGGACCGACTCCGCAGCGCCGCTTTCCCCCGACCGCCCCCCCC
>NZ_JAGMUL010000097.1:0-50776 GCF_019049285.1 Streptomyces sp. AC550_RSS872
CCTGGGGTCCGCGAGCCACGCGGGCCAATTGAGGGATCTGCGGGGGTGGGTGCGGGGGGCTGGGCGCGGGGGGTGGGGCATGTGCCGTCGCTGGGGCGTGGGTTGGGTGCGACGTGACGCGAGATGCGAGGGACGCGAGGGATGCGATGCCTGCGGCGGCCTGCTGGTGTTCGGTGGGGGTGCGCGTGGCGGTTCGGTGCGTGGGTCGGGGTGCGAGGGATGCCTGCGGCGGCCTGCTGGTGTTCGGTGGGGGTGCGCGTGGCGCGGTTCGGTGGGTGGGTGGGTCGGTGCCGCGCCGGGGGTGTCCGCCCTCGGTCCGGTGGCAGGCGTTGCGCGAGAGGTCCTGTCCCTTGACACCGGACTGAGGTCGGGGCCGCGCCGGGGGGTGTCCGTCCTCGGTCCGGTGGCAGGCGTTGCGCGAGAGGTCCTGTTCCTTGACACCGGACTCTGCGGGCGGGCACTCCCCGACACGTCCCCTTCGCGCCGCGGGCGACTGCGGCCCGGTGGGGCCATCGCCCCATCTCGCCCCCGACGGGCGGATGATGCCGGATGCGCGATCGACGGCCGGTGGGGGCTGGTCGCGCGGTTCCCCGCGCCCCTGTGGGGCGATGCAGCCCCGCACCCTTCAACCCACCCGCAGGCCCGGACACCTCCAGCCCGTCCGGCGTTTGAGGACGAGGCCGTGCAGGCCGACGGGGGTCCAGGGGGCGGAGCCCCCTGGCGGGGTGGAAGGGGCGGAGCCCCTGGGGATGGGACGGGTAGGGGCGGCGGGGGCGAGAGACCCCCGGGGTCGGGCAGGAGGGCGCGGTGGAGTCCCCGGGGCCGGACGGGGACTTGGGTACGGCGGCTAGTCGGCCAGGTGGCGTTCCACCGTCTCGACCTTGGAGGTGAGACCGTCCGTCACGCCGGGGCGGATGTCCGCCTTGAGGACAAGGGAGACGCGAGGCGCGCGGGACTCGACCGCGGCCACGGCTCGCTTGACCACGTCCATGACCTCGTCCCACTCACCCTCGACGGAGGTGAACATCGCGTCGGTGCGGTTGGGCAGGCCGGACTCCCGGACCACTCGGACGGCGTCGGCGACGTACTCCCCCACGTCCTCGCCGACGCCCAGCGGTGTCACGGAGAACGCGACGATCATGCGTTGACGATCCCTTCCTTACGGGCGCGGGTGGCGATGACCGCGTCCTCGGCCTCGCGCTTGAGCTTGCGGTCGGCGAAGAAGCCGCCGGTCGGCAGGACGGAGAGGACGAAGTAGAGGGCGGCGGTCTTCAGCGGCCACTTGGCACGGTTCCAGGCGTCCGCCCAGAAGATCACGTACAGGATGAAGAGGACGCCGTGGACCGCACCCATCACGGGCACCGCGTTGAAGTCCGTGGTCCGCTTCAGCACCGAGCAGACGAGCAGGAGCAGGAACGACACCGCCTCGGGGGTCGAGACGAGGCGGAGGCGGCGGAGGGCGGTGGCGGTCTTGATGTCCACGGGTCACCTTCGGTGGGTTGGGTGGTTTCGGGGGAGAGACGTCGGTCGCTCGGACTGAGCTTGTGAACGCAAGCACAAACGCTCGTCCATTGTGGCAAACGCCGGGGGGTGGGTCGGCCTCGGGGTGGCGTCAGGGGTGAAGTCCACCCCCAGGATCTGTTGGCGGTGGGCACCGGCGGTTACCTTCGCTGCGTGGCGATGTTCCGACTGCAAGGCAGCAAGGTGCTCGCCGTCGACATGACCGGGGATGCCGTGAAGGCGAAGAACGGCTCGATGGTCGCGTACGACGGGCAGATGACCTTCAAGAAGATGAGCGGTGGGGGTGAGGGCCTGCGGGGCATGGTGACCCGGCGGCTCACCGGTGAGCAGATGACGGTGATGGAGGTGAAGGGGCATGGGACGTGCTGGTTCGCGGACCGGGCCTCCGAGATCAACCTGGTGAGCCTCCAGGGCGACAAGCTGTACGTCGAGTCGAGCAATCTGCTCGCCACGGACGCGGGGCTGCGGACAGGGACCAGCTTTACCGGGATGCGCGGCGCCTCACAGGGGAACGGGCTGTTCACGACCACCGTCGAGGGGCACGGCCAGGCGGCGATCATGTCGGACGGTCCGGCCGTGGTGTTGCGGGTCAGCTCGCAGTACCCGTTGACCGTCGATCCGGGGGCTTACGTGGCCCATCAGGGGAATCTGCGGCAGTCCTTCCAGTCCGGTGTGACGTTCCGCACGTTCATGGGGGAAGGCGGCGGCGAGGCCTTCCAGATCCGGTTCGAAGGGGACGGGCTGGTGTACGTACAGCCGAGCGAGCGGAACACGATCGCGGGGGACGTGTGAGATGGGCTTCCGCGAGATCAATTCCAAGATGGTCGAGGCGACCGTCATGCCGGGGCAGCGGCTGTTCAGCCAGCGCGGGGCCATGCTCGCCTACAAGGGCGAGGTGTCCTTCACTCCCAACATGAGCGGCGGTCAGGGCGGGATCATGTCGATGATCGGGCGCCGGGTGGCGAACGAGGACACCCCGCTGATGGCCGTCGAGGGCAGCGGGACCGTGCTCTTCGGGCACGGCGGGCATCACGTCCAGGTGATCAACCTCTCCGGCGACACCCTGTGCGTCGAGGCGGACCGCCTCCTCGCCTTCGAGGGCACCCTCCAGCAGGGCACGATGTTCCTCGGCTCGCAGGGCGGGGTCATGGGCATGGTGCGGGGGCAGGTCAGCGGGCAGGGGTTGTTCACGACGACCCTGAAGGGGCACGGGGCCGTGGCCGTCATGGCACACGGTGGTGTCTTCGAGATTCCGATCACCCCGCAGCGCCCGGTCCATGTGGACCCCCAGGCCTACGTCGCCCACCACGGCGACGTGCGCAACAAGCTGTCCACCGCGCTGGGCTGGCGCGACATGGTGGGCCGGGGCTCCGGTGAGGCCTTCCAGCTGGAGCTCAGCGGAAGCGGTGCGGTGTACGTCCAGGCTTCGGAGGAGAAGCTGTGAGCCAGTATCCGGGTGCGGGTCCGACCGTGTTCGACCCCATGACGCTGCCCTGCGACGACAACGTCAACGCCTACACCTTCTGCGTGGAGCTCAAGGGGAGCCAGTGGTTCCTTCAGAAGGGGAAGATGATCGCCTACTACGGCTCGATGGAGTTCAACGGCGTCGGGCACGGGCGACTCGACCAGCTTGTCCGTACGTCCTTTCATTCGCCACTGCACGCCAGTGACTGGGTCGTGGCGGCGGGCTCCGGCAAGATGCTGCTCGCTGACCGGGCCTTCGACGTCAATTCGTACGACCTCGAAGACGGCAACCTGACCATTCGCTCGGGCAACCTGCTCGCTTTTCAGCCAAGTCTTGCCCTCAAGCAATCAATCGTGCCGGGTTTTCTGACACTGATCGGAACCGGAAAGTTCGTGGCCGCATCTAACGGTCCGGTGGTGTTCATGGAACCCCCGATCCGGGTGGACCCGCAGGCGCTCGTCGGCTGGGCCGACTGCCCGTCGCCGTGCCACCACTACGACCATGGCTACATGACCGGCGTAATGGGCGGTCTACGTGCACTGACAGGCCTCGGCGGGGCCTCCGGAGAGGAGCATCAGTTCGAGTTCGCCGGAGCCGGTACGGTCCTGCTCCAGTCGACCGAGACCCTGATGGCCGAGCAGGCCACGGGGGCAGTTCCGTCGGGGGCCGGAGTACCGGGTGCCGGCGGGACGCACACAAGCCCTTCACAGACGGCCGGCACACAGCGCCTTCCCGGACAGCTCGGAGACCTCCAGCGTCGCTTCGGGCTGTGAGCGGTAGTCTGCGGAGTGTGACATCGAACGTGTGCGCACACAGGGATGTCACAGAAAACCCTCGCTAGTTCGCCTTTCAACTTTTTAGGTAGACTTCATTCATGGAGACCGAGACGGCCACCCACTGGCTGACCGATGCGGAGCAGTGCGCCTGGCGCACCCACCTGGAGGTCAACAGGCTCTTGACGTACCAGCTCGAGAAGGACCTCCAGCCGTTCGGCCTGACGATGAACGACTACGAGATCCTGGTGAACCTCTCCGAGTCGGAGGACGTACGGATGCGGATGAGCGACCTCGCGTCGGCCACCCTCCAGTCCAAGAGCCGCCTGTCCCACCAGATCACCCGGATGGAGAACGCGAACCTGGTCCGGCGTGAGAACTGCGAGTCCGACCGCCGCGGGCTCTACGCGGTCCTCACCGAGCACGGCATGGAGACGATGCAGAAGGTCGCGCCGCATCATGTGGCGTCGGTGCGCAGGCACTTCATCGACCTGCTGTCCCTCGACTCCCTGACCGAGCTCGACAAGGCCCTCAAGCCCATCGCCGAACACCTGCGCGGCCAGCGGGGACGTCCGTAACCCCGGCCCCCGGGGTCAGTGAGCCTGCGGCAGGCGGAGTTCGAACAGGGCTCCGCCCGCCGGCGCCCGGCCAACGGTGAGCGTGCCACCGTGCCGTACGGCGACGTCGCGGGCGATGGCCAGGCCAAGACCGGCACCGCCGTCGTCGCGGCTGCGGGCCTCGTCCAGCCGGACGAACCGCTCGAAGATCCGCTCCCGGTCGGCCTCGGCCACCCCGTCCCCGTCGTCGGCGACGGCCACGACGGCCCACTCCCCCTGCCGGTCGACGGTCACCGTGACCGCCGAGCGGGCGTGCCGCCCGGCGTTGTCCAGCAGGTTGGTGAGGATCCGCCCGACCTGTGCCCGCGACCCCGCCACCTCCACGGCCTGCGTGTCCGCCGTCACACCCGCGCGCCCCTCGGCCTGCTGCCGGGCCAGCGCGCCGAGGTCGAACCGCGTGTCACCGGGTCTCTCTCCCGCGTCCAGACGGGCGAGCAGCAGCAGATCCGCCGCCAGTGCCTGGAGCCGTACGGTGTCCTGCACGGCGCCGTCGAGGTCGAGCAACTCGGGGTGGGCGGCGCCCACTTCGAGCTGGGTGCGCAGCGACGCGACCGGGCTGCGCAGTTCGTGCGAGGCATCGGCTACGAACCGGCGCTGGCGTTCCACCGAGGCCTGGAGGGCGGCCAGCGTCTCGTTCGTGGTCAGCGCGAGGCGGGCGACCTCGTCGTGCGTGTCCGGCACCGGCACCCGGCGCGCGAGGTCCTCGGACGCGGTGATCGCGGCCATCTCGGTGCGGATGCCCTCGACCGGGCGCAGGGCGCGCCGGGTGACCAGCCAGGTGACGCCCGCGACGACGGCGAGCAGCAGCGGGAATCCGATCAGCAGGGCGGTCGACGCCGTACCCACGGCGCTCTGCTCGGCGGAGAGCGGCGCCCCGGCGTGGACGGTGAGGGTGCCCCTGTCCTCGAACTCGACCTCGACGGCGGCGAAACGGTAGTCCGCGGTCTTGCCGTCGAGGGTGGCGGAGCCGTTGCTGTAGTCGGTGTCCGTGCCGATCTCACCGGCCTCGGGGGCCTGGCCGGAGGCGCGGTCGTCCGAGTCGTCGGCGTCCTCGCGGCCCGTGCCGCCGGTGGCCGTGCGCGGGTGCACGGCGTCGACGCCCGTACCGCTGATCTTCTCCAGGTCCTCGCTGGCCGCGACCAGGTTCCCGTTCTCGTCGACGATCTGGACCGGCCGATCGTCGTCGTCGAGCGCGGACAGCCGGCCGTAGGGCCGCCCGTCGGACAGTTCGACGGCGATGTTCCGTGCGGTGCCCGCGGCCTCCGCTGCCGCCTGGCCGGTCAGGTTGGACCGCAGCGACAGCAGTACGGCGGTACCGGCAGCGACCAGTGCCACGGCGACGACGAGGGTGGCGGCCAGGGTCGCCCGGGACCGGACGGAACCGAAGAGCCGGCGGCTCATGGCGACGCCTCCATTCTCTCCAGCCGGTAGCCGGCCCCGCGCACCGTCCGGATGAGCCCGGCGCTCAGCTTGCGCCGCAGGGTGCTGACGTACACCTCGACGATGTTCGGGTCGCCCTCGTACGCGAAGTCCCAGACGTGCTCCAGGATCTCCGCCTTGGACACCACCTCACCGGCCCGCACCACGAGCTGCTCCAGGACCGCGAACTCCTTGGCGGTGAGGACTACTTCGCCGTCGCCGAGGAAGACGCGGCGCGCGGCGGTGTCGACCTTCAGATCCCCGTGGACGTGCACGGGCGAGGCCCCGGCGCCCTGTCCTCCGCGCCGCAGCAGCGCCTTGACGCGGGCGACGAGGACGACGTACGAGAAGGGCTTGGTCAGGTAGTCGTCGGCCCCGGTGTCCAGTCCCTCGGCCTCGTCGTACTCGCCGTCCTTGGCGGTGAGCATCAGGATCGGCACGTCGTGGCCGGCGGCGCGCAGGGCGGCGCAGACGCGGTAGCCGTTCATGCCGGGCAGCATGATGTCCAGGATCACGAGGTCGTACGACCCCTCCGAGGCCCGGTACAGCCCCTCCCTGCCGTCGTGTACGACGTCGACGGCGTACCCCTCGGCCGTCAGTCCCTTGGCGAGCGACAGGGCCAGCCGCTTTTCGTCCTCCACGATCAACAGGCGCATGCGTAAAGGTTCGCAAAGCGAAGCTGAAGATCTCTTCAGGGGGCTTCAGGTTCCTCTCAGCGTCGGTTCGGCAGATTGGTCTCCGTCGAAAGCAATCGCAGCAAAACGGGAGGGAACCCCCATGAAGCGCAACATCGTCATCGCCACCGTCGCCGCCGCGGCCCTGATCGGAGGCGGCACCGTCGCGGCCTACGCGTCCGGTGACGACGACAGCACGTCCACACAGCGTCAGTCGGCCGTCCGGGTCGCCGACGACCGGGACGACAGCGCGGAGGACGCGGCCGAGGACAAGGCGGACGACCGGGACGACGACGACCGTACGGCTGCCAACGGCACCCGTGTCACGGCAGCCGACGCGATCGCGGCCGCGCTCAAGCACACGCCGGGCACGGCCGTCTCCGCCGATCTGGACGACGACGGCTCCCACGTCTGGGAGGTGAACGTCGTCAAGGGCGACGGCTCCGACTACGACGTCCGGGTCTCCACCGACAACGGCAAGGTCCTCGGCGCCCAGCGCGACGACGATGACGACAACGACGGCCGCGAGGACCTCGCCGCGCTGAAGGGCGCGCGTGTGGACGCCCGCGAGGCCGCCCGGGCCGGCGCCGCGAAGGGCACTGTCACCGACGTCGACCTGGACGACGACGGTCCCGCCGTCTGGAACGTGGAGACCACGAAGGGCGAGTGGAAGGTCGACCTGAAGACGGGCAAGGTCACGCAGGACCAGGACGACCGTGACGGCGACGACGACTGACGGCCGACGGCAGGTAGCGCCTGACGGCCCGGGGACCGCGGATCATCGGCGACTGCGGTGCGTCGTGGCTCGTCGCCCGCGCGGCGGAGTCGCACATCGATACCGTCCCGCGTCTTCAGGTTGGCTGCGTTTCAGGCCCGCGTAAGCCCCGCCACCAGCTGGTCCGCCGCCCGGTACGGATCCAGTTCCCCGGCGACGATCTTCTCCGCCAGCGCACCCAGCCGGCGGTCGCCGTGGAGGTCTGCGATGCGTTCGCGCAGGGCGGTGACGGCGATGGTCTCGACCTCGCGGGCGGCCCGCGCGCGGCGGCGTTCGGCGAGGACTCCGCGCTCCTCCATCCACGCCCGGTGCTTCTCCAGGGCCTCCAGGACCTCGTCGACACCCTCGCCGCGCGCGGCGACCGTCTTGACGATCGGTGGGCGCCAGTCGCCGGGGCCGCGGGACTCGCCGAGGCCGAGCATGTGGTTGAGCTCGCGGGCGGTGGCGTCGGCGCCGTCGCGGTCGGCCTTGTTGACGACGTACACGTCGCCGATCTCCAGGATGCCCGCCTTCGCCGCCTGGATGCCGTCGCCCATGCCGGGGGCGAGCAGGACCACGCTCGTGTCCGCCTGGGAGGCGATCTCGACCTCCGACTGGCCCACGCCCACCGTCTCGACGAGGATCACGTCGCAGCCCGCCGCGTCCAGGACGCGGATCGCCTGCGGGGCCGCCCAGGCCAGACCGCCGAGGTGGCCGCGCGTCGCCATCGAGCGGATGTAGACGCCGGGGTCGGAGGCGTGGTCCGACATCCGGACGCGGTCGCCGAGGAGGGCGCCGCCCGAGAAGGGCGAGGACGGGTCGACGGCCAGGACGCCGACCCGCTTGCCCTGCTTGCGGTACGCCGTCACCAGCGCCGAGGTCGAGGTGGACTTGCCGACACCCGGTGAACCCGTCAACCCGACCACGTACGCGTTGCCCGTCAGCGGCGCCAGTGCCGCCATGACCTCCCGCAGCTGCGGGGACGCCCCCTCCACCAGGGAGATCAGCCGGGCCACGGCCCGCGGCCGGCCTTCCCTGGCCTGGGCCACCAGGGTGGAGACGTCCTGCATCACAGCTCCGTTCACGAAAGAGGTCCTACGGGGTCCTGCCAGGAGAACTCAGGCCTTGGGTACCCGCACGATCAGCGCGTCACCCTGGCCGCCACCGCCGCACAGCGCGGCCGCGCCGACGCCGCCGCCCCGCCGCTTGAGCTCCAGGGCCAGGTGCAGGACGAGCCGCGCACCCGACATACCGATCGGGTGACCCAGGGCGATGGCTCCGCCGTTGACGTTCACCCTTTCCGGGGACACTCCGAGGTCCTTCATTGACTGCACCGCGACGGCCGCGAAGGCCTCGTTGATCTCGATCAGGTCGAGGTCGGAGACCTCCAGGCCCTCCTTCTTCAGGGCGTGGGCGATGGCGTTGGACGGCTGGGACTGGAGGCTGTTGTCCGGGCCCGCCACATTGCCGTGGGCGCCGATCTCGGCGATCCAGTCCAGGCCGAGCTCCTGCGCCTTGGCCTTGCTCATGACGACGACCGCTGCGGCGCCGTCCGAGATCTGGGACGACGTACCCGCCGTGATCGTGCCGTCCTTGGCGAACGCCGGGCGCAGCTTGCCCAGCGACTCCGCGGTGGTCTCGGCGCGGATGCCCTCGTCCTTGCTGAAGACGACGGGCTCGCCCTTGCGCTGCGGGATCTCGATCGGGGTGATCTCGGCCTCGAAGATGCCGTTCTTCTGGGCGGCGGCCGCGCGCTGGTGGGACTGGGCGGCGATCTCGTCCTGCTCGGGACGCCGGATGCCGAGGCGGGTGTTGTGCTTCTCCGTGGACTCACCCATGGCGATGTTCTCGAAGGAGTCGGTCAGACCGTCGTACGCCATCGCGTCGAGCATCTCGATCGCGCCGTACTTGAAGCCCTCACGGGACTTCGGCAGCAGGTGCGGGGCGTTGGTCATGGACTCCTGGCCGCCCGCGACGACCACGTCGAACTCGCCGGCGCGGATCAGCTGGTCCGCGAGCGCGATCGCGTCGAGGCCGGACAGACACACCTTGTTGACGGTGAGCGCCGGGACGTTCATCGGGATGCCGGCCTTGACCGCGGCCTGGCGCGCCGGGATCTGGCCCGCGCCGGCCTGGAGCACCTGGCCCATGATCACGTACTGCACCTGGTCGCCGCCGATCCCCGCACGGTCGAGGGCGGCCTTGATCGCGAAGCCGCCGAGGTCGGCTCCGGAGAAGGACTTCAGTGAACCGAGCAACCGTCCCATGGGCGTACGCGCGCCCGCGACGATCACAGAGGTAGTTCCAGAAGACATGAGGTGCGATCCCCTTCCAGCTGGACAGCCGAGGAGTGAACGAGGGTTTACTTCGAATGTACTGAGTGGCACTCCGTGCCGTCACCGGGCCGTCAGTGTGATCGCGCGCACGTTGCGTAACCACCTCCGGGGCGCTGCACTGAATTCCATGCTGACGCGAATCGACCACATCGGGATCGCCTGTTTCGACCTGGACAAGACCGTGGAGTTCTACCGGGCCACGTACGGCTTCGAGGTGTTCCACTCCGAGGTCAACGAGGAGCAGGGTGTCCGCGAGGCCATGCTCAAGATCAACGACACCTCCGACGGCGGCGCCTCCTACCTGCAACTTCTCGAGCCCACGCGCCCGGACTCCACCGTGGCGAAGTGGCTCGACAAGAACGGCGAGGGTGTCCACCACATCGCTTTCGGTACGGCGGACGTGGACGGCGACGCCGCCGACATCAAGGACAAGGGCGTACGCGTTCTGTACGAAGAGCCCCGGCGCGGCTCCATGGGGTCACGAATCACCTTCCTGCACCCGAAGGATTGCCATGGCGTACTGACAGAACTGGTCACTTCGGCGCCTGTTGAGTCACCTGAGCACTGACCTCCGTACATATGGGCCGGTAGGGTTGGGGGCGGTCGCCGCTCAGTCCAGGGTGACCCGGCCCCTCCCGTCAAAGGTGGGACCGTTTCCGGGGTCCGGGTTTCGGGGGACGAGGGTGGGGCAACAGCCCGTGCTCCGCCGTTGATCTGACACCATTCCCCGGGGGCCCCGTTCGGCGGATGGACGGTGCTCGTATGGAGAGACTTGCGACCAGGGGACGGATGGGACCGCGCAGTGCGGGGCTACGAACGCCAGGAGCGAGAGCCGGCGGCTGACGTCGACCACCTCTCTCGGTTCGAGGCCGAGATGGATCGGCTGAAGACCGAGCGGGAGAAGGCGATCCAGCACGCCGAGGACCTCGGCTACCAGGTCGAGGTGCTGCGCGCCAAGCTGCACGAGGCGCGGCGGACCATCATGTCCCGGCCCGCCTTCGACGGCGGCGACATCGGCTATCAGGCCGAGCAGCTGTTGCGGAACGCGCAGGTCCAGGCCGACCAGCTGCGCCAGGAGGCCGAGCGCGAGCTGAGTCAGGCGCGTGCGCAGACCCAGCGGATCCTCCAGGAGCACGCGGAGAACGCGGCCCGGTTGCAGGCCGAACTGCACCAGGAGGCGGTGACCCGCCGCCAGCAGCTGGACCAGGAGCTGGCCGAGCGCCGGCAGACCGTCGAGTCGCACGTCAACGAGAACGTGGCGTGGGCGGAGCAGCTGCGGGCCCGGACCGAGCAGCAGGCCCGTCGGCTCCTCGACGAGTCGCGCACCGAGGCCGAACAGGCCATGGCGACCGCGCGCGCCGAGGCCGAGCGGCTCACCAGCGAGGCCCGCCAGCGGCTCACCAGCGCGGCCGAGGAGGCCCGCGCGGAGGCCGAGCAGATCCTGCGCCGCGCGCGGACGGATGCCGAGCGGCTGCTGAACGCCGCCTCGACGCAGGCCCAGGAGGCCACCGACCACGCCGAACAGCTGCGCAGCTCCACGGCGACCGAGTCGGACGCGGCCCGCCGGCAGGCCAGCGAGCTCAGCCGGGCCGCCGAGCAGCGCATGGCGGAGGCCGAGGAGGCGCTGCGCAAGGCGCAGTCCGAGGCCGAGAAGCTGGTCGCCGAGGCGAAGACGGCCGCCGAGAAGGCCCTCTCCAGCGCCGAGTCGGCCAACGAGCAGCGCACGCGTACGGCGAAGGAGCAGGTCGCCCGGCTGGTCAGCGAGGCCACCAAGGAGGCCGAGAGCACCAAGGCGGACGCGGAGCAGGTCGTCGCGGACGCCCGTGCCGAGGCCGAGAAGATCGTCGCCGAGGCCGCAGAGAAGGCCCGCACGGTCACCGCCGAGGAGAGCGCGACCCAGCTGTCCAAGGCGGCCAAGACCGCCGAGGACGTGCTGAACAAGGCGCAGGAGGACGCGCAGAACACCACCAAGGCCGCGGCCGAGGAGGCCGAGCGGATCCGTACGGAGGCCGAGGCCGAGGCGGACCGGCTGCGCGCCGAGGCGCATGACATCGCCGAGCAGCTCAAGGGCGCGGCGAAGGACGACACCAAGGAGTACCGCGCCAAGACGGTCGAGCTCCAGGAGGAGGCCCGTCGGCTGCGTGGCGAGGCCGAGCAGCTGCGCTCCGAGGCCGTCGCCGAGGGTGAGAAGATCCGCGCGGAGGCCCGCAAGGAGGCCGTCCAGCAGATCGAGGAGGCGGCCAAGACCGCCGAGGAGCTGCTGTCCAAGGCCAGGCAGGACGCGGACGAGCTGCGCCAGAAGGCCACGACGGACAGCGAGAAGGTCCGTACCGAGGCCATCGAGCGCGCGACGACGCTGCGCCGGCAGGCCGAGGAGACCCTCCAGCGCACCCGCCAGGAGGCCGAGCGGCACCGCGAGGAGGTCGTCGAGCAGGCCGAGGGCATCAAGTCCGACGCCGAGCGGGCCGCGCGGGAGCTGCACGAGGAGACCGAGCGGGCCATAGAGGCCCGCCGCACCGAGGCCGCCGAGGAGCTGGCGCGGCTTCACTCCGAGGCCGAGCAGCGGCTCGCGACGGCCGAGCAGGCGCTGAAGGACGCCCGCGAGGAGGCCGCGCGCATCCGGCGTGAGGCGGCCGAGGAGACCGACCGCCTGCGCGCCGAGTCCGCCGAGCGGATCCGTACGCTCCAGCAGCAGGCCGAGGAGGAGGCCGACCGGCTGCGCAACGAGGCCGCGTCGGACGCGTCCGCGTCCCGGGCCGAGGGCGAGGCCATCGCCGTACGCCTCAGGTCGGAGGCCGCGGCCGAGGCGGAGCGGCTGAAGTCGGAGGCGCAGGACACCGCCGACCGCGTCCGTGCGGAGGCGCAGGCCGCCGCCGAGCGGCTCGCCACGGAGGCGTCCGAGACGCTCGCCGCCGCGCAGGAGGAGGCCGCCCGGCGCCGTCGCGAGGCCGAGGAAACCCTCGGTTCCGCCCGTCAGGAGGCCGACCAGGAGCGCGAGCGGGCCCGCGAGCAGAGCGAGGAGCTGCTGGCCTCCGCCCGCAAGCGGGTGGAGGAGGCGCAGGCCGAGGCGGTCCGGCTGGTCGAGGAGGCCGACCGGCGCGCCACCGAGATGGTGTCGGCGGCCGAGCAGCACGCCCAGCAGGTCCGCGACTCCGTGTCGGGACTGCACGAGCAGGCCCAGGAGGAGATCGCCGGGCTGCGCAGTGCCGCCGAGCACGCGGCGGACCGTACGCGCAGGGAGGCGCAGGAGGAGGCGGACCGGGTCCGCTCCGACGCCTACGCCGAGCGGGAGCGGGCCAGCGAGGACGCGGGCCGCATCCGGCGCGAGGCGAACGAGGAGTCCGAGGCCGCCAAGTCCCTCGCCGAGCGCACGGTCGGGGAGGCGATCGCCGAGGCGGAGCGGCTGCGGTCGGACGCCGCCGAGCACGCCCAGCGGGTGCGTACGGAGGCGTCGGACGCCATCGCCGAGGCCGACCAGGCCGCGTCGCGCACCCGGGCCGACGCCCGCGAGGACGCCAACCGGATCCGGTCGGACGCGGCGACGCAGGCGGACACCCTCATCACCGAGGCGCGTTCGGAGGCCGAGCGGCTCCAGTCGGAGACGATCGCGGAGGCCGACCGGGTGCGCACCGACGCGCTCGCCAAGGCCGAGAAGCTGGTCGGGGACGCCACGTCGGAGGCGGAGCGGCTGCGCGCCGAGGCCGCGCAGACGGTGGGGTCGGCCCAGCAGCATGCCGAGCGGGTCCGCAGCGACTCCGAGCGCGTCAAGGCCGAGGCGGCCGCGGAGGCGGAGCGGCTGGTCAACGCGGCGCGCGAGGAGGCCGAGCGCACTCTCGAAGAGGCCCGCAAGGACGCCGGCAAGCGACGCCAGGACGTGGCCGAGCAGGTGGACAAGCTCATCACGGAGTCCACGGCCGAGGCGGACAAGCTGCTCACCGAGGCGCAGGCTCAGGCGCACAAGACGACCGCGGACGCCGAGGCGCAGGCCGACACCATGGTGGGCGCCGCCCGCAAGGAGGCCGACCGGCTGGTCTCCGAGGCGACGGTCGAGGGCAACTCGATGGTCGAGAAGGCCCGTACGGACGCGGACGAGCTGCTCGTCGGCGCCCGCCGGGACGCCACCTCGATCAGGGAGCGCGCGCAGGAGCTGCGCGACCGCATCACGACCGAGATCGAGGAACTGCACGAGCGGGCCCGCCGTGAGTCGGCCGAGACGATGAAGTCGGCCGGCGACCGCTGCGACGCGCTCATCAAGGCCGCCGAGGAGCAGTTGGCCAAGGCCCAGGCGAAGGCGAAGGAGCTGGTCTCGGAGGCCAACTCCGAGGCGGGCAAGGTCCGTATCGCCGCCGTCAAGAAGGCCGAGGGGCTGCTGAAGGAGGCCGAGCAGAAGCGGTCCACGCTGATCCGGGAGGCCGAGGAGCTGAAGGCCGAGGCGGTCCGCGAGGCGCGGCGCACGGTCGAGGAGGGCAAGCGCGAGCTGGAGGTCCTGGTCCGGCGCCGCGAGGACATCAACGCCGAGATCTCCCGTGTCCAGGACGTCCTGGAGGCGCTCGAGTCCTTCGAGGCGCCGTCCGCGGCGAAGGACGGCGGGGTCAAGGCGGGTGCGACGGTGGGAGCACCTCGATCGGGTGGCAAGTCATCAGACGGCTAGCGAAGCGGGAGCGTTCGGGTGTCTCCTGGGGCCTTTGACCAAGTTTTTGGCAAGCCGTCCGACGGTTAGCCACTCAAAAGGGGTCTCATTCTCCAGATCAAACACGTATCCGCTCGATGACACACCGCTTCGGCCCCTAGGATTCCACTTATCACCTCACCGGTCTCATTCGACAGGAACCCCATGAGCGACACTTCCCCCTACGGCTTCGAGCTTGTGCGGCGTGGGTACGACCGCGCTCAGGTGGACGAACGGATCTCGAAGCTCGTCTCCGACCGTGACAGCGCTCTCGCCCGCATCACCGCTCTGGAAAAGCGCATCGAGGAGCTCCACCTCGAGACGCAGAACGCCCAGGCTCAGGTAACCGACGCAGAGCCGTCGTACGCCGGTCTCGGCGCGCGTGTCGAGAAGATCCTCCGCCTCGCCGAGGAAGAGGCCAAGGATCTGCGCGAGGAGGCACGTCGCGCGGCCGAGCAGCACCGCGAGCTCGCGGAGTCGGCGGCCCAGCAGGTCCGCAACGACGCAGAATCGTTCGCTGCGGAGCGCAAGGCCAAGGCCGAGGACGAAGGCGTCCGGATCGTCGAGAAGGCCAAGAGCGACGCGTCCCAGCTGCGCTCCGAGGCGCAGAAGGACGCGCAGTCCAAGCGCGAGGAGGCGGACGCCCTCTTCGAGGAGACCCGTGCGAAGGCCGCGCAGGCCGCCGCCGACTTCGAGACGAACCTCGCCAAGCGCCGCGAGCAGTCCGAGCGCGACCTGGCGTCGCGTCAGCAGAAGGCGGAGAAGCGTCTCGCGGAGATCGAGCACCGCGCGGAGCAGCTGCGTCTGGAGGCGGAGAAGCTGCGCACCGACGCCGAGCGCCGGGCCCGCCAGACGGTGGAGACCGCCCAGCGTCAGGCCGAGGACATCGTGGCGGACGCCAACGCCAAGGCCGACCGCATCCGTTCGGAATCCGAGCGCGAGCTCGCGGCGCTCACCAACCGCCGCGACAGCATCAACGCTCAGCTGACGAACGTCCGCGAGATGCTGGCGACGCTCACGGGCGCCGCGGTGGCCGCCGCCGGCACCCCGGCCGAGGACGAGCCGATCTCCCGTGGGGTTCCCGCCCAGCAGACCCGGTAACGATCCGGCGCACGTCTGCTGAATTTTGGCAAAGCCCTCTGCCACTGGGGTGGCAGAGGGCTTTGTCCCGTTTTAGCGTGGGCGGCATGATCGAGCTTGAGGGGCTGACCAAGCGGTACGGCGAGAAGGTGGCGGTCAACAACCTCACCTTCACCGTCAGACCGGGCATCGTCACCGGCTTCCTCGGCCCCAACGGCGCCGGGAAGTCCACCACGATGCGGATGATCCTCGGTCTCGACCACCCCACCGCCGGCCATGTCCGTATCGACGGCAAGCGCTACGACCAGCTCAAGGACCCGCTCACGTACATCGGCGCGCTGCTGGAGGCGAAGGCCTGGCACGGCGGGCGCAGTGCGTTCAACCATCTGCTGTGTCTCGCACAGAGCAACGGCATTCCGACGAAGCGGGTGCGCGAGGTGCTGGAGACGGTCGGGCTGACGGCGGTCGCGAAGAAGAAGACCAAGGGCTTCTCGATGGGCATGGGCCAGCGGCTCGGCATCGCGGGCGCGCTGCTCGGCGATCCACGGATCCTGATGTTCGACGAGCCGGTCAACGGGCTCGACCCCGAGGGCATCCACTGGATCCGGAACCTGATGAAATCGCTGGCCGCTCAGGGGCGGACGGTGTTCGTCTCCTCGCATCTGATGAGCGAGATGGCCCTGACCGCCGACCACCTCGTGGTCATCGGACAGGGGCGGCTGCTCGCCGACACGTCCATGGCCGACTTCATCGAGCGGAACTCGCGCTCGTACGTCCGTATCCGCACCCCGCAGCGGGAGCTGCTGCTCGACGTCCTGCACACGGCCGGGATCACGGCGGTTCAGACCGGGGACGGGGCGTTGGAGGTCGACGGCACCAAGGCCGAGCAGATCGGTGAGCTGGCGGCGCGGCACGGGGTCGTGCTGCACGAGCTGAGCCCGCAACAGGCCTCCCTGGAGGAGGCGTTCATGCAACTGACCGCGGAGTCGGTGGAGTACCACGCGCACGCCGACGCCCTGCCCCCCGCACAGCAGCGGCTACAGCAACAGCAACAGCCGTGGGGCAGTGAGTGGAGGAGGAGCTGAGCATGGCAGCCACCCAGGTCGTCCGCTCCGAATGGACCAAGATCCGGTCCGTGGCCTCCACCGTGTGGACGCTGTCCCTCGCCGTGGTGGTCACCATCGCCCTCGGGATGCTGATCTCGGGTCTGTCGAACAGCGAGTTCGACAACATGAGCGAGCGGGACAGGCTCTCCTTCGATCCGACGTTCATCAGCTTCGCCGGGATGAGCCTCGGTCAGCTCGCGCTGATCGTGTTCGGTGTGCTCGTCGTGTCGAACGAGTACAGCACCGGCATGATCCGCACCTCCCTGGCCGCCGTACCGCGGCGCGGGACGTTCCTGGCCAGCAAGATCGCGGTCGCGACCGGCCTCGCGCTCGTCGTCGGCCTGGCCACCAGCTTCGTCACCTTCTTCCTTGGGCAGGCGATGCTAGGCGACCACCGGGCGGAGATCGGCGACCCGGGGGTGCTGCGGGCGGTGATCGGCGGCGGGCTCTACATGGCCCTCATCGCGATGTTCTCGATGGGCGTCGCCGCGATGCTGCGCTCGCCGATGCTGTCGCTGGGCATCCTGATGCCGTTCTTCTTCCTGGTCTCCAACATCCTCGGGAACGTCTCGGCGACCGAGAAGATCGGCCGCTATCTGCCCGACCAGGCCGGCAGCAGGATCATGCAGGTGGTCACCCCGATCGACGACGACAAGCCGTACGGCCCCTGGGGCGGCCTCGGGATCATGGTGCTGTGGGTGATCGCGGCGCTCCTGGGCGGCTACCTCACACTGAAGAAGCGGGACGCGTAGGCGCTCCGCCGGGAAGAGCCGCCCATGCCGTCGTTCGACTGCGGCGCCGTCGTGGCTGGTCGCGCCCACGCGGCGGTAGCCGCACATCGATCACAGCCCCGCGCCCCTTCGGGGCGCGTCACCGGACCCGCATCAGCGAGGGCCGTCGGCGAGTTTTTACTTGCCCTTGAGTGGAACCGTCAGCGCCTAGGTATCCTCCTAACCCTTACGGGGGGCGTGTGCCCCGCTGTCCTGATCCTTTCGATGGGTGCGGAGCATGATCGAAGCAGTCGGCCTGACCAAGCGCTACGGCGACAAGACCGCTGTGTACAACTTGTCCTTCCAGGTGCGGCCCGGTTCCGTCACCGGCTTCCTGGGCCCCAACGGCTCGGGCAAGTCGACGACGATGCGGATGATCCTCGGCCTGGACAACCCGACCGCGGGACGCGTCACGATCGGCGGCTACCCGTACCGCAAGCTGCCCAACGCCCCCCGCCAGGTCGGCGCCCTGCTGGACGCCAAGGCCGTGCACGGCGGCCGGGCCGCCCGCAACCACCTGCTGTCCCTCGCCCAGCTGTCCGGTATCCCGGCCCGGCGGGTGGACGAGGTGCTGGGCGTGGTCGGCCTCCAGGACGTGGCCGGCAAGCGCTCCAAGGGCTTCTCACTCGGCATGGGCCAGCGGCTCGGCATCGCCGCCGCACTGCTCGGCGACCCTCAGGTGCTGCTGTTCGACGAGCCGGTCAACGGCCTCGACCCCGAGGGCATCCTCTGGGTGCGGAACCTGATGAAGTCGCTGGCGGCCGAGGGCCGTACCGTCTTCGTCTCCTCCCACCTCATGAGCGAGATGGCGCTGACCGCCGACCATCTGATCGTGATCGGCCGCGGCCAGCTGCTCGCCGACATGAGCGTCAAGGACTTCATCGCGGCCAACTCCGCGGGCTTCGCCCGGGTCCGTACGCCCGACACCGAGCCGCAGCTGCGCGAGAAGCTGGCCGGCGCGCTCACCGAGGCGGGCGGCCACGTGCTGCCCGAGCAGGACGGCGCGCTGCGGGTGACGGGACTGCCGCTCCCCCGCATCAGCGACCTCGCGCACGACACGGACGTACGGCTGTGGGAGCTGTCTCCGCACCAGGCCTCGCTGGAGGAGGCGTACATGCGGATGACGCAGGGCGCGGTCGACTACCGCTCGACGACCGACCAGAAGGCCGGGCTGATGCAGCAGCAGCCGCCGGGCGCGCAGCCGCCGATGCCGGTGCCGGGTCAGGGCCAGCCCGGCTGGTACGCCCCGCCGCCGCCCCAGGAGGGCGGGCAGCCGTTCCCCGCGCCGCAGGGCCGGCCGGGGCCGTACGGCGGCCCTGGGGCGCCCGCCGCGGGTGCGCCCAACCCGTACGCCCAGCAGGCGCCCCAGGCACCGGCTCAGCCCCCTGCCGCACCGCCGCAGGCCCCGGCCCAGCCGCCCGCCGCGCCCGCCCCCTCCGCCCCTGCCGCCCTGACCAAGCCCGAGGACGCCCGATGAGCACGCCCCAGCCCCCGATGCCGCAGACCGCCGCACCGAACTGGCAGGCGGCGCCCGGCTCCTCGTATCCCACCTACACCTCGCCGATCCCCGTCGTGCGCACGCACCTCGGGCACGCGCTCGCCTCCGAGTGGACGAAGATCCGGTCAGTGCGCTCGACGATGTGGACGCTCGGCGTGTTCGTGCTGCTCGTCGTCGGCATCGGTCTGGCGGCCGCCGCGCTGGTCGCCGCCAACTCCTCGGACGGCAGCCTGAGCGGGGAGAGCCCGCTGGGGCTCGGCTTCTTCGGGCTGCTGCTCGGCAGCATGTGCATCATCACGCTCGGCGTGCTGACCACCGCTTCGGAGTACGGCACCGGCATGATCCGGACCACGATGACCGCCTGCCCGTCCCGCGGCCGCGTGCTGGTGGCGAAGGCGATCGTGTTCTTCACGGTCGCGTTCGTGGTGACGCTGGCGTCGTCCTTCATCGTCGCCCTCGCCGACGTGTCCATGGTGGACGCGCGCGAGCCCAGCGGCGAGGAGTGGTTGAAGGGCACGGTAGGCATCTCGCTCTACATCGCGCTGCTCGGCCTGCTCTCGCTCGTCGTCGGCTCGGTCATCCGGCATTCCGCGGGCGCGATCACGATCATGATCGGTGTGCTGCTGGCCCCGCTGGTCATCGCGCTGTTCATGTTCTCGGAGTCGCTGAAGGACCTCCAGCAGGCCCTGTTCGAGTACTCGATCCCGAGCCAGCTCGGCGTCTTCTACTCCCAGTCCCTCACCGACTCCGGCCCGTCCGGCTGGGACCCCCTCTGGATCATGCTCGGCGTCACCGCGGCCGCCTTCGCCGGCGCCTACGCCCTCCTGGAGAAGCGGGACGTCTGACCCGCCCCGACACCCCTGGAACTTCGGCGCGTTACAGGACCGCCGCACCCGCGTGGTGCGGCGGTCCTTGGCTTTCCAGCACGTCCGGAACGATCGAGCCGCCCGACAACCCCTAGAACTTCGGCGCGTTACGGGACCGCTGCACCCGCGTGGTGCGGCGGTCCTTGGCGTTCCAGCAGGCCTTGTGCCAGTGGCGGCGGTCGTCCACGCCCGCGTGGGCCTGCCAGGCGACGACGTGGGGGACGCCGTCCGGGATCAGTTGGTCGCAGCCGGGGCAGCGGTACGCCTTGCCCTGGGCGCTGGCGCCCGCCACATGCCGTACGTTCCAGTCCTCGCCCTGCCAGCTCTCCGTGGACTGCCAGCCGCCGTAGCGCGCGGAGCGGTCGTCCTCGGCGCTGTGTCCGGACGAGCCGGCTCCCTTGGGTCGGTTGCGACGCGGGGACACGGAACACCTCACGGGGCTATACAGGATGCGGGGGCCATGTCCAGCCTACGCCGCGCGGACAGGGGTAGCCGTACGGAACCAACCCCCACAAGTCCCCCACGCCGACGACCGATTCTGAAGACAATCCGCAAATCTCTTCGTCAAGCCGTGTCCTCGGCACGTGTCAGACGGTTATGCCGGGTGGGGGAGCTCCACGTCGGAGCCAAGGAAGCAGGAAAAGGCAATGCACGTAGGAAGTTTCGTGTTGGCGGCCCGGTTCCCGGGACAGGGCGAGGGGGAGGCGCTGCACCGCGCCGTCCGCTCCGCCGAGGTCGCCGAGGAAGCGGGGCTCGACTCGGTCTGGGTGGCCGAGCACCACTTCGTGCCGTACGGCACCTGTCCGTCCGCGATCACCCTGGCCGCCTTACTGCTCGGCCGTACCCGTCGGCTGAGGGTCGGCACGGCGGTCAGCGTGCTGCCCACGGCCCACCCGGTGGCCCTCGGCGAGCAGGCCGCGCTGCTGCACATCACCTCCGGCGGGCGGTTCTCGCTCGGCGTGGGGCGCGGCGGTCCGTGGGTCGACCTGGAGGTGTTCGGGTCGGGTCTCAAGGCGTACGAGGAGGGGTTCCCCGAATCGCTCGATCTGCTGCTGCGCTGGCTGCGCGAGCCCTCGGTCGCCTCCGCCGGCGAGCAGTTCGACTTCCGTGAAGTCCCCGTCGTGCCGAGGCCGTCGGAGTGCCTCACGGACGCCGAGGGCCCCGAGGTCGTCGTCGCGTGTACGTCACCGAAGAGCGTGCGGCTGGCGGCCGAGCGCGGGCTGCCGATGTTGCTCGGGATGCATGTGGGCGACGAGGAGAAGGCCGAGATGGTCGCTCTGTGGCGGGAGCACGCCCGCGCGGCCGGGCGACCGGCCGACGAGATCCGGGGCGCGGCCCATGTGTCGGCCGGCGTCTGCCAGATCGCGGACCGGCGCACGGACGCGGTGGAGACGCTGACCAAGGCGATGCCGGGCTGGCTCCGTCAGGGCCTGGAGGCCCATGTGACGGTGGACGGCCGCCATCGCGCGATGCGCGACCCACTGGCGTACACCGAACTGCTCTGCGGACTGCACCCGGTGGGCACCCCGCGCCTCGCCGCCGACCGCCTGGCGGCGACCAGCGAACGGACCGGTATCTCCCGTTTCGCCCTGCTCGTCGAGGGCTCGGGCGACCTGGCGGCCACCGAGGAGAACGTCCGTCGACTGGGCGCCGAAGTGCTGCCGCAGCTCGGCTGAAAGGCCCTGTGTCACCGTGCCGCCAGGGACTTGCCGCCCCGTACTGATTGCACCTCCCGCGTACGGAGCGGCAAGCAAGCGGCTTACCGCGTCAGCAGTCCCTGAATTCCGGGGACTGGTTCAGCAGCTGGCTGCGCACCGAGGTGAAGCGGGCGAGCGTCTCGTCGACCGAGGCGTCAAGCGGGAACACCGCCACCCGGTGGCAGTTCTGGAAGGCCAGTCGCACCCCGAAGTGCCGCTGCAGCGCGCCGCGTATCGCGTCACTCGCAAGTGCACGCAGCAACTGGCCACGTGCCTGCTCGTCCGGCGGGGGCGTCTGGTTGTCGGCGAACTGACCGCCGTCGACCTTCAGCTGGGCCACCAGGGAGCTGATCATCTCCCACGCATAGGGCAGGGAGGTCCGGACGCAGTCGACGAAGGCTGCTTCGTCGACCTCGCCTCGCTCGGCCTGTTCGAGTAGGGCCGGTGAGACGTCGAGCGACATGGGTTCTCCTCTCGCACCCCCACAACAGCGGGGGTTGCCTGACAGATAGGGGAGTTCGCGATACCGAACACTCTGTGTACACGCGTCGCGACCTCCCGTTTAATACGGTAGGCAACAGACGGTGACGGCACCAGGAGAATGCGTACATGGGCGGTCCCCGTTGGGCACACCAGGCCCACAATCGGCCAGAAATGAACAGTGGCATGCCGGGGTCATACGGACTCCCCCAGGGCGAATCGCGTCGACACCGGCCCGTCGAGTAGCGTTGCGGACCATGCGTCTCGTCATTGCCCGATGCTCCGTCGACTACGCGGGCCGGCTCACCGCCCACCTGCCCTCGGCGCCCCGTCTGATCCTGGTCAAGGCGGACGGAAGCGTCTCGATCCACGCGGACGACCGGGCCTACAAGCCCCTGAACTGGATGTCGCCGCCGTGCACCCTGAAGGAGGGTGACGGCGAGCAGAAGGACGTCTGGACCGTCACCAACAAGGGGGGCGAGAAGCTCATCATCACGATGGAGGAGATCCTCCACGACTCCTCGCACGAACTCGGCGTGGACCCCGGCCTGATCAAGGACGGCGTGGAAGCGCACCTCCAGGAGCTCCTCGCCGACCGCATCGAGACCCTCGGCGAGGGCTACACGCTCATCCGCCGCGAGTACATGACTGCCATCGGCCCGGTCGACATCCTGTGCCGCGACGCCGACGGCCAGACCGTCGCGGTCGAGATCAAGCGTCGCGGCGAGATCGACGGCGTGGAGCAGCTGACGCGCTATCTGGAGCTGCTGAACCGGGATCCCCATCTCGCGCCGGTACGCGGGATTTTCGCGGCCCAGGAGATCAAGCCCCAGGCCCGCGTCCTCGCGACGGACCGCGGGATCGGCTGCCAGGTGCTGGACTACGACGCCATGCGCGGGATCGAGGACGACAAGCTGCGGCTGTTCTGACGCGCGGCGGTTGGCAGTTCCACGACGGTGAGGGCCGGGTCCGTTCAACGGACCCGGCCCTCTTGTCTTGATCAGTGCCTCAGATCACGGTGTCCGAGCTGCTCGGTGAGCCTGCCTCCGTCGTCTCCGGTGCGCTGGCCGAACTGCTCGCAGGGGCACTGGAGCTTGCCGGGCCGCTGGCCGAGTCCGAGGTGGACGGTGTGGGCGTCGGTGTCGGCGTCGGTGTCGGGGTCGGCGTCGGCGTGGGAGTCGGTGTCGGTGTCGGTGTCGGCGTGGGAGTCGGCTTCGGTGACGAGGACGACGGCTTCGATGTCGGCTTCGTCGGAGAACTCGTCGTACCACCGCCGGAACTGTTCGTACCGCTCGGGTCGTCCGACGGCTCCGTCGCACCGTCCGTCGGCGTCGGGTCGTCCGACGTGCCGGGGGTGCCGTCGGGCCCCGGATCCGTCGGCCGGCTGGTCGCCGTACCCGTGTCGCCGGAGCTCTTCCCGTCGTCGCCCTCCGCCTTGTCGGCGCCGAGGCTGTCGTCGCCGATGCCCTGGCTGGCGGACGGGTTGACACCGACCTGGGTGGCCGGGGTGTCGGGGTTGTTGTCGGACGTGGCGCCGAGGGTCACCACCGTGCCGAGGACGGCCACGAGCAGGGCGCCCGAGCCGGCCGCGACGAGGTTGCGCCGGGCGAAGCCGCGGATGCCGCCCCGGCCCTTGTGCGAGGGCGCCGGGGACGGCGAGGGCGACGGTGCCGAGGCGCGGTGGGTGACCAGGGTCGTGGCGTCCCCGCCGGGCGGGAACGCGGCGGCCGGTACGCCTCCGGGCGGCGACTGCGACTCCTCGTAGCGCGCGTCCGGCACCTCCTCCCCCGCCGTGGCACCGAACGCGGCCACTCCCGGGGTCGTGCCGGAGCGGTCCGAGACCAGTGCGAGGGCTCGGCGGCCGGCGACGGTGCCGCGCTTGTCGGCGAGGGCGCCGCGCAGGCCGATGGAGGTCTCCAGCTCGGCGCGGGCCCGGTCCAGCCGGCCGCCGCAGAGCGCGAGGATGCCCAACTCGTGGTGGAAGTAGGCCTGTTCGGCGACGTCACCGGCCAGTCGGGCGGCCTCGGCGCCGACCCGCAGCGCCCGCTCCCAGGCGCTCCAGTGCAGCCCGGCCGCGAACGCGGGCCCCGCCGTGCGGGCCAGCTGCACGGTCGGGCTCTCCTCGCCCTCGGCGGGCGGTGTCGTAGCGGGCACGAGTACGCCGAGGGCGGCGAGCACGGCGTCCGCCTCGGCGCACACGCGCTCCGGGGTGACCGAGGGGTGGCCGGCCCACCAGCCGTAGTGCTGGGCGGCGGTGAGGGCGTTGTCCTGGACGTCCTCTGTGTATCCGGCGGCCTCGAGCTGGGCCTGCACGCCGGCGGCGAGCCGGTAGCGGGAGCCGACCGGTGAGACCAGTCCGCAGTCGGCGAGCTCGCCCAGCGCGGCGTCCGCGTGGGTGTCGCCGACCAGCGCGGGCAGATGCGCCTGGTGCGGCACCTCGCCGCCGAGCGCGACGGCGAACCTCAGGGCGGTACGGGCCGAGGCGCTGAGCCGTGAGGCGAGCAGCGGCGCGGGGCCGGCCGCCTCACCGAGGGAGGGCAGGGGTGTCTCCTCGCCGCGGCCCTCGGTGCCGTACGCCCCGTCGAAGGGCGCGTCGGCCGGGGGCGCGGTGTCCTCGAAGACGCCGTACTCGTCGACCGCTTCCGCGCCGGCCCGCAGCCGGTCCCGCTGCCGCAGCAGGGCGCCGGCCTGGACGAACCTGAGCGGCAGGCCCTCCGACTCGAACCACAGGTCGCCCGCCCAGTTCGCCTCGTCCTCGGTGAGGACCCGGCCGACCTGGCGCTCCAGGAGCTCCACGCTCGCGGCCCGGTCGAACCCGCCGAGGGCGACCTCCTCGATGCCGGAGTCGACGGACGGCGCGGGCACGTCGGGCGTGGCGCCGAGCAGGAACGCGCACTCGGGGGTCGCGTCCAGCAGCTCGTCGAGCGCGGCGCCGCCGAACTCGACGTCGTCCAGGACGACGACCGCGCCGATCTCCCGTACGAAGCCGAGCAGTTCGTCCCGATCCGGGCGGTGCAGGGGGGCGCTGTAGACGGCGTAGAAGAGGTCGTACAGCAGATCGTCCGGTGTGCGGTGGTAGCCGCTGAGCCGGACCACGCCGTCGGGGGCGAGGTCCGCGCAGTCCTCGGCAACGAGGTCGAGGAGACTGGTGCGGCCGGCGCCCGGGGCGCCGACCAGGCGCACGGAGCGACCACGGGCGAGCATCCGCACCAGCTGTTCGCGCTCGTCCTGGCGGGCCAGCAGCGGCTCGGTGGGACGGGTCGGGCCGGGGGGGACGGGTGGCTTGGCGGCGCGGTCGACCTCGGCGCGTTCGGCCGGGGTCAGCTTCGCGGGCCGCGACGGCCGTTCCGCCGGCGGGCAGACCTCGATCTCGCTGCCGTCGACCGGGTTGACGGTGAGCAGGAAGTCGCCCGAGACCAGCTGCACGGTGCGGGCGAGTGCGGGCGCGTGCTGTCCGAAGTCGGATGTGAGGGGGTCCCTGGGCGGGCGATGGCGCGACGACTGGCCGTCACCGTCATGGCCGTACTCCTCGGGTCCCCGGTTGTTCGGGTCCATAGGTTTCAAGCCCCCCAAAAGCGTCGTGTGCCCAAGCCAAGCCCCTCCCGGCCTTGCTGCACACCGCGCTGTCGCTTCTGGTCCGGGCCCGCTCGAAGGGGTTTGTCTAGGCGGCGGGCAGCCGAACCTTAAACCTTTGCACAGTATCTACGACAGGTCGGGGTACCGCGCCGTCCGAGACGTCACAGTCTCGTGAGGATTGTGCGTGACGTGCGCTTCGCAACCGGAACGCCCGACTGTCCCGCCCCACCCGTGCCGGGGGTCACACCCGAGGCAGGGACTCCACCCCGATACCGCCCTCGATCGCCAGGATCCGGTGCAGCCGGGTGGCCACCAGCAGGCGCTGCATCTGCGGCGGTACGCCGCGCAGCACCAGGCGCCGGCCGCAGCGGCCGGCCCGCCGGTGGGCCCCCATGATCACCCCGAGTCCGGTGGCGTCCCAGGAGTCCAGCTCGGACAGGTCGAGCACCAGATCGCCGACTCCGTCGTCGATGGCCGAGTGCAGGACAGTACGGGCGTCCGCCGCGCTGCGGACGTCGAGGACGCCCCCGACGACCAGTTCGGCGTGGTCGCCCCTGATGTGCATATGCGCTCCCCAAGCGTGCGTCGGTGCTCCGCGATGCGTGCCTGTGCTTGTTCCTGTGCCTGTGATTGCTATGAGTCTTCGCTGTGGCCGGTGATGCAACCTCTGACTGCGTTCAGCGGTCAGAGGTTGCCGTCTGTAAGCGAACCGATACCGAATTCACCCCATCGCGTGATGGGCGCGGGGGCTGTGCGGTGGTCTACGAAACCTCAGTAGCTGTAAAAGCCTTGCCCGCTCTTGCGGCCGATGTCACCCGCGTCCACCATCCGGCGCATCAGCTCCGGCGGGGCGAACTTCTCGTCCTGGGACTCGGTGTAGATGTTGCTGGTGGCGTGCAGCAGGATGTCGACGCCGGTGAGGTCCGCGGTGGCGAGCGGGCCCATGGCGTGGCCGAAGCCCAGCTTGCAGGCGAGGTCGATGTCCTCGGCGGTGGCGACGCCCGACTCGTACAGCTTGGTGGCCTCGACGACGAGGGCCGAGATCAGCCGGGTGGTGACGAAGCCGGCGACGTCCCGGTTGACGACGATGCAGGTCTTGCCGACGGACTCGGCGAACTCCCGTGCGGTGGCGAGGGTTTCGTCGCTCGTCTTGTAGCCGCGGACCAGCTCGACGAGCTGCATCATCGGCACCGGCGAGAAGAAGTGGACGCCGACGACCCGCTCGGGGCGCTCGGTCGCCGCCGCGATCTTGGTGATCGGGATCGCGGAGGTGTTGGAGGCGAGCACGGTGTCGTCCCGCACGATCTTGTCGAGCGCGCGGAAGATCTCGTGCTTGACCTCGAGCTTCTCGAAGACGGCCTCGATGACGACGTCCGCGTCGGCGGCGGCGTCCAGGTCGGTGGTCGCGGTGATCCGGGCGAGGGCGGCGTCGGCGTCGTGCGCCTCCAGCTTGCCCTTGCTGACGAACTTGTCGTACGACGCCTTGATGCCGTCGGTGCCACGCTTGAGAGCCTCGTCGGTGACGTCCCTGAGGACGACGTCCCACCCCGCCTGAGCGGAGACCTGGGCGATCCCGGAACCCATCAAGCCGGCGCCGATGACGGCAAGCTTCCGTGCCACTGTTGCGACTCCCCTTTGAAACGCCTTACACCCTGTTTAGGTTGCTCTTCGGCGGACCTTAGCGCTCGTGAGGGACTGTGTGACCGGTTAGTAACGCGAGTCACGTCTCATCTGACGGACATCACACCGGCACGGGTCATTCCACGCCTCGGACGGCGTAGTTGAGCACCTTCTCGCTCAACAGCTCCTCGATGTCGTCGAGAAGTACGAGCATCTCGCGTGACACTTTGCCCGGTTTGCGCCCGGCGACCATCTCCCGCCCGATGTGGACGAACACCGTCTGGTGGATCCAGGCGATCTGACCGGCGATCAGCCCCGGCAACGGGTCACCGGGCTCCGCGCCGGCCTCTTCACGCAGGGTCGACTCCAGGTGGTCGTGGATCTCCTGCTGAAGGCTCCACAGCCGCGAGCGCAGGGGCGGCGCCTCGTGGATGCAGCGCATGAACCGGTCGTAGCCCTCCATGAGTCCCAACCGGGGCGAGACGGCCTCGACCTCGGCGCGCAGCTCGCGCAGCACGGCCCGGGCGGCCGACTCCCCCGCCTCCCGGCCGCGCACCCAGCGGGAGAGCTGGTCGACGACGCCGGCGGAGCGGTCGAAGAAGAGGTCCTCCTTCGCCGGGAAGTAGTTGTAGACGGTGTTCACGGAGACGTCGGCGGCCTCTGCCACGTCCGCGATCGTCACGGTCACGAAACCGTGCTCCAGGAACAGCCCGGTGGCGATGTCCGAGATCCGCTGCCTCGTCTCGCGCTTCTTCCGCTCCCTGAGCCCTTCCGCCATGGACCCATCCTAGCTTCCGTGGACTCTCTTAAACTTTGGGGTCATTGCAAAATTTAAGGGACTCTGTTTTTCTGGGGTCATGCCCATCATCAGTACGGCCGGACTGGCCCGTACCTTCCAGACCAGGCTCGGCCCCGTGGAGGCCGTGCGCGGCATCGACCTGACCGTCCGCGAGGGTGAGATCCTCGGCTTCCTGGGCCCGAACGGGGCCGGCAAGACGACGACCCTGCGGATGCTGACGACCCTGCTGGCGCCCACCGGAGGCGCGGCCACCGTGGCCGGCCACGACCTCGCGACCGACCCCGCCGGGGTGCGCCGGGCGTGCGGATACGTGGCACAGTCGGGCGGCGTCGATCCCCAGATCACCATGCGGGAGGAGCTGGTCACCCAGGGCCGCCTGTACCGCCTGACGAAGGCGCAGGCGGCCGAGCGCGCCGAGGAACTGGCCCGCGACCTGGGACTGACCGACCTCCTCGACCACAAGGCGGGCGCCCTCTCCGGCGGGCAGCGGCGCCGCCTCGACATCGCGATGGCGCTCACGCATCGCCCGAAGGTCCTGTTCCTCGACGAGCCGACGACCGGCCTCGACCCCGGCAGCCGGGCCGACCTGTGGGACCTGATCCGGCACCTGCGCGACGAGCACGGCACGACGGTGTTCCTGACCACCCACTACCTCGACGAGGCCGACGCCCTCTCCGACCGCCTGGTAGTCGTCGACAAGGGCGTGGTCGTGGCGACGGGCACGCCGAGCGCGCTGAAGCTGGAGTACGGCGGCTCGATCGACGCGACCCTCCAGGACACCTTCCTCGCCATCACCGGCCGCAGCGTCACGCCGGCCGACGCCACCCCCGTAGCCGTATAGGAATCCCACGAAGATGCTGCTGCACGACACCGCCCTCATCTACGGCCGGTACCTCCGCCAGTCCCTTCGCTCCCGGTTCGCGCTGCTCTTCGGCGTGCTGATGCCGCTGCTGTATCTGCTGTTCTTCGGTCCACTGCTGACGGATCTGCCGCTCGGCGGGAGGGGGAGTTCATGGCAGGTGCTCGTCCCCGGTCTGCTGCTCCAACTAGGCCTGTTCGGGGCGTCGTTCGCCGGCTTCGCCGTCATCATCGAGAAGGGCCAGGGGGTGGTGGAGCGCATGCGCGTGACACCCGTCAGCCGCCTCGCCCTGCTGCTGGGGCGCGTCCTGCGGGACGCCACGGTGTTCGTCTTCCAGGCCGTGCTGCTGGTGCTGGCGGCACTCGTGATGGGACTGCGGGCTCCCCTGCCCGGTGTGCTGATCGGCTTCGCGTTCGTCGCGCTGCTGACGGTGTCGCTGGCCTCGTTGTCGTACGCGCTCGCGATGAAGGTCGACAGCCCGGCGGAGTTCGGCCCGGCGGTCAACGCCATGACGATGCCGATGATGCTGCTGTCGGGCCTGATGCTGCCGATGACGCTGGGGCCGCGGTGGCTGGATGTCCTGTCCCACTTCACCCCGTTCCGCTATCTGGTGGACGCGGTGCGAGACGCGTACGTCGGCTCGTACACGACGGCACACATGCTGTACGGCGCTTTGGTGGCCGTCGCCTTCGCGGCGCTGGCCGTGACGGTCGGCACACGCGTGTTCCGAACGGCCGGGGCGTAACTACGCTGGCCATATGGTCAATCTGACGCGCATCTACACCAGGACCGGCGACCAGGGCACCACCGCCCTCGGCGACATGAGCCGGGTCGCCAAGACCGATCTGCGGATCTCGGCGTACGCCGACGCCAACGAGGCGAACGCGGTGATCGGCACGGCCATCGCGCTGGGCGGGCTCGACGAGGAGGTCGTCAAGGTCCTCACCCGGGCGCAGAACGACCTGTTCGACGTGGGTGCGGACCTGTCGACGCCGGTGGTGGAGAGCCCGCAGTTCCCGCCGCTCAGGGTCGAGCAGTCCTACATCGACAAGCTGGAGGCGGACTGCGACCACTTCCTCGAGGGACTGGAGAAGCTGCGCTCCTTCATCCTCCCGGGCGGCACCGCGGGCGCGGCCCTGCTGCACCAGGCCTGCACGGTCGTACGCCGGGCCGAGCGCTCGACGTGGGCGGCGCTCGAGGTCCACGGCGAGACGATGAACCCGCTGACGGCGACGTACCTGAACCGCCTGTCCGACCTGCTGTTCATTCTGGCGCGGACGGCGAACAAGGAGGTCGGGGACGTGCTGTGGGTGCCGGGCGGCGAGCGCTGAGCCGCCCGGCCGAAGTCGGCGCGGCCGCGCCCCCGAAGGGGCGCGGGGCTGTGTTGAATCTGCGGCTACCGCCGCGCGGGCGCGACCAGCCACGAAGGGCCCGCAGAGGACCACGGTCTACAAGACCCGTTCCTTCGACGTGACAAGGCTGTCGGTGGCCTCAGAGCCACCCTTCGGCTGCCTCGGCCAGATCAGGTAGGTCAGCGCGACCAGGCCATGGATGCCGGCGGCCCGCAGCGCCACCCATTGGAACGACCGCAGCGACGACGTGTCACCGTCCCCGACGTACCAGATCGCCCCCTGGAGCAGGGCGAGCGCCACCGCCGCCGCGAGCAGTGTCCGCAGCCACAGCCGGCCCTCGTGCCGGGCCCGTGCCATGCCGTACTGCGGAGGCTTGGGCGGGCGCGGGGCACCGGCCAGGCGGTGCGCGGCGTGGCCGTCCAGCCAGCGGATCGTGTAGTGGCCGTAGGCCACGGTGAAGCCGATGTAGAGCGCGGCCAGGCCGTGCTCCCAGCCCGGCTCGGCGCCGTTCTTCAGGTCGATCGCCGTCGCGACGAACAGGACCAGCTCCAGCAACGGCTCGCACAGCAGCAGCACCACGCTCGTGCGGCGCCACTTCAGCAGGTAGCGGACGGCGAGGCCCAGCGCCAGCAGCACCCAGAAGCCGACCTCGCAGGCGATGATGAGGGCGACGATCACTTCATGCTCCCTTCGGTCACCGTTCCAGGCTCCCGTCGGGACCGGCCGCTTTCGTCGTCGGCGGTGACGAACTCGCGGTACATCGAAAGATGCAGTCCAGGACCCTTCCGCGGAACCAGGCGCCGAGCGCCCGGCCCGTGTTGGATGGAGGACATGGCCGTACGACTGCCCCGCCCGCACCGCTACGACTTGTGCGCCGCGCTGGCCGGACTGCTCGGCGGACTGCTGCTCTGGGGAGTGGGTCTCGCCACCCGGCCACGCAGCGAACCGCTCGTCCTGTGGGACGGACGCTGGCCCATCCTGCTGCCGCTCGCCGTCATCTCCTGCTGCGAGCTGCTGCGGCGCACCCATCCCCGCACCGGTCTGCTGATCGGCGTCGCCGCGCTGACCGTGGACACCATCACCCAGGGCAACCTGGTCACCCTCGTGATGTTCACGGACCTGGTCTACGCGGCCGTCCTGTACAGCCCGCCCGCCCCCGCCCGCCGTGTCCTGTGGATCAGCGGTCTGATGACCGTCGTCTGCACGGTGTTGCCCCTCGCCGTCTGGCGCACACCTGAGGCGCTGCTGGTCGGCGTGGTCGTGGGCCTGGTGGCGTTCACGCCCGCGGCCAGCGGCTGGATCGTGCGCAACCACCGCGACGCCGCCGACGCCGCCCGCCTGCGCGCCGAGCAGACCGCACTCCTGGCCGAGATGGACCGCGCCCAGGCCGTGACGGCGGAGCGCGCCCGCATGGCACGCGAGTTGCACGACATGGTCGCCAACCACCTCTCCGCCATCGCCATCCACTCCACGGCCGCGCTCTCCATCGCCGACCCGAAGACCTCCCAGGAGGCCCTGTCGGTCATCCGCGAGAACAGCGTCGAAGGGCTCGCCGAGATGCGCCGGCTCATCGGCATCCTGCGCGACGGCAACGGTGACACCGAGCCCGCCGCAACCCCCACCCTCGACGGTCTCGGCGCCCTCGTCGGCACCGCCCGCACCAACGGCCTCGACGTCACCCTCGACGCCGATCACGCCGGCAACCTCCCCGCGCCGGTGGAGCTGGCCGCGTACCGGATCGTCCAGGAGTCCCTCACCAACGCCTTGAAGCATGCCGGCCCCGGCCGGGTCACCGTCGCCCTGCGGCAGCGGGACGGCTCGCTGACCATCGCCGTGACCAGCCCGTACGGGGGCGACAGTGATGCGCCGCGCGCGCCGGGCTCCGGTGCCGGCCTGGTCGGGATGCGGGAGCGGGCCACCCTGCTCGGCGGCACGCTTCGGGCCGAGCCCGAGGACTCGGCGGACGGCAAGATCTGGGCCGTACGCGCCACACTCCCCATCGTCGAAGGAGACCCCGCATGATCCGCGTCCTCGTCGCCGAGGACCAGTCCGCCGTCCGTGCCGGGCTCGTCCTCATCCTGCGCAGCGCGCCCGACATCGAGGTGGTCGGCGAGGCGGCTGACGGCGAGCAGGCGGTGGCGCTGGCCCGGGAGCTGCGGCCGGACCTGGTGCTGATGGACGTACAGATGCCGCGTCTTGACGGGGTGTCGGCCACGCGACAGGTCGTGGCCGAGCAACTGGCCGATGTCCTCGTGCTCACCACCTTCGACCTCGACGAGTACGTCTTCGGCGCACTGCGCGCGGGCGCGTCCGGCTTCCTGCTGAAGAACACGGACGCGAAGGATCTGCTGGCGGCCGTGCGGACGGTGGCCCGCGGGGAGGGCCTGATCGCACCGGCCGTCACACGGCGGCTCATCGCCGAGTTCGCCGCCAAGCCCGTACGCGAGCCGAAGGCCGACCCCACGGTTCTGGATCAGCTCACCCGGCGCGAGCGCGAGGTGCTGTCCTGTCTCGGCGAGGGGCTGTCCAACGCCGACATCGCGTCCCGCCTCGACATGGCCGAGGCCACGGTGAAGACCCACGTCAGTCGTCTGCTGGGGAAGCTGGAGCTGCGCAGCCGGGTTCAAGCGGCCGTGTTGGCCCAGGAGTTGGGCATCTAGGGGTGGGGGCCCGGCCGTATACGAGAGTGGTCCAGACCTATTGACCTGTGGTCCAGACCTTTCTATTCTCGCGGCACCGTGGGCGTGAAGGCTCAGTCACGCCCCCAACTCCCCGAGGAGGCGCAGCATGCGCTTCAGACACAGAGCCATGGCGGGGTTCGCGACCCTGCTGCTCCCGCTGGCCGGTCTGGTCGGCCTCGCGAGCCCGGCCGAGGCAGCGACTTCCGCCACCGCCACCTACGCCAAGACCCAGGACTGGGGCTCCGGCTTCGAGGGCAAGTGGACGGTGAAGAACACCGGCACCACCTCCCTCAGCTCCTGGACCGTCGAGTGGGACTTCCCCTCCGGCACGTCCGTCACCTCCGCCTGGGACGCCGACGTCACATCGTCCGGCACCCACTGGACCGCCAGGAACAAGTCCTGGAACGGCACCCTCGCCCCCGGCGCCTCCGTCTCCTTCGGCTTCAACGGCGCCGGCTCCGGCTCGCCCGCGGGCTGCAAGCTGAACGGCGGCAGCTGTGACGGCGGAAGCGTCCCGGGGGACACGGCACCCTCCGCCCCCGGCACGCCCGCCGCCTCCGACATCACCAACACCTCGGTGAAGCTGTCCTGGAGCGCCGCCACCGACGACAAGGGCATCAAGAACTACGACGTCCTGCGCGACGGCGCCAAGGTCGCCACCGTGACGACGACGTCGTACTCCGACACCGGCCTCACCGCCGGCACCGACTACTCCTACACCGTCCAGGCCCGTGACACCGCCGACCAGACCGGCCCGGTCAGCGGCGCCCGCGCGGTGCGCACCACCGGCGGCACCACCGACCCGCCGCCCACCGGCGACAAGGTCAAGCTCGGCTACTTCACCGAGTGGGGCGTCTACGGCCGCAACTACCACGTCAAGAACCTGGTGACGTCGGGCTCGGCGTCGAAGATCACCCACATCAACTACGCGTTCGGCAACGTCAAGAACGGTCAGTGCACCGTCGACGACACCTACGCCGCCTACGACAAGGCCTACACCGCCGACCAGTCCGTCAGTGGCACCGCCGACACCTGGGACCAGCCGCTGCGCGGCAACTTCAACCAGCTGCGCCAGCTGAAGGCCAAGTACCCGCACATCAAGGTGCTGTACTCCTTCGGGGGCTGGACCTACTCCGGCGGCTTCGGCCAGGCCGCCGCCAACGCGGCCGCCTTCGCCAAGTCCTGCAAGGCCGTCGTCGAGGACCCGCGCTGGGCCGACGTCTTCGACGGAATCGACATCGACTGGGAGTACCCGAACGCCTGCGGCCTGACCTGCGACACCTCAGGACCTGCGGCCTTCAAGAACCTGATGTCGGCGCTGCGCACCGAGTTCGGCCCGAACTACCTGGTCACCGCGGCCATCACCGCCGACGGCTCCTCCGGCGGCAAGATCGACGCGGCCGACTACGGCGGCGCCGCCCAGTACCTCGACTGGTACAACGTGATGACGTACGACTACTTCGGCGCCTTCGACAAGGACGGCCCGACCGCCCCGCACTCCCCGCTCACCTCGTACGCCGGGATCCCGCAGGCGGGCTTCAACTCCGCGGACGCGATCGCCAAGCTCAAGTCCAAGGGCGTGCCCTCCAAGAAGCTGCTGCTCGGCATCGGCTTCTACGGCCGCGGCTGGACCGGCGTCACCCAGGCCGCCCCCGGCGGCTCGGCGACCGGCGCGGCTCCCGGCACCTACGAGGCCGGCATCGAGGACTACAAGGTCCTGAAGAACTCCTGCCCGGCCAGCGGCACCATCGCCGGCACGGCATACGCCTACTGCGGCAACAACTGGTGGTCCTACGACACTCCGTCGACGATCGCCGGGAAGATGACCTGGGCCAAGAACCAGGGCCTCGGTGGCGCGTTCTTCTGGGAGTTCAGCGGCGACACCGGCAACGGTGAGCTGGTGACCGCCATCAACAACGGGCTCAACCAGCAGACGAACCAAGCGACACAGACGTACTAGGCGACATTGACGCGCTGACCGGGCGGGGCTGCCTCAAGCCACGCGAGGAAACCGGTCAGCGCGTCTTCGCTCATGGCGAGTTCGAGGCGCGTGCCCCGGTGCAGACAGGTGAGGATCACCGCGTCGGAGAGCAGCGCCAGCTCCTCCTCGCCGTCGGGGACCCGGCGGCCGGCCACCTCGATGGCGGAGCGCTCCAGGATGCGGCGCGGGCGGTAGGCGTAGGAGAAGACGCGGTACCACTCGATGCGGTCGCCGTTGTAGCGGGCGACGCCGTAAGACCAGCCTTTGCCGTTGGTGTCGGGTTTCTCCGGGACGTCCCAGCGCAGCGAACAGTCGAAGGTGCCGCCCGAGCGCTGGATGAGTCTGCGGCGCAGGCCGAAGACGAACAACCCCAGCACCACGAGGGCGACGACGATTCCGCACACAGTCAGAGCGAGGACCATCGACACCGACCTCCTCGTCTCCTAGGTAACGGAACGGAAAAAACTTCCATATCTGCCTCAGCCGCGACCGGCACCGGATTGCTCCGGTCCCAGCCGCGGCTGAGTGACGTCATCGCGTGCGCTCCCCCAGAGCCTAAAGGGCTCGGGAGGTGACCTGGGGGGTCAGCGCGCCGTCGCCGCCCGCAGGCGGACCT
This sequence comes from Streptomyces sp. AC550_RSS872, assembly GCF_019049285.1. Taxonomy (GTDB): domain Bacteria; phylum Actinomycetota; class Actinomycetes; order Streptomycetales; family Streptomycetaceae; genus Streptomyces. The sequence goes on from NZ_JAGMUL010000097.1 coordinate 35,210, forward strand.
CCGCGCGGCGCTCGGCGGACGCGTCGTCGTCCCCCTTCGCGCGCTCGAGTGCCCGCTCCGCGCGCTGGACATCGATCTCGTCCGACAGCTCGGCGATCTCGGCCAGCAGCGACAGCTTGTCGTCCGCGAAGGAGATGAAACCGCCGTGCACCGCGGCGATGACGGTTCCACCTTCACTCGTACGGATGGTCACCGGGCCCGACTCCAGCACACCGAGCAGCGGCTGGTGACCGGGCATGACGCCGATGTCGCCGGACGTGGTGCGCGCGATGACCAGGGTGGCCTGGCCGGACCAGACCTCACGGTCGGCGGCGACCAACGCGACGTGCAGCTCAGCAGCCAAGGTGGCTCCTCGGTTCACCACCCGGCGGTTCTGCCGGGTGTTGGTTACAAGTCTAGTAGGCGTGGATGAGGGGGCGGGACGAACCCCCGCCCCCTCCGTCAAGAGCTCAGTGGCTCAAGAGCACCGTGCGTCAGGAGACGCCCAGCTCCTTCGCGTTCTTCTTCAGGTCCTCGAGACCACCGCACATGAAGAACGCCTGCTCCGGGAAGTGGTCGAACTCGCCGTCGCAGATCGCGTTGAACGCGGTGATCGACTCGTCCAGCGGCACGTCCGAGCCGTCCACACCGGTGAACTGCTTGGCGACGTGCGTGTTCTGGGACAGGAAGCGCTCGACGCGGCGGGCACGCTGGACGACCAGCTTGTCCTCCTCGCTGAGCTCGTCGATACCGAGGATCGCGATGATGTCCTGGAGGTCCTTGTACTTCTGGAGGATCCCCTTGACACGCATGGCGGTGTTGTAGTGGTCCGCCGCGATGTAGCGCGGGTCCAGGATGCGGGACGTGGAGTCCAGCGGGTCGATCGCCGGGTAGATGCCCTTCTCGGAGATCGGACGGGACAGCACCGTCGTCGCGTCGAGGTGGGCGAACGTGGTGGCCGGGGCCGGGTCGGTCAGGTCGTCCGCGGGGACGTAGATCGCCTGCATCGAGGTGATCGAGTGACCACGGGTCGAGGTGATGCGCTCCTGGAGGAGACCCATCTCGTCGGCCAGGTTCGGCTGGTAACCCACCGCGGAGGGCATACGGCCGAGCAGGGTCGACACCTCGGAACCGGCCTGGGTGAAGCGGAAGATGTTGTCGATGAAGAACAGCACGTCCTGCTTCTGCACATCGCGGAAGTACTCCGCCATGGTCAGACCGGCGAGGGCCACGCGCAGACGGGTGCCCGGGGGCTCGTCCATCTGACCGAAGACCAGCGCGGTCTTGTCGATGACGCCCGACTCGCTCATCTCGTCGATGAGGTCGTTGCCCTCACGGGTGCGCTCACCGACACCGGCGAACACCGACACACCGTCGTGGTTGTTGGCGACGCGGTAGATCATCTCCTGGATGAGCACCGTCTTGCCGACGCCGGCGCCGCCGAACAGACCGATCTTTCCACCCTTGACGTACGGGGTGAGCAGGTCGATGCACTTGACGCCGGTCTCGAACATCTCGGTCTTCGACTCGAGCTCGTCGAAGTTCGGCGCCTTGCGGTGGATGGACCAGCGCTCGCCCTCGTAGGTCTCGTCGACGTTCAGCACCTCACCGAGGGTGTTGAACACCTTGCCCTTGGTGAAGTCGCCGACCGGGACAGTGATGCCCTTGCCGGTGTCGGTCACCGCGGCCTGGCGGACCAGACCGTCGGTGGGCTGCATGGAGATGGTGCGGACCAGGCCGTCACCCAGGTGCTGGGCGACTTCCAGGGTCAGGATCTTCTTCTCGCCCGCGTTCGCCGGGTCGGCGACCTCGACGTGGAGGGCGTTGTAGATCTCCGGCATCGCGTCGACGGGGAACTCCACGTCGACGACCGGGCCGATGACCCGGGCGACGCGGCCCGTGGCCGTCGCGGTCTCAACAGTGGTGGTCATTAGCGGTCACTCCCCGCGGTCGCGTCGGCCAGGGCTGCGGAGCCACCGACGATCTCGCTGATTTCCTGGGTGATTTCGGCCTGGCGGGCCGCGTTCGCGAGCCGGGACAGCGTCTCGATGAGCTCTCCGGCGTTGTCGGTGGCCGACTTCATCGCGCGCCGCGTGGCGGCGTGCTTGGAAGCGGCCGACTGGAGGAGCGCGTTGTAGATACGGCTCTCCACATAGCGCGGCAGCAGGGCGTCGAGGACGTCCTCCGCCGAGGGCTCGAAGTCGAACAGCGGAAGGATCTCGCCCTTGGACGGGGCCTCCTGCGCGACCTCTTCGAGACGGAGCGGCAGAAGCTGGGCGTCCAGCGCCTGCTGCGTCATCATCGACACGAACTCGGTGTAGACGATGTGGAGCTCGTCCACGCCGCCCTCGGCCGTCTCCGTCTCGATCGCCTCGATCAGCGGCGCCGCGACCTTCTTGGCGTCCGCGTACGTGGGCTCGTCGGTGAAGCCGCTCCACGACTCCGCGATCGTGCGCTCACGGAAGTTGTAGTGCGCCACACCACGGCGGCCGACGATGTAGACGTCGACCTCCTTGCCCTCGCGCTCCAGGCGCTCGGTCAGCTGCTCCGCCGCCTTGATGGCGTTGGAGTTGAAGGCGCCGGCAAGGCCACGGTCGCTCGTGAGGAGCAGCACCGCGGACCGCGTGACCGTCTCGGCCTGCGTGGTCAGCGGGTGCTTGGTGTTCGAGCCGGTGCCGACCGCCGTGACCGCGCGGGTGAGCTCGGTCGCGTACGGCGTGGAGGCCGCCACCTTGCGCTGCGCCTTGACGACGCGCGAGGCGGCGATCATCTCCATCGCCTTCGTGATCTTCTTGGTCGCGGTGACGGATCGGATGCGACGCTTGTAGACCCGGAGCTGGGCTCCCATGAGTCAGGTCCCTTCCTTACGTCACTTGGAGGCGCTGGTCGCCTTCGGGGCGGCCGGAGCCTCTTCGCCGAGGAGCTTGCCGTCCGCGGTCTCGAACTGCTTCTTGAACTCCGCGATGGCGTCGGCGACGGCGGTCAGGGTGTCGTCCGACATCTTGGCGCCCTCCTTGATGGAGGTCATGAGGCCCTGCTCCTTGCGGTGCAGGTACTCCAGGAGCTCCTTCTCGAAGCGGCGGATGTCGCCGACCGGGACGTCGTCCATCTTGCCGGTGGTGCCGGCCCACACGGAGACGACCTGGTCCTCGGTGGCCATCGGCTCGTACTGGGCCTGCTTCAGCAGCTCGACCATGCGCTGACCGCGCTCCAGCTGCGCCTTCGACGCGGAGTCCAGGTCGGAACCGAAGGCGGCGAACGCCTCCAGCTCACGGAACTGGGCGAGGTCGACGCGGAGACGGCCGGAGACCTGGCGCATCGCCTTGTGCTGCGCGGAACCACCGACTCGGGAGACGGAGATACCGACGTTCAGCGCGGGGCGCTGACCGGCGTTGAACAGGTCCGACTCCAGGAAGCACTGGCCGTCGGTGATGGAGATGACGTTGGTCGGGATGAACGCCGAGACGTCGTTGGCCTTGGTCTCGACGATCGGCAGACCGGTCATCGAGCCGGCACCCATGTCGTCGGAGAGCTTCGCGCAGCGCTCCAGCAGACGGGAGTGCAGGTAGAAGACGTCACCCGGGTAGGCCTCACGGCCCGGCGGGCGGCGCAGCAGCAGGGACACGGCGCGGTAGGCGTCGGCCTGCTTCGACAGGTCGTCGAAGATGATGAGGACGTGCTTGCCCTCGTACATCCACTGCTGGCCGATGGCCGAACCGGTGTACGGCGCCAGGTACTTGAAGCCGGCCGGGTCGGACGCCGGGGCGGCGACGATGGTCGTGTACTCCAGCGCGCCGTTCTCCTCCAGCGCGCGGCGGACCGACGCGATCGTCGAGCCCTTCTGGCCGATGGCGACGTAGATGCAGCGGACCTGCTTGCTCGGGTCGCCGGTGCGCCAGTTGTCGCGCTGGTTGATGATCGTGTCGACGCACAGCGCAGTCTTGCCGGTCTGGCGGTCACCGATGATCAGCTGACGCTGGCCACGGCCGATCGGGGTCATCGCGTCGACGGCCTTGTAGCCGGTCTCCATCGGCTCGTGCACCGACTTGCGCTGCATGACCGTGGGGGCCTGCAACTCAAGGGCGCGGCGGCCGGACGTCTCGATCTCGCCGAGGCCGTCGATCGGGTTGCCGAGCGGGTCGACGACGCGGCCGAGGTAGCCCTCGCCGACGGCCACGGAGAGGACCTCACCGGTACGGGAGACCGGCTGACCCTCCTCGATGCCGCTGAACTCACCGAGGACGATGGCACCGATCTCGCGCTCCTCGAGGTTGAGGGCGAGGCCGAGGGTGCCGTCCTCGAACTTCAGCAGTTCGTTGGCCATGGCCGAGGGCAGGCCCTCGACCTTCGCGATGCCGTCGCCGGCAAGGGTGACCGTACCGACCTCCTCGCGCGAGGCCGCGTCCGGCTTGTACGACTGGACGAAGTTCTCCAGCGCGTCCCGGATCTCCTCCGGCCGGATCGTGAGCTCCGCCATCTGGGTTCCCTGCTCTCCTTGTTGGGCCCGAAGTTTCACTTTGGGGGTCTGGGGGCGACCCCCAGGATCCTTCTGCACGGCCCAACCAGGGCCGTCGTAAGTACGTACTGCCTATGAAGTTGCTGGTCAGCTCGCCAGTCGGCGGCCGGCGTCCTCGATGCGGTCCGCGAGGGAGCCGTTGATGACCTCGTCACCGACCTGCACCCGGATTCCGCCGACGACCTCGGGGTCCACGTCGAGGTTGAGGTGCATCGGGCGGCCGTAGAGCTTCGCGAGGGCGGCACCCAGGCGCTGCTTCTGCCGGTCGCTCAGCGGCACCGCCGAGGTGACCACGGCCACCATGCGGTCCCGACGGTCGGCGGCGAGCTTGGACAGGGACTCCAGTCCCGACTCCAGGCTACGTCCACGCGGCGCGGTCACAAGACGCGTGACCAGACGCTCGGTGGTCGCCTTGGCCCGGCCGCCGAGCAGGCCGCGCAGCAGCTCGCCCTTGGCCGAGACGGTGGCGGCGCGGTTGGTCAGCGCGGCACGCAGCTCGGTGCTCGAGGAGACGATCCGGCCGAACCGGAACAGCTCGTCCTCGACCTCGTCGAGCGTGCCCGCCTTCTGCGCGGCGGTGAGGTCGGCGGTGACCGCCAGCTCCTCCAGCGCGTCCACCAGGTCGCGGGACTGCGACCAGCGGGAGCGCACCATGCCGGCCAGCAGGTCAGCGGCCTCGCCGCCGACCTGGCCGCTGAGCAGGCGCTGGGCCAGCTCGGCCTTCGCCTCTCCGGCCTGCGCCGGGTCGGTCAGGACCCGACGCAGCGACACCTCGCGGTCGAGCAGCGCGGTGACGGCGGCCAGCTCGTCGGCGAGCTTGGCCGCGTCGACGGACGTGGAGTCCGTCAGCGCGTCGAGACGCTCACGTGCGGCTGCCAGGGCCTCGCGGCTCGCTCCGTTCATCGCGCGGCCTCGGCCTTCTCCTCGAGGTCCTCGAGGAAGCGGTCGATGACACGGCTCTGCCGGGCGTGGTCCTCCAGGGACTCGCCGACGAGCTTGCCGGCCAGTTCGGTGGCGAGCTTGCCGACGTCCTGGCGCAGCGCGGACGCGGCGGCCTTGCGGTCGGCCTCGATCTGGGCGTGACCGGCGGCGACGATCTCCTCGCGCTGCCGCTGGCCTTCCGCGCGCATCTCGGCGATGAGCGTGGCGCCCTGCTCCTGCGCCTCCTGGCGCAGACGCGCGGCGTCGTGCCGGGCCTCGGCGAGCTGGGCCTTGTACTGCTCCAGGACGCTCTGGGCCTCGGTGCGAGCCTCCTCGGCCTTCTCGATCCCGCCCTCGATGGCCTCGCGGCGCTCTTCCAGAACCTTGTTGATGTTCGGAAGGAGCTTCTTGCCCAGGACGAAGAAGACAATCGCGAAGGCGATCAGACCGATGACGAGCTCGGGGATCTCCGGGATCAGAGGATTCTGGGCTTCCTCCGCCGCGATTTGCAGCAAGGGCGAAGTCACATCAGTTCCTTCCGTGGAATTCTCTCGTCGGACGAGACGGTCAGGACGGGTAGACGAAGCCCATGACCAGACCGATCAGGGCGAGCGCCTCACAGAGCACGAAGCCCAGGATCTGGTTCTGACGGATCAGGCCGGCGGCCTCGGGCTGGCGGGCGAGCGCCTGGGTGCCGTTACCGAAGATGATGCCAACGCCGACGCCGGGGCCGATGGCCGCGAGGCCGTAGCCGATGGCAGCGAGGTTGCCCTTGATTTCGACCGCGGCGAGGGTGTCGAGAGCGGACATGCCGTAACTTCCTTCTCTTTACACAGGCCGGTGGGGGTTGGCCACCGGAAGTTCAGGGGGTGGTGGTGCGGGTGCTCAGTGGTGCTCGGCGAGCGCGCCCTGGATGTAGCTACAGGACAGGAGGATGAAGACGTAGGCCTGAAGGGCCTGGATGAACAGCTCGAATACCGTCATCACGATCACCATCAGGAACGAGACCGCGGAGTACGCGATGCCGATGCCGTTGAGCAGGTACCAGGTTCCGATGGTGAAGATCAGGATCAGGACGTGCCCGGCGAACATGTTGGCAAAGAGCCGGACGGCGTGGGTGAAGGGCCGGATGAACACGTTCGACAGGAACTCGAAGAACATGACCATCGGGAACACCGGGCCGAGCGACGGGTCGTAGCCGGTGATGTTCTTCCAGCCGCCGATGAAGCCGTGCCGCTTGAAGGTCAGGCTCATCCACAGGATGTAGACGATGGCGGCGAGACCGGCGGGGAAGGCGATGACCGCGGTGGCGGGGAACTGGGCGACCGGGATGATCGACCAGAGGTTCATGATCCAGATGAAGAAGAAGAGCGAGACCATCAGCGGGACGTACTTCTCGCCCTCGCGCTTGCCGATCGTCTCGTAGACGACGCCACGACGTACGAAGTCGTAGCCCGCCTCACCGATCATCTGGAGCTTGCCCGGGATCAGCTTCGGCTTGTTGAAAGCGGCCCAGAAGAATCCGATGACGACGAGCGTGCTCACCAGCGACAGCAGCATCGGCTTGTTGAAGTCGATGCCGCCGACGGTGAACATCGGCTCGAAGAGGAACGAGTGCAGGCCGGGGGTCGGGAAACCGCACCCGTCGAAAATATGACAGTCGGTCTCGAAGGCGAGCGTCTTGGCATTACTCACCGCGAGCTCCTTCAGAGTGGCGCATGGGTACGGCAACCTCGATGTGTCGGCGCGGCCTGCGACCGCGGGACGGCACTGGACTGGACTTGCGGATTTGGGGGCGGCGACTGGGCTCCGAGCCGTGAGGTGTCACAGGCACGGCTGCCGCCCACGCCAGCTCTGCCGCAGTTGTGGCGAGACCATAGCAAATGAGCGGAAGCCTCTTTACACCGGCCCTACAGGTCACGACGACGCCCGAGCGGAGTCCGGCTCGACGTAGGGAATCTTGGCCTTCATGTGCGAGAGCACCTGAGCGGCGATCCACACCAGAGTGGCCGCGAGCAACGTGAAGGCGAAGCATTTCGGATTGAACACCGACGTCCCCCTGAAGGCGATCAGCACGATCATGAGCAGAAGGATCTGCGTCGTGTAGAGCAAGAGCCCCATCGACTGAAAGAGGTGGGGGAACTGGCGCGCGGTACGCAGCAGCACCGTCAGCCCACTGCTCATGAACAGCAGGACGAGAAGCGCACCGAGGGCGGCACCGAGTGCCCCCTTGCCACCGGCGACGGCGGCACTCACCGCGGCTCCCGCCACACCCGCAGCTGCGGTGGGCAGGGCACAGTGCATGAGCGTTCGTGCGTCGTTGGACTGCATGGCGGCAACTCCGCGTTCAAGGGGGGCAGGGTGTCGTCATGGACGAGCGTATCCCCGGGCAGAGGGGCGTGAGACCGCGCGCCGCCTCGCTCCGGCGGCCCGCTTCGCGACGGCCCGTCGACTGTTCCCGGGGTTCTCGTGAACGGTATCACAAACTATTTGATGAGGTCTTTACCTGAGGGGTGCGCGCTGTCACACATGAGAGTGAAGGTGCGCGTCTGTACAAGAACCCGGGCGGGTTGTCTGCTAATGGGGGCTTTGCCCACCGACCCTTCCCCCATGACTTGGCAATGCTCTAGTCAGATTCTTACCTTGGCGCTCACCGTAGGACAGGGCGTAAGAGAGGTCAGTAGGCGTAGAAGCCCTGCCCCGACTTCCGGCCGAGCAGGCCGCCGTCCACCATGCGGGAGAGCAGCGGCGGTACGGCGTGGGTGGGCTCCTTGAACTCCTCGTACAGGGCGGTGGCGATGGCCGCGACGGTGTCGAGCCCGATGAGATCGGCCAGTGCCAGCGGCCCCATGGGGTGGGAGCAGCCCATGGTCATGGCCTGGTCTATGTCCCGCGCGCTGGCGTAGCCGGCTTCCAGCATCCGGATCGCGGACACGAGATAGGGGATCAGCAGGGCGTTGACCACGAAGCCCGAGCGGTCGCCGGCCTGGATGGCCTGTTTGCCGAGGGTCCCGGTGACGAACTCCGTGGCGATCTGCCGGCAGCGGTCCTCCGTCAGCAGGGAACTGATCACCTCGACCAGTGGCAGCACCGGGGCAGGGTTGAAGAAGTGCAGTCCCAGGACCTGGCCCGGACGGTCGGTGGCACGGGCCAGCCGCATGACGGACAGGGCGGAGGTATTGGAGGCGAGGATCGCCTCCGGGTCCTCGACGACCTTGTCCAGGGCCGCGAAGATCCGCAGCTTCGTGGGCTCGTGCTCGGGAGCCGCCTCCAGCACCAGTTGCCGGTCGTGGAACGCGGCGAGGTCGGTGGTGTACGAGACGTGCGCGAGCGTCCGCTCCCGCTCGGCGTCGGTGATCTTGCCCTTGTCGGCCGCGCGGGCGAGAGAGCGCTCCAGCCGGTCACGGCCCCGGGCCAGGCCGGCCTCCCCCGAGGAGACGAGCAATACGTCACGGCCCGCGCGGGCGCACACTTCGGCCAGGCCCGCGCCCATCACCCCGCAGCCGACCACGCCTACGCGCTGGATCGCCCTGGCCGCCTCGGCGGGTGCGGAGGTGGGGGAGGTGGGGGAGGTCGTCGTCGCGGTGGTCATCACTTCTCCTCTGGGCCGGGCACCGCCCGGCGGGCTCTCCGCCGCCTGCGCGGGCAGCGGTTCTCCTGGGCGGATTTCAACGGACGTCAGAAGCGGTGCCACCGGACGGCGGCCCGGGCGAGGGGACGGTCAGGCCATGGCGAGACCGCGGAGCGGGTTGAGGCGGTCCTCGCCGATCCGTGCCCGCAGTTCGGGGTCGGTGACGCCCTGTCCGGGGCCGGAGGCCAGGCAGAGCACGCCCACCTTGCCGAGGTGCCGGTTCGTCTGGACCGAGCGGGCGGCCTCGCCGATCTCCTCCAGCGGATAGACCTCGGACAGCGTCGGCATGATCCGGCCCAGGGAGATGAGCCGGTTGGTCTCCCACTGCTCCTGGAGGTTGGCGGCGTGGCTGCCGATGATCCGCTTGAGCTTCATCCACAAGTACCGGTTGTCGTAGCCGTGTTGATAGCCGGTGCTGGAGCCGCAGGTCACCACCGTGCCGCCACGCCGGACGACGAAGACCGAGACCCCGAAGGTGGCGCGGCCCACGTGCTCGAAGACCACGTGCGGGTCCTCCCCCACCTGTTCCCGGATGGCACTGCCGAGCTTCTTGCCCACCTCGATGACCCGGCGCGGGTCGTCGGCGGTGCGGTCGTCAAGACCGATGTCCTGCCGGTTGATGACCACGTCGCAGCCGAGCCGACGGGCCGCGTCGGCCTTCGCGGGCGAGCTGACGACGCCGACCGGGATACCGCCGCCGTTCTTGACGAACTGCACCGCGTAGGCGCCAAGCCCGCCGGCCGCCCCCCAGATCAGCACGACGTCACCCTGCTTGAACCGGGCCCCCCGGTCGCCGACCAGCATCCGGTACGCCGTCCCGGCGCACAGCGGGTTGCAGGCGGCCTCCTCCCAGGTGAGATGCGCGGGCTTGGGGATCAGCTGGCTCGCCCTGACGACGGCGTAGTGAGCCAGGCCGCCGAAGTTGGTCTCGAAGCCCCAGATGCGCTGGTCGGCGCCGAGCATGCCGTCGTGGTGGGTGGCGGGTTCCTGGTCGTCCGGCTGGACGCAGCTCATCACCACATGGTCGCCGACGCTCCAGCGCCGTACGCCGGAGCCGGCGCGCACGATCACGCCCGCCCCGTCGGAACCGATCACATGGTGCGGCAGATCGTGCCGCTCGGCCCAACCGCCCTGTGCCGCGAACTGCTTCAGGAAGCGGAACGTGGGAATCGGCTCGAACATCGCCGACCAGACGGTGTTGTAGTTCACGGCACTCGCCATGACGGCGACCAGCACCTCGTCCGGCGCCAGTTCGGGCATGGGCACCTCGCCGACCCGCAGCGACTTGCGGACGTCCTTGTCCGCGACCCCGTCGAACATCCGGGAGTCCGCGGACTGGATATAGGCGGCGGTGTACTCCCGGGGCAGTTCCGCCCGCTCCAACTCCTGCGGCGACGCACCCGCGCGTACCGCCTCGGACAGCTGGGTCATGGTTGGTTCACCTTTCCCGGGAGTCATGAACCCGAGCATCGATTTCCTGGCGGGGTCAGACCCGGTAGCAGTGGACCTCGTCCGCGGGGATCCACTCGCTGTCGGCTTCGAACTTGATGAAGCCGCATTTCAGGTAGTGGTTCTCGTCGATGATCTCGTACCGCTCCTTGAGCATGAACCAGTGACCGAAACCCATGCATTCGCCGGTGAAGACGAGATAGCCGTCCTGCCATCCCTCCGTGGTCAGCAGGGTGCGGTTTCCCCAGTCGTCAAAGTAATAGCCGGAGAACGACTTGTCCCGCTCGACCCACTGGACGACGAAGCGGCCGGTGAGGTCGTGTTCCGGTACCAGCTGAGTCATCTCGTACGCGTGACCGCCGAAGGTCGACACGGTGTTCCAGGCCGCCGTGCCCTTCTGGGCCGGATCGGCGGTGAAGTTCGTCCACTCCGCGCGGAAATCACCGAGCAGAAAGTCGAGGTCCCGCATCCTTTCCGGCGCCGACGGCTTTACGAATTGCTGCTCCGCCGATTCCGCGGCTTTCTCCTCAGAAACACTCATTGCGGGGATACACTCCTGTCCTCGTCACGGCACGGGAATTCACGCCGAGGCTAGGCAGGGCAAACCCCTATCGCCAACCCCTACACCGCCATATACGTCTGCCTGCGACTTCTGGGGTGGCTATGGGGACGCCGTTAGGGGTGCGAGGTTCGTACCTTCGCCCTTGAAGGGCGCGGTATGCCAATCTCTCAGGTGGGGTTCTCGGGTGACGAACGAAGCGCAGCTGGTTGATTACCTCAAGAAGTTGGCAGCCGATCTGCGGCAGGCCCATCGGCGCATCAAGACACTTGAGGCCGGGGACACCGAGCCGGTGGCGATCGTCGGCATGGCCTGCCGGCTGCCCGGAGGCGTCGGTTCGCCCGACGAGCTGTGGGACCTCGTGCTGCGCGGCGAGGACGCCGTCACCGGGATGCCGTCGGACCGCGACTGGCCGCTCGGTGAGCTCTACGACCCCGATCCCGACCACCCGGGCACCACCTATGCCACCGAGGGCGGATTCCTGCGCGGCGCCGCCGAGTTCGACGCGGAGTTCTTCGGGGTCTCCCCGCGCGAGGCGCTGGCTATGGATCCGCAGCAGCGGCTGCTGCTGGAGACCGCCTGGGAGGCGCTGGAGAACACCGGGGTGGACCCGCGGTCCCTGGCCGGTTCCCGGACCGGCGTCTTCACGGGCCTGATGTACCACGACTACGCCTCCGGTCCGGGTGTCCTGCCCGACGAGGTGGAGGGCTATCTGAGCACCGGCATGGCCGCGAGTGTGGCGTCGGGCCGGATCTCGTACTTCCTCGGTCTTGAGGGCCCGGCGGTCACGCTCGACACCGCCTGCTCGTCGTCGCTGGTGGCGCTGCATCTCGCGGTGCAGGCGCTGCGTGAGGGGAACTGCGATCTGGCGCTGGCGGGCGGTGCGACGGTCATGTCCACCCCGGCCACCTTCGTGGAGAACTCCCGTCAGCGTGGCCTCGCCCGTGACGGCCGGTGCAAGTCGTTCGCCGCCGCGGCCGACGGCGTCGGCTGGGGCGAGGGCTCGGCGTTGCTCGTGGTGGAGCGGCTCTCCGACGCCCGCCGCGCCGGCCACCAGGTGCTGGCGATCGTCCGCGGCAGCGCGGTCAACCAGGACGGCGCGTCCAACGGCCTCACCTCCCCCAACGGCCCCTCGCAGGAGCGGGTCATCCAGCAGGCGCTGGCCTCGGCCCGGCTGGGCTTCGCGGACGTCGACGTGGTCGAGGCGCACGGCACCGGCACCCGCCTCGGCGACCCCATCGAGGCCCAGGCCCTGCTCGCCACCTACGGCCAGGAGCGGCTGGAGGGCAGCCCGCTGCGGCTGGGCTCCGTCAAGTCCAACCTCGGTCACACCCAGGCCGCCGCGGGCGCCGCCGGGGTCATCAAGATGGTCATGGCGCTACGGCACCAGCAGTTGCCCAGGACCCTGCACGTCGACCGGCCGACGCCCGAGGTGGACTGGTCGGCGGGCGCGGTGGAGCTGCTGACCGAGAACCGGGCGTGGCCGCGCGGCGAGCGGCCCCGGCGGGCCGGGGTGTCCTCGTTCGGCATCAGCGGCACGAACGCGCACATCATCCTGGAGGAACCGGCCGCGGCCGATCTCCCGGCGGACGAGGCGGACGAGGCGGTGGGAGGCGGCCAGGGCCGGCCCCCCGTGACGCCCGTGCTGCTGTCGGCGGCCACCTCCGCCGCCCTGCCGGCGCAGGCGGAGCGGCTGCGCACGCATCTGCTGGACCACCCCGAGCTGCCGCTCGGCGAGCTGGCGGCCGCCCTGGCGACCACCCGTACCGCCTTCGAGCACCGCGCGGTGCTGCTCGCCGAGGACCGCGAAGAACTGCTGGACGGGCTGGCCCGGCTGGCGCGCGGGGAACGTCCCGCCTCCCTCGTGAGCGGTGTCGCCGACGAGGTGCGCAGCGCCTTCCTGTTCACCGGCCAGGGGGCCCAGCGGCCCGGCATGGGCCGGGAACTGTACGAGACGTTCCCGGTGTACGCCCAAGCTCTGGACGAGGTCTGCGCGGAGCTGGACACCCGCCTCGACCGGCCGCTGCTGCCCCTGCTGCTGGCCGAAGCGGGCAGCGCCGAGGCGGGGCTGCTGGACCGGACGCTGTACACCCAGTCGGCCACGTTCGCCCTCGGGGTGGCGCTCTTCCGGCTGCTGGAGGAGTGGGGGGTACGGCCCCGGCTGCTGTCCGGGCACTCGGTCGGCGAGCTGACCGCCGCGCATGTCTCGGGCATGCTGTCGCTGGCAGACGCCTGCGAACTGGTCGCCGCGCGGGGCCGGTTGATGCAGGAGCTGCCCGAGGGCGGGGCGATGATCTCGGTGGCGGCGACCTCTGACGAGGTGCTGCCGCTGCTCGCCGGGCACGAGTCGGTGGCCGGTGTCGCGGCCGTCAACGGGCCCGGTTCCGTGGTGGTGTCGGGCGACGAGGACGTCGTGACCCGGATCGCCGCGCACTTCACGGAGCTGGGGCGCAGGACCCGGCGGCTGCCGGTGAGCCACGCCTTCCACTCCCCGCTGATGGAGCCCGTCGTCGAGGCGCTGGGCGAGGTCGCCGGACGGCTCTCGTTCGAGCCGCCGCGCATCCCCGTCGTCTCCAGCGTGACGGGCAGCCTGCTGGGGGCCGCCGACTGGGCGGACCCGGCGTACTGGGCGCGGCAGGCGCGCGAGCCGGTCCGTTTCCATGACGTGGTGCGCGCCCTCGACGCCGAGGGCGTCACCGTCTTCCTCGAACTCGGGGCCGATGCCGCGCTCACGTCGATGACCGAGGAGACCCTGGCCGCCACGGGCACCACCGCCGTCGTCGCCCCGGCGCTGCGGCGAAGCCGCCCGGAGGTGCGAACGCTGACGGCCATGCTGGCCCAGGCGCACACGGCCGGTGCGCCGGTGGACTGGGCCGCGTTCCTCGGCGGCCCTCCGGCGCGGCGGGTACCGCTGCCGACGTACGCCTTCCAGGGCACCCGGTACTGGCTGCGGACCTTGCCCGGGGCCGGCGACCTGGGCGCGGCGGGCCTGGTGCCCGCCGAACATCCGCTGCTGGGGGCCACGTTGGTGCCCGCGGCGGGGGGTGGCCGGCTGTTCACGGGCCGGTTGTCCGTGGACAGCCTGCCGTGGCTGGCGGACCACACGATCGGGGACACGGTCCTGCTGCCGGGCACCGCCGTGGCCGAACTCGCCCTGTGGGCGGGCGGACACGCCGGTCTCGACCAGATCGCGGACCTCACGCTGGAGCTGCCCCTCGCCCTGCCGCGCCAGGGCGGCCTGCGCGTCCAGCTCGCCCTGGACGCCCCGGACGCGTCGGGCGAGACCGGGTTCGCTCTGTACACACAGGCCGAGGACGCGCCCGAGGACGTATGGACTCGGCACGCCGGCGGCACCCTCACCACGGCCGGAGGCACCCCCGAGGAGCAGCTGACGGCCTGGCCGCCCACGGGGGCCGAGGAGCTGGACATCGACGGCTGCTACGCGGACTTCGCGGCGGCCGGAGTGCACTACGGGCCGGCGTTCCAAGGGCTGCGCGCGGTGTGGCGGCGCGGCGAGGAGGTGTATGCCGAGGTCGGGCTGCCCGACGAAGTCGCCCAGGACGTCGGTGAGTTCGGCCTCCATCCGGCGCTCGCGGACGCCGCCCTGCACGCGTCGGCGTTCGTCCCGGGCGAGTTCGCCCAGGAACAGCGGGGCAGGCTGCCCTTCGCCTGGCGCGGGGTGTCCCTGCACGCGACCGGAGCTTCCGTCCTGCGCGTACGACTGACCCCGACCGGCCCGGACACCCTCGCGCTGCTCTTCGCGGACGCCGCCGGCCGGCCTGTGGCCACGGTGGAGTCCCTGGTCGTACGGCCCGCCGAAGCGGTCACGGCACCGGACGGCGCGGCGGGCGCGCTCCTGGTGCCCTCCTGGGCGCCGGTCGGTCTTGCCGGAGACGAGTCGGCGGCGCGCTGGGCCGTGCTGGGGTCAGGGCCGCTGGCCGGTCTGCCCGGTGCCGAGGTCCACGCCGGTCCGGCCGAGTTCAGGGCCGCGGTGCAGGCGGGGGCCGAGGTCCCCGATGTCGTCGTCGCCGCGGTCGGGACATCCGCGGGAACGGGCGACTCCGTCGACGCCGACGCGGCGCACGAGAGTGCCCAGCAGGCGCTGGAGTTGCTGCGGGCATGGCTCACCGACGAACGGCTCGGTGCCGCCCGGCTGGTGGCGGTGACCTGGAACGCGGTGGCCGTGACCGAGGACGCGGCCCCGGATCCGGCCCAGGCGGCGGCATGGGGTCTGCTGAGCTCGGCGGTGACCGAACACCCCGGCCGGATCGTCCTCGTGGACCTCGACGGCACGGCCGAGTCGCTGGCCGCGCTGCGCACGGCGGTCACGTCGGACGAGCCGCGGCTGGCGCTGCGGGAGGGCAGGGCCGTCGCGCCACGGCTGGCCCGGGCCGCGGTGACGCCGCGGCTTCCCCGGGGTATCGATCCGGACGGCACCGCCCTCATCACCGGCGGCACCGGCACCCTCGGCACCCTCCTCGCCCGTCACCTCGTCCACCACCACGGCGTCCG
>NZ_JAGMUL010000097.1:50786-57008 GCF_019049285.1 Streptomyces sp. AC550_RSS872
TCGACACCGCCACCAACCTCCACCACCTCACCCTCGACCACCCCGTCACCACCTTCGTCCTCTACTCCTCCGCCGCCGGACAACTCGGCACCGCAGGACAGGCCAACTACGCCGCCGCCAACACCTACCTCGACGCCCTCGCCCACCACCGCCGCGCCCACGGCCACCCCGCCACCAGCCTCGCCTGGGGCTTCTGGAACACCCGCAGCACCATGACCGCCCACCTCACCGACAACGAGGAGGCGGCACGTCGCATGGCGGGCGCCGGGCTGCCGCCGATCTCCGGGGAGCAGGGCCTGGCGCTGTTCGACGCGGCGGTCGCGCTGGACGCGCCGGTCGCCGTGCCGCTGCCGCTGGAACTGGGCGCGCTGCGTGCCCAGGCCTCGGCGGGCACCTTGCCGCCGCTGTTCCGGGGGCTGGTGCGGGCCCCGGTCCGGCGGGCGGCCGGTGCCGGCGAGGGGGCCGGTGCGGGTACGGCGTTCGCCGCGGGGCTGCGGGAGCTGCCGGAGACGGAGCGCAGGCGGCTGCTGCTGGACCTGGTCCGTACGCACGCGGCCGGGGCACTGGGGCATGCGAGCCCCGAGGGGCTGGACGCGCGGCGGACCTTCCGGGAGCTGGGCTTCGACTCGCTGGCCGCCATCGAACTGCGCAACGGCGTGGGGGCGGTGACCGGGCTCAGGCTGCCGGCGACGCTGGTGTTCGACCATCCGACGCCGTCGGCCGTGGTGGACTTCCTGCTCGGCGAACTGACCGGCGGCGACGCGTCGCCGGGCGGGGCCCGCCCGGTTGTCTCCGCCGATCCGGGCGAGCCGATCGCCATCGTGGGCATGGCGTGCCGCTACCCCGGCGGGGTGGCCACCCCCGAGGAGCTGTGGGAGTTGGTCGCCGCCGGGCGGGACGCGATCGCCGGTATGCCCGAGGACCGCGGCTGGGACGTGGAGGAGCTCTACGACCCGGAGCTGGCGCGGCCGGGCACGTCGTATGTGCGCGACGGCGGCTTCCTCTACGACGCGGGCGAGTTCGACCCGGAGTTCTTCGGTATCTCGCCGCGCGAGGCGTTGGCCATGGACCCGCAGCAGCGACTGCTGCTCGAGACGTCCTGGGAGGCGCTGGAGCGGGCCGGTATCGATCCGCGCGCAGTGCGCGGCAGCCGGACGGGCGTGTTCGCCGGGGTGATGTACCACGACTACGGCTCCGGTCCGGGCGCGCTGCCCGACGAGGTCGAGGGGTTCATCGGCACCGGGTCGGCCGGCAGTGTCGCCTCGGGGCGGATCGCGTTCACGCTGGGTCTGGAGGGACCCGCGGTCACCCTGGACACCGCGTGCTCGTCCTCGCTGGTGGCCCTGCATCTGGCGGCGCAGGCCCTGCGCACCGGCGAGTGCGATCTGGCACTGGCCGGAGGGGTGACCGTGATGGCGACGCCCGGCGTGTTCGTGGAGCTGTCCCGGCAGGGCGGGCTGTCCCCCGACGGCCGCTGCCGGTCCTTCGCCGAGGGCGCCGACGGCACCGGCTGGGGCGAGGGCATCGGCATGCTGCTGGTGGAGCGGCTGTCGGACGCGCGCCGCAACGGCCATCCCGTGCTGGCCATCGTCCGCGGCTCGGCGGTCAACCAGGACGGTGCGTCCAACGGCCTGACCGCCCCCAACGGTCCCGCCCAGCAGCGGGTGATCGAACAGGCGCTGGCGGGCGCGGGCCTCGGCGGCGGCGACGTCGACGCGGTGGAGGCGCACGGTACGGGCACGACGCTCGGCGATCCGATCGAGGCCCAGGCCCTGCTGGCCACCTACGGCAGGCAGCGGACCGCGCGGCAGCCGTTGTGGCTGGGGTCCGTGAAGTCCAACATGGGTCACACCCAGGCCGCCGCCGGGGCCGCCGGCATCATCAAGATGATCATGGCGATGCGGCACGGGGTGCTGCCCAGGACCCTGCACGTGGACCGGCCGTCCCCGGAGGTCGACTGGTCCTCGGGCACCGTGGCACTGCTCACCGAGGAACAGCGGTGGCCGGACACCGGGCGCCCCCGCCGGGCCGGGGTGTCCTCCTTCGGCATCAGCGGCACCAACGCCCACGTCATCCTGGAACAACCGCCGGCCGACGAGGCACCCGAGCCGGAGCGTCCGGTCCCCGGCGGGAGTCTGCCCTGGGTGTTCTCCGCGCACGAACCGGCCGCGCTGTACGCCCAGGCCGAGCGGCTCCTCGCCCACGTGTCGGCGGACCCCGCGCTGTCCCCGGTGGACGTCGGACACACCCTGACGGGCCGGGCCCGGCTGGCGCACCGCGCGGTGGTGCTGGGCGGCGACCGGGAGGAACTGCTGGCCGGTACGGCGGCGTTGGCGTCCCGGACCGCCGACCCGGACGGGGCACTGCCACCGGGAGTGGTTCAGGGAGCCGCGGGCGACGGCCGGGTGGTCTTCGTGTTCCCCGGACAGGGTGCGCAGTGGGCGGGAATGGCGGCGGAACTGCTCGACTCCGCACCCGTCTTCCGCGACCGGCTGCTGGAGTGCGAGGAGGCACTGAGCCCCTACGTCGACTGGTCGCTGTCGGCCGTGCTGCGGCAGGAGCCGGGCACCCCGCCGTGGGACCGGGTGGACGTGGTGCAGCCCGCGCTGTGGGCGGTGATGGTGTCACTGGCCGCGCTGTGGCAGTCGTACGGCGTCGAACCGGATGCCGTGATCGGGCACTCGCAGGGCGAGATCGCCGCCGCCTGTGTCTGCGGGGCGCTGGACCTCGGGGACGGGGCCCGGGTGGTGGCGCTGCGGGCCAGGGCGATCGGCGGCGCGCTGGCCGGGCGCGGCGGGATGGTGTCGGTGGCGCTGCCGTCGGCGGAGGCCCGGGAACTCGTCGCCGGGTGGCCCGGACGCGTCTCCATAGCCTCCGTCAACGGGCCCGCCAGCACGGTGGTGGCCGGTGCGCCCGAGGCACTGGACGAGCTGCTCGCCAAGTGCGACCAGGACGGAGTGCGGGCCCGGCGCATCCCCGTGGACTACGCCTCCCACACCGCCCAGGTGGAGGAGATCGAGAGCACGCTGGCGGACGAACTGACCGGGATCGTGCCGCGCTCGTCGGCCGTGCCGTTCTTCTCCACCCTCACCGGCTCCCCGCTGGACACCGCGAAGCTGGACGGCTCGTACTGGTACCAGAACCTGCGCCACACCGTGGAGTTCGAGGCCGCGACCCGGGCCGCGATCGACCAGGGCTTCACCGTCTTCGCGGAGATCAGCCCGCACCCCGTACTGGTGCCGTCCGTCCAGGACAGCATCGACGACGCGGGCCGTGCCGGGGCGGCGGTGGGTTCGCTGCGCCGGGACGACGGGGGCACGCGGCGCTTCCTGACCTCGGTGGCCGAACTCGCCGTGCTGGGCGTCGACGTCGACTGGCCCGCGGTGTTCGCCGGGACCGGCGCCCGCCATGTCGACCTGCCGACCTATGCCTTCCGGCGCCGCCGGTTCTGGCTGGAGTCCCGCCGGGCCGCCGGCGACCTGACCGCGACCGGTTTGCAGGCGGCGGACCATCCGCTCCTTGCCGCGGCCGTGTCGCTGGCCGGCGGGGAGGGCGTCCTGCTCACCGGCCGGCTGTCCGGGCGTACCCAGCCGTGGCTGCTCGACCACGCCGTGTCCGGGCAGGTCCTGCTCCCCGGTACCGCCCTCGTCGACCTGGCGATCCGGGCGGGCGACCTCCTGGACCGCCCTCACCTGGACGAACTGACCCTGCAAGCCCCGCTGTTGCTGGACGCCGGCGCCAAGGACGAGGTCACGGTGCAGGTCCGGGCGACCCCGGACGGCGACACGGGCCGCTGCACGGTCACGGTGCACTCCCGTACCGGCGAGGACGAGTGGACGCTGCACGCGACCGGCGTCCTGAGCCAGGACGCGCCCGCGGAGCCCGCCCCCGAGACGGCCTGGCCGCCGGCCGGGGCCGAACCCGTCGAGGCGGACGGCGTCTACGCCGAACTCGCCGCCGGCGGCTACCACTACGGCCCGGCCTTCCAGGGCCTGCGGGCCGTCTGGCGGCGGGGCGAGGAACTGTTCGCGGAGATCCGGCTGCCCGAGTCCGAGCGGGAGGACGCGGCGCGCTACGGCGTCCATCCCGCCCTGCTGGACGCCGCGCTGCACGCGATGGCGTTCGCCGGTGACCGGGAGGGCGGCGTACGGCTGCCGTTCTCGTGGACCGGCGTGCAGTTGTACGCGACCGGGGCGACGGCGGCCCGGGTGCGGCTCACCGGCTCCGGGGACCAGCTCGCCCTGCTGCTCACCGACGAGACCGGACAGCCGGTTCTCTCGGTGGGGTCACTGGTGACCAGGCCCGCCGCCGTCGGCCGGCCGACGGGCGGCGCGCTGGAGGAGGCGCTGCTGCATCTCGACTGGACGGCGCTGGACGTCGAGGACGTGCCGGCCCCGTCGTGGGCGCTCGTCGGCGATGACCCGTTCGGACTGGCCGGGGCCGGCTCCGGGGTGCGGTCGGCGGCCGGTCTTGACGAGCTGGCCGCGGACGGCCCGGTGCCGGACGTCGTGGTCCGCTGTCTCGCCCCCGGGGCGCCGGACGACCCCGCGGCCGCCGCGCACGCGTCGGCGGAGGCGACCCTCGGCTGGGCCCGCGCCTGGCTGGCCGACGACCGGTTCGCCTCCTCCCGGCTGGTGTTCGTCACCTCGGGCGCGGTCGCCGCGGAGGACGCCGAGGACGTCACCGACCTCGGGAACTCGGCGAGCTGGGGTCTGGTGACCTCGGCGCGGACCGAGAACCCGGACCGTTTCGCGCTGGTCGACCTGGACGGGCGGGAGGAGTCCCTGGCTGTGTTCGGCCCGGCGCTGGCGTGTGCCGAGCCCCGGATCGCGATCCGCTGCGGCACGGTCACCGCGCCCCGGCTGGCCCGGTCCCGTTCCCATCCGGCGCTGCTGCCGCCGCCCGGACCGGGGCCGTGGCGCCTTGAGACCACGGGCCGCGGCTCGATCGAGAACGTGGAGCTGGTGCCCTGCCCCGAGGTGCTGGACCCGCTGGAGCCCGGCCAGGTCCGGATCGCGGTGCGTGCCGTCGGCCTCAACTTCCGGGACGTCATCGTCGCGCTCGGCATGGTCGAGGGGCAGAACGGCATCGGCGGCGACGTGGCCGGCACGGTGCTGGAGACCGGCGCCGGGGTGACCAACGTGGCCGTGGGCGACCGGGTGCTGGGGCTGTGCTCCGACTCGTTCGGCCCGGTCGCGGTGTGCGACCACCGGTTCCTGACCCCGATGCCGCAGGGCTGGTCCTACGAACAGGGCGCGACCGTCGCCATCACCCATCTCACCGCCTACTACGGCCTGGTGGACCTGGCGGACGTGCAGCCGGGCGAGTCGGTGCTGGTGCACGCCGCGGCCGGCGGCGTCGGAGTGGCGGCCGTGCAGCTGGCGCGGCAGCTGGGCGCCGAGGTCTACGGCACCGCCAGTGAGGGCAAGTGGCCGACCCTGCGGGAGTACGGGCTGGACGACGAGCACATCGCCAGCTCCCGGACGCTGGAGTTCGAGCAGCGGTTCCTGGAGTCCAGCAGCGGCTGCGGCATGGACGTCGTACTGGACTGTCTGGCCGGGGAGTTCGTGGACGCCGGGCTGCGGCTGCTGCCGCGCGGCGGACGGTTCCTGGAGATGGGCAAGACCGACAAGCGTGATCCGCAGCAGGTGGCCGCGGACCATCCGGATGTGGCGTATCAGGCGTACGACCTGATGGAGGCGGGGCCCGACCGGATCCAGGAGATGCTGGTCGCGGTGATGTCGCTGTACCGCGACGGGAAGCTGCTGCCGCCGCCGATCACGACGTACGACCTGCGCCGGGCCCGTACGGCGATGCGTGATCTGAGCCAGGCGAAACTGGTCGGCAAGGCGGTACTCACCGTGCCGCGGGGTATCGATCCGGACGGCACCGCCCTCATCACCGGCGGCACCGGCACCCTCGGCACCCTCCTCGCCCGTCACCTCGTCCACCACCACGGCGTCCGTCACCTGCTGCTCACCAGCCGACAAGGACCCGACGCCCCCGGCGCCACCGAACTCGCCGACGAACTCACCGCCACCGGCGCCCACATCACCATCACCGCCTGCGACACCACCGACCGCGACCAGCTCGCCGCACTCCTCACCGGCATCCCGCAGGACCACCCCCTCACCACCGTCATCCACACCGCAGGCACCCTCGACGACGCCACCACCACCAACCTCACCGACCACCAACTCCACACCGTCCTCCAACCCAAGA
>NZ_JAGMUL010000097.1:57018-59873 GCF_019049285.1 Streptomyces sp. AC550_RSS872
TCACCGCCGCGCCCACGGCCACCCCGCCACCAGCCTCGCCTGGGGCTTCTGGAACACCCGCAGCACCATGACCGCCCACCTCACCGACGATGAGGTGCAGCGGATGGAGCGGGCCGGGATGCGGCCGCTGGACGACGAGGAGGGGCTCGCCCTGTTCGACCTGGCCTGCGGGGCGGACGTACCGCTACAGGTGGTCACCCGGATCACCGGGGCGGCGCTGCGGGCCGGCGCGGACCAGGTGCCGCATCTCTTCCGGGGGCTGGCGCAGGGCGGCAGCGCACGGCGGGTGGTGCGGGCCGGCGACGACGGCTCCGAGCTGCGGACCCGGCTGACCGGGCTGCCCCCGGCCGAACAGCACCGTCGTCTGCTGGACCTGGTGCGTTCCCACGCCGCGGTGGTGCTGGGGCACTCCTCGGCGGCCTCGGTCGCGGCGGAGCAGTCCTTCAGCGAGCTCGGGTTCGACTCGCTGACCGCCGTGGAGTTCCGCAACCGGCTGGGCGCCGCCACCGGGCTGCGGCTGCCGGCCACGCTCGTCTTCGAGCACCCCACGCCGACCGCGCTCGCCGCGGAACTGCTCACCGAGCTCGCCCCGGCCGGCCTGTCCGGCGTCGAGGCCGCGCTCGCCGAGGTGGACGCCCTGGAGGCGGCCCTCGGGGCGATCGACGCGGGCGACGGCGACCGCGACCGGGTCGTGCGCCGGCTGCGCGGGCTGCTGGCGAAGTGGAGCACGCGGGACGACGAACCGTCCGCCGGTGACGACCTCGCCGACCTCGACGCCGCGACCACCGACGACCTCTTCGACGCGATCGACCAGGGCTTCGGCCTCTGACCGGGCCCGGCCCGGCCTCGGGGGCCGGGCCCGGCAGCCGACCGTCCAGGAGCGACGGGAACACACCACCAAGGAGCTGGGAACGACATGTCCGACGACGAGAAGTACCGCGCCTACTTGCAGCGCGCCGTCACCGAGGCACGGGGGCTCCAGCGCCGGCTGCGTGAGGTCGAGGACAGGGCACACGAGCCGATCGCGATCGTCGGCATGGCCTGCCGGTTCCCGGGCGGGGCGGACACACCGGAAGACGTGTGGCGCATGGTGTCCGAGGGTGTGGACGCGATCGCCGGCTTCCCCGACGACCGCGGCTGGGACCTGGACGGGCTGTACCGCACCGACGCCGTGGAGTCCGGCGCGTCCACCACGCTGGAGGGCGGTTTCCTGCGCGGCGCGGGCGACTTCGACGGGGACTTCTTCGGTATCTCCCCGCGCGAGGCGATCGCCACCGACCCGCAGCAGCGCCTCCTCCTTGAGACGTCCTGGGAGGCGCTGGAGCGCGCCGGTCTCGACCCGCGTTCCCTGCGCGGCAGCGCCACCGGCGTGTACTTCGGCGGCACCGGCGGGGACTTCGCCGGTCTGCTGGCCGCGTCACCGCAGGCGCTGGACGGCTACATGCTGACCGGCACCTCCAGCAGCGTGCTCTCCGGCCGGGTGGCGTACGTACTGGGCCTGGAGGGGCCCGCGGTCACCGTGGACACGGCGTGCTCGTCGTCGCTGGTGTCCCTGCACCTGGCCGTGCAGGCGCTGCGCAAGGACGAGATCTCGCTTGCCCTGGCCGGCGGGGTCTCGGTGCTGGCGACACCGGGCGCCTTCCCGGAGTTCTCCCGCCAGGGCGGGCTGGCCTCCGACGGACGCTGCAAGGCGTTCTCCTCGGACGCCGACGGCACGGGCTGGGGCGAGGGCGTCGGCGTGCTCGTCGTCCAGCGGCTCTCCGACGCCCAGCGCTCGGGGCGCCCGGTGCTGGCCGTGATCCGGGAGACCGGCATCAACCAGGACGGCGCCAGCAACGGCCTCACCGCCCCCAGCGGACCGGCCCAGCGGCGTCTCATCCTGCGCACCCTGGACAACGCCGGCCTGGCCACCGCGGATGTCGACCTGGTGGAGGCGCACGGCACGGGGACCAAGCTCGGCGACCCGATCGAGGCACGGGCGCTGCTGGCGACATACGGTCAGGACCGCCCCGCCGACCAGCCGTTGTGGCTGGGCTCCATCAAGTCCAACATCGGCCACACCCAGTACGCGGCCGGCGTCAGCGGCGTCATCAAGACGGTCATGGCGCTGCGGCACGGCATCATGCCGAAGACCCTGCACGTGGACGAGCCGACACCGCACGTGGACTGGTCCTCGGGCGCGGTACGGCTGCTGACCGAGAACCGCGACTGGCCACGGGCCGACCGGCCCCGACGGGCCGCCGTGTCCTCCTTCGGCGTCAGCGGCACCAACGCCCATCTGATCCTGGAGGAGGCCCCGCCGGCCGAACCCACGGAGGACGAAACCGTCTCCGCTCCCCTGCCGCTGACTCCGTGGGTGGTCTCCGGGCGGAGCGAGGCGGCGCTGCGTGCGCAGGCGGGGCGGTTGCTGGAACGGGTGGTCGAGCGGCCTGAGCTGAGCCCGGTGGATGTGGGCTTCTCGTTGGCGGGGACGCGGTCGGCGTTCGAGCAGCGGGCGGTCGTGCTGGGTGGTGACCGGGACGCGTTGGTGGCCGGGTTGCGGTCGTTGGCCGAGGGTGCGCCGGGCGCGGGTGTGGTGACCGGGCGGGCCGTCGACGGCGGCGTGGTGTTCGTGTTCCCGGGTCAGGGGTCGCAGTGGGTCGGTATGGGGCGTGAGTTGTGGGACGCCTCGCCCGTGTTCGGCGCGCGGATGGAGGAGTGCGGCGAGGCTCTGAGCCCGTATGTGGACTGGTCGCTCAGGGATGTGGTGTTCCGGGGCGCGGATGATCCGTTGTGGGGCCGGGTCGATGTGGTGCAGCCGGTGCTGTGGGCGGTGATGGTGTCGCTGGCCGCGTTGTGGCGGTCGTTCGGTGTGG
>NZ_JAGMUL010000097.1:59883-69397 GCF_019049285.1 Streptomyces sp. AC550_RSS872
CGCGTTGGACGAGCTGCTCGCGGAGTGCGAGAGCGATGGTGTCCGGGCGCGTCGGATCGCCGTGGACTACGCCTCCCACTCCGCCCACGTCGACGCGCTCAACGACGATCTGCTGGCCGAACTCGCCGACATCCGCCCGGTGTCGTCCTCCGTGGCATTCCACTCGACCGTGACCGGTGAGCAGATCGACACCGCCGGGCTGGACGCCGCGTACTGGCTGCGGAACATGCGGGAGACCGTCGCCTTCGAGGCCGCCGTGCGGGCCACGCTGGACGAGGGACATCGGACGCTGCTGGAGGTCAGCCCCCATCCGGTGGTCGTGATGGCCGTTCAGGAGATCATCGAGGGCGCGGGGGTCACGGCCCATGTGTCCGGTTCCGTACGGCGGGACGACGCGGGTACCGGGCGGCTGCTGACGTCGCTGGCCGAGGCGTACGCGGCGGGTGCGCCGGTGGACTGGCCGGTGCTGTTCGCCGGGAGCGGTGCGCGCCGGGTGGATCTGCCGACGTACGCCTTCCAGCGGCAGCGGTACTGGCTGCGGCTGCCCGTCTCCGGGTCCGGCGATGTGACGGCCGCCGGGCTCCGCTCCCCCGGGCACCCGCTGCTCGGGGCCGCCGTGGAGCCCGCGGAGTCCGACGGGCTCGTGCTGACGGGGCGGCTCTCGCTGCGTGACCAGCCCTGGCTGGCCGACCACCGGGTCATGGGGACGGTGCCGCTGCCGGGGACCGCGTTCGTGGAACTGGCGGTGGCGGCTGGCGATGTGGTCGAGTGCCCGCACATCGAGGAACTGACCATGCAGGCCCCGCTCACCCTGCCGCCGACCGGCGGTATGGACCTCCAGCTCACCGTGGGCGCCCCGGACGAGTCCGGGCGGCGCGAGATCGGGTTCTTCGCCCGTACGGAGGACGAGTTCGCGGCGGCCGAGTGGACCCGGCACGCGACGGGCGTCCTGCGCCCCGCTGGTCCGGCGCCCCGGACCGCACCGGCCGCCTGGCCGCCGCGCGACGCGCAACGGATCCAACTGGGCGATCTGTACGAGGACTTGGCGGACGGGCAGTTCGCCTACGGGCCCGCCTTCCATGGTCTGCGGGCGGCCTGGTCGCAGGGCCGGGAGGTGTTCGCGGAGGTCCGGCTCCCCCAGGAACTGCACGAGGCGGCGGGCGAGTACCTGCTGCATCCGGCGCTGCTGGACGCGGCCCTGCACGCGGTGGGTCTGGGCGAGCTGCTGGACGCCGGGGCGGGGCCGTTGCGCCCGTTCGCCTGGAACGACGTGGCCCTGCACGCCACCGGCGCCACCACCCTGCGGGTCACCCTGTCCCCGGCGGGTGAGAACGCGGTGTCCCTGCACGCCGTGGACGGCACCGGCGCCCCGGTCGTCAGCGTCGGTTCGCTGCTGCTGCGGCCGGTCGACCTGACCGGGCCGGAGAGCGGGCCGTCCGCCGCGCACTCCTCGCTGCTGGCCATGGCGTGGACGCCGGTGCCGCTGCCCGCCGTCGAGGCGGCGCCGTGGGCGGTGGTGGGCGAGGTGCCGCCCTGGGCGGACGCCGACAGTGGTGCGGTACACCACCCGGATCTCGCGGCGCTCTCCGCGGCGGTCGCGGCGGGCGGGCCGGTTCCGTCCTTCGTCGTCCTCGCCCTGCCCGCCGACGATCCGGCCGGTGCGGGACTGCCGGCCGTCACCCGGGAACGGGCCGGGCTGGTGCTGGAGGCCGCGCGTGCCTGGGTCTCCGAGGATCTCGACGAGCGGCTCGCGCCGGTGCCGCTGGTGGTGGCCACGACGGACGCCGTGGGCACCTCGGAGCGGGACCGGGTGAGCGGCCTGGGCTCCGCGCCGCTGTGGGGGCTGATGCGTTCGGTCCAGTCGGAGAACCCCGGCCGGTTCGTGCTGCTGGACACCGACGGGACCGCGGCGTCCGGGCGGGCGGTGCCGGCGGCGATAGCGTCCGGGGAAGCCGAGCTCGCCCTGCGGGACGGGGTCGCGCTGGTCCCCCGCCTGAGCAGGATGCCGGCCGCGGCCGACGTTCCGGACGCCGTGCCCGGCGCGGCCCTCGACGCACTCGACCCGGCCGGCACGGTGCTGGTGACCGGGGCGACCGGCGGCCTCGGTGCCCTGGTCGCCACCCGGCTCGCGGAGCGGCACGGCGTACGTCATCTCCTGCTGCTCAGCCGGCGGGGCCCGGACGCCGAGGGCGCCGGTGAACTCCTGGACCAGCTCCGGGAGTCGGGCGCCACGGCGACGCTGGTGGCGTGCGACGCGGCGGACCGTGCCGCGCTGGCCGCCGTGCTCGACGCGATCCCCGCCGGGCATCCGCTGACCGCGGTCGTGCACTGCGCGGGCACCGCCGAGAACGCGCTGCTGGCCTCGCTGGGGCCGGAACTGGTCGACCGGGTGTTCCGTGCCAAGGTGGACGCCGCGGTGCATCTGGACGAGCTGACCGCGGACCTGGAGCTGTCCGCCTTCGTGCTGTTCTCCTCCATCGCGGGCACCCTCGGCGGCACCGGTCAGGGCAACTACGCGGCCGCCAACACCTTCCTGGACGCCCTCGCCCTGCACCGCCGCCGGAACGGGCGCGCGGCCACCTCGCTCGGCTGGGGGCTGTGGG
Source organism: Streptomyces sp. AC550_RSS872 (assembly GCF_019049285.1). Classification (GTDB taxonomy): domain Bacteria; phylum Actinomycetota; class Actinomycetes; order Streptomycetales; family Streptomycetaceae; genus Streptomyces. Next base: position 62,487 of record NZ_JAGMUL010000097.1, read on the forward strand.
CGACCGAACGGGGCATGGGGGGCGGCCTGTCCGAGGCCGCGTCGGCGGGCACCTCGATGCGCGGGGTGTCGGCGCTGCCCACGGACGAGGGCCTCGCCCTGTTCGACCTGGGCTGGCGCTGCGCCGAGCCCGTCGTCTTCCCCGCCCGGCTGAACGGCGCCGCCCTGCGGGCGCAGGCCGCGGCCGGTTCCCTGCCGCCGGTGCTGCACGGTCTGTTCCGGGTCCCGGCCAGGCGGTCGGCACAGACCGAGGGCCAGGACTCGGGCACCGAACTGCGGCGCCGGCTCGCGGACATGATGCCCGTGGAACGCCAGGAGGCCCTGCTGGCACTCGTGCGCGACCGGATCGCCGCCGTCCTGGGGCACGCCTCCGCCGACCAGGTCGAGAACGACCGCCCCTTCCGTGACCTGGGCTTCACCTCGCTGACCGCCGTGGAACTGCGCAACCGGCTGGGCGCGGCGACAGGTCTGCGGCTGCCCGTCAGCCTGGTCTTCGACTATCCGACGCTCGGGGAACTGGTGGCCCTGCTGCTCACCAAGCTGTGCCCCGACGGGGCCGAGGGCGGCGCCGTGACGGCCCAGGACGCGGAGGAGGCGGCCGTACGCCGTGCCCTGCTGTCCGTTCCGCTGCACCGGCTGCGCGAACACGGCCTCCTCGACACGCTGCTGGCGCTGACGGGGAGCGAGGAGTCGAAGCCGGCGGCGGCCGAGGCCGACCGCAGCGAGGAGATCAAGTCCATGGACGTGGCGGCGTTGCTCGCGATGGCCAGGAACACGAGTACGCCATGACCGGGTAGTTGGCGCGAATGCGTCACGAGTGGGGCGACATAGGGGGCGGGTGTAGGGGCCGACCCTGCATAGCCTGCGAGGAGGGCCGGTCCGGCCCTCCTCGTCGTTGCTCCGCGCCTGAGAACCTGACGAATCCGACGAATCTGACGAATCTGGAGAACAATCATGGCCGAAGCGCCTTCCGAACCCATACCGTTCCCGTTTCCCGACCCGCCGTCGGTCGTCGAGATTCCCCCGGAGCTGGCCGAGATCCGGGACGGCGAGTCCGTGGTGGAGGTGAAGTTCCCGGACGGCATCTCCGGCTGGATGGTGACCAAGCACGCCGATGTCCGCAAGGTGCTCGTGGACTCCCGGTTCAGCAGCAAGGTCATGGCCAGCGCGGCGGCCGCCATGTCGGAGACCGAGACCGGCAAGCTGATGAACGAGTCGCTCGTGGGCATGGACGCGCCGGAGCACACCCGCCTGCGCAAGCTGGTCACCAAGGCCTTCACCGCGCGCAACGTGGAACAGCTGCGTCCGCGCATCGCCGAGATGGTCGCCGAGCTGCTCGACGAGATGGAGGCGCTGCCCCGCCCGGTCGACCTGGTGACGGCGTTCTCCGTCCCGCTGCCGGTCCGGGTGATCTGTGAGCTGCTCGGTGTGCCGGCGGGCGACCAGGACACCTTCCACGCCTGGTCCAACGCGCTGCTCGGCGACTGGAGCCAGGTCGTGGAGAAGGAGATGGCGACCGTCTCCCTGGTGCAGTACTTCGGTGAACTCATCGCCCGCAAGCGGGAGAACCCCGGCGACGACCTGATCACCGCGCTGATCAAGGTGAGCGAGGAGGACCCCACGCTCACCGACCGCGAGATCACCGCGCTGAGCATCGGCATCCTCAGCGCCGGTCACGAGACCACCGCCAACCAGCTCAGCATGTTCCTGGTGCACCTGCTCAACGACCAGGAGCAGCTGAAGGAGCTGCGCGCGAACCCCGACTCGCTGCCGCGGGCCATCGACGAGCTGCTGCGCTTCGTGCCGCTCACCACGACCGGCGGCATCATTCCCCGGCTCACCACCGCCGAGGTGGAGCTGAGCGGCGGCAAGGTGCTGCCCGCCGGTGCCGTGGTGCTGCCCGCCGTCGCCGCCGCCAACCGTGACCCCGAGGTGTTCGAGGACGGGGACCGGCTGGACCTGAAGCGCGAGCAGAACCCTCACCTGTCCTTCGGCGCGGGCATCCACTACTGCCTGGGCGCCCAGCTCGCCCGTATCGAGCTCCAGGAGGCGTTCCGCGCGATCCTGGAACGGATGCCGGAGGTGCGGCTGGCGGTGCCGGAGTCGGAGCTGCGGCTCAAGAGCGGCTCGATCATCCGCGGACTGGAGAGTCTGCCCGTCACCTGGTGAGACATCACCCGGCCGGACAGTGGGCCCAGCAGGTCGACGACCTGCTGGGCCCACTGTCGTTCATCGTCCGTCATCGCTTCCTTTCTCCTTTCTCCCTTCTCCCTCTCCCGGCAAACCGACGGGCCGTGCACCCCATGTCCTGGGATGCACGGCCCCGTCGGTATACGGCGCGTTCCTACGCGTCACGCTCCAGCAGCCACTCGTGCACGGCGGCCGCCGTCACGTCTCCGTTGCCTTCCAGCATGGTGTAGTGGTTGCCCGGCACGTCGATCGCGTCGTGGGGCAGCGGCCAGGCGGCCTGCCACTGCTCGGCCGGCGGCTGCTCCTCCCCCGGCTCGATGCCATAGCACTCCGAGGCCCGCACCAGCAGGGTCGGGGTCGAGATCTCCTTGGGCTGCCAGTGCTCGAACATGCCGAAGTACGCGGCCATCGCGGTGAGCCGGGTCCCGGTCATCTGACCGAAGTCCTTCTCCAGCTCAAGGGCCTTCGACTCCATCACCGGCACGATGTAGGAGGTGGCGTCGTAGCCGGCCAGGTAGCTGTCGATCAGCACCAGGCCCTGCGGGGCCCGGCCCCGGCCCTCCAGCCTGAAGGCGACCTCGTGGGCGATCCGGCCTCCTGAGGAGCGCCCGGCCAGCACGAACGGCTCACCGCCGGCCAGTTCCTCGATGAGTCGTACGGCGTACTCCGCGGCCGCGTCGACATCGGCGGCGACCGGCTGGCCGGTGACGAACCCGGGGAGCATCAGGGACCACACGTCGCGTATCCCGCGCAACGGCACGGCCATGCTGACCAGTTCCTGGTTGCTCGCCCACACCGACTGCGACGGGAACCCGATGATCTTCGGGTGCGGTGCTCCCTCACCGAGCCTGACGAGGGTCGGTCCGCTGCGGATCTCGTCCGGCGCGGAGAAGCTCGTCCTCAGGTCGACCGAGTTCCGCAGCACGCTGTGGCCGAGGTCGAGCCGGCCCAGCTCGATCGAGCGCCGGTAGAGTGCCTCCACTCCGTTGATCACCGCGATGTCCCCGGTGGCGTCGGTGCCGCCTGTGTCACCGGCCTCCTCGGCCCGTGGTGCGGCCGGTGCGACGGCCACCTTGCCGGCCGCACTGCCCAGCTGGTCGTTGAGCTCGGCCGCGAGCTCGACCGGCGTGGGATGGTCGAAGACGACCGTGGACGCCAGCCGCAGTCCGGTGCGCTCACTGAGCCGGTTGCGCAACTCGACCGAGGTGAGCGAGTCGAAGCCCAACTCGACGAAGCCGCTGCCGTCCTCGACGGCTTCGGCACCGCTGTGACCGAGCACCTGGGCGACCTCACCGCGGATCAGCTCGGTCAGCACGGTCAGCCGCTCGTCCTCGGCCGCTCCGGCCAGCCGCTCGTGCAGTTGCGAAGCCGCCCTCGCGTCCGAGCGGGCGGCCCGCCGCTGCGGGGCACGGACGAGACCGCGCAGCAGCGGGGGTACCTGCTGCTCCGTGGCGGCGCGTGCGGCCGTGGTGTTCAGCCGCATCGGGACGAGCAGGGCCTCGGCGCCGGCCGCGAGGGCCCCGTCGAAGGCGTCCATGCCGGTCTCCGCGGTGAAGGGAGTGAGCCCGCCGCGGGTCATCCGGGCGCGTTCGGCCCGGCCGAGGTCCGCGCCCATACCGCCGGGCTGCTCCCACCAGCCCCAGGCCAGCGCGGTACCGGCCTGCCCCGCCGCGCGCCGGTACGCGGCGAGGGCGTCCAGGAAGGCGTTGGCCGCGGCGTAGTTGCCCTGTCCCTGGCTGCCCAGCAGCCCGGCGGCCGAGGAGAAGAGCACGAACTCCCGCACCGGCGCCTGCGCGGTGAGCTCGTGCAGATGCCAGGCGGCGTCGGCCTTGGCCCGCAGAACCGCCTCGAACCGGTCCGGGGTGAGCGACTCGACCGTGCCGTCCGCCAGCACGCCCGCGGTGTGCACGACGCCGGTCAGCGGCTGCTCGGCCGGAATGCCGCCCAGCAGCGCGGCGAGCGCGTCGCGGTCCGAGACGTCGCAGGCCACGATGCGGGCGTCGGCGCCGAGTTCGGTGAGCTCGGCCAGCAGCCCGGCCGCTCCGGGGGCATCCTCGCCCCGGCGGCCGGCCAGCACCAGGTGCCGGACGCCGTGCGCGGTCACCAGATGACGGGCGACCACCGCGCCGAGCGCTCCGGTACCGCCGGTGACCAGCACGGTGCCGTCGGGACCGAAGCCCGGGGTGGCCTCCGGTGCGCGGGTGTGCCGGGCCAGCCGTGGTGCGCTCGCGGTGCCCGCGCGCAGGGCGAGTTGTGGTTCACCGGTGCCGAGGGCCGCGGGCAGCGCCCGGTATGACGCGGGGTCTTCGTCGAGGTCGACGAGGACGATCCGGCCCGGGTGCTCCGACTGCGCCGACCGCACCAGGCCCCAGACGGCCGAGGCCGCCAGGTCCTCGATCCGGTCCGGGTCGGTGGCCGCGACCGCGCCCCGGGTCAGCAGCACCAGCTGGGAACCCGTGAGACGGGCGTCGGCGAGCCAGTGCTGGAGCACTTCCAGGACGCGCAGGACGACGTCGTGCGTGGCCGTGACGATGCCGCCCTGATCGCCGCCGAAGCAGGACATCGCCACTACCGACGGGGCCGGCTTGCCCGCCTCCATGGTGTCGATCAGGGACTGCGGGTCGAGGTACGGCGTACCGGTGAGTCCGGCCTCGACGAGGCGCGGGCGGATCTCCAGCGGGTCGAAGCCGAGCATCGCCCACTCCCCGGAGACGGCCTCGGATCCGAGGGACACGGGCGTCCACCGCACATCGAACAGCGCGTCCTGCCGCGGTGCGGAGGCGGTGAACTGCTCCAGTGCCGGGTCGCGCATCGCCAGCGCCTCGACCGTGGCGATCGGCAGCCCGGAGTCGTCGGTCACCGCGACGGACACCTCGTTGCGGCCCGTCGGCGCCAGGTGGACGCGGGCGACCGTGGCGTGGGTCGCGTGCAGCCGGACTCCGCTCCAGGAGAAGGGCATGCCGCCCTTGACCGGCTCCCGGTCCGCCGTACCGCCGAGGACGCTCAGCGCGAGGGGTTGCAGGGCCGCGTCCAGCAATGCCGGGTGCACCCCGAACCCGTTGTCCGCGTCGCCCGCCTCGTCCGGGAGCCGGACCTCGGCGAAGAGCTCACCGTCCTTGGTCCACAGTGCCCGCAGGCCCTGGAAGACCGGACCGTAGGTGAATCCGGCCTCGGCCATGTCCGGGTAGAAGTCGTCGACGGCGATCTCCGTGGCGCCGTCGGGCGGCCACACGGTCACGGGCTCGGGAACGGTGTCCGCTCCCGCGCGCTCGGCCAGTACACCGGTGGCGTGCCGCAGCCAGGGCTCGTCGGCGCCCGCGTCGTCGGACCGCGAGTAGAGAGTGAGGCTGCGCCGGCCGGTGTCGTCGAGCCCGCCGACCAGGACCTGGACGGCGCGACCGCCTTGCTCGCCCAGCACCAGAGGTGCCTCCAGGGTGAGTTCCTCGATCAGCTCGCAGCCCGCCTCGCCGCCGGCGCGCAGCGCCAGCTCCACGAACGCCGTCCCCGGCAGCAGCGCGGTTCCCAGCAGCGCGTGATGGGCGATCCAGGGCTGCGTCGCCAGCGAGAGCCTGCCGGTGAACAGGAACCCGTCCGAGTCGGGCAGCGTCACACCCGCGCCGAGCAGCGGGTGCCCGGTGGCCGTGAGCCCGAGGTTCGCGGGATCGCCGCCACCGCTCGCCAGCGAGTCGAGCCAGTAACGCTTGTGCTGGAAGGCGTACGTCGGCAACTCGACCCGGCGTGCGCCGGTACCGGCGAACAGCGCGGACCAGTCGACCGAGGCGCCGACCGCGTAGATCCGGCCGAGGGCACGGGTGACGCAGTCCGTCTCGGGGCGTTCGGGGTGCAGGGCGGGGACGCAGACGGCACGGGTGCCGGTGTGGTCGAGGGTCTCCTCGGCCATCGCGGTCAACGGGCCGCCGGGGCCCAGTTCCAGGAACTTGTCCACGCCCCGGGCGAGCACGGTCGTGACACCGTCGGCGAAGCGAACCGCCTCACGGACATGCCGCACCCAGTACTCGGCGGTCGCCAGCTCCTCACCCGCGATCCGGCCCGTCAGGTTGGACACCACAGGGATCCGGGGGGTACGGAACTCCACCGAGGCCAGCACCTCGGCGAACTCCGCCAGCATCGGCTCCATCCGCGCCGAGTGGAACGCGTGACTGACCGTCAGCCGCTTGGTCCGCCTGCCCTCCTTCGCGAATACGGCGGCAAGGCGGACGACCGGCTCCTCATCACCGGAGAGCACCAGCGACCGCGGACCGTTCACCGCCGCCACCGACACACCGTCCGGCAGCTCCGGCAGCTCGTCCTCGGCGATCTGTACGGCGACCATCGCCCCGCCGGACGGCAGCACCTGCATCAGCCGGCCACGCGCCGCCACGATCCGGCACGCGTCCTGAAGCGACCACACCCCGGCCGCATACGCAGCCGCCAGCTCACCGATCGAATGCCCGAGCAGCACATCCGCCCGCACACCCCACGAACCCACCAGCTCGAACAGCGCCACCTCCAGCGCGAACAGGCCCGCCTGCGTGAACACCGTCCGGTCCAAAGCCTCGCCGTCGGAGAAGACCACCTCCTTCACCGGGCGCTCCAGCAGCACATCCAGCTGCGCGCACACCTCGTCGAAGGCAGCGGCGAACACCGGGTAGGTCTCGTACAACTCCCGCCCCATGCCGAGGCGTTGAGAACCCTGGCCGGAGAACAGGAACGCCGTCCCGC
>NZ_JAGMUL010000097.1:69407-78588 GCF_019049285.1 Streptomyces sp. AC550_RSS872
ACTGACCGCACCGCTTGCGCTCACCGACTCCAACTGCCCCAGGAAGTCGGCCTGCTCGCGCCCGACGAGCACCGCCCGGTGCTCCAGCCCCGCACGAGAGGCAGCCAGCGAGAACCCCACGTCAACGGGCCGGAGCTCAGTTGCACGCACATGCTCGGCCAGCCGCCGCGCCTGCTCCCGCAACGCCTCCTCGGACCGCGCGGACACCACCCACGGCACCAGCCCCGAACCGACCTCACCCGGATCGGACTCCTCCACAACCTCGGGCGCCTGCTCCAGAATGACGTGCGCGTTCGTCCCACTGATCCCGAACGACGACACACCCGCACGCCGCGGACGGTCCCCCTGCGGCCACTCCCGCTCCTCCGTCAGCAGCTCCACCGCACCCGAAGCCCAGTCCACCTCGGGCGTCGGCTCATCCACATGGAGCGTCCTCGGGAGCACGCCGTGGCGCATGGCAAGCACGGACTTGATCACGCCGGCGACTCCGGCGGCGTACTGGGTGTGTCCGATGTTCGACTTCACCGAACCGAGCCACAGCGGCTGGTCGGCGGGGCGGTCCTGACCGTAGGTGGTCAGGAGGGCCTGGGCCTCGATCGGGTCGCCCAGCGCGGTGCCGGTGCCGTGTGCCTCGACCATGTCGATGTCCGCCACCGACAGCCCGGCCGAGGCCAGCGCCTGTCGGATCACCCGCTGCTGCGAGGGGCCGTTCGGTGCGGTCAGCCCGTTGGAGGCGCCGTCGGAGTTCACCGCCGACCCTCGTACCACGGCCAGCACCTGACGGCCGTCCCGTACCGCGTCCGAGAGCCGCGCGACAGCCAGCATGCCGACGCCCTCGCCCCAGCCCGTGCCGTCGGCACCGGCGGCGAACGCCTTGCACCGGCCGTCTCCCGCCAGGCCGCCCTGGCGGGAGAACTCCACGAAGGCCCCGGGTGTGGCCATGACCGTCACACCGCCGACGAGCGCCAGGTCGCACTCGCCGCCCCGCAGTGCCTGCGCCGCCAGGTGCAGGGTCACCAGGGACGACGAGCACGCCGTGTCCACCGTCACCGCCGGGCCCTCCAGGCCCAGGGCGTAGGCGACCCGGCCCGACATCACGCTGCCCGAAGCACCGGTGAGCGCGTAGCCGCCGCCTGCCTCGGCCGAGTTCATGAGTACCGTCGTGTATTCCTGCGGTGTGCCGCCGACGAAGACGCCGGTGCGGCTGCCGCGCAGCGAGACCGGGTCGTAGCCGGCGCGTTCCAGCGCCTCCCAGGAGGTCTCCAGGAGCAGCCGCTGCTGCGGGTCCATCGCCAGCGCCTCACGCGGCGAGATCCCGAAGAACGCCGCGTCGAAGTCGCCCGCCTCGGCCAGGAAGGCACCTTGCCGGGCTCCGCCGGACTCCTCGATGAAGGCGTTCATGGCCAGCCCGTGCCAGCCGCGGTCGGCGGGGAAGTCCGTCATCTCGTCGCGGCCTTCGACGAGCAGTTGCCACAGGTCCTCGGGACCCCGCACTCCGCCGGGGAAGCGACAGGCCATGCCCACGATCACGACCGGGTCGTCCTCCGTCACCCGCGGCTGCGGCAACACAGCCTCCGTGACGCTGTCGAAGAGCTTCTCGTGCAGGTGGCCGGCGAGGCGGTGGGGGGTGGGGTAGTCGAAGACGAGGGTGGCGGGCAGTCGCAGTCCGCTGGCGGTGTTGAGCCGGTTGCGCAGCTCCATCGCCGTCAGGGAGTCGAATCCCAGGTCGCGGAACGGCTTGTTGGCCGTGATGTCGTCCGTCGACGAATGCGTGAGAACGGTCGCCGCCTCGGTGCGGACGAGTTCGAGCAACCGATCGTGCTGCTCGGTCACGGTGAGCCCCGCGAGGGACTGCCGCAGAGCTGAGTCGCCGCCCGTCGCGTCGTCCGTCGGCTCGGCGTCCTCGCTGAGGGCGCGGGCGACTTCGGGGATGTCCTCGATCAGCGGGCGGCGCCGGGCCATCGTGTAACCGGGGGCGAAACGCGCCCAGTCCATGTCCGTGACGGTCAGCGCGGTCTCGTCGTGCTCCAGCCCCTGCCGGAGCGCCTCGACGGCCAGCCCCGGGTCCATCTGCCGGATACCGCGACGCTGAAGCTGCTCCGCGGTCCCGTCGGTCGCCATGCCGGTGTCCTTCCAGCCACCCCACGACACCGACGTCGCCACCAGACCGCGCGCCCGGCGCTCCCACGCCAGACCGTCCAGGTAGGCATTGGCCGCCGCGTAGGCGCTGGTTCCGGCGCTGCCCCACACGGCGGCGCCGGAGGAGAAGAGGACGAACGCGTCCAGGGACAGGTCCGAGGTCAGGGCGTCGAGGTTGCGGGCACCCCGCGTCTTGGCCGACAGCACCTTCTCGTAGTGCTCGGGGGTGGCGGTGGCGAGCTCCGCGTAGCCGGAGACTCCTGCGGTGTGGAAGACGGCGGTGAGGGGATGGTCGCCCGGGATGCCCGCGAGCACCTCCGCCAGAGCCTCCCGGTCGGTCACATCGCAGGCGGCGACGGTGACCTCCGCCCCCAACCCGCGCAGTTCCGCCACGAGTTCCGGTGTCCCCTCGGCCCGCTCACCACTGCGGCTGACCAGCAGCAGGTGCTCGACGCCCTCCTTCGCCAGCCAGCGCGCCAGATGCCCGCCGACACCACCGGTACCACCGGTGATCAGCACCGTCCCGGTCGGGTTCCACTGCCGTACGGGAGCCGGGTTGGCGCCGAGGGGCGCGCGCACCAGACGACGCCCGTACACCCCGGACGAGCGCACCGCGACCTGGTCCTCACCCTCACCGGCCGCCAGCACGGCAGCCAGCGAGGACGCCACCCGCTCGTCCCACTCCGCCGGGACGTCGATCAGACCGCCCCAACTGCCGGGCTGCTCCAGGCCGGCCACCTGCCCGAGCGCCCACACCTGCGTCTGCACTGCGGACACCGGATCGTCCGACCCCACGGCTGCGGCACCCCGTGTGAGCACCCACAACGGAGTCTCGCCGCCGATGTGGGCCTGAACCAGCCGCAGCGTCGTCTCAAGCGCCGACTCCTCGTCCCAGGCCAGCAGCGACACCACGCCCGACACATCGGCCGCAGTATCGAAGTCCTCGCGTACCGACACCTCCGCACCGGCGGCGACCAGCGCCTGCCGTACCTCCTCAACCGGAGACCCGGCCTTGGGAGCCACGATCAGCCACGTCCCGGACAGCCGCCCGCCCGAGGGCACCGTCACCGAACGCCACACCGTCCGATAACGCCACGAGTCCAGCACCGACCGCTCCTGACGCCCCTTGCGCCAGGCCGACAACGCCGGAACCACGGGCTCCCACACATCCGGCACCGAACCATCCACCAGCGCCGCGACACCCTCGACGTCCGCGCGCTCCACCGCACCCCAGAACGCCGCGTCCACGGGGTCCGTGACGCCGTCCATGCCGGGCGGCACCACGTCCTCGATCCAGTAACGCTCGTGCTGGAAGGCATACGTCGGCAGCGCGACAGTGCGGGCAGCCGTGCCGGCGAACATCATCGACCAGTCCACCGGTACGCCCGCCACATACGCCTCGGCCAAAGACGTCAGGAAACGCCCCGCACCACCGTCGTCACGCCGCAGCGACCCCACGGCGGCTCCGGCACCGTACACGCTCTCCATCGTCTCCTGGACCGGCATCGTGAGCACCGGGTGCGGGCTGGACTCGACGAAGACCTGGTGCTCCTGCTCGGCCAGCATCCGCACGACCGGCTCGAACAGCACCCGCTCGCGCAGGTTGCGGACCCAGTACGCGGCATCCAACCCGGCCGTATCGATCCGCTCACCGGTCACGGTCGAGTAGAACGCCACCGAGGACGACACCGGGCGGATGTCGGCGAGTTCGGCCAGCAGATCGTCGTTGAGCGCGTCGACCTGGGCGGAGTGGGAGGCGTAGTCCACGGCGATACGGCGTGCTCGGACGCCGTCGCTCTCGCATTCGGCGAGCAGCTCGTCCAACGCGTCCGGCTCACCCGAAACAACCACCGACGACGGCCCGTTCACCGCCGCCACACCCACCCGGCCCTCGAACCGGGCCAGCCGCTCCTCCGCCTCGGCGACCGGCAGGGACACGGACACCATCCCACCCCGCCCGGACAACTTCTCCAGCACCAGCCGCGACCGCACAGCGACCACGCGGGCCCCGTCCTCCAGGGACAGCCCGCCGGCCACACACGCAGCGGCGACCTCGCCCTGGGAGTGACCCACCACCGCGGCCGGCTCCACACCGAACGACCGCCACAACGCGGCCAGCGACACCATCACCGCCCACAGCACCGGCTGCACCACATCGACCCGGCCCCACAACGGATCATCCGCGTCGCGGAACACCACATCCCTGAGCGACCAGTCCACATACGGGCTCAGAGCCTCGCCGCACTCCTCCATCCGCGCGCCGAACACGGGCGAGGCGTCCCACAACTCACGCCCCATACCGACCCACTGCGACCCCTGACCCGGGAACACGAACACCGTTCCCGCACCGGCATCACCGGTACCGCGAACGAGGCCGGGTACGTCGACTCCGTCGGCGAGGCCGTTGAGCGCCGCAGGCCGGTCTCCGCCCCGCTCGGTGAACAGCACCGCCCGATGAGCAAGCCTGGAGCGGGTCGTCAGCAGGGAGTGGCCCACGTCGGCGGGCGCGAGCCCGGGGTGGGCGTCGAGATGGGCGCGCAGCCGTCCGGCCTGTTCGCGCAGGGCCGCCTCGGTGTTGCCGGAGATCAGCCAGGGGAGCACGGCCGGCCCCGTGGTGAAGGGGGGCTCGGAGCCTTCGTCCGTCTGCGGCTCGGCGGCGGGGTCCTCCTCCGGGGCCTGTTCGAGGATCACGTGGGCGTTGGTGCCGCTGATCCCGAACGACGACACGCCAACGCGCCGTGGCCGTCCCGTCTCGGGCCACTTCCGTGCCTCCGTGAGGAGTTCCACGGCGCCCGCGGACCAGTCCACCTGGCTGCTCGGCTCGCCCACGTGCAGGGTCTTGGGCAGGACGGCGTGTTGCAGTGCCAGCACGCTCTTGATGACACCGGCGACACCGGAGACGGCCTGGGTGTGCGCGATGTTCGACTTCAGCGACCCGAGCCAGAGCGGCTCGCCGTCGTGCCGGTCCTGGCCGTAGGTGGCGAGCAGGGCCTGCGCCTCGATCGGGTCGCCGAGCGTCGTACCCGTACCGTGGGCCTCCACCGCGTCCACGTCGGCGAGGGTCAGTCCGGCGTTGGCGACCGCGTGCCGGATCACCCGCTGCTGCGAGGGGCCGTTGGGGGCGCTGAGGCCGTTGGACGCGCCGTCCTGGTTGACCGCGGAGCCGCGGATGACCGCCAGCACGGGGTGACCGTTGCGGCGGGCGTCGGCGAGGCGTTCCAGCAGGACGACGGCGACACCCTCGCCCCAGCCGATGCCGTCGGCGTCGTCGGAGAACGCCTTGCAGCGGCCGTCCGCGGCAAGGCCGCGCTGCCGGGCGAAGGTCACGAAGGCCGACGACGTGGCCATGACGGCGACACCGCCGGCGAGCGCCAGCGAACAGTCCCCCTGCCGGAGCGACTGCGCGGCGGAGTGCAGGGCGACCAGGGAGGACGAGCACGCCGTGTCGAGGGTGACCGCCGGACCTTCCAGGCCCAGGACGTAGGACACCCGGCCCGACATGATGCTCGCCGAGCCGCCCGTGATGGCGTACCCCTGGTCGGTCGGCGAGTTCATCAGCTTGACGGTGTGCTCGATGGCCGTACCGCCGACGAACACTCCGGTCCGGCTGCCCCGCAGCGCGTGCGGGTCGATGCCCGCCCGCTCCAGCGCCTCCCAGGAGGTCTCCAGGAGCAGCCGCTGCTGCGGGTCCATGGTCAGCGCCTCACGCGGCGAGATCCCGAAGAACCCGGCGTCGAAGTCGCCCGCCCCGTTCAGGAAGGCGCCCTCCCGGGTGTACGTCGTTCCCGGCCGGTCGGGGTCGCTGTCGAAGAGGGAGGAGAGGTCCCACCCCCGGTCGTCCGGGAAGCCGCTCACTCCGTCGGCGCCGTCCACCACCATCTGCCACAGCTGCTCGGGCGAGTCGACCCCACCGGGCAGCCGGCAGGCCATGCCCACGATGGCGAGTGGCTCCCGCGCCCGGTCCTGGTTGTCCTTGAGCTGCTGACGGGTCTGCTGCAGTTCGGCCGTGACCCTGCGCAGATAGGTACGGAGTTTGTCCTCGGTCATTCGTGAAACCCCACTCTGGAGCAGTTGAGAGCCCGGCAGATGCCTGTTCAGGACACGCCCAGGTCGCGGTCGATGAAGTCGAAGATCTCGTCGTCCGTGGCGGCTTCGAGATCGGTGGCGCCGTCGTTGTCGGCGATGCCGAGCTGAGTGATGAGGTCGCGGAGGTGACCGACGATGTCCTCACGGGCCTGCGGGTCCGTCGCGACGCTGCCGAAGGCCTCGCCGATACGGGTCAGCTCCCGCCGGATGTCGAGGACATCGGTGATACCCGTTTCGCCGTTCTTGGCGAGCTCCGTGAGCAGGAGTTCGGCGACTCGCTGGGAGTTGGGGTGGTCGAAGACGAGGGTGGCGGGCAGGCGCAGGCCGGTAGCCCTGGACAGCCGGTTGCGCAGTTCCATCGCGGTCAGCGAGTCGAAGCCCAGATCCTTGAACGGCCTGCTCGGCGTGATCTCCGCGGTCGAGCCGTGCGCCAGCACCTGCGCGGCCTCCCCGCGCACCAGCCCCAGCAACTGCGCCTGCTGCTCCGCCTCCGACAACCCGGCGAGCCGGGCACGCAGATCCGCGCCGGCCTCCCCGTCCTCCGGGGCCTCCTCGGCGACGTCGGCCTCGCGCAGGATCCGGGCGACATCGGGGATGTCCTCGATCAGCGGGCGACGCCGCGCCATCGTGTACCCCGGCGTGAACAACGACCAGTCCATGTCGGCCACCGTCACCGACACCTCGTCCTGCTCCAACACCTGCCGCAACGCCCGAACCGCCAACTCCGGCTCCAGCAAACCCACACCACGCCGCGACAACTGCTCCGCCGTATCACCCACCGCCATCGCCGTGGCCCCCCAGCCACCCCACGACACCGACGAACCCACCACACCACGCGCCCGACGAGCCCGGATCAGACCATCCAGGAACCCACCAGCCGCCGCATTCGCCCCATTACCCGCACTCCCCCACACCGCCGCACCCGACGAGAACACCACGAACGCGTCCAGCTCCAGGCCGAGTTCGGTGGTCAGGTCGTCCAGATGACGCGCCCCCACCACACGGGCGGCGAGCTGGTCTTCGAAGCCGACCGTGTCGAGCTCGGCCAGCGAGCCGTGTACGGCGATGCCGGCGGTGTGGAATACGGCGGTGAGCGGGTGCTCGGCCGGGACCGCGGTGATCAGCTCCGCGAGGGCGTCCCGGTCGGTCACGTCACATACGGCGATGGTGACTTCGGCACCCAGTCCGCGGAGTTCTTCGGCGAGTTCGGCGGCGCCTTCGGCCTGCTCGCCGCTACGGCTGACGAGGAGGAGACGCTCGGCGCCCTCCTTGGCCAGCCAGCGCGCCAGATGCCCGCCGACACCACCGGTACCACCGGTGATCAGCACCGTCCCGGTCGGGTTCCACTGCCGTACGGGAGCCGGGTTGGAGCCGAGAGGCGCGCGCACCAGACGACGCCCGTACACCCCGGACGACCGCACCGCGACCTGGTCCTCACCCTCACCAGCCGCCAGCACACCAGCGAACGAGGACGCCACCCGCTCGTCCCACTCCACCGGGACGTCGATCAGACCACCCCAACCGACAGGCTGCTCCAGCCCCACGATCTGCCCGAGCGCCCACACCTGCGACTGCACGGCCGACACCAGATCGTCCGAGCCCACAGCCGCGGCACCCCGCGTCAGCACCCACAACGGAACCTCACTGTCCAGGTGAGCCTGAACCAGCCCCAGCGTCGACTCAAGCGCCGACTCCTCGTCCCACGCCAGCAGCGACACCACACCCGACACATCGGCCGCAGTATCGAAGTCCTCCCGTACGGACACCTCCGCACCCGCGGCCACCAGCGCCCGCCGTACCTCCTCCACCGGAGCCTCGGCCTTGGGAGCCACGATCAGCCACGTCCCCGACAGACGGGGCCCTGAGCGCAGGGCGTTCGCGCGCCAAGTGGTCGTGTAGCGCCACGAGTCGAGTGTCTGCTGCTTACGGCGGCTCTTGCGCCAGGCCGACAGGGTGGGCAGCCAGGCCTCGGCCCCGGCGTCGGCATCGCCGAGGTCGAGCACCTCCGCGAGATCGGAGAGATCCTCGCGCTCCACGGCGTCCCAGAACGCGGCGTCCGTCTCGTCCGCCACGGTGTCCTGGATCTCCCCTCCGACGGAGACTCCCTCAAGCCAGTAGCGCTGGTGCTGGAAGGCGTACGTCGGCAGATCCACCCGACGCGCGCCCGTGCCGGCGTACAGGACCGACCAGTCCACCGACGCACCCGCCACGTACGCCTCGGCCAACGACGTCAGGAAACGCTCCGCACCACCCTCATCACGCCGCAACGACCCCACAGCCACCACGGAACGGTCCGCGCTCTCACCGGTCTCCGACACCGCCATCGCAAGCACCGGATGCGGACTCGACTCCACGAACAACCCAGTGCCCTTGTCCACCAAGGACCGCACCACAGGCTCGAACAGCACCCGCTCCCGCAGGTTCCGCACCCAATACCCGGCATCCAACCCGGCCGTATCGATCCGCTCACCGGTCACCGTCGAGTAGAACGCCACCGACGACGACACCGGGCGGATGTCCGCGAGTTCGGCCAGCAGATCGTCGTTGAGCGCGTCGACCTGGGCGGAGTGGGAGGCGTAGTCCACGGCGATCCGACGCGCCCGGACACCATCGCTCTCGCACTCCGCGAGCAGCTCGTCCAACGCCTCCGGCTCACCCGATACGACCACCGACGACGGCCCGTTCACGGCCGCGACCCCGACCCGGCCCTCGAACCGGGCCAGCCGCTCCTCCGCATCGACGACCGGCAGGGACACGGACACCATCCCGCCCCGCCCGGACAACTTCTCCAGCACCAGCCGCGACCGCACAGCGACCACGCGGGCCCCGTCCTCCAGGGACAGCCCGCCGGCCACACACGCAGCGGCGACCTCGCCCTGGGAGTGACCCACCACCGCGGCCGGCTCCACACCGAACGACCGCCACAACGCGGCCAGCGACACCATCACCGCCCACA
>NZ_JAGMUL010000098.1:0-23189 GCF_019049285.1 Streptomyces sp. AC550_RSS872
CGAGCCCGGCAGCCCACCCGGGGTTACGCCCCAGGACGTTGACGGTGACGCTGTTCCCCTCGTCATCGGCGAGGGAGATCAGCTCCCTCGGAGCGATGTCGCCCATAGTTACCCCTTCATCGGCGAGTACCGAAAGATCGTCGCCCCGCCGGAGTGCAACCGCCACCCCATTTCGTCAGGGGTTCTAAGGGAAGGTTACGTAACACCTCGCAACTGTCCCCACTGGTTCGCAACGTGCATTATCGATGTCGGTGATTTTCGTCCAGACGCCCTTCTTGAATCCCCCCATGTACTCCATCCTCTTGTTGTCGCCGATGCCGAACTGCATGTAAAGGTCGTACGCACGGTCTTCGAAGGTGAAGCCGTCGACGTCGTTTCCGGGACCACCGGCTTTCTTCCCTGCCTTCAGCTCAACCTGCTTGCAGCTCAGGTTCGTCCAGTTGTCCGAGCGCGCCGATGCGCTGTTGTTCCACACGTCGCATCGGTCTGTTCGGCCGGAACCGCTGAAGGAGGCATATTCCATGGTCCAGCGAGTGCCGTTGTAGAGCTCTCCGTAGGCCGCCGCAAGAGCTGGCCCGGCCGACGCACTCGGGTTCGCCACAGCAGTACCGCTCGGCGTCAGCGCCAAGAGACTCACCACTGCGGCCATCGGCACCGCGATCCCGACTGCTGTCCCGAGGGCCATCCGCCTCGACCTTTTCTCCTTCACCCTGATCCCTGTGTTCGCCATACTCGTTTTGGGCACAGTCGTTCCCCCGTATTCTCGAACGATGGGCGAGCCGACTTCAGCCGTCGGCCTGTCGGCCTTACTATCCGGCCTTGGCCGCCCACCAGCCAGCGGATCCGCATCCCGCACCATCACGGGACGCGCACTCCCCCGCTGAACTGCGCATTCGCAGATCGAATGGGACAGCCGTGGAACGCAGAGACGAGCCAGCGGGGCCCGTCAGGGGGTGGGGATGTGGCAGAGGCAGAAGGCGTACGGGAGCTGGCCGCCGCACTCGCGGCGCTCAAGGGGCGCAGTGGGCTCAGCTACCAGGAGTTGGGGCGGCGGCTGTTCACCAGCCGCTCCACGCTGCACCGCTACTGCACCGGCCGGGCGGTGCCGGGCGACTACGGTCTGCTGGTCCGCATCGCCGAAGAGTGCGGAGCGGGGCCGGAGGAGCTGAACGACCTGCTGCGGCACTGGCGGACGGCCACCGGCCGCGACCAGGCGCCCACCGGTTCACTGAAGGCTGGCGGTTCCAACTCCCCGGCCCACTCGCCCTCACCGGCAATCGACTCTCCGAAGCCGAGGCCCAACGCTTCGGCCGTGCGGCTCGTACTCGCCGCCATCGTGGCCCTGTTCGTCCTCAGCGGCGCCGCGGCGAGCTCGCCGGGCGATGCCGGGGCTGAGCGCACGCCCGCTCCGGCGGCTGGGGCAGCGGCAAGTTGGGCCGAGGCACCGAAGGCGGTCGAGCCTGAGGTTTTCGGGGTGACGATGAACAGCTCCAGCGGGGCGATGCCGTCCTTTCGGGTCGGCTCCCTGCGCCTGTGGGACAGCGAGACGCGCTGGGCCCAACTGGAGCCCAAGCAGGGCAAGTACGACTGGTCCACCCTCGACCGACTGCTGAACGCCGCCGAACGCGAGGGCCTGCCCACCCTATTCGTCTTCGGTGGCACCCCGGCCTGGGCCGCGCCCGACGCCCGCAAGGCCGCCTACCCGGACGGCTCGCGGGCGGCCCCGCCGGACGACCTCGCCGACTGGGACACTTTCGTCCGCGCCCTGGTGCGGCACGCGGGCGACCGGATCGACGCGTACGAACTGTGGGTCATGGCGAACCACCCCCACCACTACAACGGCAGCGTGCGGACCCTGGTGGAGATGACCCGCCGCGCGAGCGCCGCCATTCAAGCGGCCGACCCCGACGCGACAGTGGTTTGCCCCTCGGTCACCGGGCTGTGGGACCAGAAGGCGCACGAATACCTGCTGCGCTTCGCCGAGGCGGGCGGCTACCAGTACTGCGACGCGGCGGGGGTCAAGCTCTACCAGCGCCATGTCACCGACCCTCCGGAGACCATGCTGGACACGGTCCTGCGGATCGAGCGGACCTTCCACCGCGCCGGATACCACCTGCCGGTGTGGAGCACGGGGACCACACAGTCGCTGCCACTCAACGATCCGCTGGATGAGGACATGGCGGCCGACCACGCGGTCCGCTTCTATCTGACCGGGCTGTACGCCCGGAACCACGGAGTGGCCCGTCTGTACTTCTACGCCTGGGGCAACGGTAAGCTCCCACTCGTGCTCCAGGCGGAGGGCCAACCGCCCACCAAGGCAGGCCGGTTCGTGGGACGCCTCCAGCAGTGGCTGTCCGACGCGCGACTGCGCGGATGCGGCAACGGCCCGCAAGCCTCCCTCCCGGACAACGTCTGGGAGTGCGAATTCCGCGTACCCGACACCGATGGCCGCCTGCGCACTGCCCGCGCCCGCTGGACCCACACCGGAACGGCCGAAGTGCCCAACGGACCCGGCGCCAAACGAGTCCACCGACTCGACGGCTCCGTCCAGCAGGTACGCCCCGGAGACGTCCAACTCGTCACGGAACGACCGGTGCTGATCGAGTACGGGTAAGAGCAATGGCTGGATCACCGATGGGCGCACAGGTGAGATCACAGATGGAACACCGCTGAGCGTCACGCCCGAGCACGGCTCTCCGGCAGCACCCGAAAACGCCTCCGTGTACGTGGCCAAGGCGTTCAAGGGCCGCCGGAACCAACTCGTCAAGATCGGCGTGGAGTTGTTCTATCTCCCGCCGCGCAGTCCCGAACTCAACGACATCGATCGCGTCTGGCGCTCAGCCAAGTGCGAGGACTACCCACAATGAGCCCAGACCGTTATCGACGCCCTCGGCACTGCCACCGACCAGGCCCTAACACACCAGCGTGACCGCATCCTGCAATCACCAGAGAACCTCACCGAAGCCGCTGAGTACTCCAGCTGTAGATCGCGATCTTGCTGGTCAGGGCTGGCCTGGGAACAGGTGCGGCCACCGGTGATCATCGGTGTGTGAAGACAGAAGATCAGACGGTGGCCGCAGGTCACAGCATAGATCCTGGCCGCTGGCAGGAAGCGTTCGAGGTCCTGATGGGTCGCATCGCGGGACGGTTCGGTCGGGTGGAACCCCGGCGCCGGGTACGGGCGTTCGTGCTTGGGCTGCTGTCGGACCTGCCGCGCAAGAACTGCTGGACGCTTGCCGAGCATGCCGGGGACGCGAGCCCGTACGGTCTGCAGCACCTGCTGTCGAGGGCCAGATGGGATGCCGACTCAGTGCGTGACGACCTCCGCGGCTTCGTCGTCGAGAACCTGCACCACCAGGACGCGGTGCTGGTCGTAGACGAGACCGGTGACCTGAAGAAGGGCACGCACACGGTGGGCGTGCAGCGCCAGTACACCGGCACCGCCGGACGCATCGAGAACAGTCGGGTCGCCGTCTACCTCGCCTACTCCACCCCGCTTGGGCACGTGGCGATCGACCGGGAGCTGTATGTCCCGCGTTCCTGGACCGAGGACGCGACCCGCTGCCGGGCAGCCGGGATCCCCGACCTCGTCAGCTTCGCCACGAAACCCGCCCTCGCCGCCCGCATGATCGGCCGAGCACTGGACGCCGGCGTCCTCGCATCCTGGGTGGCCGGCGACGAGGTCTACGGAGGCAACCCCCACCTGCGAACCGACCTGGAGAGACGCAAGATCGGCTACGTACTCGCCGTCGCCTGCAACCACCAGATTCCCACCCACGCGGGCAAGCTCCGCGCCGATACCCTGGTCAAGAAGCTGCCGAAGCGGGCCTGGCAGAAACTCTCCGCCGACGCCGGAGCCAAAGGGCACCGCCTCTACGACTGGGCCCTGGCCGACATCGCCGACGACCGGCCCGGCCACCGCCAGTTGCTCGTCCGCCGCAACCGGCGCACGCGTGAACTCGCCTTCTACCGCTGCTACTCAGCCACCCCGGTTCCGCTGTCCACCTTGGTGCGGGTCGCTGGGCGCAGACGGACGGTCGAGGAGATGTTCCAGGCCGGCAAAGGCTTGGCCGGCCTGGACGAGCACCAGGTCCGCCGCTGGACTTCCTGGCACCGTTGGGTCACCCTCGCCATGCTCGCGCACGCCTTCCTCACCGTCACCGCAGCCGCCGAACGCCGACACCACCCAGCGCCCGAGGACCTGATCCCCCTGAGCGGCAACGAAATCCAGCATCTGTTCGCGGCACTGATCAACCCGGTCCACGACCTCGCGCACCGACTTCGCTGGTCTCGGTGGCGCCGTCGCCACCAGGCCCGCGCCCGCACCTCCCACTACCGACGACAAGCAACCACTCAACCGTGACCTGCCGCAGAGTCATGAGGTGAGGGCGGGGCGCTACGGCAGTGGTGCCATCGCGTCAGGCCACCCGGTACCATCGGTGGCGGCCTGGTGCAGCCGGCCGCTCGCGCCTTTCAAGGTTGGGTGAATGCACCGTGGGTCGCCTCGCCTCGGCTCACTGAACGCGGCACCGGCCGACAACGCGAGCATCGGCAGGATGGGCCGCGTGGAAAGCCGACGCGATGACGTCCCCTACCACTGACCACGCCAAGAAACTCGCCAGACTCCTGCGCGAGGACCTTGCCACAGCGGGAATCGAGATCCCGCACAGCCTCGCACTCGAACTGATCGCCCATCAGCTCGGCACCAAGGACTGGAACGTGCTCGCCGCCCTGACGAGCCGCGCAGGAGGCCCTGTCGTACCGGACATCAGCCCGGGCGTGCCGGTCCTGCGCGTCCTGTCCGTCGCGCAGGCACTGCCGTTCTACCTGGACTTCCTGGGCTTCGCCCTGGACTGGGAGCACCGGTTTGAGCCCGGGCTGCCACTGTATGTGCAGGTATCGCGCTCGGCAGCCGTGCTGCACCTCTCCGAACACCACGGCGACGGCGCCGCCAACAGCGTGGTCTGGATCCCGATGCGCGATGTGTCCGCCCTGCACAAGGAATTGCTCGCCCGACCGAACGCACCAGCACGTCCCGGAATCGATCCGGACGCCCCCGGAGGGCCGACACTGCAGGTCATCGACCCGTACGGCAACATCCTGAGGTTCGCGCAGCCGCCATCCGGACAGTAGCCGACCTCGGCAGAGCGCGCCGCAGCACGCGGTGCGCTCTGCCGACACGATCCTCCACACGGACATTCCACAGAGCGACGGCAGCAAGATCGCGATCTACAGCTGGAGTATTAGGTGAGGAGCACGCCCGCGAGTTCGCGCCAGCCGCTGCGGGCGAACGTGCCGCGCGAGTCGGTGACGATCTGCACGGCGATGTGGTCGGCCCCGGCCTTGCGCCGTTCGGCGAGCCGTGCCGCTATGTCCTCGGCCTTCCCCCAAAGGAAGAGGGCGTCGACCAGGCGGTCACTGCCCCCGCCGGCCAGGTCCTCCTCGGTGAACCCGGACCGCAGCCACGCGGACCGGTAGTTGGCCAGGAGCAAGTAAGGGGCGAGCGCGCCGCGCGCCCGCGCGCGTGCGGTTGCCGGATCGGTATGCAGGATGACGGTCTGCCCCAAGGCGAGCAACGGCCCTTGACCCAGCAGCCTTCTGGTACGGGCTACGTGCTCGGTGTCCACCAGGTACGGGTGGACACCGAGGGTCCGGTCGGCTGCCAGCCGGGTCATCCGGGGCCCGTGTGCTCCGACCAGCCGAGCGGAGGCCGGCAGCGCAGGAGCCGCCGAGTCCAGTCCGTCCAGGTAGTCGGCCATCGCAGTGTAGGGGCGCCGATATGCGTCGACTACTTCACCATGGCTTACGCCCAGGCCGACCACCAGCCGCTCCCGATCGCCTACGGGTAGCGCGTGGTACACACCAGCCAACCGGTCCGCAGGCCGGTCCCAGACGGAGACGCAGGCGGTGGCCACGGTGGCACGACGCGTCGCCCCCAGCACCCGGGCCGCGGTGACCAGGTCACCCTGCGGATTACCGCCGGGATCACCGCCAAGCCACAGGGTTCCGTACCCGAGTTCCTCAGCCTCCGCTGCGGCGTCCACGGCCTCGCCGGAGTCGCCGTGGGTGAACGCCAAGCTCCAAATCCCGAACATCCCCAGTTCCACTAGCTAGCCTCCCCCTATCGGGTAGGTCTTTCCTACCCGAACAGCAACCACCACTACTGCCGGATATCCCGGTCTGTCCGGAACTCGCAGGCCCTGCTTGGCTGGAGGGAACCACGCAAGCAGCTCGTCGATCGCCTGTCGGCGGCCCGTCAGTAACCCTCAACTACCGCAGTTACACCACTCGTTTGACAGTCCCGACCGGTGACCGCGCCTCCGTCGTGTCCGACGGCCTGCTCCGCGGGATCTCGGCCCTGTTCTCGTATTGCTACGGCCGGGTGGCGTGTGGCACTGCGTGATGCTTAGGTCAACTGACGTCCGGGGTGTAGGTCAGAACCACGCATCCATCGTTCCCCGCGTAGCCGGCAGTGGAAGGCCGCTGCTTGCCGGGGTTGGACGCGCCGGCAGGGCCGGCACCAATTCCTCCGAGGCCGCCCACGCCGGCGGTAGGGCAGCTGTCGGGCCACCGCGCGGGCGTGCCGCCATCGCCGCCCCAACCGCGAACGTTGCGAGATCCGTCGTGGCCGCCCTGGCCGCCGTTGCCCGGCGTGATGGTGCGGTCGGTGCCCACGCACCGGCTTGCCTCCACGCCGCCGCCCCCTCCTGCGCGGCCGCCGTTGCCGCCCCCGTACCAATGGGACGCATCGCCGCCACCTGCCTCCCAGCCGTGCTCGGCGGATGCCAGGGTGACTCCGCCGATACTGACGGTGGTGTCGGAGCCGTTCTTACCCCAGTCACCGTTCCGGCCGCTTCCGCCCTGGCCTCCCTTTCCACCGCTGCCGACGGTGAGGGAGATCTTCGACCCGTCCGCGACGGTGATGCGACACGACACCACGGCCGAGCTGCCGCCTCCGCCGCCTCCGCCGCCGGTCAGGGACCCACCGTCATTGCCTCCGCCTCCGCCTCCTCCTGCACCGCCGCCCAGAGCCACGATGCTGATATGGCTGACGCCCTGCGGCACGGTGAAGGTGTGCTCGCCGGGTGAGCCATACGTCTGCACCTGGGCGGCAGGTGCCGCGGATGCGGTACCCGGTGACAGTAGTGACGCGGCCACCATCGCAGACACCAGAACCGCGCGCCGCGGCCTGGAAGATGGAATGATTTTCATGGATGGCTCCCTGAAGGTCGATTCGGACATCGCAAGGTTCTCCACCTGCGCCCATGCCCCATGCGCTTTACGCACGGATTCGATCTTTCTGGGGGAGCCTCGAACTGGTGTCAGCCGCCTTCTCGCTCGGGTGCAGCTACTACTCGTGCCCCGAAATCCGGCTGCTTGCTCGATTGCGCCCGGTTCCCGTGGCGGTGGCCCTGTTCTCGTATGTGCGTCGCCGTAGTAACGGCCGCAAAAGCAACGGATATCGCTGAACTGGGACGATGGGGCTCGGAGAGCCCTGTTGTCCGGGCCGCTCGCAGCGGTGGCTCGACGATCGGCGCCTTCAGCCGTGTCCGGGCCGATCCCCCAACACGCGTTCGCGGCGACTTCCGACAGGCCGCGCGAGCTCTCACACACCCCGTGGCGCGGGAGTGGCGGCTCATTGAACGGGGAATCCTCCCGCTGATCTGTGCGGCAGTAGCCGCTTACGCCGTTTGGGAGGTTGCCATGAACAGCATCCGTCGCATTGTCACCACCATCGGCTTGAGCGCCCTCCTTGCCCTGGACAGCATCTCAATGGCCACGCCCTCCCAGGCACAACCGGCTCCCGGCGCCCGTCTTCCCGCCGACGCCGGCGGCCCTGAATGGAGCCTCCACGCCATCGTCGGCGGCCTCGACTTGGACCTCGCCACGCTCATCCCCGGTGTCAACGGCTGATCCGTGCGGCAGCAACAACCCTGCAGTTGTGGACACCTGGCCGTGCAGTACCTCGGCTTGTGCATCCGGGGAACTGCCTGATCCCAGATATCGCTGGGGCTCCCATCCGCTGGGATGTCCGGCTGACTCACGAGCGCGGGCCGCTGGACGGCTTCCCCTTCGCCATGGTCGCGACGGTAGTGATCAGCGCCTCGGGTCGATGCGCGTTCGTGAGAACCAGCCGCCCATCGTCCTTGGACAGCGGACCTCGACCGATTACCGCTGATGCAAGGGGTGGATCGGTGGCTCCTTGCTCAAGTCCAGCTACAGCGATGGGACTGGCGGCGAGTGCGTCGAGGTCGCCACGGCCTCCCGGGCCTCGTCCCCGTTCGCGACAGCAAGGACCCCGACGGTCCCGCGCGCCACTTCTCCGCCGACGCCTTCGCCTCCTTCGTCAGGTTGTGCCCGCAGGCGACTTCTCGATCGCCCAGCTCGCCCACACCCTGAAGACAACCACCGCCCACGTCGCCCGCCTGCTGTCCCAGCACCCCGTCGACTGGAGCCCGCCCCGCTTCCGGCGCACCCAGCACACCGCCACCCGCGTACCGCAATGGCGCGCCTGGTACGAACACGGCGACATCTCCCTGCAAAACATCGCCGACCGCGAAGGAACCAGCCTCGCCACCATCCGCCTCGCCCTCATCAAGAACGGCGTCGCCATGCGCTTCTCAAAGACCCAGGCAACTCGACCGTGAGCCCTCCGCCACCGACCACTGAGCCGAGAGCGGGCATCACGGTGCGCCCATGCGGCTCAACGGGAACGATTCTGCGGTTACTCGGCCAACGCTCAAGGGCGGGGCGTCGCCGAAACGGAGGCTGGGCCGATTCATTCTGCCGACATGCAAGATCCTTTCGACGTTGCCGCCTTTCTTTCACCCCGGGTCTACCGCCCGCCGATGAAGGCCCCGGATGCGCTGTCGGAGCATCCATCGTGTGGCGTTCGGCCGACCGGGGTGGCCTGCGATATCACGGCGGTGTCCTCACAGGAGGCAGGCGGCGCGGCCGAGGATGTCGGGCCCCGTGCAGGGAGCGGCCCGTCATTGCGCGGGGCGGGTGAGCTCGGTGATGCGGTCGAGGAGGTCGGTGACGGCGGGACGGCGCTGGTGGGGCCGCAGCCTCTGGATGGCCGCGTTCAGACGGTTGTCGGCGCGGGTGGACGTGAGGGTGGGGTAGACGTCGAGCAGGGTGTGCCAGTGGGTGAGGGCGGCATCGATATGGCCGAGGCGTAGATGTGTTTCGGCGAGGCGTGCGCGGGTGAGGGCAGCGGGGAGTTGTTCGGTGGGCGTGCGCAGGCGCAGTGAGGTGGTCAGGGCGGTGAGGGTGGCGGGGCGGTCGCCGAGGATGGCCAGGGCCTGGGCGCGTTGGTAGTGCAGGGCGCCGGCTGGGTAGCGGGTGAAGGGTCCCGGCTCGGCGTGGCTCTGGGTGTGGAGGGCTTCGGCGCGGGTCAGGGCGGCCAGGGCGGCGTGCCGGTCGTGGTGGGCATGGAGGACGGCGAGGTGGATGTGGGTGTAGGCGCGGACAGCGGGCGGGGCGTGGTGGGCGTGCCGGTCGGCCTGTTCGGCGAGGTTGAGCACGTTGGTGTCGTGGTGGCCGAGGTCGTGGGCATGGGTGGCCATGGCGCGCAGGGTGATGGCGAGGGTGATGTGATCGCCTGCGTCGGAGGCGAGGCGGGCGGCGATCTGGTGGTAGTGCTGCGCGGTGGCATGGTCACCGCCGTCGGCGCACATCGAGCCCAGCAGCAGGACGAGCCGGGCGGTGGCCGTCTGCAACCCGCGGTGGATGTCGGTGCGGGCCGGACGGTCCAGCAGGGGGGTGACCTCGTGGGCGAGGTAGGCGGCCAGGGCCGCCCGCACATGCCGGCCGCCGTGCTGGTCGGCGCCGGTGGCGAACATCGAGGCCATGGTGCGCAGCTGCTCGAGTTCACCCGCTCCGGCGCGGCGGCCGGGGCGCGGTGCACCGGCAGGCACCGTCGAGGGCGAGGCGGGCTGTCCCTGGTCGGGCAGGGCGAGCACGGTGGCAGCGAAGACGCCGGCGCTCAACAGGGCGCGTCGGTGCGGGTCGAGTTCGGCACGGGTGAGGTGGGCGAGTTTGCGCATGGGGTCGGCCTCCCAGGCAGGGTCCACGACGACGGGGGCGCGGGTGAGGCCAGCGTCGTACGCCGTGACGCGCCTGCCCAGACGGCGCGAGAGACATTCGAGTATCAGAGCAGGCAGCGGGGGCCGGGGCTGGGTACCCTCCAGCCAGCGCCGCACCGTGGTGAGATGGACGATCAATCTCAGGCCCTGCTCAGCAGCAATGCCCCGGAGGGCGGCGGCGAACTGGGCAGGGCCCCAGCCGGCCGCCTCCAATAAGAGCGTGAGCTGAGTGTTGGCGGTGCGTGGCACGGCTGCCTCCTGGGCGTGCGAACATACGGCGCTCTTGCCGGTGTCTGAAGGAGGGGGTGTCCTCGTGCCGTGCGCCATCGCAACGGTTACCGGTGCGCTTTGCACACCTCCGGGGACAACCCACGTATTCGTCGTATGCCCCAGGGCGCGTGGGGCGACCGCAGCAATGCACATTCACCAAGTCGCAAGCGGTGTGCAATCTCTACCCGCTCCGGTCACGGTCCGGCCAGGTGAAACGGCGCCGACTCGCTTTCGCGTCGGTCTGCGTCGATGCGCACCGTCCTGACGCCGGCCCTCGCTCCGTGTCCGAAGGATAGGACGACGTTGAGCTCCGTACGGCAGGCCAAAGGCTAGCGAAAGCCGTCCCGACAGTGACGACTTCGGCACTTAAGAAAGGATCTTGCACGGCGGGTTCCCCTTCCGCTCGCACTCCTCGTTCGCGGATGCGTTCGCTGGGCACGCGACGGCAGTGAAGCGAAGCGATCCGGGGCGAGGCAAGCGTGCGCGACAGGCGTATGCGAGACCCCGGTTCCCACCCCCTGCGTCCCACGCACACCCCAGTGAAGCCACGCACACGGGCCGACGAACGACCCCTGTTGGAGAAAGTGGCAGGGCCCCAGCAGTGTCCGCTGCTACGGTCCGGGCGGCGGCCGGGCTTGCGATCACCCCACCGGCATCAGGAGCAACGCGGCATGCGGCTCGCCTGCCGCGCGGTGCAGGTGCGAGGTTTTGTATTCGCGTTTCACAAATTCACCAGGTTGCGAGTTGTGCGACTCATCTACGGCGTTCATGCCTGGCTCGGCGCTACGGGGCGGTGCTGAACTGGCATGGCTGCGGCGTGTGAGTTCGGCCCAACAGCGGCTCGTTTCGCTGTGCCCGTGGCGTAACCCTCCCCGGTCCATCAGGCCGGAAGGACACGGCTTCGGAACCTGTGGGCGCCGGAACTCAGTCGACTCGCGGCCGGGCAATGGTCGTGAGGTGGCCGCGGTCATCGGGGGCCTCACGGGATGGTCGCTTCGCGGGCTGCGCGTCGCAGGAATCTGAAACGCACAGTTGTCC
Organism: Streptomyces sp. AC550_RSS872; assembly: GCF_019049285.1. Classification (GTDB taxonomy): domain Bacteria; phylum Actinomycetota; class Actinomycetes; order Streptomycetales; family Streptomycetaceae; genus Streptomyces. Next base: position 11,397 of record NZ_JAGMUL010000098.1, read on the forward strand.
CGTTGCAAGGAGTATGTAGCGTGCCTCGTCGTACCGCTTTCCTCTTCCCCGGTCTCGGAGCGTACTCGCCCGGAATGCTCGCCCAGGCGCGGCAGGACCACAGCCAGGTGACCGAGACCCTTGACGAGATCGACCGCCTCTCGGCCAAGCATGGGGTGCCGCCAGTCTCCGAGCTGCTGTTCGGCGCAGCGCCCCCGGCCATCGACGAGATGATGGACCGCCCCGCAGAACTGCTCCAGATGGCCATATTCGGCGCCTCGGTGGCCACGCACCGGCTTCTCGTAGACGCCGGAGTCCGGCCGTACGCTCTCGTGGGTCACAGTTTCGGTGAGATCGCAGCACTCGTCTGTTCCGGCGCTTTCACACTTGAGGACGGTGTACGCCTGGTCTGTGCCCGTGCCGAGGCTCTCAAGGAGTGGGAAGGCCGGGGAGCGATGGCCGCTGTCGGGGCCGATGAGGAGCTTGTAGGTCATCTCATCGGTGCCCTCGACGAGCCGGATCTGGTCATCGGCTGCGTCAACGGCCCGCGCCAGACGGTCATCAGCGGACCGGTCGACGCGATCGAGCGGGCGGGGAAGGCAGCGGCAGCACTGAATCTGTTCTTCACCAGGCTATATCTGCCCTATGCCTCGCACCATCCTTCGATGCGGGGTGCCGTGACCCGGTTCATCATGCTGACCGAGGGCATCGGACAGCATCCGATGGACCACCCGGTGATCTCCCCGATCCACGGTCGGCGTTACACCGACGGCGACGATCTCCTGCGGTTGCTCGGCGAGTGCCTGGTGCTGCCGGTCCGCTTCACCGACACGGTGCATCGGTTGCACACCCGCGGTGTCACACGGTACGTCGAGTCCGGCGCGCTCAAGGCGCTGACCCGGTGCGTGGAACTGACGGTTCCTGGCATCACCACGTATGCGCCGCTGCTCGATCCGGAACGGGAGAGCGAGGCGCTGCGGTCGGTCATCACGGACTGCGGAGACTCCACTTGGGCGCCCCCTCCTCCCGCCCCGCCGGAGGCAGCCCCGGCGCCGGCCGTTGAGGGCGACGAGGGCGACGAGGGCGACGAGGGCGACGAACACGAGCCTGCCCCGAGCATCCCGGAGCCGGCGCCAGCGGACCGTGAGGCCGTACTCGGCCGGCTGCGGGATCTGTACGGGCAGGCTCTGGAGTACCCGCCAGAGTTTCTGACCGCGGACGCGCTCCTGGAAGCCGAGCTCGGTGTGGACTCGCTCAAGCAGACCGCGCTACTTGTCCGGGTCGCCGAGGAGTTCAAGCTGGCGGAGGGTTCTCGCGGACTGCGCATTCTTGAGCTGAACTCGCTCGGCGCCATAGCGGACCACGTGATCGCCCACGCAGACGGGCAGGCGGTTCGGTGAAGACCGGCCAAGGTCCGGGGGACCTCAGTGGGAAGGTCGTGCTGGTCACGGGTGGGGCGCGGGGGGTGGGTGAGGCGATCAGCCGTACGTTCGCCGCCCGGGGCGCCCACGTAGTCGTCAACTACTTCCATTCGCGGCAAGAGGCTCCCGTGCTGCTGGAGAGCATCCTCGCCGCGGGCGATTCTGCTGAGTTGCTCCGTGCCTCTGTCGCCGTGCGGGCGCAGGTGGAGGACATGTTCAGCCAGGTCGAGACACGACATGGCGGCCTGGACATTCTCGTCAACAATGCGGGAGCCGGGGCTCTCGGGTCTGTGGATGAGATCGACGACCGCTACTGGGAACGAGCCTGGACTGCCGATCTGCGGGGCAGCCTGTGGTGCGCGCAGCAGGCGGCCCGGCTGATGGACTCCCGGGGCGGTGGCGCGATCGTCAACGTCTCCTCCATCGGCGGTGGTTCGCTCGTGATGCACGGCTTCAGTGCCTGCGGTACGGCCAAGGCGGCCGTGGAGGCTCTGACCCGTTATCTGGCGGTGGAGTACGCGTCACGCGGCATCCGGGTCAACACCGCGACCTGCGGGGTGCTCGAAAGCCCCGTCGTGGACGGTTTCCCCGAGGCGGACCGGTTCAAGGACCGTGTCCGGGAGGCGACACCGCTGGGCGGGCGGCTCGGGCGGGCGGAGGAGGTGGCGGAGGTGGTCGCCTTCCTCGCCTCACCGGCGGCCTCGTGGGTCACGGGACAGAATCTCCTCGCCGACGGCGGCCTGTCGCTGGGCGCGATGCTGTTGGCTCCTGGGCCGGACATGGGGGCCCGCGCACAAACGACGCCCACCGCACCCGCCATCCAGACCGCCCTCACGGCCAGTTCGGCAGTTCCACACGAGGAAGCGGACCGCGCCCGCCTGCTGGATCAGGCCACTCACGCAGCCTTGGAGCAAGGGCCCGAGGCAGAGGACACCACCCCCGCCGCCGAACCGCTTCCCGCAGCCGCGTCGGCCCCGTCCAAGGCCCCCTCCCCCACTGCGGCTCTCGCTCTCGCCCCTGGCATCGAGCCGGACCCCGAAGCCGTCATCGCCATCGTCGGCATGGCCGCCGTTGTCCCGGGCGCGAACTCACCCGCCGAACTGCGCCGGGTACTGGACGGTGAGCACCATGTGTTCGGCCGTCCCAGCCGATTCGACGCCGACGCGTTCTACTCGCCCGACCCTGCGGCCGAGGACCGGTCCTACACCCGCGAATCCGGTTTCATCACCGGTTTCGTCCCACACCCAGCCCTGCAGGCCGAGCTCGAACGCGACACCTTGCCGAGCCGGGAGGACACCACCCTCTGGCTGCGGCACGGGCTGCACACGGCGCTGGACGGAGTGGCCCGCTCTCCTGCCGACCGCTTCTTCGCCGCGTTCGGGTTCACCGCCGACGGCAGCCAGGAACTGGAGGAGCACCTGGTGCGCTCCGGCTATCAACGGCTGTTGGCGGATGAGGCGGCGGAGGGCGACAGCGGCACGTTGCGGGCCGCCCAGGCGGAGCACTACGGGCGGGGCGGAACGCCGGCGGCCGAATGTCTGCCGCACCGCATCGGCCGGAACGCTGTCTCCGGGATCCTCCCTGATGCCACCGAAGTGGTCATGGTGGACACCGCCTGCTCCTCCTCGCTCTACAGCATCGATCTGGCCGTCAAGGCGCTGCGCGAGGGGGCATGCTCGATCGCGGTGAGCGGCGGGGCCTTCGGTTACACGGCACGCAATGTCGTGTTGTTCTCCAAACTCAGCGGGCTCTCCCGGTCCGGTGAAGTCAGGTCGTTCGACCGCGACGCCAGTGGTGTCCTGTTCTCGGACGGCGCCGGGGTGCTCGTCCTCAAACGCCTGGATCGGGCCGAGACCGACGGTGATCGGATCCTCGGGGTCGTCGAGGGCATCGGGCTGTCGTGCGACGGCAAGGGGAAGGCCATCTACGCGCCCAACCAGGAGGGCCAGGAGATCGCGCTTCGCCGCGCATACGCCGACAGCCCGTCGGGACCGGAGTCCGTCTCCTGGGTGATCGCGCACGCCACGGGCACCCAGGCCGGTGACAGCACCGAACTCGCCGGCCTGCACCGAGTCGCCGGGCAGGGACCGCCCGCCCTGCTCTCGTCGAACAAGGCGATCGTCGGCCACACCGGCTGGGCCGCGGGTGCCGTCTCGGTGGTCCAGGCCCTGACCGGACTGGCCCACGGCACTGTCAGCGCCCAGCGCTATCTGCGCGACCCCCTGCCTATCCTGGACGGCAGCCGGTTCACCCCGCCGATGCGGCCCACCGCGCTGCCAGGCGCGAAGCCGCACACCGTCGCGGTCAACGCCTTCGGTTTCGGCGGCACCAACGCCCATCTCGTGATCGGTCAGGAGGCCACGGGCCGCCGCTCGCGCACAGCACTGCACACGGACCGCACGGTGGTCGTGGGGACGTCGTACGACCTGCCGGGCGATCCCAACTCCGGGGCCGTCACAGCCTGGCTGCGCGGGACAGGGCCTGCCCCGGAACGCGGCTTCGGTGACGATTACCCGTCGCCGGGGTTCGCCGAGGTGCCGATTCCTCCGCCGACGCTGCGCAACATGGACCGCACGCAGATCATGCTGCTGCGCGCCTATCACCGGCTGCCCGACCCCGTGCGCGGGGTCTGCAACCGACTGCACGACACGACGGGCGTGATCGCGGGGCACATGGGGCCGACCCGCCAAGCGATTCACTACGCGCTGCGCTGCTATCTGGGCGACCTGGAGAACACGATCGGATCGGGTCCCGAATTCACCCGCATATCCAAGAAGGCAAGGGAGTTGGTGCCGCCCAGCACTGAGGACTCCTTCCCCGGCATCATGCCCAACATCATCTCGGCCCGGCTGGCGGCGCTGTGCGACTTCCACGGGCTGAGTATGACGATCGACACCGGCCCCGACGCGGCATCCGACGCGCTGCGGACCGCCGAGCGTCATCTGCGGCACGGCAGTCTCGATCTCGCGGTGGTGGCCGGGGTCAACGGCAACTCCACCCCCGAACTCGCCGAAGCCCTGTCCGCCTCCGCCGAGTTGGCCGAGGGTGCGTTTCTGCTCGTCCTTGCCCGCGAGTCCACCGCCCGCGAGCACGGTCTGCCGATCCTGGCCAAGCTGCGCACGACGACCGGCAGGCCGGACCCGTCGACTCGTCCGTCCTGCCGTGTGCCGCTCGCCGACTCCGGCCGCAGCTATCTGGGCGCGGACGCCATGACCGCCGTCTTCGCGCACCTCGCCGCGCCGCCCGGGCCGACGACGATCGGCAGCGCAGCCGACTGGGGCACGCAGCTCCACCTCGACAGCAGCGACGCCGCCCTGCCTGAGCCCTCCACTCCGGCGCTCGAACAGCCAAGGCCCAAGGACGCGGCGGCCGCACCTGCGCCGGTGTGGCGGATGGCCCGCCGGCTCGCCCCGGCGGTGCCTCGCTCCGTGCGCGAGGCGCTTGCCGCAGTGCCGGAGGACAGCATTCTTCTGGTGCCCGACCGTGGCCTTCTCGACGGGGTTCCCCTCCCCGGCACCACCACAGTCGTTCAGGCTCCGCCTCCGCCCGCGCCGGGAACGCCGCTCCCCGATCCCGACTCGCTCGCGGCCCTCCTGCCCACGGGGGAGCGCAGCCACGTCCGGGTGGTCGCGGACCTGGCCGCCACCCGCACCTCGCCGGACGACCTGACCGCGGTACACCGTCTGCGCACCCTGCACGACCTGGCCTTCCTCGCCGCGCAGCGATGGCACGGCGGCACAGGCGACTCGTACGGGATCCTGCTGCTCGATGCCGTACGGGAAGGTGTGGTTCACCCGTCCGCAGGACCGTTCACGGGCTTGGTCAAGAGCCTGGCCCGGGAGGCACCGGACGCGGCGGCCTTCTCAGTCCTGACTGAAGAGCGGGACACCGAGCGGGGGCTGGCACTTCTTTCCGAGGAGTCCGGCCGCCACCAGGATCTCTCGGTGTCCGTCCACCTCGGAGGCGAACGCCACGCCTACACGCTGGGCTTCGCCGAACCCCGAGCGGCCTTACAGCCCTCCCTGGGCAGGGACAGCGTCGTGGTGGCTGTCGGCGGAGGCCGGGGCATCACCGCAGAGCTGCTGACAGCCCTGGCCGGTGAGACCAGCGGCCCACGGATCTATGTACTGGGCCGAACACCACCTTCCCCGACCGCCACCGTGGTCTCCCGCGCCGACTTCCTCGCCGCCGAACGCACCCGCCGTCCGCAGGCCGGCCTGGCCGAACTCATCACCGCACACCATCGCTTGAGGGCAGCCGCCGAGACCCGGCGCACCATCCAACGCCTCACTGCGCTGTGCGGAAGCGACCGGGTCACCCACCTCACCTGCGACGTGACGGATCCGGCGGCCGTGCAGGCTGCGATGGACAGCGTCCACCGCGCGCACGATCGGATCGACCTGCTGATCAACGCCTCCGGGGTGCATCAGGGCGGCCTGGTACGCACCGCCTCGCTCGAAGGGGTCCGCCGGGTCCGCGACACCAAGATCCTCGGCTATCTCAGCCTCCACCGCGCTCTCGCCGACCGCCCTCCCAGGCGGTGGCACAACATCGGCTCGCTGCTTGCGGTCCTCGGCTGGCCCGGTGAGGCGGACTACTGCTCCGGCAACGAGCTCCTCAACTGCACCTCCCGCTGGGCCCGTTCGTTCTCCGACGTGGCCGAGACCACCCTGGCCATGGCGCTGTGGGACGAATCCGGTTTCGCCGCCGAGCCGGTGATGCGCGATCTGCTGCGCCGCCGGGCAGCCCTGTCGGGAGTCTCCAATCACGACGGCGTCCGGCTCTACCTCGACGAACTGGCCTCCCACGACCCCGACCCCGAGGTCGTCCATCTCGGCAAGCCCGAATACGCGCTGGTCGTACCTCCGGCGCTGCGGAAGGCGGCCGACAATTCACTGTCCTTCCGCCCAAACGCGTCCGGCGACGACGGCCATCTGCGCTACCACCTCCTGTACGGCGAACCCGTCGCCCCCGCTGCCCTGATCGCCGCGCTCGCCTGCGAGGCCGTGTACACCGCGAACCCCGGACGAGTGGTCACCGCCCTGCGCGATCTTTCGTTCCGGCTTCCGGTACGGGCCGAACCACCGGCCGGCCATCAGCTACGGGTCGGCACCGACGGCACCGTGCGCATCGTCAGCGCGCTGCGCTCTCCGGGAGGCCGAGCTGTCGTACGCGAGCGGCTTCACGCCACGATGACGGCCGAGCTCGCGGACCGGCAGCCCCCTGCTCCCTCGGTCGTGACACCCAGGCCGGACGGGGGACTTCCTGTCGTACCTCCTTGGTACCGAGAAGGAAGCGGACCGCTGTTTCTGAGCGGTCCCTACGCGTCGCTCGACCAGGTACGCGTCATCGCGCGCCAGGCCACGGCCCGTTTCGCTCCCCGGCTCGATACGTGGGAGGCAAGCTTCTCGCGACCCGGGCTTCCGGTGCTCCTTCTGGACGCGGCCATCCAGCTCCTCTTCCTTCTTCAGGAAGTCGACCCCGGCGCGCCGACGCCGCACACCGTGCGCGCCGCTCCGGTCGGCATCGACAGGGTCGAGCTGTTCACGGACCGCCCGGACGCCGCGCTGCTCGCCACGCACGGCGACGCGATCTCTTTGGTGGCTGACGCCGAGTCCGCATCTGCCGACGCGCTCGCGCCGGACGGCACTGTCCTGCTGTGCGTCACCGGACTGACCGTACGACCCGCCTGATCCTCAACCGTGCCTGCCCCCAAGGAGATTGTCGAGATGCTCCTCGCGTCCCTCTCGCCCGCCGCGCGCGATGAGATACAGCGGCTCCTGTACGGCCCCTGTGAGCCCTCCTTCGTGTCCGCCCTGCACAAGGCACTCGCCGCCGGAGCCCGGCCGGACGCCTCGGCGGCCGGTACCGGCCGCGGCGAGCACCTGCTGCGCCGACTGGGCGCGTTGGGTGAGGTGCTGCCCCTGGGCCACGATCCCTTCGCCGACCCCGCACGGCTGGCTGCCGCGCACGCCTGGACGGCGGTCGCCGACCCTCCGCTGTGCCTGGCAGCCCTGGTCCACCACGTGCTCTGCCAGGGTTCCATGGCGCACCTTTCCGACGAACCCGACCGCCTGGCCCCCGAGATGGCGGCGTTGAGGTCCGGGCGGATCAAGGGCGTGTACCTGATCACCGAGGCGGGTCAGGCGAACAGCCACCTCGCCACCCGGACCCGCGCCGTGTTCGATCCGGTCGGCGGAGGGTTCGTCCTGCACACACCCGATCCGCTCGCCGCCAAGTTCGCCAGCGCGGGAACACTGGACGTCCCGCAGACGGGCGTTGTTCTCGCCCGTCTCTTCACCCAGGAAACCGACCGCGGAGTTTTCGCCTTCGTGGTCCCGCTCACTCATGACGAGGGTCTGCTGCCCGGCATCGAAGTGTCCTCGCCGATCGGCCTGGGTGCCCTACCCCTCGACTACGTCCAAGTACGGTTCCACCACGTCCGGGTCCCCTACGCCCACTGGCTCTCCGATGGTGCCCGCATCGGCGGTGACGGCACGTTCCACGATCCCGTCGGGTCGCACGAGCAGCGCCTGCAGCGCACCCTGCGTGTGGGGCAGGGCCTGTGGGCGTGCATGCCGGCGATCGCTGCGGCCACCTCCCGGCAGTCCGCCGTGCAGGCCGTCAACTACGCGCGCCAACGGCGCACTCAGGGGCGGCTGGCCCCCGGCGTGCCCCTGCTCTCCTACCGAGCCCAGCAGCGTGTGGTCCTGGGTGCCCTGGCCGACGCGTTCGCCCTTACCTGCGCAGCACACGGCGCGCGAGAGGCGTGGACCCGATCCCTCTCGGCCCCCGCGCAGGCGAAAGGCGGTGAGACGATGAGCTTCACACCCTGGGCCGCCGTCAGTCGCCCGCTGGCCGCGTACAAGGCCGTCGCCGTGCGCATGGCCGCCCGTGTTGCCGCCGACTGCCAGCACCGCTGCGGCTTCTCCGGCCACCTGGACGTGAACCGGCTCGCCGCCTATCACGGATTCCACCACGCCTTCGACGCGGCCGGCGGCGACAGCCAGCTCATCCTCTACGACATCGGCCGCGCCCTCGTCGAACAGGGTCCCGTCGCCGCGGAGCCCGACCCGCCGCCCCTCGACCCGCCGGTCACCTCGCCCCGGTGGTGGCCCGCGGTCCTGAGCCGGCACCAGGAGGAGCTGACGCGGCGCCTGGCCCGTCGGCGCGCCGCGGGCGCCGCGACACCGTTCGATGCGTGGAACCCGCTGCTGGAGGAGGCCGGTCTGCTCGGCGAGACATACGCGACGCGGCTCGTGGCCCAGGACCTGGCCCAGACTCTGGACGAGACGCGGGACCGCACCCTCGCCCAGGCCCTCGCACCACTGGCCGCCCTGCACGGCGTCACCTCCGCCCACCGCTGGGCCGGACCGCTGCTCACTCTCGGAACGCTCCGACCGCAGAACATCGAAGCCCTGCCCGCCGTCGCCGACCGGCTGTGCGACGCGGTCCTGCCGCACGTGCCGCTGCTGACGGAAGCCTTCGCCCACCCCGACGACATCGCGACGGCACCCCTGACAGCCACGGACTACAACGCCGCCCTGGAGACCACGCTGACCTGGACACGAGGGGACACGGCATGACCGGCCGCCGCATCGGAGCCCTCGGCACGGCACCACCCGCCGCCCACCGCCCGCACCGACACCGATGTAGCACGAGACCGGAGTCACGCCCAGCGGATCAGTCAACGTACCGGCTTACTCGAAGGCCACGTCACCGACATGGACCTGCTGGGCTTCGCGAACTTCACCCCGGAGGCACTCGGACAGGCCGACGGGGCATATGGGCACGGACCGCCGCCCGGCGAACCCGTCCTCATGGCGGTGTTCGGCGCCGGTATGACCTGGGGCAGCGCGCTGCTCACCTGGCGCGGAGCGCGTGATCGCCCCTGTTCTCCCAGCATCCCCCGTTCCGACTCGTCGTCAGAAAGGACCCTTCGATGAACGCTTTGGATCTGTTTCGCCTGGACGGCGCACGCGCCTTGATCACCGGTGCCTCTCGAGGCATCGGCAAGGCCGTCGCAAAGGGCCTCGCTGACGCGGGCTGCGACATGGCCGTCGCCGCTCGCACCCTCCCCGCCCTTGACGACACCGTACGGGCACTGGAAGACCGAGGCCGCAAAGCCATCGCCCTCGACGGAGACCTCGCCGTACCGGGTACCGCCGCCGACCTGGTCGACCGGGCCGTCGCCGCACTGGGCGGCCTCGACGTCATCGTTCACAACGCGGGGACCCTGCCCACGGCGCAGGACGGCACGCCGCTGATGGCACCGCTGCAACACACCGTCCAACAGGACTGGGACACGGTCATCGCCATCAACCTCAACGCCACAGCCGCTCTGTGCCGGGCAGCCCACCCGCACCTGGCCGACTCGGACCGCGCCAGCCTGATCCTGATGTCCTCCGCCGCCGGAATCGTCGGCACCCCCATGATGGAGGCGTACGCCGCCACCAAGGCCGGCCAACTCTCCCTCACCCGCAGCCTCGCGGTCGGCTGGGCACGCCAGGGAATCCGCGTCAACGCCCTGTGCCCAGGCTGGACCCGTACAGACCTGACAGCCTTCGCCAGCGAGACCGGCCCCCTGTCAGACTGGCTCACCAGCCATGTCCCGCTCGGCCGGTGGGCCACCGCCGACGAGATGGTCGGTGCCACGCTCTTCCTCGCCTCCCCGGCCTCGTCATTCGTGACCGGACACGCCCTGGTCGTCGACGGCGGGCTCGCAATACCAGACAGCGGCCTCGCCGGCCACCCCAAGCCGCCTCCCCCCTTCGCCACCAACTGACCTCCCACGTGAGGACAGAGCTCCTCCGCGGCAGATGCTGAATGTCACCGCCCTCGACGAGCCGCCGCTGCCGTTCGTCGAGGGTGACAACGCCATCCCCACCCCGAAGCCAAGGGCGCGGAGATGACCGCTAAGGCCACAGCCACCGGACTCTGGGCACCGGCCTCGCCCACACCAACGCCGTCTGGCCCGGAAGGCCGAGGACGGCGCCGGCTGGCTCGCCTTCCTGCGCTCACTGATCACCCGCGGCCTGTCATGCGTCCAATTGATCACCTCCGACGCGCACATGGGACTGGTCAACGCGACCGGCCCCACCCTGCCCGGCGCGAACTGGCGGCGATGTCGTACTCACTACGCCCGTGCACTGCTGAGCCAGGTGCCCAAGTCGGCCCAGCCCTGGGTGGCGACGCCGCTGCGGACCATCTTCGAACAGCCCGACACCGACACCGCCAAGGCTCAGATGCGGCACGTCCTCGATGCTCTGGAGGCCAAGCTCCCCAAAACCGCAGCCCACCTGGATACCACCCAAGGCGACGTCCTGGCGTTCACTGCGTTCCTGCACGAGATCTGGCGGCAGATCTGGTCCAACAGCCCGCAGGAGCGGCTGAACAAGGAGATCCGCCGCCGCACCGACGTGGTCGGTAACTTCCCCGACCCCACCGCCGTGATCCGCCTGGTCGGCGCGGTGCTGGCCGAGCGGCGCTGCGGCCGGCTGAGCGGGACTCCACCCGGCCGCCCCCAGTAAGTGGGCCAGCCGCCCATTGGGGGTGCGCGGCGTGACCGCCTCCCGGGACGTGCAAAACAGGTGTGATCTGGCGGCGTTGCCTGAAGAAGGGGGTTGCGCACCGCTGCCGTGGTCTGCGCGATGGCTCCATGTGCATCGAGGGCAAGCCGTGCTTCGGTCATGCCCTCCGTCAGGACATGAGACACCTGCTCTCGTGCGGCACGGCCCCAACCGGTGGTGTGCGGTGCTCTGCTGGTCCGGATGGCACGGACGTCGCCTTCTGGCGAGGGACGTCGGCGGCGATCGGCCTCGAGTGGACCCGCTCGCCCGTCATGCCCGCAGGGCGGGGCGGCTGGGTTCCCTGAGGCGCCCCGAGCAGTGGCGGGATTTCGAGGCCGTCCAGACCGTCCGCACGGCACGAGACTCCGAGCATCTCCAGCCCGGTGGACGCGGGCTCGTTCGGCGCCGTGCAGGACGCGGCTGTTCGGGCGGGCGCGACTTCGGCGGTTAAGACGTCGTCTCATTTGGAGCGCTGGGTAGTCTGCACCGTGTGGTGATGGTCGAGCGCATGGTCCCGGACGAGTTGTGGGAACTGTTCCAGCGGGTGGTCCCACCTGCTCCATCGCGGCCGCAGGGCGGCGGTCGGCGCCGGTACGGGGATCGTGAGGTGCTGGCCGCGATCATCTTCGTGGCCACGACGGGCTGCACCTGGCGGCAGTTGCCGCCGGTCTTCGGCCCGTCGGGGCCGACCGCGCACCGGCGCTTCACCGAGTGGTCCGCCGCCCGGGTCTGGGCGAAGCTGCACCGCCTGATCCTCGACGAGCTGGGTTCGCGCGGAGACCTGGACTGGTCTCGCTGCGCGATCGACTCGGTGAACATGCGGG
>NZ_JAGMUL010000098.1:23199-33208 GCF_019049285.1 Streptomyces sp. AC550_RSS872
TCTCGATCGGGATCTCCGGCGCGAACGTGCACGACAGCCAGGCACTCGAACCGCTCGTGCGCGGCATCCCGCCGATCCGCTCCCGCCGCGGCCCGCGCAGACGACGCCCCGCCAAGCTGCACGCGGACAAGGGCTACGACTACGACCACGTGCGCCGATGGCTGCGCAAGGGCGAGGCATCCGGCACCGCATCACCCGCAAGGGCATCGAGTCCTCCACCCGGCTGGGCCGGCATCGCTGGACGATCGAGCGCACGATGTCCTGGCTGGGCGGCTGCCGCCGTTTGCACCGCCGCTACGAACGCAAGGCGGAGCACTTCCTGGCCTTCACCGCCATCGCCTGCAGCCTCATCTGCTACCGCAGACTCACCAAATGAGACGACGTCTAATACTGCAACGGTCTTTGCCGTGACTGCTGGCCAGCTCGGTCGTTGGTGTGGTTATGGGTGGGGACCTTGCTGATGTCAGGTTGTGGGCGGGGGAACTGGGTGCTCTGCATGAGCGGTTCGTGCACCGGTTCAACCGGGAGGAGCCGCGGCAGTCGGCGCTGGCTTACATGCGTGGGCTGATCGCTCCCTTGCAGCGGAAGAACGGCTGGACGCTGGCGGAGGAGGCCGGGCACGCGGGTCCCGATCGCATCCACCGGCCGCTGAACCGGATCGAGTGGGACGCCGACGAGGTCCTGGACGACGTACGCGACTACGTCGTGGAACACCTCACGGACCGCGAGGCCGTCCTGATCGTCGATGACACCGGGTTTCTGAAGAAGGGCGTCCGTTCGGCCGGCGTGCAAAGGCAGTACTCCGGAACCGCCGGCCGCACCGAGAACTGCCAGATCGGTGTGTTCCTCGCCTACGCCACCGGCCGCGGACGCACGCTGATCGACCGGCGGTTGTATCTGCCCACCTCCTGGACGGACGACCGGGACCGCTGCCGCCGGGCCGGCATCGACGACAGTGTCGTCTTCGAAACGAAGGTGGCCATGGCGAAGGCGATGGTCCGCCGGGCCATCGCCGACAAGATCCCGTTCAGCTGGGTCACGGCGGACGCCGCCTACGGCTACAGCAAGGGCTGGCGGTTCGAGTTGGAGCAGGCGGACGTCTTCCACGTCATGGCCACCACCCGGCACGACACCGTCGTCACCCGATGGTCCATCGACCACCCCGTCCACGATCTGTTTCCCGGCCTGCCGCGGCAGAAATGGAAACGCCGTTCCTGCGGCGAAGGAGCCCACGGCCGGCGGATCTTCGACTGGGCCCGCGTCGAGGTGCGGCCCTGGCACCGCGAGGACCGCCGGCACTGGGTCCTCGCCCGCCGCAGCGTGAGCAGGCCCGAGGAGATCTCCTACTACATCGCCTACTGTCCCGCCGACACGACGCTGGACGAGCTGATCCGCATCGCGGGCAGCCGCTGGGCGGTGGAGGAATGCTTCCAGACCGCGAAGCAGGAGTGCGGCCTGGACGACTACCAGGTCCGCCGCTATCCCGGCTGGCACCGCCACATGACCCTGGCCATGGCCGCCCACGCCTGTCTGACCGTCCTGCGGGCCCGACAACTGGACACGGACAAAGCAGAAACGGATCCTCCCAGCTCATCCCCTTCAGCCTCGCCGAAATCCGACGCCTGATCACCCGCCTCACCAACCGCCGCCCCACCCCGGTCGACCACATCCTGCACTGGTCAACCTGGCGCCGACGACGCCAGCACCAAGCCCGCATCAGCCACTACAAACGACGCGGACACAACCCCTGAAAACTGCCCAGCACTCAGAACAAGCACCGTTGCAGTACTAAAGACGTATCCGCGACGCCGGTTCCCACCCCCGGCATGTCGCGCGCACCCCGCGTGAAGCCGGCGCACTCGGCGCAGAGCCGACCAGCAGGGCAAGAGCTGCAGGACGCGCGATACGCATGCCGCTGCGGGACCAACCGGCTGCCCGCATCGCGGTCACCCCGCCAGTAACGCGAACACCATGGCTCGCACCGTGCGATGCCGCACGGCCGCACCGGCCGCGGTTCACAAATTCACTATGTTGCGAGTTGTGCGAGGTACTCGCGCCTTTCCCTTCTGTCGGGCAAGGGCGGCCCAGTGCTGAACTGGCCATCTGTCAGGGCGCCTTGGCGCGAAGCCGGTCCGGAACAGGGCCGCTCCGCCGTTCCCGTGGCCCGAACGGTTGCCTCCTCTCCCCACGGAGGGATCAACACGATGACGTACCCACCGGTACAGGACGAAGCTGCTTGCCGGCTTCCGGATCCGGCACAGTTGCGGGCTGTGCCGGCGCCACGGCTGCGTGGTCTCGCGGTCGAGATCCGGGCGTTCCTGATCGACCACGTGTGCACGACGGGGGGACACCTGGGCCCGAACCTGGGGGTCGTCGAGCTGACGCTCGCGCTGCACCGGGTCTTCGACTCGCCCCGCGACATCCTGATTTTCGTCTCACATGTCAGCCTGGCACCGAGTTTCAAGACTTTGGCTGGACATCAGACCATTCCTGACCAAGGACCAGCCTCATCCGGTCCCCCGAGCCGCAGCAGAAGGCACTGCTCGGGTCTGCGGCTCGCATGTAACACGTGGGCTGAGGAAATGACGCGGCAGCTGAGACAAACGACGCACGACACGGCGTGAGATGGCAGACAAGACCGCAGGTCACAGCACCACCGCATGACTCGGAGCCTGAGAACCTACAACCAGTGCAGGATCTCAAATTTCGTGGCCGAATCTCACGACGCTTGGCCTACCAGTGGCCAATCGGCCACGAACCTGAGACTGGCCGGTTGTCCTGTCGCATTGAAGCTGTTGGATTCCCACTCGTTCTCCTTCCTACCGACGGATTCTCATCCCGTCGCGCGCTGAGCGGGGAACCCGAGCGACCATGGGGAACTACTCGGTCCATCAGCACGACTCCGGTTTGCTCGAACACCGGGTCGCTTGAGAACAGCGAGGGTCAACGTTCTCAACCGACCTGGCAGCTCAGCGGGTCGGTAGCCCGCTGCCTGCCAACTGCACTGCGACAGGACACCGATCAGAGCGTTCACTCGTTTGGGTGACGTGACTCTGAGTCGGGTAGCACGCACGTCCGCATCTCGAAGGGCGCCACCTTGCCCCTCTGTGTCGGTTTCCTTCCGCTGGGTCGGTTGTCGGCCGTACCAGCCGGAGCACTCTGAACCAACGACACGTCGGAAGATCGGCACGGCCTTGGAAGGGTGAATGATCGCAAGACCGTTGATCGGGTACTCCGATGGGACGCCGGACGCGCGTGCCATGCGGCGGCTGGCATCGGCTTGATCCCGGGCTCCTGTCGGCCAGTAGCGGACGCGCCGCGGTCCCCGTCACGTGCCTCGTGCCGGGGACCGCAGTCGTACGTCAGGCGGTCAAAGGGGTGATCGCCAGTACCTCATCGCCGCCAACCGGGGTGCGGCCCGCCCCGTCAAGGGCGCTCAGGCGCGCGTGAATGTACCAGCAGATACAGGACGAGCCGCAAGATTTTGCCCAATTACCCTATGTGTATTAGTTGTTACTCCGTGCCGTCATGAACGGGCCCGCCAGGCATAGGCGTTGGCTTCGTCGGGCGCCGCATGTCCTGTCGCAGCAGAGAACGGAGAAGCCGGATGGTTCAGCAAGGCATGTCCAGGTGCGAGCGAGGCCGCCGTGGGTTCGTGAGGAAGAGGGCGGTGGCCGTGGCCGCGGCTGTGGCGATTTGCACCGGGACGATGCTGTCCGGAAGCGCCCATGCGGCACCTGCCCTGCCCCGGGTCCCCGTGTCACCTGTGGCGGCGGACATCCCCCTCATGCGGGCCGACGATGTGCCGCTGAAGCTGTACGTCATGGGGGCCCTCACGCTCGAATTCAAGGGCAACACCCACCTCATCGCGCAGACCGGTCCGGACGGACTTGCCCTGGGGGTCCGGGGGGTCTGGATGGAGGCGGACACGTCCCCGAGCACCCCCAACAGTGGCACGATCATCGCCCTGAAGATGCCGAACGCCACCCTCAAGCCCAGCAGTGTCCTACAGAAGGCCACAGGCGGCGATCTGGAAATGCTCCTCCACGCGCCTGTCACTGTCGAGGTGATCGACAAGGCCACCGGTGAGACGACCCTGGTTGGATCCACGGGCCCGAGGCAAGACGCCACGCCGGGGGCGAGCGACGTCAAAACCTTCAATGGCATCGCAGGGCCCCTCTCGGCTCTCCTCGACTCTGCATTGAAAATCACGTGCCTGAACCCCGAGACGAACGTGATCGTCTGCCGGGTCAACACGGATAACACGCCTTACAGCGGCTAAGCGGCTAAGAGCCCATCTTTGAACCTCTGTTGATCTCGCTTATTGCCCCGGCGGGTCTCTGTTCGCCCACGGCTCGCGAGTGGTTCGGCGGGGGGCTTTGCGGAGAGCTTTGCGGAGAGCTTTCGGATGCTCCGACTGGTGGCGCGTCGGCCGGGTGTGGGCGGACGGATTTCTGCCGGACCTGGGCAGATAGCGCGCCACGCCGGACACGACCCTCGTGCACCAGGCGGTGGCGCGTGCCCACCGTATGGGCCGGGTCGGACCGGTCCGCGTGCACCGGCTTGTCGCCGGGCCGAGGCGACGTTGGACGCGGTGAACGTGTCCGACACCGAGCTCGCCCGCCGGATCATCGAGGAGGAGCAGGAACGGCTGGGTGTGGGCGGCCAGAGGCCCTGACCGGAGAGCGGATCGGGGCGTGCCAGGAAGAAGTAGCATCGTCGCCGACGTGGCGAGGTGAAGGCCGTCGCTTACTGATATGGCGGGGTGAAGCGTGGAACAGAAGAAGCCATGGACGATCCAGTGGCATATTGCCGCAGATGGAACGGTGATCAAGCAGCGGTCCCGGGGCAGCGCGGAGCACGAACAGCTGTTCCAGCAGTTTGCGACGACGTGGACGCCGAAGATCGAGCAGCTCGATGCCATGGAGGAGGGGCTGCAGCGTGCCAGCGCCTCCGGCGAGCGAAGGTCCAGGGTCCTCCTCTACCTGGCCTACGTGGCTCTCGCAGGGCTCGTGGCCGGGATCGTGTCGGCCTGGGCCGGCATCGATACCGGATTCTTGACGCTGGGGTCGCTCGCTGTCGTCGTTCTCCTCGGGCTCAGCACGGGCGTCATCATGCGGGCATCGATCAGTCGCTATCAGCGCGCCCACCGGGAGGCCGGGTTCGAATCGTCGAACGGCGTCACGCTCGCCGCTCGCGAGGCCCGCACGATGATCAGCGATCCAGGTGCCGTCTCCGGCAGGGAGTTCGCCGCCGTCCGGGCCTGAGAGCCCTCGCGAGCCATCAAAGACCGTGCCGGGTGGCAGTGCGAATGTGAGGGAGAGTGCGGCCGCAGGCACCGCGGCCGATGTTCCAACCTGCATGGCAGACCGGCGCATGGCACCGGTTCGCGGGGTCGTCCTGACCAGGACGCTCCCGCTGTAGATCAACAACAGGTGTGCTGCGATCACGCGGCCCGAACGGCTGCGGCAGGTCGAGGGCTTGCAGACGTCGGATGGACGGGCGGCCGGGTGAGCCGACGGGTCATCAGCGTGATGGCCACGAGGGTGAGCATTGCTTCGGAGTGTTCGGGACGGGTTTCGTAGTCCCGGACATTCCGGCGCGCGTGCAACAGCCACGCCAGGGACCTCTCCACCACCCAGCGCCTCGGGAGAATCACGAAGCCCTTGGCGTCCTTCGGCCTGCTCACAGTCTTGATCGTCAGGTGGAGGAAGGACTTGGCCCAGGCGACGAGCGTGCCCGCATAGGCCAGGTCGGCCCAGACGATGGTGATCTCGGGGTGCATCAGCCGCAGGCGGAAGAGCGCTTCACGGGCGGCGATGCTGTCGTGCATGTCGGCCGGAGTGACCATCACGAACAGTGGGAGTCCCTTGAGGTCCACGATGATGTGCCGTTTCCGGCCCGGCGTCTTTTTCCGGCGTCGTATCCCGACGTGGAGCGCGGGACGGTGGCGGCGACCTTGACGGACTGTGAGTCGATCACCGCCGCCACCGGGTTCGGGACGTGCCCATCGTGCGGCGAATCCGACGCCGCAGCTGGTCGCGGATGAGGTTGAAGACCCCGGCCGCCGACCAGCGGCTGAAAAACCCGAAGACCGTCTTGAACGGCGGGTAGTCCTGTGGCAGGGCGGACCATTTGCAGCCGGTGTCGACGAGATAGCGCAGGGCATCGACGATCTCGCGCCGCGGGTGCGCTTCGGGGCGGCCGCCGCGTGGGGTCTGGCAGGCTGGCACCGGCAACAAGGGCTCGATCAAGAACCATTCGAGGTCACTGGTGTCCGAGGGGTAGCGCCGCTGCCGCATCGCCCGCCTCCCGTTACTCTCAGGCGATCAGGTCGAGGGTGGACTCGACCGAGTTGAGCTGGGCGACGATGTGGCGGATCCGTTTGCCCTCCGGATCGAGGGCGACGTGCGGGGCGATGGTGCCGGTGATCAGGCGGCGGACCTCGGTGAGCAGCACGTGCACCCGGGCTGTCTCGTAGGTCTCCAGTTCATTCGGGTCCGCAGTGCACTCGTAGCCGTCCGCACGGGTGTAGATCACGGGTGGCCACCCCTTCTTGCTGATGATGTCGCGCATCATCGCCATCCCTGACTGCACTTGGCTGCGGGTGAGTTCGGTGGCCCGCATCAGCTGGGGCATGTGGAGACCTGCCGGGCGGGCCTGCATGAGTGCTCTCCAGATCGCTTCCGCGTGCTCGCGTGCCGCGTCGCCCCGGTGCCGTGACCGGGGCATTCCTACTCGCCTCGCAGGAGTTTCGCGAGCTCCTCGTCGACGTCGACCTGGCCTGTGTCCACGGCGGTGAGGATCCACTCGCAGGTGGCGCGGACACGGTCGACGTTGCGGTGCACGGTGTCGCGTTCGTCGTCGGAGAAGGGCCGCTCGCGCAGCGACGGCACAATCCGCCCGGTCGCCGCGACGAACCGCTGGCAGGCCCCGACCAGGTCCAAGAACTCCAGCGCGTGGTTGATCTTCCGAACGGTCGGCTCGAACGGCTCTTGTTCGCCTTCGAGTTGCTGCTCGTGGGCCTCGCGCAGCTGGCGGGCCTGCTCGACCTGAGCATGATTGACCTGGTGCCTGGCGGTGTCGTCGGTCATGGCCTTGAACGCCACCGAAGGCCTGCGCAGAAGATCAGTCGCCACCTGGGCCGCGACCTGTTCGTCGGCGACCAGGTCGTGCACGGCCTCGACCTTCTCCTGCGTCGTCTCCGGGCCCGGACCGTGGTAGCCGACCCGCTGCCGGGAGTTCTCCGGGGTCCACCGCCGCTTGCCGGTCCGCTCGTCCAGCGGCGGGTTCTTGATCGCTGCCCAGCGCTCCTCAGGATCTGAGATCGCGGCGAGCACCATGTGGCGCTGACGCTACCGACCATCTCGGAATCGGACACCACAACCCACCCCCTGCCGGGCCGGAGCACGGCACCCGCGGCCATGAAAGGGGAACCCCGGCCCGCCCGGTACCGGCAGAATCCGCCCGCCGACCCCCACCGCAAAGGCGTACCGCCCCAGCGCGCGGAGCACCCGAAAGCGCTCCGCAAAGCCCGCTGCCAAGCCACTGCGAGCGGAGAGCCCGGTGGGTAGCAAGCCTGCCACCGTGGCGCATGTACGAGATCAACAGGGGTTCAAGGATGGGCTCTAAGCGGCTAAGCGGCTAGTACTGCAACGGTCCTTGTCGTGACGGGTGGACAGGTCTGTCGTTGTCCGAGGTAGGTGGCGTCCCGCCATGTGGTGTAGGGGATCAAGACGCCGGAATCCGCAGGTCGGAGACGATGGCGCCGCCGGATCGGGCACTCAACCCGCCTCAGCAGGACGCCTCGCGGGCTGCGGCTCGACGGAGATTGCCATGGACGTCGTACCGGAACGCGTAGCCCTTGATCCCCCACACCACGTCGCGGGACGCGACCCCGAGGTATGGGTGGGGACCATGGCGAGGCCCGTATATGGGCCGGTGAACTGAACGCTCCGCTTGGGGGACAGACTGGAATACGGCTGGAAGAGGAATCCGCAGCAGCAGCGGGTACCTGATCTCGCCTGGGAGCCGCGTTCCGTAGGTCGCCCTTGTCGCTGTCGCGGTAAGTATGCGGATTGCTGCAGCAGCCCGACACGGCGCCACAATGCGTTGGCCTGCGAATCCTTGGCTCAAAGGTACACGTCCGCCGTATTCCGGCCGGTCCCCCACCACGGATCGACCGGCTTCCCACTGACTCCTGGTCACTTCTTCATCCAGACGTAGAGGTCTCCGCTGATGCTCGTGGCAGGCATCGCTGATGCGCGGTCCGTGAATCTCGTCAATTTCGGCGAGTGCAACAGCCCCTTGGTCTGTGACCGCGCAGAAGGCGGCGCCGACTTCGATGCCTGCTCCTTGCGGTCGCCAGAGTCGCTGGCTTCGCGCTTCCTGAAGCCGGTGTTCGCCGCAGCCCGGCAGGCGGCGAAGTCCCATGCGCCGTTCAGACGTGATCAAGAGGGAGCCAGGCATCACGGCTCCGTCGGGCAGGGGCACTCACACGCGGCGCATCCCGCCGCCGAGTGGAACAGGCCCCGCCAGAGCGACGACGGATCGATTCAGCCTGGTCTGTTCGGGTGATCAAGGCTCCAGGGGCTGAACGAAGGCCGGTAGAACGGAGGTCGAGCGGTTTGCACGCCCGTTTACGAAGTGCGGCATGGCGGGCTGCCTGCTCCCTCCCCCCACCCGCCTACAGCGCTATGGCAACGGAGATGCGCGTGCCCGCTATGAAGTGGACCGATGACCTGCTGGCCCCCCTGCGGAAGACCGGCGATCCCCTGGCCGACGCCGCGATCGAGGAGATCTACGCGCTCGGCCGGCAGGAACAGGTCCGCCAGGCCCTCCTCGCCCTGGAGGGAAACAGCGAGCCCGTCCCGGACGGGCTGCCGCCGAAACTGCAGGAGTACTTCACGCGCAGCGCAGTCCTGCCCGAGTGGGCCGACCCGGAGCTGACGGCACGCGGTCAGGGCCTGCTCGGCCGCTACCAGGGGCATATCACCAGCACGCTGCTGTGCGGCTCCCTGCCCCTGTGCTACAGCTGCGGCGACGGCGCACAGGTCCTCTACCACTCCACCCGCCTCACCCAGGGCGTCTTCCGCCGGCTGATGGAGACCGCGCAGTTCGTCGTCGATGTCCTGGAGAGCGGCAGCCT
Organism: Streptomyces sp. AC550_RSS872; assembly: GCF_019049285.1. GTDB lineage: Bacteria > Actinomycetota > Actinomycetes > Streptomycetales > Streptomycetaceae > Streptomyces. The sequence goes on from NZ_JAGMUL010000098.1 coordinate 32,348, forward strand.
CGCGCCGGGCGCGCGTGGGGTGCGTACAGCCCAGAAGATCCGCCTCCTGCACGCCACGATGCGTTATCACCTGTCGCGCAAGGAGGACTGGGACACCTCCTGGGGCGTGCCTGTCAACCAGGAGGACCTGGCTGCCACCCTGATGTGCTTCTCTGTCATCATTCCCCGCGGGCTGGCCCGGCTCGGCATCGAACTCCCCTCTAAGGACAGGGACGCCTTCTTCCACATCTGGCGGATCATCGGCCAGGTCCTCGGCGTCGAGGAGAAGGTCAACCCCTCCTCCTTCGACGACGGTGCTGCTCTGGTGGACGCCGTTCTACGGCGCCAGCAGCGGCCCTCCGAGGCCGGCATCGTCCTGACGAAGGGCATCCTGGACTTCATCCGCGAGATTCTGCCCACCCCGCTGTTCGCCGGCGTGGGCCCCACGCTGGTGCGCCACCTCGCCGGGGACCGGACCGCAGATTTCGTCTCTGTCCCGCCGGCCGACCACACTCGGCTCGTTCTCGCCGCCCAGTCCCCGCTGAGCATGGGATACGGAAAGGCCGGTGACACCGTGCCTCTGTTGGCGAGGGCGTCCAACGAACTGGGGTTGGCTGTCTTCAAGCAGGGCTTGCGTCTGACCAACAAGGGCCGCCGCTATCAGTGGCAGGTCCCGACCGGTCTGACCCCGGCCTAAGAACCCCTGACGAAATGGGGTGGCGGTTGCACTCCGGCGGGGCGACGATCTTTCGGTACTCGCCGTTGAAGGGGTAACTATGGGCGGCATCGCTCCGAGGGAGCTGATCTCCCTCGCCGATGACGAGGGGAACAGCGTCACCGTCAACGTCCTGGGGCGTAACCCCGGGTGGGCTGCCGGGCTCG
>NZ_JAGMUL010000010.1 GCF_019049285.1 Streptomyces sp. AC550_RSS872
TCGCCGCGCCCGCCGAGGACGTCACCCCGCTCCTTGCAAGCCGCCCCGACCTCGCCCTGGCCGCGGTCAACGCCCCCGACCAGTGCGTCGTCTCGGGCGCCCTGCCCGCCCTGGACGAGGTCTGCGACATCCTCAAGGAGCGCGGCGTGCGCGTCGACCGGCTCGCGGTCTCGCACGCCTTCCACTCCCCGCAGATGGCCGAGGTCTACGACGACTTCCGCGCCGCCCTCGACGGCATCGACTTCCACGAGCCGGCCATCAGCCTGATCTCCAACGTGACCGGACGGCTCGCCCGGTTCCGCGACATCGCCACCCCCGACTACTGGGTGCGGCACATCGGCGAACCCGTGCGTTTCCTGGACGGCATCCGCGCGGTGGCCCGGCGCGGCCGGCACGCCATGATCGAGATCGGCCCGCAGGCCGCGCTGACCGCGCTCGCCCGGCGCGGCGTCGTAGCCGAGGACCACCTGTGGCTGGCCAGCCTGCGCCGCCGGGACCGGACGGCCACCACCACCCTGACCGCGCTCGCCGAGTACTACGCCGCCGGACTCACCGTCTCCTGGCCCGGCTACCACGCCGGGCACGCCGAGCCGGCCAAGACGGACCTGCCCACCTACGCCTTCCAGCGCAAGCGCTACTGGCTGCCGGCCGCCGCAGTCCGCCGCGCCACCGCGGGCGGCACCGCCCGCCACCCGCTGCTCGGCACCGAGGAACGCTTCGCCTCGGGGGTACGGGAGTTCACCGCGGAGTTCACCGCCGAGGACCTCGGCCCGCTCGCCGACCTCACCGACGGCACACGCACCACCCTGCCCGCCGGCGCCTACGTCGACCTGCTGTTCGCCGTCCAGGACGCGGTCCAGGGCCACGCCCGCTCCGCCCTGCGCGACCTGCGGCTGCTCGCGCCGCTCGACGTTCCCGCCGAGACCCCGACCGCCCTGACCACCCGCTGGCGGCCGCTGCCGGGCGGGGGCGCCGAAGCGGCGGTGTTCACAGTCGTCGGCGGGGAGGAGAACGTGCACGCCACCGCGGTCGTCGCCGCCGACCCCGAACCGCTCGTCCCCGTCTGCGAACTGGCCGAACTGGACGCCGGCCTCACCCCCGCCGCCACGCAGATCGACGACGAGGACATCTACACCGACCTCGCCTCCGTCGGCCGCCCGCACGGCCCCCGGATGCGGCTGCTGCTGCGCGCCGCCCGGCACGCCGACGGCCTGGTCACCGGAGAGCTGACCGGCCGCAACGCCACCGCCGTCGAACACGTGCCGGCGGAGCTCGTGGAGGCCGCCGTCCAGGCGTGCGTCGTCCTCGACCCCGAGGGCCCGGTGTTCGTGCCCCGCGCCATCACCTCGGTCCGCCACCTGCGCAAGCCCCGGGGCGAGACCCTGCGCGTCCTCGCCCGCGTCCACGGCGACCAGGACCGCCGCACCGCCGACGTGCTGCTCCTGGAGAACGGCGACCCGGTCGCCGAGCTGCTCGGCGTCCGGCTGGCCCGCCCCGAGTCCAGCACCGGCCGCCGCCGCTTCCTGCACCGCCCCGAGTGGGTCCGCCGCGCCCTGCCCGCACCGCAGAGCGCCGCCCCCGCCCGGCACGTCGTCCTGCTCGACCCGTCACCCGCCCGCGCCGCCGACCTCGCCGCACAGCCCGGCCTGAAGGTCACCCGCGGCGCCAACCTCACCGAACTCAAAGCGGCCCTGGAGGACCCCACCGTCACCGACGTCTGCCGCGTCTGGCGCCAGCTCCCGCAGGCCATGTCCGCCGACCGGCTGCGCGCCGAGTGCGAGGAGAACTACCGCGAACTGCTGGCCCTGGTCACCGCGCTGGACGCCGCGGGCACCCCCCGCCCGCCCCGCCTGTGGCTGGTGACCGAGGGCGCCCAGTGGCTGCCCGGCGACCCGGCCGGCGACGGCGGACACCTGGCCGCCGCCACGCTCTGGGGCTTCGGCCGGGTACTGCTCACCGAGTACCCCCAGTACCGGGCCACCCTCATCGACGTCGCCCCCGGCAGCGGCCTGGCCCCGCTGCTTCAGGAGTGGCACGCCGAACCGCCCGGCGAGTACCAGGTCGCCCACCGCCCGGGCCGCCGCTACGTGCGCCGGCTCCTGTCCGGCGACGCCCCGCTCACCTGGCCCGGCGGCTTCGAACTGCGCGCCCCCGACTCGGGCGACCTGTCCGACCTCGCCCTGGCCGCCGCCACGGACGTGCCCCCCGCAGCCGGCCAGGTCCACATCCGCGTCCGGTCGGTCGGCCTGAGCGCCGACGACGCCCGCACCGCCCTGGACACCGGCCGCGCGCAGCGCGAGGAACTGCTCGGCGCGCAGGAGGAACCCCCGCCGCTGCTCGGCACCGCGGCCACCGGCACGGTCCTCGCCGCGGCCGAGGACACCGGCTTCGCGCCCGGCGACGACGTCCTCGTACGCCACGACGGCACGTTCCGCTCCACACTCACCGTCCCCGCCGCGGCCGTGGTGCACGCCCCGCCCGCCGAAGAGGACGACGGCGCTGGGCACTTCCGCCTCGACGAGACCGGCGAGGCGCTGCGCACGGCCCTGTCAAACCCGTCGGGACAGTCCTGGGTGACCCTCCCGGACACCCCCGAGGCGCAGCCTGCCGCCCCCGCCGAGGAGGTTTCGGCCGCACTGCGCCCGGACCGCACCTACCTCGTCACCGGCGGTCTCGGCGGTCTCGGCCTGGTCACCGCGGCCAAGCTGATCGCCCTCGGCGCCCGCCACCTGACACTGGTCAGCCGCAGCGGACGGCCCACCGAAGAGGCCGCCCCCGTCCTCGCCGACCTCGCCGAGAGGGCCGAACTCGACCTGGTCCGGGCCGACATCGGCCGCGCCGGGGACGTGCGGCGGCTGGTGCGCCACCTCGCGGCCGGCCCGCACCCGGTGGGCGGGATCGTGCACGCGGCAGGCGCCTACGACAAGAAGCTCATCGCCGAGCTGACCTGGGAGGCCATCGACGCCCAGCTGGAGGCCAAGGCCTACGGCGGCTGGCTGCTGCACGAGGCCGCCCAGTCCTCCTTCCCGGAACTGGACTTCTTCGTCACCTACTCCTCGATCGCCTCGGTCCTCGGCGGCGCCACCCAGGGCCACTACGCCGCGGCCAGCGCCGCCCTCGACGCCCTCGCCGAGTGGCGCGGCCGCCGCGGCGTGCCCGGCCTCTCGGTGAACTGGGGCGCCTGGGCACGCGTCGGCATGTCGGCCCGTCTGGAGGAGCACCTCAGCCAGGAGATCGAACGCAGCGGCGTGCGCTTCTTCTCCCCGACCCGCGCCCTGGACACCCTGGCCAGGCTCTGGGGACGCCCCCGCACCCAGCGGGTGGTCGGCGAGTTCGACTGGGACCGCTACGTCGCGGGCAGCGTCACCGGCGACCTGTTCTACGACCGGCTCGCCCGCGACGACTCGGACGACGACACCGGCCCCGACCTCACCGCGCTCGCCGCCCTGGCGCCGGCCGAGCGCAGTGCCGCGGTGAGCGCCGTCGTCCGCGAGAAGGTCGCCGCCGTCCTGCACCTGGAGGAGGGCGACGAACTGAACCCGAACACCGAGTTCGTCTCCCTGGGCCTGGACTCGCTGATGGCCCAGCAGGTCAAGGCCGCCCTGGAGCAGGCGTTCCGGCTGCCCCTGCCGGCCTCCCTCACCCACGACCACCCGACCGTGCGGCAGCTGGCCCAGTTCCTCTGCGGGCAACTCGAGCCGGTGCCGGCCGCCTGAACGCACACAAGGACGGATCATGACTGACATACCCAGCGGCACACCGAGGGAGCGCTGGACGCTCACCCACTCCTCACGGGCCCACGCCGGCAGCCGGCCGGACCACCCGGCGATCATCTGCGACGGCCGCGTCACCACCTACGACAAGCTGCACCGCGACAGCAACCGCGCCGCGCACGCCCTGCGCGCCGGCGGCGCGCGGCGCGGCGACCGGGTCGCCTACCTGGGGCGCGAGTCGGAGAACTACTACGTGGTGATGCTCGCCTGCGCCAAGGCGGGCGCGGTCCTGGTGCCGGTCAACTGGCGGCTCACCCCGACCGAGGTGGACCACATCCTGCGCGACTCCGGCGCCGCCCTGATCTTCGTCGACGACGAGTTCTGGGACACCGTCGCCGCCGTGCGCCACCAACTGCCCGGTCTGCGGCGGGTGATCCGCGTCGACGGCACCGACGCCGACGGCGAACCCGCCCGCGGCGCGGGCCTGCCCGCCTGGGCCGCCGACCAGAGCGACTGCGAGCCGGTGCCGGGCACCGGCCCCGACGACGCCGTGGTGCAGATCTACACCAGCGGCACCACCGGACTGCCCAAGGGCGCCGTCCTCGCCCACCGCAGCTTCTTCACCCTGCCGCACGCGATGCGCGAGCACGGCGCCGCCTGGATCGACTGGCTGCCCGACGACGTCAGCCTCATCTGCCTGCCGGGTTTCGGCGTCGCGGGCATCGGCTGGTTCCTGCACACCTTCAACGCGGGCGGCACCAACGTGATCATGCCGCAGTTCGACCCGCAGGAAGCGGTCCGGCTGATCCGCACCCACAAGGTCACCACCACCTTCGCGGCCCCCGCCATGCTCCAGATGATGGCCGCCGAACGCGGCGCGGGACCGCAGGCGTTCACCTCCCTGCGCAAGATCGCCTACGGCGCGGCACCCATGTCCGAGACCCTGCTCAAGCAGTGCCTTCAGACCTACGGCTGCGAGTTCGCGCAGATCTACGCCAGCACCGAGACCGGCAGCGTGGCGGTCTGCCTGCCCCCCGGGGCGCACCACCCGGGCAGCGGGGTACTGGACTCGGTCGGCAGGCCGTGCCCCGGCAACGAGGTCAAGGTCATCGGCCCCGACGGCGACCCGCTCCCGCCCGGCCAGATCGGCCAGATCTGCGTGCGCGCCCCGTCCCGGATGCTCGGCTACTGGAACCTGCCCGAGGCCACCGCGCGCACGCTGGTGGGGGAGTGGCTGCACATGGGGGACGCCGGCTACCTCGACGAGGACGGCTACCTCCACCTGTGCGACCGCATCAACGACACGATCATCGTCGCCGGGCAGAACATCTACCCGGCCGAGGTCGAGAAGGCACTCGCCGCGCACCCGGCCGTCGCGGACGCCGCCGTCGTCGGCCTGCCCGACGAGCACTGGGGCGAGAGCGTGCACGCGGTCCTCGTCCTGCGCCCCGGCGCAAAGGCGCACCCGCGCGAACTGCTGCTCTCCCTGCGCGGCCGGCTCGCCGACTACAAGATCCCCACCGCCTACCACTTCACCGACTCCCTGCCCCGCAACCCCTCCGGCAAGATCCTGCGCCGCGCGGTGCGCGAACGGCTGACGGCACCGGCCCGGGGCCCGCTGGCCGGCACGGTCGCATGACACCGCCTCAGCCACCACGGACAGAAAGGCCCTCGCCCATGAACGGGCCCCTGCACGTCGGCATCCTGCTGCCCACCCGGGAACAGGCCATCAACGGCACCTACGCGGCGGCCCCGCTGCTGGGCTTCGCCCGGCAGGCCGAAGCCCTGGGATTCGACTCCCTGTGGGCGGGCGACTCGCTCACCGCCCGCCCCCGCCTGGACCCGCTCGTCGTCCTGGCCGCCGCTGCCGCCGCCACCGAGCGGATCACCGTCGGCACCGCCGCCCTCACCCCGGCCCTGCGCCACCCGCTGATCGGCGCCAACATGGCCGCAAGCCTCAGCCATGTGGCCGCGGGCCGGCTGGTCCTCGGGCTCGGCTCCGGCTTCCCCATGCCCGAGACCGAGCAGGAGTTCGCCTCCGTCGGCGCCGGCTTCACCGGCCGCGTCGCACGCCTCGACGAGATCACCGCCCTGTGGCGCACGGCATGGCGCGCCGGACAGGAGGGCGAACCGGCCGACTTCAAGGGCAGGTTCTGGCAGGCCGGCCACCTCGACCGGCTGCCCTGCCCGGCCACCGCCGGCGGCCCGCCGCTGTGGCTGGCCGGCAGCGACACCCCCAAGGTGCTCGCCCGCGCCGCCACCCGCTACGACGGCTGGCTGCCGTTCCTGCCCGACCCCGACGCCTACGGCCGGGCCCGCCGCCGGATCGCCGAACTCGCCCAGGAGGCGGGCCGCCCCGCCGACGCCGTCACCCCCGCCCTGTACGCGACGATCACCGTGAACCGCGACGAGCGGGCGGCCGAGGCCGAACTGGAGCACTACATCAGCCACTACTACGGCCGCAGTCTCGACCAGATGCGCACCATCCAGGCCTACGCCTGGGGCAGCGCCGAGAAGTGCGCCCAATGGCTCGGCGGCTACGTCCGGGCCGGCGCCCGCCACCTGGTCCTGAGGATCGGATCGCTCGATGCGGAACCGCAGTTGAAGGAGATCGCCGAGGTGCTGCTGCCCGCGGTACGCGCCCTCGGCCCGTCCACCACCGTGGGGAGTACACAGCCGTGACCAGTACCACCAACCAGGCGGACACCACCGCCGCCGCCGGCAGCTGGATGTCCCGCGCGGGCCAGTGGTTCCACCCGGTGGAGCCCTCGCCCGACGCCTCGATCCGGTTGTTCCTGCTCCCGCACGCGGGCAGCGGCGCCATCATCTACCGGGACTGGGAGAGCCTGCTGCCGCCCGACATCGCCCCGCAGGCGGTGACCCTGCCGGGCCGTCACAACCGCCGCGAGGAGCCGACGTACGAGGAGTTCTGGCCGCTGCTTCAAGCGCTGCACGAGGCCGTGCTCGACGACCTGGACGAGAGGCCCTTCGCGTTCTTCGGGCACTGCCTCGGCGCCCAGCTGGCGTTCCGGCTGGCCATCCGCATGCAGGAGGAGGGCGGCCCGGCGCCCGTCATGGTCGGCATGTCCGGCTGGTCGCCCGTGGGCTTCTTCCAGCCCACCGAGGAGCAGAGCCGGATGCCCGAGCCCGAACTCGTCGAGTGGATCAAGAAGCTGGGCTCCTTCCCGGCCGAGATCTACGACAACCCCGAGATGCTCGCCCTCGTGGTCCCCGCGCTGCGCGCCGACCTCAGGGTCGCCGCCCAGTACACCGACGACGGCGCGGCAGTCACCTGCCCGCTCGCCTCCTATGGCGGGCGCAGCGACCCCTTGCAGGAGGAGCCGGACGCCATGACCCACTGGGCCGGACGCACCCCCGCCTACCTCGGCCACAACGAGTACTCCGGCGGCCACTTCTACATCGACACCCACGCCCAGGCCGTCACCGCCCACTTCGCGCACCGCCTGCAGCGCATCGCCGCCCCCCACGCGCGCTAGCGCCGCGACCGCAAAGGCCGACCGGCCGACCGGCCGGCCCGGCCACAGCACCAGCGCCGCACCGCCGAACACGCCCCGCTGTGGCGCCTTCGGCGGTCTGCACCGCACATTCCCAGCACCGGCCCCACACGAGTGCCCCGGGTCGCACAGCACGGCCGGCACCCGTGTCAGCGCCGTGTCAGCGCACTGCGCGACAGTGACGCACGACCGTCCGCGGCTTGGGAGGGGACACCACCCATGTCCCCTTCCGCCCCGGGCGGCGTCAGCGCGTCCGAGTCCGACCACGCAAGAGAGCCGGTGCCCGGGATCCCCCTGCCTGCCCCCCCACCCCTGGAGGCCGACGTGTCGCTCGCGGACCACCCCGATGTCCTGGACTGGCCCTTCGCCCGCACCGAGGACGGAAACCCGCCGCCCATCCTGGCGGAACTGCGCGGCGCACCCCCCTGCGTGGTGCGCCTGCCGGCGGGAGCCGCCGCCTCCCGCCTGGCCTGGCTGGTGACCCGGTACGCCGACGTACGGCAGGCGCTGGGCGATCCCCGCCTCAGCGCCGACGAACGGCTGCCCGGCGCACCGGTGCGCATCCAGGTCCCGCCCGGCCAGAACCCCAGCTCCTTCCTGCGCCTGGACGACCCCGAGCACACCCGGCTCCGCTCCATGATCCAGACCGAGTTCACCGCGCGCCGGGTCAAGCGGCTGCGCGAACCGGTCCAGCGGCTGGTGGACGAGCTGCTGGACGGCCTTGAGGCACTGCCCCGGCCGGCCGACCTGCACGCGGTGTTCTCCCGCGCCCTGCCGACCCTCGTCATCGCACGGCTGCTGGGCGTCCCGGAGCAGGACTCCGCGTTCTTCATCGACAAGACCCGCGTCACCATCTCCCAGGAGGACCCGGCCATCTCCCTGGCCGCCTACGAGGAGATGTCCGAGTACCTGGCCAAACTGGCGCTGCGCAAGCTGGAGAGCCCCGGCGACGACCTGATCAGCCGCCTCGCCGTCAACCACCACGCCAAGGGCGCCATCACCCTGGACGAGCTGGTCGGCATCGCCCGGCTGGTCCTGGTGGCCGGACACGAGACCACCACCAACCAGATCGCCCTGAACATCCTGGCGCTCCTGCGCGACGACGACCTGCGGGCACGGGTCGCCGCCGACGACGGCGCGCTCATACCGAACTTCATCGAGGAGTCGATGCGCTACTGGTCCATCTCCCAGGACGCGATGGTCCGGCTGGCGGTGGAGGACCTCGAACTCGGCGGTGTGGCCGTCTCCAAGGGCGACGCCGTCGTCATCTCCGTCCCCGCCGGCAACCACGACGAGTCGGTCTTCGCCTGCCCCAACCGGATCGACCCGCACCGCGACACCAGCGGCCACCTGCAGTGGGGCTTCGGCCCGCACTACTGCCAGGGGGCCCCGCTGGCGCGGCTGGAGATGGAGCTGTCACTGCGCTCCCTGCTGCGGCGCTTCCCCGGCCTGCGGCTGGCGGCCGACCCGCGCACGCTCTTCCGCCGCGGCACCGTCTTCCACGGGGTGACACACCTTCCCGTGACCTGGTGACCGGCCACGCTACCGGCACCACCGGCCAACCACCCGAAATTGATCGAGAAACGGAGTCGTCATGACTTCTGAGACAAGCACGCAAGTCGTCGTCGAGGGGCGTGCGCCGACGCCCCCCGGCGGCGCACCCGCCGCCTCGGCCGGTGCCCTCCTGGTGGTGCTCGTGGGCACGTTCATCACGGTGCTGGACTTCTTCATCGCCAACGTGGCCGTCCCCGCCATCAAGGCCGACCTGGGCGCCAGCGCCGCCCAGGCCCAGATGTTCGTCGTGGGCTACGGCGTCGCCTTCACCGCGGGACTGATCACCGGCGGCAGGCTCGGCGACCTCTTCGGCCGCCGGCGGATGTTCACCCTCGGCATGGTGCTGTTCATGCTGGCCTCGGCCGCGTGCAGCCTGGCACCCACGGCGACCGTCCTGGTCGTCGCCCGCATCGCTCAGGGCGCCGCCGCCGCGCTGATGGTGCCGCAGGTGCTCGGCATCATCGGCACGGTGTACACCGGCGCCGCCCGCGACCGCGCCTTCAACGCCTACGGCCTGGTCATCGGACTCGCCGGCGTCTTCGGCCAGTTCATCGGCGGCGCTCTGATCACGGTCGACATCGCGGGACTGAGCTGGCGGACCATCTTCCTGATCAACGTCCCGCTGTGCCTGGTCTCCCTGGCCTTCGTCGGCCGCACGATCCCCGAGTCGCGCGGTGAGGGCGGCACCCGGCTGGACCTCGTGGGCGCCCTGCTGGTCACGGCGTCCCTGGGCATCATCGTCTTCGCGCTGCTGGAGGGCCAGGAGAGCGGCTGGCCGCTGTGGGTGTGGGAGGCGTTGGCCGGGGCGGCCGTCCTGCTGGCGGTGACCGTCTGGCACCTGCGCCGGCGGGCCGCGGCCGACCGGGGCCCGCTGATCGAACCCGCCCTGTTCAAGAGCCGGGTGTTCTCGGTGGGGCTGACCGCGACGGTGGTCTACTTCCTCGCCATGGGTTCCTTCTTCTTCGTGCTGGCCCTCTACCTGCAACTGGGCCGGGGCCTGTCGCCCCTGGAGTCCGGCTCCGTCTTCCTGGCCCTGGGCGCGGGCTACTTCGGCGCCTCGGCGGTGTCGTCGCGCAAGGCCGCCTCGGTCACCGCCCGCCAGGTGGCCGCCGGCCCGCTGACCCTGGCGGTCGGCTACGCGGCGGTCGCCCTGACCGCCGACCGCCTGGACACGACGGGACACGTGCTGTGGCTGCTGCCCGCCCTCCTCGTCGCCGGGCTCGGCATGGGCCTGACCACCGGCCCGCTGACCAACCTGGTGCTGGGCGCCGCCGCGCCCGAGCACGCGGCCTCCGCCTCCGGACTGCTGAACACCGCCCAGGAGGGCGGCGCGGCCGTCGGCGTGGCGATCGCCGGCGCGGTCTTCTTCCCCGCCCTGGCCGACGCCGGCGGCTCGGCCGGCGCCTACCCGCACGCGTTCGCCGTCACGCTCGTCCCGCTCATCGCCCTGGGACTGCTGGCCTGCGCCCTGGTGCTGGCGGCGCCGGGCCGCACCGCGCGGCGCTGAGGGTTCCCACCACCAAGGAAGGCAGGCGTCATGCCGTACGTCACCACCCGGGACGGGACCCGGCTCCACTGCACCGACTGGGGCGAGGGACGTCCCGTGGTGCTGCTCAGCGCAGCGATGGCCGACTCGCGGATGTGGGAGTTCCAGGCGCCCTTCCTGGCCGGTCAGTCGCTGCGCTGCGTCACCTACGACCGGCGCGGCACCGGCCGCTCGGACGTCCCCTTCAGCGGCTACGACTACGACACCCTCGCCTCGGACCTCGCCGACCTGCTCGACCACCTCGACCTGAGGGACGTGCTGCTGGTCGGCTACGCGGCGGGCGGCGGTGAGGCCGTGCGCTATCTGTCCCGGTACGGCGCCGGGCGGGTGGGGAAGCTGGCCCTGGTCGCCTCGACCACGCCGTTCCTGCTGCGCGCCCCGGACAACCCGGACGGCCTGGAGATGGCGCTGCTGGAGGAGACCGAGAAGGCCATCCGGACCGACCGGGCCGCCTGGCTGAGATCACTGACGGGGCCGTTCTTCGCCGGACCCGAGGCGGATCTGGCGAGCACGCCGCTCTCGCCCCGGCTGGCCGAGTGGCTGACGGACCTGGCCATGGACACCTCGCCGCGGGCCGCCACGGAGATCTACCGCACGCTGTTCACCACCGACCAGCGAGCGCAGACGGCAGCCGTCCGGGTGCCGACCCTGGTCATCCACGGCACCGCCGACCTCGCAGCGCCGTATCCGCTGTGCGGTCCGCGCACCGCGGAGCTCGTCCCCGGCAGCACCCTGCTGACCTACGAGGGCGCGGCCCACGGCCTGTTCGCCACCCACGCCGACCGTCTGAACGCGGATCTGCTGGCCTTCGCCAAGCAGTGACCGCGAGGGCGGCGCCTCCCGCGTGAGCGCCGCCCGGCCCGCGCCCCGCCCTCCCCTCGCTCCCACTCCCGGCCCATCGCACACGTGTCTCACACGCCCGCGGACCGGGGCGCCGGGGCGCGGCTTCGGGGCGGCGCCCGGAGTCCGGCCCAGGGTGCCCGCGGCGCCCGGCCCGGCGCACCGCGGGCGTCCGCGGCGGGCCGGGCGTGCCCTCGCCCCCCGTGTCCCCGTGCCCGGCGTGTCCCCGCCCTGCCTCCCCGCGCCCGTGCGCCTCGCCGGCGTCAGCCGCACGTCAGCGCCGTGACAGCGGTCGGCGGCAGAGTCGACGTCGTGGGGCCGAGGCGCGGCCCCGGCCTGGGACCTGCCGGCCCCGTTCCGACGAAGGAGTACGCCCGCATGGCAGATACAGCAGCCCCGGTCCCGACCCGGGCACTGCTCCTGGCCAACCCGGCCTCCGGCAGCCACAGCCCGGAACTGGTGGAACAGGTGCGCCAGTTGTGCGACTCCTACCTTGAGCGCACCGAGGCCCACTCGACCACCGGACCGGGGGACGCCACCGTCGCGGTGCGCAGGGCCCTCGAACGGCACACCGGTGCCCCCGACCTGGTGGTGGTCATCGGCGGCGACGGCACCGTCCGGGAGGCCGTCCAGGGCCTGGTGCCCGCCTCCGGGCGCGCCGCGCTCGCGGTGGTGCCCGGCGGCACCGGCAACTCCGGCTACAAGATGCTGTGGGGCGACCGTCCCTGGACGGAGTCCCTCAAGGCGGTCCTCACCGACTCCGGCATAGGCGGCAGCGCCCGCCCGCGCCGCCTGGACCTGGCCCGCCTCGCCGAGACCCGGCAGTACGTCTACCTGGGCGCCTGCTCCGGAGTGATCGCCGACGCGCTGATCACCGCACGCGACCTGCCGCTGACCGGCCGCGAGCGGTACGCCCGCGCCTTCGCCGACACCGCCGCCGCCTACGCGCCGTACCCGGGCCGGGTCACCGTCGACGGACGGGTGGTGCACGAGGGCCCGACCGTCCTCGCGAACGTCGGCGGCGGCTCCTACCGCGGCGGCCGGTTCAACGTCCTGCCCGACTCGCTGCTCGACGACGGCCTGCTCGACGTCTGCGTCATCGGCGACGGGATCGCTGCGGCCGACGTGCCGCGGCTGACCCTGACCGCCGCCCACATCGGCCACCGGGCCACACGGTACGCGCGCGGCCGGACCATCACCGTGGAGCGCACCGACGGCCGCCGGCTGCCGCTGGAGCACGACGGCGAGTACCAGCACGGCATCGGCTCCACGGCCACCTTCGAGGTCCTCCCCGGCGCCCTCCCCGTGTGGGCCCCGGCCCCGGACCGCCCCCAGACCCCCTGAGACATCCCAAACCCCCGTCGTACCGCCCGCCTGGCGACGGCACGCCGGGTCACCCGCACCAACGAAAAAACGAGGAGAACACGCATGAGCGACCTGACCACCACCGTCGACCGCTACCTGGCCATCTGGAACGAGGCGGACGCCGACAAGCGCGCGGCGGCCATCGCCGAGCTGTTCACCGCCGACGCCCCGTACATCGACCCGCTCGCCGCCGTCGAGGGCCACGAGGGCTTCGGCGCGGTGGTGGCCGGGGCCCGCGAGCAGTTCAAGGGCCTGACCTTCGAACTGCACGGCACGGTCGACGCCCACCACAACCAGGCCCGGTTCCAGTGGGGCCTGGTCACCGAGCCCGGCGCCGAGCCGATCGCGATCGGCTTCGACGTCCTGGTCGCCGACGAGGCGGGCCGCATCAAGGCCGTCTACGGCTTCCTGGACAAGGTTCCGGCCGCCTGAACCCCTCCCGCGGCGGCGGCAGCACCCACCGACGGTGCTCCCGCCGCCGCTTCCACCCGCCCGGAGCGACCAGCCGCCGGCCACGGCACGCCCGGGCCGGCGCACGGCGAGAGAGGTGCCTCGCGCCATGACGGCAGTACTCGGTGAGAGCGTGGCCAGGGCGCTGTGCGAGGACTGGGGGAGCACGGCGCCCAGGCGTCCTCGCCGGCCCACCGACACCCCGCTGCGTGAACTGTCCCAGTGGGCGGCGACGCTGCGCCCCGAGCACATCCCGTGCCGGGTGCTGAAGCTCGCCGCCAGCCAGGTGCTCTCGCAGGCCGCATCCATCCGGGCCGGGCTCCACCACCCGCTGGGACGGCGGCTGGTGGCGGCCTTCGGGCACCCCATGCAGCGCGACCCGCGCACCGCCGCGGGCGTCTTCGCCGCCCTCGGGTCCTGGCTCAACCTCGACGACACCGCCTACGCCGGACACCTGTCGAACTCCACCGTCGCGGTACCGCTCGCCTTCGCCTACACCCGCCGGCTCGACGGGCTGTCCCTGCTGACCGCCGTCGTCGCGGCCAACGAGTGCGCGGCCCGCATCACCGCCTCGGCCACCCTGGGCCCGCTGCGCGGCCAGAGCGCCGTGCACACGCACCTGGCGGGCGCGGTGGCGGGCCGGCTGCACTGCGACCGGGCCCCGGCCGCGCTCTGGGAGAACGCCCTCGGACTGGCCTTCGCCATGCCCAACTGGCCCCTGATGCGCGCCTTCCTGGCCAGCGACGCCCGTCTGTTCAACACCTTCACCCCGGTGCGCACCGCCATGGACGCCTGCGACGCGGCGTACGCGGGGCTGCGCGGCGCTCCCGACATCGTCGAGCACGAGGACGGCTTCCTCGCCCGGTTCGCCACCGTGCCGCTGCCGCAGGCGGTGGCCAAGGGGCTGGGCCGGCGCTGGCACACCGACACGCTCTCCTTCAAGATGCACCCCGGCGGGCCGGGCATCGACGCGGCCGTGGACTGCGCCGCCGAGATCCACCGGGAACTGGGCGGCCTGCGGCCCGAGGACGTCGCCGAGGTCGTCGTCGAGGCATCCCTGTACACCCTGTTCGCCGGTGAGCGCGCCGCCCGGTACGTCAACGGTCCGGGCTCCCCGCTCGGCGCCCTGGTCCTCGACGTGCCCTACCCCGTCGCGACCACCCTGCTCACCGGCGAGTTCACCGTGGACGACTTCTCCTCCCCGCACCTGGACGACCCGGCCCGCTGGGCGCTGGCCCGGCGGGTGCGCCTGGAGCACGACACCGAGATGACGCGCGAACTGTTCCTGTCCGACGCCCCGTTCGGCGAGGCGGTAAGGGAGGCGGGGGAGCGTGCCGTGCCGTGGCTGCGCGGCTTCGGCGGGGACGAACTGGTCGACCTGCTGGGCCCGCTGAGCGCCGACGGCCGGGACTTCTCCCGTGCCGCCAAGGCCACCGGCGCCCGCGTCACCGTCCGGCTGGCCGACGGCCGTACGGTGACGCGCACCCGGCTGATTCCGGTCGGTGCGGCCGGCCCGGAGACCCGGGTCCGGCACGCGGAGCTGGTGCGGGAGAAGTTCCTGTCGGTCGGCGGCCCGCACGAGGTGTCCGACAGCGTGGAGCGGCTGCACCGCATGCGTCCGGGCGCCCTGCGCCGCTGGATAGAGGCCGCCTTCCTGGAGTGAACCGCCCGGCCCGCCGCCGCACGGCATGGCCGGTGCGGCGGGCCGGAGCGGTTCACCGGTTCCCACCGCACCCGCCCGGCCACACCGTCCTACCGCGCCGGCACCGACAGCAGGGGGAAGGCGTCGACGATCTCCTCGACCCGTTTGACGATGTCGGCCCGGTCGTTTTGCACCCAGGAGATGTGCTGGGCGCCGAACAGGGCGGAGACCAGGACCCTGGCCAGGGCCTCGGGCACCGCGCTCTGCGGCAGCCGGCCCGCGGCCCGGCACTCCTGGAGGAGTCCGACGATCAGTGACGTGAAACCGACGTACGGGACCGGCATCTCCGCCTTGATGTACGGGCGTTCGATCTGCAGGCGCGACCCCGCCTTGATGTAGACGTCGTCGCGGAACCCGCCCGCGGTGCGCAGCAGCACGTCCACCACCGTCGAGGGCGAGGAGTGGTCGCCGTCGAGCGCGGGGGAGACGATCTCGTTGAGCCTGCGGTAGAACTCCTCCGTCACGGCGAGCGCGAGGGTCTCCTTGTTGGAGAAGTGGAAGTACACCGCGCCCTTGGTCATCTCCGCGCCGTCGGCGATGTCCTTGATGGTGACGTTCGGGTAGCCGTGCCGGGCGAAGACCTCCGCGGCCGCGTCGAGGATGGTGCGCCGGGTGCGGATGGCGCGCTCCTGTTTGAGGTGCGAGGTGTCGTCGGCCGAGGTGCTGCCGGGGATGTACGAGGTCTGTGTCGTGTCGCTGTGTTCGCTCATGACGTCCATTCGTGCTGTGCCGTCCGCTGCGTTCGGCGGCCGGTTCGTGGGGGGGACCGGGCCGGGGCACGTGCGGACGTTTCGAGAGTTTCGCCCCTCTGACCAGCAGGGATGACCAATCATCCGGCATGCTTCGCCCGACCTTTGCAATATACCTTCCCGAAGGTATATTAATTTCGTGCCGAAGGGCGCCGCACGTCTGTTAGTTCGCATGGTCCTGGTTCTTCCAGTACGGGGGAGGCGAATCCCAGATGTCAGTCGTGCTCAATCATCCCAGCAACCCGCAGGCGTCAGCAATGGCCCGCGCCTGCGATTCGTTGAGCTTTGCACGTCCCGTGACGCGTGAGCTGGTGCACCGCAGCTCCGTCGCGGAGGTCTTCGTCACCGACGGAGCCCGCGTCGGTGACCGCGAGTTCGTCGTCGCGGCCCAGTGGCCGCGCGACCACGCGCTCTACCATCCGGACGAGAACGGTCTGAGCGATCCCCTGCTGTTCGCGGAGACCCTGCGCCAGGGGATGGTCTACGTCGCCCACCGGCACTGCGGTGTGCCGCTCGGCCGGCGCTTCGTCGGCCGCGACATCGACTTCGAGATCACCGACCCCGCCGCCCTGCGGGTCGAGGGCGTACCGCTCTCGGTGTTCCTGGTGGGCGAGTGGACCTGGGACGGCGACGGCACGCGGGGCAGGGCCGGGGCCCGGATGGACTTCCGGCTCGTCGTCGACGGCCGCGCGTGCGGCTGGGGGGCCATCAGCATGCTGATGGTGGACGAGCGGCGCTACGGCCTGCTGCGCCGGCTCGGCGGCGGTGCCGCGGACGGGCCGGGCGCCGCACCGCCGCGGACGGCCTCGTCCGGGGCGCCGCGCACGCCCCCGCACCGGGTGGGGCGGCTGCGCTGGCGGGACTGCGTCCTGGAAGAGGCCGAGGGGCCCGACGGGTGGCGGTTGCGCGTCGACCGCGACCACGCGGTGCTCTTCGACCACCCCACCGACCACATCCCGATGATGGTGATGCTGGAGGGCTTCCGCCAGCTCGGCCACCTCAAGGTGCACGAGGCGTGCGACGGCCCGTTCGCCGACCTGTCCTTCGCGCTGGCCCGGACCACGGTGCAGTGCCTGGCCTTCGGTGAGTTCGGCCGGCCCCTGCGGCTCGTGGTCGATGAGTGCGCGTCGGGCGCCCGTCCGCGGGAAACGTTTCAGCTGTCCGTCTCGGCGGTCCAGGGCGACACCGTACTGGCCCGCGCACGGACCGCCTGGGCCTGCGTGGGCACACGCCCGGCGGCGGCCGTCCCGGCCTCCTGGTAGCGGCGGCCCGCCGGCCCGTGCCCCGGGCCGCGCGGTCGTCGGCTCTCAGGCGGAGGCGCGCATCTCCATCGCGCGCGTCAGCACGCCCCACATCGCGGCGACGCTGGGACCGGGCCGGTCCGGGCCCGCGCAGGCGCAGGTCCACAGCGCGGTGCAGAACGCCGCGACGATGAGATCGGCCAGGGCCTCGGCCGGCGGTGCCTCGTCCCAGTGCCGCCCCCGCTGCATCTCGCCCACGAGTTCGAGCGCGATGCCATGGGTGTCGCTCAGGAGAGGAGCCACGGTGCCGTCCGCCCGGGCCGCCTCCACCTCCAGCCGCAGGGCCGCCTGCGCCCTGGGGTCGGTCTCGAAGAGCTTGCCGAGTCCGAGCACCAGGGCCTCCAGGCGGCTGGTGGCCGGCTCGGGCGAGGTCCTGGCCTCGTCCAGCAGCGTCCGCATGTTCTGGGACAGATGTTCCGTCAGTGCGGCGGCCAGCTTCTCCTTGCTGGAGAAGTGCCCGTACAGGGCTCCCTTGGTCAGCCCGATCCGGTCGGCGATGCGCTGCAGGTTCGCGTTCACGTAGCCGTAGCGTGCGAACTCGTACGCGGCGGCGTCGAGGACGCGACCGTGCGTCCGAAAGGCACGCGCCTGCTTGACCACGCTGATCACCTCCTTCACCCCGGCCGGGGGTGAAGGACCGGCCAGGAAAAATTCGTTCTGGAACGAATTCTAGTCGTGGAGTAAAGGAGAGCGATAGGTGAACCCGCGTCAAATCTGCACAGGTCAGGGGGCACAGGGTGGCGCGCCGCAGGCGCGCGGACAGCTGGCGGGCGCCGTGGCCTGTGCCGCGGCACACGCGTCCGCGGCGGATGCCACCGGCCGGCTGTCCGCGCAGACCGTCGCGCTGCTGACCCGCGCCGGCTTCGCCCGCCACTTCGTGCCCGCGGCCTGGCACGGTACCGAGGGAACCTTCAGCGAACTCCTCACCCAGGCGGCGGCCGTCGGCGAGGGATGCGCGTCCGCCGCCTGGTGCGCCGCCCTGTGGGCGGCCCACGGCAGATACGCCGCCCACCTGCCCCTCGAAGGGCAGCTCGACCTGTGGGGCGGATCGCCCGATGTGCGGATCGCCGCCGGACTGCGGCCCTCCGGCTCCGCCGCCCGCTGCTCCGAAGGCTGGCTGCTCACCGGCACCTGGGAGTGCGTCAGCGGGCTCGAGGACGCGCACTGGCTGCTGCTGGCGGCCCCGGAACCGGACGGAGCGCAGTTACCCGGCGGCCCGTGCCGGCTCTTCGCCGTCCCCGCCGCCGAGATCCAGGTGCGCGAGACGTGGCGCAGCACCGGAATGCGCGCCACCGGCAGCCACACCGCGGTCCTCGACGGCCCGGTGGCGGTGCCCGATCACCGCACCTGCTCCCTGTCGGACGTGCTGGCGGGCTCTCCCGGACCCGGACGGTCCCGCTGCCACACCGCCCCGGCGTACCTGGGGACGGGACTGCTGCTGTGCGCGCCCGCCCTCGGGGCGGCCCGCCACGCCCTGCGGGAGTGGACCGCGTGGGCCGCGCGCAGGGGAGCCGGCCGGCGCTCCGAACGCGCCATGCTCCAGCTGACGCTGGCGCAGTCGGCCGACGACATCGAGGCCGCCGGGCTGCTGCTCGGGGACGCGGCGCTGCGGGCCGACTCGGGCACCCGCGCCGAGCGGGACGTGGCCCGCAACCGCCGGGTCGCGGCCGCCGCCGCACAGCACCTGGTCACCGCCGTCGAGCGGCTGTTCCGTGCGGCCGGAACCCACGCCTGCGCCGGCCCCGGGCCGCTGGAGCGCACCTGGCGCGACATCCACGTGCTGGCCGCGCACCAGGCCATGCGCCGCGAGACCGCGGCGGCCCTGTACGCGGACGCGGTGTTCGCCGACTTCGAAGACCCCCCCGGACGGGCGGCCGCGCCGGCGGGCGCGCAGACCGTGTCTGCCGGCCCGCCGACGGCCGCGCCCCGGTTCATGGCGCACTCCGCGCCGGCGGAGGTGGCCGCCGGTGTCCGCTGAAACCCGCAGCGGGCGAGGCCGGTCCCCGCGACCCGCGCCGCCGCCTGCCCGCCCCACGTCATCCCGGCCCGCGGCGCGGGCACACCCCGAAGAGCCTCGCCGGCTGGTGTTCTTCGACGTCGACGAGACGCTGATCGGCCGCAAGAGCGGCCCGGACTTCCTGCGCCACCACATCGCGCGGCTGCACGGCGCGGACGCAGCGCGCCGGGCCGGCGAACTGCTCGGCGAACTGGCCGGTCTGCCCCGCGCGGAGGCCAACCGCCGTTTCCACCGGGCCTTCCGGGGCTGCCCGGCCGCACAGGCCGAGGCCGCGGCCCGCCGGTGGTACCGGGAGCACAGCCGGGCCGACGGCTTCTATCTCCCCACCACACTGGCCGCGCTGCGCCGGCACCGGGCCGAGGGCGCGTCCGTCGCCCTGGTCTCCGGCACCTTCCCGCCCCTGCTGGCCGTCATCGCCGAGGCGGTCGGGGCGCAGTTCGTCCTCGGCGCGAAACTCGAACGCTGCGGGCCGCTGCTCACCGGCGAACTGATCGGCCCCCCGGCCATCGGCGAGGGCAAACGCACCCTGGTGCGCAGGCTCCTCGCCCGCCACCCCGACATCGACCCGGCCGACTGCTGGGCCTACGGCGACCATCCCTCCGACCTGCCCATGCTGCACAGCGTGGGACACGCGGTGATGGTCGCCCCGGACGGGACCCACACCACCGTGCCACCCCCCGACGCCGGGACCGACAAAGACCGGTGACCGCGGCGGTGCGCCGGCCGCAGGAAGCCACCTGAAGGTGCCACCCGGCAGGCGGCCCTCTGCGTGCCCGCGGACCCGGACCCGGCCCCGGGCCCGCGGGCGCCGAAAGGTCGGCCCAGCGGCTCGCGCAGGCCCGCAACGAAGACAGCCGGAGATCCCCATGCCGCCCCGTCGCTGGACGGACCCCGGCGTCCTCGGCGCCGCACGGACCCGGAGAACACGGTCTCTTCGGCCCCTGGCCCGACCCCGCACAGCCCGAAGAGGACAACGCCGGCCCGGGGCACGGCGCGCCCGAGTGCTCGCCGGAGCAGGGAACCCCAGCAAGGTCAGACTCACGGGATTTCCTGTACCTCAACCACTCACACCCGCTCGCGGTTCCGGGCGGCGAGACGCCCGCCGAAACGCAGAACAAATCCGGCCAGTTCAAGCAAGTTTGGAGGCGCTGGCAGCAAGAGTTGCGTCATCGATTGTTGTCGTGCGACGTCGCTGCAAGGGGAGGAACCTCCCCAATTCTGTCTCGGGCATCGGTGCCGAGTACTCAGCGTAAGGAAAGTCGAGCGAATAGTTCCGGACGCCCGTGGAAGATCGCTTGTGTCGCATAGGGCCTCGTGCGAATCTTGAGAAGCGACCCAAATTGCGAACTAGAGTTCGAAGCTGAGCCCCTGGGCGTGTGTCCCGTGCCGCACTGGTCCGAAGGTGTCTGTCGCCCGCTTCTTCTGCCCGGGCGTGAGCGCGCGGTGATCGACACGCTCCGGTGCCGGCCACGGGACTAATGGGGGAGACTGCATGTCGCTCGAGACCAGTCGCGTCCGCGGACAGTGGTTGCTTCACCGTCCCAGCGCAACTGCGCCCTGTCGGCTCTTCTGTTTTCCGTACTCCGGCGTCGGGGCCTCGATGTATGCGCGCTGGCCGTCAAACGTGGGGCCGGCGGAAGTCTGTCCGGTACAGCCGCCAGGTCGGGAGAACCGGCTGAGCGAACCGCATTTCGGAACCTTCGAGAACTACGCCGAGCAGGCAATCAAGCAACTTCAACCCTATTTGGACCGCCCGTTCGCGTTCTTCGGGCATTGCAGCTCGGCGCTGGCGGCCTTCGCGACGGCTGCCCAGTTGGAGCGGGCCGGTCTGCCGACGCCGAGCCGGTTATTTGTCTCCTCCCAGGTAGCTCCGCACGAGCCGCCCTACGGCCGGTTCCTTTCCATGGGGGACGACGAGCTGGCGATGGAAGTGACCACGTTGGCCAAGTCCATGGGCAGTCAGCTGACGCCAGAGCTGTTGGACCTGGGGCTTTCGGTGATGAAGGCCGACATCCGTGCCCACAAGGCGTACCAGCTCCCCGCTCCGCTCCCGCTGCCGGGCGGGGTGACCGCGATTGGATGGGACTCTGACGACGAGGTACGGCCCGAGTTGATGGCCGGCTGGCGGGCGTACGGCGACGACGTCCGGTTCATCACCGTGCGCGGCGCGCATCACACCTTTCTGAACGCACCCCTGGCACTCATGGCAGAACTGGCGCGGGACATGGAGGGCGTGGCTTGATGGACACGGTCCACGAGCTGTTCAGCGCCCATGCCGCCGCGACTCCGGACAAGCCGGCAATCCACGGGCAGGACGGCGTTGTGACCTACACGCAGTTGGATGCCCGGGCTGACGGGATTGCGCGTCGACTGGCCGCCCGGGGAATAGGCGTGGAGTCGAGAGTGGGCGTGCTGGCCGAGCGGTCCCTCGGTCTGGTGGTGACGCTGCTCGGCATCCTCAAGGCCGGCGCCGCGTATGTGCCCGTCGATCCCCGGCAGCCGGACGACTGGCGTGGGAGGGCCCTGCGGTCGGCGGGTGTGAGCTGCCTTCTCGACGCGACCGGGGCCGTGATCGAGTCCTCCGCGCTCGCCGACCCGGCTCCGGCCGGCGATCGGGCGGCCCGGGCGGGCGGCGGCAACCTCGCCTATGTCGCGTTCACTTCAGGGTCGACCGGCGCCCCGAAGGGTGTCGCGATAACGCACGAGTCGGTCCTGCGGCTGGTGCTCGACCAGGCCTACGCACCGGTCGAACCCGACGACCGTTTCCTGCAGTTCGCCCCCGTCGCGTTCGACGCCTCCACCTTCGAGATCTGGGCCCCCCTGCTCAACGGCGCCGAGCTGCTGGTCCATCCCCCGGGGGAGCCGTCGCCGGCCGAGCTGGCGCGCTTCGTCAGCGACCACAAGATCACCACGCTGTGGTTGACCGCGGGCCTGTTCCAGCAGGTCGTCGACCACCACCTCGACCTGCTGGCGAACCTGCGGCGCCTCGTCGTCGGCGGAGACGTGGTGTCCCCGCGCCATGCTGAGCTGGTTCTCTCACGGCTGCCGGGGATCCGGCTCGTCAACGGCTACGGCCCGACCGAGAACACGACGTTCACGTGCTGCCATGACATCACAGCGGGCGACACCGACCCGGTGCCGGTCGGGCGGCCGATCGCGGGCACCGAGGTGCGCGTCCTCGATGCCCGACTGCGGCCGGCCGAGGCCGGCGAGCTCTACGCCGTGGGGCCGGGGCTCGCCAGGGGATACCTGGGCGAGCCAGGGCAGACCGGTGCGCGGTTCGTCGCCGACCCGTGGAGCTCTCCGCCCGGCGGACGGATGTACCGCACCGGCGACCTGGTCCGCGTGCGGTCCGACGGTGTGCTGGAGTTCCTCGAGCGGTCCGACCGACAGGTCAAGATCAACGGCTTCCGGGTGGAGCCAGGCGAGGTGGAGACGGTCCTGGCGCGCCTGCCCGGCGTTCGCTCGGCGGCGGTCGTGGCACAGCCCGGCCCCACCGGCGCGCTCCGGCTCGCCGCATTCGTGGCACCCCATCGCGGACAGGTGGTGTCGGTCCTCGGCATGCGGCGTCAGATGACGGAGGCACTGCCCGACTACGCGCGGCCGGCCACCTACCGCGTCGTCGACGAGCTGCCGCTGACCGCGAACGGCAAGGTCGACCGCTCGGCGCTGGCCGGCACCGTCTCGCGTGAACGCCCGGACCTCTTCTCCGACTTCGTGCCGCCGGCCACCGGGGTGGAGGTGCTCATCGCCGAGATCTGGTCCGATCTGCTGGGTGTCGACCGCATCGGGATCGAGGACGACTTCATCGCGCTGGGCGGCCACTCGCTGCTCAGCATGCGGATGACCGAGGACGTTGCCAGGGAGTTCGGCGTGACGATCGCCCCGCGCGACTTCTATCTGCGGCCGACCGTGGCCGGGCTGGCGGCGCTGGTCGAGGAGCGGCGCCGATGAGGATGTCGCCGCACGCTCCGGACGGGCAGGTCGATCTGGACAGCGTCGATCTGTTCGATCCGTTCCTGCACAGCGAAGGCCACCCGCACGCGGTCTGGCGGGCCCTGCGCGCCCAGGCGCCGGTGCACCGGCAACAACTCCCCGACGGGCGGCAGTTCTGGTCGGTGACGCGCTACGCGGACGCCTGCCGGGTGCTGCGCGACCATGAGGACTTCACCTCCGAGCGGGGCACCCTCCTCAGCGCCTTGGACGTCGGCGACCCGGCGGGCGGCAAGATGATGGCGGCGAGCGACCCGCCCCACCACACCATGCTGCGCGAATCGCTGAACCGGGTGCTGTCGGCACGGGCGGTCAACGCACGGCGCAACACCTTGCTGGGGCCCGTCGACCGGCTGGTCGAGCCGCTGTTGACCGGCGAGCCCACCGATCTCGCCGTGCTCGCCGCCGACTTCCCGATGGACTTCATCGGCACCTTCATGGGTCTGCCGGAATCGGACTGGCCGCGTCTGACGAAGCTGACCACCATGGCCGTCGCGCCCCATGACCCGGCCTTCCAGGAGGGCTCGGCCCCACTCACGCTCGTCACCGCGCACCATGAGCTGTTCGAGTACTTCTCGGAACAGCTCGCCGCGCGGGACGGGACCCCGACGGACGATTTGATCGGCCACCTGATGCGGACGCGGATCGACGGGAAGCCGCTGGACCACGAAAGCATCGTCTACAACTGCTACAGCCTCATCCTGGGCGCGAACGTCACCACCCCGCACACCGTCACCGGACTGGTCCAGGCCCTGATGGACCACCCCGACGCCTACCACGCGGTCGTCGCAGACCCCTCCCTGGCCGCCGGCTGCGTCGAAGAGGGACTGCGCTGGACATCACCGGCCAGTCACTTCATGCGGTACGCCACCCAGGACGTGCGGCTGAGCGGCCGTACGGTCAAGGCCGGCTCAGCGCTCGCGGTGTGGCTGGGGTCGGCCAACCGGGACGAGGACGTCTTCGCCGACCCCTACACATTCGATGTCAAACGCCGCCCCAACCGGCACATCGCCTTCGGATTCGGGCCCCACTACTGCGTCGGGGCCGCGCTGGCACGGCTGTCGCTGCGCATGCTCCTGGAGCGCGTCTGCGCGCTGGTCGAGCGGATCGAACCGGCCGGGGAGGTGCGGCACCTGGCCTCCAACTTCGTCGCCGGGATCACGTCCATGCCGGTGCGCGGCGTACCACGGGACGGCGCGCACCCGACCCGCCTGTCGTGACCGCCGCGGACCATCCGGCAACCGGAGTGGGTGGAGGGTACTCGTGAAACCCCTGGAGCCGTCACACATGCCCGACGCACTGCCGCTCTCGCCGACCCAGCAGGACATCTGGCTGTCGTACCAGATCGACAGCGACGCCCCCGTCTACCGGGCGGCGGAGTGCCTGGAGATCGAGGGCCCGCTCGACCGTGGGCTGTTCGAGCGGGCGCTGCACCGCACGGTCGCCGACGTCGACGCGCTGCGGGCCAGGTTCATCGAGACGCCGCAGGGCCCGCGCCAGCTGATCGGCGCCGTCCCGCAGGTCCGGCCGGTCTGGTCGGACCTGCGCGACCGCCCAGATCCCCGGGCTGCCGCCGATGCGTGGATCAACGCGGACCTCGCCCGGACCGTCGACCTGGCCGACGACCCGCTGTTCACCTTCGCGGTCTTCCGGATCGCCGACCAGCGTTACCTCTGGTACCAGGGCTACCACCACATCGTCATCGACGGCGTCAGTTTCGCTCTGCTCAACGAGCGGTTCACCGAGGTGTACAACGCCCTGGCCGACGGACTGCCGGTGCCGCAGTCCGGCATCGGATCGGTCCGCGCCCTCGTCGAGGACCACCACCGGTACACGCAGTCGGCGCGGTTCGCCGAGGACCGGCACTACTGGGGTGAGCGGTTCGCCGACCTGCCGGAGCCCGGCCGGCTGGCGGGGGAGCCGCCGACGGGCTGGGCCACACCCTTGCGACGCCGGGTGTCACTGCCCGAGCGCGCCCTGAGCGCGCTGCGTCTGGCGGGCCAACGGCACGGGGTGCGCACCTCCCGGCTGCTGTTCACGGCTGCCGCCGTGCTGGTGCACCGTCACTCCGCCTGCCCCGACGTCGTGTTGAGCCTGCCGGTGACCGCCCGGGTCACCGAGACCGCCAAGCGCGCGGCCGGCCCGATGGTGAACGTGCTTCCGCTGCGCCTGTCGGTGCATCCGCGCACCACCGTGCGCGAGCTGACCGACCAGGTCGCCGCCGAGGTCAAGGCCGCGCTGGCGCACCAGCGGTATCCCGGCGAGCTGCTGCGCCAGGAACTCATGGCGCGCGGGCTGCGCCGCTCCGTGCTCGGCCCGGCCGTCAACGTCATCCCGTTCCACTACGGCGGACGACTGGGCGCGGCGCGGGTGGTGAGCTCCCGCAATGTGTCGGTACGGCGCATCCACGACATGAACGTGAGCGCCTATCGGCGCCCCGGCGGCGGATTCGACATCGACCTGGAGGCGGATCCGCGGCTGTACACCGAGGACGAGGCGGCCGGGCACCACGAGGCGTTCACCGAACTGCTCGTAGAGGTCGCCGACGGACTCGACCGGCCGGGCCGGACAGTCGCCGCGCTGGCCGCCGTGAGCCCCAGGCGCCGGCGCACGGTGCTCGGCTGGGGAAGCACTCCGGCCGCGCCGACGACGCCGAGCACCTTCCCCGAACTCTTCCGGGAGGTCGCATCGCGCCGCGGGACGGCGCCCGCGCTCCTGGTCGGCGACCGGCGTGTGGGGTACGCGGAGCTGCACGGCCGGGCCAACGCGCTCGCCCGGCTGCTCATGGCCCGCGGCGTAGGACCGGAGTCGGTCGTGGCCGTTGCGCTGCCCCGATCCGTCGATCTCGTGGTGGCGGTGCTGGCGGTGCTACAGGCCGGCGGAGCCTACCTGCCGCTCGATCCGGCTCATCCGCCGGAGCGGATCGCCTACCAGCTGGCGGACTCGGCGCCGCACTGCGTGCTCACCGTCGGCTCGCTGACGGGCGCGATCGACACGGCGGGCGCCCCGGTGATCCTGCTGGACGCGCCCGTGACCGTCGACGAGCTGGCCGGCACCGACCGCGGCGACGTCACGGACGCCGAGCGCGCCGGGCGACTGAAGACGACGAACGCGGCCTACATCATCTACACCTCCGGATCCACCGGGCGCCCCAAGGGCGTGGTGGTGAGCCACCGCGGCGTGGCGGCGCTGGCCCGGGCCCAGCAGCGCCGTCTGGACCTCGACGACCGGACACGGGTGCTCCAGTTCGCGTCGGCCACCTTCGACGCCGCGTTCTGGGAACTGGTCATGGCTCTGCTGTCCGGCGGCAGCCTGGTGCTTGCATCCATACCCGAGGAGCTGATGCCGCCCGCCCTCGGCGACTTCGTCGCACGGCAGGGCGTCACCCATCTCACCGTGCCGCCCGCGGTCCTCGCGGCGGTGCCCGAGGACACGATCCCGCAGCGGACCACGCTCGTCGTGGCCGGCGAGTCCTGCCCGCCGCAACTGGCGGCCGCATGGGCGCCCAGCCGCACCATGGTCAACGCCTACGGGCCCACCGAGACCACGGTGTGCTGCACCGCCAGCGATCCGCTGACCGGCCCGTTCGGCGACCAGGTGGTCATCGGCACACCCTTCGCGGACTCCGGCATCATGGTGCTCGACCCGGCCCTGCAACCGGTCCAGCCCGGCGTCACCGGCGAGTTGTACGTGACCGGTCCGGGGCTGGCCCGGGGCTATCTCGGCCGTCCCGGCATGACCGCCGCACGCTTTGTCGCCGACCCGTTCTCAAACGACGGCGGGCTCATGTACCGCACCGGCGACCTGGCACGCTGGCGGGACGACGGCCGGCTGGAGTTCCTCGGCCGCGGCGACCAGCAGGTGAAGATTCGCGGCTTGCGGGTCGAACTGGGCGAGATCGAGTCCGTGCTGCTGGCGTCGGACGGCGTGCGGCAGGCCGTCGTCGTGCTGCGCTGCGACGACGGCGACCGGCAGCCGGCGCAGATCGTGGCGTACGTGGTGCCCGCGGCCGGACACACGGTCGACGTCGACGCGCTCCGCGAGCGGCTGGCCGCCGTGCTGCCGGAGCACATGCGGCCCCGCGCGATCGTCGTACTGCCGAACCTGCCGGTCACCTCGCACGGCAAGGTGGACCGCGACGCGCTGCCCGCACCGCACCGCGCGGTGGGCCGCGGCCGGGCGCCGCGCGACCGGGCCGAGAAGCAGGTGTGCGCTCTGTTCGCCGAGGTGCTCGGCGTACCCGCGGTCGGCATGGACGACGACTTCTTCGCGCTCGGCGGGCATTCGCTGTCCGCGACGACACTGGCGGCCCGCGTCCGCGAGGAGAGCGGCATCGCCGTCGGCGTCCGCGCCGTCTTCGACGCGCCCACCCCCGCCGGGCTCACCGCGCTGCTCGCCACCACCGCCGAACCCGCCGCACCACTGCGCATCACCGCGACCACCGAGGACGCTCCGCTGTCGTACGCGCAACGGCGGCTGTGGTTCCTCGACCGGCTGACCGGCGCCGACGCCAGCTACCACATCCCGCTCGTTGTCCGGCTGTCCGGACGGCTGGACCAGGACGCCCTCGGGCAGGCGATCGCCGACGTGGTGGCCCGGCACGCCCCCCTGCGCACGACCGTGGAGGACCGCAACGGCGAGCCATGGCCGGTGCCCGCCGGATCGCCCCCCGAGATGGAGGCGGTGGCCCTCGCCCAGGGGGAACTGGACGCGCGGCTGCGCGCCGAGATCCATCGCGGCTTCGACCTGGCCGCCGAACCGCCGCTGCGGGTCCGGCTCTATGCCCTGGCCGCCGACGAGCACGTACTCCTGTTGCTCCTGCACCACATCGCCGCGGACATGCTCTCGCTGCGTCCGCTCTCCCGCGATCTCGCCACGGCGTACCGGGCGCGGACGACGGGCCGGCGCCCCGACTGGCCCGTCCTGGAGGTCGGCTACCCGGACTACGCGCTCTGGCAGCGGCGGACACTCGGCGAACTCGGCGATCAGGACGGGGCGCTGCACGGTCAGCTCGCGTACTGGCGGGACCGCCTCGCCGGGGCGCCCGAGGAGATCCCGCTCCCCACCGACCGGCCGCGCTCTCCCGCGGCCGGTTCGGCGGGCGGCGCGGTGCCGATCGAACTGTCGGCGCAGACGCACGCCTCGATCGAGCGAGTCGCCCGCGAGCACGGCGCGAGCACGTTCATGGTGCTGCACGCGGCACTGGCCGTGCTGCTGCACCGACTCGGCGCCGGCCGCGACATTCTGCTGGGCACCCCGGTCGCGGGCCGCGGGGCACCCGCGCTGGAGGACGTGGTCGGCTTCTTCGTCAACACCCTTGTGCTGCGCACAACGGTGACGGGTACGGACGGCTTCGCCGACGTCCTGGCGCGGGTACGCGCGGGGGACCTTGAAGCCTTCGGCAACCAGGACATCCCGTTCGACCTGTTGGTGGAGGAGCTGAATCCGCAGCGGTCGACGGCTCGGCACCCGCTGTTCCAGGTGATGATCGCGCACAGCGCCGAGCCGGAGCCGACGCTCGACCTGCCCGGTCTGCGCACCGGTCTCGACACCGTCCGCCCGGACACCGCCAAATTCGACCTCACCTTCAACTTCCGGGAGCGGCGTACCGACGGCGCCGGTCCGGCCGGCGTCGGCGGCGTCGTGGAGTTCCGCAGCGATCTCTTCGACCGGCAGACCGTCGAGGCGCTCGTCCGCAGGCTCGGCACCGTCCTGGAACAGGCGCTCGCCGACGTGGAACGCGCGGTCGGCCGGATCGACGTACGACTGCCGGAGGAACTGCCCGCCCCGGTCGGCCCGTCGGCCCAGGTCGCCCCCGACCGGGCACGCTGTCTGCACGAGGTGTTCCAGGAACACGCAGCGCGGACCCCCGACCGCCCCGCCGTGGTCTTCGGCGACATGACACTGAGCTACGGCGAACTCGACGCCCGGGCTGACCGGTTGGCACGCCGGCTGGCTGGTTTCGGCGCGCGGCCCGAGACCTCGGTGGCGCTCGTGCTGCCCCGTTCCCCCGAGCTGATCGTCGCGATCCTCGCCGTGCTCAAGACCGGCGCGGCGTACGTCCCGATCGATCCGGCCTATCCGCAGGGCCGGATCGACTCGATCATCGCCGGCGTCCGCCCCGTCCATGTCCTGCACAACCTCCCCTCAGCCGACGACCCCGCGGACAGCGCGCCATCAGATCCGCCGCTGGGCGCGGTGCGGGTCGATCCGGCGGGCGCCGCCTATGTCATCCACACCTCGGGGTCGACCGGCCGGCCCAAGGGGGTGGTGGTGCCGCACACGAACGTCCTGAGATTGTTCCAGGCCACCGAGAAGTGGTTCGACTTCGGACCGCAGGACACCTGGCTGCTGTTCCACTCGGCGTCCTTCGACTTCTCGGTCTGGGAGATCTGGGGCGCGCTGCTGCACGGCGGCAGACTCGTCGTGCTCACCCATGAGCAGAGCCGGTCGCCGCGGGACGTGCTGCTCACCGCCGCGCGGACCGGCGCGACCGTGCTCTGCCAGACCCCTTCCGCGTTCGCCCAGCTGAGCGCCGCCGCAGCCGCACTGGGCGACACGCTGCCCCCGACCGCCCTGCGGTGGGTCATCTTCGGAGGCGAGCGACTGGACTTCGCGCTGCTGCGGCCGTGGTACGAGCGCCACGGCGAGCGAGGTCCGGTCCTGGTCAACATGTACGGGATCACCGAGACGACCGTGCACACCACCTTCCAGCGGCTCGACGCCGAGCTGGTGCGCCACGCACGGGCGAGCGGCATCGGCGTGCCGCTGCCGGACCTCACCGTCCAGCTGCTCGACGACATGCTGTGCCCGGTGCCGCCCGGCGTCGTCGGCGAGATGTACGTCAGTGGTCCCGGACTCGCGCGGGGCTATCTGGGGGCCCCCGGCCTGACGGCCGAGCGGTTCGTGGCGGACCCGTCCGGCAGCGGCCGGCGCATGTACCGGACCGGTGACCTGGCCAAGCGGCGGGTCGGCGGCGGTCTGGAGTTCGTCGGCCGCGCGGACGACCAGGTCAAGATCCGGGGCTTTCGGATCGAGCTGGGCGAGATCGAGTCGGTGGTCGGCCGGTGCCCGGGCGTCGGCCGTGCCGTGGCCACGGCGGCGGACGGGCGGCTCGCGGTCTACGTGAGACCCCTCCCGGGGGCCGAGCCGGATGCCCGGCAGGTTCGCGAGTTCGCCGCGGAACTGCTGCCGGACTACATGGTTCCGTCGGATGTGCTGGTGGTCGACGAGTTCGCGCTGACGACCAGCGGCAAGGTGGACCGCCGCGCCCTGCCCGCGATCGTCCGGGAAGGCGGCGGACAGGCGCCGAGAGGCGCCGTGCAGGAAGTGCTGTGCGGCCTGTTCGGCGAAGTCCTGGGCGTCGTCGGGGTCGGTGCGGACCAGGGCTTCTTCGAGCTGGGCGGCCATTCGCTGCTCGTGACACGGCTGGTGAACCGGGTCCGTCAGGTCCTCGGACGCGAACTGTCCGTGCGCTCGGTGTTCGAGCATCCCACGGTGGCGGGACTGGCCCGGGTACTGGCGGACACCGGCCCGGCCCGGCCGGCGCTGGCACCCGCCACCCGCCCGCAACGGGTACCGCTCTCGCCGGGCCAGCAGCGGCTGTGGTTCCTCCAGAGCGTCGAACCCGGTTCGGCCGCCTACCACCTGCCGGTGGTTCTCGACGTCCACGGGCCGGTCGACGCCGACGCCCTGGGCGCCGCCCTGAACGACGTGGTCCGGCGGCACGAGGTGCTTCGCACGTACTACCCCACCGATGAACAAGGCCCCTACCAGCAGGTTCTGCCCGACATCACGATCCGGGTGGAGACTGGCGGACCGGAAACCGCCCCCGGCCGGCCGGTGACCGACCCGGTCGGGGAGTACGTCACACGTCCCTTCGACCTGTCGGCCGAACCGCCCCTGCGGGCAGCCTTGTGGCCGGCGCCGGACAGCGACGCCCGCACCCTCGTACTGGTGCTGCACCACATCGCTGTCGACGGCTGGTCCCTCGGCGTGCTGCTGCGCGACCTGGACGCCGCCTACCGGGCCCGGCTCGGCGGGCGGGCTCCGCACTGGCGGCCGCTGCCCGCGCAGTACGCCGATGTCGCGCTGTGGCAGCGCGCGTTACTGGGCGACGTCGAGGACCAAGGCAGCCTGTCCGCCCGGCAGCTGGAGTTCTGGAAGGAGACGCTGGCCGGTGTCCCGCAGGAGGTGACGCTGCCGGTGGACCGGCCGCGCACCGCCGCGCCGAGCCGCTGCGGCGACGTCGTCCCCTTCACACTGGCCGGCCAGGTGTGGCAAGGGCTGCTCGATCTGGCACGCCACCACGGGGTGAGCGTGTTCATGGTCCTGCACGCCGCGGTGACCGCGCTGCTCTCCCGGCTCGGTGCCGGGGACGACATACCGGTGGGCACCGCGGTCGCCGGCCGTGACGAGCAGGCGCTCGACGATCTGGTCGGCTTCTTCGTCAACACGCTGGTCCTGCGGGTCTCGACAGCGGATGATCCCGCCTTCGCCGACCTGCTGGAACGCACCCGGGCCGTCGACCTCGCGGCCTACGCCCACCAGGACGTGCCGTTCGAGCACGTGGTGGAGGCACTCAACCCGCAGCGCTCGCCGGCCCGGCACCCGCTGTTCCAGGTGATGCTGACCTTGCAGCACACCCAGGACGCGCCGCCCGACCTGGGCGGCCACCACGTCAGCCGACGCTTCGCCGGTCTGGGGCAGGCCAAGTTCGACCTGTCCTTCCTCCTCACCCAGCACGCCGACGGGCTGACCGGCGCAGTGGAGTACGCCTCGGATCTGTTCGAACGCGCCACGGTGGAGCGCGTGGTGACGATGCTGCGACGGCTGCTCGACGTGGTCGTCGCCGATCCCGCGGTCCGGCTCGCCGACATCGACCTGCTCGGCGCCGCCGATCGTGAACTGCTCCTGCACCACTGGAACGACACCCGCCACGAAGTCCCGTACCCGACCGTGATCGACGGCTTTTGCCGACAGGCGGCACAGACGCCCGACGCCGTCGCCGTGAGCGCGGACGGCACCCGGCTCAGCTACCGCGAACTCGACGCACGCTCCGACCGCATCGCGGGTGCCCTGCTCGCCCGGGGCGCCGGTCCCGAACAGCTGGTGGCGATCCTCCTGCCGCGTGGCGTGGACCAGGTCGCGGCCGTGCTGGCGGTCTTGAAGTCAGGCGCCGCCTACCTGCCACTCGATCCCGGCCACCCCGCCGATCGGCTCGCCCGAGTCATCGAGGACGCGGCGCCTGTCCTGGCGGTGACCCATTCCGGGCTCGCCCATCGCACACAGCTGCCCACCGTCCTCCTCGACGAGGACATCCGCGCGGAGTCCACCACCCCGGGCAAACTCCCGCCCGTCCACCGCGCACACCCCGCCTACGTGATCTACACGTCCGGTTCCACCGGCCGGCCCAAGGGCGTCGTCGTCGAGCACCGCGCCCTGGCCGACTACGTCGCCTGGGCGGCGCGCACGTACCCGGGAGCGCGCACCGGTGCCCTGCTGCACTCGCCCGTCACCTTCGACATGCCCGTCACGGCGCTCTTCGCGCCGCTCGTGTCCGGCGGCCGGATCGAGATCGGCGAACTGACGGCCGGCCGGGCCACCGAAGGCGGATACGGCCTGGTGAAGGTGACCCCCAGCCACTTGGCCGCGCTCGGCGACCAGCTGCCGGTGTTCCCTCCCGGCTGCGATGTGGTGGTCGGCGGCGAACAGCTGCCCGCCGAGCTGACCGGCGCCTGGCTGGAGAGGATCCCGGGGACGACGGTCCACAACGAGTACGGCCCCACCGAGGCCACCGTCGGATGCGTGCTGTTCTCCGCGACGTCCGCGACACCACTGCCGGACGGCGACACCCCGATCGGGCGGCCCGCGTGGAACACCGCCGTCTACGTCCTGGACGCCCGGCTCAACCCGGTGCCCGTGGGCGTGAAGGGCGAACTGTACGTGTCAGGCACCGGGCTGGCCCGCGGATACCTCAAGGCACCGGGCGCGACCGCGGAGCGTTTCGTGGCCGATCCCTGGTCTGCGGGCGCACGGATGTACCGCACCGGCGACATCGCCCGGTGGACGGCCGAGGGGCTGCTGCGGCTGCACGGCCGGGTGGACGACCAGGTGAAGATCCGCGGCTTCCGGGTGGAGCCGGGCGAGGTCGAGTCGGTGATCGGCCGGCATCCGGCGGTGACACACGCGGTGGTGGTGGCCCAGGAGCACGAACTCGTGGCCTTCCTCACCACGTCGTCCCCGGTGACCGCGGCCGAACTGCGGGCCTGGGCCGAGCGGGAACTGCCGGGCTACATGGTGCCCTCGCACTTCGTGACGCTGGACGAACTGCCGATGACCGCCAGCGGAAAGGCGGACCGCCGCGCCCTGCCACGACTCACGGCGCGCGGCGGCGCCGGCGCCCCGCGCGGCGCGGTCGAAGAGATCCTCTGCGGCCTGTTCGGCACGGTGCTGGGCGCCGAGGACGTCGGCCCCGACGACAGCTTCTTCGACCTCGGCGGCCACTCACTGTCGGTGATGCGGCTCGTCAACGCGATCCGGTCGGCCCTCGGCCGCGAGGTGCCCGTCCGGTCGGTCTTCGAAAACCCGACGGCCCGCCGGCTGGCGCGGCTGCTGGACGACGCCGACGGCGCCCGCCCGGCGCTGCGCCCGAGCGCGCACACGGGCCGCATCCCGCTGTCACCGGCGCAGCGCCGACTGTGGTTCCTCAGCCGGATGAACCCCCACGACCGCACCTACAACGTCCCGCTCCTGCTCGCCCTGGAGGGAGACGTCCAGGTCCCGGCGCTGAGGGCGGCACTGGCCGACCTGGTCGAACGCCATGAGCCGCTGCGCACGGTCCTGCCCGACGACGGCGAACCGTGGCTGCACGTGCTGCCACCCTCTCCGCAGCTGCCGCCGACGGTGATCGACGAGACCGGGACAGGCGCCGACGAACTGGCCACGGCGATCGAACAGGCCCAGCGGCACGTCTTCGACCTCACGGCGGAACCCCCGCTGCGGGTGTGGCTGCTGCGAGGCGCGCCCCAGAGCTGGCACCTGCTGCTGGTGCTGCACCACGTCGCCGTGGATGGCCTGTCGTTCGGCCCGCTGCTGCGCGACCTGGACCTCGCCTACCGGGCACGGTGCCGGGGACAGGCCCCGCACTGGCGGCCGCTTGCGGTGCGGTACGCCGACTACGCGCTGTGGCAGCGCGAACTCCTCGACGCCGGCGCCTCCGACCGGGGCATCGAGTTCTGGACGTCCGCGCTGGCCGGCCTGCCCGACGAGGTGGCGCTCCCGGTGGACCGGCCGCGTCCGGCGGTACCGAGCCCGGTCGCCGGGGTGGTGCCGTTCGAACTGGACGCCGAGGTGTGGAACGGGGTCACGACACTGGCCCGCCGCTACGAGGTCAGCGCCTTCATGGTCGTGCAGGCGGCGGTGACGGCCCTGCTGACCCGGCTGGGCGCCGGGGACGACGTGCCGATCGGTACGCCCGTCGCCGGCCGGCAGGACGAGGCACTTGAGGACCTGGTCGGCTTCTTCGTCAACACCGTGGTGCTGCGGGTGTCCACGGCGGGCGCCCCGTCGTTCGCCGAACTGCTGCGGCGGACCCGGACGGCCGACCTCGCCGCGTTCAGCCACCAGGACGTGCCGTTCGAGCACGTCGTCGAAGCGCTCAACCCGGCACGGTCGCTGGCCCGCCACCCGCTGTTCCAGGTGATGGTGACGGTGGAGCACACGCCGGACAGCCGGCCGGAGCTCGGCGGCCTCGCCGTGACCCGGACGCTTCCCGACGCCACGGCCACCAAGGTGGACCTCGCCTTCGGATTCGTGGCCGAAACGCACGCCGGA
This sequence comes from Streptomyces sp. AC550_RSS872, assembly GCF_019049285.1. Classification (GTDB taxonomy): domain Bacteria; phylum Actinomycetota; class Actinomycetes; order Streptomycetales; family Streptomycetaceae; genus Streptomyces. Next base: position 34,581 of record NZ_JAGMUL010000010.1, read on the forward strand.
AGCTGCCGAGGCGCCCTCCAGTACGCGACCGACCTCTTCGACCGCGGCACGGCCGAGCGGCTCGTCGCCATGATGCGGCGGCTGCTGCGCGCCGTGGTCGCCGAGCCCGAAACCTCCGTGGCCGACGTCGAACTGCTCGGCCCGCACGAGCGGGAACTGGTCCTTCACCGCTGGAACGACACCCGGCACGACCTCCCGGCCGAAGCCGTCACCGACGCCTTCGCGGCACGGCTCGCCGCCGGCCCCGAAGCGCCGGCCGTGATCGACGGCGACACCACGCTGACCTACCGCGAACTGGACGAGCGCGCCGAGCGGCTCGCGGACCGCCTCGCCGAGCTGGGCGTGACCACCGAATCCCGCGTGCTGCTGCTGATGGGCCCCTGCCTGGACCTGCCCGTTGCGGCACTGGCCGTGCTGAAAGCGGGCGGCGCCTACGTTCCGCTCGACCCCGCGTACGCGCCCGCCCGGATGCGCGTCGTGGCCGGGCGGACCGAAGCACTCCTGGTGCTGACCCCCTCCCGGCTGCGTGACCACGCGGCCCTGGACGTCCTGGGGCTGCCGGTGGCGTTCGCCGACGACCCTCAGCCGGCCGCCGCCCCGCGACGGCGCCGCCCGCGCCACCCCGCGCAACTCGCCTACGTCATGCACACCTCCGGCTCCACGGGCACCCCGAAGGGCGTGGCGATCAGTGACGCGTCGGTGGTCGGGCTCGCCCGCGACCGGTGGTGGTCCACCGGGACGACAGCACGGACGCTGCTGCACACCTCCATCGCGTTCGACCCCTCCACGTTCGAGCTGTGGGCACCGCTGCTCACCGGGGGAACCACCGTGGTCGCCCCGTGGACACGTCATCCCGAGCCGCACCTGCTGGCCGAGGCGGTCGCCCGGCACGCCGTCACCGGAGTGGCGCTGTCCGCCGCCGTCTACCAGGCCCTGGCCGCCGCCCCGGACTGCTTCCGGGGGCTGAAGGAAGTGTGGACCGGCGGCGAGAGCATGTCGCCCGAGCTGACCGCCCGGGTGCTGGCCGCCGCGCCCGGTACCGCCGTGACCAACAGCTACGGTCCGACGGAGACGACGTTCGCCGTGACGCAGCACGCCGTGGCAGGCACCGGGCCGGATGGCCGCGTCCCCATCGGCCGGCCACTCGACAACACCCGGTGCTATGTGCTCGACGAACGGCTGCGGCCGGTCCCCGTGGGCGTGGCCGGCGAGTTGTACGTCGCCGGAACCGGGCTCGCCCGCGGATACCTGGCCGGCCCCGGTCTGTCGGCGGCACAGTTCGTGGCGTCCCCCTTCGGCCCGGCCGGCGAGCGGATGTACCGCACGGGCGACCTGGCCAGACACCGCCCGGACGGCGCCCTGGAGTTCCTCGGCCGCGCCGACCAGCAGCTGAAGGTCCGCGGCCACCGGGTCGAGGCCGGCGAGATCGAGGCCGCGCTGGCGCGCTGCCCCGGTGTCGCGCGCGCCGCGGTGGCACAGCACGAGACCAGGCCCGGAAAATCCGTCCTCGTCGCCTACCTGGTCCCCGAACCCCAGGGGCCGGCCCTGGCCCTGGACGCGGTCCGGTCGCAACTGGCCGAGCTGCTGCCGCCCTACATGGTGCCCGCGACGTTCGTGGAGCTGGCGGACCTCCCCCTGACCCGCAACGGCAAGGTCGACCACGGCGCGCTTCGCGCACCCGCCCCGGCCGCCGGCACCGGCGGCTCGCGTCCGCCGCGCGACGAGCGTGAGGAACTGCTGTGCCGGGTGGTCGCCCAGCTGCTCGGCCTGGAAGAAGTCGGCACCGACGACAACTTCTTCGACCTCGGCGGGGACAGCATCCTGTTCATCCAATTGGTCAGCCAGGTGCGGGCCGCCGGACTGCTGCTCAGCGTGCGGGACGTCTTCACCCATCAGACGGTGGCCGAACTGGCCCTGGCCGCCAGACAGGTCCCGCAGGACGGCACACGTGCGGCCGAGCCCGCAGTCGGCACCCTCCCGGCCACCCCGATCATGCACTGGCTGCGTGAACTCGGCGGCCCCGTCGCGGCGTTCAACCAGTCGGTGACCCTGCGGGTGCCCGCCGGACTCGACCGCGCGATGCTGGCCGACGCCCTCCAGGCCCTGCTCGACACGCACGACATGCTGCGGGCCCGGCTCCGGCCGGACTGGTCCCTCGAAGTGCCCGAGCCCGGCACCTGCCCGGCCGCAAGGCTGGTCCACCGGGTGGACGTGGCAGGGCTGGACGGGACCGCGGCAGCCGCCGCCGCTGCCGAAGCCGGCGCCGAAACCGCGCGCCGACTCGACCCGTGGGCGGGGGTGATGCTCCAGGCGGTCTGGCTCGACGCGGGCCCGCACCGCCCCGGCCGGCTGCTGCTGGTGATCCACCACCTCGTCGTGGACGGAGTGTCCTGGCGCATCCTGCTGCCCGACCTGGCCTCGGCCTACCGGGCCCTGGAAGCCGGCAACACGCCACGGCTCGCACCGGTACCGGCGTCGTTCCGCGGCTGGGCCCGAGACCTGGCGGACGCCGCGGCCGACCCCGCACTCCACCGGCAGACGCCGTGGTGGCGCCGCACCGAGAACACCACGGCCCCCGGCGACGCCGGGCGGTCCTCGCGCCCGCCCACCTTCGCCGACCTCGCACAGCTGCGCCGCACCGTGCCCGAGCAGGTGACGCAGCAGATCCTGGGAGAGGTCTGCACGGAGCTGGGGCTGCGGGCGGACGACGTCCTGCTGACCGCGCTGGCGCTCGCGGCCGGCCGCTGGCGCAGCGGCCGGCACGGCCCCGGCGGCGGCCTGCTGGTGGACATCGAGAGCCACGGCCGCGACCTGGTGGGCGAGCGGGACGACACCGACCTGTCCCGCACGGTCGGCTGGTTCACCCGCATGCACCCCGTACGGCTGGAACCCGGCAACGTGCCCGCGCAGGACTTCCGGGACGGCGGCGCGAGCGTGGCCCGCGCCGCGCGCCGGGTGAAACAACAGCTTCGCGAGTGCCCGGACGGCGGAGCAGGGTACGGCCTGCTGCGCTACTGCGCGCCGCCGGGCGGCGACGCCGAACCGGCCAGGTGGCCCACGGCCGAGATCGGCTTCAACTACCTGGGCCGGTTCGCAGTCTCCGGTGAGGCGGACTGGCAGCCGGTTCCCGACCCGGTGGCCGTGCCCGCCGCCGATCCGCGCATGCCGCTGCCGCACCCCCTGGAACTGACCGTCGTCTGCCGCGACCGCGGCAGCGCGGCGGAGCTCACGGTCACGTGGGGGTGGGCCCGCGGGCGGTTCACCGAGGCCGAGGTGACGGCCTTGGCCGAGCTGTGGGAGCAGGCGCTGACCGCGCTGTGCGCCAGTGCCCGCATCGGCCAGAACACCGCCCGCACCCCGTCCGACCTTCCCCTGGTCTCGCTCAGCCAGGACGAACTGGACCTGCTCGAAGAGGATTGGAGTATCTGATGGCTCGTTCCGGGCTGGCCGACGTCCTGCCGCTGTCACCACTGCAAGAGGGGCTGCTGTTCCACTCACTGCTGGCCGGCGGGCAGGCCGACCCCTACGTCGTGCAGCTGGTCCTCGGACTCGACGGGGCCCTGCGCCCCGACCGGCTGCGCCGCGCCGCCGAGCAGGTGCTGACCCGCCACCCGAATCTGCGGGCCGGCTTCGTCAGCCGACGCGAGGGCACACCCGTCCAGATCGTGCCGCGCCGCGTCACCGTCGACTGGCGCGAGCACGACCTGTCGGGGCTGGTGCAGCCCGACCGGGACGCCGCACTGGACCGGCTGCTGCGGGAGGACCGCGACGCCGGCTTCGACCTGACCGAACCACCGCTGATCCGCTTCATCCTGGTGCGTCTCGCACCGGACACCCACCGTTTCGTGGTGACCAACCATCACATCCTCCTCGACGGCTGGTCCGGTCCGCTGCTGCTGCGTGACCTGTTCGCCCTCTACGCCGCCGACGCTCACGCCCCGCAGCTGCCGCCGGCCCCGCCCTACCGGGACTACCTCGCATGGCTGTCCCGGCGGGACCGCGAGGAGACCCGGCGCGTGTGGCGCGAGGCCCTCACCGGCCTGACGCAGGGGACGCTGCTCCCCACGACGGTCCCGGGCCCGCAGACCGCCGCGCAGCCGCCCCGTCACGAGCACGTCGAGGTGACGCTGCCAGAGCCCTTGACCGCGGCCTTGCAGGACACCGCGAAGTCGCTGCGCATCACGGTCAATTCAGCGGTGCAGACCTGCTGGGCCCTGCTGCTGTCCCGGCTGACCGGGCAGCACGACGTGGTGTTCGGCGCGGTGACCTCCGGCCGGCCCCCGGTGCTGCCCGGGATCGAGTCGATGGTGGGCCTGCTGATCAACACCGTGCCGGTGCGCGTCCGGCTCGACCCGGCCCAATCGCTCGGCGACCTCGCCGCCCGGGTCCAGCGGGAACAGTCCGCGCTCGCCGATCACCAGTACCTGGGCCTGGCCGAGTTGCAGTCCCTCGCGGGCGTGAGCGAACTGTTCGACACCGCTGTGGTGTTCGAGAACTACCCGGTGGACCGGGGCGGCATCCAGGCGGCCCTGGACGGGCTGCGGATCTCGGTGGAGCACGCCGAGGACACCATGCACTACCCGCTGGGTCTGGTCGCGGCGTTGCGCGGCGACCGGCTGCAACTGCGCATGCAGTACCGCCCCGACACCGTCGGCGCCCAGGAGGCGCGGCGCATCGTTGACCGGCTGGCCGCCGCACTGACCGAACTGGCCCACCGGCCCGACCGCCGCGTCGCCGCCACCGACGTGCTCTCCGTGGCCGAACGGGCCGACGCGCTGGCCCGCGGCAAAGGCGCCGACGTGCCGCTGCCCCCCACCGACCTGGCACGCATGGTCCAGGAGCAGGCCGCCCAGAGCCCCGACGCCGTGGCGGTCGTCTTCGAGGACGCCACGCTGACCTACGCCCAGCTCGACGACTGGACGAACCGGCTCGCCGCACACCTCGTCACGAAGGGAGCCGGGCCGGAGCGCACCGTGGCGGTGGCGCTGCCCCGCTCGCTCGAACTCGTGGTGGCCCTGTGCGCGGTGCACCGCACCGGGGCCGCCTATCTGCCGGTCGATCCCGGCTATCCGCCGGACCGGACCGCGGCGATGCTGGCCGACGCCCGGCCGGTGGCCCTGCTGGACGACCCCGCCTCGGTCCACGTCCCGCAGACCGGCACCGACACCGACACGCTCAAGCCGTGCGAGGGCTCACCGCTTCGTCCGGCGTACGTCATCCACACCTCGGGGTCCACCGGCCGCCCCAAGGGCGTGGTGGTCAGCCACGCCGCGATCGCCAACCGGCTGCGGTGCATGCAGGACGACCTCCGGCTGGGCCCCGGCGACCGGGTGCTGCAAAAGACGCCGTCGAGCTTCGACGTGTCGGTGTGGGAGTTCTTCCTGCCGCTCGTCGCGGGAGCCACGGTGGTGCTCGCGCGGCCGGACGGCCACCGGGATCCGCGCTACCTCGCGGAGCTGATCCAGCGCCAGGACATCACCACGGCCCACTTCGTCCCCTCGATGCTCCAGACGTTCCTGGAGGAGCCGCAGGCGCACGCGTGCACCTCACTGCGGCGCGTGGTGTGCAGCGGCGAGGCGCTCCCCGCCGAGCTGGCGCAGGAGTTCCGGCGGACCCTCGACGCCGACCTGCTCAACTACTACGGCCCGACCGAGGCCGCCGTGGACGTGACGGGCTGGCAGGTACGGGACGAGGCCGTACCGATCGGCCGGCCCGGCTGGAACACCCAGGCCTACGTCCTCGACGCCTGGCTGCGTCCGGTGCCCCCCGGCGTGCCGGGCGAGTTGTACCTGGGCGGCGCACAGCTCGCGCGGGGCTATCTGGACCGGGCCGCACTGACCGCGCAGCGATTCGTCGCCGACCCGTGGACCCCGGGGGAGCGGCTCTACCGCACCGGCGACCTCGCCCGGCAGGACGCCGACGGCGTACTGGAATTCCTCGGCCGCACCGACGACCAGGTCAAGATCCGGGGCTTTCGGATCGAACTCGGCGAAGTCGAGACGGTGCTGTCGCGGCATCCCGGCGTCCGCCGGGCCGTGGTGGCGGCACGCGGCCAGGAACTGGCCGCCTACCTGCTCGCCGAGGCTCCGGTCGACGCGGCCGAGATCCGTGCCTTCGCCGCCACTGTGCTGCCGGACCACATGCTGCCGTCCACCGTCACGACGCTGGCCGAGCTGCCCCTCAAGCCGAACGGCAAGGTCGACTGCGCTGCGCTGCCCGCACCGCACCGCAGCGCGGGCGGCCGGCGGGCCCGTGACCCGCGCGAGGCCATCCTGTGCGGACTCTTCGCCGAGGTGCTGGGGCTCCCCGAGGTCGGTGTGGACGACGACTTCTTCGCCCTCGGCGGGCACTCGCTGCTCGCCACCCGCCTCGCCAACCGCATCCGCTCCACCCTCGGTGTCGAGGTCGCCCTGCGGCAGCTGTTCGAGACATCGACCGTGGCCGGTCTGACAGCCGCGCTGAACGACACCGCAGCAGCCAGGCCGCGGATTCGGCCACTGCCCAGGCCCGAGCGCATACCGCTCTCCTTCGCCCAGCGCCGGCTGTGGTTCCTCAACCGGCTCGAAGGCCGCAGCCCGACCTACAACATCCCCGTCGTGCTGCGGCTGACCGGACAGCTGGACCCCGCCGCGCTGCACACCGCCCTCGCCGACGTGGTACGGCGCCACGAGAGCCTGCGCACCGTCTTCCCGGCCACCGACGGCGTGCCGCACCAGCTCGTGCTCGACCCCGAGGCCTGCGCACCCCGCCTGGACACCGCCGAGGTGGACCCCGCGGAACTGGACGACGCGGTCCGCGCGGCCGTGGCGCACGGCTTCGACCTTCAGACCGAACCCCCGCTGCGCACCTGGCTGTTCACCCCGGCAACCGGCACCGCGCAGGACGAGGAGCACGTGCTGGTCCTGCTGCTGCACCACATAGCCGGTGACGGCTGGTCGCTCAAGCCCCTGCTCGACGATCTCGGCGCGGCCTACGACGCGCGGCGCCATGGCACGGAGCCCGGCTGGGCACCGCTGCCCGTGCAGTACGCCGACTACACCCTCTGGCAGTCCCGGTTGCTCGGCGACCAGCAGGACGGCACCAGCCTCATCGCACAGCAGACGCGGTACTGGACCGCCGCGCTCGACGGCGTCGCGGCAGAGCTGGAACTGCCGACCGACCGGCCCCGCCCCCCGACGGCCAGCTACCGCGGCGACACCATCGACTTCACGCTCGACGCGGACCTGCACGCCGGTCTCACCGCCCTGGCACGGACCGACGGGGCCACCCTGTTCATGGTGCTGCAAGCCGCCTTCGCCGCTCTGCTGACCCGGCTCGGGGCCGGCACCGACATCCCGCTCGGCACGCCTGTCGCAGGCCGCACCGACGACATCCTCGACCCGCTGGTCGGCTTCTTCGTCAACACGCTGGTCCTGCGCACGGACACGGCGGGCAACCCCGGCTTCCGTGAACTGCTGGCCCGGGTCCGCACCGCCGACCTCGACGCCTACGCCCACCAGGACCTGGCGTTCGAGCACCTGGTCGAGACGCTCAACCCCGCACGCTCACTGTCCGGCAACGCGCTGTTCCAGGTGATGTTCGCGCTCCAGAACGTGGCGGCCGTGACGGCCGACCTGGCCGGACTGACCGCCACCCCGTACCCCGTGCACGCCCGCAACGCCAAGTTCGACCTGTTCGTCAGCATGGCCGAGCGGCGCACCGCGACGGGGAGCCCCGACGGGGTGTACGGCACGGTCGAGTACGCCACCGACCTGTTCGACCGGGAGACCGTGCAGCGGCTCGTCGCCTGGTACGAGGCATTCCTGCGCGCCGTGCTGCGCGACCCCGCCACACCCGTCGAGCACGTCGACTTCCTCAGCCCCGACGAGCGGCACGACCTGCTGACGGCCAGGAACGACACCGCCCGGCCCCTGCCCGACCACTACCTGCACGAGCGGTTCCAGCAGCAGGCTGCCGCCGCCGGCGACGCCCTGGCGGTGCGCTGCGGCACCGAGGAAGCGACGTACGCACAGCTCAACGAGCGCAGCAACCGGCTGGCCCGGGAGCTGATCGCCCGGGGCGTCGGCCCGGAACACGTCGTGGCGCTGGCCGTCCCGCGCTCGGTGGACATGGTCGTGGCGATGCTGGCCGTGCAGAAGGCCGGCGCGGTGTACCTCCCCATGGACCCCGCCCATCCGGCGGAGCGGCTGGCATTTCTGCTCTCGGACGCCCACCCCGTCGCGCTCATCACCCGAACCGAGATCACGCCCACCCTGCCCAAGACCGACACCCCGACGATCGTCCTCGGCGATCCCGCGGTGGAGGACGGGCTGTCCGCGCGTGCGAGCACCGATCCCGTCGACGCCGACCGCGTGGCGCCGATCCGGCCCGACAACGCCGCCTACATCATCTACACCTCCGGCTCCACCGGCCGCCCCAAGGGCGTGCTCATCTCGTACCGGAGCATCATCAACAACCTGACCGGATTCGCCGAGCGGTTCCCGGTCGGTCCGTACGACCGCTTCCTGGCGACGGCGACGATCGCGTTCGACATCGTCGCCGTCGACGTCTACCTGCCGCTGCTGCACGGCGCGAGCGTGCTCATCGCCGAGCCGGAGACCATCCGCAACCCCGTCGCGCTGTCGGAACTCGCCGCGGCGAGCGAGGTCACGGTCCTGCAAGCCACCCCCTCGCTGTACCGCACGATGCTGGCCAACGCCCCCGAAGGCCTGCGCGGTCTGCGGCTGCTCGTCGGCGGCGAGGCGCTCACCAGCAGCCTCGCCGAACAGATGCGCGCGGTGGGCAGCCAGGTGGTCAACCTCTACGGGCCCACCGAGACCACCGTGTGGAGCACCCTGGCGGAGGTCGACCCGTCGAGGGCGGCCACCGACGGCCCGCCCCCGGTGGGCAGCCAGACCCAGAACGTCCGGATGTACGTGCTGGACGCCGGCCTGCGCCCGGTGCCGGCCGGCGTCACCGGCGAGCTGTACATCGCCGGCACGGGGCTCGGCCGGGGATACCTCAACCGCAGGCCGCTGACCGCCGAACGGTTCGTCGCCGACCCCTTCGACGAACCGGGCAGCCGGATGTACCGCACCGGCGACCTCGTGCGCTGGCGGCGAGACGGCCAACTCGCCTTCGTCGGCCGGGCCGACGACCAGGTCAAGGTGCGCGGCTTCCGCATCGAACTGGGCGAGATCGAGGCCGCGTTGTCGCGGCAGGAACACATCGCCGAGGCCACGGTCCTGCTCAGCCGCGCGAGCGACGGCGAGGGCCGGCTCGTCGGCTACGTCGTCCCCGGCGCCGAGTGGTCGGCCGGCCGGGACGAGCAGGAGGAGGACGAACAGGTCCGGTTCTGGCGTGAGCTGTACGACTCGCTCTACGCCGAGCAGGTCGCGGACGGCGGCTTCTGGGACGACTTCGCCGTCTGGCAGAGCAGTTACGACGGCCGGCACATCCCGCTGGAGGAGATGGAGCGGTGGCGGTCGGCCGCCGTCGACCAGGTACTGCGCCTTCGCCCCCGCCGGGTGCTGGAGATCGGCGTCGGCAACGGGCTGCTGTTGTCCCGGCTCGCCCCGCACTGCGAGGCGTACTGGGGAACCGACTTCTCCCCGTCGGTCATCGACGCGCTGAAGCAGCAGCTGCGCTCGCGAGGCGAGGACCTGCCGGGAGTGCGGCTGCGCGTACAGGCCGCCGACGACACGGACGGGCTGCCCCGCGACTTCTTCGACACCATCGTCCTCAACTCCGTGGTCCAGTACTTCCCCCACGCCGGCTATCTCGTGGACGTCCTGCGTACCTGCCTGGAGCTGCTGGTGCCCGGCGGCGCGATCGTCCTGGGCGACATCCGCAACCTGCGCCTGCTGCGCTGCCTGCAAAGCGCTGTTGCCGCCCACCGGCTCACGCAGGACTGCGACACCTCCTCGGTCCGCGCGGTGGTGGAGCAGAAGGTCGCCGCCGAGGAGGAACTGCTCCTGGCACCCGACTTCTTCGTCGCCCTGGGCCGCTCGCTGGCGGACATCGGCGAGGTGGACGTCAGGCTCAAGCGGGGCAGGTTCGGCAACGAGCTGTCGCGCTACCGCTACGAAGTCGTGATCACCAAGGCGCCCACCACCGCGCAGCCCGTCGACCGGCTGCCCCGGCTGCCCTGGACGGACCTGGCCCCGGCAGACACGCCCACCGAAGCCGCCATCGACACGCTGGCCGACGCACTGCGCGCCGCGCCGGCAGGCATGCGGGTGACCGAGGTGCCCAACGGCCGGCTGCTGGCCGAGTTCGATGCGATGCGCGAACTCAACCGGGGCGGCGGCGTCGCGCAGATCCTGGCCGAACTGCACACCGAAGCCGCCGGGATCGACCCGGAGGACCTCCACGACCTCGGCGCGCGCTGCGGCTTCCAGGTGGTGACCACCTGGTCCGCGCACGGCCGCGAGGAGTGCTTCGACGCCGTCTTCCTGCCGCGCGACGCCCGTGCCGCCGTGGTGCCGGCGTACGAAGGACCGCGGGCCGGCGCCGACCCGCTGGTCCACGCCAACAGCCCGGCCCGCACCCGCAGGCTGCGCGCGTTCAACGACGCACTGCGCACCCGACTGAGCCGGTGGCTGCCGCACTACATGATCCCCGCCGCCTTCGTGGCACTCGACCAACTGCCGCTCACCGCCAACGGCAAGCTGGACCGGCGGGCGTTGCCCAAGCCCGACTTCGGCGCCCTGTCGGCCGGCCGGCCGCCTCGCACATCGCGCGAGCACGTGCTCTGCGAGCTGTTCGCCGAAGTGCTCGCCGTGCCGAAGGTGACCATCGACGACGACTTCTTCGCCCTCGGAGGCCACTCGCTGCTGGCGACCAGGCTGGTCAGCAGGATCAGGACGGTCACCGGGATCGAGATCCCCATCCGCCGGATCTTCGAGGGCCCCACCGTCGCGGCGCTCAGCGAACGGCTGGACGCCGAGCAGCCGGCCCGGCCTGCGCTGACCCGGCGGCCCCGGCCGCAGCGGGTGCCGCTGTCGTTCGCCCAGCTGCGCCTGTGGTTCCTCAACCGCTTCGAGACGTCCTCGCCCAGCTACAACCTTCCACTGGTGCTGCGGCTGCACGGCAGCCTCGACCGGGCCGCGCTGCAAGCCGCCCTCGGCGACCTGGTGGACCGGCACGAGACGCTCCGCACGGTCTTCCCCGAGCAGGACGGCGAGCCCTTCCAGCACGTTCTGCCGGCCGAGCGGGCACGCCCGGCATGCCCCGTCGTGGACGTCGGCCCCACCGCCCTGCCACAGGCCATGGCCGAGGCGGCGCGCACCCCCTTCGACGTCACCCTGGACCCCCCGTTGCGGGCCACGCTCTTCGCCGTGGCCCCGCGGGAGCATGTGCTGCTGCTGGTGCTGCACCACATCGCCGGCGACGGCTGGTCCATCGGACCGCTCGCCCGCGACCTCACCGCCGCCTACCGGGCCCGCCTGCACACCGAGGAACCGGCCTGGCCGCAACTAGCCGTGAGCTATGCCGACTACGCCCTGTGGCAACGCGAGGTGCTCGGCAGCACCGACGACCCCGACAGCGCCGTCTCCCGGCAGCTCGTGTACTGGCGGCGGGCGCTCGCCGCGGCGCCCCGTGAGATGCCCCTGCCGGTCGACCGGCCGCGGTCCGCGGTTGCCGCACCGGCGGGCGAGCGGCTCGCCTTCCACCTCGACGCCGCACTGCACGCCCAGCTGCTCGACATCGCGCGGGAGCACCGGGCCAGCCTGTTCATGGTGGTGCAGAGCGCCCTGGCCGCCGTCCTCACCCGGCTCGGCGCGGGCACGGACGTCGTGCTCGGCGGCGCGATCGCAGGCCGCACCGAGGCGGCGGTCGAGAACCTCGTGGGCTTCTTCGTCAACACGCTGGTGCTGCGCCTGGACACCTCCGGCGACCCGTCGTTCGGGGAACTGCTCGACCGGGCCCGCACGGCCGACCTGGCGGCCTACGACAACCAGGACCTGCCGTTCGAGTACCTCGTCGAGGCACTCAACCCGCAGCGGTCCCTGGCCCGCCATCCGCTGTTCCAGGTGATGCTGGTGCTCCAGAACGCGCCGCGCACGGACGTCACGCTGCCCGGGGTGCGCATCACCGGCGAGCCACTGGACGTCGGCGCGGTCAACTTCGACCTGGGCTTCAACCTCGCCGAGCGGGAACCGGTCGCAGGCCGCCCCGGCGGCGTGGCCGGCATGGTGGAGTACCGGACGGACCTGTTCGACCGCGACACCGTGGAGCGGATCGTCGACCGGCTGCGGCGGCTGCTGACGGCCGTCGCGGCCGACCCGGCCCTGCCGATCGGCGCCGTGGACCTGACCGGGCAGGACGCACTCGACCACTGGCTGCGGCCGGTGCCGGCGGACCGGGAGATCGACCTGGCCCGGATCGAGGAGGTGCTCGCCCAGTTCGACGGCGTACGGGAGGTCGCCGCCGTACTGCGCGACGCCGCACAGCCCTCGCAGCGTTCGGTCGCCGTCCACGTGGTGGCCTCGCCGGACGCCGACTGCGACGCCGAGCGGCTGCGCGCCTTCGCCCTGCAATGGCTGCCCGAGCACCTGGTGCCGGCCTCGTACACCGTCCTCACCGGCACCGACGCGGTCGCAGGCACCGGTGCGGACCCCACGCCGTGGGCCGGTGACCGGACGCCGCCGGCCACGCCGCGGCAGGAGATCCTGTGCGGGCTCTTCGCCGATGTGCTCGGCAAGCCCGCGGTGGGCGTGCACGACGACTTCTTCGTGCTCGGCGGACACTCCTTGCTGGCCACGCGCCTGGTCAGCCGGGTCCGTGAGACGCTCGGGGTGGAACTTCCCATCCGCCGGCTGTTCGAGGTGCCGACGGTGCACGGGCTCGATGCCGTACTCGACGAACACGGCGCCGGCCGCCCCCCGGTGGTCGCCATGCCGCGGCCCGCACGGATCCCGCTGTCCTTCGCGCAGCTTCGGCTGTGGGTGCTCCACCAGCTGCACGGCCCGTCGGCCACGTACAACATCCCCTTCGCGCTGCGGCTGACCGGCCCGCTGGACGACGCGGCGCTGCGGGAGGCGCTGCGGGACGTGGTGGACCGGCACGAGGTGCTGCGCACCACGTTCGGCAGCGAGGCGGGCAACCCCCACCAGCGGATCCGGTCCGTCGACGAGGTCCGGCCCGACATGCCGGTGCGCGACGTACGGACCGAACAGCTGCCCGCCGAACTGGCCGCGGCGTCGTCCCACCCGTTCGACCTCGCCACCGAAGCACCGCTGCGGGCGACGCTGCTGCGGCTCGCTCCCGAGGACCACGTGCTCTCCCTCGTGGTGCACCACATCGCCGCCGACGGCGCGTCCCTGGGCCCGCTCGGCGCGGACCTGTCGACCGCCTACGCCGCCCGCAGGCGGGGCACCGCCCCGCACTGGGAGCCCCTGGCCGTGCAGTACGCGGACCACACGCTGTGGCAGCGCGCCACGCTCGGCGACGAGGACGATCCCGGCAGTGTGCTGGCCCAGCAGATCCGTTACTGGACCGGCGTGCTGGAGGGGATGCCCGACGAACTTGCGCTGCCCGCCGACCGCCCGCGCCCCGAGGTCGCCGGGCACGACGGCGCGGTGATCGAGTACGCCGTCTCGCCCCAGACCCACCGGTCGCTCGCCGAACTCGCCGAACGCCACAGCGTGACGCTGTTCATGGTGCTGCACGCGGCTGTGGCCGCCGTCCTCACCCGGCATGGTGCCGGCACCGATGTGCCGATCGGCACGCCGGTGGCCGGCCGCGGTGACAGCGCACTGGACCCGCTGATCGGCTTCTTCGCCAACACCCTGATCCTGCGCACCGACACCAGTGGCGATCCCGACTTCGCCACCTTGCTGGACCGGGTCCGGCGCACCGACCTGGCCGCGTACTCCCACCAGGACGTGCCCTTCGAACGGCTCGTCGACATCCTCGGCGTCGAACGGTCGCTGGCCCGAAACCCGTTGGTGCAGGTGATGCTGGTGTTCGACCAGCACCGTGAGGCCGCGCTGGACCTCGACGGGGTCGGCGTGCGCTCCCACCCCACCGGCTACGCCGCGGCCAAGTACGACCTCGCGGTCAACGTCGCCGAGCGCCGCGGCCCCGACGGGGAACTCCTGGGGCTCGCCGGGGCCCTGGAGATCGCCACGGACCTGTTCGACCGACGGACGGGAGAGGAACTCGCCGAACGCCTGGTGCTCTTCCTCGACCAGGTCGCGGCCGATCCCACCCTGCGGATCGGTGCGGCACGCCTGGAGCCGGCCACCGACCGGTTCCCGTGGAACGACACGGACCGCACCGTCCCCGTCGAGCACGCGCTGGCGGCCTTCGAACGGCAGGTCCCCCACCGGCGCGACCGCGACGCCGTCGTGTGCGGCGAGGACCGGATCAGCTATCAGGAGCTGAACGAGAGGGCCAACCGGCTCGCTCACCGGCTCATCGCGCGCGGGATCGGTGCCGAACAGATCGTCGCGCTCCACCTGCCGCAGTCCATTGATCTGGTCGTCGCCCTGCTGGCGGTGCTGAAATCCGGCGCGGCGTATCTGCCGGTGGACCCCGACTACCCGCCCGAGCGTGTGCGCCTGCTGTTCGACCGCGCCGCTCCCGTACTGGTCCTCGCGCACGGCGACGCAGGCCCGGCGACCGCACCCGTCCTGGACCCGGCGCAGCCCCTGCCGGACCTGCCCGCGCACGACCCGACCGACGCCGACCGGGTGGTCCCCTGGATGCCTGACCATCCGGCCTACCTGATCCACACCTCCGGGTCGACCGGCACACCCCGGGGCGTCCTGGTGACCCACCGCGGACTTCCGGGCCTGGCCCTCAGCCTCGCGGAGGCCTATCACGTCGCACCGGACAGCCGTGTTCTGGAATTCGCCTCCCCCGGCTTCGACGTGGCGACCGGGGACCTTCTGTTCACGCTGTCATCAGGGGCGGCCGTGGTACTGCCTGACAGCGACCGGGTCACCGCCGCGGCACACCTGGCCGAACTGATCGCACGTCACGGCGTCACGCACACGACACTGACCCCGACCGTTGCCGCGGCCATTCGGCCCGGTGCCCTGCCGGACGGCTTCGTGCTCGCACTGGGCAGCGAGACGGTGCCGGGTTCACTCGTCGACCGATGGGCCTCGACCTGCCGGGTCCTGAACGTCTACGGCCCGACCGAATGCACGGTGGCGTCGACGATCACGGGGGCGTTGACCGATGGGGGCACCCCGCCCCTCGGCCGGCCGCTCGCCAACACCAAGGCGTACGTGCTCGACCCCGCGCTGCGCCCGGTGCTGCCCGGAATGACCGGGGAACTCTACCTGTCAGGTCCCGGACTGGCCCGGGGCTATCGCGGCGAACCCGCCGCGACCGCCGGCCGGTTCATCGCCGATCCGTACGGCGCCCGGGGTGCGCGCATGTACCGCACGGGAGACCTGGTGCGCCGGCGCCGGGACGGCAACCTCGAATTCATCGGCCGGGCGGACGGGCAGGTGAAGATCCGCGGTCACCGTGTGGAACTGGGCGAGGTCGAGCAGCACCTTCTCGGCCACCGGGCCGTGCGCGCCGCCGCGGCGGCCACGTACACCACGCCGAGCGGGGTACGGCTGGCCGGCTACGTCGTCACAGAACCCGGCGGCGTCACCCTCCCCGAGCTGCGCGGCTGGCTCGCCGAGCGGGTCCCCGGGCACCTCGTGCCGACCGCGCTCGTCCCTGTGGACAGCCTGCCGTTCACCGCCCACGGCAAGGTGGACCGGACGAGACTGCCCGCTCCCGTCACCCACACGGACACGGGCGCCGGCCGGGTGCCGGACGCTGCTTCAGGCACCGACGACGAGCGGATTCTGTGCCGCCTGGTCGCAGACCTGCTGGGGCAGCCGGTCCCCCCGGCCGACGGCCACTTCTTCGAACTCGGCGGCGACAGCATCCTGGCCATCCAGCTGGTGAGCCGGGCGGACCGGGAAGGCATCTCGCTGACCACCCGCGACGTCTTCGCTCATCCGGTGATCGCGGAACTCGCCGCCGTCGCCCGGTCCGGCCGCCGTGCACCGGCGGTGGTGTCCGGCCGGGGGGTGGGGTCCGTCCCGCTGACGCCGATCATGCACTGGCTTCGCGAACTCGGTGACGACATCGCCGGCTTCCAGCAGTCCGTCGTCGTTCCCGTGCCGCCGGGCCTCGCTCAGGAGCAGGTGAGCCGCGCGCTCCAGGCCGTCGTGGACCACCACGACGCGCTGCGGATGAGGCTGTCCCGTGACCACGACACGGACCTGTGGGCGCTGGACATACCCGAGCCGGGGTCCGTCGCCGCCGACGATCTGCTGGTCTGCGTGGACGCATCCGCCCTGTCCGGCGAGGACCTGAGCCGGCTGACGGCCCGGTCGGTGGCGCAGGCCCGGGCCCGCCTGGACCCGGACAACGGGGTCATGCTCAAAGCGGCCTGGCTGTCGAGCGGGCCCGGCAGGGCCGGCCGGCTGGCCCTCACCGCACACCACCTGGTGATCGACGCCGTGTCCTGGCGCATCCTGGCTGCCGATCTGGCGGCGGTCTTCGCCGACCTGGCGGCGGGCCGCCCCATCGAACTGGCGCCCGTCGGCACCTCGTTCAAGCGCTGGGCGGAAGAGCTGGTCGCCTCCTGCGGAAACCGCACCCGGCTGGCCGAAACCCGCCACTGGGCGACGGTGCTGCGCACCCCCGACCCCTTGCTGGGCGAGCGCGCCCTCGATCCCGAAACGGACACGGTCGCCACCGCCCGCTCCCTGCGGCGGACGGCGCCGAACAAGACCACGGCCGCACTGCTCACCGAAGTGCCCGCGGCGTTCCACGGCCAGGTCACCGACGCCCTGCTCACCGCCGTGGCCCTGGCCGTGGACGAATGGCGGACGCGGCGGGACATCCCGGCCACGAGCGCGGTCCTCGTCGACGTCGAGGGCCATGGCCGGGTCGAGCACGACGGCACGGACCTGACCCGGACCGTCGGCTGGTTCACCACCCTGCACCCGGTGGCGCTCGATCCCGGGACACTGGACTGGGCCGAGGTCCGCCGCGCAGACGACAGCGTCGGCGCGGCCGTCAAGCGCGTCAAGGAGCAGATGCGGTCGGTTCCTGACAGCGGCATCGGGTTCGGACTGCTGCGCTACCTCAACCCGCAGACGATGTCCGCCCTGGCACGGGCGGGCGCGCCGCAGATCTGCGTGAACTACCTCGGCCGGCTGAGCGGTTCGGACGAGACCGACGTCGCGGCGGCCCTGCCCCAGGACACCGCCACCCGGGCGCTGGCCCACACCGTGGCGCTCGACACCCTGGTCAGGGACACCCCGCAGGGACCGCGGCTGGTCGCCAACTGGACATGGCCGAGCGGTCTGCTGGCCGAACGGGACGTGGCGGAACTGGCCGACCTGTGGTTCGAGGCGCTGGCCGGCATCGTCGACCACGCACGCCGTACGGCCGGCGGCCGCACGCCCTCGGACTTTCCGCTCGTCGACCTGGACCAGAAACAGGTGGACTGGATCGAGCGGACCTGGCCGGCACCGGCCGACGTGCTGCCGCTCGCACCGCTCCAGGAAGGCATGCTCTTCCACGCACTCCTGCAAGGACGCTTCGACGCCGGTGATCCCTGCGAGGACGAGCCCGAGGGGGACGACCCCTATGTCGTACAGACCGTCCTCGCCGTGCCCGGCAGCCCGAGCCCGGACACGCTGGAGCATGCGGTGCAGACCGTCCTCGACCGGCATGACGCCCTGCGCGCGGCGTTCGTCCAGCCACCGGACGGCCCCTGGGTGCAGGTGATTCCCGAGAAGGTCACCGTGCCGTGGCGGGTGCGCACCGCGGCGGACCAGGCCGAACTGGCCGCGCTCGCCGCGGCGGAACGACGAGAGGGATTCGACCCGGCAAAGCCGCCCCTGGCCCGCTTCCTGCTGGTGCGGCTGTCCGACGACGGCCACGCGGCGCCCGGGCGATCCGCCGAGCACCGGCTCGTCGTGACCAACCACCACATGCTGCTGGACGGCTGGTCGCTGCCGTTGCTGCTGCGCGAGATCTTCGCCGCCTGCCGTCCCGACGGCGACGCACTGCCGGCGGTGACTCCCTACCGGGCGTACGCGTCATGGCTGGCACAGCAGGACGTCCAGGCTGCCGAAGACACCTGGCGGGCAGCACTGTCGGGGATGGACGGCTGCCGCGTCGTCCCGGGCGCGCCCCGCACCGCGGGACCTCGGCGGGAGCTGCGCCGACGGCTGCCCGAGCGGGTCACCGCAACGCTGCGGGACACCGGCCGCAGCCTCGGGGTCACCACCAGCACCCTGGTGCACACCGCCTGGGGGCTGGTACTCGGGCGGCTCACCGGACGGTGGGACGTGGTCTTCGGCAGCGTGGTGTCAGGCAGGCCCCCGGCCGTACCCGGCATCGAGTCGATGATCGGCTGTTTCATCAACACGGTCCCCGTCCGGCTGCGACCGCGCCCGGGGGAGAGCGCCGCGGAACTGCTGCGGCGTCTGCAGAGCGAACAAGCGGCCCTGGGCGAGGCACATCACCTCACGCTCGCCGCCGTGCACCGCCTGGCCGGTGCCGGTGAACTGTTCGACACCCTGGTGGCCTTCGAGAACTATCCGGTCGACGCAAGCGCCGTGCGGACCGCAGCGGGCGAGGAGGCCGTACGGCTGGAGCAGGCCAGGGACGGGATGCACTATCCGCTGGGCCTGATGGCCGCCGCCGCTCCCGACGGGCTCGGGCTGCGGCTGATCCACCGGGCGGACCTGATCCCGCCGGAGCGGGCCGAGCAGGTCATGACCTGGCTGTGCGACGTACTGGAGTCTTTGGCGGCCGACCCCGGCCGGCCCGTCGAGCAGGTCGCCGGCCGGCCGGCCGGCACCGCGTCACCCGTCCCACCGGCCGGTCCGACGCCGCACCGCGACCCCGTCGCGGTCTTCGCCGACCGGGTGGCCCAGACACCGGACCACCCGGCCGTCGCCGGCCAGGACCACACCGTCACCTACGCGGAACTCGACGCCTGGTCCGACCGGTTGGCCCGCACTCTCGCCGCGGCCGGGGCCGGGCCGCACAGCACGGTCGCCCTGCTCCTCGACCGCACACCCGCGATGATCGCCGCCCTGCTCGGGGTCCTGAAGGCGGGCGCCGGATACGTGCCGCTCGACCGGCGATTCCCCGCCCGGCGCATGCGCGAGATCATCGCCGAGTCCTCGGCCACCGTCCTGCTGGCCGACGGCGATGTTCCCGCAGACCTCGGGATCCCGGTCATCGCCCCGGACCCCGCCGAACCGTCCGGCGAGAGCGAGACAGCCGGCGCCGAACCGCGCCCGGTACCCGCACGAGCCCTGGCCTACGTCATGTACACCTCCGGATCGAGCGGGCGCCCCAAGGGCGTCGCGGTGTCCCGGCGCGAGATCGCCTGGCTCGCGGGACAGGACGCGTTGCGCACACCGCGACGAGTCCTCGTGCACAGCCCGCTCGCCTTCGACGCCTCCACCCTGGAGATCTGGGGCACCCTGCTCAACGGCGGCTGCGCGGTGCTCGCGCCCGGCGGCGACCCCGACACCGCCACGCTCGCCCGCGTCATCCGGGCGGGGCAAGTCACCCGGGCCTGGTTCACCGCCGGCCTGTTCCGCATCCTCGTGGAGGACGAGCCCTCGTGCTTCGCGGACCTGCGCGAGGTGTGGACCGGCGGGGACGTCGTCCCGCCCGCGACCGCGAAGGACCTCCTGCGCCGGCACCCCGGACTGACCCTGATGAACGGATACGGCCCGACCGAGACCACCGTGTTCGCCACGGCCCACCGGATACCCGCCGCCGACACCGTCGGCGAGAGCGTCCCGATCGGACAGCCGCTGCCCGGCACCCGCATCCGTCTGCTCGACGACGCGCTGCGCCCGGTCCCCGACGGCTCCATCGGCGAGGTCTACATCGCGGGCGACGGAGTCGGCCGCGGCTACATCGCACAGCCTGGGCTCACCGCGGCGCGGTACGTCGCCGAGGTGGACGGTTCGGGCGAGCGGATGTTCCGCACCGGCGATCTCGCACGGCTCGGCCCGGACGGCCGGCTCGACTACGTCGGCCGGGTGGACGCACAGCTCAAGATCCGGGGATTCAGGGTCGAACCGGGCGAGACCGAGACGGCGTTGGCCACCCACCCGGCGGTCGCGCACTGCGTCGTGGTGGCGTCCGGTGAACCGGCGCGCGCACGTCTGACGGCGCACGTCGTCCCGGCAGCGGGACAGATGCCCGAGGAGGCCGAGCTGATCCGGTACGCCGAGGACCTGCTGCCGGCCTACCAGATACCGGCGGCCGTCCAGATCCGCGACTGCCTGCCGGTGACACCCAACGGAAAGGTCGACCGGCAAGCCCTCGGCGCGGCGACCGCCGCACCCCGCCGCCTCGTCACCCCGGCCAACCAGGTCGAAGAAGCCCTCTGCGCGCTGTACCGCGAGGTGCTCGGCGTGGCCGAGGTCGGCACCGACGACGACTTCTTCGACCTGGGCGGCGACTCCCTGCTCGCGATGCGGCTCATCGGCAGGATCCGGCACCGGCTGGGCGGGCAGACCACCATCAGGGACCTCTTCCGCGACCCCACGGTCGCCGCTCTCGCCGCGCGTCACATCACCGGCGGCGCAATCGCGCCTGACACGGCCTTCGACACCGTGCTGCCGCTGCGCGCCGAGGGCACCAAAGCCCCGGTGTACTGTTTCCCCCCTGCGAGCGGGCTGGGCTGGCGGTACTCGGGACTGATCCGCGAACTCCCGCGCGGCATACCGATCTACGCCCTCCAGGCCCGCGGATACGACGACAAGGGCCCACTGCCGGGCACCGTGTCCGAGATCGCCGCCAACTACGCGGCGCGCATCACAGAGCTGTCACCGGGCCCCTACCGGCTGCTCGGCTGGTCCTTCGGCGGACTGGTCGCCCACGAGGTCGCCAGGATGCTGCGCGACACGGGCAAGGAGGTGACGTTCCTCGCCCTCCTCGACACCGCGCCGGCGGACGGCGTGGCGACCCGTCTCCCCGACCACGCGACGATCCTGCGCTCGCTGCTCGAATCGGTCGACGGCCCGCCCGAGCGGCTGCCCGAGGACCTGACAGCGCACAGCGCCCAAGCGCTGCTGCGCGAACACGACAATCCCATGGTCGCCCTTCTGGGCGAGCGCTCCTCGCGCCTGGTGGAGATCGCACGGCACTTCACCGAACTCTCGGCCACACACACACCGGGCACCTTCGACGGCGACATGGTCTTCCTGCCCGCCGCCCGAGGCCGCGCCGAAGGCCCCCTGACCCAGGAGCGCTGGAACCCGTACGTCACCGGCACGATCACCACCCGCCCGATCGACTGCGAACACCACCAGATGCTCGACGCCCAACCGCTGCGCGACATCGGCAGCGTCCTGCGCGAGTTCATCGACGACACCGGAGCGGGCGCATGACGAGCCGAGCACTGTCCGCGCATGTGATGCTCGGGCCCGCTGACGCACCGCACCGAGTCCTGTTCCTGCACTACGCGGGCGGGTCGGCCGTGTCGTTGCTACCGCTGGCCAGGACCCTGCCGGACGGCTGCGCCGTCGCACTGCTGGAGGCCAACGACCGACAGGCACCGGCGAACTCCTTCACCGAGGCGGTGACCCGGCTCAGACCCGACTTCACGTCGCTGGTGGACCGGCCGGCCACCGTCTTCGGCCACAGCATGGGGGCGCTGCTCGCGCACGCGCTCGTCATGGGGCTGCCGGCAGAACAACGCGGCCTGCTGCGCGACGTCGTCCTGTCAGGATCCCGCTCGCCCGCCACGACGAGCCGGATCGCCTCGCATCCCCAGGCGCCGTTCACCCACCGGTCACGGGCCGAGCTGATCCAGGACCTCGACCGCTACGGCGGCTGCCCGCCCGAGGTCTTCGCCGATCCACACATGCTCAACCTGGCCGTGACCGCCCTCGGCCAGGACCTGCAACTGGTCGACACCTACCGGGCGACCACCCCCGCCCCGGCCGGCCATGCGCCGGACACCGGCGCGGCCTACCACGTCTGGTACGGGGCCGACGACGAGGAGGCATCCCTCCACGAGGCCCGGCGGTGGGCCGCCGACCTGCCCCGGCCACCCCGTCTGAAGGGCTTCCCCGGAGGCCACTTCTACCTGCTGGAACACCCTGAGGCAGCCGGCCACGCCCTGCGCCACCTCGTCACGACCGGAGATGGATCACCATGACACGAGACCTCTACGAGCTGGGCGAGCTGCCCCCGCTGGGGGAAGTGCCGCGCCAGATGTACGCCGCCCTGATCCGTCAGGAGCGATACGGGATGCCGCAGAACGCGTTCAAGGTCGAAGTCGTGGACGTGCCCCCGCTCGGCCCCGGTCAGGTCCTGGTCCTGGTGATGGCAGCCGGCATCAACTACAACGGCATCTGGGCCGGCCTGGGCACACCGGTCGACGTGATCGCCGCACGACAGCGCAAGGGCGACCCCCACGACTTCCACATCGCCGGTTCGGAAGGATCGGGCGTGGTCTGGGCGACCGGCGAGGGCGCCACCCGGTTCCAGGCGGGCGAGCACGTCGTCTTCGGCGGGCTGAAATGGGACGAACAGGCCGACGACATCCGGCTCGGCGCCGATCCGACCACCTCGACGTCCCAGGCCGCCTGGGGCTACGAACTCAACTTCGGCACCTTCGCCCAGTTCACCGTCGTCGACGAGTACCAACTGCACCCCAAGCCGCAACGGCTCACCTGGGAGGAAGCCAGCTGCTTCCTCGCCGGCGGCGGCACCGCCTACCGCCAGCTGCGCGGCTGGGCACCGCACACTGTGCAGCCCGGCGACCCGGTGCTGGTGTGGGGTGGCTCCGGCAGCCTCGGGTCGATGGCGATCCAGATCGTCCACCAGTTCGGCGGTGTGCCGATCGCGGTGGTGTCCAGCGAGGAGAAGGCCGAACACTGCCGAAGGCTCGGAGCCCAAGGCGTGATCAACCGCACCGAGTTCGACCACTGGGGCAGACTGCCCGACTACACCGACACCACCGCGTACAAGGACTGGCTCGACGGCGTACGCGCTTTCGGCCGCGCCTTCTGGGACGCGCTCGGCGAGCGCCGCTCACCCCGCATCGTGCTCGAACACCCGGGCCAGGACACACTCCCCACCTCGCTGTACCTCTGCGACAACGCCGGGATGGTGGTCACCTGCGCGGGAACCAGCGGCTACAACGGCGATGTGGACCTGCGCTATCTGTGGATGTTCCAGAAACGGTTGCAGGGCTCCCACTGCGCCAACACGCAGGAGTTCCGTGCGGTCACCGAACTGGTCGCGGCCGGCCGGCTCGACCCCTGCCTGAGCCGGACCGCGCCCTTCACGGACATCGCCGAACTGCACCAGCTCATGTACGACAACGCCCATCCCCCGGGCAACATGGCCGTGCTGGTCAACGCCCCCGAGCCCGGGACAACCGGCCTGCCGGGCGAGGGCGCGAAGTGACCGCGCCGGCACCTGACGCATGGCCGCCGCTGGGGTGGCTGCGCGTCCTGGACCTGACCCGGCTGCTGCCGGGCGGCTTCGCCACCCAGATCCTCGCCGATCTGGGCGCGGACGTGGTCAAGATCGAGCCGCCCGGCGGGGACCCGCTGCGCCAGGTCGCGCCCGAGACGTTCGCGGCGCTGAACCGCAACAAGCGGTCCGCGGTGCTGGACATCGTCCGCCCCGAGGGACGCAGCACCCTGCTGGACCTGCTGCCCGAGTACGACGTGGTGATCGAGAGCCACCGGCCCGGCGTACTGGACCGCCTCGGCCTGGGCTTCACCGAGCTGCGCCGCGCCAACCCGCGCGTGGTGCTCTGCTCGCTGTCGGGCTTCGGCCAGTCCGGCCCCTACGCCGAGCGTCCCGGCCACGACGTGAACTTCCTTGCGCTGTCCGGATTCTTCGCGGTGCCCAACCGGCCGGGAGGCCGCACCGACCGGCCCGGCGTCCGCGTCGGCGATCTGGCAGGCTCGATGTACGCCGCGCTCTGCGTCGTGGTCGCCGCGCAGCACGCGTCCGCCACCGGGGCGGGCCAGCACGTCGACGTCTCCCTGCACGAAGCGGCCGCAGCCTGGGCCGGACCGCTCGCACTGCCGACGCTCAACCTTCACGACCCGGCCGACAGCCCCGTACTGACCGGCGACAACGACGTGTTCACCACGCGCGACGGCCGCCGACTGTCCTTCGCCACCTTCGAGGACAAGTTCTGGCGCGCCTTCCGCGACCGACTGGCAAACGAGTTCCCAGCGCTGGCCACCGATGCCTATGACCGCCGCGCCGACCGCACCCGGCACAAGGACGCGGTGTCCGCCCTGCTCACCGAGGTCTTCGCCACCCGGGACCTCGCCGCGTGGACCGAGGTGCTCGGCGAACTGGACGTGCCCTGGGCACCCGTCTACGACAAGCCGCAGGACCTCGTCGACGACCCCCATGTCCGGGCCAGGAACCTCGTCACGACCGTGCCGGGCGCCCCCGGCGAACAGCGGTGGCACCAGATCCGCTTCCCGGTGCTGTTCGACGCGGGACTGGACTGCCACCGTGCACCCGCCCCCGCACTCGGCGAACACACCGCCGAGGTCCTCGCACCCATGGAACCGCGCTCATGACAGGAAAGGCCGAGATGCCCACGTCCCCACCGGACGCCGAGCCGCAACTCGCAAAGATCCTCGCCTCCGCCGACCGGGACACCCGCTACGGCGAACTCGCGGCACAAACGCCCGTGACCCGCGGCAGCTACACCGGCGATGTCGAGGTCTGGCTGATCACCGGCCACGACGAGATCGTCACGGTGCTCAACGACCCCCGCTTCAGCAGCGATCTGACCGGGCAAGACCAAATTCCGCTGCCCGGCGCGGGGCTGCCGGACGACCTGCGCACCGCACTGACCTCGACACTCGCCGCATACGACCCGCCCGACCACACCAGACTGCGCCGACTGCTCTCCCACGCCTTCACCGCCCGCCGGGTGCAGCGGCTGCGCCCGCGCGTCGAGCACATCGTGGATGCCCTCCTCGCAGATCTGCCCGCCCACGCGGACGCCGACGGCACCGTGGACCTGATGGAGCACTTCGCCCACCAGCTGCCCATCCTGGTCATCGGAGAACTCCTCGGACTGCCGCCCGAGGACCAGCAACAGTGGCGTACCTCCGCAGAGGGACTCACCAGCGGTGATCCGGACAGGGTCACCAACGACGCCCGGAACCTCATCGCATACATGCGCAAGGAGATCGCCGAGCGCCGCGACCCGCGGTACACGGCCGATGACCTGCTGACGGCCTTGGCACGGGCCCGGGACGCCGGTGACCGGCTCACCGAGGACGAACTCGTCTCGACCGCGCTCAGCATCCTGCTCGCCGGACACCGCACCACCGCGCTTCTGGTCAGAACCATGGCCGTCCTCGTGCTCACCGCAGCGCTGCGACCCGGTGCGGCCGCGATCCCGGACCTGGTGGAGGAGATCCTGCGCCGTCACGGGTCCGCCGAGATCGGCACCCTGCGCTTCGCCCGGGAACCGGTCGAGCTGGCCGGAGTGACCATCGAGCGCGGAGACCTGGTGCAGGTGGTTCTGGCGAGCGGCAACCGCGACCGCCGCCGGTTCACGGACCCCGACGCCATCGACCCGGCCCGGCCGGACAAGGCGCACCTGGCCTTCGGCCACGGGATCCACTACTGCCTGGGCGCCGCCCTCGCCCGGACCATGGCCGAAGTCGCACTGGCGGCCCTGTTCCGGGTCGCGCCGCGGCTGACACTGCACCAGGACGTTTCCCTACAGACCACCGACCCGCGCTCGACGGCCCTGTCGGTGCGCATGACGACCGAGCAAGAAGACAGCTGAGAAGAGACCAAGGAGCCCATGATGACGAACCCGTTCGACGACCCGGACGGCACCTTCTACGTTCTGGTCAACGACGAGGGACAGCACTCCCTGTGGCCGACATTCGCCGACGTCCCGCAAGGGTGGAACGTCGTGCACGGTGAGGCGGACCGGCAGTCCTGCCTCGACTACATCGAGGAGAACTGGACTGACATGCGCCCCAAGAGCCTGATCCGCGCCATGGAACAGTGACTTGCCGCGGACTTCGAAACCGAGGCGGCCCGTGCAACGGACCCCGACGCACGCCAAGATCCATCGCACCACCGCGGCGCGGGCCGACCTCCACTACGCCGGCTCCCTGACGACCTCCTGCGGCCTGACGACGGCCGCGGGCATCGCGGAGAACGAGAAGGCGCAAGGCGCCGATGTCACCAACGGCGCCCGTCTGGAGACCCACGCGACCGCCGGCGCGCCCGGACCCGGGATGACCGGCGTCAATGGCACGGCCGATGAGCACCGGCCACACGTGGTGCACGTGGACGCGGCAAACCGACAGATTCAGCTCGGGCACCATCCGGCAAAACCGGTGCCCGGCGACACGACACGACATTGCGGCCGGAGCTGACATCGCCTGGCGCCCCCGCTGCTCCGGGGGCGCCAGGCTCATCTGCGCAGACGAAGACTTCTTCGACACGGACACCGATCCGGGCCTCTGAGTGGGCATTTGATGTTGATTCGCGCCGACCGCTTCAACATACTTTGCCTAGTTTAATTACCAACGCGCATGGCCTGAAATGCCTGGAAGCTCCCTACCAGTAGGGAGCTTCCAGCCCATTGCTAAATCAGACGGAATTCGAGCGGCATGTGCGAACTAAACGGGCGGTCCGATCGGCACTTCGGAGTGCGCGAATGTGCTCCTACAGGGCGAAGCGTCATGAAAGCTGCTGGCCTCAACGGTGACACATACCCCTGGACATCCCTAAACGCCCACTGAGAGGGCGTTCACTCTGGGTTGCCGTTCGCGCCGGCGCCGGCGGGCTGGCTGCTGCGGGGCGCGGGCCACGGCCGTGTCGGGTACGACGGCGGCCTGGTCGGTCGCTGCGGCGCAGGCGCTGCAGGCATCGGCGGGCCGCCATAGCCGTCCGCCGCGTTCGCAGGCGAGGAGGAGGCGGATGGGGCCGTCGCAACCGCGGTGGCGGGGGTGCCAGAGGCAGCCGCGTTCGCGGCACTGGCAGATCCGCAGGTGCGGCGGGACCACCGATGTGATCACCGACGCCCTGGACCGGCTCCGCGCCCTCCCGAACCCCGGCTGACCAGCACCTTCCCGTCCCTGCGAGTAGCACCACCCCGACCGGAGCCGTGGAACCCGGCGCACACCCGACGCGACAACCGGGCACTCAACCTGCCCAGACTCCGAAAATCCCCACCCACACCCACCACAAAGGGCCCGTCAGCAAGCTGACGGGCCCTCATGAACGATCGAAGGCTAGGCGGTCATGGCGTCGCGTACGAGCGCCGTGTCCACGAACTGTTCGAAGCGGACGATGAGTCCGCCGCGGACGGTGAAGTGGTGGGCGACGCGGACGTTGACCGGTTTGCCGGTGGCCTTGTTGCCCGCGGTGTAGCGGGCCAGGACGACGACGTTCTCGCCGTCGACGATGTAGGTGTCGTCGTGGGCGGTCCAGCCGTCCCAGTCCTGGCCCAGCTTCTCCATCACGCCGGCCGTGACGCCCTCGGGTGTGACGGGCCAGTGATCTTCAGGGAGCTGGGGTGTTCTGGTCTGATGTCCCGTCTTTTCGTTGGGATTTTGAGCTGGGGGAGCGGTCATGTTCTGGA
>NZ_JAGMUL010000099.1 GCF_019049285.1 Streptomyces sp. AC550_RSS872
GCCATGGCGACCCGCTGCCGCATACCGCCGGACAGCTCGTGCACCCGCTTGCCGTACGCGCCCTTCAGCCGGACCAGTTCGAGGAGCTCCTCGGCCCGCTCGCGCCGCTCGGCCTTGGCGACCCCGCGCAGCTTCAGGGCGAGTTCGATGTTCTTGCCCGCGGTCAGCCACGGGAACAGCGCGTGCTCCTGGAACATCAGCGCCGGCCGGCCGTC
>NZ_JAGMUL010000100.1 GCF_019049285.1 Streptomyces sp. AC550_RSS872
TCGCCTTACGGCTTCGCACGGACCTGTGTTTTTAGTAAACAGTCGCTTCTCGCTGGTCTCTGCGGCCACCCCCAGCTCAGGACGTAAAGCCCATCACCAGGCATGGCCCCCCTTCTCCCGAAGTTACGGGGGCATTTTGCCGAGTTCCTTAACCATAGTTCACCCGAACGCCTCGGTATTCTCTACCTGACCACCTGAGTCGGTTTAGGGTACGGGCCGCCATGAAACTCGCTAGAGGCTTTTCTCGACAGCATAGGATCATCCACTTCACCACAATCGGCTCGGCATCAGGTCTCACCCTGCATGAGCGGCGGATTTACCTACCACTCGGGCTACACCCTTACCCCGGGACAACCACCGCCCGGGATGGACTACCTTCCTGCGTCACCCCATCACTCACCTACTACCAACTTGGGCCACCGGCTCCACCACTTTCCTTTCCCCGAAGGGTCCGGAACGGCTTCACGGGCTTAGCATCACTGGATTCGATGTTTGACGCTTCACAGCGGGTACCGGAATATCAACCGGTTATCCATCGACTACGCCTGTCGGCCTCGCCTTAGGTCCCGACTTACCCTGGGCAGATCAGCTTGACCCAGGAACCCTTAGTCAATCGGCGCACACGTTTCTCACGTGTGAATCGCTACTCATGCCTGCATTCTCACTCGT
>NZ_JAGMUL010000101.1 GCF_019049285.1 Streptomyces sp. AC550_RSS872
GTGAATCGCTACTCATGCCTGCATTCTCACTCGTCAACCGTCCACAACTCGCTTACGCGGCTGCTTCACCCGGCAGACGACGCTCCCCTACCCATCACGATCCCCGTTGGGGGTACATATCGCAATGACACGACTTCGGCGGTACGCTTGAGCCCCGCTACATTGTCGGCGCGGAATCACTAGACCAGTGAGCTATTACGCACTCTTTCAAGGGTGGCT
>NZ_JAGMUL010000102.1 GCF_019049285.1 Streptomyces sp. AC550_RSS872
GCCGCGCCGGGCAGCCCGGCGCTCACTCCGCCGCTCGGCTGGAACAGCTGGAACAGCTTCGGGTGCGGGATCACCGAGGCGCAGGTCCGCCAGGCCGCCGACGCGATGGTGTCCTCGGGCATGAAGGCCGCCGGCTACCAGTACGTCGTCGTCGACGACTGCTGGTTCGACCCGCAGCGTGACAGCGCGGGCAACCTGCGGGCCAACCCGACCAAGTTCCCCAGCGGGATGAAGGCGCTCGGGGACTACATCCACAGCAAGGGCCTGAAGTTCGGCATCTACCAGGCGCCCAACGAGAAGACGTGCGCCCAGGGCGTGGGTACCTACCCCGGCTCCACCGGCAGCAAGGGCCACGAGGCCCAGGACGCCAACATCTTCGCCTCATGGGGCGTGGACTACCTCAAGTACGACTGGTGCTCCGGCAGCGGCACCCTGAGCGAGCAGATCGCACGGTTCACCATCATGCGCGACGCCCTGCGCGCCACCGGGCGGCCCATCGTCTACAGCATCAACCCCAACAGCTTCCACGCCCCCACCGGCGACAAGTACAACTGGGGCGAAATCGCCGACCTGTGGCGCACGACCGAGGACCTCCTCGACATCTGGCAGAACAACAACACCAACAGCTACCCGATGGGCGTCGGCAACGTCCTCGACATCACCGCACCGCTGGCCGCGCAGTCGGGCCCGGGACACTGGAACGACCCCGACATGCTGGTCGTCGGCCGTCCCGGCCTGTCACTGACCGAGTCCCGCTCCCACTTCGCCCTGTGGTCACTGCTCTCGGCCCCCCTCATGGCCGGCAACGACATCCGCACCATGTCCGCCGACGTGAGCGCGATCCTGCGCAACCCCCGCCTGCTGGCGGTGAACCAGGACTCCCTGGGCGCGGGCGGACGCAGGGTGCGCGACGACGGCAACACCGAGGTGTTCGCCAAGCCCCTGTCCGACGGCTCGGTCGCGGTAGGCCTGTTCAACCGGGG
>NZ_JAGMUL010000103.1 GCF_019049285.1 Streptomyces sp. AC550_RSS872
CCTCCATGCCGCCTTCACGCCAGTTGCGGCGCCATTGCTCCACCGAACGCTCGCTCACCCGCAGGTCCTTGGCGATGACCGTATTCCTGTCACCTCGAGCGGACCTCCGCCCGGCCTCCAGCCGGATCCCTTCACGCGCAGCCCGCCGCTCAGCAGTCAGGCCCCCACCATCCGCGTACCGCATAACACCGGCATACCGCAGCAATCACCCAACGTCACCACCCGAAGGCAACCCGAAAAGGTCAGTA
>NZ_JAGMUL010000104.1 GCF_019049285.1 Streptomyces sp. AC550_RSS872
GGGGGCTGGGGGCGGGGCGGACGGAGATAGGGGGCGGGAGATCGGGCAGGGCGACGCCGGCGGAGCTGGACGAGCGCGAACCCGCACCCGACGCGCGAGAGCCGCCCGTGGACGCGTCGGCTGGTCGCGGACCGCCCGCCCGCGCCTGCGGAACCTCCGCCGACGCCTGCTGAGCCGCCGCGCAGGCCTCCCGTGCATCGGCCGTAGCCGACTCTCGCCCCGGGACCGGCGGTGTGGCCTTGCGCCCGCGACCACCGGCGGTGGCCAACGCGGCGTCCGGCGTCTGTGGCACCTCGTGGGCTCGCGGCTGGGCCGTGCGGGTACCCGCCTCGGGGTCCGGCCCCATGTCCCCGATCTCGTCAGCGAGTTGATGCACGAGGATGCCGTGACGGAACGCGGTCTCGCCGACGTCGGCACAGGTACTGCCGTACACGGAGAGGCGGTTGCCGCTCTCTCGTACGACCTCGACGGAGCGGTGGGCGGTGCGCGCCTCCTTGGCGAGCAGGGTGGCGAGACGGGAGGCGTGGGGGGTGCGGACGGCGACACGCGGGCGCAGCCGGGTGCGGGCGAAGTCGGCGGCCTCCTGGTCGGCGATGAGTCTGCCGCGCTGAAGCGTGACGACCCGGTCGGCGATGCGTGCGGCCTGCTTCGGGTCGGCCGTGGTCAGCAGGACCGTGCCGCCCTGGGCGGCGTGTGCGCGCAGCATGCCGTACAGCCATCGGCTCTCGCGGGCCGAGAGCCCGCCGGCGGGGTCGTCGAGCACGAGGGTGTGCGGGTCGGAGAGCAGTGCGCAGGCCAGACCGAGACGGCGGTCCATGCCGCGCGAGAGGGTGCCGAGGCGTTCCTCGCGCAGGCTGACGAGGCCGACGACCTCCAGGACTTCGTCGGCGCGACGGGCCGGTACGCCCGCGGCGGCGCACAGCATGCGCAGGTGGCCGCGGACGGTGCGGGACGGGTGTCCGGGGAGGTCTCCGAGAAGCACGCCGACCTCGCGCGAGGGGTGGGCGATGCGGTGCAGGGGGCGGCCTCTGAAGTAGGTGATGCCACGGCCGCGTTGGAGTTCGAGCATGAGTCTGAGCACTGTCGTCTTGCCCGCTCCCGACGCCCCGAGCAGCGCGGTGACGCGACCGGCGCGCGCCTCGAAGGAGACGTCGTCGACGGCGGGAGGAAGCTCCTTGCGAGGGTCGCTGGTCAGTCCGATGGCCTGGATCACTCGCAGCAAGATAGCGCGCTATGTCCGTTTTTTCGGGTAGGGCAAGGCCCGCTGCAACGGCCTGAATCGGTCCGGCCGGGTCCCGTGGCCTTCGTCCCGGCTGCGGACTGAGCACGGACTGCGCACGGATCGAGCATGAACTGGAGCCGGGCCGCGCAGGATCAGGGCCCGGATCGGCATCGGTTCACGTCCGGACCGGCGCCGCGGCGCAGCCGCTCGGGTCAGACCTCGGGGCGCAGCATCGGCGGGTTGAGCAGCGTGGCGCCGCCGGCCCGGAAGAGCTGGGCGGGGCGGCCGCCCTGGCGCGTGGTGGTGCCGCCGGTGGGGACGAGGAAGCCCGGCGTGCCAGTCACCTTGCGGTGGAAGTTGCGCGGGTCGAGCGCCACACCCCACACCGCCTCGTAGACCCGGCGCAGCTCTCCGACGGTGAACTCGGTGGGGCAGAACGCCGTGGCCAGCGACGAGTACTCGATCTTGGAGCGGGCACGCTCCACCCCGTCGGCCAGGATCTGCGCGTGGTCGAAGGCGAGCGGCGCGACCGGTTCGCCATCGCGGCCGTAGCCGCCCTGCTTCAGGAGTTCGTCGACCGGCGCCCAGCGGGCGTTGCTGGCGTCGCCTCCGGCGCGGGGTGCCGGCAGGTCGGGGGCCAGCGCCAGGTGGGCAACGCTGACCACCCGCATCCGGGGATCCCGCTTGGGGTCACCGTAGGTCGCGAGCTGCTCCAGGTGAGCGCCGTTGTCCTGCGCCGGGACGGCCGGGTCGTGGGCCCGCAGCCCGGTCTCCTCGGCCAGCTCGCGCGCGGCGGCCTGCGACAGATCCTCGTCGGCCCGTACGAACCCACCGGGCAGTGCCCAGCGCCCCTGGAACGGCGGTTCGCCCCTGCGCACCGCCAGCGCGCACAGGGCATGGCGGCGCACGGTCAGCACGACCAGGTCCACGGTGACGGCAAAGGGCGGAAAGGCTGACGGGTCGTAGGGCATGCGGCGATCATAGTCGTCTGCTTGACGATAAACACTCCCTTCGTCGGCCGCATCGATGGCTGATCCACTTCGGCCCGGTATGGACCTCACCACCCCGCACGCCCTCACGCCGTAGGGCGTCGTACGAGGTCACGCTCGCAGTTGGAGCCCGTCGGCAGCCTCCTCGACCATGGCTAGGCCCAGTCGGCTGACGCGTACGGAGAAGGGGGCGCCGGCGACCCTGAGGCCTGTCATGACGATCTCTCCGAGCGGTGCGCTGCGCACGGGGCGGAGTATGACCGTCCCCGCCGGAGCGTCAGGGCGGATACCCGCGAGCGTGGTCAACAGCAGCACTCCGGCTGCCGCCGCCGTGGCCGCGGGGCGGCACGCCGCCGGATGCGGGAGGGGCGCGCCGCCGTCCGTGCGTCGCTCTCCCGCGTACATTTCAGGCAGCCGGTGGCCGAATGCGGCCGCGGCCGCGAGCACACCCCGCAGCAGCCCGCTCGCCTCCTTCTCATAGCCGGCGGCGGACAGCCCCGCGACGGCGAGCGCAGTCTCGTACACCCGGACGGCGCCACTGCGGTGACCGAACGGGTTCTGCCCCGACTCCTTCACGCCCAGTCCGCGAAGGCCCCAGCCCGAGTCCATGGCCGGACCGCCGAGCAGCCGGGCGAGTTGTTCGGTCTGCACCTTGTCGAGCAGCCCGGGCGCCTGTTCGCCCCCGCCCAGCAGGCCGGTGTCGAGGAGGTGGACGGCGGCGGCGCCCAGATGCGGCACCAGGTGCCCGCCCGGGGCTCGGGCAGCCGCGGGCCGGCCGCCACCCAGGTCGTCGATCCAGAAGTCCGCGCGGAACGCCGTCCTCAGTGCCCCGGCCCACTGCCGCAGATCCGCACCGCCCGGTCTGCCGCAGCCGTCGAGCAGATCGGCCCCGAGCAGCGCCGCGCGGTGGGCGTGGGCCTGGGTCTCACAGCGGACGGGCCCTCCGGGATGCGGGTCGGGCAGGTATGTGCCGTCGCCCACGGTGGCCCGCAGCCAGGTCAGACAGCGCTCGGCCGCCGGAAGGAGTTCTTCGATCTCCGGCTCGGGCAGTCCCCAGCGCCGAACCTCCGCGAGCAGCGCGGGGAAGAGCAGCGTGGCCTCGGTGCCCGTGCAGCCCGGTGGCAGATGCGTGCCCGCGTCCCGTATCGGCGCGGGGATCATGCCGGACTGCGCTCCCTGGAACGGGAGTTGGGTGCGGGCGAGGGTGCGCAGCGTGCCCGCGGCGAGCCGGGTGCCCAGGGGCAGGGTCATGCGAGCCGCGGCGAGGGCCTCGGCCGGCGCCAGGCCGCAGCGCCACGGTGCCCCGGCGGCCAAGTGGACGTCGGAGGGATGGGCAGGGTCGCGCAACAGAAGAGCCTGGAGGTCCTCGATGCTCGTCCGCAGCAACGCCTCCACCCCGGGATCGTCTCCGGCCGCCCGCGCGGTCGCCACCGGGCTGGTCGCCGCTCGCCCCGCAGCGCGCACGGGCCCCGCTCGATCCGGCCGCGCCCTCAGCTCGATGCTCACGCTGCCACCCGGGGGCAACACGAACTCCCAGCGCAGCAGCCCTGCGGAGGCCAGTGCGTCGGCGGGCGGAGGGTCGGCCGTCACAGCCGAGTTGCCCTTGGCGGACGACCAGCGCAGGCCGGAGTCGTGGACGGTGGCGGGGAGTTCCGGCCCCGGGTTGCCGCACGCGATGGCACCGAGATCGGCCAGGTCCGTGCCCAGGGCGACCTCGACCGGCAGACGCAGGGGCCGGACCGCCGCACTGTGCAGCGTGATCCGCTCGACACCGTCCGCATGGCGGGTTCGCTCGACGACGACGTCCGGGTCCGGGCCCGCCTGCGGGGAACTGCGCAGCGTGCCCACGAACCGGGCGCGGTCGGCCGCGGTCATCCTGGCCTGGACCGCGAGCGGCTCACGTCCGGCCACACGGACCTGGCAACGCGAGAGCACGCGCCGGCCCGCGCGGTAGAACCCGTCAAGTCCCCGGCCGGTCAACTGACCCTGGTCCGTGGAGATGGCGAGGCCCGGCAGGGCGACACAGATCAGCGCGTTGTGGGTGGGCGGCAGGTCGGAGAACCGCCGCGGGGTCGACGGCTGGGCCGACGAAGGGGCGTCCTGGGGCTGGGCAAAGCGCCGTACAGGGTCGCTTGATGTCGGCGTTGCCGTGTCCGGGCTCGTGGGTGACGAGGGCGACGCCCGGCTCTGCTCCGGGGGCCGATTCGGCTGCTCGGCCCGTCGAAGCACAGCGTGCAGTCGTCCGGGTACGCTCCGCCCAGCACTGCCCGTGGACGTTGGCCGCCCCGTGTCCAGCCTCTGGGACGGGACCAGCCCACCAGCCGTAGAGCGATCGTCGGCGGTCGGCGAGGGCTGAGTCGGCGGTGGCACCGGAGTCGGCTGTGGCATGGGGCGGCTTCCTCTGCGCTCTGTGCGCCTCGGGCGTGTGCGGCGCCGGCTGGGGGACCCGGAGTGACAGGGGCGGTGCGGCGGCACGGCCGGTTCGGGCGTTCCGCCACTCAGGTGAACGGGGAGGGATACCTCCAGGTCACGCCCGGGACGGGCGGACCCCGCCGGAGGGACGCCCCTGTCAGCGAGTTCGGCGAGTGAGCACAGGCGATACGTGGCGGTGGCGCATGCTCCGCAGCTGCCGTGCACCCCACGGCACGGGTCACCACGCCTTCCGCCCCAGCTGTGACCCCGACGGCGGGGGCGGCAGCCGCTCTGCCGCGAGCGCTCACGCATCCCCCTCGCCCCCTGCGTTTCCAGGAAGCACGCTGTCCGGACGCGGCTCACCACGACGAACGGCGCCCTTCTTCGGCCTACGCGGAGCCGTGCGCTTCGAACCGCGCGAAAGCGTGCTGCCCGGCCGCCGGGCAGCGGGGTGGGTCCCCTGCGAGGCACTGGGGCCTCCCGTTGAGGCGCGGGGGCGCGAGACGCTCGACTTCCGCGCTCGTGCGGTTGCCCTCGTGGGACAGGGGAGGCTGCCGGTCGAACCCGCGGGGTGCCGGGACGGGGGACGATGGCCTGTGTCGGAACTCAGCGCGGACTTCACCGCTTCGTCCCTCAGCGGCTCTTCGACATCCTTCGCGTTGTCATGATGCCCTTCGGTCACACCCTCGCGCTCCTGGCGTACCTCATGTCCCTGGCGTCCCTCACGTTCCGAACGCAGGCAGCGGCGGATCGACTCGGGGTCGAGACCCTCGTTGCAGGCTTGGTGCAGCAGACGGGCGAAGAGGTAGTCGCGGTCCGCGCCGAGTGCCATGGCAAGGGCTTCTCGGGCCTCCAGATCATCGCCGGTGGACCAGGCGACCCAGCCGGCGAGGGTGAGAGGCGCCGCCGCGTGCTCGCTGTACGACCCGACACAGCGGCGGGCCAGCGCTCGCCACAGCCGGAGGGCGGGACCGGCGTCCTCGCCCTCCATCCACTCGGCCGCTCGGTCACGGGTCGCACGGTCCTGCAAACCCAGAATCAGCCTCGCGGCTTCGTCATGGCCAAGCAGTTCGTCGTCCCGGAGATCCGACGTGAGCGTCCCGGGCAGTGGCGGGGCTGCGGCGAACCGGCGCATGAGCCGCTCGGCCAGTTCGAGGGTCTCCTGGGCCACACCTCCGCGGGTCGAGTCGTCGAGGATCCTGGAGACCAGAGCCAGGCCGACCGTGTCCAGAGCGGCCTCCTGCTCCAGGGCGGCAGCGGTCTCCACGGGCAGCAGCCTGGCCCGCAACTCGCGCAGTGTGCCGCGTACCTGAATTCCGGCATACGTGGCCGCTGCGGCCAGCACCGACGTACCAGGCAGGCCCATAGGGCGGCCCTCCGGCGGACAGCACTCGGCTCGGTCGCAGCAGTAGGACCAGAATCGGCCGTCCGAGATGCAGAGCGCCTCGATCACCGGCACGTCCAGGCTGCCGCATGCGACACGCATCTTCTGAGCCAGCGGTCGCAGCTGTTCCATGACCTGTCGGCCCGTCTCGCCCTTTGCCGGTTCCTGGCAGAGGAAGGCGACCATCTGCTCCGGCCGGGCTCCCCTGCGCTCGCTGCCCGTCATCAGTCCGCGGGCCAACTGCGTGGCTGCGGAGTCCCAGTCGTCCGCACTCGCGGGGATGCCAAGCCGTGCCCGGCCGCCGAACCGGCCGCGGCCTGCCCTGTCGTGCAGCGCGACGAGCACAATGCTGTCCTCTGGGCGGTATCCGAGGAGATAGGGCAGGGCGTCGGCCAGTTCGGCCGGGGTGCGCAGGGTGACCTGGTGCTCGGGAAGGTGCGTTTCGTGCGTGATGCAGTCGAGTTGGGCCACGTGTCGCGCGCTTCCGTGGTCTTCGTCCGGTCCGGCAGGCACGTCGTACATCTCGGACGTGTCGTTCGGGTCGGTTGCTCCAGGGGCGAGGTGGGGCTCGCCGCCCGGGTTGTCGTCGCGCTCGGGAGATCCGGTGGTGTCGCTGTGATTCGTCATGCGAAGACGATCTCCCGGATCGTCATGTTTCGCTTTGCCCTGTGGATAAGTCCGACCAGGGACACGACAACCCTGGCCATCATGGCCAGTTGAGCCAGGATCGGTCTGCACCCGCCCGGCCCTCGCACAAAGCACCGGCTCCGTGCCCGCCGGCCAGTGCAAGCGGTGAGCGAGCTGCTTCCGGACACCGGCGGCAGTGCGCGTCCTGGTCAACGAGCTGCACGCCGAACTCGTCTACGACGGCATGAGGTTCGTGCCCACAACCGGCATCGCGTCACTGCGAGAACAGTTGAGGTATTTCCAGCCACTGGCCGCATCGGGGTTCTGCACGCCAGTGAACCCGAAGGTGCATTCCGTATGTTCCCCGCTACGACGTCGACACTGCTTCCACCAAGCGCGTCCACCGCTTCCTCCAGGGCGATCTCGCCACACACACCGGCAGCGAGTTCGGCCCCAGGCTCCTCTCGATCAGACCTCTTTGTGAGGTCACCCCGCCGCAGCGAGGACCAAAGGAAGCACCTCTTCACTGCCTGCCCGGCGAAGCAACCGGGCGGCGACGGCGAGGGTCCAGCCGGAGTCGGTGTAGTCGTCCACGAGCAGGACGGGTCCCGGGGAACTCGCCAGGGCAGCGGCCAGTTCCTCGGAGACGGTGAACGTGCCGGACAGTGACCGCAGGCGTTGGGCGGAGTTGCTGCGCCGTGCCGCGTGGGCGCCGCTCGATCCGGTGTAGGTCAGGGTTCCCAGGTAGGGCAGGCGGCCGATGGTCGCGATGCCCTGGGCGAGGGAGCCGACCAGTTGCGGGCGGGCCAGGGACGGTACGGCGACCACTCCCACCGGCCGGGCGGAGGCGTCCGGAACGTTCGGCGCCCAGCCGCTCGGTGAGCGCGCCCAGTCGGCGAGCACCGCGACCGCAGCTTGAAGGACGTCGTCGGGAACCGGGCCGTCGGGCGCGTTCTCGGCCAGTAGGGGGCGCAGGCGGTTGCCCCAGCCGATGTCCGACAGCCGACCCAGGGCCCGCCCGGTGGAGCACTGCTCCTTCGCCGGGATACGTCCTTTGAGGTCGATACCCAAGGCGGGCATCCCCGTCGGCCACATACGGCGCGGCTCGACCTCCACCCCGGGGCGATCGAGTTCCTTCGCCGCCCCGGTCAGCGCCTCGGCCGAGACGGACGACGCGATCCACGTCCCGGCGCAGTTGTCACAGCGGCCGCACGGGGATGCCCCCTCGTCGTCCAGTTGTCGGCGCAGGAACTCCATCCGGCAGCGGGACGTGCTCACGTACTCCCGCATGGCCTGCTGCTCCGCCGTCCGCTGCCGCCCCACCCACGCGTACCGCTCCGAGTCGTAGATCCACTGTTCGCCGGTGGAGATCCAGCCGCCCTTGACCCGCTTGACCGCCCCGTCCACGTCGAGGACCTTGAGCATGGTCTCCAGCCGGGTCCGCCGAAGATCCACGAGCGCCTCCAGGGCCGGCACGGACAGCGGCCGTCCCGCATCGGCCAGGGCCGAGAGGGTCTGCCGGACCTGCGCCTCGGGCGGGAAGGCCGTATCGGCGAAGTAGCGCCAGATCGCCTCGTCCTCCTTGCCCGGCAGCAGCAGCACATCGGCGTGCTCGACACCACGGCCCGCGCGGCCGACCTGCTGGTAATAGGCGATCGGCGAGGACGGCGAGCCGAGGTGCACCACGAAGCCCAGGTCCGGCTTGTCGAACCCCATGCCCAGCGCAGACGTGGCGACCAGCGCCTTGACCCGGTTCGCCAGCAGGTCGGCCTCGGCCTGTAGCCGGTCGGCGTTCTCCGTGCGCCCCGTGTACGAGGACACGGGGAACCCGCGCTGCCGCAGGAAGGCGGTCGCCTCCTCGGCCGCGGCCACGGTGAGTGTGTAGATGATCCCGGAGCCCTGCATCTCGTCCAGGTGCTCGGCCAGCCAGGCCAGACGGTGTGCGGCGTCCGGCAGCTGGACCACTCCAAGTCGCAGGCTCTCCCGCTCCAGCGAGCCGCGCAGCACCAGGGCCTCGCCGGCACCGGTGCCCAGCTGCTCGGCCACGTCCGCCGTCACGCGCGCGTTGGCGGTCGCCGTGGTCGCCAGCACCGGAACGCCGGGGGCCAGCGCGGCGAGCATCGCCCGGAGCCGGCGGTAGTCGGGCCGGAAGTCATGGCCCCAGTCGGAGATGCAGTGTGCCTCGTCGACCACCAGTAGGCCGGTCGTGGCCGCGAGCTTGGGCAGCAACTGCTCGCGGAAGTCCACGGAATTGAGGCGCTCCGGGCTCACGAGGAGAACGTCGGTCTCACCGCGCTCGACCTCCCCGTAGATCGTGTCCCACTCCTCGGGGTTGGCCGAGTTGATGGTGCGCGCCTGGATGCCGGCCCGCGACGCCGACTCGACCTGGTTGCGCATCAGTGCCAGCAGTGGGGAGACGATCACGGTCGGACCGGCGCCACGCCGGCGCAGCAGGGCGGTGGCGACGAAGTACACCGCTGACTTGCCCCAGCCGGTGCGCTGCACCACCAGGGCGCGTCGGCGGTCCTCCACCAGAGCCGCCACGGCCTGCCACTGGTCCTCACGCAGCCGTGCCGAGCCCTTCTGGGCGCCGACAAGCTCAGCGAGGATGGCATCGGCTTCAGCGCGGAGCTCCAGATTGTTCATGCCTCCATGCAACCTGATGGCACTGACAATCAGCCACCTCAACCGGCGCAACCGGCGCTCTTGCGCCGTCGGCAGAGCGGGTGAGCAGCCACGACCGCGTGATGCAGGGCCGTCCCATGCATCGCACGGTGACGCACTGGGTAGGGATATAACCCTCGCACCACCAGATAACGGTCGGTGGCCCCAATTGCTCGTTGCCGCATTCAGGTTCGGCAGGAAGAATTGAAGTCCGCTCCCCGCACGGCTCGTCCGTGGTCCGGTAGGGCTCTGCTGCGGTGTGCGCTCCCCCGATTCCGATCTCGCCCGCCGTGTGGGCGCGTAGCCGAAGGGAGGACCGTGACCTTCGGATTCGCTCCGTCCTCCGCGGCATCCATGTCGACGTCAGCCGACCTGTCCGCCGCATCCGCCAACCCTCTGGCCCGCATGCTCGAACCCGCGGAGTGGGCCGCCGCGGGCATCCCGCTGCTGCGCAACCCCCGCGAGGTCGTCAGCGGTCTGCACTCCCGGCACCGCCCCAAACCGGCGACGGCGATCGTGGCCGTCCTCGACGCTGACGAGCGACTGCGGGCGAGCGCCTCGTTCACCCGCCGCCCGTCCCCGGCCGACGGCTGGATGTTCCGCAACGCGCTGCTCACCCAGTTGCGCCGCGTCATCCCGCACGACCTGCGGCGCCGCACCCCGGTGCGCACCGCGGTGCTGCTCTACTGCCGTGAGGGCGATGCCCGTTGGACGGAGGAGGACGGCGCGTGGATGTGGGGTCTGCGTGACGCCTGCACCCTGCATGGGCTGCGCTGCGGGGCGTACATCACGCTGACCCGTGACGGCTGGCAGGTCCTCGGCGAAGGGCGCGGCGGTCGCCGCCCCAACACCGACTCGGCACCAGAGCCTTTCGCCACGTCTGAGTCACCGCTCCCGATACCCCGCACCGGCGGCGCGGCCTCGGAGGTCCTGCGACGCGCGGCAGCCCGCTGAGGGCACCGACCGGGCTTCTCGGCCGACAGCGCGGCCGTGCCGTACGACGTGAGCGATACGGATCCCGCGGCGGGGGCTACGACGCTGCTGCACGAGACGCGACGCCTGCCGTACGGGCACGACGGCTCCTGAGCGCGCTCGACGCATGACATCGGCCACCGTGGACGCCACGACACGGGCGACCGGGGCTGCCCGATCGTGACCGAGCAACGGCAGGCCGCAGCCCGTCCAGCTCACACCACGAACCAGTCGGCGACGCGCCCGGAACTCCCGCCAATGCGCCATCGCGGCATCACGTGTCTGACGATCGGCCCGCCCTCACGCCTGGACGACGCACGACGACTGTCCGTCGGCATGGACGATCACGAGCGTCCACCGGGCCGTGCACAGCGCGCTTCCCGCTCGTGCGCGCACGCCAAAGGCG
The DNA here is from genome assembly GCF_019049285.1 of Streptomyces sp. AC550_RSS872. Lineage (GTDB taxonomy): Bacteria > Actinomycetota > Actinomycetes > Streptomycetales > Streptomycetaceae > Streptomyces. The sequence goes on from NZ_JAGMUL010000104.1 coordinate 10,677, forward strand.
CCACCGTGCAGACGCCGCCTCAGCGACGGCGTCCCGTCCCCCTTGTGCCCCGCGGAGATCCCCCCGGACGAGCCGGATGCGGCTCAGACGCCCGCGCCCAGCACCGAGTTGATGCGCTGCGGGTCACCGCAGACGATCAGCAGGGCACCGGCCCGGCCGAGAGCAAGCGGCAGGGCGGTGGCGGCAGCGGTGTCGGGGCCGCCGTTGACGGCCACGACGACCACGGGACGCACCGCGGCACGGTCCGCGACCGCGGCATCGGCGTAGAAGACGTCATCACCCGCATCGTGCTGCGCCCAGTAGGCGGCTTCGCCGAAGGACAGCTCGTGGGCGGCCCACGGGTGCTGTTCTCCCGTGGTGATCACCAGCACGTCGCTGGGGGCACGGCCCGAGTCCAGGAGCAGGTCGACGGCTTCCTCGGCGGCGTCGAGCGCGCCCTCGGGCGAAGCCGGGATCAGCTGGATCTGCGGGGTCGCCGCAGCCGGTGCGGAGGCGGCGGGAGCAGCCGGACCGGTGGGTCCGGGCTTGGTCACGGCCATGTCGCGCGGCGTACGTTGCACCGGCGGCGCGGGCCGCAGGGGCCCGGGTCGGCCGGGACGCGACGGAGCCGCGGGGCGGGGGCCGGGTACGGGGCGAGGGGTCGGCGCGGTACGGCCGTTGGCCGGCGTGGCGCGGGGACCCTGGGCACTCTCGTGAATCTGAGGCTCCTCGGGAATGAGAGGCATGAGCTGATGTTTATCAAACGCTGGTGCGGCTGGCGCCAGTGGGTGGCACACAAGCGCGAGCGGAATCGTCAGAAATCGAAGCCGAGCTGCCCCTCGATCTCCGGAACGCTTCCTTCCACCCAGGTGCGGGCCTTCTTGAGATGCCGCCACTGGGGCAGCGCATCAAGATACGCCCACGACAACCGGTGATACGGGGTGGGTCCCCGCTCCGCCAGTGCGGCCTTGTGCACGGGTGACGGATACCCGGCGTTGTCCGCAAAACCGAAGTCTGCATGGTCGATACCCAGTTCGGCCATCATTTTGTCGCGCTGCACCTTGGCGATCACCGAGGCCGCCGCGACCGCCACGCACGACCGGTCGCCCTTGATCACCGTACGGACCTTCCACGGGTCCCCGAGATAGTCGTGTTTCCCGTCGAGGATCACCGCGTCGGGACGGACCGGCAGCGCTTCCAGGGCGCGACCTGCGGCAAGCCGCAGCGAGGCCGTCATCCCCAGGTCGTCGATCTCCTCCGGAGAGGCGTGCCCGAGGGCGTACGACGTCACCCATGTCCGCAGCAGATCTGCGAGCTCGGTGCGCCGCTTGATGGTGAGCAGCTTGGAGTCGGTGAGCCCTGCGGGGGGCCGACGCAGTCCGGTGATCGCCGCGCAGACGGTGACGGGACCGGCCCACGCGCCGCGCCCCACCTCGTCGACACCGGCAATGATCTTCGCTCCGGTCGTGGCTCGAAGGGAGCGCTCGACGGTGTGAGTAGGCGGTTCGTACGGCATGGCGCCCTTAGCGTACGCCGACCGCGGCAGGCTCCGACACCCCGGTTCGCCGAAGCAACCTCCAGGCCGCCGGAGCGACGCTTCAGTCGCGCGACGGGCGGAGCAGAGGAAGCATCAACTGGTCGATCATCTCCTCGAGATCCCGATCGCTCCATTCGCTTGAGCACATCTTTGATCGATACATCATCATCGCGGGAATGGCATCGAACACATAGCCGTTCGCCGCGTCAGCCCGCACCTCTCCTCGCGCAATGCCACGGGTGATGACCTCCCGGAGCAACCCGATCGTCGGCTCCACGACCCCCTCGAAGATCACGCCATGGAACCGCTCCGCCTGGAGGCTGTCGCATTCGTGAATCACCGATCGCAGCGCGAAACCGGGGCGCGAGAACATCGCCTCACGCGCCTGCCGACACAGCTCGAGCAGATCTTCGCGCACACTCCCCAGATCGGGAGCCGACTCGAACGACGGCAGCCCGGCGCGCAGCGCATCGGCGACGAGGTCCTCCTTGGACGGCCAGCGCCGATAGACGGCGGCCTTCCCGGTCTGCGCACCGGCGGCGACGCCCTCCATCGTGAGGCCGTTCCATCCGACCGTACTGAGCTGTTCCAGCGCGGCATCGAGGATGGCGCGTTCGAGCACGGCGCCACGCCGGCGAAAAGAGGCCGTCTGAGCGGGGGCGGCCGTCCAGCGCGAGGTAACCATCTGAGCGTCTCCAACGAGCAGGGGAAGCGGGGATTCCGGGGACAGGTGAGCACCGCGCGGCCACTGCGGGGGACGGACCGCACTACAACAACCTAAGTGAACGCTTGCGTTCACTACTGGGGACTCACTACGGTTGACGCGGCAGTGAACGCGAGCGTTCACTAAGGCACTTGTGGGGGACCCATAGTGACAACCTCTCAGTTGATCAAAGATCAGAAACCAGGTGCGGCCCGCCGGGAGGGGCATCCCGGCATCGCGCTCACCGTCATCGCGGCCTGCCAACTCATGGTGGTACTCGACGCGACGATTGTGAACATCGCGCTCCCGCACATTCAAGACGCTCTGAAGTTCAGCACCACCGACCTCACCTGGGTCGTCAGCGCCTACACGCTCACCTTCGGCGGCCTGCTGCTTCTCGGTGGCCGCGCGGGTGACATCCTGGGCCGTCGCCGGGTCTTCATGTCCGGCATCCTGCTGTTCACGCTCGCCTCCCTGCTCGGCGGACTCGCCCAGGAGCCCTGGCAGTTGCTGGCTGCGCGTGTGCTCCAGGGCGTGGGGGGCGCCATCGCTTCGCCCACCTCGCTGGCGCTCATCACCACGACGTTCCCCGAAGGCCCGGAGCGCAACCGGGCGTTCGGCGTCTTCGCCGCCGTCTCCGCGGGCGGTGGCGCCATCGGCCTGCTCGCGGGCGGCATGCTCACCGAATGGCTCGACTGGCGATGGGTACTCTTCGTCAACGTGCCGATAGGCATCGTGATCGCCGTGCTCGCGCCGCTGTACATCAGCGAGTCCGAGCGGCACACCGGTCGCTTCGACATCGCGGGCGCGCTGACCTCGACGACAGGCATGGCCGCCCTGGTCTACGGCTTCATCCGTGCCGCGGACGAAGGGTGGCGGGACAGCCTGACCATCGGGTCCTTCGGCGCCGCGGTGGTCCTGCTGCTGGCCTTCGCGTTCATCGAGTCCCGGGCCCGGGAGCCCATCACGCCGCTCAGGATGTTCGCCGACCGCAACCGCTCGGGAACGTACGTGATCATGCTCAGCCTCGCCGCGGCGATGTTCGGCATGTTCTTCTACATCGTGCTGTTCGTGCAGAACGTGCTGGAGTACAGCCCGATCGAAGCCGGTCTCGCGTTCCTTCCGGTGACGGTCGTGATCGCGCTCGGCGCGGGCCTGTCGCAGCGCTTCCTGCCGGTACTCGGCCCCAAGCCGTTCATGCTCGTGGGCTCGGCGCTCACGGCGATCGGGCTGGCCTGGCAGACCCTCCTCAGCTCCGACAGCTCGTACGTCGGCGGAGTCCTCGGCCCGATGCTTGCTTTCGGCTTCGGCATGGGTCTGAACTTCGTGACGCTGACGATCACCGCGGTGTCCGGTGTCGCTCAGCACGAGGCCGGCGCGGCTTCCGGGCTGCTCAACGCCACGCAGCAGGTGGGCGGTTCCCTCGGCCTGTCCATCCTGACGACCGTGTTCGGCTCGGCCAGCAGGGACGAAGCGGAGAAGCAATTGCCCAAGTTCATGGCGGAGGGATCGGCCGAGCAGAAGGCGGAGTTCGCCAAGACTCAGCAACTGCCCGGCCCTTGGGGACACGAAGTACTCACCCAGGGCATATCGATGGGCTTCGTCGCGGCCGCAGCGATGGCCGTACTCGCCCTGGCCACCGCATGGTTCGTGATCCGGGTCCGCAAGAGTGATCTGGACGCCCTCGCGGGGACGGCGGGTCCGATGGCCGGCTGACTCAGCCCGGCCCTCCAGGGGCCGCGGATGGCCGGATCGCGTCCGGGGGACCGTCGGCGAGGACGACGAGCCGGCCATCCGCACCACCCTCATGGCGACCGACGACAGACAAACCCGTCGGGCGCAGGAAAGCCGAACGCCGCTCCACGCGACGGTCGCCGCGACGAACAGCGCACCAAGCACTGACACGAACTCCATGACCCCACCCCCGACGCCGCTCGTACGTCATGTGCGCGTACGGCCCGATTGGGGCCGCACACCAACTGCCATGACAACGGACGATTGGTCACACAGAGTTCCCACCGCGCACAGAAAGTCATCAGAGTCGAGGCCGGCAGTAATGCGCGGGACGCTACGCCGAAGTAGCCAGCCACTCGGGGAACGCCTCAGTGCGCTCCACCCACTCGGCCGGCACCGACCCGGCCTTCCCGGAGCCGATTACACCGCCCACGATGGCGCACGTGGTGTCCACGTCACCGCCGACCTGCGCGGTCGTCCAGAAGCCCCGCTCATAGTCGCCGAGAGCCCGCGCCGCAGACCAGAGCGCGAAGGGCACGGTGTCGTGGGCCGTCGTACGGCGCCCGCAGCCCAGGACAGCCGCGACGGTGCTCGCGTCGCCGTAGTCGAGCATGTCCCGGGCGCGTCGCAGGCCTGCTCCGACCGCACTCTTCGGCACGAGGGCGATGACGTCGTCGAGAAGTGATTCAGGGCTGGGCGGGCCGCCAGGAGCGGCTACCAGCGCGGCAGCGGCGGCAACAGCCATGGCGCCGACCACGGCCTCGCGGTGCTGATGCGTGGGGTAGGCGGAGATCTCGGCCTGATGGGTCGCCTGCTCCGGGTCGTCCGCGTACCAGGCGCCGAGGGGCGCGATCCGCATCGCGGCGCCGTTGCCCCAGGAGCCCTGTCCGTTGAAGAGTGCGGCCGACAGCTCGCGCCAGTCGCCACCCTCCCGGACCAGGCGCAGCAGCCGGTTGACGGCAGGGCCGTAGCCCCGGTCGAAGTCGTGGTGCTCGGCGAAGGAGCGGGCCAGGGCGTCCTGGTCGATGCGGTGGTGTGCGGCCAGAACGGCGACCACGGAACAGGCCATCTCCGTGTCGTCCGTCCACTGCCAGGGCCCGGAGGGCAGCTCGCGGCGCTTCAGCAGCGGGTAGTTCACCGGAACGAAGAACTGCGAACCCAGCGCGTCCCCCACCGCGAGTCCGCGCAGGCTGGCCAGGGCGCGGTCCAGGCGCCCTTCGGGAGAGGAGTCAGCGGTCATCGCTCTGCCACTCTATCCGGTGATCCCGTACGGTTCCGGATCTCGCCAGCGTTCGAACGGCCGGTCAATCGTGTACTTGCCGTCGTCCCCGAGAACGAGCATCCGCATCTCCGCGTTCCCGGGGTTCGACAGCGACTCGAATTCCGCGACCGTCCAGTGGAACCAGCGCATGCAGAACAGCCGCATCGCGAGTCCATGGGTCACCAGCAACACGTTCGGCGGATGGTCGGGCGCCTCGAAGCTGCGGAACAGGCTCTCCAGGAAGTTGCCGACCCGGTCGTACACGTCGGCGCCGGACTCGCCCTGGGCGAAGCGGTAGAAGAAGTGGCCGTAGGCGTCCCGGTATGACTTCTGGAGGCGTACGTCGTCGCGGTCCTGCCAGTTTCCCCAGTCCTGCTCGCGCAGCCGGGGCTCTTCGCGTACGCGTATGAGCTCGTGGTCCAGGTGGAAGGCCCGCAGCGTTTCGTGCGTACGGCGGTAGGGCGAGACGTACACGCTGACCCGCTCCCGGCCGAACACCTCCCGCAGCCGCTTCCCGGTCTCCTCTGCCTGCAACCGGCCCCGCGCGGTCAGGGCCAGGGCGTGGTCGGGCTCACGCTCGTAGACGGTGTCATCAACATTGCCCGTTGACTCGCCGTGCCGGACAAGGACGATGCGCCGTGGTCGTGCCATGCCAAAACCCTAGATCGGGTCACGGCCCATCGAAGACTCGTACAGGCTCATACGGCGTAGGTCACACATTTCCTGCACCGCCAGCCGCGTCAAGACGCACCGAGGCGGGTCGGGAACTCAAACCGTCCAGGTCGGTTCGAGCTCCACGATGTCACCCGTAAGGGCCGCGATGTCTGCCTCGGTCTGGGCTCGCAGCGCCAGTCGCTCCACGCGTTCCGTCCGGTACTTACCGTGCTCCGCGGCCGACCGCCACATTGACAGCACCAGGAACTCGTGCCCCGGTGCCTCACCGAACAGCCCGCGGATCATGCCCGGGGAGCCGGCCATCGCGGGGTTCCAGACCTTCTCCTGCATGAGCGTGAAGTGCTCGGCCCGCTCTTCATGGACACGGCAGTGGGCCACCCGGACGAGATCCGCGTCGGTGAAGCGCGGCTCGAAACCGGTCTTCACGTCGAAGCGGTAGTCGAAGAGTCTGACCTGTATGTCCTTGAAGGTGCCCGACTGCGCGGTCGCCAGTCTGTCGTGGGAGCGGGCCATGAAGGAGTCGTAGAAGGAACGGCTCTCCCAGAACGAGAAGATGTGCGCCACCCCCTGCCGCCCCCGACTCCAGCCACCACCCTGCCCCCGAAATCCCGGCTCCCCCAGAAGCCCCGCCCACTTTCGCTGCCCCCGCTCGAAGCCGCGGCGGTCCACCACGGTGCAGCGAATCCACTTGACCAGCACCGCGCCATCGTAAGGCCACGGAGCGTGGCGCCGGTCACTCTCGGCAGGAGTGCTCTCCGGCGTACGTTCCCGCGCGCGTGGCAGGATGGACAACCGGCCTCGTCTGCTGGGCAGTTCGGGCTGAGACAAACGCAAAACGGGGAAGGGGAGCCTGGTGAACGCCATCAACAAGGGGATCCGGAAGGTCGAGATCTCACTCAAGTGGGATCCGAGTCCGGCGGGGCAGCCGCCCACCGACCTGGACCTCGTCGCCGCGACCTACCTGGCGAGCGACCCGTACGGTGATCCCGCCTACGTGGTGCACTTCGACAGCCGTTCTCCTGACGGCACCATCTATCTCAACCGGGACAGCAAGGACGGCAAGGGCTTCGGCTGGGACGAGGTCCTCACCGTGGAGCTCGACCGGCTCGACAGCCGGTACGCGCGCGTGATGGTCGGAGTCGTGATCCAGCAGAACCCCGCGAAGCGCACCTTCGTCAGCGTCATCAATCCGGCTCTGCGCATCCGTGAGGGCTACACGGTCATGGCCGAGGACGACTTCGGCGGTGTCCTCGGGGCGACGGCGACGACGGTCGCGGAGTTCGTACGCGAGGGATCGAGCACGTGGGATTTCCACCCGGGCATCCACGGTTTCGAGGACGACCCGGAGACGTTCACAGCGACCATGGGAAGGGCTCGCAAGCCCTGAGCAATTCTTGGGCTCGCCAGGGCATACCGCGAAGAAGGGCGCCGACATATATGGCCGACGCCCCTCTTCAGGGCCTTTGTGAGGTCACCTCAACGGCTGACCGGCGCCCGGGGCCACGCCCCTGGCCGGTGTACTGGCGCCGGTAGAGATTCCTGGCGTTCGCTAGTCCTCGCCCGATGGTGACCGGTCGGCGAACGCTCGCAGACCGTGGCCCGACGCCGTATCTGCAAGCCGCAGGACCCCGGGTTCCTTGGCAGCGAGGGCCTTCCTGGCCGCCTGGCACCAGTCCTCGCGGTCGAGAAGTGCCAGATAGCGGTCCCGATAGGACCGCCAACGCTCGGCGAGCCCGATCGACCCTGCGTCGCCATGCTCCCCGAGGCTGCTGGCCAGCCACGCGGCAGTGGTATACCGACTGGCGGTGGGCTCCAGACGCTCAAGATGACGCAGATGCGCGGCCAGTACTGCCTCCGCATGGGGGTATCGCGAGAGGGTCACGCCCATACCCTGGCTGTAGGTCAGCACGAGGAGCAGTCTGCCGGAGTGGTCTGCGATCTCGTCGTCCACGCAGGGTTCGATGAGAACTTCGTGCAAGTCTGTGGTCTCGGCGACACGGCCGGCGAAGTACGCGTTGAGGAAGTCGCCGTCACATGCCCTGCGAAGGAGCCAGAGCCGGACAGCAGGATCGTCGAGTCGACAGAGGGCTTCCACGACGTAGACCCGCCCCCAGCCGGTGACTCGGTCAGCAAGCCAGAGGAGGGCCTCGGTGCCGCCTCCGGGCAGCCGTTCCAAGGCGAGCGCCGCGAGTGGGCCGAAGCGGTTGGACCGAAGTCCGATCGTTTGGATCAGTGGGATGTCGTCGGCCGTACCCACGGCCGCAAGGAGGGCAAGGCCCACGGTGGCCGCGCAGCGGTCGGCGCCGTGCCTGACCAGCCACCGACCAGCCTGGAGAACTCGGTCTCTGTCAGCCTGCTGGGCCACCGCCCTGATGTGCTCGTTTTCGTGAATCGGGACGTAGAAGTCGTGGAAAGCATCGGCGAGGTCGCTGGGGCTGGCCGAAGGCCGGGCGAGGTGAGCGTCCAAGACGGATGCCACGTCCCACCCGATGTGGCTTCGGTCCTCGGGGGCCGCGGGGCGAGGTCGTCGACGGTGCGCCCGATCTTCTGGATACGGCTCTCCGTCGCGCGGAAGAGGCTTGTCCGGAGTGGACTTGTGCAGTGCCAGCGCGTAGTCGAACAGCGGTACCTGTGATCCGGGGAGCTTCATCCCGGTCGCCTCGCTCATCGGCGGGCGGAAGGCTCGTTTCTCTTGATCATGGCCAGGAGCATGCCAGGGCAGGACCGTCGCCACAAGACCCGATGTTCCTCCCCCCTCAGGGCCGGAATCGCGGCGGCCACGGATATCCCAACTGCTTGGCAAACTCGCGTGAACCACCGCAGAGTTCGCCAGTCGCCCGGGGATCGACCTGGAGGAGATCTCGCAGCATCCGGTTGACCTGGTCTTCGGGGGCGTCGTCAGTGACGGGCAGGACATGGCGGAACTGCAGCCAAGGCCCCTCGTCATTCCCGGTCGGCCGACCGGGATGGAAGAAGGCGACGGCGACGCGATCCCGCTCCCAGGGCAGGGCGCTGACCCAAGCGAGTTGGCATTCCCATTGATCAAGCCACTGGGTTTGCTGCTGTAGGCCCTCTTCCAGGAGTCGGGCGATGGTGCGGGCCGGCCATTCCCAACTGTGGTCAGCAACTGCGCGCTGAACCTCGGCACCGTATTGCTGCGCGTCGAACCGATACGGAGGAAGATCCAGATCGCCGTCCGGGTTCCGCCAGTCATCCCAAACGACGGTCCTGCCCTCACGCTTGATCGTCACGTAGACGGCGCCGCAACAGGCCTCCGTGCATTCGGCTTCAGCGAGCCGAACCTCTTTGGGTTCGTGCGACGGCATCAGCGGGCTGGAGGGCACAAGGAGATGTCGGGGATCTTCTGCTGGGCCCGATTCGAAGGCGGTAGCCAAGATGTCCTGATCGTCGATGATCAGTCGGACCTCGACTGCGCCTCCGCTTTCAGCCGGGTCCGGCGTGACGATGCGGAGAGCGAGGTGATTCAGTTCGGACGGCACGCGACGATGGTCCCCTGAGCCCACGCGCCTGTCGACACGGCGAGCCTCAGCCGCTGCGACCGCAGGCGAGCGATGCATGCGTGGGTGAATTCTCGAACCGCTGCACCACCCCCGGTCCACCAGGGCCGAAGGGGACCGGCCGATGGCCGGTCCCCTTCAAGACCCACAGGTCAGCTAGCTTCGCGGGTCACGTCGAGTCTTGCATCCGATGCCATTCCGCCTATTTTCAGCTGCAGCCGCTGGTCGAGCCGCAACCCTCGCAGATGTAGCAGGAGCCGGCCCGCTGCATCTTCGTGCCGCAGGAGAAGCACAGCGGTGCGTCGGCCTGGATGCCCAGCTGCATCTCCACCAGCTCGGCACTGGTGTGGGCCTGCTGCGGGGCGGGCTTGGCCGCCGATGCCTCGGCCTTCGGTGTGGCGACGGCCTTCAGCTCCTGGGCGCGCGGCGCCGACTGGGCCAGGCCCTCGACGTCGACCTCGTCCTCGGACGGCTCGTACGAACCGGTTTCCAGGTGACGCTGACGCTCCTCGGCGGAGTGGATGCCGAGCGCGGAACGCGTCTCGAAGGGCAGGAAGTCCAGCGCCAGGCGGCGGAAGATGTAGTCGACGATCGACTGCGCCATCCGCACGTCCGGGTCGTCCGTCATGCCGGCCGGCTCGAAGCGCATGTTCGTGAACTTCGAGACGTACGTCTCCAGCGGCACGCCGTACTGGAGACCGACGGATACGGCGATGGAGAAGGCGTCCATCATGCCCGCGAGAGTCGAGCCCTGCTTGGACATCTTCAGGAAGACCTCGCCGAGACCGTCGTCCGGGTAGGAGTTGGCGGTCATGTAGCCCTCGGCACCACCGACCGTGAAGGACGTCGTGATGCCGGGACGGCCCTTGGGGAGGCGCTTGCGGACCGGGCGGTACTCGACGACCTTCTCGACCGTCTCACGGATGGTGGCCTCGGCCTTCTCCGTGATCTCGGTCTTCTCCTTCTCCTTGGTCTTGGCGGAGAGGGGCTGGCCGACCTTGCAGTTGTCGCGGTAGATGGCGAGCGCCTTGACGCCCAGCTTCCAGGCCTCGAAGTAGATCTCCTCGACCTCCTCGACGGTCGCCGACTCCGGCATGTTGACCGTCTTGGACAGGGCGCCGGAGATCCACGGCTGGATCGCGGCCATCATGCGGACGTGGCCCATCGCGGAGATGGAGCGCTCGCCCATGGCGCAGTCGAACACCTCGTAGTGCTCGTGCTTGAGGCCGGGGGCGTCGACGACATTGCCGTGGTCGGCGATGTGGGCGACGATCGCCTCGATCTGCTCCTCCTGGTAGCCCAGGCGACGCAGGGCCTGCGGCACGGTGCCGTTGACGATCTGCATCGAGCCGCCGCCGACCAGCTTCTTGAACTTGACCAGCGCGAGGTCGGGCTCAAGGCCGGTGGTGTCACAGGACATCGCGAGACCGATGGTGCCGGTCGGGGCGATGACGGACGCCTGGGAGTTACGGAATCCGTTCTTCTCGCCGAGGCGCAGCACGTCCTGCCAGGCCTCCGTGGCGGCGGCCCAGATCGGCGTGTCCAGGTCGTCCATGCGTACGGCCACGCCGTTGGCGTCGGCGTGCTGCTTCATGACACGCAGGTGCGGCTGGGCGTTGCGGGCGTAGCCGTCGTACGCGCCGACGACCGCGGCGAGTTCGGCGGAACGCTTGTACGACGTACCCGTCATCAGGGAGGTGATGGCACCGGCGAGGGCACGGCCGCCGTCGGAGTCGTAGGCGTGGCCGGTCGCCATCAGCAGGGCGCCGAGGTTGGCGTAGCCGATGCCGAGCTGGCGGAACGCGCGCGTGTTCTCACCGATCTTCTGCGTCGGGAAGTCCGCGAAGCAGATGGAGATGTCCATCGCGGTGATGACGAGCTCGACGACCTTCGCGAAGCGCTCGACCTCGAAGGACTGGTTGCCCTTGCCGTCGTCCTTCAGGAACTTCATCAGGTTCAGCGAGGCCAGGTTGCAGGACGTGTTGTCCAGGTGCATGTACTCGCTGCACGGGTTCGAGCCATTGATACGGCCGGACTCCGGGCAGGTGTGCCAGTGGTTGATGGTGTCGTCGTACTGGATGCCCGGGTCGGCGCAGGCCCAGGCGGCCTCGGCCATCTTGCGGAACAGGGCCTTGGCGTCGACCTCTTCGATGACCTCGCCGGTCATCCGCGCGCGGAGGCCGAACTTGCCGCCCTGCTCGACGGCCTTCATGAACTCGTCGTTCACACGGACCGAGTTGTTGGCGTTCTGGTACTGGACCGACGTGATGTCGTCGCCGCCCAGGTCCATGTCGAAGCCCGCGTCACGCAGGGCGCGGATCTTCTCCTCTTCCTTGACCTTGGTCTCGATGAAGTCCTCGATGTCGGGGTGGTCGACGTCGAGGATGACCATCTTGGCGGCGCGGCGCGTGGCGCCACCCGACTTGATCGTTCCTGCAGAGGCGTCTGCGCCCCGCATGAAGGAGACCGGGCCGGAGGCGTTGCCACCGGAGGAGAGCAGCTCCTTGGAGGAGCGGATCCGGGAGAGGTTCAGGCCGGCGCCGGAGCCGCCCTTGAAGATCATGCCCTCTTCCTTGTACCAGTCGAGGATCGACTCCATGGAGTCGTCGACGGACAGGATGAAGCAGGCGGAGACCTGCTGCGGCTGGGGCGTACCGACGTTGAACCAGACGGGGCTGTTGAAGCTGAAGATCTGGTGCAGGAGGGCGTAGGCCAGCTCGTGCTCGAAGATCTCGGCGTCGGCGGGCGAGGCGAAGTACTTGTAGTCCTCGCCGGCCTTCCGATACGTCTTCACGATGCGGTCGATGAGCTGCTTGAGGCTCACCTCGCGCTGCGGGGTGCCTACGGCACCCCGGAAGTACTTGCTGGTGACGATGTTGACCGCGTTCACCGACCAGAAGTCGGGGAACTCGACGCCGCGCTGCTCGAAGTTCACAGAGCCGTCGCGCCAGTTGGTCATGACGACGTCACGGCGCTCCCAGGCCACCTCGTCGTACGGGTGTACGCCGGGGGTGGTGTGGATGCGCTCGATACGCAGTCCCTTGGTCGCCTTGGTGCCCTTGGCGCGGGAACTCCGTGCCGGACCGCTCGCCGTCTCTGTCATGCCGCCTCCCTGTACGGGCTAAAACGCCCTGAAGTGCCCCGATGTTCCCCGTGGCACGTGTTCTGTCTGGTGCTGCGGGCACCGTCCGATTGCCACCCGCAGCAGGTCTTCTGTCGCCGCCCCCGGGCCGGATCCGAAGGTCCGAAGACCGGATCCGGCCCGCCCTCAGTCGGCGGCGTTGGCGGGCACGGGGACCTGTGGAGTCCCTCCGGGCCCGCGCTCGTCTTCCTGGCCCCCCGTGACTGCGTCGGCGTCGTCTTCGCGGTCGTCGTCGTCCGCGGCGGGGCGCCCCGTCGTCTCCCTGAGTTCCGCGATCGCGGCCTCGAAGTCCTCGAGCGAGTCGAACGCCCGGTAGACGGAGGCGAATCGCAGAAAGGCCACGAGGTCGAGCTCCTGCAACGGGCCGAGTATGGCCAGCCCCACATCGTGGGTGGTCAGCTCGGCGCTTCCGGTGGCTCGCACCGCCTCCTCGACCCGTTGGCCGAGCTGGGCGAGCGCGTCCTCGGTGACCGGTCGTCCCTGGCATGCCTTGCGCACGCCGTTGATGACCTTGGTACGACTGAATGGCTCGGTGACTCCGGACCGCTTGATCACCATCAGCGAGCATGTCTCCACCGTCGTGAAACGACGGGAGCAGTCAGGACACTGACGGCGTCGACGGATCGAGGTGCCGTCGTCGGTCGTACGGCTGTCGACGACGCGACTGTCGGGGTGCCTGCAGAAGGGGCAGTGCATAACTTCCAACCCTCCTCACAGCAGACTCAATAGCCTCGCTGGACCTCATGGGCCCCTCGAAGCAGCCCCAAGCATAGGCGATCTCCGAGCGGCCGAAGACCGGGGGGACCACAACTTCTGGGCTGCTGCCGCAATCCAACCACTAGATGTGGGGATTGGCTCATACATCGACACGGTTCGCGCGTGTCGCACAGACCATGGCAGGCGCCATACAGCCGCCCCGGCGCGCCGGACACTTTGACGCACGGGCGTATCGCCCCGGCACATACGGAGATACCGTGAGCGCCGCACGAAGGGGACGTGGGACTCCCGCACAGATGGGGGTCGGTTCCCGGCTGATCCGATCTCGGATGGCAGACTGGGGCAACAACCCACGAGGTCGTCACCCCGGCGGTGAAGGGTACAACAATGAACCCTTTTGCCCGCCGTACCGCGCGCCAGCCATACACCCGGACACACGATCACGTCAGGTGATTCGCGATTTTTCACTCGAACGTGTGTTTGGCGCAACCTTTCGAAAGCAACTACCGTTGTGCAGCAGGGAGACCATCGAGAGGGGCCGACGTGACCACCACCGCAGACAGTGCCACCATCACTGCCCAGGACCGCTCCCAGGGCCGACTCGAGCCGGTGCATGCGATGAACGAAGCCATGAATCCCGAGGGGCACAAGCGCTCCCTGCCGGGCCGACCTCCCGGCATCCGGGCGGACAGCTCAGGGCTCACCGATCGCCAGCGCCGTGTGATCGAGGTCATCAGGGATTCCGTGCAGCGGCGCGGCTACCCGCCGTCGATGCGGGAGATCGGTCAGGCGGTCGGCCTGTCCAGTACGTCCTCGGTGGCACACCAGCTCATGGCGTTGGAGCGCAAGGGCTTCCTCCGCCGTGACCCGCACCGCCCGCGCGCGTACGAGGTGCGCGGCTCCGACCAGGCCGCCTCTGTGCAGCCCACGGACACCACCGGCAAGCCCGCCGCGTCCTACGTTCCGCTGGTCGGCCGTATCGCCGCCGGTGGCCCCATCCTCGCGGAGGAGTCCGTCGAGGACGTCTTTCCCCTCCCTCGACAGCTGGTCGGCGACGGCGAGCTGTTCGTCCTGAAGGTCGTCGGTGACTCGATGATCGAGGCCGCGATCTGTGATGGCGACTGGGTCACGGTCCGGCGCCAGCCGGTTGCCGAGAACGGCGACATCGTGGCCGCGATGCTCGACGGCGAAGCCACCGTCAAGCGTTTCAAGCGCGAGGACGGCCACGTCTGGCTCCTCCCCCACAACTCTGCGTACGAGCCGATTCCCGGTGACGACGCGACCATCCTGGGCAAGGTGGTGGCAGTGCTGCGGCGCGTGTGACGGCCGCGGCGGGCGAAGCGCACGGCGTCGCCCTCTGACCGGGCCCCGGAACCTCTGCGCCGGTTCCGGGGCCCTGTGCTGTCCGGGGCTTGTGCTGTTCCAGATCCTGAGCGGTGCCGACCCCGAGGTCAGTGGATGCAAGATCGGGGGTTAGCCTGTCGCGATGCCGCGACAGGCTAACCCCCGATCACTGTTCCGCTTCCGACTTCTTCGCCGCCGCGTCGATGGCGGCCAACGACTTTCGAACCTGATTACGGTCCGTCGTGTACCAGAAGTCGGGCAGTGACGCCTTCAGATAGCTCCCATACCGCGCTGTGGCCAGCCGCTGATCCAGTACGGCGACCACGCCGCGGTCGCCCGATGCCCGTACGAGGCGGCCGGCGCCCTGCGCCATGAGCAGCGCGGCATGAGTGGCCGCGACCGCCATGAAGCCGTTGCCACCGGCGTCTTCCACCGCCTTCTGGCGAGCGCTCATCAGAGGGTCGTCGGGGCGCGGGAACGGGATCTTGTCCATGACGACCAGCTGACAGCTCGGGCCGGGGACATCGACGCCCTGCCAGAGGGACAGTGTGCCGAAGAGGCAGGTCTTCGGATCGGCCGCGAAGTTCTTGATCAGTTCGCCGAGCGTCTCCTCGCCCTGAAGGAGGATCGGGAACTCGGGGATGCGGGAGCGAAGCTCCTCGGCGGCCAGCTGTGCGGCTCGCATCGAGGAGAACAGGCCGAGCGTGCGGCCACCCGCAGCCTGAATGAGTTCGGTCAGCTCATCGAGCATGTCGACCCGATCGCCGTCCCGCGCGGGGCGCGACAGGTGCTTGGCCACGTACAGAATGCCCTGCTTGCGGTACTCGAAGGGCGAGCCGACATCCACTCCCTTCCACTGCGGAAGGTCATCGCCCTCGGTGCCCTCGGGTGCGAGTCCCAGAGACGCGCCCACGCCGTTGAAGTCGCCGCCGAGCTTCAAGGTCGCGGAAGTCAGGACGACGGACCGATCCGCGAAGAGCTTCTCCCGCAACAGGCCCGACACGGACATGGGGGCCACGCGCAGGGAAGCCCCGAAACGGTCGTGACGCTCGTACCAGACGACATCCCACTCGGAGCCGTTCGTGATGCGCTCCGCCACGTCGTGCACGGACTCCACCGAGGCCAGCGCCTGCTTGCGGACGGCGTCCTCGTCCTGCACCGACTTGTCGCGGGTCGCCCCGATCGCGGAAATGACGGTGCGGCAGGCGTCGCGCAGCGCCATGAGAGCGTAGGCGAGGTCTTCCGGGATCTCTTCCAGACGGCCCGGCAGGGCAAGCTCCATCAGCCTTTCGAAGCCCTCTGCGGCAGTCTGGAGCTGATCGGCGGCCTTCTCGTTGACGAGCTTCGCGGCGCGGCGCACCGCGCGGTTGACCTGGCCCGGCGTGAGTTCGCCGGTGGCGACTCCGGTGACGCGGGAGACCAGTTCGTGCGCCTCGTCGACGATCAGGACCTCGTGCTGCGGGAGGACGGGGGCGCCCTCGATGGCGTCGATCGCGAGCAGGGCGTGGTTGGTGACGACGACCTCCGAGAGCTTGGCGCGCTCGCGGGCCATCTCGGCGAAGCACTCGGCGCCGTACGCGCACTTCGAGGCACCCAGGCACTCACGCGACGACACGGACACCTGGGCCCAGGCCCGGTCGGACACGCCGGGTGTCAGGTTGTCCCGGTCGCCCGTCTCCGTCTCGTCCGACCACTCGTGCAGCCGCAGCAGGTCCTGCCCCAGCTTGCTGGTGGGTGCGGCGGCTTCGAACTGGTCGAAGAGGCCCTCCTCCTCGTCCTGTGGCACGCCTTCGTGCAGACGGTGCAGGCACAGGTAGTTCGACCTGCCCTTGAGCATCGCGAACTCGGGGCGTCGGCGCAGCAGCGGGTGCAGTGCCTCGACGGTGCGCGGCAGGTCACGCTCCACCAATTGGCGCTGGAGCGCCAGGGTGGCCGTCGCCACGACGACGCGCTCCCCCTGAGCGAGCGCGGGAACGAGGTAGCCAAGCGACTTTCCGGTGCCGGTGCCGGCCTGAACCAGCAGATGGGACCCGCCGTCGATCGCCTCCGCGACGGATTCGGCCATGGTCACCTGGCCGGGGCGCTCCGTACCGCCGACGGCAGTGACGGCGGCATGCAGGAGTTCGGGGAGTGAGGGCTTTGTCATAGAGCGACCACCCTACGGCCCGGCACTGACAAAGGGGCGCCCACGGTGGGGACGAGCGGCGGGATCAAGACCTGGGGT
>NZ_JAGMUL010000105.1 GCF_019049285.1 Streptomyces sp. AC550_RSS872
TCTTGCGTTTCCGACTCTATCAGATCCTTTTCCGATCCGATTTCCTCGGTGCTTTCCAGGTTCCCGCTCTCGCGTTTCCCTTTCCGGCGATTCCGACTTTATCAGAAGTTCCGGGCCGGACTGACCGGCCACTCATTTCCGATTCATCGGGAGGGGCTTCTCGGGAATCAACATTCCGCTGAAGCAGACAGACACTCACTCTGCCCGGCGGGACTTTCATCCACTTCCAGGCAACTGTTCGAATCTACCTCCCCGCCAGCTCCGTGTCAACGGCTCCTGCGGGGCGAAGAGGAGACTAGCAGCTCAACAGGTGTGTACGCACATCAGGCCGCGGTCGGAACGGCGGCGCTGCGCTCGGTCGCGTCGACGTCGCCCGTCTCTCCGGCGCGGGCGGCACGTCCGCCGAGGACATAGACGTAGGCGAGGAAGGAGAGTTCAGCGACGACGCCGATGCTGATGCGTGCCCAGGTGGGCAGGCCCGATGGGGTGACGAAACCTTCTATGGCGCCGGAGACGAAGAGGACCAGGGCCAGGCCTATCGCCATGCCGATCGCGGCTCGGCCTTCCTCGGCCAGGGCTGAGCGTCGCGTGCGGGGGCCCGGGTCGATGAGGGTCCAGCCCAGGCGGAGGCCGGTGCCGGCGGCGACGAAGACCGCGGTCAGTTCGAGGAGGCCGTGGGGCAGGACCAGGCCTAGGAAAGTGTCCAGGCGACCTGCCGAGGACATCAGGCCGAAGCCGACGCCCAGATTGAGCATGTTCTGGAAGAGGATCCAGAGCACCGGGAGCCCCAGGAAGACGCCGAGGATCAGACAGAGAGCGGCGGCCCAGGCATTGTTCGTCCAGACCTGTGCCGCGAAGGACGCCGCGGGGTGGCTGGAGTAATACGTCTCGTACTGGCCGCCTGGGCGGGTGAGCTCGCGCAACTCGTTGGGGGCCGCGATGGTGGCCTGTACTTCGGGATGGGTGCCTATCCACCAGCCGAGCAGGGCGGCGACGAGCGTGGAGAGGAGCGCGGTGGGGACCCACCAGTGGCGCGACCGGTAGACCGCGGCTGGGAATCCTTGGGTGAGGAAGCGTGTGACGTCTCGCCACGAGGCACGTCGGGTGCCTGTCACGGCGCTGCGCGCGCGTGCCACCAGTTGGCTGAGCCGACCTGTCAGCTGAGGGTCGGGGGCGCTGGACTGGATCAGGGACAGATGAGTCGCCGTGCGCTGGTAGAGGGCGACGAGTTCGTCGGCCTCGGCGCCGGTGAGGCGGCGCTGGCGTCCGAGGAGGGCGTCGAGGCGGTCCCACTCGGCTCGGTGGGCGGTGACGAAGACGTCGAGGTCCATCTGGTTTTCTGCTCCTCGGCTGTTCGTCGGCGACTCGTCGTAGGTGTCAGCTTGTCGTACTGCGGCGCAATGCGCCCTCAGCTTGGCAGACTGGCCATTCCGAGGGCAGGTCAGGGGAAGGACGTTCGGCGTGAGTGAGCTGGTGACGGGTGAGGCGGTGGCCTTGGAGTTGCGCCCCGCGAAGCTGCCCAGCAGGGCGCTGGCCGTGCTGCTCGATCTGGCCGTGGCATTGATGGCGTACATCGTCGTGACCCTTGGTGTGGTGGCGGCGACGGCTTCTTTGGACGAGGCGGCGCAGACGGCGTTGTCGATTGCGATGTTCGTTCTGCTGCTGGTCGGCGGGCCGATCGCGGTCGAGACGCTGAGCCATGGGCGCTCGCTCGGGAAGCTTGCGTGTGGGCTGCGGGTGGTGCGCGATGACGGCGGACCGATCCGGTTCCGGCACGCGCTGGTGCGTGGCCTCATCGGTGTGATCGAGATTCTGATGACGCTCGGCGTCATCGCTGTCATCTCTTCGTTGGTGTCCGCGCGCGGGCGGCGGCTCGGTGATGTGTTCGCCGGGACGCTCGTCGTACGGGAACGGGTGCCACTCGCGCGGACGGGCTTCGTTCCCCCGCCTCCGCCGTGGTTGGCCGGGCGGTTCTCGGGGCTTGACCTTTCGGCGGTGCCCAGTGACCTGTGGCTGGCCATTCGCCAGTACCTGATGCGGATGCAGCAACTCGACCCTCAGGTCGGTTGGAGCATGGCGGAGCGCCTTGCGACCGACCTCGCGGCGCGTACGGGCGCACCGGCGCCCGAGGGTGTGCCGCCGGCGGCGTATCTGGCGGCGGTTCTGCAAGAACGGCAGACGCGCGAGGCGCGGCGGGCCTTCGGCAACGGGTCGGCCGCGGGTGGAGGGCCCGTCGACGCCGGTGCTGCGGGTGGTGGACCTGGTGCGTACGGTCCGTCGGTCATGCCGACCACGGCTCCTGCGCCCGCTACCGCTGCACCGCCTTCGCGTGCGCCGTACGGCACGGAGGCGGCCCCGGCGCCACAGACTCCGTCGGACGACCGGCCCTCCACCGGTTTCGTCCCGCCGGCTTAGGCGCCCTCCCCGGTCAAGGTTTCCGCCGAGCGCTCAGGCGAACGTCGAGGGCGGCGAGTCCAGGTCCTCCAGTTCGATGCCCGGTGCCGCGAGGACCACGTCGCCCGCGATGTGTACGACGTGCCGCTCGCCCGTGTCCAGGGCCGTGACCTCGTATGCGTCCACGGCCAAGGGGCCGTTGTCAGTGGCGTGTGTTTGTCTGTTCACCAAGGCCCAGGACTGGTCCACGGTGCGCGGGGCCAGGACCGGGTCCGTGAGGGCCACGAGGCGTACGCGGTTTGCCGAGTCGGAAGGGGTGAGGCGCAGGAGACGAGTGGTGGCGATGAGGAACGCGGGGGACGTCCCGGTGAAGGCGTGGGCGCGCACATTGCCTTCCGTGGCATGGGCCCCGGCGGGGTCGGTACGGACCCAGGTGACGCCGTCGAGGGCGGCACCGCGTACCTGCCAGCCACCTGCGTGGAGTTCGAGCCGGAGAGGGCGGCCGAGTTCGTCCAGGGTGAGGTCGACGGAGCCGCTGTGCTCGCCCGCAGGGGTGGTCAGCTGGGAGACGTAGCGCCAGCCGGAAGGGCCGGGGGCGCAGTGGAAGTGCTCTTCTGCGAGGGGGGTGTGATCGTGCGGATCATGGAGCGAATAGCGGCCGCGGGGCATCGGGGTCCTGGGTCTTGATGGCTCTTGGTGGCTCTGGGCCGCTTGGCGGCCTGAGGGTCTGAGTGCCTGACGGCCTGGTCCGGCTGCGCGGGGCTCGGTCCCACGGACACAAAAGGTGGTCGCGTGGGCCGAGTGAGGTGCCGCACGGCCAAAGGGGCAGGCCCCCGACACGGGGGTGCGGGGGCCTGCCTCGGAGGTCTGCTCGGCTCAGTAGCGGTAGTGGTCCGGCTTGTACGGGCCCTCGACCTCGACACCGATGTACGCGGCCTGCTCGGGGCGGAGCTTCGTCAGCTTCACGCCGAGCGAGTCCAGGTGGAGGCGCGCGACCTTCTCGTCCAGGTGCTTGGGCAGCGTGTAGACGCCGGTCGGGTAGGCGTCCGGCTTGGTGAACAGCTCGATCTGGGCCAGGGTCTGGTCCGCGAAGGAGTTGGACATCACGAAGGACGGGTGACCGGTGGCGTTGCCCAGGTTCAGCAGGCGGCCCTCGGACAGGACGATGAGGACCTTGCCGTCCGGGAAGGTCCAGGTGTGGACCTGCGGCTTGACCTCGTCCTTGACGATGCCCGGGACCTTGGCGAGGCCGGCCATGTCGATCTCGTTGTCGAAGTGGCCGATGTTGCCGACGATCGCCTGGTGCTTCATCTTGGCCATGTCCGAGGCCATGATGATGTCCTTGTTGCCGGTCGTGGTGATGAAGATGTCGGCCTTGTCGATGACCTCGTCGAGGGTCGTGACCTGGTAGCCGTCCATCGCCGCCTGGAGGGCGCAGATCGGGTCGATCTCGGTGACGATCACGCGGGCGCCCTGGCCGCGCAGGGACTCCGCGCAGCCCTTGCCCACGTCGCCGTAGCCGCAGACGACCGCGGTCTTGCCGCCGATCAGTACGTCGGTGGCGCGGTTGATGCCGTCGATGAGGGAGTGGCGGCAGCCGTACTTGTTGTCGAACTTCGACTTGGTGACGGCGTCGTTGACGTTGATCGCCGGGAACAGGAGGGTGCCGTCGCGCTGCATCTCGTACAGGCGGTGGACGCCGGTCGTGGTCTCCTCGGTCACGCCGCGGATCTCGGAGGACAGCTGGGTCCACTTCTGCGAGCCGTCCGTGATGGTGCGGTGCAGGAGCTCGAGGATGACGCGGTGCTCGTCGGACTCGGCGGTGTCGACGGACGGGACCTTGCCGTCCTTCTCGTACTCGACGCCCTTGTGGACGAGGAGGGTGGCGTCACCGCCGTCGTCCAGGATCATGTTCGGGCCGCCGGTGGGGCTGTCCGGCCAGGTCAGGGCCTGCTCCGTGCACCACCAGTACTCCTCCAGGGTCTCGCCCTTCCAGGCGAAGACCGGGATGCCCTGGGGGTTGTCGGGCGTGCCGTTCGGGCCGACGGCGATCGCGGCGGCGGCGTGGTCCTGGGTGGAGAAGATGTTGCAGGAGGCCCAGCGGACCTGGGCGCCGAGGGCGGCCAGGGTCTCGATGAGGACGGCGGTCTGCACCGTCATGTGCAGGGAGCCGGTGATGCGGGCGCCCGCGAGGGGCTGCGCCTCGGCGTACTCCTTGCGGATCGCCATCAGGCCGGGCATCTCGTGCTCGGCGAGGGTGATCTCCTTGCGGCCGAAGTCGGCCAGGGAGAGGTCGGCGACCTTGAAGTCCTGTCGGTTCTCGACAGTCGTCATTACGAGCTGCTCCTCGGGATCGGGGCGAGGTGGGTACGGCTGGTCTGCGCGGCGGCGGACACAGGGGTGCCCGAAGAGGACACAGGCATGCCCGCGTGCGCGCAGCGCAGTCCGTCGGAGGCCCTCTCTCCCTCGGCCGGTCCGCATCGGGACCGCCCGACCGCCATCAGCAGCGACGTCTGGCTCCGTCCCAAGCTACACCGGGAGGCCCGGCCGACCCCAGTCCGCCTTCGAACAGATCGCGCCATCCATCCCGTCCGCCAAGGGCTTGTGGCGGGGGCGAGCGGAGATGGGCGAGGTGTTGTTCTTGGTGATGGCGTCGGTCACATGACGGGCCGGGTGGCGGCGGTGTCGTTGGCGCAGCGCACTGCCGTACGCGAGTCGGGGGCGGCGAGCGACGCGAGTGTGTCCCCCGCGGCACCCGAGGAGTCCGTGGCGTCAAAGGAGAAGGCGGGCAGCGCTCCGGTCCCCGAGGCCGCTGTCGGTGAGGTTCTCTCCGGCTACCTCACGCAGCAGACGGTGCAGGTCGAACTCCGCGCGGACGACAAAGAGTCCGCGATCCGGGAGATGAGCGAGCTGCCGGCCCGTACCGGCAAGGTCGCGGATGTCGACGAGTTGGTGGCGACCGCGCTGCGGCGGGAGGTGCAGGGGACGACCGGGCTCGGGAAGGAGATCGCGATTCCGCATGCCAAGACGGATGCGGTGACGGCACCGGTCGTGGGGCTCGCCGGACGGTACGAAGGCGAGGCTGGTGTTCGTGATCGCCGTACCCGAAGCAGCCGCGGGTGACGAGCATCTGCGGATCCTGGCGTTGCTGTCGCGGAAGTTGATGGACGCCGGGTTCAGGGAGCGGCTGCCGGCCGCGGCGGACGGATCGGCCGTCGTGGGGGTGCTGCGCGAGGTCGGGTAGGCGCGTGTGCGGGCCCGCATTCCCAGGTTCCGGGCACGGGCCCGTTCACCCGGATGGGGGATACGGGTCACGTGCACCCGCTACGCTCTGCGGCCGCGGATGGGCCGCATGGGAGGGGTGTTATGGCCGGCAAGGGGCGGGGGCTGGGAATCGCTGCCGTTGTAGTGGGGCTGGTAGGGCTGTTGTTGGGGCTCGGGGGTCTGGCGTACGCGCGGACGGGCTTCGGGGGTTCCGTCGTGTCGAGCGACAGCATGGGGCCGACGTACGGGCCGGGTGACCGGATCTTCTACGAGCGGGTCGACGGCGGTGAGGTGCGGGCCGGGGACGTCGTGTTGTTCTCGGATCCGGATCGGTACGGCTTCGACGGGCTGGTGATGGAGCGGGTCATCGGCGTGGGTGGCGACCGTGTGGCGTGCTGCGCGGGGAGCGGGGCGGATGCGCGGGTCACGGTGAACGGGAAGCCGCTCCAAGAGCCGTATCTGAAGGACGGGGATGCCGCCGGCGGGTCCGCCATGCCCCCCTACCAGGTGCGGGTCCCGGAGGGGCGGCTGTTCCTGCTGGGGGACCATCGCGCCAACGCCCTTGACTCGCGGGCCTTTCTCGACGACCAGGGCGGGACGTTGCCGGTGTCCGCGGTCCGGGGGCGGGTGCTCGACGACTACACCATGCCGGCGGTGCTCGGGACGGCGATGATCCTCGGGTTGGTGCTGGTGCTGACCGGGGTCGGCCTGGGCATCGCCGCCGTGGTCGTACGGCGGAAGGCCCGGGCGGTCGTCCCGCCCCCGCCGCCGTGGACGGCACAGGTCTGACGGGCTGTCGCAGGCGGAGGCAGCATGGGCGAGGGGCCCACCGGGATCGGTTCCGGTGGGCCCCTCGGGATGCGTGGGCGTCAGTGGCCCGCGCCGTGCGGTGCCGGTCCCCCGGGCGTGGCCTCGCGGTCGGCGCCCTTGGCCGCCTCGGTCTCGCTGTAGATGTCGGGCTCGAGGTAGATCACGCGGGCGATCGGGACGGCCTCGCGGATGCGGGCCTCGGCGGCGTCGATGGCGGCGGCGATCTCGGTGGCCGTGTCGTCGTGCTGGACGGCGATCTTGGCGGCGACCAGGAGCTCCTCGGGGCCGAGGTGGAGCGTGCGCATGTGGATGATGCGGGTGACGGTGTCACCGTCGACGATGGCGGCCTCGATCTTCGTGGTCTCCTCGGCGCCCGCGGACTCGCCGAGCAGCAGCGACTTGGTCTCGATGGCGAGGACGACCGCGATCAGGACGAGCAGGACACCGATGCAGATCGTGCCGATACCGTCCCAGACGCCGTCGCCGGTGATCAGGGCCAGGCCGACGCCGCCCAGGGCGAGGATCAGGCCGACAAGCGCGCCGAGGTCCTCCAGCAGGACGACGGGCAGCTCGGGGGCCTTGGCGTGGCGGACGAACTCCTTCCAGGACTTCCTGCCCCGCAGGACGTTGGACTCCTTGATGGCCGTGCGGAAGGAGAAGGTCTCGGCGATGATCGCGAAGACGAGGACGCCGACCGGCCAGTACCAGTGCTCGATCTCGTGCGGGTGCTTGATCTTCTCGTAGCCCTCGTAGAGGGCGAACATGCCGCCGACGGAGAAGAGGATGATCGAGACGAGGAAGGCGTAGATGTAGCGTTCGCGGCCGTAGCCGAAGGGGTGTTGCGGGGTCGCCTCGCGCTGGGCCTTCTTGCCGCCGACCAGCAGCAGGGCCTGGTTGCCGGAGTCGGCGAGCGAGTGCACGCCCTCGGCGAGCATCGACGACGAGCCGCTGAACGCGAACGCCACGAACTTCGATACCGCGATCGCGAGGTTGGCGGCGAGTGCCGCCACGATCGCCTTGGTTCCGCCTGACGCGCTCATGTGTCGCGTTGTCCCTTCGCCTTCGGAGCCTTCGTTGCCGTCGGGCCGTCGTGGCCTTCGTGGCCGTCGTGGCCTTCGTACGTACGCCGGTGCGCCGTCCCGGGTCTCGCCGAGGGGAGCGTGCGCCCCCCATGGCTTTGCCCGTCCTTTGCCGGTGGGCCATTGTTGCAGCCCGGTCCGACAACGACGCGCCGGGTCGTCCGATGCCCTCGGTCAGGCGACGACCGTGGCCCGGAAGACCGTACCGGCACCGGACACTTCGGCCTTTTCACCCGCCGGTACGAAGACGGACCGGCCGGGCGTCAGCTCGTGCTCGCCGGCGCGGACGTTGCCCGCCGTGCAGAGCAGGATCTGCGGGGTCGGGCGGGTGAGGTCGTGCGCGGTGGTGCCCTCCGGGAGGACGTACCGGGACAGCCGGAACTCGTCGATCGGGGTCTCGTAGACCTCCTCGCCGTCCGGGGCGGCCTCAGGGCGCAGCACGCCCGGGTCGCTCGGCTCGAAGCGGACGATGCGCAGGAGTTCGGGGACGTCGACGTGCTTGGGGGTGAGGCCGCAACGCAGGACGTTGTCGGAGTTGGCCATGATCTCGACGCCGAGGCCGGTCAGGTAGGCGTGCGGGATGCCGGCGCCGAGGAACAGGGCCTCGCCGGGCTGGAGACGGACGTGGTTGAGCAGCATGGCGGCGATGACGCCGGGGTCGCCCGGGTGGTGGTGGGCGATGTCGGCGTACGGGGCGTAGTCGCCGCCGAGGCGGGTGCAGGCGGTGGCGGCCTCGGTGACGGTACGGGCCATGTCGGCCGGGTCGGCGGTGAGGATCGCGGTGAGCACCTCGCGCAGGGCCGCGTCCTCGGGGTGGGCGTGCAGCAGGTCGACGTACGGCTTGAGGGAGTCGACGCCGAGGCCGTCGAGGAGGTCGGCGGCCTGGAGGGGGTCGCGGAAACCGCACAGCCCGTCGAACTCGGTGAGCGCGCAGATCAGTTCGGGCTTGTGGTTGGCGTCCTTGTAGTTGCGGTGGCCGGCGTCCACGGGGATGTTCCGGCGCTCTTCGTCCGCGTAACCCTCCTTCGCCTGCTCCAGGTCGGGGTGCACCTGGAGGGAGAGCGGGGCGCCGGCGGCGAGGATCTTGAGCAGGAAGGACAGCCGGGGGCCGAACTTCGCCACGGCAGCAGCGCCCAGCTCGCGCTCCGGGGCCGCCTCGATGACCTCGACGAGTGTCCCGCGCGCGGTGCGCGAGGGTGCGCCCGGGTGCGCGCCCATCCACATCTCCGCCTGCGGTTCGCCGGTCGGCTCGACGCCGAGGAGCTCCGGGATGGCGGTGGTGGAACCCCAGGCGTAGGGGCGGACGGTGTTGTCGAGGCGGTCCATGCGGGTCTCTGCCTGCTCTCTGCGGGTCGAGTACGACTACGACGGCTTCTCTTCCTGGAGGACGCGGGTTCGCCTGGTGTACGACCGTCGGTTCCTCGTCGGTACCTCGTGGGTTCCTGTTCGGTTCCTCTGCCGTACGGCTGCCGGGGCGTCCTGAGACAGATCAGGCTCCCGAGGCGAGCGCCAGGTAAACGGCGGCGAAATCCGTGATGGCGATCAGTTCCGCGAGGGTCTCGAGCTCGCCGCCGGGTTCCGGCTCCAGTTCGCTGATCGGCGTGTCATGGCTCAGGGCCAGGTCGCGGGCGGCGGGCGCGGCGGTGAGGCCGCCCAGGGGGCGGTCGCGCAGCAGCACCACGCGCGCGTGCAGGGCGGGTGGCTCCTCCACGCGGTCGCGGAAGAAGTCCTCGGGGTCGGCGCTCGCCGCGAGCTTGCCCGCGAGCAGGGCGTTGTGCGAGGCGAGCGCCTCGGGCAGTTCGGCGACGAGGGCGGGGTGGCCGGAGAGTTCGGCGAGCGCGGCGGCGAAACGGCGGCCTGCCGGGCCCGCGGAGACGCCCTCGGTCCAGATCAGCGGGAGCGCGTCGGCGAGTTCCGCGGCCAGGGTCTTGGCGGGGTTGCTGTAGGTCGCGATGGCGGGGCCGCAGCGCTCGGCGATGTGGTCGAGGCGGTCGGCGACCTTCTCCAGGGCGTCCGGTGGGGCGGTGAGCATGCCGGTGCGGTCGAGGAGCGCCAGGAGCGGGGTGAGCAGCGCCCACAGCACGCCGGGGGCGGAGGCGGCGACCGCCTCGTCCTGCTCGTACGGGGCGGTCGCCATCGGCACGAACAGGCCGTGGTTGTTGTGCACCGCCTCGGTGAGCGGGGAGCCTGCCGGGGCCACGGCGACGACCGTGCAGCCTCGCCGGTAGGCCTGCTCGGCCAACAGGGACAGGCCCGGCTCGGTGCCGTCGGGGGTGGTGATCAGCAGGAGGTCCACGGAGCCGGCCCAGCCGGGCAGTTCCCAGCGCAGGGCGCCGGCGGCGGGGGCGACGCCGGCCGGGGCCAGTCGGGTGACGGGGCTGGTGGCGCCGACGAGCGTGCCGAGGAGGTCGGCGACGCCGATGGCGGCGGTGCCGGGGCCCGCGAGGATGATGGCGCGCGGGCGGCCGTCGGGTTTGAGGTCGTGGACGCCTGCCTCGGCGGCGTGCCGGGCGGCGGTGCGGACGCGGGCGCCGGCTTCGGCCGCGCCGCGCAGGAGGGCACGGCGGTCGGCTTCGGCGAGCGCCTCCGGCGTGTCCAGCAGCGATTCGTCGAGCATGGGCGGCAGCCTCCGATCGCCGGGTTGTCTTGGGGCGGGGGTCCTGCGCGGGTTGTGCGCCGGGGGGCTTTGCTCGGTCGCGGGGTTTCTTGTCTGTTCGGGCGGGTCGTCAGTTGCCGGTTGCCGCAGGCCTTGTGCGTTGCCGGTTGCGACTGCCGGTTGCCGACTGCGGTCTTCGGCCGCCGGTCGGCGGTGTCCTCGTTCGTCGCCGGCTGCCGGTGTCGTGTCGGCGGGCGGTCGTCGGTTCCGTGCCGGTGGCTGGACGTCGTACGTCGCGGGCGGCGCGTTACGCGGGGCGGCGGGCCTCGTCGACGAGCAGGACGGGGATGCCGTCGCGGACGGGGTACGCCAGGCCACAGTCCTGGCCGGTGCAGATCAGCTCGGTGTCCTGCTCCTTGAGGGGGGCGTGGCAGGCCGGGCAGGCGAGGATCTCCAGGAGGCCGGCTTCCAGCGGCATGGTTGGTCCCTTCTCGGGCGGGTGGGGGTGGTACGGGTGTGTGTGCGGATGTGCCTGGTCAGCGTACCGCCGGTGGGGGCGGGGTGCCGGGGTTGGGCGGCGTTGTGGTTTCCGTCGGGGGTTTCGCCCCCGCCGCCCCTACCCGTCCCATCCCTTGAAGGGGCTCCGCCCCTTCAACCCCGCCAGGGGGCTGCCGCCCCCTGGACCCCCGCTTCGGCCTGCGGCCTCGTCCTCAAACGCCGGACGGGCTGAAGATTCCTGGACCGGCGATGCCCCGGCCGTCAGGCTCTGATGATCCCCAGCACCTCGTCCCGCACCTTCGTCATCGTCGCCTCGTCCCGGGCCTCCGCGTTGAGGCGGAGGAGCGGTTCCGTGTTGGAGGGGCGGACGTTGAACCACCAGTCGGCGGTGGTGACGGTCAGGCCGTCGAGTTCGTCGAGTGTCACGCCGTCCTGGGCCTCGTACGTGGTCCTGATGGCGGCGAGGCGGTCGGCCTGGTCGGCGACGGTGGAGTTGATCTCGCCGGAGCCGGTGTAGCGGTCGTACTGGTCCACCAGGGCGGACAGGGGGCCGTCCTGGCCGCCGAGGGCCGCGAGGACGTGGAGGGCGGCCAGCATGCCCGTGTCGGCGTTCCAGAAGTCCTTGAAGTAGTAGTGGGCGGAGTGCTCGCCGCCGAAGATGGCGCCGGACTTCGCCATCTCCGCCTTGATGAAGGAGTGGCCGACGCGGGTGCGGACCGGGGTGCCGCCGTTCTCCCTGACGACCTCCGGGACCGACCAGGACGTGATCAGGTTGTGGATGATCGTGCCCTTGCCGCCGTGCTTGGCGAGCTCGCGCGAGGCCACCAGGGCGGTGATGGCGGACGGCGAGACCGGGTTGCCGTTCTCGTCGACGACGAAGCAGCGGTCGGCGTCGCCGTCGAAGGCGATGCCGAGGTCGGCGGATTCTTCGCGGACCCGCTTCTGGAGGTCGACGATGTTCGCCGGGTCCAGCGGGTTCGCCTCGTGGTTCGGGAAGGTGCCGTCCAGCTCGAAGTACATCGGGACGACGTCCAGCGGGAGGCCGCCGAACACGGTCGGGACGGTGTGGCCGCCCATGCCGTTGCCCGCGTCCACCACGACCTTCAGGGGGCGGATGGAGGTCAGGTCGACGAGGGAGCGGAGGTGGGCCGCGTAGTCCTCCAACGTGTCGCGCCGGGTGATCGTTCCCGTCCGCGCGGCCGGGGCCGGGGCGCCCGACTCGGTCCAGCCCTCGACCAGCTCGCGGATCTGTGCGAGGCCGGTGTCCTGGCCGACCGGGGCCGCGCCCGCGCGGCACATCTTGATGCCGTTGTACTGGGCCGGGTTGTGCGAGGCCGTGAACATCGCGCCCGGGAGGTTCAGCGCACCCGAGGCGTAGTACAGCTGGTCCGTGGAGCACAGACCGATCTCGGTGACGTCGACGCCCTGGGCCGCCGCCCCGCGCGCGAAGGCGCGGGACAGGCCGGGGGACGAAGGGCGCATGTCGTGACCGATGACGATCGCGCTCGCGCCC
Source organism: Streptomyces sp. AC550_RSS872 (assembly GCF_019049285.1). Lineage (GTDB taxonomy): Bacteria > Actinomycetota > Actinomycetes > Streptomycetales > Streptomycetaceae > Streptomyces. The sequence continues at coordinate 12,155 of NZ_JAGMUL010000105.1, forward strand.
GTCACCTCGACGAAGGCTGCCCCGAAGAGCTCGGCCAGTGACTCGTCCCACTGGTCCGGGACGACCCCGCGTACGTCGTACGCCTTCACGAGCTGTGACAGATCAGCCACGGCCAACCCTCCTGAAAGTCCTATCGGTCGCCCCAAACTACCCGCACCCACTGACAGCGGGACGTGCGGCCACCTACTGGACCCCGAGCCGTAACCTGAGGTCAGCGCGGAGATCAGGGCAGCATCCAGCCCAGCACCGGTGAACTCTGGCCGACCACGATCAGGCACATCACCAGCAGCAGGCCCATGCTCCACGGCAGGACCCGCCGCAGCAGGTCCCCCTCCCGGCCCGCGAGTCCTACGGCCGCGCAGGCGATGGTGAGGTTCTGCGGCGAGATCATCTTGCCGAGCACACCACCTGAACTGTTGGCGGCGGCCAGGAGTTCCGGCGAGAGCCCCGACTCATGGGCCGCGGTCACCTGCAACGCGCCGAACAGTGCGTTGGCCGAGGTGTCCGACCCGGACACGGCCACACCGAACCAGCCCAGCACCGGGGACAGGAAGGCGAGCCCGGCGCCTGCCGCGGCCACGAAGTAGCCGATGGTGGCGGCCTGGCCGGAGAGGTTCATGACGTACGCGAGGGCCAGCACGGACGTCACGGTCAGAATGGCGAACCTCAACTCGTGCACGGTCGCGGCCCACTCCCTGACGGCCACGCGCGTGTGCACACCGAGAACGACCGCCGTGCACACGCCCGCGATCAGCACGAGCGTGCCGCCGGTGGACACGATCGGCCAGCTGAAGACATTGCCGCCGACCGGCTCGCCGGCCGGGTTCGCGACGTTCAGGACGGGCCAGTCGTACGTCTGTGTCGCCTTGGCGAGCCAGTCCTTGACCACCGGGATCTGTGCGATGGAGAAGATCACGACGATCAACGCGTACGGCGCGTAGGCCCGTACGACCTCGCGCTGCGGATCGTCCTCGTCCAGCTCCTCGCTCCTCGCGCCGGTCAGCACGGACGCGCGTACCGCCTCGGCGGCGGGCACACGCGCGTGCGGTACGGCGACCAGGGCGCCCGCCCCGGCCAAGGCGGCGCCGATGTCGGCGAGTTGCGCGGAGACGTAGTTGGAGGCGGCGAACTGGGCGACGGCGAAGGCGAATCCGCAGACCAGGGCAGGGACCCAGGTCTTCCGCAGTCCGCGCCGTCCGTCCACGAGCCCGACCAGCACGAGGGGCACGATCAGGGCCAGCAACGGCGTCTGACGCCCCACCACGGACGCCACGTCGTCCAGCGGCAGTCCGGTGACCTGAGCCAGTGTCACCACCGGCGTGCCCATTGCGCCGAAGGCCACCGGCGCGGTGTTGGCGACCAGGGCGACGACCGCCGCCCGCACCGGTTCGAAGCCCAGGGCGACGAGCATGACCGAGCAGATCGCGACGGGCGCCCCGAATCCGGCGAGCGCCTCCAGCAGAGCCCCGAAGCAGAAGGCGACGACGAGCGCCTGGATGCGCGGGTCGTCGGAGAGCCGTCCGAAGGACCTGCGCAGGATGTCGAAGTGCCGGGTGCGGACGGTCATCCGGTACACCCACAGGGCGTTGACGACGATCCACAGGATGGGGAAGAACCCGAAGGCGGCGCCTTGGGCGGCGCTGGAGAGCGTCTGGTCGAGCGGCATGCCGTAGGCGAGCCAGGCGACCAGAACGGCCGCCAGAAGTCCGGTGAGCCCCGCCAGGTGCGCTTTCATCCGGACCCCGCCCAGCAGGACCAGGACGATCACGAGTGGCAGCGCGGCCACCAGGGCGGACAGGCCCAGCGAGCCGGCGACGGGTTCCAGTTCCTGGACGTACACGGGCGCCTCCCCGGTTTCCGTCATGCGGAAAGCGATTTCTCGCTCCGGCATAACGGAATGGTCGTGTCCGCGACAAGTACGCGTCAATGACCGTGCATCATTCAACGAGACGAAAGCGCGGGAGAATGCGCGAGAAAGCGGAAGAGGGAAGCGGCCCGGCCGTCAGTTGTCGGGCGAGCGCAGTACCCGCAGATGACCCCGCCGCGCGACCTCCATCGGGTCGGCCCCGCGACCGCCGGCCCCGCCGGCCTCGGCCGCCCGCTCCTGCGGACGGGCCGCCTCGCGCACGGCGTTGGCAAGCGCTTCCAGGTCGTCGCCGCTGGGGCGGGCCGGAGCCGAGCCGTCCAGCAGGCGCACGACCTCCCACCCGCGCGGGGCGGTGAGGCGCTCGGAGTGCTCGGCGCACAGGTCGTAACAGTGGGGTTCGGCATAGGTGGCGAGCGGGCCGAGGACCGCGGTCGAGTCGGCGTAGACGTACGTCAGCGTCGCGACGGCGGGACGGCCGCAAGCGGTGCGCGAACAGCGACGTACAGGGCTCACGACGTTGGACGGTACCGCACTCTTGAGCGGGCCGCGACGACTCTCCCCCAGGTCACTCCACCGTGTCGTGCTGTGAAACACCCCACACACCCCTTCTGTCCCAACTCGCTGACCTGCAAGGAAGCCTGCCTCCGAGATCCCGAACATCCCTGGGACCGGTCACCACTCACCACAAACCCCGTCAATCACCTCGCCAACGACAGTCTCGGAGAGATACGGAAACGAGCCCAACCTTGGCTGGAATGGTCATCTGCCGACAATGCCGTACGCGCGGCCGAACACCACCCCTGCCACGACATGGGGATCGGACACGCAGCGGCCACGAGGACTACGCTTCAGCAGTGATGGACACCCCTGTACCGCCCCGTGCCGCCGGCCCCGGGCCCCGCCGCCGTGATCGCCACGGGCGGGGCATGCGCGGCCCGATCGCACCACCCCAGGTCCCGCTCGCCGCGAGCCGTGCCGACGCCTTCGCCGACCTGGTGCAGGACTCCGTGGAACGCCTCGAACGCCGCTGGCCGCAGCTGGCCGACATCGATTTCCTGGTCCTGGAGGTCCCCCGCCTGGACGGCCGGACCTGGAACGACGAGGCGGTCCCCCTCGGCGGCACGGTTCCCGCGCGCGAGGGGCGCCCGGGGCGGGTGGTCATCTACCGGCGGCCGGTGGAGATCCGCACGAAGGGGCGTGACGACCGGGCGGCCCTGGTCCACGAGGTGGTCGTGGAACAGGTGGCGGAGCTGCTGGGCCTGACCCCCGAGACGGTGGACCCCCGCTACGGCGAGGACTGACGGCCCCGCACGCTGCGGCGGCCGCCTACTTCTGGAGCACCGACAGGTCCTCGTCCGCCTCCGGCACCGCCACCGTCCCCCGGTCGTGCGGCAGCGTCTGCACGGTGAAGCCGGACAACCCTTCCGTCGTCGCCACCAGCGTCCGCGACGCGTACACCGGCCCGCCCGACACCGACTCCACCGTCAGCGCGTACGTGCCCTTCAGGCCGCTCGGCGCCGGCATCTCCACGTCCTGGGTGGTGCCGGACTTGATCGTGTACGTCTTCGACGCCGCCGTGCCGCCCTCGCTGCCCGCCGACGCCGTGACCTTGACCTGCGCCGTACGGAACGGCGCCGTCACGGACAACGTCGTGCCCTTCGCCCTGTTGTCCACCGCCGTCGCACGCGTGCCGACCGCGCGGCTCGCCGGTATGAAGGCCGTCTCCTGCTTGGCGCCCTTGCCACGCACCACGCGCAGCGCCGCGACGACCGGCACCGACTTGTCCGTGGGCGTCAGGACCAGCGACCCCGTCTCGCCCCGCATCACGTCACCGAGATCGACCGCGCTCGTCATACCCGCCTTGACGTGCAGCGTCTCGTTCCCGGCGGGGGTGATCGGTCCGGACGGCGATGCGAGGCGCACCTTCAGGTCCGCGTCGGCGTCCCCCGGGGTGAAGGCGACCAGCCGCACCGACGTGGCGTCCTTCGGGATGCCGGGCAGCACCAGACTGCCCGCCGGGTCGGCGGACGCGGCCAGCCAGTCCCCGCCGAGCTTGTCGTCCAGCGCCTGCACGGATGCCCCGAGCCGCCCGCTGCGCACACTCACGTGCACGGTCACGTTGTCCTGCTTCTCGCTGGTCAGCGTGGACAGCAGGATCGGCTCACCGGAGTGGGGCTGGACCGTGATCCCCTCGCCTGCCGTGCTCTCGATCGCACCGTCCTTGCCGTACAGCTCGATGTCGACGACGGCGGCGGAGTCGTCGGGGTTGGTCAGATGGACGTAGTCGGTGCGGTCGGGAGCCGTGCTGGCGCCCGGGAACCAGAACTCGGTGTCGGGCGCGGTGCAGTTGACGCCCTGGAGGCCGCGCCCGGTGCCCGCGGCGACCTCCGTCGTCTCCTGCACGGTCCAGCCGGGCGCGAACTTCCCGTCGGCGGTCCCGATCAGCGCCGGCGAGTCGGCCCCCGACGCGTCACCGGTGACCGGCGTCCCCGGCTCCTTGGCCTCCAGGACCGGCTTGTCGGACTTCCCAGTCTTGCTCGCGTCGTCGGTCTTCTTGCCCTTGCCGCCCGCCGTGTCGGCCGACTCCTGCGCCGCGGACCGCAGTTCCGCCTTGCCGTCACTCTCCGCGCCCTTGGTGACGGGCGTGAACGAGGTGTACGTCGTCTCGGCGAGGTCCGAGGTGCTCGGTGCCGGGCAGACCAGGCTGGTGCGCTCCACGGGCAGCTCGGCGGCCGCCTTGGCGGTGTTCGCGCCGGAGGCGTCCGGCGTGGTGAGCGCCGCGAACCCGGTGACGGCGGCGAGGGCGGTGCCGGCGGCGATGAGGGACAGGGTCGTGCGGTTCACTGCTGGCTCCCGTCGGAACGCTCATTGCCGTGCGGTTGCTGCTCTGCCGGGTCGTACGTGCCGTCGTAGCCCTGCTGGTACGTCTGGTCGTACGAGGGGTCGTACGCACCGGTGGGGGCCTGCCCTCCGTACGCGTACGGGTCGTACTGGCCGCCCTGGTACGGATCCGCCTGGTACGCCTGGTCGTAGGCGCCGCCCGCCGGGTACTGCTGGCCGGTCTGGTACTGCTCGCCGCCGTAGCCGCCGTAGTCGGCGCCCGCGTAGGGGCGTGTGTCCCACTCGCCGTAGGACTGCTGCTGCGGAATCGCGGCGGCCGGCGCCTCCTTCGGCAGGGGCGGGAAGTCGCCGTCCTGACCGGTCTCCTCGGCCTCGGCCTGGGCGCGCAGTCGGCGGGCCCGGCGGCCCTCTCCGGCCATGGCCTCGGCCGGGGCGGGCTCTTCCTCGGGCAGATCGTCGTCGATGTCGCGGCGGCGTCCGGGAAGGGCCATCACGACGAGGACAAGGGCGAGGAAGCCCTGGGCCCACAGCCAGGCGGTGTGCGCGATCGGGTCGTCGTAGGTGACGTCCAGCCTGCCGCCCTGGGTGGGAAGCTCGAAGCCCTGGGCCCAGCCGTCGAGCGTGGTCGGCGTGAGCGGCTTGCCGTCCAGGGTGGCCGTCCAGCCGTCGTCTGCGCTGTCGGCCAGGCGCAGTACACGCCCGTCGGAGCCACCCGGGATGGTGGTGTGGATCTCCGTGGGCCCGGCGGCGACGGACCGAGGCTCGGCCGAGCCGGACGCTGCGACGATGGCCGCGCGGGACACCTGCCGGTCGATCCGCCACAGCGCGCTGCCGTTCTGCTCGCTCAGCCGCGACAGTCCGGGCGTGGCGTCCAGCACGCGCGTGACCTCACGCGGCGCGCCCTTGTGGACGAGGACGTAACGCACCGCGAACGCGCCCAGCTGATCGGCCTGGTCGGCGCCGGAGCCGGCGACGAGGTTGGCGACGATCTTGTCGAGCTTGGCGTTCTCCCCGTCCGCGGCGGCGAGTTCGGCGTCGCCGAGGCGGGCGCCCGAGCCGCGGACGAGCATGTAGCCGACATGGGCCGGGGAGTCGCTGTCGAGGACGAGGGTGCGGGCCTGGTCGCGGGTGTTGCTGTCCTCGGCGACGAACGCGGGCACCTGCACCGGGTCGCGCCGCTCCAGCGGCCCGTCGGCACCGCCGATCATCCAGCCGGCCGCCATGAGAAACGGACCCGCGGCCGCGGCGAAGGCGATCAGCGCCGCGACCGGCTGACGCCAGCCGAAGCTCTGCTCGGCGACACGCGCGCGTGCCCCGTCGGCGCCGAGCAGGGCGGCGGCCAGGAGGGCGATGCCGTAGACGAGGGTCGCGGGACCGGCCCAGGTGGAGCCGTTGGACAGGACCGCGAAGACGAGGCCCACGAGGGCGACCGCCCACGCCGTCCAGATCCCGAACTGGCGCTCGGAGCGCAGCAGGGCGGCCAGCGCGGCCAGGACGACGCCGATGAGCATCAGGCCGCTGACGGTGCCGGGCCCGCCGGGGCTGGCACCGAGCAGATCCAGGGGGGACGCCGCCGAGGGGCCGTACTCCAGACCGGCCTCCTGAAAGAAGCCGAACGGGAGCAGTGACAGCGACCAGGGGGCGAGGACCAGCAGGGGAACGCCGAGCTGGGCCAGGAAGCGCAGGCCGTAGGCGGTGATGTCGGCGCGCCGCACCGCCAGGAGTCCGATCCCGAGGGCCAGCGCGATCGGCCACACGATCGGCGTCAAGGCCGTGGTGATCGTCAGCAGCAGGGCGTAGGCCCAGGTGGCGCGCCAACTGCCACGCGCACCGGAGCTGTTCGTGAGGCCGCTCGCCGCGATGCCGGCGCGCGCGATGAGCGGCAGCAGGACGGCGAGGACGGCGGTGCCGATACGGCCGCCCGCGAGCGCGCCGGTGGCGGCGGGCAGGAAGGCGTAGACGACGGCCGCCCACGCACGCAGGAGGCGCGACTCGACGAGCGGGCGGGAGGCGAAGTAGGCGGTGAGTCCGGCCAGCGGCACCGAGCAGACCAGCAGGACGGTGACCGCGAGCCCGGTCGAGCCCAGCAGCACTGAGGCGAGCGTCGCCACGATCGCCAGGTAGGGCGGCGCGGACGTGGCGCCACCGGCACCCACCGGGTGCCAGGCGTCGATGTAACGCGACCACAACTCAACGGAGTCGGCCGGCGCGGGCAGCAGCGCACCGCCCGCGAGCGCGCCGCCGCCGAGCAGGGCGCGGCAGGCGACCAGCGAGACGAACAGCAGCACCAGGAAGAGCACCGGGCCGGGCTTGCGGGCGACGCGCTTGAGCCGCGCGAACTGCTCGACCTCCAGGAAGTCCGCGTCGTCCCCGCCGGGCCCGGACTCGATCGCGCCGCCGTGCCGTCCCGCGCCCGCGGCCACCTCGGGGTCGGAGCTGCCGAAGAGGCTGCTCGCGGCCTGCTCGACGGTGGCCCGCACGGTCGCGCCGGGCGGTGGGAACAGCGCCCGCAGCTCGCCCTTGTCGATGACGGGACTCCCGCGCCTGCGCCGCCCGGCGATGATCCGCTCGGGGCGCAGCAGGGTGCCGACGAGGCCGCGGATCTCGTCGAGGGCCTGCCCGGGGACCTTGCCCACGAGGTAGGCCAGGGTCCGCAGGACCGTGCCGAGCACGAGGCGCAGCAGCACCCAGGGCAGCACGGCCGTACGGGTGTTGACGAGCAGGGTGTAGACGGCGCCCGCCTTGTCGACCTTGTGCGGGGAGGCGGAGGTGCGGCCCACGCAGTCGACGGTGCGGCGCTCGCGGGAGGCCGCCTCGGCGTGTCGTACGACTGCCTCGGGGGCGACGAGGACACGGTGGCCGGCGGCGGTGGCGCGCCAGCACAGGTCGACGTCGTCGCGCATCAGGGGCAGGCGGCGGTCGAAGCCGCCGAGCTGGTCGAAGATGTCGCGCCGGACCAGCATGCCGGCGGTGGACACGGACAGCACGGACCGCACATGGTCGTGCTGGCCCTGGTCCTGTTCGCGGCGGTCGAGGCCGGTCCAGCGGCGGCCTGAGTTGGCGATGGTGACGCCGACCTCGAGGAGCTGTCGGCGGTCGTACCAGCCGCGCAGCTTGGGGCCCACCACGGCGATGTCGTCGCGGCCCAGTTCGTACTCGTTCTCCACGACGCGCAGCAGCTGGGCCAGCGCGTCGGGTTCGGGCGCGCAGTCGTCGTGCAGGAGCCACAGCCACTGCACCGGCTCCCCGTGCGGGAGTTCGGGCATGTCGTAGGCGTCGTCGCGCCACGTGCGCGTGACGGGGTCCCAGCCGCTCGGCCGCTTCAGATAGGTCAGCTCGTCCGGGGTGAGGACGGGGGCGGTGCGGTTGGCCTCCTCGACGGCCTGGCCGAATCCGGTGCGCCGGGCGAGGTGCAGTACGCGATCGTCGCCGAGGGCGTCGGTGACGAGCTGCGCGGACTGGTCCGCGCTGCCGGTGTCGGCCGCCATGGCGAACTGGACGGGGCGCTCCTGGCCGAGCAGCCCGGCGAGCGCGTCGGGCAGCCAGCGGGCGCCGTCGTGGGAGACGAGGACCGCGGTCACCACATGACGCGGGAACTCAGGTGTGGCAGCGGAGTCGTGCTGGGCTGCCGTGTGGCTGTGCACGGACATCGAGGTACGGGCCCCGGTTCGATGGACTGCGGTGGACGCCCGTGCCCTGTGGGGACAGCGCGGCGTCTCGGACGAGCGACCACACTATCGGCTGGGCATCACAGCGGCCCGCCGCCTGTGGATAACCCACCCGCGACGGGCCGTTCGAGACATGTTCGAGACGTATGTATGTGCGATGCGTACGGGCCGGGTGTGGGCGGCCGCCCGCGCTTCAGCCCCGGCCGCCCGGGCCAGGTCGGGTCGGGCCACCGCTCGGCCCTGCGGCCGGGCCCGCCACGGCCGGACGTCCGGCAGGCGTGCCGCTCAGACGGCGGCCTTCTTCAGGCGGCGGCGCTCCCGCTCGGACAGACCGCCCCAGATGCCGAAGCGCTCGTCGTTGGCGAGGGCGTACTCGAGGCACTCGGAGCGGACCTCACAGGCGAGGCAGACCTTCTTGGCCTCGCGGGTGGAGCCGCCCTTCTCGGGGAAGAAGGACTCGGGGTCGGTCTGGGCGCACAGCGCGCGCTCCTGCCAGCCGAGTTCCTCGTCCGCGTCGTCGACCAGCAGTTGCTGCACCAGCTCGGTCATGTGCGCCCCTCGTCTGTCTTTCGCGTCCCCGTGATGTAGCCGTTACCGATTTCGGCTGAACGACACGAGTGAAATTACAAGTGTGCTGCTCCGGGCGAGTCAAGCCGAGATCTGCTATTGAGCCCCTTATTCACTCTGCGGAACCAAGGCCTAGCGGAAAGTGTTCAAATCGTCATAAACCTTGACAAGCAGACGAGGCCCGGGAGGGTGCCCGTCCCCGCTCAGAGCCTGTACGGAAAAGGACGCCCAGAAGTTCGATCTCGTTGCACACACGCGCAGAAGCGAACCGGATCACAGTCGGATCACAGGATCACAACGACGCTCGTGCGCCCGGTTGTGCGCCATGTGTCCCGGCCACCCCATGAACAAACCTTTCGCCACGGAGATGAACCGGATGAGGTGAAACATGTCCCACATAACGGGCGCCGAGTTGACACTCGAGGTGCAAACCGATGTCCTTGTGGGCATGCTCGCGAACTCGGCACCCACCTCGACCCGCACCGCCGGGTCCCACGGTGCTGCCCGCGCTCGCTGTAGCTGTTGCTGTCCCAGCTGTTGAGCCACACCTGCTCCAGCTGACGGCCGAGCCACCCGTCTCTCGGCCTCCGTTCCCTCTGACCTTCCTTCACTGAGGAACCACCGCACCCCATGAACAGCGACAGCGACCTCCAGATCGCCGGCGACATCCTCGAAGTCCCGCACCTCCTCCAGACACCGCGCGAGCACCCGGCCACCGTGGCCGAGTTCGTCGGCCTCGCCCGCTCCATCGCCGCCGACCGGTCGCAGTGGGAGCACCTCGTCCGATACGACGCGACCACGCGCTGGTACCACCGGCTGCACACCGGCCCCGGCTACGAGGTGTGGCTGCTGTCGTGGGTCCCCGGGCAGGGCAGCGGCCTGCACGACCACGGCCGGTCCTCCGGCGTACTGACGGTCCTGGACGGCACCCTGACCGAGCGCACGGAACGCGGCACGCGCGTGTTGGCGGCGGGCGCGCAGCGCGTCTTCGCCCCGGGCTACGCGCACGACGTGGCGAACGACGCGCTGGAGCCGGCCGTCAGCCTGCACGTGTACTACCCGGGCCTGACCGAGATGCCGATGCACACCTCGTCGACCTGCGAGGCGCGTCCGGAGCCCCGTCCCGTGACTGCCTGACGCGTTGTCGTACCCGCCTGCAAGACTGCTCCCATGCGCATTGTGGTTCTGGCAGGCGGCATCGGTGGTGCCCGGTTCCTGCGCGGTCTGAAGCGGGCCGTGCCGGACGCGGACATCACGGTCATCGGCAACACCGGGGACGACATCCACCTCTTCGGGCTGAAGGTCTGCCCGGACCTCGACACGGTGATGTACACGCTCGGCGGCGGCATCAACGAGGAGCAGGGCTGGGGCCGGGCCGACGAGACCTTCCATCTCAAGGAGGAGCTGGCGGCGTACGGAGTGGGGCCCGAGTGGTTCGGGCTCGGCGACCGGGACTTCGCCACGCACATCGTGCGGACGCAGATGATCGGCGCCGGATACCCGCTGAGCGCGGTGACCGAGGCGCTCTGCGACCGGTGGAAGCCGGGAGTCCGTCTCATCCCCATGACCGACGACCGCGTCGAGACGCATGTCGCCGTCGATCTGGACGGCGAACGCCGGGCCGTCCACTTCCAGGAGTACTGGGTGCGGCTGCGGGCCTCGGTGCCGGCCGAGGCGATCGTGCCGGTCGGCGCGGAGCAGGCCAAGCCGGCCCCGGGCGTCCTGGAGGCCGTCGCCGCGGCGGACGTCATCCTCTTCCCGCCGTCCAACCCGGTCGTCTCGGTCGGCACGATCCTCGCCGTGCCCGGCATCCGCGAGGCCATCGCCGACGCCGGAGTGCCGGTCGTGGGGCTCTCCCCGATCGTCGGGGACGCGCCCGTGCGCGGGATGGCCGACAAGGTGCTCGCGGCGGTCGGCGTGGAGTCGACGGCCGCGGCGGTCGCCGAGCACTATGGCTCGGGACTGCTCGACGGCTGGCTCGTCGACACCGTGGACGAGGCTTGCGTGGAGCGGGTCGAGGCGGCCGGGATCCGCTGCCGGGCCGTGCCGCTGATGATGACCGACCTCGACGCGACCGCCCAGATGGCTCGCGAGGCGCTGACGCTGGCGGAGGAGGTGCGGGGGGCTTGAGCGAGGTGTCTGCCGACGGCTACCGCGTCTGGGCCGTCCCGGGAATCCCGGAGGTTCAGCAGGGCGACGACCTGGCGAAGCTGATCGCCGCCGGCGAGCCGGGCCTCGTCGACGGTGACGTGCTCCTGGTCACCTCGAAGATCGTGTCCAAGGCTGAGGGGCGGATCGTCGAGGCGACCGACCGCGAGGCCGCGATCGACGCGGAGACGGTGCGGGTCGTGGCGCGCCGCGGCGCCCTGCGCATCGTCGAGAACCGGCAGGGCCTGGTGATGGCCGCCGCCGGGGTCGACGCCTCCAACACCGCCGCCGGGACCGTGCTGTTGCTGCCCGAGGATCCGGACGCGTCCGCGCGGGCGATCCGGGACGGGCTGCGGGACGCCCTGGGCGTCGAGGTCGGGGTCGTCGTCACCGACACCTTCGGGCGCCCCTGGCGCGCCGGGCTCACCGACGTCGCCATCGGCGCCGCCGGCATCCGCGTACTCGACGATCTGCGCGGCGGCACGGACGCGTACGGCAATCCGCTCAGTGCGACCGTCGTGGCGACGGCGGACGAGCTGGCCGCCGCCGGTGACCTGGTCAAGGGCAAGGCCGCCGGACTGCCGGTCGCCGTCGTGCGCGGGCTGGCGAGCACGGTGACCGAGGACCACGGGGAGGGGGCTCGGGCCCTGGTGCGCGACGCGCGGGACGACATGTTCCGGCTCGGGACGTCGGAGGCCGTACGGGAGGCGGTCACCCAGCGGCGTACCGTACGGGCCTTCACGGACGAGCCCGTCGACGCCGGCGCCGTACGGCGGGCGGTCGCGGCGGCTGTCACCGCTCCGGCGCCGCACCACACCACACCGTGGCGGTTCGTGCTGCTGGAGTCGCAGGAGTCGCGGACGCGGCTGCTCGACGCCATGCGCGACGCGTGGATCGCCGATCTGCGGCGGGACGGCAAGAGCGAGGAGTCCGTCGCCAAGCGGGTGCGGCGCGGGGACGTGCTGCGGGGCGCGCCGTATCTGGTGGTGCCCTGCCTGGTCATGGACGGTTCGCACACCTACGGCGACGCGCGGCGGGACGGTGCCGAGCGGGAGATGTTCGTCGTCGCGACCGGGGCCGGGGTGCAGAACTTCCTGGTCGCGCTGGCCGGGGAGCGGCTGGGCTCGGCGTGGGTGTCGTCGACGATGTTCTGCCGGGACGTCGTGCGGGAGGTGCTCGGGCTGCCGGAGGACTGGGATCCGATGGGGGCGGTGGCGGTCGGGCATCCGGCGCAGGAGCCGCGGGCCCGGCCGGAGCGGGATGCGGGGGCGTTCATCGAGGTTCGCTGACACGGGGCGGGCAGGGCCTACGCTCGTAGGACCCGTCCGGTACGGCTCATGTGCGCACGGGTTATGTCCGTACGGCTCATACCCGTACGCGCCGTCCGCTCCCCGATGCTCGTAGGCCTCCTCCGGTACCCCAAGGACCTCACTGTGGCAGGACGTTTCGCTCCGCGACCCACGCGTACGACGGTGCGCGGTGGGCAGGTCGCTGTGCCTGCGGGTGTGCCGCGGCAGGCTGTCGCGCCGGGGAAGGCGCGGACGGTCGTGCCGGACGGGCCGCTCGATCTCGGGCTGGTGCTGGGGCCGCTGAGGCGGGGGCCCGGGGATCCGACGTTCCGGGCGATGCCGGACGGGTCCGTGTGGCGGGCCTGCCGTACGCCTGCCGGGCCCGGGACGCTGCGGGTCGGTGTGCGGGGGGCCGAAGTGCGGGGCGAGGCGTGGGGGCCGGGGGCCGAGTGGCTGCTCGAACAGTTGCCGGAGCTGCTCGGGGCCGCCGACGATCCGTCCGTCTTCGTGCCGCGGCATCGGCTGGTGGCGGTGACTCGGCATCGGCGGCCGGGGCTGCGGTTGACGCGGACCGGGCTGGTGCTGGAGTCGTTGATTCCGTCGATTCTGGAGCAGAAGGTCACGGCCGATGAGGCGTATCGGGCGTGGCGGTTGCTGGTGCGGAAGTTCGGGGAGCCGGCGCCTGGGCCCGCGCCCGGGCGGATGTGTGTGATGCCGGACGCGGAGACCTGGCGGCTGATTCCGTCCTGGGAGTGGCATCGAGCCGGGGTCGACAACAAGCGGGCGTCCACGATTCTGCGGGTCGTGCGGGTTGCTGCACGGATGGAAGAGGCTGCGCGGATGTCTCCGGCGGAGGCGCAGGCTCGGTTGGAGGTTGTGCCGGGGGTGGGGCCGTGGACGTCCGCGGAGGTGGTGCAGCGGAGTCATGGGGCGGCGGATGCGGTGACTGTGGGGGATCTGCATCTGCCGGGGATCGTGGGGTGGGCGCTTGCCGGGGATCGGGATGCGGATGACTCGGTGATGCTGGAGTTGCTGGAGCCGTATGCGGGGCAGCGGCATCGGGCGGCTCGGTTGATCTTGTTGAGTGGGCGGGTGCCGGCACGGCGGGCTCCGCGGATGCCGCGGGGGGATATCGGGCGGTTGTGAGGGGTGGCGGTGGCGCCGGGTTTTTCGCCCCCGCCGCCCCTGCCCGTCCCATCCCTTGAAGCGGCTCCGCCCCTTCGATCCCGCCAGGGGGCTGGCGCCCCCTGGACCCCCATCGGCCTGCGGCCTCGTCCTCAAACGCCGGACGGGCTGAATGGGCCTGGGTCGGCGAAGCGCCCCGCGGGTGGGTGGGGACGGGCTGAGAATGCCGGCCAAGCCCGCTACAGGTCCGGGGAGAACCGCACCGCCCCCGCTGGGATCAGCGCGTCGCACCACACCCGTACGCCCTCCCTCAACTCGTTGTCGGCGCCGATGACCGCGCCGTCGCCGATGACCGTGCCGGTGAGGACGGAGCGTTCGCCCACGCGGGCTCGGGTGCCGATGAGGGAGTCGGTGATGACGGCGCCGGGTTCGATGACGGCGCCGGGGAGGATGGTGCTGCCGAAGACGCGGGCGCCCTCGGCCACGAAGGCGCCCTCGCCCACCACGGTGCCGCCGGTGAGCTTGGCGTCGGGGGCCACGGTGGCCGTGGGGAGGATGAGGCGGTCGCCGCAGCGGCCGGGGACGGCGGGGGATGGGGCTCGGCCGAGGACCAGGTCCGCCGAGCCTCGGACGAAGGCCGCCGGCGTGCCCAGGTCGAGCCAGTAGGTCGAGTCGACCATGCCCTGGAGGTGCGCGCCGGCCGAGAGGAGGTCGGGGAAGGTCTCGCGTTCCACGGAGACCGGGCGGCCGGCCGGGATCGTGTCGATGACCGAGCGGCGGAAGACGTATGCCCCCGCGTTGATCTGGTCGGTGACGATCTCCTCGGGGGTCTGCGGCTTCTCCAGGAAGGCCGTCACCCGGCCCGTGTGGTCCGTGGGGACGAGGCCGTACGCCCTCGGGTCCGTCACCTTGGTGAGGTGGAGGGAGACGTCCGCACCCGTCGTCTCGTGCGTGTGGACCAGGGCCCTGATGTCCAGGCCGGTCAGGATGTCGCCGTTGAAGATCAGGACCGGGTCGTCGGGACCGGAGTGGAGTCGGGAGGCCACGTTGCGGATCGCGCCGCCCGTGCCGAGGGGCTCCTCCTCCGTGACGTACTCCAGATGGAGGCCGAGCGACGAGCCGTCGCCGAAGTACGGCTCGAAGACCTCGGCCAGATACGACGTGGCCAGGACGATGTGGTCCACGCCCGCCGCTCTCGCTCTCGCCAACTGGTGTGTGAGGAACGGAACCCCGGCCGCCGGAACCATCGGCTTCGGCGTGTGCACGGTGAGCGGACGCAGCCGAGTGCCCTTGCCGCCGACCAGGAGGATCGCTTCTGTCACCTGTCGTCTCTGCTTCCTGCCGGGACCGGCCGAACTGTCTTTCGGCCGGCCAGTGTATGCAGTCCGTTGTACGGCGCCCTTCGACGGCAGTGCGGTACTCCTCGTTCCGCCCCGTGCCCCCCCGCCGGCGGTGAATGTGACCCACCCCCATGTCCCCGTCCCGGCCTCCCCCTTCCCCCGTGAACTGCGCTCCCCTGTGAACTCCGCTCCCTTCGACTCAGCGGCCCTGGTAGCGGGCCGACCAGGCGCGGGCCGAGCCGAGCTTGCGGTAGAGCTGGAGGCCGGGGCACGCCGTGGAGTAGCCGTCGCGATGGCCGGAGATCACATTCAGTCGTACGTTCTTTCCCTTTCGGTACAGATTGCCACCGCCGGACGTCAGATATGTCTTTCCGCGCGGATTGGAGCCGTAGAGGCCCAGCTTCCAAGCCGTGAGCCGGGCCACGGCCCTCACCGAGGCGGCGGTCGGCCTGCTGGCGCCGTAGCTGCCGAGGACGGCGATCCCCATGCTGTTGGAGTTGAAACCGAGAGTGTGGGCACCCAGGACGGGCTTCGCCACTCCCCCGGCGCGGCCCTCGTAGATGTTTCCGCACTTGTCGACGAGGAAGTTGTAGCCGATGTCGCGCCAGCCCATGCTCTTGACGTGGTAGCGGTAGATACCGCGAATGAGCGAGGGGGCCTGCGAGCACCGGTACTTGCTGCCGGTGGCCGTGTGGTGCACGAAGGCCGCCTTCACCTTCTTCGTGTAGGCGAACCTCCGCTCCCGCCAGCTCTCGTTCGCGCCCCAGCCGCGCCGCGTGACGATGCGCGGCCGCGGCCCGATGTACGGCTTCGCCCGCTGTGCCTGCGTCAACTCGGCCCCGCGCAGGGCCAGCAGCTCCCGCTCGGTCGCGGTGCGGTCGAGCGCGGGGATCTCGGCGGCGCCGATGGGGGCGAGTTCGGCGTTGGCGCCGGAGGCGGCGAGGGCCTCGGCGGTCTCGACGGTCTCGGTCTTCAGGGATCCGGGGCGGGTGGCGCCGCCGGAGTCACCGCCCTTCACCGGGGCGGCCTCACCGGGGTCGACGAGTTCGAGGCGGAGGCCGGCGGGGAGGGTGGCGGCGTCGTCGGGGGCGGCCGTCGAGTCGTCACCGCCGCTCTCCTCCCCGTCCTCCACCCCGACTTCCTCACCGGCTTCCTCCCCGTCCTCGGGTTCGTCGGTCGGCCGAGGCCGTACGGTCTCCGTCTCCGTCCCCGGCTGTGTTTCCGGGGTGACCCGCACCTCCACTGCGTCCGACTCCCCGACCCACAAGGGCGCCGTGGAGCCGCGCACCTGGCCCGAGGTGGGCTCGTCGGTGCCCGGGTCGGCGGCGTGTTCGCTGTTGTGCGTCTCGACCTCCTGCCAGCCGGACCAGGTGCCCGTGCCGACCGCGCGGGTACGGACCAGGACACGGCCGTGCAGTTCGGCGCCCGGGCGGTCCCAGGTGACGCCGACGAGGGAGAAGTGCGGTACGTCCCGGGGGGACAGCCCCTGTTCGACGGGGCCACCGAGGATGCGGTCACGGTCGAGGGGGGCGAGGGGCAGCGACTGGGTGCTGCCGGGGAGGTTCACATCGGCGTCCTCGTGACGCCCCGCCGGCCCGGCCGGCATCCTCTCGCTGGTGGCCGCTTGTACTCCGGACGCCGGCCTCGCGGTCGTCGCGACGGCGGGTGGGGTGAGCGGGAGGGCTAGAGCGGCCGCGCACGTGACACCGATCGAGGAAGCAAGGAATCCACGCATACCCCCGATGTTGGACAGAGCCATACATACCTGTCCATTGGAGAACTGACGAAGCGTCTGGCCGCCGTTCGTCCGAACCGGTGCGGGCGGGCACCCCCACCGGGGGGTGCGCACCCACTCGCCCGCGTACGCTTGCGCGGGTGAACGCCACCGATCGCACCCCTGCCGACCTGCTGCGTTCCGCGCTCGCCGCGGATCCCGGACGACCCCTGGTGACCTTCTACGACGACGCCACCGGGGAACGTGTCGAATTGTCCGTGGCCACCTTCGCCAATTGGGTGGCCAAGACCGCGAATCTGCTCCAGGGCGACCTCGGGGCCGGGCCGGGTGACCGGGTCACGCTGCTGTTGCCCGCGCACTGGCAGACCGCGGTGTGGCTGCTGGCGTGTTCGTCGGTGGGTGCCATCGCGGACGTGGGTGGGGACCCCGCGGCGGCCGACGTGGTCGTGAGCGGGCCGGAGAGTCTGGAGGCCGCGCGGGCGTGCCGCGGTGAGCGGGTCGCGTTGGCGCTCCGGCCGCTGGGGGGCCGCTTTCCGCAGCCTCCGGGTGGTTTCGCCGACTACGCCGTGGAGGTGCCGAGTCAGGGTGACCGCTTCGCCCCTTACGCACCGGTCGACCCCGAGGGTCCCGCGCTCATCGTGGCCGGCCGGGAGTTCAGCGGCGCCGAGGTCGTGGAGCGTGCCCGCGCCGAGGCCCCGGACCTGGGTCTCACCGGCCCCGGTTCCCGGATCCTCTCGGCCCTTCCGTACGACACCTGGGAGGGTCTCAACGCGGGTCTGTACGCCGCTCTTGCCACCGGCGGCTCGGTCGTTCTGTGCCGCCACCTGGACGCGCTGGCCGAGGACGCCTTGGCCAAGCGCATTGACAGCGAACGGGTAACCACCACGGCCCGCTAGCCTCCGCCAACCCCGCCCCCAAACAGCAGTTCCTCGCCCCCGCCGCCCCTACCCGTCCCATCCCTTGAAGGGGCTCCTGAAGGGGCTCCGCCCCTTCGACCCCGCCAGGGGGCTCCGCCCCCTGGACCCCCGCTTCGGCCCGAAGGGCCTCGTCCTCAAACGCCGGACGGGCTGAATGGGCCTGGGTCGGCGAAGCGCCCTGCGGGTGGGTGGGGGCTGGGGACGGCAATGCCTCGTCCTCAAACGCCGGACGGCTGAATGGGCCTGCCCGGCGCCGAAGCGGGACCGTCGGCGGCCGTGAGGCGCAGCCCCGGTGCGGGTGGGGGACGGCTCGAACCGTGCCATGCGCGCCCCCACCGAACACCAGCAGGCCGCCGCAGGCATCCGTCACCCGTTCAGCCCCCCACCGCCCGCCCCCAC
>NZ_JAGMUL010000011.1 GCF_019049285.1 Streptomyces sp. AC550_RSS872
CCCCCACCCCCTCCGAACTCGCCTCCCAAGCCACGTCGGAGGCCTGCTCGGAGGTCCGTTCACCCACTCCGACCGGCAACTCCGGCGCAGCCGCACCCCACCGCCCCGGCGTCTCCCTGGCCCGCTCCGAAGCGGTGACCGAGCAGCGTCCCGCGCCCGCAGGTGCCCGCCCGCACGGCGTCATGCCACCGGGCGAGCTCCCCGGCCCCGCCGTCCCGGCGGGACGACAACCCCGGCGCGGGCGACGCCGTACAGGGAGAGTCGGCGCCGTCGGGATCGTCGCCGCAGGCGCCGCCGTGGCGGTCGTCCTGGCGATCAACCCCGGCGCGCCCGAGGACGACCACGCCGGCTCCGCACCGTCACGGTCGCCGTCGTCCTCCTCCGTGTCCTCCCCGGGCGACGACCCGTCCACCACGGTCGAGGGCACCTCGAGGCCGCAAAGCCTCCCGCCGGGATCGCGCAGGGAGGCGGGCGGGTTCGCGTGGGTGCCGCCCGAGGGCTGGCGGCGGGACGTCAAGACCGGGTCGGAGGTCCACTACACCTCCCCGGACGCCGAACAGGAACTCGCCGCCAAGTCCTCTCTGGCCCGCGACGACCTGATGGACTCCTGGCAGAAGTCGGAGCAGAACGCCCAGCAAGGGCAGCAGTACCGCAAGATCCGCCTGGAACGGACGACGTTCCGCGGGCACCCGGCCGTCGTCTGGGAGTACACCTTCACGCTCCAGGGCGACCCCTGGCACGCCCAGCTGCTGGGCTTCACCGTGGACGGCAAGTCGTACCAGATCAACACGTGGTACCAGCCGGACATGGAGACAGAGGCGTTGCAGACCTACGAGAAGGTGAGAGACAGCTTCACGGTGCTGTAGGCACGCAAACCGAGGGGCCTTCGGAAACGCGCACGCGTTCCGAAGGCCCCTCGCCGCCTCGAACCTTGGGCTCAGCCGGTCTTGACCTCATCGCGCGGCGCGTCCGGAACGGCAGCCGCCCCGCCTCCCACCGCACGACCATGCCCCCGACCGGCCTTCTGCTTCGCGAAGGCCACGATCAGCACGACCGCCGCCACCAGCAGCGACAGCAGCACGGTCCGCCGGCCGTCGTGCTCGGTGTCGGTCAGCATGTAGCCCAGCACGAACACGATCAGCGCGGCCGTCGCCCAGGTCAGATACGGGTACAGCCACATCCTCACGACCAGCTTCTCCGGCGCCTCGGCCTGGATGATCTTCCGCATCCGCAGCTGCGAGAAGCAGATCACCAGCCACACGAACAGCGCGACCGCACCGGAGGAGTTGACGAGGAAGAGGAAGACGGAGTCCGGGAACTTGTAGTTGAAGAAGACGGCGACGAAGCCGAACACCACGGACACGAGGATCGCCGTCCGCGGCACACCCTGGCCGGTCGTCCGCGCGAACGACTTCGGCGCATCCCCGCGCTGGCCGAGCGAGAAGGCCATACGGGAGGCGGTGTAGAGGCCGGAGTTGAGACAGGACAGCACCGAGGTCAGCACGATGAAGTTCATGATCTGGCCGGCGTGCGGGATACCGAGGGAGTCGAGGGCGGCGACGTACGAGCCGTCGTCGGCGATCGACTTGCTGTCCCAGGGCAGCAGAGCCACCACGACGAAGATCGAACCGAGGTAGAAGACGGCGACACGCCAGATGATGCTGTTGGTGGCCTTGGTGACCGCCCGCTGCGGGTTCTCGGACTCACCGGCGGCCAGGGTGGCGATCTCGCTGCCCATGAAGGAGAAGACGACGAGCAGCACACCGGTGAGGATCGCCCCGGCACCGTTGGGCAGGAAGCCGCCGTGGTCGGTGAGGTTGCTCAGCCCGGCCTGCGAGCTGTCGACGCCCGGCAGCAGCCCGAACACGGCGAGCCCGCCGACGACGATGAACGCGGCGATGGCCACGACCTTGATCCCGGCGAACCAGAACTCGAACTCACCGTAGGAGCCGACGGAGACCAGGTTGGTGGCGGTGAGCACCACCATCACGATCAGCGCCCAGCCCCACTGCGGGACGGCCGGTATCCACCCCTCCAGGATCTCCGCACCGGCGGTCGCCTCGACCGCCAGCACGACCACCCAGAAGAACCAGTACAGCCAGCCGATCGAGAACCCGGCCCAGGGCCCGAGCGCGCGGTCGGCGTGGGCCGAGAACGACCCGGACGTCGGGTTGGCCGCGGACATCTCGCCGAGCATCCGCATCACCAGTACCACGAGCGTGCCGACGAGGGCGTACGACAGGAGGATGCCGGGTCCTGCGGTGGCGATACCGGAGCTGGACCCGACGAAGAGTCCGGCGCCGATGACGCCACCGATGGCGATCATGGAGAGGTGACGGTTCTTGAGTCCGGCCTGGAGGCCATGGCCGCCGACGGCCGGCTCGGCCGTCTTCTGGTTCGGCTGCGAAGTCATGGAACGGATTTCCTTTGAGCCGTGGGGAGCGGTCCTCGTACGAGTCGTAACGGAGCGGCGTACGAGTCGAACCAGTGAATCGGAGGAGAACGGATTCGGGAACCTTTGATTCGGGATTGTTACTTGAGGTTTCCTTGAGCTTCCATGGCGTGCGTCACATGAAACGCGATCGACACCCGGCGCTGCTGCCCTGAAACAGCCGTGTCACACTCGTTCCATGCGCGTGTATCTCGGCTCCGACCATGCGGGCTTCGAACTCAAGAACCACCTCGTCGACTGGCTGAAGGCGGCGGGCCACGACCCGGTCGACTGCGGCCCCCACATCTACGACGCCCAGGACGACTACCCGCCCTTCTGCCTCCGCGCGGCGGAGCAGACGGCCGCGGACCCCGACGCCCTTGGCATCGTGATCGGCGGCTCGGGCAACGGCGAGCAGATCGCCGCGAACAAGGTGAAGGGCGTCCGCGCGGCCCTCGCCTGGAGCGAGGAGACGGCGTCCCTGGGCCGCCAGCACAACAACGCGAACGTCGTAGCGGTCGGTGCCCGCATGCACACGCAGGACGAGGCGACGAAGTTCGTCGAGACGTTCCTCAACACCCCGTACTCCGGTGACGAGCGTCACACCCGCCGCATCACCATGCTCGCCGCATACGAGACGACGGGCGACCTCCCCCCGATCCCCCCGCACCACCCCCAGCAGTAGCACCCGTGAGCCCGTCCGGCGTTTGAGGACGAGGCCGCAGGCCGATGGGGGTCCAGGCGGCGAAGCCTCCTGGCGGGGTCGAAGGGGCGGAGCCCCTTCAAGGGATGGGACGGGTAGGGGCGGCGGGGGCGAAAAAACCTGGCGCCCCCACCCCACCCCACTCCACACGAACAAGGAGCCACCGTGCCCGAGGGCCACACCATCCACCGTCTGGCCCACGACTACGCCACAGCGTTCCGCGGCACGACCCCCCACGTCACCAGCCCCCAGGGCAAGTTCTCCGACGCCGCCGCCCTGCTCGACCACGCCGAACTCACGCACACCGAGGCCCACGGCAAGCACCTCTTCCTCGGCTTCCGCGACACCGACTGGATCCACATCCACCTCGGCCTCTTCGGCAAGGTCAACTTCGGCCCCACCCCCGCACCCCCACCCACGGAAACCGTCCGCCTCCGCCTGGCGAACAGCACCGCATACGTGGACCTCCGCGGCCCCACCACCTGCGCCCTGATCACCGACACCGAGAAGCAGGCGATACACGACCGCCTCGGCCCCGACCCCCTCCGCGCCGACGCCGACCCCCACCAGGCCTACCGACGGATCTCCCGCAGCCGTACGACGATCGCCGCCCTGCTCATGGACCAGAAGATCATCGCGGGCGTCGGCAACGTCTACCGCGCCGAAGTCCTCTTCCGCCACCGCATCGACCCGTACCGCGCCGGCCGGGACATCACCCCCGCGCAATGGGACGCCATCTGGACGGACCTGGTCGACCTCATGCACGAGGGCGTCCGCAACAACCGCATCGACACCGTCCGCCCCGAGCACACCCCGGAGGCGATGGGCCGCCCGCCGCGGGTGGACGACCACGGCGGCGAGGTCTACGTCTACCGAAGGGCCACCCTGCCCTGCCACATCTGCGGCGGCGAGATCCGCACCGCCGACCTCGCCGCCCGCAACCTCTTCTGGTGCCCGAACTGCCAGACCCCGTAAGGTCGTTGCCGGATCCGCCCCCGGCTCGGGCTCAGAACCCGTGCGGCAGCCAAGGTGCCACAGCCGAAGCGAACCCCACGGAGGCCTCCGCCAGCGCCCCCTGCCGCAGCTCCCGCACCCGCCCGGCCGCGCCCAGCGCCTCCAGGCTCACGCCACCGAGATAGGCCGCCCCCAACTCCCGTACGGACAGGGAGAGATCGGCCGCGTCGGTCGTACGCTCGCAGGACGCGCCCTTGGGGTCGCCCGACAGCCGCCAACGCCCGGCGTTCCAGGGACAGAAGGCGTCCTCGACCTCCAGCACCACATCCACCGGCGCCTGATAGGTCCGCGCCTCCAGCGCGGCCCCGAGGTCCACCAGCCGTACATGCAGGGAATCCCGCACCCGCAGTGCACAGCGCCGGATGTCGGACACCTGGTACTGCCAGGCCTCGTCCACCGGACGCCCGTACGCCTTCACCGTGGACGTGAGGTCGATGTCGAACAGGAACCGCCACAACGCGGCCTGCGCCGCCGGGTCCAGGGCCTCGGTGTCCCGCAGATGGACGACGCTTTTGGGCCCGCCGGCATCCCACTCCGGCTTGACCCGGAAGCGCGCGTACCCCACGACCTCGCCGTCCCGCTCCGCCAGCACGCACTGCAAGGGTGACGCGCCGTCCCGGTCGCTCTCCGGGTCGAGCAGCCCGAGCCGCTCCCAGCCGGGCGTCCGTACGAGCATCCCCGGCCGCCCGGGGACCTTGCGCGCGTACACGGCCTCGCACACGTCGAGGACGTCGGCCGCGACGGCGTACCGCAGACGTACGTCATCGGTGCCGGGCGGCACGGACAGCCGGACGCGGGCCGTGTCGATCTCGCAGTTCGCATGGAAGGTGCCGATGCCGTACCCGAACCGGCCGTAGATCTCCGGCTCGGAGGCGGTCAGTACGGCGAGCGGCCAGCCCCACGCGCGCACGTCGTCGAGCTGCCGGCGCATCATCGACGTCAGGACGCCGCGCCGGCGGTGCGTCGCGGCGACGCTGACCATGGTGACCCCGGCGGCGGGCACGGCGGCCCCGCCGGGCACGGTCAGCCGGAAGCTGAAGGCACCGGCCGTGCCCACGCACGCGTCCCCGTCCCAGGCACCGAGGGAACGGTCGAGCTCGGTGAGGGAGTTCCACAACTCCCGCTCCTCGGCTGCCTCCGGGACCCCGCCGAAGCCGCGGATCAGCGTGTCGTACCAGTTGTCCCACTCGTCCCGTCGTAACACCCGCAGCTCGGCGTACCCGGGGTGGCTCGCACTGTCATTCGCCATGAACCATGCCTACCAGGGCATTGCTGGACGAGCGAGGGAATTTCTCGTTGGCGGCTACGAGGTGGCTTTCCGTGAAGTTCACTGTGAAGTTGAACCTCGGACGGGGGACAAGTGGGACCTCCCGTGCCAAGCAGCTGGTCCGATGGATAGGGTCCCGAACTAATGGCAGCAGGACGAGAGCGGCGCACGGCGGCCGAGACGTTCACGGCCCGGTTGAAGATGCAGTGGCACCGGGCCCGCGTCGGCGTGCGCAGAAGCGCGGTGGACTACTTCCGCGGCGACGGCTCGGACTGGATCGCACTGGCCGGCCTCCTGCTGACCGTCCCCCTGATCTGCGCCGTGACGATGGCCAACCCGGTGTGGTTCTCCCCGGCCGCGCTGGTCCTCCCCATCGTCGCGGGCGGCCTGCTGCTGCGCCCGGCGAGCCTGCTGGGCCTGTACGCGGCGGCGGCGACGGCGCTGATCGTGGAGTCGGTGCAGCTGGGCCCGTACACGGAGGGCCCGTCCCGTGTCACCCCGGGCGTGGTCCTGGTCGTAGCCGCCTGCGGCTTCTTCGGTCTCCTCATCGCACAGTTCCGCAGCCGCGTGGGCGTGCCCTGGCGGCGCGGCGGCACGATGCTCTTCGACCTGCGCGAACGCATCCGCGTGCAGAGCAAGCTGCCCAGCCTGCCGCACGGCTGGCATCGCGAGATGGCACTGCGCCCGGCGGGCGGCCAGTCCTTCTCGGGCGACTTCGTCGTCGCGGCCCGCACCAACGGTGGCCGCACCCTGGAGGTCGTCCTCACGGACGTCTCCGGCAAGGGCATGGACGCGGGCTCCCGGGCCTTGCTGCTGTCCGGGGCGTTCGGCGGCCTCCTGGGAAGCCTGCCCCCGCACGCCTTCCTCCCGGCGGCCAACGGCTACCTGCTCCGCCAGGACTGGGACGAGGGCTTCGCCACCTCGATCCACCTGGTCCTGGACCTGGACTCGGGCGACTACGAGCTCTACTCCGCGGGCCATCCCCCGGGCCTCCAGCTGAGCGCGGGCAGCGGCCGCTGGGAGGAGAAGGCGGCCGAGGGCCCCCTGCTCGGCGTCTACGACGGTGCCCAGTTCGACCCCGTCAAGGGCTCACTCCGCCCCGGAGACGTACTGATGCTCTTCACCGACGGCCTGGTCGAGACCTCCGACCGCGACATCGTCGAGGGCATAGACCGCCTCACCGGCGAAGCCGACCGCTACGTGGCCGGCGGCTTCCACGGTGCCGCCTGGCACCTCATCGAGGCAGTGGCCAAGGACGTCAACGACGACCGAGCCCTCTTGCTCATCTGCCGAGAGGGCCCGACGGCCGGCCCGGGCAACCTCAGCCCGTCCAACATGTGACCCGCACGGCGCACATCGCCTCACGACCCACCCACGGTCTCTCTCGACGCCGACCCAGGCACCTTCGGCCCGTCCGGCATTCGAGGACGAGACATCGCCGTCCCGAACCCCTGCCCACCCGGCAGGGGCGTTGCCTGACGGCCGGAGGCAGCCACTTTCGGTGTCGAGCCGGGCTTCTTCAGCCCAGGGGCGTTGCCTGACGGCCGGAGGCGGACTTTCGGCGTTGGCCCGGGCTTCTTCAGCTCCGTGAGGACGAGCCATTGCCGTCCCGAACCCCCGCCCACCCGCAGGGGCGTTGCCTCACGGCCGGAAGCGGCCACTTTCGGCGTCGGGCCGGGCTTCTTCAGCCCGTCCGGCGTTTGAGGACGAGGCCTTTCGGGCCGAAGCGGGGGTCCAGGGGGCGGCAGCCCCTTGGCGGGGTGGAAGGGGCGGAGCCCCTTCAAGGATGGGACGGGTAGGGGCGGCGGGGGCGAGGGCACACTGGACCAGTGACCGACACCGACCACCCGACCCCGCTGTCCCTGGCCGACGTGGAGGCCATCGCCCGCACCGCCCACGCCCACCAGACCGACAAGGCCGGCCACCCGTACACCGAGCACCTCAGAGCCGTAGCAGAGGGCGTACAAGAGCGCGGCGGCGACGAGGCCCAGATCGCCGCGGCCTGGCTCCACGACGCGGTGGAGGACGACGCCCTCTCCGAACAGTGGCTGGAAGAGGCCCCACTGAGCCCCCGCACCAAGGCGATCGTGCGCGCCGTCACCAAGCGCCCGGGAGAACCCCTCGAGACCTACGCCGCCCGCATCCTCACCACCCCGGGCGCCCTCCTCGTGAAGGAGGCGGACCTGGCACACAACGCGGACCCTGCCCGCCTGGCCGCCCTGGACGAACCCACCCGCAAACGACTGACCGAGAAGTACGCACGGATGCGCGCACTTCTCGGCCTGACCGGAGACTGACTCTCCGCGATGTTCTGATGTGTAGGTGTGCGGGGGAAGGGCGCAGGATCAGGCGCTGACCTTCTCCCGAGCGCCCGCACCCTCCCGCTTCTCACGCGCACGAGCCAACTCGGCCGCGTCCCGCTTGAACGCCCACTCCATCTTGGGCTCCATGGCGAACCGGAACACCCGCTGGACAGGAGGAGTGCACAGCAGCGTCACACCGACCGCCGCGACGACGGAGACGAAGATCTCACCGAGCGGCCGGTGCAGCCAGTCGTGGTCGAACCACCCCTGGTAGTCCCCGGCCTTCACGAAGAACCCGTGCAGCAGATAGCCGTACAGCGTCCCCGCCCCGAGCGCCGTGAACCACATGTGCCGCCGCGGCACCCACGCGAAGAAGCAGGCCGTCAGCAGCAGCGAGCAGCCGAACATCGCGAGCACCATGACGGGCCCGGCCCACCACGGCGCACCGAGCTCCTGCGCGGCGTCCCGGTGGTAGAACCACGCGGTGTTCATCCGCGGCACGGCCCACCACCCGAAACCCAGCGCCATCGCGAACACCGGCACGGCCAGGATCCGCACCGTGCGCGTACGCACCATGTGGAAGTGCTCGGGCTTCATGCACAGGCCCAGCACGAAGTACGGCAGGAACTGGAACACCCGCTGGAGATCGAGGTCGTCACCGATCTCCGGGGTCACGGTCGCCGCCATGGCGAGGCCCAGCGCGAGCGGCAGCGGCCAGCGCACCATCTTCCAGATGGGGGTGGTCATCCGCCAGATGAACAGCGCGCACAGGAACCAGGTCAGGTACCACGGGTCCAGGAGGCTGATCTCCTGGCTCGGGTCCTCGTCGATCCAGCGCTTGAAGAGCGGATAGGCCGACTCGAAGACGATGTACGGCACCGCGACGCCGGTGATCAGGCGCTTCAGCCGGTTGGGGGTCGCGTCGAAACTGCGCGAGAAGAAGCCGGAGATGATGATGAACGCCGGCATGTGGAAGGTGTACACGACGGTGTACACGGCCTCCAGGATCCGGCTGTCACCCTTGATCGGCTCCCAGCTGTGTCCTATGGCGACGAGCACGATCGCCAGGTACTTGGCGTTGTCGAAGAACGCGTCGCGCTGCTTGGCACCGCCGGACGCGGATCTCTTGTCGGTCTGAGCCGGCTGGCTGTGCTGGTTCTGCGGCGAGCGCGGACTGGGCACTCCGTCCGCCGACGACTCTGCCGGGGGGAGTGGCGCTCTGTTGTGGCCGTGCGGTCGCAGCGAGTTGTTCACAGACCCTCCCGCCGAAAGCCGGGGGAGTCGATCGAGGCCCTCGCTGCGCATGCGGGGGACGAGGCAGCATGGAACATCTGAGGCACCCTAGCGTTGCCTGTGGGATTTCGTAAAACCCGCGAGATCATTACCGGTTATTGCGCTCGACCCCGTGTGTACAGCGAACATGCACTGGCAGGACACCTATTGGACACCCGTATTGTCCGGATTCATCCGGACTAAGGGGTGCATATGCTCAGGAGATGACTCCGATGGAATGATCAACTCACGCGTAATTCGAAATACCCGCGAACATGTTGTGTGCCGATGGAAACGAACCCGCCGAATTCCCTTCGCGGGTGTCCACCCGAAATCCTGTACGGGTGCAATGTGAGAGGTTGTCGCGCCCCGTGGGCCCGCACACATCCCGCACAGGTGTGGCGAACGAAACGTCACGTGCCGCATAGCGGGGCCCGGTTGGTGGCACGATGGTTCTGGCGGGGGTGCGCGGGGTCGCGTCCCCGGGCCGGGAGAGCGGACCGACCGAGGGTGTGATCTGTTGTGGCCATTTCGCTGTCAGTGGTGTTGCTGTTGGCGATCGTCTTGGTGGTGCTGATCCGTGGCGGATCCCTGAAGGCTGGTCCCGCCGTCGTCGCCGTGCTGTTCGGCTTCTTCCTCGCCTCGACGGGCATGGCCGACGACATCCAGAGATTCCTCAACTCGATAGCCGAGACCATCAACTCCATCCAGTTCTAGGGGCTGTTCCGGGGCTGTTCCGGGGTGTCCCGGGGTCCGTGGGGTGGCCCGGAAGGGTACGGATACCCTCGTTCGTGATCGTCGAACGGTCCGGAACGGGGGAACGTACGGATGGCGCTGCGCGAGACGGACCCGGCGGAGGTGGGCGGCTACCGGATCGAGGACCGCCTCGGCTCCGGTGGCATGGGCGTGGTCTACCTCGCCCGTTCGGCCTCCGGCCGCCGCCTGGCCCTCAAGGTCGTGCACGCGCAGTACGCCGACGACGACGAGTTCCGCACCCGGTTCCGCCGCGAGGTGGCCGCCGCCCGCCAGGTCAGCGGCGCCTTCACCGCCCCCGTCGTGGACGCGGACGCCGACGCGCCGCGCCCCTGGATGGCCACGCTCTACATCCCCGGCGCGGACCTCGGCACCCACATCCGCCGCCACGGCCCCCTGCCCCTGCCGCAGTTGCGCGAACTCGCCGCCGGCCTCGCCGAGGCCCTGCGGGACATCCACCGCGCCGGCATGGTCCACCGGGACCTGAAACCGGCCAATGTGATGCTCGCCGAGGACGGCCCCCGCGTCATCGACTTCGGCATCTCCCGCGCCGCCGAGTTCGCGCCCTCCGACGTCCTCACCCAGACCGGGCGCGTGATGGGCACACCGCCCTACATGTCCCCGGAACAGTTCTCCTCCCCGCAGGACGTGGGCCCGGCCGCCGACGTCTTCTCCCTCGGCTCGGTCCTCGCGTACGCCGCCACCGGACGCGGCCCCTTCGACAGCCCGAGCCCGTACGAGACGGCCATCCGGGTCGTGGAGGGCACCCCCGAACTCGACGGCACTCCGTCCGAGTTGCTCACCTTCATCCGGCTCTGTCTGGAAAAGCGCCCCAAGTCCCGCCCCTCGCCGGACGCCTTGCTGACCCTGCTGCGCGACGGCGCCCTGCCCGACCCGCGCCCCGCGGAGGAGCCCCCGGCCGTGGTGGACCCGGCCGAGGTGGACCCCGGTCGCCCCCGCCCCCGCCGCAGACGCCTCTGGCTGGCCTCCGCGGCCGGTGCGGTAGTCCTCGCGGCCCTCGCCACCACGACGGTCGCCCTCACCGGCGACGACACCGACCCGGGCGATCTGCCCCTCGGCTGGCAGGCCTGGCACAACAAGTCGAAGGACCCGAGCGTCGACAAGGACCCGATAGGCGCCGACGGTCCGTTCAACCGCTGCGCGGCCACCGGCCGCTCCCTCGTCTGTGCGGGCGACGACGTCATGGCGACCCGCTTCGCCCTCGCCGACGGCCGCAACACCTGGGCCCGGCCGATCGACGAGACCGCCGACGACAACGGCAGCAGCAACTCGGGCACGATCATCGCCGCGCGCAGCGGCCGCGTGTACGTCTACGGCGCCGACGACCGGCCCGTCGGCGAGGACGGGGGCAGCTCCTACCGCTACACCGTCCAGGCGCTCGACGCCGAGACCGGCAAGGTGATCTGGAAGACGGTCACCGGCGAAGGCGACGGGGCCTCGGAGCCCAACGCCGAAGAGGGCTTCTCCACCGCCGTCCCGGAGGGCGTCATCACCGTCCAGGGCGCCCAGGGGCAGCAGTACACCCTGCTCGACCCCGCCGACGGCAAGGTCCGCTGGAAGCGTCCGATGCCCGACACCGACACGCAGACGTGCCTGCTCCGCACCGCCGCCCGGAACGCGTACCTGGTGTGCCAGAGGTGGGGCGAGGAGGGCCATGCCAGCAGCACGAGCGTCGCGCAACTCGACCCGGCCACCGGCCGTCCCCGCTGGACCGTGCGCGTCAAGGGAGAGCAGGACATCGTCGGACAGGCCGACGGGCGCCTGGTGGTGCTGAACACGACCGGCGTCCGCCGCACACTGACCCTGATCCATGCCGCCTCGCACGTCATGACGACCGTACGGCTGTCGCAGCCCCAGCCCGAGGGCACCACCCCCACCCTCCTGGGCGACCGGCTCTACGTCACGTCGCACAGCGGCGGCGTCCGTGCGGTCGACCCGGGCAGCGGGCGCCAGCTCTGGGAGAGCAACTCCACCGTGGAGTCGCCGGGCCGCCCGATCGCCACCGCGTCCCACCTCTACGTGGCATCCCCGAGCGGCCGCCTGGCGGCCCTGAACCTGCGCACCGGCACCGTGGAGGCCACGCTCCAGGGACGCGACGACGGCGGCACCGCCGACTTCTCCGACGTAGGAGCTCCCCCGACCCTCGTCGGCGACGCCCTCTACGTCCCGTACGGCACCCGCTCCGTCTACACGGTGGACATCCGCACCCTGCGCGGCGACTGACCGGACCCCCGGAAACGATCAGGGCCAGGCGGAGGAATCATCCTCTGACCTGGCCCTGAGCCGTATGGAGCGGGCGCCGGGAATCGAACCCGCGTAGCTGGTTTGGAAGATCGCGTATGCGGATCGGCGCTCAGCTGGCGAGACGCTGACCTCGGTGTTCCCGAGGCGTTGGCCGACGTTCCCCGTGGGTCCCCGCTCGTTGCTGCTCGATCGGGCACGTAGGGGGCACGCATAGCCTTCTCCCGCCCTGCCAAGACGCGGGCGCCGAGTGCGACGCCGGCGGGCATAGGGCGAATAGGGCGTGTCTTCAATTGGTCTTGCATGGTCGATCACGGTCTGGTGATACGTCGCCATGAACTGGCCGATGCGGAGTGGGAATTCGTCCGGCCGCTGCTGCCCGAGTCATTGCGGGGCCGCAAGCGGTTGGATGACCGAAGGGTGCTCAACGGGATCGTGTGGAAGTTCCGCATGGGCACGGCCTGGCGCGATGTGCCCGAGCGGTACGGCCCGTGGCAGACGCTGCACACCCGCTTTCGCCGTTGGGCCCTGGACGGCACGTTCGAGCAGATGCGCCAGGCAGCCCAGTCCCAGGCGGATGCGGCCGGCGACATCGACTGGCTGGTGTCGGTCGACTCCACTGTCGTACGCCCCCACAGCATGCCGCCGGGGCTCGAGAAGGGGGCTCCGCAGCCCCTGCCTCGGACGCACCCCGAGCGCCCCCACCCTGATAGCTGTCAGGGTCACGACGTCTCTGGTGCGGTCTACGGTTCGAGTCGTCGGTTACGACCACAGAGGAGACCCCATGGGACTGAGAAAACGAGCGGCTGCGACGGTCGCGACGCTGATCGCCGCGTTCCTTCTTCCGCTGGCCGCGCAGGCACCGGCCCAGGCCGCCGCCACCGCGTGGACGCCGGGGATCTCCCCCCTGCACTCAGGCGAGTGGGTGAAGCGGGACATACAAGGTGGTGACGCTGCTGAGCAGGCGCTCAAGGATTGCGCCCGGGCATCAGGGATCGCCTGTGTATCGGTCGGTCAGGGTGACGGCAAACAGAGCATCTTCCACCTGTTCAAGTGCGGTACGCGGTCGCTCTCGAACTTCATCGACGCGCTCACCGTGATCAACAACCAGACGGGCGGAGCCGAAGTCCGTTTCACGGGGCCCAAGGTGGGTACATACCGCGCCCCTGCCCACCCCAGCACCATCTGGAAATTCCCGAACGAGGCGACGCTCGACTTCAACACCATGTCCATCTGCTGAGGTCACACCGGCCCGGACACGCCGATCAGGGTGTCCGGGCTATCGCCCGTACGACTCAGGAGCTACTCGACGACTGACCCTGGTCTCCAGGGCACCGAGCAGAACCAGGGCCTCTTTGTTGTCGCGCATGGGCCACAGCACCGCCCGCGCCGCGCTGATCTACCAGCACGCCAGCGCCGACCGTGACCGGCTGATCGCCGACGCTCTGAGCGGCCTCGTCGACAAAGCACGCAAGAAGGCTCGCAAGGCCAAGAAGAAGCAAGATCGAAGGCCCAAGGGGCACGAGGGGGACACGGCGGACTGATCGGAGCCTCCGAAAACGATCAGGGCCAGGTCGAGGAAACATCCTCTGACCTGGCCCTGAGTCGTACAGAGCGGGCGACGGGAATCGAACCCGCGTAGCTAGTTTGGAAGACTAGGGCTCTACCATTGAGCTACGCCCGCACAGGACGCGCCGCAGGTCAGGTGACCGCGGCACAGAAGGCATCGTAGCGGGTCGGGCCCCCTCATCGCACACCCCGTAAATGCGGGGGCCGCGCTGTCTGCGGGCATGTACCCTACGTGTCGCACCAGCACGGGGTGTGGCGCAGCTTGGTAGCGCGTCCGCTTTGGGAGCGGAAGGCCGTGGGTTCAAATCCCGCCACCCCGACCACCGACCGGCCCTCACCGGTCATCCGCGCGGTCGCCCCGCTTGATCGCCTTTGGGGCGTTGAGCGGCTGCGGTTACTATGCAAGCTGCGCGCCCGTGTGTCTCATCCACAGGAACCTCTGGACATCCCCGGACATCCACAGGAGATCCTCTGGACGTCCTTCGGGCGACGAAATCCGCCGGACCAGTCTGGCCCCGGCAGAACCCAAGAAGTCAGCCCCCAAGGAGACCGAACCGTGAAGAGCGCCGTGGAGACCCTGAACCCGACTCGGGTTCGGCTCAGCATCGAGGTGCCCTTCGAGGAGCTCAAGGACAGCCTCGACGCGGCGTACAAGAAGATCAACCAGCAGGTCACGGTGAAGGGCTTCCGCAAGGGCAAGATCCCGGCCCGCGTCATCGACCAGCGGTTCGGCCGCGGCGCCGTGCTGGAGGAGGCCGTCAACGACGCGCTGCCGAAGTTCTACACCGAGGCGGTCAACGAGGCGGAGATCGACGTCCTGGGCCAGCCCGAGGTCGACATCACCGAGCTGAAGGACGGCGAGACGCTGAACTTCACCGCCGAGGTCGACGTCCGCCCGACCATCGAGATCCCGGACTACTCCGGCATCGAGGTCGAGGTCGACGCCGTCGAGGTGACCGACGAGGACATCGAGAAGTCGGTCGAGCAGCTCCGCGAGCGCTTCGCCTCCACCTCCCCGGTCGAGCGTGCCGCCGAGGACGGCGACGTCGTCACGATCGACCTCCAGGCCAAGGTCGACGGCGAGGTCCTGGAGGACGGCGTCGCCGAGGGCGTCTCCTACACGATCGGCTCCGGCGAGCTGCTGGACGGCATCGACGACGCCGTGAAGGGCCTTGAGGCCGGTGGCGAGGCCACCTTCACCTCCGAGCTCAAGGGCGGCTCGGCGGCCGGCAAGGCGGCCGAGGTCACCGTCAAGGTCACGCAGGTCGCCGCGCGCGAACTGCCCGAGCTGGACGACGAGTTCGCGCAGCTCGCCTCCGAGTTCGACACCCTCGACGAGCTGAAGGCCGACAGCCGCAAGCGCCTCGAGAACATGAAGCAGTACGACCAGGCCACGCAGGCCCAGGAGCGCGTCCTGGAGAAGCTGCTGGAGCTCGTCGAGGTGCCCGTCCCCGAGAAGCTGCTCGAGGACGAGATCAACACCCGCAAGCACAACCTGGAGCACCACCAGCTCGGCCAGATGGGTCTCGACCTCGAGAAGTACCTCGAGATCCAGGGCAAGACGGTCGAGGAGTTCGACGCCGAGACCAAGGAAGCCGCGGTCAAGGGCATCAAGACGCAGTTCGTCCTCGACGAGCTCGTCAAGCAGGAGAAGCTGAACGTCAACCAGGAGGAGCTCACCGAGCACCTCATGCGCCGCGCCGCCTCCTCCGGCATGTCCCCCGACCAGTTCGCCCAGGCGGTCGTCGAGGGCGGCCAGGTTCCGCTCCTGGTCGGCGAGGTCGCCCGCGGCAAGGCCCTGGCCGTCGTGGTCGAGAAGGCCACGGTCAAGGACACCAACGGCGAGCTCATCGACCTCGACGACGAGGACGAGGTCGAGCAGGCCACGGAGACGGTCGAGGCCGCCGAGGGCACCGCGGACGCCTCCGACGAGGAGAAGACCGAGGGCTGAGCCCACGACGCCTTGTAAGCCGTAAGAAGGGCCCTGGGGGTGTGACATCCCCCGGGCCCTTCTTTACGTTCGGCTGGACAGCGCCCCCCAAAGGGGCGCGGGGAACTGCGCGACCAGCCCCATTCAGCCTGTAGCTGCCCACCCTCAGTCGGAGCTATGGCGAGGATCCCGGCCCGCCCAGCGGAGCGCATGCGCTCACAGCGAACACCGCAAGAACCGGGATTGCAGCACAGGGCCACCGCGTTAGGGTCCATGAGTATGAGGGCAGGGGAGTCCCCGTTGCCCACGCAGAAGACGTGCAGACGGCCCGGCGCCGTCGTAAGACGAGCAGGTGGATACGTGACGAATCTGATGCCCTCCGCCGCCGGCGAGCCCTCCATCGGCGGTGGCCTCGGCGACCATGTCTACAACCGGCTGCTCGGCGAGCGAATCATCTTCCTCGGCCAGCCGGTCGACGACGACATCGCCAACAAGATCACCGCGCAGTTGCTGCTCCTTGCCGCCGACCCGGACAAGGACATCTACATGTACATCAACAGCCCGGGCGGTTCGATCACGGCCGGCATGGCGATCTACGACACCATGCAGTACATCAAGAACGACGTGGTGACCATCGCCATGGGCCTCGCGGCCTCCATGGGCCAGTTCCTGCTCAGCGCGGGCACCCCCGGCAAGCGCTTCGCGCTGCCGAACGCCGAGATCCTGATCCACCAGCCCTCCGCCGGTCTGGCCGGCTCGGCCTCCGACATCAAGATCCACGCCGAGCGGCTGCTGCACACCAAGAAGCGCATGGCCGAGCTCACCTCCCAGCACACTGGTCAGACGATCGAGCAGATCACCCGTGACTCGGACCGCGACCGCTGGTTCGACGCCTTCGAGGCCAAGGAGTACGGCCTCATCGACGACGTCATCCCGACGGCCGCCGGGATGCCGGGCGGCGGCGGCACCGGGGCGGCCTGACGGCCCCCTGCACAGCCCCCAGCCGACCGCCTCAGCCCCTAGGAGACAGACAGTGAACGACTTCCCCGGCAGCGGCCTGTACGCCCGCACCGAGGCCGAGTACACCGGCCCGCGCGCCGAGTCCCGGTACGTGATCCCGCGCTTCGTCGAGCGCACCTCGCAGGGCATCCGCGAGTACGACCCGTACGCGAAGCTCTTCGAGGAGCGCGTGATCTTCCTCGGCGTGCAGATCGACGACGCCTCCGCGAACGACGTCATGGCGCAGCTGCTGTGCCTGGAGTCGATGGACCCCGACCGGGACATCTCGGTCTACATCAACAGCCCGGGCGGTTCCTTCACCGCGCTCACGGCCATCTACGACACGATGCAGTTCGTGAAGCCGGACATCCAGACGGTCTGCATGGGCCAGGCCGCCTCCGCCGCCGCCGTCCTGCTGGCCGCCGGCACGCCCGGCAAGCGCATGGCACTGCCCAACGCGCGCGTGCTGATCCACCAGCCGTACAGCGAGACCGGCCGCGGTCAGGTCTCCGACCTGGAGATCGCCGCCAACGAGATCCTCCGGATGCGCTCGCAGCTGGAGGAGATGCTGGCCAAGCACTCCACCACGCCGATCGAGAAGATCCGCGAGGACATCGAGCGCGACAAGATCCTCACGGCCGAGGACGCGCTGTCGTACGGGCTGATCGACCAGATCATCTCCACACGGAAGATGAACAACGCCGACGTTCGCTGACGCGGACCCGGTATTGTCTGCTGCCCCTTGGCACGGTTTGGGACGGTGCACGTCAAAGTGAACCGCGCCAAGGGGGGCCCGAACGGGGGGCCAGGCAAGGTACCGTCGACATAAGGCAGCACCAGGAGCCGCTGGATTCGAAAACGTCCAGGCGTCTCCCAGGCGAAGGGGAAGCACACCGTGGCACGCATCGGTGACGGCGGCGATCTGCTCAAGTGCTCGTTCTGCGGCAAGAGCCAGAAGCAGGTCAAGAAGCTCATCGCAGGCCCTGGTGTGTACATCTGCGACGAGTGCATCGATCTCTGCAACGAGATCATCGAGGAAGAGCTCGCGGAGACCAGTGAGGTCCGCTGGGAGGAACTGCCCAAGCCGCGCGAGATCTACGAGTTCCTCGAGGGGTACGTGGTCGGCCAGGAGGCAGCCAAGAAGGCGCTCTCCGTCGCCGTCTACAACCACTACAAGCGCGTCCAGGCCGGCGAGAACGGCGGCGCCCAAGGCCGCGACGACGCCATCGAGTTGGCGAAGTCCAACATCCTGCTGCTGGGCCCCACGGGCTCCGGCAAGACGCTGCTCGCCCAGACCCTGGCCCGCATGCTGAACGTCCCGTTCGCCATCGCCGACGCCACCGCGCTCACGGAGGCCGGGTACGTCGGCGAGGACGTCGAGAACATCCTGCTGAAGCTGATCCAGGCGGCCGACTACGACGTCAAGAAGGCCGAGACCGGGATCATCTACATCGACGAGATCGACAAGGTCGCGCGGAAGAGTGAAAATCCGTCGATCACCCGGGACGTCAGCGGCGAGGGCGTCCAGCAGGCCCTGCTGAAGATCCTCGAGGGCACCACCGCCTCGGTCCCGCCCCAGGGCGGCCGCAAGCACCCGCACCAGGAGTTCATCCAGATCGACACGACGAACGTCCTGTTCATCGTGGGCGGCGCGTTCGCCGGTCTGGAGAAGCTCATCGAGTCCCGGGCCGGCGCCAAGGGCATCGGCTTCGGCGCGACGATCCGCTCCAAGCGTGAGCTGGAGGCCAAGGACCAGTTCGAGGACGTCATGCCCGAGGACCTGGTCAAGTTCGGCATGATCCCCGAGTTCATCGGCCGCCTCCCCGTCATCACGAGCGTCCACAACCTGGACCGCGAGGCCCTGCTCCAGATCCTGGTCGAGCCCCGCAACGCCCTGGTGAAGCAGTACCAGCGCCTCTTCGAACTCGACGGCGTGGAGCTGGACTTCGAGCGCGAGGCCCTGGAGGCCATCGCCGACCAGGCCATCCTCCGCCAGACCGGCGCCCGCGGCCTGCGCGCCATCATGGAGGAAGTCCTCCAGGGCGTGATGTACGAGATCCCGTCCCGCAAGGACGTGGCCCGCGTCGTCATCACGGCGGACGTCGTTCACTCGAACGTGAACCCGACGCTGATTCCGCGGGACGCGCGGGGGCGCGGGCCGGGGGAGCAGAAGACGGCGTAGCCCGCCGCAACACAGACGTAGAGAAGGGCCCCGGTCGATCGACCGGGGCCCTTCTACGTGGAGCTACGGGTGTCAGGCCTTGACGCGGACCTCCGCGCGCACCTTCGTGGTGATGTCGATCGCCACGTCCTTGGTGACGTCCGTGGTGGCGTCACCAGGTGCCACCACGGCGATGGTGCTGTAGTCGGCCCAGGCGCAGAACCAGTTGGTCCGCTCCTGCTTGGTCATCAGGTCCTGGCTCTTGGCCGACTGGCACTTCATGACCGCGCCGTCGAGGTCGGCGGACTCGGGCTCGCCGACGAACTCGGCCTTGCCGGCGCTGCTGGAGGAGGAGGAATCCTCCGTCGCGCCCTTCTTGAGCCCTGCGAACAACGCGTCCAGGGCCTTCTCCGGGTCGGTGATCTCGCCGTAAACACCCCTGTACGAGATGCTCTTGGCCTTCGCCAACTTGCCCAGATCGGGCATGGAGCTGTTCGGGTCGTTGGGGTCGTAACCCGAAAGGTCCGCGGTCGAATAGACACCGGTCACTTCGGTGCCGTTCTTGAGCCCGCTCTTCTCCAACTCCGACGCCAAGTCGTCGCTGGATGCCTGGCCCCCCTTTGTGATCTGGCTGTACTCGCTGAGCAGCTTCTGCGGAGTCGCCAGCTTGTGCGCGCCGTCGTCCTCAAGGCTGCCGCCCGCGCCACCACCGCCGCCGAGCACGAAGTACGCCCCGACGCCGATCGCGGCCACGACCGCCACGGCGCCGATGATCAGGCCGGTCTTCTTGCCGCCGCCACCCGGCGCCGGAGGCTGCGGCACCCCGTACGGGGCCTGGCCGTACGGCGGCTGCTGCTGGCCGTACGGGCCCGGCTGCTGGGGCGGGACGCCCGGGGCCTGCTGCGGGTAGCCGTAACCGGGCTGGGGCTGGGGAGCCTGCTGGGGGTAGCCGTAGCCGGGCTGGGGCGCCTGCGGCTGCTGGCCGTACGGACCGGGCTGGCCGTACGGACCGGGCTGCTGGGGCTGCCCGCCGTACGGGCCCGGCTGGTTGTAGCTCATTCCTGGGTTCCCCTCCAGATGCTTATGTGTTCCTGACATCCTGGCGCAGACACAGGCAACGCATGGCATCGGGGTGCCCACCGTTACAGAACAAACGCGTTTCGGGACACGCCCGCGACACCCCTAAACTGAGCGGGTGACCGAGAACGCTCAGCAGCAGCCACCAGCGCCCGACACCGAACTGCCGACCCAGTACGCGCCGGCCGATGTAGAGGGGCCGCTGTACGAGCGCTGGGTAGAGCGCGGTTACTTCGAGGCGGACGAGAAGAGCGACAAGCCGCCGTACACGATCGTGATCCCGCCGCCGAACGTCACGGGCTCGCTCCACCTCGGGCACGCCTTCGAGCACACCCTCATCGACGCGCTGACCCGGCGTAAGCGCATGCAGGGTTACGAGACGCTGTGGCAGCCCGGCATGGACCACGCCGGTATCGCCACGCAGAACGTCGTCGAGCGCGAGCTCGGCAAGGAGGGCAAGTCCCGGCACGACCTGGGCCGTGAGGCGTTCGTCGAGCGCGTTTGGCAGTGGAAGGGCGAGTCCGGCGGGCAGATCAGCGGACAGATGCGTCGCCTCGGTGACGGCGTCGCGTGGTCGCGTGAGCGCTTCACCATGGACGAGGGTCTCTCCCAGGCCGTCCAGACCATCTTCAAGCGGCTCTACGACGACGAGCTGATCTACCGCGCCGAGCGCATCATCAACTGGTGCCCCCGGTGTCTCACGGCCATCTCGGACATCGAGGTCGAGTACCAGGACGACGATGGCGAGCTCGTCTCCATCCGGTACGGCGAGGGCGACGACGCCATCGTCGTGGCGACGACGCGTGCCGAGACGATGCTCGGTGACACCGCCGTCGCCGTCCACCCCGAGGACGAGCGCTACCGCCATCTCGTCGGCCGTGAGATCGAGCTGCCGCTCACCGGCCGCCGTATCCCCGTCGTCGCCGACGAGCACGTCGACCCCGAGTTCGGCACGGGTGCCGTCAAGGTCACCCCGGCGCACGACCCGAACGACTTCGAGATCGGCCAGCGTCACAACCTGCCGTCCCTCGCCGTGATGGACGAGCACGCGGTCATCACCGCCCACGGCCCCTTCCAGGGCCTGGACCGTCTGGAGGCCCGCTCGGCCATCGTCGCCGCGCTGCGCGCCGAGGGCCGGATCGTCGCGGAGAAGCGGCCGTACGTCCACTCGGTCGGCCACTGCTCGCGCTGCAAGACCACGATCGAGCCGCGTCTGTCGATGCAGTGGTGGGTCAAGGTCGGCCCGCTGGCGAAGGCGGCCGGCGACGCGGTCCGCGACGGCAAGGTCAAGATCCACCCGCAGGAGATGGAGAAGCGGTACTTCGACTGGGTCGACAACCTTCACGACTGGTGTATTTCCCGGCAGTTGTGGTGGGGTCACCGGATTCCGGTCTGGTACGGCCCGGAAGGTGAAGTCGTCTGCGTCGGCCCCGACGAGGAGCCGCCGAGCGGTGAGGGCTGGCGTCAGGACACCGACGTCCTCGACACCTGGTTCTCCTCCGGGCTCTGGCCCTTCTCGACCCTCGGCTGGCCCGAACAGACCGCGTCGCTCGCGAAGTTCTACCCGAACTCCGTCCTGGTCACCGGCTACGACATCCTCTTCTTCTGGGTCGCCCGGATGATGATGTTCGGCCTGTACGCGATGGACGGCACCCCGCCGTTCCACACCATCGCCCTGCACGGCATGGTCCGCGACCAGTTCGGCAAGAAGATGTCGAAGTCCTTCGGGAATGCCGTCAACCCCCTTGACTGGATGGACAAGTACGGCAGCGACGCCCTCCGGTTCACTCTCGCCCGCGGCGCCAACCCGGGCGTCGACGTCCCGATCGGCGAGGACTGGGTCCAGGGCTCCCGCAACTTCGCCAACAAGATCTGGAACGCGACGCGCTTCGCGCTGATGAACGGCGCCACGGTCGACGGCCCGCTCCCGGAGCCGTCGGCGATGTCCTCGACCGACCGCTGGATCCTCTCCCGCCTCAACTCCGTCGTCGCCGAAGTCGACGCGTTCTACGAGGACTACCAGTTCGCCAAGCTGTCCGACGCACTCTTCCACTTCGCGTGGGACGAGGTCTTCGACTGGTACGTCGAGCTGTCCAAGACGACGTTCCAGGCGGGCGGCGAGGCGGCCGAGGTCAGCAAGCGCGTCCTCGGTGAGGTCCTCGACGTCACGCTGAAGCTGCTGCATCCGGTGGTCCCGTTCGTCACGGAGACTCTGTGGACCACCCTGACGGGCGGCGAGTCGATCGTGATCGCCAAGTGGCCGGCCGACAGCGGCTTCCGCGACAAGGGGGCGGAGCAGGAGATCGAGTCGCTCCAGTCCGTCATCACCGAGGTCCGCCGCTTCCGTGCCGACCAGGGCCTCCAGCCCGGCCAGCGCGTCCCGGCCCGCCTCACCCTGGACGGCACCGCCCTCGCCCCGCACGAGCCGGCCATCCGCCAGCTGCTGCGCCTCCAGCCGGAGGGCGAGAACTTCGCGGCGACGGCGACGCTGCCCGTCGCGGGCGCCGAGGTCGCGCTGGACCTCTCCGGCGTGATCGACGTCGCGGCCGAGCGCAAGCGCCTCGCGAAGGACCTGGCCGCCGCCGAGAAGGAAAAGGCCCAGGCCACGGCCAAGCTCGGCAACGAGGCCTTCCTGGCGAAGGCCCCGGACAACGTCGTGGAAAAGATCCGCGGCCGCCTCGCGAAGGCGGACGAGGACATCGCCCGCATCGCCGCCCAGCTGGAGAGGCTGCCGCAGGCGTAGGTGTTTGTACGGCAGTGAGGGCCCCCGGTGCTGTGAGGCGCCGGGGGCCTGCACGTACCTCAGGGGCGCGGGGAACTGCGCGACCAGCCACAACGCACCCGCAGCCGCCAGGCAACACCACGCACCCCACTCCCTGGGCGCACTGTCAGTCGCCCTCCGTAGACTGACCCCGTGAGCGACCAGAACGAGCCCGACCCCCTCGACCCCTTCGACGAGATCATCGCGGAGGAGACCGACCGCGACCCCGACCTGGCGGTCATCGAGGCCGGCAGCCGAACCCTGCGCACCCAGGGCGGCAAGCCCCAGGCCGACGTGCCCGCCCGCCCCGAGGACCCCGAGGTCGACAAGGCCCTGCGCGAGGTCGAGGCGGAGCTCGCGACGCGCTGGGGCGAGACCAAGCTGGAGCCCTCCGTCAGCCGTATCGCCGCGCTCATGGACGTCCTCGGCGAGCCGCAGCGGTCGTACCCCTCGATCCACATCACCGGCACCAACGGCAAGACGTCGACCGCCCGCATGATCGAGGCTCTGCTCGGCGCCTTCGAGCTGCGCACCGGTCGCTACACCTCACCGCACGTCCAGTCGATCACCGAGCGGATCAGTCTGGACGGCGCCGCGATCGCCGCCGAGCGCTTCATCGAGACGTACCAGGACATCAAGCCGTACATCGAGATGGTCGACGCACAGCAGGAGTACCGGCTGTCCTTCTTCGAGGTGCTCACGGGCATGGCGTACGCCGCCTTCGCCGACGCGCCCGTCGATGTCGCCGTCGTGGAAGTGGGGATGGGCGGCTCCTGGGACGCCACGAACGTCATCGACGGTGACGTCGCCGTCGTGACGCCCATAGATCTCGACCACACCGACCGGCTCGGTGGCACGCCCGGTGAGATCGCCGCCGAGAAGGCCGGGATCATCAAGCAGGACGCCACCGTGATCATGGCCCAGCAGTCGGTGGACGCCGCGCAGGTGCTGCTGAAGAAGGCCGTGGAGGTCGACGCGACCGTGGCCCGTGAGGGCCTGGAGTTCGGGGTCGTGGCGCGTCAGGTCGCCGTCGGCGGACAGCTGGTCACGCTGCGCGGACTCGGTGGCGAGTACCCCGAGGTGTATCTGCCGCTGCACGGCGCGCACCAGGCACACAACGCCGCCGTGGCTCTCGCCGCCGTGGAGGCGTTCTTCGGCGTCGGCTCCGCGCGGGCCGAGTCGCTGGACATCGACACCGTCCGCAAGGCGTTCGCCGCGGTCGCCTCGCCGGGACGGATGGAGGTCGTACGGCGGTCGCCGACCGT
This sequence comes from Streptomyces sp. AC550_RSS872, assembly GCF_019049285.1. Taxonomy (GTDB): domain Bacteria; phylum Actinomycetota; class Actinomycetes; order Streptomycetales; family Streptomycetaceae; genus Streptomyces. The sequence goes on from NZ_JAGMUL010000011.1 coordinate 23,768, forward strand.
CGTACTGGACGCGGCGCACAACCCGGCCGGCGCGCGGGTCACCGCCGAGGCGATCGGGGAGGCCTTCGACTTCAGCCGGCTCATCGGGGTCGTCGGTGCGAGCGGCGACAAGAACGTACGGGGGCTGCTGGAGGCCTTCGAGCCGATCTTCGCCGAGATCGTCGTCACACAGAACTCCTCGCACCGCGCCATGGACGCCGACGAACTGGCCGCCATCGCCGTCGAGGTGTTCGGCGACGAACGTGTGCAGGTCGAGCCGCGGCTGCCGGACGCCCTGGAGGCCGCGATCACGCTGGCCGAGGAGGAGGGCGAGTTCGCGGGCGGCGGTGTGCTGGTCACCGGGTCCGTCATCACGGTCGGCGAGGCCCGGCTGCTGCTGGGGAAGGGCTGAGTCCGGAATGCGTACGCTCTGTTCCTCGACCCTGATCGGCGAGTTCTTCGTCATCGGCTTCGCCGGTCTGGTCGCGATGAAGGACCCGGACCTGTCCATGTCGACGGTGTGGACGGTCAGCGGTGTCGCGATGTTCCTGTGCGTGCTGCTGTGCGGTCTGGTGACCCGCCCCGGCGGTGTCGCCCTCGGCTGGGCGCTTCAGATCGCCCTGATCGCCTCCGGCTTCATCGTGTCGACGATGTTCATCCTGGGCGTGATCTTCGCGGCGCTGTGGTGGGCCTCGGTGCACTACGGGAGGAAGGTCGACGAGGCGAAGGCGAGATTCGCCGCGCAGAGCCACTCCTCTACACCTGACGCTGCGTAACAGGGGCCCGGACACGCCCTGTAACCTCATCCCACCGCACCACCGGCCGGAAGTAAGAAGGAGCCCTCCCGTGACCCAGCGCACCCTCGTCCTGCTCAAGCCCGACGCCGTCCGTCGCGGCCTGACCGGCGAGATCATCAGCCGTATCGAGCGCAAGGCCGGCTGGCAGATCACCGCGCTGGAGCTGCGCACCCTGGACCAGGACACGCTGGAGCAGCACTACGGCGAGCACAAGGGCAAGCCCTTCTACGAGCCGTTGGTGGAGTTCATGGCCTCCGGCCCGGTCGTCGCCCTGATCGTCGAGGGCGAGCGGGTCATCGAGGGGCTGCGTGCCCTCGCCGGCCCGACCGATCCGATCGCCGCCGCGCCGGGCTCCATCCGCGGTGACTTCGGTGTGATCGTCCGGGAGAACCTCATCCACGCCTCCGACTCCGAGGAGTCCGCCGAGCGCGAGGTGAAGATCTTCTTCCCGGGCCGTGCCTGAGCCCACTCAACCGGCCCGACCTGGGGCGGCCGAAGAAACCCGGCCGCCCGGCGGCATATGCGCGGCGATCGAGGGAACGAGTGCCCCCGATGGCCCGTCTCCACAAGCGGGGCGGCTCGCCATCTGCTGACAATGGCGAAGACCCTCCCGCAGTGTTCGCGAAAGCGCGTCTACGATAGAAGCCTTCACGTCACAGCACCCACTTCGCCGACCTGAAAAGCCATCAAAAGCTCCCAGGGAAGGCCAGACGAATCCTGATGGGGAACTCAATGTCGTTCATCGGCCGTGACATGGCTGTCGACCTCGGGACCGCCAACACGCTGGTGTACGTCAGGGGTCGCGGGATCGTACTCAATGAGCCGTCCGTCGTCGCGATCAACACCAACACCGGTGGCATCCTCGCGGTCGGCGCCGAAGCGAAGAAGATGATCGGGCGCACGCCCGGCAACATCGTTGCCGTACGTCCGCTGAAGGACGGCGTCATCGCCGACTTCGAGATCACCGAGCGGATGCTCCGCTACTTCATTCTGAAGATCCACAAGCGGCGTTATCTGGCTCGTCCGCGGGTCGTCGTCTGTGTGCCCTCCGGCATCACGGGCGTCGAGCGCCGCGCCGTCATCGAGGCGTCGTCCCAGGCCGGCGCCCGCCAGGTGCACATCATCGAGGAGCCCATGGCCGCGGCCATCGGCTCCGGCCTGCCGGTCCACGAGGCCACGGGCAACATGGTGGTCGACATCGGCGGCGGCACCACGGAGGTCGCGGTCATCTCCCTCGGCGGCATCGTCACCGCCCAGTCCATCCGCGTCGCGGGCGACGAACTGGACAACGCGATCATCCAGCACATCAAGAAGGAGTACTCCCTTCTGCTGGGTGAGCGGACGGCCGAGCAGATCAAGATCACGATCGGTTCCGCGTACGACCTCGACGCTGACGAACACACCGAAATCCGTGGCCGGGACCTCGTCTCCGGGCTGCCGAAGACCGTCGTCATCTCCGCGGCCGAAGTGCGCAAGGCCATCGAGGAACCGGTCAACGCGATCGTGGACGCGGTGAAGACGACCCTCGACAAGTGCCCGCCGGAGCTGTCCGGCGACATCATGGACCGAGGAATCGTTCTGACCGGCGGCGGCGCCCTGCTGCGCGGCCTCGACGAGCGGCTGCGTCGCGAGACCGGCATGCCGATCCACATCGCCGAGGACCCGCTCGACAGCGTGGCACTCGGCTCCGGCAAGTGCGTCGAGGAGTTCGAGGCGTTGCAGCAGGTGCTCGACGCCCAGCCCCGCAGATGACGTAACTCTTCGATTCCGCCGTACGGGATGATCTCCTCTCGTACGGCGGATCGTTGATATAGAGGCATAAGCTGCCCAAGAGCCGCCAAGCGCGTCATTCAAGTTCGCATACAACTCCGCACACAAATTCCGTATACGAACCCTTCGGGTTTCCCTGGGGTTTCCCGAACTCCTATGAGGAAGGGCACGGCCGCCGCACGTGAGGGACACACGAGAGAGCCGGCTGCTCCTGGTGCTGCTGATCGCCATCGCGTTCGCGCTGATCACGGTGGACATCCGCGGCGGTGAGGATTCTCCGGTCGACGGCGCCAGGTCCGCCGCGGCCACGGTCTTCGGCCCGATCGAGAACGGTGTGTCGGCGGCGGTCGACCCGGTCGGCAACGCGGTCGCCGCGATCCGGGACTCCGGCGAGCGCCACGACCGGCTCGCCGCGCTGGAGCAGGAGAACGCCGCCCTCAAGGCGAAGCTCGGCAGCGACGACCGCAACCGCAGTCGGCTGAAGCAGCTGGACAAGGTGCTGAAGGTCGCGGGCGCGGGCCAGTACGGCATCAAGGGCGCCGAGGTCATCGCCATAGGAGCGGCCCAGGGCTTCTCCTGGACGATCACCATCGACGTCGGCGAGAACGACGGCATCCGGCGCGACATGACCGTCCTGAACGGCGACGGGCTGGTCGGGCGGGTCACCACCGTCGGCCCGAACACCGCGACCGTGCTCCTCGCCAACGACCCCGACTTCACCGTCGGCACCCGCATGGAGGCCAGCGACGAACTCGGCTTCGCCTCCGGCCAGGGTGACCGCCCGCTGCGCGTCGAACTCCTCAACGGCAAGGCCGAGGTGAAGAAGGGCGACCGGCTCGTCACCTTCGGCTCCCAGGCCGACAAGCCCTTCGTGCCGGGCGTCCCCGTCGGTGTCGTCTCCCGCGTCGACCCGTCCGGCGGCGGCCTGACCCGCACCCTCTACGTCACGCCGTACGCCGCGTTCTCCAAGCTGGACATCGTCGGCGTCGTCGTCCAGGCCCCCACCAAGGACCCGCGTGACACGGTGCTCCCCGACAAGCCCGAGCCGACGCCCACGCCCACCGTCACGGTCACCGTCACGCCGGGTGCCGACGGCACGGTCGACGGTCAGGACCAGCCCGAGGGGGACGGCCAGAACCAGCCTCAGGCGGACGGTCAGTCAGAGCCGCGGGCCGACGGGCAGTATCAGCCTCCGGGCGACGGCCAGAACCAGTACGACCAAGAGCAGTAGGAGCTGAAGCCCCATGCGCGTCAACCGAATCCTGCTCTCCTCCGCCCTGATCGTGGTCGCCCTGGTGATCCAGGTGAGCGTCCTGGCCCGCCTCCACCTCCCGGGCGCCGTCCCCGACCTGCTGCTCCTCACCGTCCTGGGCCTCGCCATGGTCTACGGCCATGTCGGCGGCGCCCTCGTCGGCTTCGGCGCCGGTCTGCTCGCGGACCTCGCCCCGCCCGCCGACCACGCCGCCGGCCGCTACGCACTGGTGCTGTGTGTCATCGGTTATCTCGCCGGGCTCATCAAGCCCGACAACGGCCGGCTCAAGTCGGCCACCGGGCCGATGGTGGTCGTGGTCGTCGCCGCGATCGGCACGACCCTGCTGTACGCCGGGGTCGGCGCCCTCGTCGGGGACACCGCCGCCCGCCATGTCGGCCTCGGCAGCCTGCTGTTCACCGCCGCGCTGTACGACCTGCTGCTCGCCCCGTTCGTGGTCCCGGGGATCATGGCGCTGGCCCGGCGAGCGGAGAACGACCCGCTCGCCGACAGTAACTCCCAGACGAAGAAGGCCGACATCTCCACCGGCTGGCTCTCCGGCGGGACCGGGCTGCGCATCGGCGGCCAGCGCGGCGGCCTGAAGGGCGGCCTGAAGGTGAAGGCGGCACGGGTGCGAACGGCACGCGCCGGGCGTATCAAGGGGGTCAAGCGGCTGTGAGGACGGCGGAGTTCAGGACGGCGGAGTTCAGGACGGCAGAGTTCAGGACGGCGGAATTCACCCGGGAGGGTGAGGCCAGGCGGAACCGGGCCGCACAGGCCGGCCGTTCATCACTCGTACACACACAGTCGTATCCGCACTGGTACTCGCACCAGTACATGTACCGGTACTCGCACTGAGAGGGGGAGGCAGCCGCAGTGACCAACATCCCCGAGACCGGCCGGACGCCACGCGTCCAGATCCGGCTCATCGTCATCCAAGTCCTCGTCCTCTCCCTCCTCGGCACCCTCGGCGGGCGCCTGTGGTACCTCCAGATCCGCGAGGGCGACGCCTACGCCAAGGAGGCGTCCGGCAACCACGTCCAGCAGGTCGTGCAGCCCGCCGTGCGCGGCTCGATCCTGGACGCGCGCGGTGTGCCGCTCGCCGACAACGAGACCCGGCTGGTGGTCTCCGCCTCCCGCACCGACCTGCTGAAGATGAAGGACGACGGTGAGGCCGTCCTCACCAAGCTGGCCGGTGTACTGGGCATGACGCCCAAGGAGGTCAAGGAGAAGGTCCGGCTGTGTGACGCCAAGACCCCGCAGCCCTGCTGGAACGGCTCGCCGTACCAGCCGATCCCCATCACCGACGAGGCCACCCCCAAGCAGGCTCTACAGATCCGCGAGCGCGCCGAGGACTTCCCCGGCATCACCGCCGAGCCGCAGGCCCTGCGCCGCTACCCGAGCCCCGGCGAGTCCAACACCGCCCAGGTCCTCGGCTACCTCTCCCCGGTCACCGACACCGAGCTCCAGCAGGCCCAGGACACCGACTCCCCGTACCTGCGCTCCGACCAGGTCGGCCGCTCCGGCCTGGAGCGGCAGTACGACAAGGTGCTGCGCGGCAAGGCCGGCGTCACCCGCTACGAGGTCGACAACCTCGGCCGGGTCATCGGCCAGGCCAAGGCGGACGCCGCCCGGCCCGGTTCCAACCTCGTCACCAGCATCGACGCCCGAGTTCAGAGGGTCGCCGAGTACGAGCTGAACGACGCCATGAAGCAGGCCCGCAAGGAGTGGGACCGCAACACCAACAGGCCGTACAAAGCCGACTCGGGCGCGGTCGTCGTGATGGAGGCCAAGACCGGCCGCATCGTCGCCATGGCGTCCAACCCGACATATGACCCGAACGCCTGGGTCGGCGGCATCTCCGCCAAGGACTACAAGACGCTGACCGGCAAGTCCTCCAACTACCCGCTGCTCAACCGGGCGATCCAGGGCCAGTCGGCCCCGGGCTCCATCTTCAAGGTCATCCCGACGGCCGCAGCGGTGAACGCGGGCTACTCCTTCGACGGCCCCTACCAGTGCTCCAGCTCGTACTCCATCGGCGGCCAGGTCTTCAAGAACTTCGAGTCCAAGGGATACGGCCCGATCAGCCTCGGCCGCGCCCTGGAGGTGTCCTGCGACACCGTCTTCTACCGGCTCAGCCACGAGGAGTGGAAGCGGGACGGCGGCACCAAGCCCAAGAAGAACGCGGGCGACTGGTTCTACAAGACGGCCCACCAGTTCGGCCTGGGTGCGGAGACCGGCATCGACCTGCCCAACGAGGTCACCGGCCGCGTCCCCGACCGCCAGTGGAAGCAGGACTACTGGAAGGCCAACAAGGACGCCTGGTGCAAGTACGGCAACAAGGACGGCAGCTACGCCGAGAAGATCGCCTACGAGAACTGCCTCGAAGGCAACCGGCTGCGCGCAGGTGACTCCGTCAACTACTCCATCGGACAGGGCGACACCCTCGTCACCCCCATCCAGATGGCCACCATCTACGCGGCCATCTCCAACGGCGGCACCCTCTACGACCCCACGGTCGGCAAGGCCGTCGTCAGCGCCGACGGCAAGACCGTCAAGGAGATCAAGCCCAGGTCGCACGGCAAGCTGCCGATAAGCAAGCAGACGCTGGCCGCGATGGACGACGCCCTCGCCGGTGTCGCCACCCGCGGTACCGCCGCCTGGCGGTTCGCGCAGGTCGGCTGGCCGCAGGACAAGATCCCGATGCATGCCAAGACCGGTACCGCCGAGGTCTACGGCAAGCAGACGACCTCGTGGTTCGCGACGTACACCAAGGACTACTCGATCGTCATGACGATCTCCCAGGGTGGTACGGGTTCCGGCGCCTCGGGTCCGGCCGTGCGCAACATCTACGACGCGCTGTACGGCGTCTCCGACGACGGCACGATCAACAAGAAGAACGCGCTGCTGCCCACCCCCGCGAAGAGCCTGCCGAAGGTCCGCGCGGACGGCACCATCACCTCGCCGAAGGTTTCCAAGGACCCGGCGAAGGACCAGCGGGCCAGCCAGGAGGGCGAGGCCGGGCCGGACGAGCAGCAGCTCGCCGGGACCGTGGCACCGCCGACGAACGAGAACCGGGACACCCGGCGCAGGCGGCGCGGGAGCCGTCGGCGGGGAAGCCGGAGGATGCTCACATGACCGGCGCCAACAGTTTCCAGGTCTCCGGGTACGGGCCCGAACGGGCGGGCTGGACCCGCCTGTTCGCCCGCGACTCGCTCGCCCGCCGGCTGGACTGGCCGATACTGCTGTCGGCCATCGCGCTGTCGCTGATCGGCTCGATCCTCGTCTTCTCTGCGACCCGCAACCGCACCGAGCTCAACCAGGGCGACCAGTACTACTTCCTGATCCGGCACATCCTGAACACCGGCATCGGGGTCGCGCTGATGATAGGGACCGTGTGGCTGGGCCACCGCACCCTGCGCACGGCCGTGCCGATCCTGTACGGCGTCTCGGTCTTCCTGATCCTGCTGGTGCTCACCCCACTCGGCTCCACCATCAACGGCGCCCACTCCTGGATCAAGCTCCCCGGCGGCTTCTCGCTCCAGCCCTCGGAGTTCGTGAAGGTCACGATCATCCTGGGCATGGCGATGCTGCTGGCGACGAGAGTGGACGCGGGCGACAAGCAGTACCCGGACCACCGCACGGTGGTGCAGGCGCTGGGCCTGGCCGCCGTGCCGATGCTGATTGTGCTGCTCATGCCCGACCTCGGCTCGGTCATGGTCATGGTGGTGATCGTGCTGGGCGTGCTGCTCGCGTCCGGTTCGTCCAACCGCTGGGTCTTCGGGCTGATCGGGGCGGGCACCATGGGGGCGGTGGCGGTCTGGCAGCTGGGCGTCCTGGACGACTACCAGATCGCCCGCTTCGCGGCGTTCGCCAACCCCGAGCTCGACCCGGCGGGGGTCGGCTACAACACCAACCAGGCGCGTATCGCGATCGGTTCCGGCGGGCTCGCGGGCTCGGGGCTGTTCCACGGCTCGCAGACCACCGGCCAGTTCGTGCCGGAGCAGCAGACCGACTTCGTCTTCACCGTGGCGGGGGAGGAGCTGGGCTTCATCGGCGGCGGGCTGATCATCCTGCTCCTCGGCGTGATCCTGTGGCGGGCCTGCCGGATCGCCCGCGAGACGACCGAGCTGTACGGGACGATCGTCGCGGCGGGCATCGTGGCGTGGTTCGCCTTCCAGGCTTTCGAGAACATCGGGATGACCCTGGGCATCATGCCGGTGACCGGTCTGCCGCTGCCGTTCGTGTCGTACGGCGGGTCGTCGATGTTCGCGGTGTGGGTGGCGGTGGGGTTGCTGCAGTCGATTCGGGTGCAGCGGCCGATGTCGGCGTGACCGCTGCGCTGGGCCTGAGCCGGGGGGTGCTGGCTGGGGCTGGTGTTGGTTGGGTTGGGGTGCTGGCTGGGGCTGGTGTCGGCTGGGCTGGGGTGCTGGCCCGGGCTGGTGTCAGCCGGACGAGGGCGCTGGCAGGGGCTGGGGCGTCGACTCGGGACTGGTAGGAGCGCCGGTCTGAGGTGCCGGTGCCGGATGGGGCCGCCGTCTTGTGAGGGCTGGGTGTCTGCCGGGCGGGGTGTTTTGGCCGGGCTCCGAGGATCAGGGGGCGAGATGGAGCAGGCGTGGGCGATCTGGCCGCGCCCCTCATCTGGCGCCTTTCCAGGGGCTGGGGCCAGCCCGGTGCCCGGGCGGTGGCGCGGGGCTGCGGTGGCCGCCTGCCGACCGGTGGCTGGCGCTCCGCAAAGTGGTACGGGGCGGTTCGCCGATCCGGTACCCGCGCCCCACGCAACCGGTGCCTGTGCGTTCCGCCAGCCCGGTGCCGGGTCCTCCCTTGCTGATCCGGTGCCGCTCCATGCAACCGGTGCGTGTGCGCTTCGCCAGCCCGGTGCGGGGCCCCTGCTGATCCGGTGCCGGCGCTCCACCCAACCGGTGCAGGGAGCCTCGTCGAACGGTGCCGGGGGTTCCATCGAACTGGCTCCGGGGGTCTCGTCGACCTGGTGCCGGGTGCTGCGCCGCACTGGCTCCGGGTGCTCCGCCGGACTCGTGGCGGGTGCCTCGTCCGAGCAGGTCTCACCGATCGGTTTCCTCGCCATCACCCCCCTGTTCGCCTGGGGTTCATGGCTGGTAAGCCCTGTCGTCCAGTCGTGACTGCCACTAGATTCAGGTCATGGCGGACACGAAGCGCGAAATCGAGCGGAAGTATGAATCCGACGACAGTGGCTTGCCCGACCTGACCGGCGTCGCAGGGGTCGCGGCCGTCATCGACAAGGGGGTCGCGCATCTCGACGCCACCTACTACGACACCGCGGACGAGCGTCTCGACGCGTCGTCGATCACGCTGCGCCGCAGAACGGGCGGCTCGGACGCCGGCTGGCATCTGAAGTTCCCCGTGGCGCCGGGCGTACGGGACGAGATCCAGGCCCCGCTGTCCGACACCCTGCCCCGCACCCTCGCCGGCCTCGTCCGCTCCCGGGTCCGGGACGCCGAGCTGGTGCCCGTGGTCCGGCTGCGCTCCGACCGTGATGTGCGCGACCTCGTGGACGCCGAGGGGCTGCTGCTCGCCGAGGTCAGCGTGGACGCCGTACAGGCAGAGCGCCTCACCGGAGGCGGCCGTACCGCTCAGTGGACCGAGATCGAGGTGGAACTGGCCGACGGCACCGACCCGGCGTTCCTCGACAAGGTCGAGAAGAAGCTGAAGAAGGCGGGCGTACGGCCTTCCGCCTCGGCCTCGAAGCTGAAGCGGGCCCTGGTGGAGACGGCACCGAAGAAGAAGCGGGGCAAGAAGGCGGAGGAGGCCGCGGCGGCGCCGGCCACCGCCGGGGATCACGCCCTCGCCTACCTTCGCGCACAGCGGGATGCGATCGTCGAGCTCGATCCGGCCGTGCGGCGGGACGTGTACGACTCCGTGCACCGGATGCGGGTCGCCACCCGGCGGATGCGCAGCGCCCTCAAGTCGTACGGCAAGGTCCTCGACCGGGAGATGACCGACCCGATCGGTGACGAGCTGAAGTGGCTGGCCGGGGAGCTCGGCGTCGACCGGGACCAGGAGGTGCTGACCGAGCGGCTGACGGCGGCCGTCGACGAGCTGCCGCGCGCGCTGATGGTCGGGCCCGTCCGCACCCGGCTGCGCACCTGGGCGCGTGCCCGCGGCGGGGGATCGCGGCGGCGTCTGACCAACGTGCTCGACGGCGCGCGGTATCTGCGGCTGCTGGAGTCCCTCGACGCCCTGGTGGCCGATCCGCCGCTGCTGAAGGCGGCCGGCAAGAAGCCGGAGAAGGTGATCGGGAAGGCCGTACGCAAGGACCTGTCGAAGGTGTCCCGACTGGTCGAGCGGGCGTTCGAGCTGGAGCCCGGACAGGAGCGGGATCTCGCGCTGCACGAGGCGCGGAAGAAGGCCAAGCGGACGCGGTACGCGGCGGAGTCGGCGGTTCCGGCGCTGGGCGGGCCGGCCACCGCCCTGGTGAAGTCGATGAAGAGCCTCCAGAACCTGCTCGGCGACCACCAGGACAGCGTGATGACCCGGGAGGCGCTGCGGGAGCTGTCCCGGCAGGCGCACGGGGCGGGGGAGCCGTCGTTCACGTACGGGTTGCTGTACGGGCGTGAGGAGCGGCGGTCGGCCGAGGACGAGGCCGAGCTGCCCGGGCTGTGGAAGGAGATCAAGAGCGGGACGAGCATCTGAGCGTGCGGGGGGCCGTCGCGGTCGAGTTAGGCTAGATGGTCACCCCTGTCAGTTCAGTCCCAGCTCACGAAGGTTCGCGAGATGTCTGCCGAAGTCGCTGCGGCCGCCGAGTCTGTGTTCCCGCAGCTCGAAGCTCTGCTCCCGCATGTGCAGAAGCCGATCCAGTACGTCGGCGGAGAGCTCAACTCCACGGTCAAGCCGTGGGAGTCCTGTGACGTCCGCTGGGCGCTCATGTACCCCGACGCGTACGAGGTCGGGCTGCCCAACCAGGGCGTCATGATCCTCTACGAGGTCCTGAACGAGCAGGAGGGCGTCCTCGCCGAGCGCACGTACAGCGTGTGGCCGGACCTGGAGGCGCTGATGCGGGAGCACCGCGTCCCGCAGTTCACGGTGGACAGCCACCGGCCGGTGAAGGCGTTCGACGTGTTCGGCCTGTCCTTCTCCACCGAGCTCGGCTACACCAACATGCTCACGGCCCTGGACCTGGCCGGGATCCCGCTGGAGTCCAAGGACCGGACCCTCGACGACCCGATCGTCCTGGCCGGCGGCCACGCGGCCTTCAACCCCGAGCCGATCGCGGACTTCATCGACGCCGCGATCATCGGCGACGGCGAGCAGGCCGTGCTGGACATGACGAAGATCATCCGCGAGTGGAAGGCGGAGGGCCGGCCGGGCGGCCGCGAGGAGGTCCTCTTCCGCCTCGCGAAGACGGGCTCGGTGTACATCCCGGCCTTCTACGACGTCGAGTACCTCGCGGACGGCCGTATCGCCCGTGTCGTACCGAACAAGAGCGGTGTCCCGTGGCGCGTGTCCAAGCACACCGTCATGGACCTGGACGAGTGGCCGTACCCCAAGCAGCCCCTGGTCCCGCTCGCCGAGACGGTCCATGAGCGGATGTCGGTCGAGATCTTCCGCGGCTGCACCCGCGGCTGCCGTTTCTGCCAGGCGGGCATGATCACCCGCCCGGTGCGCGAGCGCTCGATCACCGGCATCGGCGAGATGGTCGAGAAGGGCCTGAAGGCGACGGGCTTCGAGGAGGTCGGCCTGCTGTCGCTGTCGAGCGCCGACCACAGCGAGATCGGCGACATCGCGAAGGGCCTGGCGGACCGCTACGAGGAGGACAAGATCGGTCTGTCCCTCCCGTCGACCCGCGTGGACGCCTTCAACGTCGACCTGGCGAACGAGCTGACCCGCAACGGCCGCCGTTCCGGTCTGACCTTCGCCCCCGAGGGCGGCAGCGAGCGCATGCGCAAGGTCATCAACAAGATGGTGAGCGAAGAGGACCTGATCAGGACCGTCGCAACCGCCTACGGCAACGGCTGGCGCCAGGTGAAGCTGTACTTCATGTGCGGCCTGCCCACGGAGACCGACGACGACGTCCTCCAGATCGCCGACATGGCGATGAACGTGATCGCGAAGGGCCGCGAGGTGTCGAGGTCCAACGACATCCGCTGCACGGTCTCGATCGGCGGCTTCGTCCCCAAGCCCCACACCCCGTTCCAGTGGGCCCCGCAGCTCTCCGCCGAGGAGACGGACGCCCGCCTGGAGAAGCTCCGGGACAAGATCCGCGGCGACAAGAAGTACGGCCGCTCGATCGGCTTCCGCTACCACGACGGCAAGCCCGGCATCGTCGAGGGCCTCCTCTCCCGCGGCGACCGCCGCATCGGCGCCGTCATCCGCGCGGTCTACGAGGACGGCGGCCGCTTCGACGGCTGGCGCGAGCACTTCTCCTACGACCGCTGGATGAGCTGCGCCGACAAGGCGCTGGCCCCCTTCGGCGTCGACGTCGACTGGTACACCACGCGCGAGCGGACCTACGAGGAGGTCCTCCCCTGGGACCACCTGGACTCCGGCCTCGACAAGGACTGGCTCTGGGAGGACTGGCAGGACGCCCTCGACGAGACCGAGGTCGAGGACTGCCGGTGGACGCCGTGCTTCGACTGCGGTGTCTGCCCGCAGATGGATACGGCCATCCAGATCGGGCCGACCGGGAAGAAGCTGCTGCCTCTGACGGTCAAGAACGGCGGTCCGACGCCGGCTTCGGGTGGTCACTCGCACTGAAGGGGGCGGAGCACTCGATCGGGTCCCGACGGGTGCTCCGCGTCTGCGTCCGCGTCCGCCAGTGCCGACGGTCTCGTCCCGACGGTCTCGTCCCGTACGCCTTTGCCCGAGGTTTCTGGCGGCGCTCCGTGTCGGTGACGTCTGCCACGGGACGGTCGCCGGCGGCGTTTCGCCGACGTCGCCGCGGGGTGGCGGCCGCCCCGTCGGGTGCAGGGGCGACAGTCGGGTCGCGTCCGACAACCGATGTGGACGCAGTCGCCACGGGGCCGCAGGGGCTGAGCTCAGCGGGCAGCGCGCTCCCGGGTGGTGCGGCGCAGCCCGATGAGTTCCGCGACCGCCTCCAGCCAGCGGGCCACGACCTCGTCGCCCTCCACGGGCCGGGCCACCGGCGCGGCCGCCTCCAGCCAGCCGCGCATCAGGTCCGAGGCCGCCGACTCGGGCAGCAGCTCCGGCAGCCGGGCGGTGTAGCCGGTGCCACCGCTGCGGACGGTCCTGCCGAGGAACGCCACCGAGCGAGGCTGGACCCCGAGGCGGTCGAGCGTGACCGCGGCGCCCACGGCTCCGTCGCCGAACAGGGCGCTGCGACGCGGGCCCGGGGCACCGATGCCGTAGCGCAGGAGCATGGCGACGTCGGCCTGCACTGACTCTTCGTCGGTCTTGCCGGGGTTCATCGGTACCTCCGTTCCGGTCATCGCACGGTGACCGTGTAGATGAAGTACGCCGGGTCGTTGCCGGGGCTGCCCGTCGCGGTGCGGTCGTCGCCGTCGGGGCAGACGCCCAGGACGCAGTAGCTCATTTTGATCTTCGTGGTGCCCGCGGCGACGGCCTGGAAGGTGAAGGTCTGCGTACCGTCACCGCCCCCGTCGAGACCGCTGTCGCCCGCGAAGTCCTCCTCCCGGTCGCCCTCCTGGCGCACCGTGGCAAGGTCGGGACCGGGGTCTGCGATGCTCCAGTCCTGGCCCATCGAGGGGTTGGCCGGGAGCGTCAGCTCGAACGTGTCGCCCGCGTCCACCTCGATGGACCGTTCGTCGGCCTCGAACGTCTCGGGGCCGAAGAGGCCGCACCCGGACAGCATCACGGCCGTCAGCGGCAGGGCCAGGGCGGCGGCGGACAGGCGGTGGCGGGACTTCACGGGGATCGGCCTTCCGTTCACTGGGCGGGCAGGTGGACGCCGTAGGCGTCGGGCAGGTCCTTGTCGGAGGCCTTGCCCATGTTGCCGTTGACGAAGTCGTCCTCGCTGACCCACGTGGTCGTCCCCCAGGGGTTGTAGACCTGAAGCATGTCGCCCTCCTGGCCGATGATCATCATGGAGTGGCCGACCCGGTCGCCGTTCTCGTCCTTGCCCTCGACGCCGATCGGGACGGGTCTGCCCTCGGCGACGGCCAGCTGGATGTCGGGGAGCGCGTCCCTGCGGTCGTCCGCGCTCCGGATCTCCTGGAACTCGTACTCGCCGCCCGTGTGCGGGCTGATCTCCTTGTTGGAGATCTCGGTCTTGCCCTCGTTGTCCATGCCGTCGGGTGTCGTGCCGAAGGGGAAGTCGTACTCGTCGTTGCCGTCGCCCTCGTCGTGCATCCGCAGCTGCTCGTCGCGCAGCCGCTCCCGGAAGGCGTCAGGGTCGTCCTCCTGCCCGGACGGGCCGCCGGTGAGTTCGAGGGCGTACACCGGATCGACCATGGCGCGCCCGGTGACGACGGTCGAGGGCACGCAGGTGTTGCCTTCCTGCGACCACCTCTCGCCGTTGAACGTCTGCTGGTCCGTGTTGTGGTTGGAACCCTTGTTGGGGCCGCTGGTGTTGATCCCCTCGTCCTTCATGCTGTCCCCGGCGGTGGTGACCGGCGTCAAGTGCCGCCGCAGCCAGTCCGGGTCCTTGCCGTGGATCTTGTCGCGGAACTCGCCGACCTCCTTGACGTCGTACCCGGCGGCCAGTGCCTTCACCAGGTACGCCCGTTCCTGCGGGGTCTTCGCCTCGGCGAGCATCCGCTCGAACTCGGCCTCCTCGCGGGCGTCGAGGCGCTCCATCGCGCGGCCCGAGCGCTCCAGGTCGTTCGCGGTCAGCAGCTCGTTCATCTCCGCCGGGCCGCCGGGGCCCGCGATGTCGGCGAGCACGAGGCGGTCGGCGGCGGAGATGTTGTCGGTCTTCATCTGGCCCGCCCGGGCCTCGGACGCCAGCTTGTTGAGGTCGCGCGCAGCGGCCCGCGCCGCGTCGTCGGCCACCTCCGCGGCGGTGTGCATCGTCTTGGCCCCCGCGGCCGCGATGCTGCGCGCCCGCAGCCGTTCCGCCTCCTCGGCGTCCTTCTCCACCATGTCGTCGAAGAAGCCGTCCTCACCGCCGAGCATGCCGAGCGCCTCGCGCAACTGCTCGCGGCCGCCCGCGTCCTGGGACTTGGCGTTGGTCAGCGCGTCGGCCAGGCGGAACAGGGCGCCGGCCGCCCCGCTGAACGCCTGCTCCATCTGCTCGGCGGAGCGCGCCGCCGCCATCACCACCTCGGACGCCCGCGCGCCGGTACTGCCCACCCAGGCGTCGGGCAGGCCCTCGCTTGCGACCTTCTGCACCCGCCGGCGCACGTCGGCGACGTCGTCGATCTGTTTGCGGTAGGTCTTGGCGAGACCCTCGATGACCCCGGGGTCACCTACCGGCGCCGAGACGGCCAGGGCGTTGTTGATGGCCCCGATGAGATCGTTCTTGCTGGCGGCCGAGGAGATGGAGTCGTGGTACTCGGCGAGCTTCTGGCGCCGGTCGGTGGTGGATTCGCCTGCGTCGGACATGACGGGTGCGGCCTTCTGTCGTGGTGAGGGCAGGAGTGCGGACTCGCAGGTGGACGTAGGACGCTCAGCCGAAGTCGGACAGGCCGCGCGGCGGAGTGCCGGGCGCGGGCATGGTCGTCACGCTCTCGCCGCCCGCCGCGCTCATGCCCCGGATGGAGGCGTGCTCGGCGCCCTGGTAGTTCGCCTTGGACACCCGCACCTTGTCGGCCAGCTCGTGCAGGGCACTCTCCAGGACCTTGGCCTCGGCCTGCCAGTCACCGGCGAAGTTGTTGTACGCGGGGCCCGCGTCGGAGCCGCCGAGGACGTCCGAGGGGTAGCAGGTGGTGTCCTTGACCGCCCCGGCGATGGCACCGACGTCGTCACCCGCCGTGTCGAGCGTCTGCGCCTCGCTGTTCATCGCGCTCGTCTGGACTTGATAGCCCCCGGCGTGCCCTTGCACGGTCATGTCCGGCCCCCGTTTTCTGATCTTGAGGGCGCAATGTAGCAGGGGCCGGTGTCATGAACACTGCGATGACTCGCGATCGCAGGTTGCCGGGCGCCGGCACCTTCGACTCATGCCCGCGAACGCCGTCGTCGTACCCGGCCTGGGCGCAGCTCGGCTCGCTCCCGGTCGCGAGCGGCGTACCCCGACCCGAC
The DNA here is from genome assembly GCF_019049285.1 of Streptomyces sp. AC550_RSS872. Lineage (GTDB taxonomy): Bacteria > Actinomycetota > Actinomycetes > Streptomycetales > Streptomycetaceae > Streptomyces. Next base: position 39,698 of record NZ_JAGMUL010000011.1, read on the forward strand.
GACGGGACATGGCCTGGACCTCCTCGGAGCCGGCGAGGAGGAACCATGGCTGACCAGCGTGACGGGGGGACCGCATCGTGGTCGGGATGGACGGTTCGGACTCGTCGAAGAAGGCCCTTCGGCGGGCGGTGCGGCAGGCGGAGCTCACGCGGGGTGAGGTGAGGTGCCGACGGTGACCGCCTGGGGCATGCCGCAGTTTCACGGCGCGCTCGGCTGGCTGTCCCCGTCGAGCAGCGACGAAGGGACGCTGGAAGGCCGGGCACGCACTACGGCACGCCCGCCGGCGTGCTGCTCCGTATGGCGCGGGACGCGTCCCTGCTCGTGGTCGGCAGCCGGGGGCTCGGAGGGCTCGCCGGGCTGCTGCTGGGGTCCGTCGCCCAGCACTGTGCGCAGCACGCGGCCTGTCCGGTCTGGGAGGTGCGCAGCGAGGTCCGGGCGTTCACGTACTCGGCCGGGCTGTGCCAGGTGGCGCTGGACCGGGCCGTGCGGATGGGGGAGCGGCTGGCCCTGCCCGGGCGGGTCGCCCAGTGGCGGGCCTCGGCCGACGAACTGCGCCGGCTCATCCTGGAGCAGTCCTGGGACGAGCGGGCGCGGACCCCGGACCTGTTGCACGAGCCGACGGCCCCGCCGGACGACGTCTGACGACTCCCCCGATGCGGCCCGCCTGCTCGCGGAGAGGCTGGGCATCCCCTTCGCGGAGGCAGACGACCTGCACCCGCCGGCCAACATCGCCAAGATGTCGGCCGGCATCCCGCTCGACGACGCGGACCGGCAACCCTGGCTGGAGTCCCATCTCTTCGCCGCCCTCGGCCGGCCCGTCCTGGACGGCCTCGGCGTGGTCGGCGGCGGCGCACACGTCCGCCACGAGGACGTCCTGCTGGACCGCGTCCCCGCACGGACGGCACGGCTGGCGGGGCTGCTCACGGCGTACGCGCAGTAGTTGCCGGATCGTGTCCCTGACCCGCATCCGACCGGCCCGCTCCCGGCGTCTACGACGGTATGGATCTCGAAAAGCCACCACCGCCGCACCGCCCGGCACCCCAGGAACCCCAGGGGTGCCTGGTGGCCGCGATCCGCGTTCCGGTCCGGATCGTGGTGCTCGTGCTGGTCGTGCCGGTACGGATGGCGTGGGACGCGCTCGTCGTCGCCGGACGCTTCCTGAACGACACCGTGCTCCGGCCCGTGGGGCGGGCGCTGCTGTGGCTCGGGCGGGCGCTGTTCGTGTGGCCGTTCGTGGCGCTGTGGCGGTACGTCGTCGTGCCGGTGGCGCAGGGGCTCGCCTGGCTGGGGAACGTCCTTCTCGTCGTGCCCCTCGTATGGCTGTACCGGTACGTCCTGACTCCCGTCGGGCACGCGTGCGCGTGGCTCGCGCGAGGGATCGGGGCCGGCCTGGGGTGGCTCTACGCGCGCGTGCTCACTCCGATCGGGCACGCGGTGATGTGGGTCCTGCGAGGATGCGGGGCCGTACTAGCCGCGATCGGGCTCGGCATCTTTGCCGCGGTGGCCTGGCTGGCGCGGTATCTCCTCGTCGTCCCCGCCCGGTGGGTGTACGCGTGGATCCTCACGCCGGTCGGGCAGGCCGTCGCCTGGTGCGCGAGGGGCCTCGTGTGGCTCCTGAGCACGGTCGTCACCGGTATCGGGCTCGCCCTGTACTGGATCGCGCGCGTGCTGTTCGTGCTGCCCGCGCTGGGCCTGTACCGCTGGGTCCTCACACCCGTCGGCCATGTGCTCGCCGTCGTCGGCAGGGAGATCCGGGACGCGCTCGGGCACGCCTGGCGGGTCGCCGGGCGGATCTCGCTCGCCGTCGGACGGTTCCTCGCGAGCCTCTTCCGGTGGACCTTCGTGGAGCCGGTGCGCTGGGTGTACCGGACGGTGCTCACACCGGTCGGGCACGTCGTCCGGGACGCGGTGCTGCGGCCCGTCGCCGAGGCCGCGCGCAGTGTGGGACGCGCCACCCGGCAGGCCCTCACCGCCGCCCGCGAGTCCGTACGGCAGGCGCGGGCCGACTTCCGGCGGATGCTCTTCGGCGAGCCGAAGCAGCCGGAAGCAGTCGCCCGGCGGGAACCTCGCGGCCGCGAGACACGTACTCTTGGTAGCAGTACGACCGCTCTCACGAAGGACTGAACGACACTGGGCAAGCGACAGCCCGTAGGCCCGCCGCCCGCACCAGCGGTGCAGCGCATCCGACTGCGCTACACCAAGCGCGGCCGCCTCCGGTTCACCAGCCACCGTGACTTCCAGCGCGCCTTCGAGCGTGCGCTGCGCCGCGCCGAGGTGCCGATGGCGTACTCGGCGGGGTTCACGCCGCATCCGAAGGTGTCGTACGCCAATGCCGCACCCACCGGCACGGGCAGTGAGGCGGAGTACCTGGAGATCGCGCTCACCGAGGCGCGCGATCCGGAGCAGCTGAGACTGCTCCTCGACGAGTCGATGCCCACCGGGCTGGATATCGTCGAGTCGGTCGAGGCCCGCACCTCCGGGCTCGCCGACCGGCTCACGGCGTCCGTCTGGGAGCTACGGCTCGACGGCGTGGACCCGGCCGAGGCCGACCGCGCGGTCGCCGCCTTCAACGCCGCGGAGACCGTCGAGGTCCAGCGCATGACCAAGAACGGCGTACGCACCTTCGACGCCCGTCCGGCGGTCGTCCACCTGGAAAGCACCAACGGAACAGAAACGCACAGTTCGCCTGCTGATAGGCCGACCGACCAGCCCTGTGCGATACTGCGGCTGGTTGTTCGGCACGTGACGCCTGCCGTACGACCCGACGACGTCCTGTCCGGTCTCCGCGCCGTGGCCGACCTGGCGCCGCCGGTCCCCGCAGCGGTGACCAGGCTGGCGCAGGGGCTGTTCGATGAAGAGACCGGCACGGTGACCGACCCGCTCGCGCCCGACCGCGAGGCAGCGACGGCCCCAACCAAGGCCGAGAACGCTGCCGCCGCGACGGCGTCGGCGTAAGGAAGGTCCCGCGTAGGGACGGACGTCGAAGCGCCGCCCTCGTACTCGGGAGCCACCTGGGTCGGGCAGCGCACCGACCAGAAGACTTTCGCCAGGCCGTACGCATTCGGCGTACGGAACCGGCGAGACAGGACACAGAGAGCTCCCGTGCGGCGCCCGCGCCCCGGACGGCGGCAGTCGCGCAACGCGCGAGCCGCGGACGTCACCGGCATATCGCCGGACCAGGCGCGGCGCCCGGGAGCCTGACGGGAGAAACGCCCGCATGCTCGAACCGACCGAACCCAATGAGGGTTCCGAACTGAACACTCCCAGCGACACCCTGCCGCCGCGTCGTCGGCGCCGTGCCGCCTCCCGCCCGGCGGGCCCGCCGTCGGCTGCCGCCGAGACCCACCCCGCAGAGGTGGTCGAGCCGGCCATACCGGTCGCCGAGACCGCCGATGTGGCGGCACTGAGCGACGAGGCCGAAACGGCTGAGAAGCCTGATGAGAGCGTCGAGGCCGAGGTGACTCCTGAGGCCGCGGAGACCGAGGAGCGCGCAGAGACCGAAGCGGCGGAAGAGGCGGCGGAGGCCCCACCTGCCCCCCGTTCGCGTCGTCGTGCGGTGCGCCGCGCGTCCGCGCCCGCCGGGGCTCCGGCCGCCGCCGAGGCCGCCGAGACCGTGGTGCCCGTGACTGCCACCGCGCCGGTCGCCGAGGAGGCCCCAGCCGCTGCCGAGAGCACCGAGGTGACCGAGGAGGCGGCGCCGCCCCGTACGCGTCGTCGTGCGGTGCGCCGCGCGTCCGCCCCTGCCGGCGCCCCCGCCGCGGCCGAGGCTGCCGAGAGCACCGCCCCCGCCGAGGTGCCCGCCACCGCTGAGGCTGCCGCCCCTGCGGAGGCGGAGGAGACCGTCGAGGAGGCGGCCCCCCGTCGTACGCGTCGCCGTGCCACGCGTCGGGTGTCCGCACCCGAGGCCGCTCCGGCCGACGAGAGCGCCGAGGCGCCGGTGAGCGCCGAAGCCCCCGCCGAGGCGGAGGAGGCCGCCGAGGCTGCCGAGGAGGCCGCCCCGCGTCGTACGCGTCGCCGTGCCACCCGCCGTGTCGCCGCGCCCGCCGAGGCCGCTGCCGACCAGGCTCCCGCCGAGACGCCGGTGACGGCGGAGACGCCCGTGACCCCCGGCATCGAGACCGAGACCGCCGCCGTCGCCGGTGTCGCCGCGCCCGCCGAGGAGCCCGCGGCCGAGGCCGACGAGGAGGCCGGCCCCCGCCGTCGCCGTCGGGTCGTCCGACGGGCCGCCGCCGGATTCGCCGCCCCCGCTCAGGCCCCGGCCTCCGAGGCCCCCGAGGCTCCGCGCCCGGCACGCCCCGCCGTGGCCGTGTTCCAGGCGCCCGTGTTCACCGAGCCGCAGTTCCAGACGCCCCAGCGGGCCGCCGCAGAGGCTGCCGCCGAGGCGGAGACCGAGGACGTGGCGGAGGCTCCTGCGGAGGAGCAGCCCGCGGCGGCGCGGCGTCGTCGTCGGCGCCGTGGCGCCGGGTACGGCGAGGAGACCGAGGCCCAGGCCGTCGAGACCGCAGTCGAGGACGAGACCGAGGAAGCCGAGGAAGCCGAAGAGGCCGCCGAGGACGTCGTCGAGGGCGAGGACTCCGACGAGACCGAGGAGACCGGGTCGCGTCGGCGTCGTCGCCGTGGCGGCCGTCGCCGGCGTCGCGGTGACGCCGCGGACGCCGAGTCCGAGGGCGCTGACACCGAGGACGAGGCCGCGGCCGAGCAGGCCGCGCAGGACGCCGAGGACACCGCCGAGCAGGAGGAAGAGGACGCCGAGGACGCCCGCGAGGAGGGCGGCGGCTCCAGCTCCAGCAGCCGTCGCCGCCGTCGCCGTCGGCGTCGCGCCGGTGACTCCGCCGTCGACAGCGAGCCCGGTGACGGCGACCCCGAGCGCACCGTCGTCAAGGTCCGCGAGCCCCGCCCGAAGGCGGAGCCGTCCGACGAGGTGCAGTCCATCAAGGGCTCCACGCGTCTGGAGGCCAAGAAGCAGCGCCGCCGCGAAGGCCGTGAACAGGGCCGCCGCCGCGTGCCGATCATCACCGAGGCCGAGTTCCTGGCCCGCCGTGAGGCCGTCGAGCGCGTGATGGTCGTCCGGCAGAGCGGCGAGCGCACGCAGATCGGCGTCCTCGAGGACAACGTGCTCGTCGAGCACTACGTCAACAAGGAGCAGGCGACCTCGTACGTCGGCAACGTCTACCTGGGCAAGGTCCAGAACGTGCTGCCGTCGATGGAAGCGGCCTTCATCGACATCGGCAAGGGACGCAACGCCGTCCTGTACGCCGGTGAGGTCAACTTCGAGGCGCTCGGCATGGCCAACGGCCCGCGGCGCATCGAGTCCGCCCTCAAGTCCGGCCAGTCCGTGCTCGTCCAGGTGACGAAGGACCCGATCGGTCACAAGGGCGCCCGTCTGACCAGCCAGGTCTCCCTGCCGGGCCGCTACCTCGTGTACGTCCCCGAGGGCTCGATGACCGGCATCAGCCGCAAGCTGCCCGACACCGAGCGCGCGCGTCTGAAGACCATCCTCAAGAAGATCGTCCCCGAGGACGCGGGCGTCATCGTGCGCACCGCCGCCGAGGGCGCGAGCGAGGACGAGCTGCGCCGTGACGTCGAGCGGCTCCAGGCACAGTGGGAAGAGATCCAGAAGAAGGCCAAGAACGGCAACGCTCCGACGCTGCTGTACGGCGAGCCGGACATGACCGTCCGGGTCGTCCGGGACATCTTCAACGAGGACTTCTCCAAGGTCGTCGTCAGCGGTGACGACGCCTGGGAGACAGTCCACGGGTACGTCTCGCACGTGGCGCCGGACCTGGCCGAGCGGCTGTCGAAGTGGACCAGCGAGGTCGACGTCTTCGCCACGTACCGGATCGACGAGCAGCTCGCCAAGGCGCTGGACCGCAAGGTCTGGCTGCCCAGCGGCGGTTCGCTGGTGATCGACCGGACCGAGGCGATGGTCGTGGTCGACGTCAACACCGGCAAGTTCACCGGACAGGGCGGCAACCTCGAGGAGACCGTCACCAGGAACAACCTGGAGGCGGCCGAGGAGATCGTCCGCCAGCTGCGGCTGCGCGACCTCGGCGGCATCATCGTCATCGACTTCATCGACATGGTGCTGGAGTCCAACCGGGACCTGGTGCTGCGGCGTCTGCTGGAGTGCCTGGGCCGGGACCGTACGAAGCACCAGGTCGCCGAGGTCACCTCGCTGGGCCTGGTCCAGATGACCCGTAAGCGGGTCGGCCAGGGCCTGCTGGAGTCCTTCTCCGAGACCTGCGTCCACTGCAACGGCCGCGGTGTCATCGTGCACATGGAGCAGCCGACGGCCGTCGGTGGCGGCGGCAAGCGCAAGAAGCGCGCGCGGGCCGGTGCCGGTCCCGAGCACGTCCACGAGGCCGCCGTCGCCGTCGAGCCGGTCGAGACGGCCGAGGAGGAGGCGGAGACCGAGGCCGAGGTCGCGGCCGAGGCCGCCGAGCCCGCCGCGCTCCCGGAGCCCGCCTTCGCGCCGGACGAGGAGCTGTACAGCAGCGTCGCCGAGGCGGAGGCCGCGGCCGGCCGCGGTGGCCGTTCGCGCCGCCGTGGCGGTCGGCGGGCATCGGCCCCGGCGGGTGCGCCCAGGAAGCCCGAGGCCGTTCCCACGGCCCAGGACGTGACCGTCGCCGACGAGGTCGCGCGTCCGGTGCAGCCGGAGTCGGCCGCCGAGGCGAAGGCCGAGCCGGTGGCCGTGGAGGACGCGGTCGTCGAGGCCGTGGCCACCGAGGCCCCGGCCGTCGAGGAGGCCGCGCCCAAGGGGCGTACGCGGCGTCGCGCCACCCGTAAGGTGTCCGCGCCCGCAGGGTCGCCCGCGGGGGCCGAGGCCACCGTGGTGACCGTCGCCGAGACCGCGGCACCGGCGCCCGAGCCGGTGGCGCAGGCCCCGGCCGAGGCCCCGGCGGAGCAGGCCGGGGCGCCTGCGGCCGAAGCGGTCGCCGAGAGTGCCGCTCCGGCCCGCCCGCGGCGCCGCGCCGTGCGCAAGGCCACCGCGCCGACCGCCTCCGAGGACACGGCCGTCGTGGTCGTCCCGGCCGCGGAGACCGAGGTCACCGCTGGGGCCCCGGCCGCCGAGGAGGCCGTCGAGCAGACGGCTCCGGCCAAGAAGACGGCCCGTAAGACGGCCAAGAAGGCGACGGCGAAGAAGGCCGCGACCAAGAAGACCGCGGCCAAGAAGACGGTCGCGAAGAAGGCGACGGCCAAGAAGGCGGCGAAGAAGCCGGCGGCGAAGAAGACCGCGGCGGCGGAACAGAAGGCGTCGTCCGTCTCGGCCTCGACGGAGGACTGACCGGAACGACCGACGGCCTCGGGGTCACCCAGACCCCGGGACCGATCCTCCCGACACGAGCGCGGGGCACCGGAACCACCCGGTGCCCCGCGCTTCGGCGTTCACGGCTCCCACCGTCGGTGTTCGCCTTCACGTTCTTTTCATCATCCGGTCACTGTACGTATCGCTTGTGAGCGACAGCACGCCAAATCAAGGTTTCGCTGTGATAACCGGGAGGTAATTCGTTGTTCTTGTGCTGGTAACGTGACCGCGGTCCCGGCAGCTGAGACGCTCGCCGCCGTAGACCTCCCGCAAGGCACCCCACTGGGGGGTGGGGTCCTGCGCCCAGGGATGCGGACGTGCTGCGCTCGACAAGCGTCCCTCCCGACCTGGCACGACGTGGTGCGCCCCTTGAGGTCGCCGAAGAGGAGGGGGAGTCGATGAGTGACGCCCAGGAGTTGATACCGGCTGCCAAGCCCGTCATCGACGAGCAGGAGATCGAGGCCGCGGTGCGCGTACTGCGCAGCGGCAGGGTTGTCCAGGGCCCCGAGGTGGCGGCCTTCGAAGAGGAGTTCTCGGAGCTGGTGGACGGGCGGACCTGCGTCGCTGTCAACTCCGGTACCTCCGCGCTGCATCTGATGCTGATGGCGCTGGGCCTCGGCCCGGGCGACGAGGTGATCGTCCCCTCGTTCTCGTTCGCCGCTTCCGCCAACGCCGTACGCCTCGTCGGCGCGGACGTGGTCTTCGCCGACATCGACGCCGACACCTTCTGTCTGGATCCGGCCGCCGTGGAGGCCGCGATCACCCCGCGCACCGCCGCGATCATGCCGGTGCACCTGTACGGCCACCCCGCCGCCATGGACAGGATCATGGCGATCGCCGAGAAGCACGCGCTGGCCGTCGTCGAGGACGCCTGCCAGGCGCACGCGGCCGCGCTGAACGGCACACCGGTCGGCGCGTTCGGCAACGGCGGAACCTTCAGCTTCTACCCGACCAAGAACATGCACAGCCTCGAAGGCGGCATGGTCTCCGCCGACGCCGAGACGGCCCGCGTCCTGCGGCTGCTGCGCAACCAGGGTATGGAGCAGCGCTACGCCAACGAGATCGTCGGCGCCAACGTCCGTATGACCGACGTCTCCGCCGCGATCGGCCGCGTGCAGCTGACCAAGCTGGCCGGCTGGACCGAGCGCCGGATCGCCAACGCCGCCCACCTCACCGAGCACATCACGGCGCCGAACGTGATCACGCCGAAGGCCGCCGAGGGCGTCCGGCACGTCTACCACCAGTACACGGTGCGTATCCGGGGTGACCGGGATGCCGCCATGGCCCGCCTGACCGAGGCCGGGATCGGCAACGCCGTGTACTACCCGACCCCGATCCACCGGCTGAAGCCGTACTGGGATCCGGATCAGAAGGCCGGCCGTACCTGGGACCTGCCCGAGACCGAGCGCGCGGCCGCCGAGGTCGTCTCGCTGCCGGTCCACCCTGCCCTGACCCAGCCGGACCTGGACCGCATCGTGGCCGCTGTGAACCAGCTGGGGGAAGAGCTGTGAGCGCCGGAAGACCCCTGCGGGCCGGACTGGTCGGCCTCGGTTCGATGGGGCGCCACCACGCCCGGGTCCTGGCCGGTCTGGAGGGCGTCGACTTCGTCGGCGTCGTCGACCCGATGGGCGACAAGTACGGCGCCGCGCAGGGCGCGCCGGTGCTCGACACCGTGGAGCAGCTGCTCGCACTGGGCGTCGACTACACCGTCGTCGCCTGCCCCACGGCCCTGCACGAGGAGGTCGGCCTGCGGCTCGCCGAGGCCGGGGTGTGCGCACTGGTCGAGAAGCCGGTCGCCGACACCGTCGAGGGCGCCCGTCGCCTGGTCGAGGCGTTCGAGTCGCGCGGCCTGGTGGCCGGCGTCGGCCACATCGAGCGCTGCAATCCGGCGCTGCGTTCGCTGCGCGCCCGCCTGGAGTCCGGTGAACTGGGCGACGTCTACCAGGTCGTCACGCGGCGTCAGGGCCCGTTCCCGCACCGCATTGCCGACGTCGGCGTGGTCAAGGACCTGGCCACTCACGACATCGACCTCACCGGCTGGGTGACGGGCCGCGAGTACGTGTCCATCGCCGCGCACATCGTCTCCAAGAGCGGCCGCCTGCACGAGGACATGGTCTCCGCGGTCGGCCGCCTGGACGACGGCACGATGGTCAACCACCTCGTGAACTGGCTCAGCCCCCTCAAGGAACGTTTCACCTCGGTCACCGGCGAGCGCGGCTGCTTCATCGCCGACACCCTCACCGCGGACCTCACCTTCCACTCCAACGCGGCGGTCGCCACCGAGTGGGAGGCGCTCCAGGCCTTCCGGGGCGTCGCCGAGGGCGACATGATCCGCTACGCCATCCAGAAGCGGGAACCGCTGCTCGTCGAGCACGAGCTGTTCCGGGACGCAGTCCTCGGCAAGCCGGCGGACATCTGCACCCTGCGTCAGGGGATGCGCACGGTCGAAGTGGCCGCCGCGGTCCTCGAGTCGGCGGTGTCGGGACGCAGTGTTGATCTTCGGTCGGAGGAATTGGCAACCCATGGCAGTTGAGAACCACGCGGCGGCGCGGCGGGCCACGCGCGGGCGGATCGTGATGCTCGTCGACAACGGCGTCAACGGCGACTCGCGCGTGCAGAAGGAGGCCCGCTCGGCCGCCGAGGCCGGCTGGGACGTCGTCCTGCTGGGCAAGGCCAGGGGCAAGAAGGAGGAGACCTGGCAGATCGGCGACGCCGAGGTCCGCCTGATCCGTGTGCCCGGCCCGATGGCCCGGCGGCGCCACGAGTACCGGCGCGCCGTGCTGCGCTCCCCGCTGGCCTACAAGCCCGGTCCGCTGGCCGCGTACCGGCAGCAGCGGATCAAGGCCTGGCGGGCCGATCTCAACATCCGGCTGATTCTCGCCCAGCGGGAGGGCTCGGCCCTGGCCCGGCTGCGGCTGCTGGTGCCGCGGCTGACCGCCCGGCTGATGTACTCCTGGGTGAAGCTGCGGCACCGAAAGACCCTGGCGCTGGAGAAGCGCCGCAAGACCATGGACTCGGCCCTGGACCGGTTCACCACGGCCTTCTGGCAGAAGACCATGGGCAACCGCAGCTGGCGTCGGCTCGACCCGCACCTTTGGGACTACGAGCTGGCGTACGGCAAGGTCGTCGACGAGCTCAAGCCGGACCTGATCCACGCCAACGACTTCCGCATGCTCGGCGTCGGCGCCCGCGCCACGCTGCGCGCCCGGGCCCGGGGCAGGAACGTCAAGCTCGTCTGGGACGCCCACGAGTTCCTGCCCGGCATCAAGCCGTGGAACCCGCATCCGCGCTGGCATGTCGCCCAGTGCGCGCACGAGCGCGAGTACGCGCGGCACGCCGACGCCGTCACGACGGTGTCGGAGACCCTCGCCGGGATGCTCCAGGAGCGGCACGGGCTGAAGGCGAAACCCACCGTCGTCCTCAACGCCCCCGACGCGGAGGTCTCGCCGGAGCAGGCCGCCGAACCCGTCCCGGACCTGCGGGAGCTGTGCGGCATCGGGCACGACGTCCCGCTCACCGTCTACAGCGGCGCGGCCGCACCGCAGCGCGGCCTCGACATCATGGTCGAGTCCCTGCCGTTGCTGCCCGAGGTCCACACGGCGTTCGTCGTGCTCAACACGGGGTCCGAGTACATGCGGACCCTGCGGGCGCGGGCGGAGGAACTCGGCGTCGGCGATCGGCTGCACATCCTGCCGTACGTGCCGCATTACCAGGTGGTGCGGTTCCTGTCGGCCGCGGACCTCGGGGTCATCCCGATCCACCACTGGCCGAACCACGAGATCGCGCTCATCACCAAGTTCTTCGAGTACTCCCACGCGCGGCTGCCCCTGGTGGTCAGCGACGTGAAGACGATGGGCGCCATGGTCGAGAAGACCGGTCAGGGCGAGGTGTTCCGGGCCGAGGATCTGGAGGACTATGTGCGTGCGGTGAAGTCGGTGCTCGGCGACGCCGAGCGGTACCGGGGCGTGTACGACACGCCGGGGCTCCTCGACCAGTGGACGTGGGAGGCGCAGGCCGACGTACTGGACTCCGTCTACACCGCACTGCTGCCCGGCAGCGGGTCCCGTCAGGCGGGCGACCGCACAGTGGTGGAGGCACGGGCATGACCACCCCCGACGTCAGCGTGATCGTCGCTGTCTACAACACCATGCCCTACCTGACGGAGTGCCTGAACTCCCTGATCGGGCAGAGCATCGGCCTCGGCCGGCTGGAGATCGTCGCCGTCGACGACGGGTCCACGGACGACAGCGGCCGCGAGCTCGACCGCTTCGCCGAGCGGTACCCGGACACCGTCAAGGTGATCCACCAGGCCAACTCCGGCGGGCCGGCCGCCCCCAGCAACCGGGCGCTCGACATCGCCACGGGCCGGTACGTCTACTTCATCGGCTCCGACGACTACCTCGGCGAAGAGGCGCTGGAGCGCATGGTGGCGGCCGCCGACGAGCACGGCTCGGACGTCGTCGTCGGCAAGATGGTCGGCACCAACGGCCGGTACGTGCACCAGGCGCTGTACAAGGAGAACGCGGCGGACGTCAGCCTGTACGACTCCGCCCTGCCGTGGACCCTCGCCAACACCAAGCTGTTCCGGCGGGAGTTGGTCGAGCAGCACAAGCTGCGCTTCCCCGAGCACCTGCCCGTGGGCAGCGACCAGCCGTTCACCATCGAGGCGTGCGTGCGCGCCAAGAAGATCTCGGTGGTGGCCGACTACACGTGCTACTACGCGGTCAAGCGCGGCGACGCCAGCAACATCACCTACCGGGCCGACCACCTGGCCCGGCTGCGGTGCACCGCGGAGATCATGGACTTCACCGCGGGGATCGTCGAGGAGGGCCCGCGGCGTGACGCCGTGCTGCGCCGGCACTTCACCTGGGAGCTGGCGAAGCTGGTCCAGGACGACTTCCCGGCCCTGGACCGCGAACTGCGGCGGGAGATCTGCGCGGGTATCGCCCGGCTCGCCGACACCTACTTCACCGACGGCATCCGTGACGCCATGGACGTCAAGCGCCGGGTGCGGATCTGTCTGGCGCAGGCCGGAGCGGTCGACGAGCTGTGCGAGGCGATCACCTCGGAGAAGCAGCACGGGGCGCCGCCGTTCGTCGTCGAGGGCGAGCGCGCCTACGCCCGCTATCCGGGCTTCCGCGACCCGCGCATCGGCCTGTCCGACCGCTGCTTCGAGCTCGTCGGCGAGGCGGTCCCCGGCCGGCTCGCCAAGGGCACCGAACTGCTCACCTCCGCCTGGGAGCAGGAGGGCGAAGGCATCACCTACACGGCCTCGGTCAAGGTCGGCGTCGTCGGTGACGTCGACAGTGCCGTCCTTCGGTTCGCGCAGGGCGCCATGCCCAAGTCGGCCGACAAGCCCGGCGCCAGGAAGCTGCCGGCCGGGCACGGCCTCGCCGAGCCGGTCGGCGAGTTCAGCACCGAGCCCGCCGAGGACGGCGCCGGCACGGTGCTGCACGCGCGCGTCCCGCTGGAGCGGCGGACGGCCAAGCTGGGCGTCCGCGTCTACCTGGACGTCGCGGGTGCGACGTACGAGATCCCCGTGCGCGGCAAGGGCAAGCCGATGCCGCTGGCCCGCCGCTGGGGTGCCTACGAGGACCCGTACCGGGCCTCGGCCGTGGTCAACCCCAAGGGACGCGTGGTGATCGACACCGCCCGGATGTTTCCGCCGAAGCAGTCACTGGCCCAGCGGGTGAAGGCGCGCCTCGCCCGCAGCATGCGGCCCCGACGATCCGCCGCCGCGAAGCCGAGCGGTGCCAAGAGGAAGTAGTAGCGACCGTCCATGAACATCTGTGTAGTAGCGCTCGGCAAGATCGGTCTGCCGCTGGCCGTGCAGTTCGCCTCCAAGGGCCACCGGGTCATCGGCGCGGACGTCAACGAGAAGGTCGTGGAGCTGGTCAACGCCGGCACCGAGCCATTCCCCGGTGAGCACGACCTGGACGTCAAGCTCAAGCAGGCCGTCGACGCCGGGCTGCTGACGGCGACGACGGACACCGCGGCCGCGGTCGCCGAGTCCGAGGCCGTCGTCGTGGTCGTCCCGCTGTTCGTCGACGCCGAGGGCGTGCCGGACTTCGGCTGGATGGACGCCGCGACGAAGGCGATCGCGCAGGGCCTCAAGCCCGGCACGCTGGTGTCGTACGAGACGACGCTCCCGGTCGGCACCACCCGCACCCGCTGGGCGCCGATGCTCGCCGAGGGCTCCGGCCTCACCGCCGGCGAGGACTTCCACCTGGTCTTCTCGCCCGAACGCGTCCTGACCGGCCGTGTCTTCGCCGACCTGCGCCGCTACCCGAAGCTGGTCGGCGGCATCGACGAGGCGTCGACGGCCCGCGGTGTGGAGTTCTACGAGCAGGTCCTCGACTTCGACGAGCGCACCGATCTGCCGCAGCCCAACGGTGTCTGGGACCTGGGCACCGCCGAGGCCTCGGAGCTCGCCAAGCTCGCGGAGACGACGTACCGCGATGTCAACATCGGCCTGGCGAACCAGTTCGCGCGCTTCGCCGACGCCAACGGCATCGACGTCAAGAAGGTCATCGAGGCCTGCAACTCCCAGCCGTACAGCCACATCCACCAGCCGGGCATCGCAGTCGGCGGCCACTGCATCCCGATCTACCCGCGGATGTACCTGTGGAACGACCCGGCGGCGACCGTCGTGCGCTCCGCCCGCGAGGCCAACGCCGCGATGCCGGAGTACGCCGTCGACCTGCTCGCGGCGGCGTACGGCGATCTGACCGGGGCCCACGTCCTTGTGCTGGGCGCGGCCTACCGTGGCGGCGTCAAGGAGACCGCCTTCTCCGGTGTCTTCCCGACGGTCGAGGCGCTCAAGGCGCGCGGCGCGGTGCCGTACGTCTCCGACCCGATGTACACGGCGGAGGAACTGGTGGGGCTCGGCCTCACCCCGCACACCGGCGAGAAGGTCACCGCGGCCATCCTCCAGGCCGACCACGCCGAGTACCGCGACCTGACCCCCGCCGACCTCCCGGACGTCACGGTCCTGGTCGACGGACGCCGTACGACCGACCCGGAGGCCTGGAAGGGCGTCCGGAGGGTCGTCATCGGCGGCTGACCCCGGATTGCACGTAGCCCCCACCCGACGGGGATGGGGGCTACTGGCTGCCGGACCTCAACGCACCAGGCTCAGCATCCGAATCGCCGGGCGCGGCTCAGACCGCTCGTTCCGTCAGAACGCCCTCCTTGGCGTCGTACAGGGCACCGGTCTGGGGGCACTCCCACACGCCCGGCTCACCGGCCCGCTCGACCAGCCGGACCCCGGCCCTGCCGACCCAGCCGACCTGGCGGGCGGGGACGCCCATCACCAGCGCGAAGTCCGGGACGTCCTTGGTGACGACGGCTCCGGCGGCGACCATCGCCCAGCGGCCGATGCTGATCGGCGCCACGCAGACCGAACGCGCCCCGATGGACGCCCCGTCGGCGATCTTCACCCCGACGGCATCCCAGTCGCCGCCCCGCTTCTGCCTGCCCTCGGGGTCCACGGAGCGCGGGTTGTGGTCGTTGGTCAGCACCACGGCGGGGCCGATGAAGACACCGTCACCGAGCTCGGCGGGCTCGTACACGAGGGCGTGGTTCTGCAGCTTGCAGTTGTCGCCCATGCGCACGCCCGAGCCGACGTACGCGCCGCGGCCGATGACACAGCCCTCGCCGAGGCGGGCGTTCTCACGGATCTGCGCGAGCTCCCACACGCTGCTTCCGGCGCCGATCTCGGCACTGTCGTCGACCTGGGCGCTCGGCTGGACCCTGTAGTTCACTTCTCCGCCTTCCGGTGTTCGGCTTCGCTTCGTGAGCATACGGGGCTGCGCCCGAGTGGAGAGAAGTGGAGTAATCCTGTTACCTGTGGGGCTCCTGTGACTGATGTCACCTTTATTTGGGGCATGCGTGTATTGCATGTGCATATCAGGTGAAGGAATGATCCTCAGGCCTTTAATCGCTCTTTATCTTGAGGTGTCTGTGCCAAGGGTGGGGAAAACATGGCGGCGCAGTGCGGCCGCTGTTCTAGCAGGGACGTTCCTGGCCTGGGGGGTGGGGACCGGGGGCACGCCCGCAGCGGCCGCCGTCGCCTGTCCGTCGGGCGTCGAATCCGACTTCAACGGTGACGGGACCAGGGACACGGCCGTCGCCGATCCCGAGGCGGCCGTCGACGGCGTGGCGAAGGCCGGTGCCGTGCACGTCGTCTACGGCGGCGGCAAGGGGACCACGACGCTGACGCAGGCGCTCGACGCCGTCCCGGGTGCGCCCGAGACGGGCGACCAGTACGGCTACTCGATGGCCGTCTACGACGCCGACCTCGACGGCTGTAGCGACCTGGTGGTCGGCGCGCCCTACGAGGACATCGGCGCCGCGCCGGACTCCGGTGTCGTCCACGTCATCTACGGCTCCACCAGCGGGCTGAACGCCGGGAGCAAGCCGGTCAAGGAGTTCCTCCAGGGCGCCGACAAGCCGCTCGGCGGCGGGGCGGAGACCGACGACTGGGTCGGTTACGCGGTCGCGGCCGGCAAGACCTCGACCGGCTCGCCGTTCCTGCTGATCGGCGCCCCCGGCGAGTCGATCGGCACCCTCGAGGACGCCGGTGCCTTCCACTACGTCAGCGGCACCGCGCAGAACGCCGTGATGGTCCATCAGGACACCGACGCCGCCGGCGCCGTCTCCGGCACGGCCGAGCAGGACGACCGCTTCGGCTCCTCCCTGGCCGCGACCCCGACCCACTTCGCGGTCGGCTCGCCCGGCGAGGCGCTCGGCTCCGTCACCTTCGCGGGCGGCGTGGGCTACTTCAACCACACGCTCACGTCCGGCTACCCCAAGCCGCTCGGCGGACTCGGCCAGGACCAGGACACGATCAGCGGCGCCGAGGAGGTCGGCGACCAGTTCGGCGACGCGGTCGCCATGGTGCCGTACCGGCCCTCGGGCGCCACCTCCACCACCGAGTCGCTGCTCGTGGTCGGCGTTCCGGGCGAGGACCTGTCGACCACCGTGGACGCGGGCGCTGTCCACGTGTTCCGGATCACCGCGAGCGGCTCGTTCTCGCAGACCGCCTGGATCGACCAGAACACCGTGGACGTCCACGAGGAGGCGGAGGCAGGCGACCTTTTCGGCAAGCGGCTCGCCGCCGTCAACATCTCCCCGAACATCACCTCCACCGGCACCACGACCCGGGTCGCGATCGGCGTGCCCGGCGAGGAGTGGGCCGAGGACAACCCCGACAAGGGCGGTGTCCAGATCGCCCCGCTGGTCGGTGCGCCCGGCGACTCCGACAGCTGGATCGACCCCGGCTACGGCATTCCGTCCGCCGCCGCACCGCGCATGCTCACCGGCCTCGCCCTGGGCGCCACCCCCTCGCTGCTGTACGTGGGTGTGCCCTACGGCCCGGCCGACGGGCGGGCCGTCTACGGCTTCCCGTGGAACGTGCCCGCCGGCGGTGCGCCGACACAGACCTTCAAGCCCGGTGAGGGCGGCATTCCGGCGGGCGGCGTCGCGTTCGGCGCGACGGTCCGCTGATCTGACGGGACAGGAACCATGACACCGATACACAGCGGGCGCCTGCCCGCGCACAGACCCGGCCGACCGCAGGGCACCCGAGTGCTGCGTCGCGCCGCACTCGCGGCCGTCGTCGCGGGTGCCGTACTCACCGGCACCCTGGCCGCCCTCCCGGGCACCACGCCCACCCCTGACCAGACGCCCGTCGCCGCCGAGCGCCCCGCCCAGACCGAGCAGCAGGCCCTCGCCGTCGCCAAGAAGAGCGGCAAGAAGACCGAGGTCGTCGGCATGCGCACCGAGCGCCGGGAGATCTTCGCGGAGCCGGACGGCACCTTCACCGCCCGCGAGTACACCGAGCCGGTCCGCACGGTCCGCGACGGCACCTGGGTCGACGTCGACGAGACGCTCGTCAAGCACGCCGACGGCACCTGGGGGCCCAAGGCCGCCACCGTCGAGCTCAGCCTGTCCGACGGCCGGGCGGGCAAGCCGTTCGTCACCATGCGGCGGGCGGGCCGTGAGTTCGCCCTGACCTGGCCGTACGGCAAGCTCCCCGCGCCCCACGTCGAGGGCGACACCGCCACCTACGCCGACGCCCTGCCCGGCGTCGACCTCACCGTGCGCGCCGAGGCCGACGGCTTCGGACACCTCCTGGTCGTCAAGACGCCCGAGGCGGCGGCCGACCAGCGGCTGGCCCGGCTCGACCTGGGCATGACCACCGACGGTCTGAAGGTCGCCGAAGACGCCACCGGGGCGATCGTCGCCGAGGACGCCGTCGTCGGCGGCACCGTCTTCCAGGCGGGCAAGCCAGCGATGTGGGACTCGGCCGCCGTGACCGAGGAGGCCGCGCGCAAGCAGGGCCCGAAGGCCGTGGCCAAGGCCCTCGGCTCCGCCGCGGCCGGCGCCGACGCGACCCCCGCGTCCGGCCCGCGGTCCGACACCACGCGTACGCGGAGCACGACGCAGGACGGCGGCACGGCCCCCGAGCCCGCCCTCGACGGCCCCGGCGGCGGCGGGCGGGTCGCCCCGCTCGGTGTCGAGGTGGCCAAGGGCAGGCTGAGCCTCCTCCCCGACCGGAAGATGCTGTCCGCCGAGGACACCGTCTTCCCGGTGGTCATCGACCCGATCCAGCGCACCACCTCGCGCACCTCCTGGACCGGCGTCATGTCCGGGATGCCCAGCGAGCAGGACTGGAAGTACTCGGGCAGCGCGGGCGTCGGCAAGTGCCCCACCGACTACAACCCCGTCTCCTGCAACGGCGTCGGCACGCGCCGCGTGATGTTCACGATGCCGCTCTCCTTCTACAAGGGGAAGCAGATCCTGGGCGCCACCTTCTCCGCCCGCGTCGAGCACATCTACAGCGCCTCCCCGACCGCGGAGCCGATCCAGCTCTACCGGATCGGCGGCCAGAACTACTCGCTCACCTCGTCCAGCAACTGGTCCAACACCTCGGACGACTGGGACGACCATCTCCAGACCGTCGGCAAGGCGATCTCCCCGACCTCCTGCTCCAGCCAGGCGAACCTGCACTTCGAGAGCGGGGCGACCGGCGAGCTGACCAGCGAGGTCAAGACGGCCGCCGCGGGCGGCTGGAACGCGATGACACTGGGTCTGCGCGCGGCCGACGAGTCCCGGTTCGCCGAGTGGAAGCGGATCTGCGGCAACGCGTACCTGTCGATCAAGTACAACAACCTGCCGCGGCAGATCCGGACGGCGGACATGTACACCGACCCCGGTGGCCTGTGCCGTTGGGGTGCGGGCCGCGCGTACACCGACAAGCCGCCGCAGCTGAAGGCGATCGCCAGTGACCCCGATCACGGCAACGGCCAGACCGACAAGGTCAAGGTCGAGTTCAAGGTGGAGTGGACCGATCCGGTCAGCAACGAGGCCAAGTCCTACACCTACCTGACCCCGGACTGGCTGTCCCCGACGACGAGCACCAAGTTCACCCACACGGTCAAGTCGACGATCCCGCAGAACACCACCATCTACTGGAGCGCCCGCGCCTACGACGGTGACGGCTACGGCCCGTGGAGCTGGGAGGGCGACACCGCCCAGCGGTGCGAGTTCACCTACGACAGGACATGGCCGGGCAAGCCGCTCGTGCTGTCCAAGCAGTACCCGGCGGACACCGTCTACCACGACGGCGTGGGCACCTACGGCACCTTCACCTTCTCGCCCAACCCCAACGACGCCATCCCGGACACCGACGTCGTCAAGTACCGCTACTCCTTCGACGGTGCCGCGCTGAAGGACCTCCCCCCGAGCACGCCGGGCGGCTCGGTCTCCACCCAGTGGATGCCGACCACTTCCGGCCGCCACGTGCTCGAGGTGGTCGCCGTCGACAAGGCGAACCACGCCAGCACCACCCTCTACGACTTCCTGGTCAGTGAGGGCACACCGGTCCGCGCCCAGTGGAACCTCGCCGACCAGGCGGGCGACCCCGAGGCACACGACGAGAGCGGCCAGTTCTCGGCCACGGCCGGCCCCGCCGTCACCTTCGGCGTGGACGGCCCCGGCGGCAAGGTCGACAAGGCGGCCCGCTTCGACGGCAGCGCCGACGCGTTCCTGGACACCAGCGAGACGGTGCTCGACACCTCCAGGAGCTTCAGCGTCAGCGCCTGGGTGCGGCCCACGGCACTGGACCGCAGCATGACGGTCATCAGCCAGGACGGCACCGGCGAGCCCGGCTTCACCCTGGGCTACGACGCGTCCGCGCAGACCTGGAAGTTCGCCGTCCCGGTCAACGACGTCGACTCGCTCGGCGAGTGGAAGGCCGTGTCCACCGGGGTGTCCGTGGTCAAGGACCAGTGGGTGCTGCTGACGGGCGTGTACGACGCCCAGAAGACCGGCGGCCCGCAGCTCCAGCTGTACGTCAACAAGGACCTGAAGGGCTCCGCCGGACGCCGCTCCACCTGGAAGTCGTACGGCCCGCTCCAGATCGGCCGCGCGACGGCCAAGAGCGGCTACCGCGACCCCTTCACCGGTGACCTCGCCGAGGTGCGGGTCTTCGACCGTGTCCTGCCGGCGGCCCAGGTCGCCGAGCTGATGACGATCAAGCCGGCCCGCAAGGGCTACTGGCAGCTCGACGCGGCGAGCAGCGGTGTCTCCGCGGAGACCGGCGGCGCGCAGGCGCTGACCCTCGCGGGCAACGCCTCCGTCTACCGCCCGGCCGACCCGCTGTTCGACACCGCCGCCCTGGTCGGCGACGGTCACCTGGTCCTGGACGGCGACGGGGACTACGCGTCCACCGCGACCGCCCCGGTCACCGGCAACACCAGCTTCACCGTCTCCGCCCGCGCCCAGCTCACCTCGCTGGACCCGGAGAAGTCGCAGACGGTGCTGTCGTTGCCGGGCGCCAACGCCAACCGCGTCCAGGTCCGTTACCAGGCGGCGACCCAGCAGTGGGAGCTGGCGGTGGCGAAGACCGACTCGGCGACCGCGCAGATCGTCACCTTCACCGACGACCAGGAACTGCCGGACACCGGCGGCTCCGGTCAGCACCTGGCGGTCGTCTACGACGCCTTCGCGAACTCGATCCGGCTGTACGTCGAGGGCCAGCTCGTGGCCGGTGCCTACGGCAAGGACGACACCCTGTGGTCCGCCACCGGCGGTCTCCAGGTGGGCCGTTCGCTGCGCGGGGCGGGCGAGTACTTCGCCGGCGCGATCGACGAGGTCCGCGTCTACAGCGGGGCCGCCGACCAGATCGCGGTGCAGCAGATGGCCGCGCTGACGGCCGTACCGGACATGTGACGGACCGTCACCTCTGAGGTGTGCCGGGCCCAGTGGGGCCCGGCACACCCGTCCCGCGCCGCCCTCCGCCTTTCCCCCCAATCCATGACGTTGTCCTCCGCATTCTCCGAAAGGGAACCGACCACATGTTTCGTGGCCGCTCACTGAGCCGCCGCATGCCGAGACAGGCGGTCGTCGCGACAGTGATGGGACTCTCCCTCGCACTGTCCGCGTCGACCGTCGAGGCTGTGGTGCTCGAAGACGGCGCCAGGGGCCGCACCAGCCGCCCCGGCGTCCAGGACGACGGCGACGCCGTCAAGGGACGCGACGCCAAGTCCAAGTCCCGCCCCTCCGACCCGGCCCGCAAGGCCGCGGTCAAGGGCCTCGACAAGGCGGTGTGGCCCAAGCAGGGCGGCACCGAGGTGAAACTGGGGGCCACCGCCGAAGCGGGCGGCCTGCCGGTGAAGGTACTCAAGCCCAGGTCCGCCAAGGCGGCCAAGACGGCGCCGTCCGAGGTGCAGGTCGACGTCCTCGACCCGGCCCGCGCCGCGAAGCTCGGCGCCGGCGTCCTGCTCGGCGTCGAGCGGGCCGACGGCGGCGACAAGGCCGCCAAGGTCCGCCTGACCGTCGACTACTCCGAGTTCGCCGAGGGCTACGGCGGCTCCTACGCCTCCCGCCTGCGCCTGGTGCAGCTGCCCGCGTGCGCCGCGTACGCGACCCCCGGCGGCAAGGAGTGCCCGGAGCAGCCCAAGGTGCTGCCCACGGTGAACGACGTGCGCACCGGCACGGTCTCCGCCGACGTGACGGCCGCTCCCGCCCCCGCCGACGGCGTCTCCACGATGGCCGGCGAGTCGACGTCCCTGCTGGCAGTGGCGGCGGGCCCGTCCAGCGCCCAGGGCACGTACAAGGCCACCGCCCTGTCCCCGTCGGCCAGTTGGAGCGTGTCCACGTCCTCCGGCGCCTTCAACTGGAACTACCCGCTGCGCTCCGTCCCGACCCCGGGCGGCCTGGTCCCCACCGTGGGCCTCGGCTACTCCTCCCAGTCCGCGGACGGCCGCACCTCGGCCACCAACAACCAGGGCTCCTGGATCGGTGAGGGCTTCTCCTACGACCCCGGCTACGTCGAGCGCCGCTACAAGCCCTGCTCCGAGGACGGCCACTCCAACTCCGGCGAACAGTGCTGGGCGTTCGAGAACGCCACGGTCATGCTCAACGGCACCGCCGGTGAGCTGGTCAAGGACGACACCACCGGCAAGTGGCACATGTCGTCCGACGACGGCAGCAAGGTCGAGAAGCTGACCGGCGCCGTCAACGGTGACAACGACGGCGAGTACTGGCGCATCACCACCTCGGACGGCACCGAGTACTACTTCGGCCAGAACCGCCTGCCGGGCTGGGCCACGGGCAACGAGGAGACCGACTCGGTCTGGACAGCCCCGGTCTTCGGCGACGACTCCGGTGAGCCCTGCTACAACGCCACCTTCACCAGCGCCCACTGCAAGCAGGCGTGGCGCTGGAGCCTGGACTACGTCAAGGACACCCACGGCAACGTGATGTCCTACTTCTACGAGCGCGAGACCAACTACTACGCGCTGAACGGGAAGACCGACGTCAACGGCACGTCGTACCACCGCGGCGGCTACCTCAAGCGCATCGACTACGGCCAGCAGGACGGCAGCGTCTACGCGGCCAAGGCCCCGGCCCGCATCGTCTTCAACACCGCCGAGCGCTGCCTGCCCACCGCCGACTTCGACTGCGCGGAGAGCAAGCGCACCAAGGCGAACGCCGCCCACTGGCCCGACGTCCCGGTCGACCAGGAGTGCAAGGCCGACACCAAGTGCACCGCACCGGTGCAGACCTTCTTCACCACCAAGCGGCTGACGTCGATCGTCACGCAGATGCGCAAGGACGCCACGACCTACCAGGACGTGGACGCCTGGCTGTTCACGCACCTGTTCACCGACAACGGCGACGACTCCAAGACGCTGTGGCTGTCGAAGATCGAGCACGAGGGCCGCGCCGGTACGGCGGTGAAGCTCCCGTCCGTCGACCTCTTCGGCGAGCAGCTCGCCAACCGCGTCGACGCGATCGGCGACAACATCGCACCGTTCCACCGCTTCCGCCTGTCGATGGTCCTCAGCGAGACGGGCGCCCAGCTCGACGTCAACTACGCCCCCACCGACTGCACCAAGGCGACGCTGCCCCAGCCGGGCGAGTCGACCAAGCGCTGCTACCCGGTGAAGTGGGCCCCGCCGGGCTCCGTCGACCCGATCACGGACTGGTTCCACAAGTACGTCGTCGCGGCGGTCATCGAGACGGACCGTACCGGCGGCAGCGACGGCATGGTCACCCGCTACGACTACCAGGGCGACGCGGCCTGGCGTAAGGCGAAGCCGGACGGCATCACCGACGCCAAGTACCTGACGTGGGGTGGCTGGCAGGGCTACGGCAAGGTCAAGGTCACCAGCGGCACGTCCGACGTGCAGAAGACCCGCATCGACTACACGTTCATGCAGGGCATGAACGGCGATGCGAACCCGGCCGGCGGTACCCGCACCGTGACGGTCAAGGACTCCACGGGTGCCACGTACACCGACGACGAGGAGTTCACGGGCCACCAGCTGGAGACGGCGACGTACGACGGTGCGACGTTGGTCGCCAAGACCATCGACACCCCCTGGAAGCACCACACCGCCACCCAGACGCGCAGTTGGGGCACCACCCGCGCGACGATCGTGCGACCCCAGGTCGGCCGCGGCTTCACGCTGAAGTCCGACGGCACCTGGGAGGAAACGAAGTCCACCACCACGTACGACACCGCCAAGGGCGGCCGGGTCACCCAGGTCGAGGACCTCGGCGACGTCTCCACCACCAAGGACGACTCCTGCACCCGTACCTGGTACGCGGACAACGCGACGGAGAACATCCTCTCCCTGCCCTCCCGCAGCGAGTCCGTCGCCGTGAAGTGCTCGGTCACCGCGGACTACAAGACCCAGGTCCTGGCGGACGAGCGCACGTCCTACGACGGTGGCGCCTACGGCGCGGCGCCGACGAAGGGTGACGCGACGAAGACCGAGCGCCTGACGTCTCACGACGGCACGACGGCGACGTACCAGGTCACGGGCACCACGACCTACGACGCGTTCGGCCGTCCGCTGACCCAGAAGGACGCCAAGCAGAACCAGACCAGGACGGTCTACACCGAGACCGACGGCCTGCTCACGAAGACGGTCGTCTACAACGCCCTCAACCACGCCACCACCACCGACTACGTCCCCGCCTGGGGCATGTCGAAGGGCCAGACGGACCCGAACGGCAAGCGGACGGACCTCGCGTACGACGCGCTGGGCCGCCTGACGTCGGTCTGGCTCGCGGACCGCGCCACGTCGCAGACCCCGAGCATCAAGTACTCCTACAACGTCCGCAAGGACAAGGTCACCTCGATCAAGACCGAGAAGATCGAGAACGACGGCTCCTACGGCGCCGAGTACCAGCTCTACGACAGCCTGCTGCGCGCCCGGCAGATCCAGACCGAGGGCCCGGACGGCTCCCGCATGGTCGCCGACACGTTCTACGACGGCACCGGCAATGTCCGGAAGACCAACTCGACGTACAACGCGGCAGGCGCCGCCTCCGACGAACTGCTGCTGGTGAGCAACAGCCAGGTCGGCGCGCAGAGCCTGTTGGAGTACGACGGCCTGGGCCGCACCACGGCCCAGATCTTCGCGGTCAGCGGCGCCGAGCAGTGGCGGACCACGACCACGTACGACGGCGAGCTGACCCACGTCGACCCGCCGACGGGCGGAGTGCCCACGACCACGATCACCGACGGCCAGGGCAGTGTCTCGGAGATCCGCCACTACCGGGGGGCGTCCCCGGGCGCGGGTGTGCCGTACGACTCGACGAAGTACACGTACAACACGCGCGGTCAGCTGGAGACGGTCACCGACGCCAAGGCCAATGTGTGGCGGTACGAGTACGACCAGCTGGGGCGGAAGACCAAGTCGATCGACCCGGATGCCGGTACCTCGCGCGCTGAGTACGACGAGCTGGACCGGCCCGTCACCACGTACGACGGCCGGAACAAGAAGATCTCCACGGTCTACGACACTCTCAGCCGCATGGTGTCGACCTGGCAGGGCGACCCCACCACCGGGACGAAGCTCACAGAGACCAAGTACGACAAGGCGGGCTGGCTGGGCCAGGCGTACGGCTTCCTGAGCTACGTCTCGCCGACGGAGTACTTCGCCACGGCCGTCCAGTCGATGGACGAGTTCTACCGTCCGCTGAAGACGGCCTACCAGGTGCCTGCCTCGCAGGGCTCCCTGGCCGGCACGTACGTCTTCAGCACCACGTACAACCGTGACGGCACCGTCCAGGGCACCGGTCTGCCGGCCATCGGCGACCTGCCCGCGGAGGCGCTGACCTACACGTACGACGCGCTCCAGCGTCCCAAGACGATGACGGGCTCCACGTCGTACGTCACGAACACCGTCTACTCGCGCAACAGCCAGCTCCAGCAGCTGGAGCTGTACGCGGGCAGCGGCAAGAAGGCCTGGCAGACGTTCTCCTACGAGACGGGCACCGACCGGCTGACCCGTTCCGTGACCGACGTCTACGGCGCGACGGCCCCTGCCAAGGACTCGAAGTACTCCTACGACCAGGCGGGCAACGTCCTGTCCATCGCGGACACCGCGAACTCCGCCTCGCCGGACGTGCAGTGCTTCGCGTACGACGGCCGGCAGCGTCTGAAGGACGCCTGGACGCCGGCGGCCACGGCGACGACCGTGGGCGGCACAGGCACCCGTGGTTCGACCACCCCGGTGGACGGCACCGGACCGACCGCGTGTGATGCGGCGGCAGGATCGAGCGCCCTCGGTGGCCCGGCCCCGTACTGGAAGTCGTACGAGACCGACGCCATCGGCAACCGCGTCTCGGAGACCGTCCACGACACCGGCCTGGACGCCACGCAGAACATCACCCGCAGCTACGAGTACGGCACGGCGGGTGCCCTGGGCGAAGGCCCGCACCAGGTCACCAAGATCACCGAGAAGACTCCGACGGGTGACCGGCAGTCGACGTACGAGTACGACGACTCGGGCAACACCACCAAGCGGACCATCGGCGGCAACGCCCAGTCGCTGACCTGGACCGACACCGGCAAGGTCAACGAGGTCACCGAGGCGAGCGGCTCGAAGACCAGCTACGTCTACGACGGCTCCGGCAACCGGCTCGTCCGCAAGGACCCGAACGGAACCACCGTCTACCTGCCCGGCACCGAGCTGAAGCTGTCGGCCGACGGAACCAAGAAGGAGGCTACCCGCTACTACGAGTTCCTCGGCGAGACCGTCGGGGTCCGCACCGCGGGCAAGCTGTCCTTCATCGCCTCCGACCACCACGGCACGGGTGAGCTGGCGATCGACGCCGCGACCGGCGCGCTCAGTCAGCGACGCTTCGACCCCTTCGGTGTGGATCGCGGTGAGAAGACCGGCACCTGGCCGGGGGAGAAGGGCTACGTCGGCGGCACCATCGATGCCTCGACCGGGCTGACCCACCTGGGGGCGCGCGAGTACGACCCGGTGATCGGCAAGTTCATCTCGGTCGACCCGATCATCGACTACACGCAGCCGCAGCAGATCAACGGCTACGCGTACGCGAACAACTCGCCGGTCACGCACGCCGACCCCAGCGGCATGATCATCCCGGAGTGCCGGGAGGGCCTGATCGAGTGCCGGGGCGGCATGCCCGTCGTCCACAAGGACCCGGTCAAGAAGGCCCAAGCGGAAAACGACCAGGCCGTGCGGAACCTTTCGGCGGCCCAGGGGCAGCAGTCCGCTGCCAAGCAGCGCATCAAGTCCGCGGGCAAGGCCCTGGTGAAGATCGCCCGGGACATCCTGGGCGTGGACGCGGCCCTGGACTGCATCTCCAGCGGAGACGTCGGAGCCTGCGGCGAGACCCTGCTCAACATCGCCGGCAGCTTCGCGGGCGGCCTGGCGGGCAAGATCCTCGCCAAGTACGGGGCGCCGTGGAACTGGGCCAAGGGTTACCGGCTCGCCAAGCGGGTCACCGGACTGGTCGGGGACCTGATCGGCGGGGCCCGGGACCTGTGGAATGCAAACAAGGCGGTCGGCAGGGCGAGAGCGGGTCTGTCCAAGGCCGCGGACAAACTGGCGGATGCCAGAAAGAAGGCGACGGAGGCCCTCAAGAAGCGCAAGAAGACAGAGGAAGGTGCCGGCTCCTGCCCGATCGAGGGCCCGCACAGCTTCCTGCCCGGTACCAAGGTCCTGCTCGTGGGTGGCAAGACCAAGAAGATCGAGCACGTGAAGCTCGGCGACAAGCTCGTGGTGACCGACCCGGAAACGGGTGAAACGAAGATCCGCGAAGTTGTCGGCACGATCGTCACCGAAGATGACAAGCACTTCGTCGACCTGACGATCAAGACCAAGTCGGGCAAGGCGGAGTCCCTGGTCTCCACGACCACGCACCCGTTCTGGGCGGACTCCGAGAACGCCTGGATCGAGGCCGGATTCCTCAGGCCGGGGATGCGCCTGCACACCGCCGACGGCGACTCGGTCGAGATCACGGCCGTTCGCGCCTTCGACCAGCGCCAGCGCACCCACGACCTCACGGTCGAGGACGTCCACACGTACTACGTCCATGCGGGTGCGACATCCCTTCTCGTCCACAACTGCGGAGAGAGGGTCTACGAAGCGGGAGGCAAGCACGGCAGCGAGTCCCGCAGCAGCTCCCGTGGTGAGAACAGCGCCGAGCCGAACAATGGACAGGACGCGCTCGACAACTCAGTACAGATCAAGGAGACCTCGCCCCGCCGAGTGGGCATCGACAGGACAACCGGCGATACGGTGGTCCTCGACCGCACGGGTGAGGTTCCCTGCGGGTGCACGGTGAAGGGCGGCACCAACGAGGTCTTCCACGGCCACGTGCGGACCAACCTCGACACGGATCCCGGCATGGCCAAAGCCAAGAGCGCACTACGCCGAGCGCTCAAGAACGGGGAGGTCGAAAGTGGCTAGTGATCACGACACCCTTCCGGGCGGCCACCCCGGGCCGCCCGGCTCGCCGGGTTGGCGCGACGCACTGACGGCCGACATCCGGGCAACCGACGTCGGCCGGGCCACCAGGGCCCTGCTCGCCTTCACCTACGACGAGCCGGAGCGTGAGGTGATCGAGGCGCTGCTGTCCGAGTGCCTGGATCCGGCCGGCCCCGCGGTCGACCCGCAGGTCGGCGCGCTCGCGGTGACCTGCGTGGG
Source organism: Streptomyces sp. AC550_RSS872 (assembly GCF_019049285.1). Lineage (GTDB taxonomy): Bacteria > Actinomycetota > Actinomycetes > Streptomycetales > Streptomycetaceae > Streptomyces. The sequence continues at coordinate 67,490 of NZ_JAGMUL010000011.1, forward strand.
GCACGTGGCGAGGATCCACGGCGAGGTCGGTCCGGATCTGGTGGCCCGGGTCCGGGACCTGCTTCAGGACCCCGTTCTCGGCGGCCGTGCGGAGGACGCGCTGGACGACATCGCGTCCTTCGCCCCGCACGCGCTGGTGCCGCGGCGCGAGGCCGACTGACCGAGATCGCTGCCGAACGGGGCCCGGTTTGACCCCTCAAGCCGGGCCCCGTAACCTTGACCGTCGGCGTGTCCGTGGATATAGGCACGCCACATCCCCGTAAACCTCTTCCTCCGGAGCACACGGTGTTCCAGAGAGGCCGCCCGCGTGCGTGGCGGCTGGACTTCGGGGGTGCCGTTTCCGAGCGAGAGAGTGAGATCCGCGTGTACGCCATCGTGCGCAGCGGTGGCCGCCAGCACAAGGTTGCTGTCGGCGACATCGTTGAGGTTGACAAGATTTCCACTGCCAAGGTTGGCGACACGGTCGAGCTCTCGACCCTGCTCGTTGTCGACGGCGACGCTGTGACCAGTGACCCGTGGGTGCTGGCCGGCATCAAGGTCCAGGCCGAGGTCGTGGACCACCACAAGGGCCAGAAGATCGACATTCTGCGCTACAAGAACAAGACCGGCTACCGCCGTCGTCAGGGCCACCGCCAGCAGTACACGGCGATCAAGGTCACTGAGATCCCCGCGGCTGCGAAGTAAGGGACTGAGGAGAGATGGCACACAAGAAGGGCGCATCGTCCACCCGTAACGGTCGTGACTCCAACGCTCAGCGCCTCGGCGTGAAGCGCTTCGGCGGTCAGGTCGTCAACGCGGGCGAGATCCTGGTCCGTCAGCGCGGCACCCACTTCCACCCCGGTGCGGGCGTCGGCCGTGGCGGCGACGACACGCTGTTCGCGCTGAACGCCGGTGCGGTGCAGTTCGGCACCCACCGTGGCCGCAAGGTCGTGAACATCGTTCCGGTCGCCTGAGTCAGCTGACTTCAAGGCTTAGACCGAACGTTTCGTTCCGCGAGGCGGACCTCACTTCCCTGGTGGGAAGGCGGGTCCGCCTTTCGCGTGTTACGCAAGAGACATATCCGTACGTAGTTGAAGTGCTGGAGGCACCCCACCATGACCACCTTCGTGGACCGCGTCGAACTGCATGTCGCCGCGGGTAACGGAGGCCACGGCTGTGCCTCCGTTCACCGTGAGAAGTTCAAGCCGCTCGGCGGGCCCGACGGCGGCAACGGCGGGCGCGGCGGGGACGTGATCCTCACCGTCGACCAGTCGATCACCACGCTGCTCGACTACCACCACTCCCCGCACCGCAAGGCCACCAACGGCAAGCCCGGCGAGGGCGGCAACCGGTCCGGCAAGGACGGGCAGGACCTGATCCTCCCCGTGCCCGACGGCACCGTCGTCCTCGACAAGGCCGGCAACGTTCTCGCCGACCTCGTCGGGCACGGCACCTCGTACGTCGCCGCGCAGGGCGGCCGGGGCGGGCTCGGGAACGCCGCGCTGGCGTCGGCCCGGCGCAAGGCGCCCGGGTTCGCGCTGCTCGGTGTGCCGGGGGACCTCCAGGACATCGTGCTGGAGCTGAAGACGGTCGCCGACGTGGCGCTCGTCGGGTACCCGAGCGCCGGCAAGTCCTCGCTGATCTCCGTGCTGAGCGCCGCCAAGCCGAAGATCGCGGACTACCCGTTCACGACGCTCGTGCCGAACCTCGGCGTGGTGACCGCCGGCTCGACCGTCTACACCATCGCCGACGTTCCCGGGCTCATCCCGGGAGCCAGCCAGGGCAAGGGCCTGGGCCTGGAGTTCCTGCGGCACGTCGAGCGGTGCAGCGTGCTCGTGCACGTCCTGGACACCGCGACGCTGGAGTCCGACCGTGACCCCGTCTCCGACCTGGACATCATCGAGGCGGAGCTGCGGGAGTACGGCGGGCTCGACAACCGGCCGCGGATCGTCGTCCTGAACAAGATCGACGTACCGGACGGCAAGGACCTCGCCGAGATGGTGCGGCCGGATCTCCAGGCCCGTGGCTACCGGGTCTTCGAGGTGTCCGCCGTCGCGCACACCGGGCTGAAGGAGCTGTCGTTCGCGCTGGCCGAGCTGGTGGGCACGGCGCGTGCCGCGAAGCCGAAGGAAGAGGCGACGCGGATCGTGATCCGGCCGAAGGCCGTCGATGACACCGGGTTCACCGTGACCCGAGAGGAGGCCGGCGGCGAGCCGCTGTTCCGGGTGCGAGGCGAGAAGCCCGAGCGCTGGGTGCGGCAGACCGACTTCAACAACGACGAGGCGGTCGGCTATCTCGCCGACCGGCTCAACAGGCTTGGTGTCGAAGAGGAGTTGATGAAGGCGGGCGCCCGCTCCGGTGACGGCGTCGCCATCGGGCCCGAGGAGAACGCCGTCGTCTTCGACTGGGAGCCGACCGTGATGGCCGGCGCGGAGATGCTCGGGCGGCGTGGCGAGGACCATCGCTTCGAGGCCCCGCGGCCTGCCGCGCAGCGGCGGCGCGACAAGCAGGCCGAGCGGGACGAGGCGGCGCAGGAGTTCGACGACTTCGAGCCGTTCTGAGGGAGCCTGAGGGAGCGGGAGGGCTGAGGGAGCGGGGCCTGAGGGAGCGGGAGGGCTGAGGGGGCGTCGGCGTTGTCGTCGCCGTGACTGAAGGCTGCCGCCCTCAGGCCCTCGCCCTCAGACCCCTGCCCCCTACGGCCTCGCTTCCGCGTTGGCCGATTTGGTTGACGTCGAGAAATGCCCGGCGTACCCCCGGGGCAGCCCCCCTCGCTTCCCGGTGAGTCGTACCGGGCGGCGCGGACGAGGATCTTGAACCTCTCCGCGCACTCCAACTGCCCCCATCCCAGGCTCCGCGAACGGGCCAATCGGCACCAAGACGATGTACGTCAACCAGGACAGCGCCGGGGTCCCGGGCGCCGGCGGGGCGATCGTGCTGTGCGGCGGCGCGAACGGGCTGACCGGCACCGGGGCCACGGGCGTCAACCAGGACACCACCGCAGTGCCGGGCGCGGGGGAGACCGACGATGTCTTCGGCCGCACCACCCACCTGGTCGACGACAACGGCGACGGCCGCGCGGAACCCGTCGTCGGCGCACCGGGGGAGAACGCGGACGCCGGGTCGGTGTGAGTCTTCAAGCGGACGTCGGCCGGCGTCACTCCGGCCGGGTCGTTCACCTTCGGAGCCGGGACCCTCGGCACGGTCGCCGCGAACGCGGAGCTCGGCTCCGGGTTCAACTACTGATCGACCGCCAGACCCGTTGTGGCAAGGGTACGTTCCCGTGCCGCGACGGGTCTTCTGCTGTCTCCCCATTTGTCATGCACGCGAAGCTCGCAGTTCAGCAGCCGGACCGCCCACGGGCGTGAGCATCCGAAGTGTCCAAGAGGCCAGCGAAGCAGGGGAGTTCGCCGATGACCGGTGTTTCCGGATCCGTATCGCCCGACCGGCGCCGCTTTCTGACCGCCGGCGTGGCGGTGCTCGGCGCGGCGGCATCCGCCCAGCTGTGGCTGCCGACCGCCGCACGGGCCGCGGAAACCCCGCTGCCCGACGGTGTGTTCAGCCTGGGCGTCGCCTCCGGTGATCCGCTGCCCGACGGCATCGTGCTGTGGACGCGCCTCGCCCCGGATCCGCTGAACGGCGGCGGCATGCCCGACCGCGTCGTGTCCGTGGAGTGGGAGATCGCCGAGGACGAGCGGTTCAGAAAGCCGGTGCGCCGCGGCGTCGCCCAGGCCCGGCCCGAGCTGGGGCACAGCGTCCACGTGGACGTACGGCGGCTGCGCCCGGGCCGTACGTACTGGTACCGCTTCCGCGTCGCCGGGCGGCTCTCGCCCATCGGCCGCACCCGCACCGCACCCCATCCGAACAGCTCCGGCGGCCGGCTGCGCATGGCGCTGGCCTCCTGCCAGAACTGGCAGCACGGCTACTTCACGCCGTACGCCGACATGCTGGCCCAGGACCCCGACTTCGTCCTCTTCGTCGGCGACTACATCTATGAGTCCAAGCCGTCGGCGACGGCACTGCGCAAGCACGAGGGCACCGACGAGCCGTACAGCCTGGTCCAGTACCGCAACCGGTACGCCCAGTACCGCACCGACCCGGACCTCGCCGCGATGCACGCGAACGCGCCCTGGGTGGTCACCTTCGATGACCACGAGGTCGACAACGACTTCGCCGGCGACATCCCGCAGGACCCCGACAAGCAGCCGCACGACGCCTTCGTGGCCCGCGTCACCGCGGCCTACCAGGCGTACTACGAGCACATGCCGGTCAGGGCGAGCGCCATCCCGAACGGCCCGCACATCCAGATGTACCGCCGCCTGGAGTTCGGCCGCCTCGCCCGGCTCAGCGTGCTGGACACCCGCCAGTACCGCAGCGACCAGGCCACCAGCCAGGAAGGCGCCCAGGACCCCTCGCTCACCATGCTCGGCGCCGAGCAGAAGCAGTGGCTGCTCGACGGGCTGCGCCACTCGCCGGCCCGCTGGAACATGATCGGCTCGCAGATCATGATGGCCGAGACCGACCTCAAGGTCGGCGAGGGCAAGCTCTGGTACTACGACGCCTGGGACGGCTACCAGGTCGAACGAGGCGCCCTGATGGGGGAGTTGAAGAAGGTCCGCAACCCGGTCGTGTTCACCGGCGATCGTCATCTGACGATGATCAGCGACCTCAAGGAGGACTACGCCGACCCGGGCTCGGCCGTCGTGGGCGCGGAGTTCGTCGGTACGTCCATCTCCAGCAACGGCGACCAGGACCAGGCCGCGTTCCACAAGGAGTGGGACCCGCGCCTGCCGGACAACCCGCACTGGAAGCTGCTCGACGCCCACCGCGGCTACCACCTCTTCGACATCCGCCGCGACGGTATCGACGCACAGGTGCGGATCGTGGACACGGTGCGCCAGCAGGCGGCGACGCCGAGCACGCTGGCGAGGCTGCGGGTCGAGGCGGGGCGGCCGGGCGTCGAGGTCGTCTGACTCCGCAGCCGTAGCCCTGGTAACTCGCACAACGCCTGGTGACTGACCTGGGACTCATCCGTGTCCCAGGTCCGCTGCCGTTCCGGACGCGGCGAATCGCTCGCCCACCCTCGCCGAGACCGAAATGCTGCGGAATCTTAATAAGGAATTCCGCGCCAATGAGCTGCCCGCGAAGCTCTATTCACAGTTCGTCCGGAACGGCGCCGTGACGCATATGAAGAATGCGTGCACCCCCGGTCCCGGATACGTGAAGATCCGGACCCCGCAGTGGGCCGTCGAGGCCGCCGCCAAGATCGGTGCGGAGATCGGTGCGGAGATCGGTGCGGAGATCGCGCAGCGTATTGACGGGACGAGTGTGCGGGTCGTCGGCGACATGCGCCTTTTGTCCGCAGTTCACCAGGCGTCGTCGGAGGAACCCGTGCGGGTACTCGGCCTTCGTTGCCCCAGGCGGCTACGGCTTCGCCGAGTCTGTGCCGTTACTCACAGCAATTACCGCGTACTTGCGGAGGGGCTCTGTGCAAGGACCATGCGTACAAGGTGAATGACAGGTTGCGCGCACATATGCGGCCGGGGACGCTCACCTTGCACTGCGGTAACCACAAGTGGGAGCATTTCCAAGTTCCCAGTCGTCACAAGGTAGGTCACCTGTGTCCCAGCACATAGCCAAGCCCCGTACCACCGCAGTGATCCTGGCCGGTGGTACCGGTCAGCGCGTGGGTCTGTCGATCCCCAAGCAGCTGCTGAAGATCGCCGGCAAGGCAGTCATCGAGCACACGCTGACCACCTTCGAGAAGGCCGACTCGATCGACGACGTCATCGTGCTGATGGCACCCGGGTACGTACCGGACATCGAGAAGATCGTCGCAAAGGCCGGCTTCGCGAAGGTCAAGAAAATCATCGAGGGCGGTTCGACCCGGAACGAGACGACCGAGCGCGCCATCGACGCCCTCGGCGAGGGCCTGGCCGAGGGCGAGGACCTCAACGTCCTCTTCCACGACGCCGTGCGCCCCCTGCTGTCGCAGCGCGTGATCGACGACTGTGTGGTCGCGCTGGAGCGCTTCCAGGCCGTCGACGTCGCCATCCCGTCCGCGGACACCATCATCGTCACGCGCACGCACGGCGAGGACGGCGAGTTCATCACCGAGATCCCGGACCGCTCCCGGCTGCGCCGCGGCCAGACGCCGCAGGCGTTCAAGCTGTCCACGATCAAGCGGGCCTACGAGGTGGCCGCCGGCGACCCCAACTTCCAGGCCACGGACGACTGCTCCGTCGTGCTCAAGTACCTGCCGGACGTGCCGATCCACGTCGTCGCGGGCGACGAGTACAACATGAAGGTCACCCAGCCCGTCGACGTCTTCATCGCCGACAAGCTCTTCCAGCTGGCCTCCACCGCCACCCCCGAGCAGGTGAGCGAGGAGGCCTACCGCGAGCTGCTGACCGACAAGACGGTCGTCGTCTTCGGCGGCAGCTACGGCATCGGCAAGGACATCGCCGAACTCGCCGAGTCCTACGGCGCCAAGGTGTACGCGCTGGGCCGCTCCACCACCGGTACCCACGTGGAGAACCCGGAGGAGGTCGACGACGCGCTGTCCAAGGCGTACGCCGAGACCGGGCGCATCGACTACGTCGTCAACACCGCGGGCGTGCTGCGCATCGGCAAGCTCGCCGAGACCGACAACGCCACCATCGAGGAGGCGCTGAAGGTCAACTACCTTGCCCCGGTGCAGATCGCGCGCTCCTCGTACAAGTACCTGTCGGAGACCAAGGGCCAGTTGCTGCTGTACACCTCCAGCAGCTACACCCGGGGTCGCGCCGAGTACAGCCTCTACTCCTCGACCAAGGCGGCCATGGTGAACCTCACCCAGGCCCTGTCCGACGAGTGGGCAGGCGACGGCATCCGCGTCAACTGCATCAACCCGGAGCGCACCGCCACCCCGATGCGCACCAAGGCCTTCGGCCAGGAGCCCGCGGGCAGCCTGCTCTCCTCCGAGGCCGTCGCCCGGACCTCGCTGGACGTGCTGCTCTCCGAGCTGACCGGCCATGTGATCGACGTCCGCCAGCAGGACCCGACGGCGCCCGCCGGAAAGGCGTCCGGTTTCGAGCAGGCGCTGGCCAGTGTTCTGGACCGCCAGGACGGCATGGCATAATCAACGGTCAATAGCCTCATGGAATTCAGGCCTCTGCGATTCTTCGTTCACGAAGAATTCACAGGGGCCTGAGTCCTTCCCCCGTCAGACCGGCCCCTCTCCCTGAGCAGGTTCTCCGTGATATCCACCGCTATTCGCGTCGCCCGGGTGGGCAGCGCGGCCGAGCTGGCCGCGGCGGCCTTCATGATGCTGGGCTTCCCGGCACTCATGCTGGCCGCGCTCGTCCCGAGCGTCCCCGCCTTCGCGGCCGCGGCCGCCGTGACGTACCTGGCGGACCACTATCTGCACCGCAAGAGCAGCTATCTGGTCAACCGCCTCAGCAAGGTGCGGGCAGGTCTGTCGATCCGGTTCCTGATCAGACAGCTCCTGCTGATCCTGCTGCTGGCCCGCCTCGGCCTCGCGGACGACCTGATCTACTACGGCGCCATCGCCTGCTTCATCGCCTTCTACGGCCTTCAGGCCCCGCACGGTGCGCTGGTCACCCTGATCCGCAACCGCCGCCGTATGCCGGTCGCCACCCGCAACATCGACATCGCCTCGCGTATCCGCATCCCGAACGCGCCGCCGCGCGGGCTGCTGCACCGCTCCGCCGAGAAGATGCTGCACCTCGACCTCGCTGCCGTCGCCGGCATCCTCGTCTCGGCGTCCCTGGAGTCGGCCGTGGCCGGCTTCGTCGGCATCGGTGTCACGGTCGGCGTGGGCTGCCTGTACGTACTGGCGCTCGTCCCGTACGTCCGCGGCGCGAAGATCCCGCCGAACGGGCAGAAGGTCCTGGCCGCCGTCGACGCCTGGCTGGCCGAGTACCGGCCCGAGACGGTGCTGTACTTCTCCGGCTCCAAGGACTCCGCCTACCAGGTCAACATGTGGCTGGAGACCATGGAGCAGCTGGACTCCCGGCCGCTGATCATCCTGCGTGAGCGGGTCATCCTGAACAACCTGGCGCCCACCACGGTCCCCGTCATCTGCGTGCCCGGCGGTGTGCACCTGATGAACCTGGACCTGTCCAACGTGCGCGTCGCCCTGTACGCGGCGAACGTCGGCAAGAACATCCACCTGCTGCGCGTCCCCACCATGAAGCACGTCTTCATCGGCCACGGCGACAGCGACAAGCTGGCCAGCGTCAACCCGTACAGCAAGGTCTACGACGAGGTGTGGACCGCCGGGCGCGCGGGCCGCGACCGCTACGCCATAGCCGACGTCGGCATCCGCGACGACGACATCGTCGAGGTCGGCCGCCCGCAGCTCGCGCCGATCCAGACCTGGCGGGGTGTGCCCGAGGGCCCCCGCGGCGGAGCCGCTGACGGACGCTGCCCGACCGTCCTCTACGCCCCCACCTGGGAGGGCTGGGACGGCAACCCCGGCAACACCTCGATCGTGCTCGCCGGTGAGAACATCGTGAAGAAGCTGGTCACGGCCGATCCGCCGGTCCGCGTCCTGTACAAGCCGCACCCCTTCACGGGCACCGTCAGCAAGCAGGCCGGCGCCGCGCACCGCCGGATCACCGCCCTGGTCGAGAAGGCCGCCGCCGAGCGCGCCACCGACCCGCGCTTCACGGCCGACGCCGCCGCGCAGACCGCCGCCAAGGCCGAGCTGGCCCGGATCGAGGCCCGCCTCGCCGAGCTGTCCGGCAAGCCGGCCGGCAAGGGCGGCGACGAGGCCGAGGCCACCCGTGACGGGCTGGTCGACATGGCCCGGCACGAGGAGGTCGCCCGGCTGCGCGCCGAGTGGAACACCGCGTACTGGCGTTCCTTCGGCAGCCACGAGCACCGCGTCATCACGGGCGCCGAGCCGCGTCTGTACGACTGCTTCAACGTCTCCGACGCGATGGTCTCCGACATCTCCAGCGTGGTCTCCGACTTCATCGCCAGCGGCAAGCCGTACGCCGTCACCGACTCCGCCGAGCTGGGCGTGGAGGAGTTCAAGCGGCAGAACACCGCGGTGCGCGCCGCGACGATCCTGTCCAACAGCGCGGCCGAGCTGGACGGCCTGCTGGACGCCGTACGGGACCCGGCGGCCGACCCGCTGGCGGCGGACCGGGGCGAACTCAAGCGGTATCTGCTCGGCCCGGACGAGCCGACGTCCATCGACCAGTTCAACACCGCCGTGGCGAACCTCGCGATCAAGGCGGAGGCGCGCAACGTCGGCCAGGCGTCACGGGCGGCGGCCGGAGCCGCCGAGGACGAGCTGGCGGGCGTGCCCGCCCAGCGGGTCGTGACGGCAGAGGACGACGTGACGGCCTGACCCCGCGGAAGAGCAGACGGCGCGGCCCTCGAGGAGCGATTCCTCGGGGGCCGCGCCGTTTCTGACGGGCCTCTTACCGTGCCCGATTAACGTGACCCCATGTCTGTCGATGTTTGTGATGTGCGTCACGAAAACACAGGTTCTAGGCAACCGGTTGCATCGCTCGGCCGTCTATCAGGTAGCCAAAGAGGCGATACGGGGGAGATATCCCGTTAACGAGGGGGAAAAGTGACCGCTGCGCAGCCTGATGTGAGCGTGATCATCGGGGCGTACGAAGCGATGCCGTATCTGGTCGAGTGCCTGGCATCCGTCGAGGCACAGACGATCGACCCGGAGCGCATCGAGGTCATCGCCGTCGACGACGGTTCGACGGACGGGACAGGGGAGTGCCTGGAGGAGTTCGCGGCGCGGGCGGCGATGCCGGTGACCGTGATCCGTCAGGAGAACTCCGGCGGTCCCAGCGGCCCGCGCAACGTCGGCCTGGGCAAGGCCGCCGGGCGGTATGTCTTCTTCCTGGACGCCGACGACCGGCTGGGCCCCGAGGCCCTGCAGCGCATGGTCGCGATGGCTGACAAGAACGGCACGGATGTCGTGCTCGGCAAGGTCGAGGGTGTCAACCGCACCGCGCCCAAGTCGATGTGGGGCAAGACGCTGGACCGGACCGACGTCTACTCCTCCAACATCAAGTTCACCCTGAGCGCGCAGAAGCTGTTCCGCCGTGATCTGCTGACCCGCCACAACATGCGCTTCGACGAGTCCCTGTGGACCGGCGAGGACGCGCTGTTCACGATGGAGGCCTATCTGCGGGCCGACGGCGTCTCCGTGGTCGCCGACCACACCTGCTACTACCTGGTCGGCCGGGACGACGGCAAGCACGTGACGAAGAGCGGCGGCTACACCCTGCGCTTCGACTCCGCGCGCGCCCTGATGAACCTGATAGCCGAGCTCGTACCCGCCGGCGACCGGCGCGACCTGCTGATGGTCCGCCCGTTCCTGATCACCCTGCTGCCGCAGTTCGGGCCCGTGTACGCCAGGGACAGCGAGGAGGTCAGGCGCCACAAGCTGGAGCTGGCCAAGCCCCTCATGGACGCCTACTGGACCCCGGACATCGCCCGCCGCCTCAAGGTCCACGAGCGCCTGCGTCTGCACCTGGTCGCCGAGCAGCGGCCCGAGCTCCTCCTCCCCGTGGTGGAGTTCATCAAGGCCAAGAAGCAGGCAGCGGCCCTCCTGGAGAAGAAGGGCCGCCGTGTCTACCTCGTCTACCCGCACTTCCGGGACCGGACGGCGGGGATCCCCGACTCCGTCTACCTCGCCGAACCCCGCGAGGCCCGCGCCTTCCACGGGTATCGCGAGGGCGGTGCCGACTCGTTCCTGCGGCGTGCGATGCGCAAGGCGCGCCGGGTGCTGAGGGCCTCGGGCCGGGCTAGGCCGGGTGGGCGGGCCGCCGCGGCGTGACGGACCGTCGCTGATCCGGGATCTCGGGGGTCTCCGCCGCCAGTCGCTCGGCCATCCGGGCCCGGTGTTCCAGCGCGGCGGAACACAGCGACTGCACGGCCTCGTTGAAGCGCACCTGTGACGCCGGCTCGTCCGGCCCCAGCAGGTGACGCTTCAACTCCGCCCGCGCCTGAACCAGTTCGTCCTTCTCGGGGTGCCGCACCGCGTCCAGCAGCTCCGGCACCCCCGCCGCGTCCGGCGTCAGCACGGTCGCCGCGCGCGCGGTCGGGAAGGCCTTGCGGAACACGTCCTCCGCGAGGCCGCTGGTGTTCGCCACGGCATACGGCTTCCCACTCGCCAGGAAGTCGCTGATCACGCTGGACACATCGCTGATCAGCAGGTCCGCCTGGTTGAAGCAGGCGTACAGCGTGGGCCTGACGTCGGTGACGATCTGGTGCTCCCACTCGGGCAGCGACGCCCAGTAGGCCTCCTCCCAGGCGGCCGTGGTCCGCGCCACCGCCTCCGCCCGCCCCGGCTCCGGCGCCGACTGGAGCAGCATCCGCTCCACCTGATCGGCGCTCGCCCGCCCGGCGATCGCGGTCAGACGGTCCAGCTCAGCAGTCAGAAGGGCGAGTTCACCGGTGTCGCCCGGCCGCTCCCCGGTCCGCTCCCTGTTCGCCGCCCTGATCAGCTCGCGCATCCGCAGATCGGCCGCCCCGGCCCGCGGATCCACGGAGCCCGTCAGCGGATGCGGCTTGTACAGCAGCCGGACGGCCGGGTCCGCGAGCAGCGCGCGCACGAGGTTCTCGCCGGCCTCGATCACCGAGGTGTTGCCGGGATTGCCGTCCCAGCCCTCCCAGGTCGGGGCGTACAGGACGGTCGTGCACACTCCGGCCGGCGCGCCCTCGTACGGCCGTACGCCGTCCAGCTGCGGGCGGCCGATCTCCACCACGTCCTTGTCCTCGACGCCGACCTCGGCGTACGCATACCGCTCGCGCGCCGCCGGACCGGCCACCCACACCTCGTCGTAGGCCTTCGCGTACGGGTTGCAGGACGACAGCTTGTCGCTCTCCCCGTGGTTGACGAAGGTGTGCTTCAGCGTGGGGATGCGCAGGACCTGGGAGGTCTTGCCGGAGTTCGAGGGGTGGATGAGGACCTGTAGCGAGGACTCCTCCAGGCGCATCAGCGTGGAGACCTTCGGCAGACAGAGGATCGGTACGTCGGTCGGCGCGATCTTCTGCACCATGAACCGCTCCCGCAGCACGATCAGCGGCCGTCCGTCCAGCTGCGCCAGCGGCTCCAGCCACATGTTCGCCTGGTACGCCGAGGACGCGCCGCCGGAGAAGTAGAGCCCGACCGTCGGCCGGTACTCCGCCAGCCAGGCGTCCAGCCACTCCAGCGCCTCCCGCTCGCTCGCCGGGCGACGGCTCGGCAGCAGCCGTACGAGAAGGTCGTACAGGCCGAGGAGGGCGAGCCCCAGGGACAGCGCGATGCCGAGGGCCCCGCAGCGGGGGTCGTCGGTGGCCGCCGTGGCCAGCAGGCCCGCCGTGGCCGGGAGGCCGAAGACCAGCAGCCGGTGGGCTGGGCGGCGCAGCAGGACCGGCGGTGCGGCGGACAGGCGCAGGGCGGAGGCGTCGATGTTGCGGGTGAGCACCGGCAGCGTGCGGGTGCGGCGGACCAGCACCGAGACCCCCTGGATCGCGCAGTGCAGGGCGTAGAAGGCGAGCAGCCCGGCGACGAGCGGCGTGTACAGCGTCTCCCGTTGCTGCTCGCCGAGCCGCAACAGGGCCACGACCAGCAGCAGGTCCCGCAGTACGTGGCGCACGGTGATGTCCGCGTGCGACTTGGCGAACACCGACAGCACGCCACGATGCCAGCGGTACAGCACGCCCTCGACGGCCAGGGACACGACCGTCGCGGCGAGCAGCAGCGGGACGTGCGGGCGCAGCGCCGCCACGGCCTGGGCGCAGAAGGCGGCGGCCAGGAGAGCCGTGACGAATGCTCTGGCCGGAATGCGGGACAGGGGTGCGGGCAACGCGGTCACTCCAAGGTCGGCGCGGGACGTCGTGCGCCCGGGTTAACGCGTGGCGGCCTACAGACGACACGCATGTGTCCTGGGGGGCCCGGAGCGAGACCGAGCGGCCACCGCCCGCCTGTCCGGGGGCTGGAATCCCCGCGCGCCGAACGATCCACTTCGCGTAGATTGCCGAGCAGGCAACCGGCTGCACGCGAGGGGAAAGAGCACAGGTGGCAGGGGCAAGGCAGGGTGTGCGCGAGGCCCGCAGGATCGTCGTCAAGGTGGGCTCCTCGTCGCTGACCACCGCGTCCGGCGGCCTGGACGCCGACCGCGTGGACGCGCTCGTCGACGTCCTGGCCAAGAGCCGCAGCGGCGGGGAGAAGGAGGTCGTGCTCGTCTCCTCGGGCGCCATCGCTGCCGGGCTCGCCCCGCTGGGCCTGCGCCGCCGCCCCAAGGACCTGGCCCGCCAGCAGGCCGCCGCCAGCGTCGGCCAGGGCCTGCTCGTCGCCCGCTACACCGCGTCCTTCGCCCGGCACGGTGTCCGTGTCGGCCAGGTGCTGCTGACCAGCGACGACATGAGCCGCCGCGCCCACCATCGCAATGCCTCGCGCACCCTCGACAAGCTCCTCGCGATGGGCGCCTTCCCGATCGTCAACGAGAACGACACCGTCGCCACCGACGAGATCCGCTTCGGCGACAACGACCGCCTGGCGGCCTTGGTGGCCCATTTGGTACGAGCGGATCTGCTGGTACTGCTGTCCGACGTGGACGGCGTGTACGACGGTGACCCCAGCAAGCCTGGTACGTCGCGGATAGCGGAGGTGCGTGGGCCGGAGGACCTCGCGCACGTCGAGATCGGCACCGCGGGCAAGGCCGGTGTCGGCACCGGCGGCATGGTCACCAAGGTCGAGGCGGCCCGGATCGCGGCCGCGGCCGGTATCCCCGTGGTCCTGACCAGCGCGATCCACGCTGCGGAGGCGCTGCACGGCGGCGACACCGGCACCTACTTCCACGCCACCGGCAAGCGCTCCGCCGACCGCCTGCTCTGGCTCCAGCACGCGTCGACCCCGCAGGGTTCGCTGACGCTGGACGACGGCGCGGTCCGGGCGGTCGTCGAACGCCGCACGTCGCTGCTGCCGGCCGGCATCGCCGCCGTCGAGGGCGACTTCAGCGCGGGCGACCCGGTCGAACTGCGGGACACCGCCGGGCGGGCGGTCGCGCGCGGGCTCGTCAACTTCGACGCCAAGGAGATTCCGCAACTGCTCGGCCGTTCGACGCGGGAGCTGGCGCGGGAGCTGGGCGCGGAGTACGAGCGCGAGGTCGTGCACCGGGACGACCTGGTGATCCTGGAGCCATAGACACCTCGGCGAGCCGGCACCGGTCGGCGTCCCCCGGCCGAAAACGGGGGAAACGCCCCGCTTCAAACGTGGCCCTGAGGTGGACGTTCCGCGCTGCGTTGCCCCGGGGGCAACCCCCGGACCTCCCGCCGAAAACGGGGGGAACGCCTCGCTTCAAACGTGGCCCTGAGGTGGACGTTCCGCGCTGCATTGCCCCGAGGGCAACCCCCGGTCCCCCGGCCGAAAACGGGGGGAACGCCTCGCTTCAAACGTGGCCCTGAGGTGGACGTTCCGCGCTGCATTGCCCCGGGGGCAACCCCCGGACCCCCGGCCGAAAACGGGGGGAACGCCCCGCTTCAAACGTCGCCCTGAGGTGGACGTTCCGCAAAACCGCCCCGCGAGCCCTTGCGGCCTGCTCAACTTTGTCTCAGGGACATTCCGTACGACCACCGAGTCGGTCACTGCGTAAAGGAGGCCGTCGTGAGACGAGTGCGCCCTGGGACGGCGTCCCGCAGTGCCGGTGGGGCCTCGTCCCGCGCGGCCGGTGAGGAGCGCGCCTTGACGAGCGTCGCGGCCGGCGACCGGTACGAGGAGCCCAAGGACCTGCCCCGCCTGTGGCACGTCACCCTCAGCGTCTCCGGTCAGGAGGCCCCGCTACAGGAGGTGCGGCGCGCCCTCGAACAGCTCGCCCACGACCACCCCTTTCTGCTGACCAGCAGGTACGCGGGCGACCACGCCGAGATCCGCTACTGGGAAGAGGCCCGCGACCTGCACGACGCGGCCGCCGTCGCCCTGCGCCTGTGGGGCGAGCACCGGCAGAGCGCTGGGCTGCCGCCCTGGGAGATCGTCGGCCTGGAGGTCATCGACCGCGAGACTTACCACCAGCGGATCGCGGAGGGGTACGGACTGCCGCCGGCGAGCCCGGTGGGAGTACATCCCTATTGACCGGCCTTGTGCGCCTTGAGGCGGCTCGGGTGCCTTGAGTGGTCCTGTGCCCCTTGAGTGGCCTGTGGTGCTTGTCTCGGGGTTTGGAACGAGCGCTGGACCGGCCTCGCAGTCGCACTACCCTTCTTTCATGACCACGCTCTCGCCGTACGACTCCATGTCCCCGGTCAACCGGGCCGCCTACCGCGCCAAGTCCGCCGCCGCCGACCTCGCCCCGCTGCCGCGGGCCGAGAAGGACGACGCGCTGCTCGCCATCGCGGACGCGCTGGAGGTCCGTACGAGCGAAATCGTCGAGGCCAACGCCCGGGACATCGCCAAGGCCCGCGAGGCCGGCACCAGCGAGGCGATCATCGACCGGCTGACGCTGACCCCGGAGCGCGTGCGGGCCATCGCCTCCGACGTGCGGGACGTCGTCGCGCTGCCCGACCCCGTCGGCGAGGTCGTCCGCGGGTCCACCCTCCCCAACGGCATCGACCTGCGCCAGGTCCGTGTCCCGCTGGGCGTGGTCGGGATCATCTACGAGGCCCGCCCGAACGTCACCGTCGACGCCGCCGCCCTCTGCCTGAAGTCCGGCAACGCGGTGCTGCTGCGCGGCTCGGCCTCGGCGTACGAGTCGAACAGCGCACTCGTCCGGGTGATCCGCGACGCCGTCGGCGGGGCCGGGCTGCCCGCCGACGCCGTACAGCTGGTGCCCGGCGAGAGCCGCGAGAGCGTGCGCGAGCTGATGCGCGCCCGCGGGCTCGTCGACGTGCTGATCCCGCGCGGCGGCGCCTCGCTGATCCAGACCGTCGTCACCGAGTCCATCGTCCCCGTCATCGAGACCGGCACCGGCAACTGCCATGTCTACGTCGACGCCCACGCCGACCTCGACATGGCGATCGAGATCCTGATCAACTCCAAGGCCCACCGCGTCAGCGTCTGCAACGCGGCCGAGACCCTCCTGGTCCACCAGGACATCGCCCCCGAGTTCCTGCCGCGCGCCCTGGACGCCCTCGCGGAGGCCGGCGTGACCGTGCACGCCGACGAAAGGGTGCTGGCGTACGCCAAGGACTCCAAGGCGACCGTCGTCGAGGCCACGGCGGAGGACTGGGAGACCGAGTACCTGTCGTACGACATCGCCGCGGCGGTCGTGGACTCGCTGGACAAGGCCGTCGAGCACATCCGGCTGTGGACCTCCGGTCACACCGAGGCCATCGTCACGACCTCGCAGCAGGCCGCCCGCCGGTTCACCCAGCTGGTCGACTCCACGACGGTCGCCGTGAACGCCTCCACCCGCTTCACCGACGGCGGCCAGTTCGGCTTCGGCGCGGAGATCGGTATCTCCACCCAGAAGCTGCACGCCCGGGGGCCGATGGGGCTGCCCGAGCTGACCAGCACGAAGTACATCGTCACCGGGGACGGGCACGTACGGCGCTGAATGATCCTCCGCGCTCGGGGGGCGCGTCCCTGCTGACAGGGGGCGCGCCGGAGGGCCGGACGGCGCGCGCCGCACCCGAGGTGTCTCGCAAGCCGGATGAATTTCCATACCGTCTGCCCAAAATGACCCCCCGGGACTACTCTGGATCCGTGCCGGAGGACGTGGGGGGCACGCCGTTCCCTGACGGCTGGGAGCCCGACGACGACCACGACCGCGGGGTGTCGGACGAAGAGTTCGCCTCCGTGGTCTTCGACGAGGCCTTCGTACAGGCGGCCGTGGTGCACGAGCCGACCGCCGTGGAGCGCCTCCTGGCCGCCGCCCAGGCCAGAGCGGAGGCCTCCGAGGCGGAGGCGCGCCGGGCGCCTGGCCGAGGCGAGCGGTACGACGAGGCGTACGGCCCCGACGGCCGCACCGCTTTCGGCCATGATCCCGAGCTGGACGATCTGGATGACCCGGACATCCTCGAGGATCGTTACGGCGCCCCCGGGACATACGGCAAAAAGGTCCGCTGGCACCGCCCCGTCGCCTGGCTGCTCGCCCTCGTCATGGGCATCGGCATGGTCGCGCTGGCCTTCGCGGCGGTCTACCGGGGTGCCTCCTCGAACAGCCGGGACCAGGTCCCGCCGCCGGCGTCCACAGGCCTCGAACAGGGCAGGGAAGCGTCGCCCTCGGCGTCCGCCGACTACTCGCAGCCGGCCGCCTCGGCGACGCCGCGAACACCGTGACCGGAACCCGATCGAGGGCCTGAGCACTACGGAGGGCAGCCTTCCCTCCTGGTGAGAACCTGTCAGAACTTGTCGTGTAGCAGGGCGTTTACGTGACCTCCCGGCGACCTACCCTGAAGATATGGGAGGGCCAGGAGACCCACCTGACGGGACACCCGAGGGCAGCCCCGGAGGTGGCGAGGACGAGTACCGATCCGTCGTCTTCGACGAGTCGTTCGTCCGCGCTGCCCGCCTCCAGGAGTTCTCCGCGCAGGAGCGCATGGCCGACCACGCGCCGGCCGTACGCCGCGCGCCACTGCGCCGGGGCCTGTCCCGGCAGGCGCTGATCCTGGTCCTGCTGATCGCCGTGGCCTTCGGTACGGCGATCTACATGGGTGTACGGCACCCCTACCAGACCCCCGCGAGCTCAGGGCCGCCCGCCGAGCCGCTGCGTATGACCGTCATCCCGCTCGCCCCGCAGGGCAAGGTGCCCGGGGCGACCGATCCGGAGTACCTGTACGCCCACAGTCCCGCCGCTCAGTTCCGCATCGGCGCCGAGGGCATCCCGCTGCCGGCCGCCCGGCGCACCGCGCACTTCTCGGACAGTCAGGTGACGAACGCGCTGAGCATCGCGAAGGACTACATCGTGCGGTCCGCGCTGTATCCGGAGGTGCTGACCGGCGAACAGATCCGTCCGGTCCGGGTGCTGCTGGATCCCGACCAACTGGACCAGTTCGACCAGAGCTTCGGGCATCCGGCAGCCGACGGGCGGCACGCGCCGACCGGGTGGCTGGTTCGCTTCGACGCCTCCCAGACCGAGCTGGCCGACCGCAGGATCCGGGTGCAGGGCACGCTCCAGGCGGCGGAGACCGACGCCGCGACGCTGGAGGTCACGGCCGATCACACGTTCGTGTACGCGCTGCGGGCGGCGGCTGCGCAGGCCAGGGCCGCGGGGGAGAAGGCGGCCGAGGCCTCGCTGTTCACCGTGCGGCGGGAGCTGCACTTCCGCTTCGACCGTGAGGACCTGCGGCTGCGCCAGACCCAGCTGGTCGTCTCCTACGTCCAGGCGGGGCCGCTGTCCTGCGCCGAGGACTCGACGAACCGGCTGCATCCGCTACTGGCGGGGCAGACGGCCAAGGAGGGCGGACCGGCGGGGACGGATCCGTATGCCACGGGTGGGGCGACGGCGCTGTGCGGGTCGTTGGCGGCGGGGTCGCAGCCGAAGGTGTGAGCGGGACCGCCCACGGCGGGTGAAAGAACTCAGCCCCTCCGGCGTTTGAGGAGCGGGGTCTGGGGCGGAGCCCCAGAAGGATGGGACGGGTAGGGGCGGCGGGGGCGAGGAAACCGCTGCGCAAGCCACAGGTGGCCGTCAGGCGTTGTCCCCGCCGTCGTCTCGCCTGACGTCGTCCCGGCGCGGCTCCTCCCTGGGGGCCGTACCCGTGAAGCCGCCGAAACCCCGTCGTACCCGGCCGCCCAGGTCCCCCGCGCCACCCGCGATGTCCGTGACCAGCTTCATCAGGGGGTCCTTGGAGGACTTCACGTGGGTGGTGTAGTGGGAGGCCGACTCGCGGAAGGAGTCGGTGACCGAGGTGTCTTTGTCCTCCGAGCGGCGCGGGTAGTGGCCGTCCATGATCCGCTGGTGGTCGCGGGACTCGGCCCACTTCTTCAGCTCGGCAGCGCGCACCGTGGTGAAGGGGTGGGAGCGAGGCA
Organism: Streptomyces sp. AC550_RSS872; assembly: GCF_019049285.1. Lineage (GTDB taxonomy): Bacteria > Actinomycetota > Actinomycetes > Streptomycetales > Streptomycetaceae > Streptomyces. The sequence goes on from NZ_JAGMUL010000011.1 coordinate 86,391, forward strand.
GCACGTTCAGGATCTTCAGGACGGAGTCGCGCAGGTCGCCGCCCGCCTCGTACTCCTCGGCCTGCTTCAGGAACGCGTCCACGTTCATCTCGTGCAGATGGTGGCCGCCGGCGAGCTTCATCAGGCCGCGCATCGAGGCCGTGAGGTCCTGGCCGACGAGCAGACCCGCCCGGTCGGCGGACAGCTCCGACTTGCGGAACCACTCCCGCAGCGCGGTCACGATCGCCATGATCGCGATGTTGCCCAGCGGGATCCAGGCGACCCGGACGGCGAGGCTGGTGAGGAAGAGGAGGATCGTGCGGTAGACCGAGTGACCGGAGAGAGCGTGGCCCACCTCGTGGCCCACCACCGCCCGCATCTCCTCCTCGTCGAGCAGCTCCAGCAGCCCCGTGGTGACCACGATGATCGGCTCGTCCAGGCCGATGCACATCGCGTTCGGCACCGGGTCCTGGTTGACGTACATCGGCGGGACCTTCTCCAGGTCCAGGATGTAACAGGCGTCCCGCAGCATGTCGTTGAGGTGCGCGAACTGCTGGTCCGAGACCCGGACCGAGTCCGACAGGAACAGCAGCCGGAGACTGCGCTCCGGCAGCAGGCCGCTCAGGGCCTTGAAGACGGTGTCGAAGCCGCTGAGCTTGCGCAGGGCCACCAGGGCCGAGCGGTCCGCCGGGTGTTCGTACGCACGCGAGGAGATCCCCGGGAAACGCCTGCGCTGCCTGCTCGGCACGTTCTCGTGCCCGCCCTGCTCGTGGCCTTCGGACATGTCATCCCCCATGTGCGTCTGGATCACCGGCTATGGCTCTGTGCGGCCCTTTACGGAGCCTTGTTCCGCCCTTTGCGCCCCCGAAGCAGAGCCCAGCCTAGGCGGAGTTACCGTGGACGGGCACTACAGCGAAGGAGTTCCGCGTCATGGAGCACAACCCCCCGGCCGCCTGGCTCACCGAGGCCGCGAGCGCGGCCGAGCAGCAGGGGGCGGGGAATCTGCTCCGGGTGGTGCTGATCGTGATGGTCGTGGGTTGTGTGCTGACCGCGTGGTTCCTGTTGCGGGGCTACAGGCGGAAGGACGACTGAGCCCCCGGGAAGGTTCCCCACCCGCCGCCCTGGCGCCCCAACGGTGGAGTCGGCGTGATCCCCGTCATGGCGCCCGCTTACGATGGGCCGACATCTTTATCCCGCCCACACCCGATAGGTCACGCCGAAGATGAGCTTCCACAGCGCCGCTGCCCAGTTGGTCACCCTCGCCGCCGAGGGCGAGGAGCACGGGGGCAATCACGAAAGCATCAGCCCGTGGCTCACCGGGGGTGGCGCCTTCGTCATCCTGCTGCTCCTGCTGTGGATCACCACCCGCTTCAACCGCGACCGCTGAGTCCCGGACAGGCCCTGGGCTCTCAGGCGGGGCCGGTAGGGTCTGCACGCATGGGAGAGCAGGACATGCCTACCGGCCCCGGAAACGGCCCGTCGAACCCCGGCAAGCGCCGCCTCGGCGTCATGGGCGGAACGTTTGACCCGATCCACCACGGCCACCTCGTCGCGGCCAGCGAGGTAGCCGCGCAGTTCCACCTCGACGAGGTCGTGTTCGTTCCCACCGGCCAGCCATGGCAGAAGAGCCACCGGCATGTCTCCCCGGCCGAGGACCGCTATCTGATGACGGTCATCGCCACGGCCGAGAACCCCCAGTTCTCCGTCAGCCGCATCGACATCGACCGCGGCGGCCCGACGTACACCGTCGACACCCTGCGTGATCTACGCGCGCTCAACCCCGACACGGACCTCTTCTTCATCACCGGCGCCGACGCCCTGGGCCAGATCCTGACCTGGCGGGACTCGGAGGAACTGTTCTCCCTCGCGCACTTCATCGGGGTCACCCGGCCCGGCCACGACCTCACCGACGCCGGGCTCCCGGAGGGCGGTGTGTCGTTGGTCGAGGTTCCGGCTCTGGCCATCTCGTCCACCGATTGCCGCGCGAGAGTCGCAAAGGGCGACCCCATCTGGTATCTGGTGCCGGACGGAGTCGTGCGCTACATCGACAAGCGCGAGCTGTACCGCGGCGAGTGAGGCGAGTGAGCCGAGAGGGGCGACCGGTGAACGACCGATACGACGCGGGGGCCGCGGGATACGAGGCCGACCAGTACGAACTCGTCGGCTACGACGAGTACGGGCAGCCGGTCTACCGGCAGATCCCGGCGCAGCAACAGGCGCCCCAGCAGCAGTACGACCCGTACGGACAGCAGGGCTACGGCTACGACCCGTACGCGACCGGCCGGCAGCAGCCGGTCCCGCCGTACGACCCCTACGGGACCGGCGACACCGGCCAGCAGCCGCCCACGCCCGCCTACGACCCGTACGGCACCGGTACGCACCCCCAGCAGGGCGCACACTCGCCGCCGTACGACCCGTACGGCCGTACCGCCACCAGCGGACAGCAGCACCGGGTCGCCGAGCAGACCGCCTACATCCCGCAGCAGGCCGGGCCGGTCGAGGAGCCGCAGCTCCAGGAACGGGGTGACCGGGGCGACCGGGAGTACCACACCGAGCAGTTCTCGTTCGTCGAGGAGCCCGACGGGGACTCCGAGGACGTCATCGACTGGCTGAAGTTCACCGAGAACCGCACCGAGCGCCGCGAGGAGGCCCGGCGACGGGCACGCGCGCGTGTGGTCGCGCTCGTGGTCGTCCTGGCGGTCGTGGCGGCGGGCGGGGCCGGCTACCTCTGGTACGCCGGGAAGCTGCCAGGACTGTCGTCGAGCGACAGCAAGGAGGGCACCGCGACGGCCGTGGGCGCCCAGAAGCGTGACGTGATCGTCGTCCATCTGCACAACACCAAGAAGGGCGGCACCTCCACGGCCCTGCTCGTCGACAACACCACCACCAACCAGGGCACCACCGTCCTGCTGCCGAACTCCCTCGCCCTGACCGGCGACGACGGCACGACCACCCTGGCCAAGTCGGTCGACGACGACGGATCCTCCGGGACCCGCGACGCCATCGACACCGTCCTCGGCACCGAGATCCAGGGCACCTGGCGGCTGGACACCCCGTATCTGCAGAACCTCGTCGACCTGGTCGGCAACATCGAGGTCGACACCAACGCCGACGTGCCCGACCCGGACGCCAAGGCCAAGGGCAGCGCGCCCCTCGTCCGCAAGGGCAAGGCCCAGACCCTCAGCGGCAAGATGGCCGTGGCCTACGCCACGTACCAGGCCTCGGGAGAGGCGCAGAACGCCCAGCTGGAGCGGTTCGGGCAGGTCATGCAGGCCACGCTGCGCAAGCTGACCTCGGACACCCAGGGCGCCACCGTCACCGTGCAGACGCTGGGCATGATCATCGAGCCGCCGCTGACCGACAAGGACCTCGGCGCCTTCCTCGCCAAGCTCGCCGAACTCGCCAAGGGCGGCGACTACAAGACGGCCATGCTGCCCGTCCGGACCGACGGCACCCTCAGCGCCCGGGCGAGCGCCGCCGTCGTCAAGGACGTCCTCGGCGGCACCGCCAAGAGCCCCGACAAGGGCGCCGCGGTCCGCGTGTCCATCCGTAACGCCAGCGGCGTCAAGGACAACACCGAGAAGGCCCGCGTGGTGCTGCTGAACGGCGGCTTCACCTTCCTGGAGGGCGGCACCGCGTCCGCCGAGGCCACGTCCGAGGTCGTCTACGCCGACACCGCCGACAAGGCCGACGCCACCGAGGTCGCCAAGACCCTCGGCCTGTCCGCCGACGCGGTCACGAAGGGCGACGTGTCGGGGAACGCGGATGTCTCGGTGGTGCTCGGCCAGGACTACAAGCCGTCGTCCTCGTAGCCGCAGCGCGCGCAAAAACCGCAGGCCACCCCACGTGAGCCGGTAATCACGTGGGGTGTTGTCACCGGTCCGTGAGACCCTTGAGGTCGAGTAAAGCCAAGTGCCCGCCGACCGAAAGCCTTGTAGTGACCGCTACCGACCGTTCCCTCGAGCTCGTACACACCGCCGCCCAGGCCGCCGCCGACAAGCTCGCGCACGACATCATCGCCTACGACGTCAGCGACGTCCTGTCGATCACGGACGCCTTCCTGCTGGCCTCCGCGCCCAACGACCGCCAGGTCAAGTCGATCGTCGACGAGATCGAGGAGCGGCTCCAGAAAGAGCTCGGCGCCAAGCCGGTGCGCCGCGAGGGTGACCGCGAGGCCCGCTGGGTGCTGCTCGACTACGTCGACATCGTCGTCCACGTCCAGCACAGCGAGGAGCGCGTCTTCTACGCCCTGGAGCGGCTGTGGAAGGACTGCCCCGAGCTCGACCTGCCCGAGGACGCCAAGGCCACCCGCGGCAAGGCCGCGGAGCACGCCAAGCTCCAGGCCGCCGAGGAAGCGGCCGAGCTGGGCGGTGAATGGCGATGAGCACCACCGACGAGGTGCCCACGGGCAAGCCCGGCCGCCGCGTCATCCTGTGGCGGCACGGCCAGACCTCGTGGAACGTGGAGCGCCGCTTCCAGGGCACCACGGACGTCGCCCTCACCGAGGCCGGCCTCGCCCAGGCCCGCCGTGCCGCCCGGCTCCTCGCCGGCCTCAAGCCGGACGCGATCATCGCCTCCGACCTCCAGCGCGCCGCCCACACGGCCGCCGAGCTGGCCGCGCTCACGGCCCTGGAGGTGACGTACGACGAGGCCCTGCGCGAGACCTACGCGGGCGCCTGGCAGGGCCTGACGCACGAGGAGATCATCGAGCGGTACGGCGATGAGTACGCGGCGTGGAAGCGCGGCGAGCCGGTGCGCCGCGGCGGCGGCGAACTGGAGACCGAGGTCGCCGACCGCGCCGCCCCCGTGGTGGTCCGGCACGCCGAGAAGCTCCCCGACAACGGCACGCTCGTCGTGGTCAGCCACGGCGGCACGATCCGTACGACCATCGGCCGCCTCATCGGCCTGGAGCCCCGGTACTGGGAGAGCCTCGGCGGTCTCACCAACTGCTGCTGGTCCGTCCTGGGCGAGGGTGCCCGCGGCTGGCGTCTGCTGGAGCACAACGCCGGCACCCTGCCGGAGCCGGTCCTCGGCGACGACGACTGACGCCGGCCCGGATTTCACTTTCTGGCAGGTCGCAGGCTAAAGTTCTTCTTGTTCGCCCCGCCGAGCGGGGCGAAACACCATGTGGCTCCGCCACGTGGGACCAGGGGCTATAGCTCAGTTGGTAGAGCGCCTGCATGGCATGCAGGAGGTCAGGAGTTCAATTCTCCTTAGCTCCACAGCGAGACAACGAGATCCCGCCGATCGCTTCGATCGGCGGGATCTTCTGGTATCCACGGCGGGCGCCCGGATCAACGGCCGGGTGGGTGCGGCCGGTTCGCGCACGGCCCCGGCCTTCGCCGGACTGTTCGGATCCGGCTTGAGTCACTCGGGCCCCGCCAGGCGTATACCTCTCACGAGGCGCTTCGGGGTGCGGGTGCGCACGGTCCGTACGGCGGCGAAGGCTGCCGTGTCCGGACTGGTACTGAGGCGTCGCTGACCGTATTGGTCCGGCCGTGGCAGAATCAAACGGCCGGAAGGGGGCGCGGCCCGACGGGAGGGAGTAGTGATGCCTGCGAGCATCCTCGAGGAGGTCGGTGGCCTCCTCGAAGCAGCTTTGACACGGGATACGATCACTCGCCTCAGCTGCCCTTCCTGCGGCTCCGTCCATGTCGCCCAGCTTCTTGGTGACAACGGCGGAATTTCCTACGTGTGCACGGCCTGCGGCCACAGCTGGAGCTGATCGATGGGTGCACACAGGCGAAAGTGCGACTGGTGCGGCAGCGGAACGCCGATCGTCCGTGACATGGAACCGGTGAACCCCGACTACCAGTACTGGTGCGAGGAATGCGCGCGGGCGCTGATCATAAAAGGCGACCCCATCGAGACCTACCGTGAACTCGAGGGTGAACCGATCTATGGCCGTCTCCTCGAAGAACACTGCACGCTCAAGCGTTTCTATTCCTTCGTCACGGCTTGAGTCCCGCCGGGGTTCCGATTCATGAGGGACACCCCGGCGATCACAAGGAAAAGACAACCGGCCGTCCCGTAGAGGGCGGACAGCAGCAACTCGATGCCGTTCTGGTGCAGTTCGTGCCGTTCTGGCCCATGGGGCACCCACCACAGCGCATACGAGGAGAAGACCAGCAGCGTGCCGAGGGCGAGAGCCCGGTACGCGCGCGTACCGGGGGCGCCGAGGAGCAGGACCACCGGCACGCACCACACCCAGTGGTGAGACCAGGACACCGGACTGGCGAGCAGCCCCGTCACCGCGCACACGGCCACCGCCCAGGGCCGCCGCCCGCGCAGCTCGGCCACCACGGCCACGCCCAGCCCTGCCACGACCACCACGGCCGCTGTCAGCGCCCAGAGGGCCCCGGGCTCCGGAGTGTGCAGCAGCCGGGCAAGAACGCCGCGCAGGGCCTGGTTCGCGGTGTCCTCGGCGTGCCCGACGCGCCCCGCCGCGAACACCACATGGGTCCAGAAACGCCAGGAGTCGTACGGCAGTACAGCGGCGGCCGGCGCGGTCGCCGCGGCGAACCAGGAAGCCGCCACGCGCGCGTGCCGCAACCAGGGGCCGCCGGATCCGTGCCGACGCCGGGCCACGACACCGGTGACGAGCAGGAACACCGCGAACAGGGCGGGCGTCAGCTTGACCGCCGCAGCGCACCCAATGCCGACGCCGGCCCAGCGTTCTCCCGGCCGGCGTGACAGATCCCACAGCACCAGGACGGCGAGCAGCAGATTGATCTGCCCGTACCGCAAAGTCGTCCACACCGGCTCGCACCACACAGCCACCGCGGCGACCCACCAGACGGTCTCCACCCGCGCGTGCCCGACCAGACGCAGGGACAGCCGCACGAACACCACCACAAGCGCGAGGTTCCCGGCCGTCGCCAGGGTGTGCAGGGTCGCCGCGTCGAGGAGCGTCAGCGGGGTGAACAGCAGGGCCGCGAACGGCGGGTAGGTGGCGGGCAGGCCCGCGGCCGTCGCCCGCAGCGCGTACAGGTCGCCTCCCGCCCGTACGGTCGCGCCCTCGGCCCGGTACACCATCAGGTCGATCATCGAGACGTCCGCGACCCTCTGCGCGACCCAGAACGCGGCGAAGGAGACCAGGCAGGCGCCCAGGGCGACCGGTGCTCGGCGGTGGACTCCGGGCGGCGCGATCACGGTCACGGAATCCGACATTAGTGGGCGTATCGGTGTCGTACCGGTGTCGGATGGAAACGATTTGGTGCTGCACTGGGTCGCCCGGTAATGTTGGCGTCGCCGCCAGGGAAACCGGGCGGACCAAAGCAAGGGGCTATAGCTCAGTTGGTAGAGCGCCTGCATGGCATGCAGGAGGTCAGGAGTTCAATTCTCCTTAGCTCCACAGCGAGATCCCGCCGGGTCGATTCGATCCGGCGGGATCTTTTTCGTGCTCGAACGCCGTTGGTTCCAAGGCCGGTTGGGGAACGAACGAGGGGCCGTCCGGATCGGACGGCCCCTCTACGCGTGCGTGCCGGGCTTCAGCGGCCCAGCGCGCGCCTGCCGCGGCCCTGGGAGAGGACCGGCAGGTTGTTGCGGGAGGAGTCCCCCGCGCGGGTGTCCTCCTCGATCCGCAGGGCGAGGGCGGGGCAACGGCGTACCGCGCGCAGGGCCTTGGCCTCGGCGTAGCGCGGGACCTTCGCCTGGGCGACGGTCGGGAAGCCGTCGGCGCCCAGTTGGAAGACCTCCGGAAGGATGTCCGCGCACAGGCCGTGGCCGCGGCACAGCGTCCAGTCGACGTAGATCTTCTGACGGCTGGGGCCGTTCTCCTCCGACTCGGCGCCGCCAGGGATGCCCGACGGGCCCCTGCCGCCCTCGAAGAGCGGCAGAACGCCCTCCACGGGCCGTCCGCAGCCGTTGCCGAGGACATGGGCCGCCAGGTCGTCGGTGAACGCCTTGATGGTCGACTCCAGGAACATCGCGGAGCCGTCCGGGTGCGAGCACGCGCCGCGCCGCTTCACGTTCTTCGCGACCTGCTTGAGGGCCTCCAGGGCGGCCGGTCCGCCGCCGTTGAGGATGTCCTCCATGCCGCGCGCGGCGGCCGGCAGACCGAGGTAGCAGGGGCCGCACTGCCCCGCGCTCTCCTCGGCCAGCCACTGCGCGACCCGCAGTGACTCGCCCAGCGGGCAGGTCTCCTGAGTGATCGGCAGGATCGCGCCGGCGCCGAGCGCCCCGCCCACGGCGTCCAGGGAGTTACGGGAGACGATCGCCTCGTTGACCGTCGCCGCGTCGATCCACTTGCCGTGGTAGCCGCCGGTCAGCACACCCTGCGGGACGGGCGGGGCGCCGGCGAGCTGGAGGACGTAGCGCAGCGGCACGCCCGTGGGCACCTCGATGACCATCGGGCGGGTGACCGCGCCGGAGACCGTGAGCATGACGGTGCCCGGCTCGTCGTACAGGCCGGTGTTGCCGTAGCGCTCCGGACCGATGCGGGCGGCGATGGCCAGCTGCGCGAACGTCTCGGCGTTGGACAGCAGGGTCGGGGCGCCGCCGACGCCGTTCTGCGAGGCGCTGACCTTGCGGCCGGGCGGGATCGCCGGGCCGCCGTCGATGGAGCGGATGACGGAGGCGGCGGCGCCGGTGACCATGCGCACCGGGTTGCGTTGGACGAACGCGCGTAGAGCGGAGCGGCGGCTGTTGCTGAGGCCGCGTTCGGCGAGGGCGGCCTCCATGGAGCGCTGGGTGGACTCCCGGGTGACCGCCACCACGAGCGTGCGGGCACCCAGGGCTTCGGCGCACAGCAGCGCGCCGTCCAGGATGAGGTGCGGGGCACGGTTGATCATCACCGTGTCCTTGCGGCAGGCCGGTTCGTCCTCACTGCCGTTGACGACCACGACCGGTCGGACTCCGCGCTTGATCGCGGCCTCCGCGACCGAGCGCAGCTTCTTGTGGAAGGGGAAGCCCGCGCCGCCGCGGCCCTTCAGATTGATGTTCTCGGCGAGCTTCGCGAGCTGCTCGCCGCCCATCGGTTCGAGCGGCCCGTGCACCTTCAGATGCATGGGCAGATCGAGTCTTTCGACAAGGTCGAAGCCCGACGTGAGCTGGGGAAGACCGACCACGCGGACTTCGGGTACGTCGGGCAGGGCCTCGTTCACTTAAAGCCTCCGGAAGGCGTGTTCCAAGGTTCGCCCGAACCCGGTGCGTCGAAGTCGTAGGAGGCACCGGGCAGTGTTTCAGTGGCGGGACCGCTGTTGTTGTACGTGTCGTTCTGGTTGTACGTGCCGAAGACGGCGTTCGTCTCAGCGGTGTCGTACACATCACTCGAGCCGTAGCCCGCAGCGCCGGTGCCGTAGCCCTGGGCGCCTGAATTGCCATAGACGGGGATGTTGTATCCCGTGTCGTTGAGCGGGTCGTAGGACGAGGGGGGTGCTTCGCCCACGGGTGGCGGGGACGGGATCGGCCAGCTGCCCGAGGTGCTGCCGCCGCCGTCGACGCGGGGGATCGCCTCCGTCGGCTGTAGGTCCGGGGGCAGGTCCATGCGGGCGGTCTGGTCGGCCGCGTAGGACTGCTGTCGCCCGCGGGAGCGGGGCGAGACGGCGCGGTAGGCGGCGGCGAAGCCGCCCGTGGACTCCGCGGACGCGGGCGCCTGGGAGGGCATTCCGGGCAGCGGGCCCGGCCGCTCCTCGCGTGCGGAGCGCTCACCGCGCGAGCCCCGCCCCGGGCGCTGGTTCTCGTAGCCCGGCAGCGCGGACCCGGACGACGCCCTGGCGCGGCTCTCCTCCAGGTCCTCGCGGCCCGCCGACTCGTCACGGCCGATGACCTGGGCGATCCGGTCGGCGAACTTGCGCTTGACGGGGCGCGGGGCGGCGCGCAGCGCGAGGGCCGCGGCGACGGCGACGACGCAGAGTTCGTAGCAGACCATGAAGAACGTCTTCGCCGGGCGGCCTGCGAACAGGCCGTGGACCAGCGCCGCGCACCAGGCCGGGTAGGCCAGCATGTGCATCGCGCGCCAGCGCGCGGCGACCGGCGCAGGGGAGGCGAACTGGTTGCGCAGCGCGCCGGTGATGCCCACGAAGATCATGAGCAGGGCGGCCAGGGAGCCCAGGCCGATGAGGAAGGCGCTGCCGGGGATCTCGTCGCCGCCCGCGAACACGAGGCTGAAGGGGATCAGCGCGGCGAGCGGGCCGACGTGGTCCAGCGCCAGTTTCACGCCGATGTGCACCAGCAGGAACGCGATCGAGGCCACGGCGGTCACCCGGTGGATGCCCTGCGCGATGATCCGCTGGCGGGTGTTGAGGATCATCCGGTCCTGGGCGACGAGGCCCCAGATCACCGAGCAGGTGAGACACACGAGCGACAGGACGCCGGCCCCGAAGTTGAGGAACTCCGTGAGCCAGCTGCCGCCGATCAGCACCACCAGGGGTATGAGCAGCAGAACAGCAGCGGTCGCCACCCCGTAGGCCGACCGGCCCGGTTTGGGGAGCGAACTGTTACTACGACGAGGGTTCATGGGGGCAACTCCGAGCGGTTCGGGAAGGCGGTCCCGCTGCCGCACTCTAAGTGGCTCCATACCGAGGGGTACGGCGTTTGAGTTATTGCGTTGTTATCTACGGGCCGTAAGGGCTTGCGGTGTCCCTTAGTGGCTGTTACGTCAGGTAACAATTGAACGTTGCTCAGCTTTTCGAGGTCTTCACAACTTTCAGGTACGGAGCAGGGGGCGCTGTTGTTCATGTGTGAGCCCTCTCGTGACTCCGGTCGTGCGCCCCGCCGGAAGCCCGTCGCGACCCGCTCTGGCCCTGCGGTACCCTGACGCCATGCGTGCCGTACGCCTTCTGCTTAGCGGGCCGCGCTGATCAGTCCCGACCACCGGGCGAATCGGATGGTCGGAATCGGCGCGGCGTCCCCTCCTGTGCGAGGGGATTTTTCGTTTCCAGAGAACCGCAGCCGCTGGCAGAGACGATCGATGGAGCTTTGAGGATCATGAGCGAGACGAACCCCGCTGCCACCGCCGAGGTGGCCGCGCCGCACCGCTACACGGCGGCCATGGCTGCCGAGATCGAGGCACGCTGGCAGGACTTCTGGGACGCCGAGGGTACGTACGCCGCTCCGAACCCCAAGGGTGACCTGGCGGGCGACCCCGAGCTGGTCGCCAAGCCCAAGAAGTTCATCATGGACATGTTCCCGTACCCCTCCGGTGCGGGCCTGCACGTCGGCCACCCCCTGGGCTACATCGCGACCGACGTCTTCGCGCGTTTCCAGCGCATGACCGGACACAACGTCCTGCACACCCTGGGCTTCGACGCCTTCGGCCTGCCCGCCGAGCAGTACGCCGTGCAGACGGGCACGCACCCGCGTGTCTCCACCGAGGCCAACATCGAGAACATGAAGGTCCAGCTGCGCCGGCTGGGCCTGGGCCACGACAAGCGCCGGTCGTTCGCCACGATCGACCCGGACTACTACAAGTGGACCCAGTGGATCTTCCTGAAGATCTTCAACTCCTGGTACGACGACGAGGCGAAGAAGGCTCGGCCGATCTCCGAGCTGATCGCGCAGTTCGAGTCCGGTGAGCGCGCCGTACCCGGGACCACGCGCGCGTGGAGCGAGCTGGGCGCCGCCGAGCGCGCCGACGTCCTGGGTGGGTACCGCCTGGCGTACGCCTCCGACGCGCCGGTCAACTGGTGCCCCGGTCTGGGCACCGTGCTGGCCAACGAGGAGGTCACCGCCGAAGGCCGCTCCGAGCGCGGCAACTTCCCGGTCTTCAAGGCCAAGCTGCGCCAGTGGAACATGCGGATCACCGCGTACGCCGACCGGCTGCTGGACGATCTGACCGAGCTGGACTGGCCCGAGGCCATCAAGCTGCAGCAGCGCAACTGGATCGGCCGGTCCGAGGGTGCCCGCGTCGACTTCCCGATCGACGGGGAGCGCATCACGGTCTTCACCACGCGCCCGGACACCCTGTTCGGCGCCTCTTACATGGTGCTCGCGCCCGAGCACCCGCTGGTCGAGAAGTTCACCCCGGACGCCTGGCCCGAGGGGACGCACGACGTGTGGACCGGCGGCCACGCGACCCCGGCCGAGGCCGTCGCCGCCTACCGCGCGCAGGCCGCCTCCAAGTCCGACGTCGAGCGCCAGGCCGAGGCCAAGGACAAGACCGGCGTCTTCATCGGCTCGTACGCGACCAACCCGGTCAACGGCGAGAAGGTCCCCGTCTTCATCGCCGACTACGTCCTGATGGGCTACGGCACCGGCGCGATCATGGCCGTACCCTGCGGCGACCAGCGTGACTTCGAGTTCGCGCGCGCCTTCGAGCTGCCGATCCCCAGCATCGTCGAGCCGACCGACGGCCGGGGCACCGACACCTCGACCTGGCAGGACGCCTTCGCGTCGTACGAGGCGAAGATCATCAACTCCTCCAACGACGACATCTCCCTGGACGGCCTGGGCGTCGCCGAGGCCAAGGCCCGCATCACCGAGTGGCTGGAGCGGTCCGGCGTCGGCGAGGGCACGGTCAACTTCCGGCTGCGAGACTGGCTGTTCAGTCGGCAGCGCTACTGGGGCGAGCCCTTCCCGATCGTCTACGACGAGGACGGCATCGCCCACGCGCTGCCCGAGTCGATGCTGCCGCTGGAGCTGCCCGAGGTCGAGGACTACAGCCCGCGCACCTTCGACCCGGACGACGCCCACACCGAGCCCGAGACGCCGCTGTCGCGCAACGAGGAGTGGGTCAACGTCACCCTGGACCTGGGCGACGGACCGAAGCGCTACCGGCGCGAGACCAACACCATGCCCAACTGGGCGGGTTCCTGCTGGTACGAGCTGCGCTACCTGGACCCGCACAACAGCGGGCAACTGGTCGACCCGGAGATCGAGCAGTACTGGATGGGCCCGCGCGAGGGCCAGCCGCACGGCGGCGTCGACCTGTACGTCGGCGGCGCCGAGCACGCCGTGCTGCACCTGCTGTACGCGCGCTTCTGGTCCAAGGTCCTGTTCGACCTGGGCCACGTCTCCTCCGCGGAGCCGTTCCACAAGCTGTTCAACCAGGGCATGATCCAGGCCTACGTCTACCGCGACAGCCGTGGCATCGCGGTACCGGCCGCCGAGGTGGAGGAGCGCGACGGCGCCTACTACTACCAGGGCGAGAAGGTCTCCCGGCTGCTGGGCAAGATGGGCAAGTCCCTGAAGAACGCGGTCACCCCGGACGAGATCGCCGCCGAGTACGGCGCCGACACGTTGCGGCTGTACGAGATGGCCATGGGGCCGCTGGACGTTTCCCGGCCGTGGGACACTCGCGCGGTGGTCGGCCAGTTCCGGCTGCTTCAGCGGCTGTGGCGCAACGTCGTCGACGAGACGACCGGTGCTGTGACGGTGGTGGACGCCGAGCCCGACGAGGACACGCTGCGTGCCCTGCACAAGGCCATCGACGGGGTGCGAGGTGACCTGGAGGGCATGCGGTTCAACACCGCCATCGCCAAGGTCACCGAGCTGAACAACCACCTGACCAAGGCCGGCGGGGCGGTGCCGCGCCCGGTCGCCGAGGCGCTGGTGCTGATGGTCGCGCCGCTGGCCCCGCATGTGGCCGAGGAGCTGTGGCGCAGGCTGGGCCACGAGGACTCGGTGGTGCACCAGGACTTCCCGGTCGCCGACCCGGCCTACGTCGTGGACGAGACCGTGACCTGCGTCGTGCAGATCAAGGGCAAGGTCAAGGCCCGCCTGGAGGTCTCGCCGGCCATCTCCGAGGAGGACCTGGAAAAGGTCGCCCTGTCCGACGAGAAGGTCGTGGCGGCACTGGACGGCGCCGGGATCCGGAAGGTGATCGTGCGGGCGCCGAAGCTGGTGAACATCGTTCCGGCGTAGGTCCAGTCCACGGCCGAGCTCTACACGGTGGGTCGGTCGGGTCGCGGTGACGTCGCTTCTCGGCTCGGCGTGATCTTCGCTCGGGGTGATCCCCTACGGGCAGGTTCGGGGTTCTGCTGGAACTCCGGGCCTGCCCGCTGCGTTTACCGTTGAAGAGCGACGCGGTATGTGTCGCGACCGGCCGGAGGAGGAGTTCGTGGACGCAGTAACCGCAGTCTTGGCGCTGCTCTTCGTGCTCTTCGTCGTGCTCGGCGCGTACGCCACGGTGAAGGTGGTCGGGGCCGCCAAGCGCCGCGTGGACGAGACCATCACCCATGCCCGGCGCACGGTCGAGGACGGCACCCTGCGGGCCAAGTCCTTCGCCCAGCCGGGCCCGGCCGGGGAGCTCGCCCAGCTGCGGCTGAAGCTGCGCACCTCCATGCGGGCCACCCAGGACGCGCTGCACGCGGGCGTGGCCGAGGACGAGTCCCTCAAGGAGTCCCTCGGTCTCTTCCAGCGCCTCAGCGCGCACGGGCACGAACTGGACGCCGAGCTGCGGCGCCTGGAGTCCGAGCCGGACCGCGCGACACTCGCCGAGCGGCTGCCCGACCTGCGCGAACGCACCGAGCGCATCGTCCATGCCGCCGACTCGCTGCGCTGGGCCGCCCGCGACCGGGCACGCCGCTTCGCCGACGACGACCTGGACACCCTCAGCGCCCAGATCGACGTGGAGACCGGTGCACTGCGGCACTGGCAGACGGAGGAGACCGCGTCGTCGCCCTCGTCGCCCTCGCCCTCGCCCTCGTCCGCGACGCCGCCGCCGTGGCCGGAGGCCCCCGCCGCCCAGGCCGCCCCGACGGCCGAGCAGACCTGGCCGGACACCTCTCGGACGCAGCGAGCCGAGGAGCCCACGCGGCCCGCGATCACCCCGCCCGGCCCTCGCCCGACCTACCCCTGGCAGAAGAAACCCCGCCCCGAGAGCACGACTTGAGCCTGGTGAGCGCGAGTTGATCCGGTCAAGGCATTTCCAGGTGAGCGGGGTCGGGCTGCCGCCCGGGCGCTACGGCAGGTAACCTCCAGCTCATGTCCCGCCATGTCGCGATCGTCACCGATTCAACGGCCTACCTGCCGCCGCGGACGATGGAGCGCCACGGCATCACCTCAGTACCCCTGACCGTGGTCGTCGGCGGTCAGGCACTGGACGAGGGCACCGAGATCTCGACCCGTTCCCTCGCCCAGGCGTTGCAGAAGCGACGCCCCGTCACCACCTCGCGCCCCAGCCCTCAGGTCTTCGCGGAGCACTACCGCAAGGTCGCCGAGGCCGGCGCCACCGGCATCGTCTCCCTGCACCTGTCCGCCGAGCTCTCCGGCACATACGACGCGGCGGTCCTCGCGGCGCGCGAGGCGCCGGTGCCGGTGCGGGTGGTGGACACCGGGATGGTCGCGATGGCGCTCGGTTTCAGCGCGCTCGCCGCGGCCGAGGCGGCGGAGACGGGCAGCACGGTGGACGAGGCCGTCACGGCCGCGGAGAAGCGGGCCGGAAGCACGGCCGCCTACTTCTACGTCGACACCCTCGACTATCTGCGTCGCGGCGGCCGTATCGGCGCGGCGCAGGCCCTGCTGGGCTCGGCGCTCGCAGTGAAGCCGCTGCTGCAGTTGGAGGGCGGCCGGATCGGCCCGCTGGAGAAGGTGCGCACGGCGTCCAAGGCCATCGCACGCCTGGAGGAGATCGCCGCCGACCGGGCGGGCGGTGCGCAGGTCGACATCGCGGTGCACCATCTCGCCGCTCCCGACCGGGCGTCGGCCCTGGCGGACCGCCTGCGAGCGCGGGTCCCTGGGCTCGCCGACCTGCATGTGAGCGAGGTGGGGGCGGTGATCGGGGCGCATACGGGGCCCGGGTTGTTGGGGGTCGTGGTTTCGCCCCGGTGACGAGGGCTCAGGAGACGGGCGCTCTGGGAGTGCTCTGAGGGGAGCCACTCGTGAGGGTGGCGGAGTTTTCCACAACTGGGCGGTAATCCCCGGGAACTGAGCAAGATCATCGCGGATGGGTCGAGGTGTCCGATCCTCGTCGCATGGCACTTCGATCACGCACACGAACCACGACGGCAACCAGCGGCCCGGGCCGCGGCCCTCACTCCGACAGCCGCGCCCGCCAACGACGACGCATGAATGTCCGGGGACGGGCTCGGCAGCATCATGCGTCGGCGGCGGAGCTGCGGCGCAGGGCGAAGGTGATTTTCACCGAACGGGCGGAGGAGTGGCGGGAGTCGGGAGCGGGGCCGCCGGAGGGCGGGGAGGAGCCTGTCGGTCCTGGAGCGGCCGGGGCGTCGGGAGAAGATCTGAGCGGGGCCTGGCGTACTCGGGCGGATGCGGGCGAGGACCGGCGTACTCGGGCGGATGTGGGCGAGCGCCCGGAGATGTTGGATGCCGGTGCCGGTGCCGGTGCCGGTGCCGGTGCCGGGGGCGGGGGCGGTGACGCTGCCAGTGACGCGGGTGCTGGAGTCTGGCGGTCGCGGGCCGGGTCGGCTTTGCGGGAGCGGATGCCGGTGTGGTTGCAGGCGAGGTGTGGGCTGGAGCGGCGGAGCGTGGTCGCGCTCACGGTCGTACTCGTCCTCGCCGCAGGGTTCGCCGTGCAGCACTTCTGGGCCGGGCGGGCGCAATCCGTGCGGGCGCCCGAAGTGGTGCGGGCGGCAGCCTCGTACGGCGGAGAACAGCAGGGTGGGGAGACCGGGGCGGGCGGTGCGGCGGGAGTGTCGGGTGTGCCGGGTGTGCCGGGTGTTCCGGGCCCCGGGGGCACGGCCGCGCCCGAGATCGTCGTGGACGTAAGCGGCAAGGTGCGCAAACCCGGTATCCACCGCCTGCCCGCGGGTTCGCGAGTCGCCGACGCCCTGCGCGTGGCCGGTGGAGTGCGTCCCGGCACCAATACCGACACCCTCAACCGGGCCCGCTTCCTGGTGGACGGCGAGCAGGTGATCGTCGGAGCTCCGGCCGCCGTGCCGGGGACCGCTGCCGGTACGGGCGCGGGCACCTCGGCGGTCGCCGGGGCGGCACCCACCGCACCGGTCTCTCTCAACACGGCCACCGTGGACCAGCTCGACACCCTCCCGGGCGTCGGCCCGGTGCTGGCCCAGCACATCATCGACTACCGCACCCAGCACGGCGGCTTCCACTCGGTGGACGAGCTGCGCGAGGTCAACGGCATCGGCGACCGCCGGTTCGCCGACCTACGGAATCTCGTACGGCTATGAGGGCCAGGACGGTCATGAGGGCCAGGACGGCCATGAGCCACGGCGTCCGCACTCCCGGCCGCGCCGCCGTTCACGCCGCCTCCGGGAGCCGGCTGGGCGCCTCCCACCCCCGGCAGGAAGGGCCGACGGACCTCCGGCTCGTGCCTCCGGCGCTGGCCGCCTGGGCGACGGCGGCACTGATGCTGGACGCGCCACCGGAGTGGGCGGTCGGTGCGGCGGTCGTGGGCTTGGTCGCGGCAGGCGTACTGCTGCTGAGGCGAAGTGGAGCCAGCGAGAGAACCGGCGATCGTGACGTCACCAAGGTCACCAAGGTCACCCAGGTCACCCAGGTCACCCGGGTCACGCGGGCCACCCAGGTCACGCGGGTCACCCTCGTCCCCCACGTCACCCAGTCGCGAAGTCAGCGCCCTGCACCCCTGCGCACCACCTGGCCGCGCGTTTCAGTCGCCGCGGTGCTGCTCTGCGTCGCCGCGGCCGCCGTCTCCGCAGGGCTGCACGGGGCCGATCTGCGGCGTGGGCCGGTGCCCGGGCTGGCGCGGGAGTACGCCACGGTGACGGCGGAGGTCGAGCTCACCTCCGATCCCCGGCTGACCCGGCCCCGGGTCAAGGGGGATCACATGGCGCCGACCTCCGTGCTGATCAACGCGGATGTACGACGCGTGGAGGAGGCGGACGGTGGTTCGGTGGTCACGCGGGCGCCGGTCCTCGTGATCATCGACGCGGATCGGGTGTCGGGATCCTCCCGGGTCGTCGACGAGGGGGTGAGCGCGCCCGGGAAGGCGGACGTCCCGCCAAGGCATGCCAGCGACCGGCCTTCGCCCTGGCTGGGGCTTCTGCCCTCCACGCGCTTGCGGGTGACCGCGACGCTCGCGCCCTCGCTGATGGACGGGGACCGGGTCGCGGCCGTGCTGCGGGTGCGGGACCCGGCGGAGCCTGAGGTGGTGGGGGAGCCGTCGGCGGCGCAGCGGCTTGCCGGGGGGCTGCGGGCCGGGCTGCGGGAGGCGACCGACGGGTTGCCGGCGGATGCGCGGGCGCTGCTGCCGGGGCTGGTCGTGGGGGACACCTCGCGGATCACTCCGGAACTGGACGAGGCGTTCAAGGAGACCGACCTCGCGCACACGCTCGCCGTCTCCGGCAGCAACCTCACGATCATCCTCGCCCTGCTCATCGGCCCGCCCGGTATGGCGCAGTTGGCCGAGCGCCGTGGACTCGCGCCCCGCCTCGGTTTCTCCCTGCGGACGACGGCACTGCTCGGCGGGGCGCTCACCCTCGCCTTCGTCGTCGTGTGCCGGCCCGACCCGAGCGTGCTGCGGGCCGCTGCCTGCGGGGCTGTCGTGCTGCTCGCCCTGGCGACGGGTCGCCGCAGATCGCTGATCCCGGCGCTGGCGACGGCCGTACTCCTGCTGGTGCTGTACGACCCGTGGCTGGCCCGCAGTTACGGCTTTCTGCTCTCCGTCCTGGCCACGGGCGCCCTGCTCACCCTTGCGCCCCGGTGGAGCGCGGCGCTGCAACGGCGCCGGGTGCCGCCGAGGTTGGCCGAGGCGCTGGCGGCCGCTGCCGCCGCGCAGGCCTTGTGCGCGCCGGTCGTGGCGGTGCTGTCGGCGCGGGTGAGCCTGGTGGCGGTGCCGTGCAATCTCCTCGCGGAGTTCGCGATCGCACCGGCCACGGTGCTGGGCTTCGCGGCGTTGGCGACGGCACCGCTCGCGATGCCGTTGGCCAAGGTGCTTACCTGGTGCGCGAGTTGGCCGACCGGGTGGATCGCGGACGTCGCCCGGACGGGCGCCGCACTGCCCGGGGCGGGTGTGGACTGGCCCGGCAGCTGGGGCGGGGCGGCCTTGCTCGTCCTCGCCACGGCGGTCGTCCTGCTCGCCGGGCGGCGGCTGCTGCGGCACCCTTGGTGGTGCGGTGTCTGCGGGGTGCTGCTCCTGCTCGTGGTGGTGCAGCCGGCACCGCTGCCCAGGGTGGTCACGGGCTGGCCGCCGCCCGGGTGGCGGTTCGCGATGTGCGATGTGGGGCAGGGCGACGCGACGGTGCTCGCGGCGGGCGGGGGCACGGGCGTGGTCGTGGACGCCGGCCCCGATCCGACGTCGGTCGACCGCTGCCTGCGCGCACTCGGCATCACCAGGATCCCGCTCGTCGTCCTGACCCACTTCCACGCCGACCATGTGGCGGGCCTGCCCGGCGTGCTGCGCGGGCGGGCGGTGGGCGCGATCGAGACGACGGGGCACGAAGAGCCGGTGGACCAGGTGGAGTTCGTGCGCAGGGAGGCAGCTGCTCGGCGCATTCCCGTGACGCGGGCCGCCGCCGGGGAGGAGCGGCGCACCGGGGCGCTGAGCTGGCAGGTCGTCTGGCCGCCGGCACGCTCGTCGCCCACGGCCATGGCCCCGGACGGTCCGAACGACGCCAGTGTCTCCCTGCTCGTGCGGTCGGCCGGGCTGCGGCTCCTGCTGCTCGGGGATCTCGAACCCCCGGCCCAGCGGGCGCTGTTGAGATCACCGGCGGGGGCGCTGCTGGGCGGCGTTGATGTGCTCAAGGTCGCCCATCACGGCTCGGCGTACCAGGATCCGGAGCTCATACGCAGGGCGGCGCCGCGGCTGGCGTTGATCAGTTGCGGTGCGGACAACCCGTATGGCCACCCGGCTCCCAGCACCGTCGCTGCGCTGCGGGCGCAGGGCGCGGTGGTGCTGCGGACGGACGAGGACGGGGCGCTGGCGGTCGCGGGTACGGGCGCGCAGCTGCGGGTGGCGGGAGACTGAGGGCATGGATTCCGTAGAGGTTGATGCCTATCTCCGGCGCCTGGGGGTCGAGCACCCGGCGTGGCCCACCGTGGACGTGCTGCGCGAGCTGCATCTGCGCCATTTGCAGACCGTACCGTTCGAGAACCTGTCGGTGCATCGCGGCGAGGAGATCGTCCTGGAGGAGAAGCGGCTGCTGGACAAGGTGGTGGGGGCGAGACGGGGCGGGTTCTGCTACGAACTGAACGGGGCGTTCGGGGCGTTGCTCGGCGCGCTGGGCTTCGACGTGACGTTGCTGGCGGCGCGGGTCCACGGGCCGGAGGGGAAGCTCGGGATTCCCTACGACCACATGGCGCTGAAGGTGCGGACGGTGGACGGCGGCACCTGGCTGGCGGACGTAGGTTTCGGGGCGCACAGTCACCATCCGCTGGCGTTCGAGGCGCGGGGTGAGCAGAAGGATCCGGCGGGCGTGTTCCGGATCGTCGAGGCCGGGCCGGACGCGGCCGGTGTGCGCGGCGGGCACGACGCGGCGGAGGCCGGGGACCTGGATGTCGTCATGGACGGCAGACCGGAGTACCGATTGGAGCGGCGGCCGCGGGTGCTCGGCGACTTCCTGGCCGGAGCATGGTGGCACAGCACCTCACCGTCCTCGCACTTCACGCAGTCGCTGGTGTGTTCGCGGGTGACGGAGGAAGGAGGACGGATCACGCTCAGCGGCCGCACGTTCAAGGTGACGGCGGCCGACGGGACACGGGAGGAGCGGGAGCTGAGCACGGACGAGGAGGTGCTGGGGGTGTACCGGGAGCGGTTCGGGATCGAGCTGGACCAGGTGCCGACGGTGCGGGAGCCCGGCCGGGAGGGCTGAGTCGGCGGGGTGCTCCGGGCTGGGCGGCGTGCGCGACCCCGGTTCGCGTTCGGCGCTTGTCGGTGTCCGAGAATTGCCCCGTGAGCGATGTGAGACATGTGCTGGTGCTGCCCGATCGTGACGCGGCGGAGGAGGTCGCGGAGGCGCTCGGGGAGCGGTTCGGGATCGACGAGGAGCCTCGGCTGGTGCGGGACGCGTTGGCGGGGGAGGACGACGCCGAGGACGCGCAGTGGTTGGTGCTGCTGCGGGACGAGGCCGAGCGGCTGGAACCCGGGGAGCTGAACGAGTTCGTAGGGGAGTGGGACGGCTGGCGGGAGGAGCCGTAGCCTGACCGCGGCTGGCGGCTGGCGGCTGGCGGCTGGCGGCTGGCGGCTGGCGGTCGGCCGCTGGCGGTTGGTGACTGGGCATCCCGTCAGACACTCAGCGACCTGAGACCTGAGACCTGAGACCTGAGACCTGAGACCTGAGACCTGAGACCTGAGACCTGCGACCCGTGCTCCGGCACCCGCCAGGCACTCGGCGACTGTGACTCGTGCCCCGGCACCCGTCGGGCACATCCGCGCCCTGTGATCCGCGCCCCAGTCCTCGCAGGGCACACGCCACCCGGCCCCCGGCACCTGCAAGCACCCCCACGCCCCCACCCCC
>NZ_JAGMUL010000106.1 GCF_019049285.1 Streptomyces sp. AC550_RSS872
CTAGGTGTGCTGTCCGGAGAGGTTAGTGACGCGGCTGGCTGGGGTTTGGCCGCTGATGCCGGTGTGGGGTCGGTGGTAGTTGTACCAGTCCAGCCAGTCGGGAAACGCTGCCTGGCGTTCGGCGTCTGAGGTGTAGGGCCGGTGGTAGGCCCACTCGTCGAGCAGGGTGCGGTGGAAGCGTTCGACCTTGCCGTTCGTCTGCGGTCGCCAGGGCCGGGTCCAGCGCGGGCTGATGCCCAGCCGATTGCAGGTGTCGCGCCAAGTGTTCTTGGTATAGGCCCAGGCGTTGTCGGTCAGGACCCGCTCCACGGTGACGCCGTGGTCTGCGAACCAGGCGGCGGCTCGCTGGAGGAAGCCGGCGCAGGTGGCGGCCTTCTCGTCGGGCAGGTCTTCCGTGTAGGCCAGGCGAGAGTGGTCGTCCAGGGCGGTGTGGAGGTAGGCGTATCCGCCGCCTTGGCGGTTGGCTCGGCCGGCAGCCCGGCCCAGGGCCTTGTGCCCGCCGCCGTCGGGGATGCGGCCGAGTTTCTTGACGTCGATGTGGACCAGCTCGCCTGGTCGGCTGCGTTCGTAGCGGCGTACGGGCTCGCCAGTGGCACGGTCCGTTGCGGCGAGTGCGGGCAGGCCGTGCCGGGCGAGGATGCGGTGGGCGGTGGAGGCGGCGATGCCGCATCGGGCGGCCAGTCGCACAGGGCCGACGCGGTGCTCACGCCGCAGCCGCACGACCTGCCGTTCCACCGCGGCCGGGGTCTTGCGCGGGCTGTGGTGGGGGCGGCTTGAGCGGTCGTGCAGGCCCGCAGCCCCGTGTGTGCGGTAGCGGCCTGCCCAGCGGGCCGCGGTGGTGTGGCTGACCTGGAAGCGTTCCGCAGCCCGGCGCAGCGGCCAGCCGTCCTCGACGACACACCGGGCCAGACGCAGCCGGCCGGTCGGCGTCAGCGGGGCGTTACGGTGGGACAACGAGGGCCTCCTGGCTGCCGGTTGTAGATCTCGCAATCCACACCGAACCCAGAGGCCCTCGCCTCGTTCAAGGACCAGCCAAGGCGTGTCGCCTGTCACCAACGTCCCCAGACAGCACA
>NZ_JAGMUL010000107.1 GCF_019049285.1 Streptomyces sp. AC550_RSS872
CCGTCATGGTCCTCGCACTGATCCCCGTCGCGGTTGCCTCCCCCTTCGTCCAGCGCCACTTCAAGAAGGGCATGCTCACCGGCGCCATCAAGGGCTGAGCCGCACATTCCGACTCCGCCGCGGCCGACCTGCCTCCATCAGCGGTCGGCCGCGGCGGGCCCAAGCTTCCCCCTCTCCCCACCGCTTTCTCCTCACCGCACGGAACGAGGTATGTCATGCCCGCGTCCGCTCCGAGCCGACGTGTCGTTCTCGCCGGTACCGCGGCGACCGCCGCGCTCACCGCCGTCCCGTTCCTCCCCGGACAGGCGCTGGCTGCGGCACCGACCGCCACCGCCGCGTCGGCCTACCGCTGGCGCAACGCCGTCATCGGCGGCACCGGTTTCATCTCCGGCGTTCTCTTCCACCCCGCCGTCCGCGGCCTCGCCTACGCCCGCACCGACATCGGCGGCGCCTACCGCTGGGACGACCGCACCGCCCGCTGGACCCCGCTGACCGATCACCTCGGCCCGGACGACTGGAACCTCACCGGTGTCGAGGCCATCGCCGTCGACCGCACGCACCCCAACCGCGTCTACCTCGCCCTGGGCACCTACACCCAGTCCTGGGCCGGCAACGGGGCGATCCTGCGGTCCGACGACCGCGGTGCCACCTGGGCCCGCACCGACCTCGGCGTCAAGCTCGGCGCCAACGAGGACGGCCGGGGTACGGGTGAGCGGCTGCTCGTCGATCCGCGGGACAGCAACACCCTGTGGCTGGGCACCCGGCACGACGGGCTGCTCAAGTCGACCGACCGGGGCGCGACCTGGGCAGCCGTGACCGGATTCCCGGGTTCCCCGAGCGCCACCGGACAGGGCGTCACCTTCCTCGTCGCCGCCGGGCGCACCCTCTACGCCGGCTGGGGCGACGGGGACGGTACGGCCAGTGCCAAGAACCTTTACCGCACCGCCAACGGCACCACCTGGGAAGCCGTCCCCCGCCAGCCCTCCGGTACCGCCGCCAAGGTCCCGATCCGGGCCGCGTACGACCGGTACACCCACGAGCTGTACGTGACGTACGCCAACGCACCCGGCCCAGGCGGCCAGTCCGACGGCAGCGTGCACAAGCTGTGCACCCTCAACGGCAAGTGGACCGAGGTCACACCGGTCGAGCCGGGCGGGACCGCCGCTGACGGATCCCCCGACACCTTCGGCTACGGGGGTGTCGCCGTCGACGCCCGCCGGCCCGGCACGGTCGTCGTCTCCACGAACAACCGATGGGCCGAGATCGACACCGTCTTTCGCTCCACGAACGGCGGCCGCACCTGGACGTCCCTGAAGGACACGGCCGTCCTCGACGTCTCCGAGACGCCCTTCCTCAAGTGGGGCGGGGACAAGCCCAAGTTCGGCTGGTGGATCCAGGCCCTCGCCCTCGACCCGTACGACTCGCGGCACATCGTCTACGGCACCGGCGCCACCCTCTACGGCACGCGGGACCTGAAGAACTGGGCACCGCAGATCCGTGGCCTGGAGGAGACGGCCGTGCGCCTGCTGATCTCGCCCCCGGTCGGGGAGGCGCATCTGATCAGCGGTCTCGGGGACATCGGGGTGATGTACCACGAGTCGCTCACGGCATCGCCCTCGCGCGGCATGGCGTCGAACCCGGTCTTCGGGTCGGCGATGGGGCTCGCCCAAGCCGCGGCCAATCCGGCGTACGTCGTCCGTACCGGCTGGAGCAACGACGGCAACGGCGCCTACTCGAACGACGGCGGCAAGACCTGGGCGCCCTTCAAGACCCAGCCCTCCATCGCCAAGGACGCACCGGCGCCGATCGCCACCAACGCCGACGGCAGCGTGCTGCTCTGGGTGTTCGTGCACTCGGACGGCACGAAGTACCCCGCCCACCGCTCCGCGGACAACGGCGCCACCTGGTCCGAGGTCACCTCCTTCCCGAAGGGCGCCACGCCGGTCGCCGACCCGGCCGACCCGACGCTCTTCTACGCGTACGACACCGACACAGGAACGCTACTCGCCAGCACTGACAGTGGCCGTACCTTCACCGCCCGTGCGACCGGACTGCCCTCCGGGGACAGCCAGTTCAAGCTGGTCGCGGCGCCGGGCAGGTCCGGCGACCTGTGGCTGAGCACCAAGGGGGAGGGCCTGCACCGCTCCACCGACGGCGGCGCGAGCTTCTCGAAGGTCACCGGCGTCGGGGCCTCGGAGTGTCTCGGTTTCGGCAAGGCCGCGGACGGCGCCGACTACCCCGCCATCTACCAGGTGGGCACGATCGGGACCGTCACCGGCGTCCACCGCTCCGACGACGAGGCCAGGACCTGGGTGCGGATCAACGACGACCAGCACCAGTGGGGCTGGATCGGCACGGCCGTCATCGGTGACCCGCGCATCCACGGCCGTGTCTACCTCGCCACCAACGGACGCGGCGTCCAGTACGGAGACCCGGTGTGATGCCCGAACCGCAACGACCGACCCTCGCCGCCGCCACCCGTGGCCGCCTTCTCTTCGGCGGCGACTACAACCCCGAGCAGTGGCCCGAGGAGATCTGGCACGAGGACGTCCGGCTGATGAAGGAGGCCGGGGTCAACTCGGTCACCCTCGGTGTCTTCTCCTGGGCGAAACTGGAACCGGAACCGGGCGCGCGGGAGTTCGGCTGGCTGGACCGGCTGATGGACCTGATGCACGACAACGGCATCGGTGTCGTCCTGGCCACCCCGACCTCCTCGCCCCCGCCGTGGATGGGCCGGCTGCACCCCGACACCCTGCCCGTCACCGAGGACGGCCGCACCGAGTGGTGGGGCGGCCGGCAGCACTTCTCGCACTCCAGCGCCACCTACCGGCGCTACGCCGCCGCCATCACCGAGGACCTCGCCGCCCGCTACGGCGGCCACCCGGCCCTGACGATGTGGCACATCAACAACGAGTACTGCACCTTCGACCACGGCGACCAGGCAGCCGCCGCCTTCCGACGGTGGCTGCGGGAGAAGTACGGCACCCTCGAGGCCCTCAACACCGCCTGGGGCACCGCCTTCTGGAGCCAGGGCTACGACACCTGGGACGGCATCCTGCCGGCCCGCCTGCCGCACTACATGCGCAACCCCACCCAGGTGCTGGACTTTCGCCGCTTCACCTCCGACATGCTCCTGGAGTGCTACGTCGCCGAGCGCGACATCGTCCGCCGGCACACCCCGCACCTGCCGGTGACCAGCAACTTCATGCCGCTGTGGTTCGGGCAGGACGCCTGGCGCTGGGCCCAGGAGGAGGACGTCGTCTCCGTCGACATCTACCCCGACCCGCACGACCCGCTCGGCGCCCAGACCGGCGCCCTCGTCCAGGACATGACCCGCTCCCAGGCACACGGGCCCTGGATGCTCATGGAACAGGCCGCCGGGCCTGTCAACTCCCGGGGCGTCAACCACCCCAAGCCCCGCGGCCTCAACCGCCTGTGGTCCCTACAGGCCGTCGCCCGCGGCGCCGACGCCGTCTGCTACTTCCAATGGCGCCAGTCCCGGCAGGGCGCGGAGAAGTTCCACTCCGGCATGGTCAGCCACGCCGGGGAGCAGGGCCGGACCTACCAGGAGGTCAAGCAGCTCGGCGCCGACCTCGCGCGGATCGCCCCGGAGGTGTCCGGCCGGCACAGCGGCGCCGACATCGCCGTCCTGCACGACTGGCACGCCTGGTGGGCCGGTGCCCAGGACGGCCGCCTCTCCCAGCACATCGACCACGCCGGCATACTCAAGACCTGGCACCGCGCGCTGTGGCAGGCCCACCTCACCACCGACTTCGCCCACCCCGAGCACGACCTGACCGCCTACCGGCTCGTCGTCGTACCCCAGCTGTACCTCCTCACGGACGCGGCGATCGACAACCTCCTCGCCTACGTCCGCCAGGGCGGCACCCTCGTCTGCGGCTTCCTCACCGGCGTCGCCGACCAGGACGACCGGGTACGCCCCGGCGGCATGGACGCCCGGCTGCGCGCACTGTTCGGCATCCGCACCCTGCACGAGTGGTGGCCCCTGGACGCCGGGGAGACCGTCGCCTGCGAGGGCTTCCACGGCACGCTGTGGTCCGAGGAACTGGAGGCCGACGGCACCTCCGACGACACCGTGGCGTACAAGGGTGGTGAACTCGACGGATTGCCCGCCGTCCTGCACAAGGACCGAGCCTGGTACCTCTCCACCCTCCCGGAACCGGACGCCCTGCGCGGCCTGCTGGCCCGCATCGCCGACGGCGCGGGCGTCCGTCCGGTACTCGACGGCCTCCCCGAACAGGTCGAGGCGGTACGCCGGGGCGAGCTGCTGTTCGTGCTCAACCACGGCCGCGAACCCGTGACCGTCGAGGTGCCCGGCACCCACCACGACCTGCTCACCGGGACGGACCTCACGGACCGGGTCACCCTCGGCCGCTACGACGTGGCGATACTGCGGTCATGACCCCGACCTCGACCCCGGCCCACGGAACGTGGGAACCGCAGCCCGCCGCGCGCTGGGAGGATGCCTTCCTCAGCGGCAACGGCCACCACGGCACCCTTGTGTTCGGTGATCCGAACGACGACCGCGTCATTGTCACCCATCACACCCTGGTGCGCCCCAACGGCAGCGACACCCGTCCCCCGAAGCTCGCCGCCGACCTCCCCGCCCTCCAGGACCGCCTCCTGGCCGGCGACCACACCGCGGCGGAAAGTTTCACCGACGGCCGCCCGCTCGAGTGGGTGCAGCCCTTCCACCCCGCCTTCCAGATCCGGCTGCGCCGGCCGTCCGACGCAGGGCACGGCTACCGCCGGTCCGTCGACTTCGCCACGGGCGTGGTCCGGGCCGAGTGCGCCGACTGGACCAGCGAGGTCTTCGTCTCCCGCGCCGACGACGTGATCGTCCAGCACATCACGACACCCGGCCCCACCCTCGGCATCTCCCTGGACCACCTCCTCCCCGGCGCCCCCGCCGCACTGGGCGTCGGCCACGGAGCCGTCCTCACCCCCGAGGGCGCCCTGCTCAGCCTGCGCGCCCGCTACCCCGACAGCGACCGCGCCTTCACCGGCGTCACACTGATCGCCGTCGACGGCGGTACGGCGGCTCTGGCTCCTCCGGGCGCACAGATCGAGCAGGCCCGCTCCGTCCTGCTCCTCACCCGGGTCCGGCGCCACACCGGCGAACTCGACGTGACCGCGGAGGGCCGCACCCTGCGCGACCTGGCGGCCACGGGACACGACGAGCTCCTCGCCCGCCATGTCGCCCTCCACCGCACCGCCTACGAGCGCGTCACCCTCGACCTCACCGCCGACCCGGACCAACGCGCCCTGCCCGGCTCCGAGTTGCTGAAGCGCCCGAGTGCCCCCGGCCTGCTGGAGCGGCTCTTCGCGGCCGGCCGCTACCACCTGCTGTCCGCCAGCGGCCTCTTTCCGCCCCGGCTGACCGGCCTGTGGACCGGCGACTGGAACACGGCCTGGTCGGGCGCGTTCACCAACGACGCCAACCTCAACCTCCAGACCGCCTCCGCAGCGGCCGCCGCCCTCCCCGAGGTCACCGAGGCCCACGCCGCGCTGCTCCAACGCCAGCTGCCCGACTGGCGCGACAACGCCCGCGCGGTCTTCGGCACCCGGGGCGTGGTGGCCCCCGCCCACACCGACGGCGAGTCCGGGCACATCTACCACTTCAACCGCGAATACCCCCTGCACCTGTGGACCGCCGGAGCCGACTGGCTGCTCAAGCCGCTCGTCGACCACGACGAGACCCACGGCACCCGCGACCCGCGCACCGCCGCCGCCCTCGCCGAAGTCGCCCACTTCTACGAGGACTTCCTGACCCGGACCGACGACGACGGCCACCTGGTCGTCGTCCCCTCCTACTCACCCGAGAACCGGCCGGCGAACGCCGGCTGGGGCACCATCAACGCGGCCATGGACCTCTCGGCGGCCCGGCACGCCCTGCTCACCGCCGCCGACCACCACCCGGACACCCCGGACGCCGACCGCTGGCGAGCCCTCGCCGACCGCCTCCCTCCGCACCGGATCAACGCCGACGGCGCCCTCGCCGAATGGGCCTGGCCCGGCCTGGAGGACACCTACGACCACCGCCACCTCAGCCACCTCTACGGCGTCTGGCCGCTCGACGAGATCACCCCCTACGACACCCCCGGCCTCGCCGCGGCCGCCCACCGCGCCCTCGAACTGCGCGGCGCCGAGAACGACTCGGCGCACGGCCACCTCCACCACGCCCTGATCGCGGCCCGCCTCAGGGACGCCGACCGGGTCGCCCACGCCCTCGACCAGGTCCTGGACGGCGACTTCTTCCACGCCTCCCTGATGAGCGCCCACTACCCGAACCGCGACGTCTACAACGCGGACGCCGCGCACACCCTGCCCGCCGTACTGATCGAGATGCTCGTGCAGTCGACCCCGGACCGCCTGGTCCTGCTGCCCGCCCTTCCCCCCGCCTTCCGGGAGGGCCGGCTCCGGGGCGTCCGCACGCGGTTCGGCGCGGAGGTCGACCTGACCTGGACGCGCGACGGCGCGAGGGCGGTCCTGAAGCCGTCCCGCACCGTCCGTGTCGAACTCCGGACTTCATCCGGCGACGACGTCGACAAGCAGCCGCTCGACCTCGTCGCCGGAGAAGACCACGTCCTCACATTGGGGGCGTGGTAATCCCCCCGCATTTCCCCCCACCCATGGAAAGGGACACCATGGCAAAGAGCGCACTGCGCAAGATAACCATGGCGGTACTGGCCCCGGCGATGGCCCTCGGCGCCACCGTCGGACTCGCCTCCGCCCCCGCCTCGGCCGCCGTCTGGAACACCTGCGACCAGTGGGGCAGCACGAACCTGAACGGCTACACGCTCTACAACAACATCTGGGGCTCCGGCGCCGGCAGCCAGTGCACCTGGGCCAACTCCGGCACCAATTGGGGTGTCTGGGCCAACCACCCCAACACCGGCGGCATCAAGTCCTACCCCAACTCCACGAAGGCGATCAACAAGACCATCGCCTCCCTCGGCTCGCTCACCAGCAGCTACAACGTCACCGTCCCGTCGTCCGGCGCGTACAACACGTCGTACGACATCTGGGACACCGACCACGACCACGAGATCATGCTCTGGGTCAACTACAACGGAGCCGTCGGCCCGATCGGCACCTCGCAGGGCAGCGTCAGCCTCGGCGGCCACACCTGGAACGTCTTCAAGGGCACCAACGGTGCCAACAACGTGTACTCGTTCCTGCGGACCTCCGACTCCAACGCCGGCACCGTGGACATCAAGCCCATCCTCAACTGGATCGCCGGCAAGGGCTGGATGTCCAGCAGCGAGACCATCGGTGACGTCCAGTTCGGCTACGAGATCACCTCGTCGTCCGGCGGGCTCAACTTCAACACCAACAACCTGACGGTCAGCAGCAGCTGACCTGTCGCCGGGGCCGGGGTCGTCCCCTCATCCGGGGTCGACCTCGGCCCGCAGCGCGTTGTAGTCCGCGAACGCCGACTCGACCTCGGCGCGGGTCAGGCCGTAGCGGGCCAGGTCGTAGTGGTGGGGTCGGGTGCCCTTCGGGCGGGCGACGGCACCGGCGAGGCGGGCGGCCTCGGCGTCGGTCCAGTGGGCGCCGACGGCGGCGTAGAGACGGGGAGCGCCCCTGGTCGGGTCGGTGCCGAGCCATGAGTACGGGGCGTCGACCACCGCCTCGCCGGGGAGGACGGTACGGGCGGCGAGCCCGCGCCGCATGGCACGGCTGAGCAGGCCGAACCAGGTCGCCCCGATGCCGTGCAGATCGAGGGGCCGGGTACTGACGGACATGCCGTGCTCGATCAGGCTGCAAAAGGACGCCA
The DNA here is from genome assembly GCF_019049285.1 of Streptomyces sp. AC550_RSS872. Classification (GTDB taxonomy): domain Bacteria; phylum Actinomycetota; class Actinomycetes; order Streptomycetales; family Streptomycetaceae; genus Streptomyces. The sequence goes on from NZ_JAGMUL010000107.1 coordinate 7,802, forward strand.
CGGCGGTGACCGGGTCGCGGTGGCACCATATGAGCGTGGCGTCCGGGAACACGGTGTGCAACGCGTCCAGATTGCCCAGGTGCAGCGGCGACTTGAGGATCCAGCGGCGGCGCGGGCGGCCGTACTGGAGCACCTGGAAGACCTGCTTGAGATACCGGTAGTCGTCAGTGAAGTCCCGCTCGCGGTACCACGCCTCGTACTCGGGGATCCTGGCCTGCGACAGCGGCATCAGCGCGTGCGGGAGGGCGAAGGTGCACTCCTCCGGGCCCTCGGCGGCCATCGCGTGGATGTCGCGGAAGCGCGGCGTGAAGAGGTTGGCGCCCTGGACCATCCGGCGCCCGGCCGTGATCGCCCTACGGCGCTCGCGCGGTGGCAACTCCAGGTCGGGGCCGAGCAGTTCCCACAGAAGGGGGCTGCGGTGTTCCTCCGCCAGCGACAGCACGGCGTGCGTCACCGTCGTCGCCGTGCGTGGCAGGCCCACCACGAACACCGGCCGCTCGATCGGCTCCCGCTCGATCTCCGGGTGCTCGGCGATCAGCCTCCGCACCCGGGCCCGGTTGGCGAGATGCCGCCGCACGAAGACCTGCGCCGACTGCCACCCGACCGGCGTGAGGTCCTCAGCCTCGGCCCACCACCCCAGCAGCGCGCGGAAGTCGTCCACGAACTGCCGGTCCCCGTCCACCACTCCCGTCTCCTCGACGATCCGGTCGAAGACCCGGCTGGGGGAACGACGCGATCCGAAGGCGGGCCGCAGCAACTGGTTGGCCAGGGTGAGGGCGAGGGGAGAGGAGGACACGGCGGGACCCTATCGCGTCGAAATCGCTTCAGCAGTAAGGAAGTTGGGGGGCGAACCGGAAGACCTCCACCCGCCGGCCGCCCCCCCCGACACGGCTACTCCGCTACAGGAAGCCGTGCCCCGTCCCGCAGAAACAGCGGGATGCGGTCCAGCGGGGCGTCGACCGTCACGGTCGTACCGCCCTGGTACGTCTCACCCGTCCACGCGTCCGTCCAGCGTGACCCCGCCGGAAGATACGTCGTCCAGGTCGTCGCCCCGGCCGTGAGGACCGGCGCGACCAGCAGGTCACGGCCGAACAGATACGCGTCGTCGACCGACCAGGCCGCCTCGTCCTCGGGGAACTCCAGGAACAGCGGCCGCATCACCGGCAGGCCCTCCTCGTGGGCCTCGCGCATGACCTGAAGGACGTACGGCTTCAGGCGCTCGCGCAGCCGCAGGTACCGCTCCAGGATCGCGCCGGCCTCCTCGCCGTACGACCACACCTCGTTCGGGCCGCCGGTCATGTCCGGGCCGAGCGGCATGCCCGGGTCGCGGAAGCCGTGCAGGCGCATCAGCGGGGACAGGGCGCCGAACTGGAACCAGCGGACCATCACCTCGCGGTAGGCCGGGTCGTCCGGGTCGCCGCCGTGGAAGCCGCCGATGTCCGTGTTCCACCAGGGGATGCCGGACAGCGCGGTGTTGAGGCCGGCCGCGATCTGGCGGCGCAGCGTCGGGAAGTCGGTGCCGATGTCGCCGGACCACAGGGCGGCGCCGTAGCGCTGGCTGCCCGCCCAGGCCGAGCGGTTGAGGCTGACGATCTCCTCCTCGCCGGACGCGAGGAGGCCCTCGTAGAAGGTGCGGGCGTTCTCGGCCGGGTAGATGTTGCCGACCTCCAGGCCCGGACCCGTCCAGTAGCGCAGGTTCTCCTGGAAGCCCGGCTTCAGCTCCGGCTCACAGGCGTCCAGCCAGAAGGCCGTGATGCCGTACTGATCGAGGTAGTTCTGCTTGACCTTGGACCACACGAACTCGCGGGCCTCGGGGTTGGTCGCGTCGTAGAACGCCACCTGGACCGTCGAGGCCACCTCCTTGTCGGGCCAGTCGGCGTGCGCCATCGGGCCGTACTGCGTGCCGATGAAGTAGCCCCGCTGCTCCATGACCGGGTGGTTCTCGGAGAGCGGGGAGACCGACGGCCAGACGGACACGACGAGCTTGATGCCGAGCTCGTCCAGCTCGCGCACCATCGCCGCCGGGTCAGGCCACTCGGCCGGGTCGAACTTCCACTCACCCAGGTGCGTCCAGTGGAAGAAGTCGCAGACGATCGCGGAGACGGGCAGACCGCGGCGCTTGTACTCCCGTGCCACGTCGAGGAGTTCGTCCTGCGTGCGGTAGCGCAGCTTGCACTGCCAGAAGCCCGCCGCCCACTCGGGCAGCATCGGCGTACGGCCCGTCACCGCGCTGTAGCGGCGCTGGCCGTCGGCCGGGGTGCCCGCAGTGATCCAGTAGTCGATCTGGCGGGCGGAGTCGGCGACCCAGCGGGTGCCGTTGTGCGCGAGCTCCACGCGGCCGATCGCCGGGTTGTTCCACAGCAGGGTGTAGCCGCGGCTGGACGCCAGGACCGGGATGCCGACCTCGGCGTTGCGCTGGATCAGGTCGAGGACCAGGCCCTTCTGGTCGAACCGTCCGTGCTGGTGCTGCCCGAGGCCGTACAGCTTCTCGTCCTCGTAGGCGGCGAAGCGCTGCTCCAGGCGGTGGTAGCCGTTGCCGACGGCGGTGTAGAGCCGCGAGCCCGGCCACCAGAAGTGGGCCCGCTCCTCGGCGAGCACCTCCTGGCCGTCCTCGGTGCGCAGGAACCGGATCAGGCCCTCGGCGTCGACCTCGACGGTCAGCGCGCCGACGGTCAGCACCCCCACTCCGTCCTCGATCTTGACGGTGGACTCGGTCGCCGGGGCGGACTCCAGCAGCGCGCCGGGCAGCCCGTCGAGGACGGGGCCGCCGAGCCGGGCACGCACCCGGACCGCGTCCGGCCCCCACGGCTCGACGCGCAGGGTCTCCTGACGGCCGCTCCACTCCAGCGCGCCGTCCCGCTCACGGAACGTGCCGACGGTCGGGGAGGACTGCGCGAGGCTGACTGTGCCGGGCACGGGGTGGTTTTCGGCAGGCTGATTCACTGGGCGCTCCTGAAGCGGGCGGCGGGGTGAGGAAGGAGGCAGCGTGCGGGCAGGAGGGTGCCCGGAAGGGCACGGTGGGTGAGGTGAGGTGGATGGGTGAGCCGGGGTCAGTGCGTGGACGACGGCGCCGGGCCCGTGCTCGCCCGGATCGTCAACTCGGGTGCGATCAGCAAGACTTCGTCGCTCCCGCGCCCGTCGAGCTTGGCGACCAGCTGCTCCACCGCATGCCGGCCCATCTCCTGCGCGGGAATGGAGACGGACGTCAGCCGCACCGAGGCCTGTACGGCGACCTGGTCGGGGCAGACGGCCACCACCGACACGTCCTCGGGCACGGCCCGGCCCTGCTGGCGCAGCAGGGCGAGCAGCGGTTCGACCGCCGACTCGTTCTGCACGACGAACCCGGTGGTGCTCGGGCGCTCGTCGAGGATGCGGGCGAGGGTGACGGCCATCGCGTCGTACCCGCCCTCGCACGGCCGGTGCAGCAGCCGTATCCCCAGTTCCTGGGAGCGCAGCCGCAGTCCGTCGAGGGTGCGCTCGGCGAAACCGGTGTGCCGCTCGTAGACGGCCGGGGCCTCGCCTATGACAGCGATGTCGCGGTGCCCCAGCATCGCCAGATGCTCCACACAGAGCGCGCCGGTCGCCTTGAAGTCGAGGTCGACGCAGGTCAGCCCGGTGGTGTCGGCGGGCAGCCCGATCAGCACGGACGGCTGGTCGGTGCCGCGCAGCAGCGGCAGCCGCTCGTCGTCCAGCTGGACGTCCATCAGGATCATCGCGTCGGCCAGCCCGCTGCCGGTGACGCGGCGTACGGCGTCGGGGCCCTCCTCGCCGGTCAGCAGCAGGACGTCGTAGCCGTGCGTCCGGGCCGTGGTGGCCACGGCAATGGCGATCTCCATCATCACCGGCACATACATGTCGGTGCGCAGCGGGATCATCAGCGCGATGATGTTCGACCTGCTGCTGGCCAGGGCGCGGGCGCCCGCGTTGGGGTGGTAGCCGAGCTCGCGGATGCTCTGCTCGACCCGCGTCCGGGTGGTCGCGGAGATGGACCGCTTGCCGCTGAGGACATAACTCACCGTGCTCGCCGAGACTCCGGCGTGCTGGGCGACCTCGGCGAGGGTGACCATCCAGCTCTCCAAGCTTTGTGAAGCGCTTCGACAGTGCGCGCTACGTACAGGGGTGGGTGTGAGGGTGGTTCGACAGTAGCTTCACCGGGGGTGGGTGTCCATAGGTTGTCGAAGCGCTTCGACTCCGATTTTCGAACCGGGCCGCCGAGCGCGCGGGAAACGCCACCGATCGGGGGGCGACAGGCCCGGGACGGCCTGCCGGTGGCTCGGGTCCCTGCCTACCACGACCGGCCGTGGGGGGCCATGGAAAGCGGGTACCGCACTCGTACGGCGCAACCTGCTCGCAACGACATGTACATCTCCGGCATCGAGTCCGGCACCGAGGTCTTCAAGGGCGCGGGACGTCTGGACAGCAAGGCGCACTCCGTCGACATCGGCTGAACGGCTGCACGCAGGGTGGTGGGGCCGCCCGGAATCGGGTACATACGATCGGGTAGCACCCGTCGGTAACCAAACGGCCCAAGATCCCGATTCGCGGCGAGGTGAGCCTCATGTCCGCAGCACCCACGAAGCCTACTGTCAGTGAGCGTGAGGCCCGCCAGGTGGCTGAGGCGGCCCGGCAACAGGAATGGCGCAAGCCCAGCTTCGCCAAGGAACTGTTCCTCGGCCGCTTCCGCCTCGACCTCATCCACCCCCACCCGATGCCCACCGGCGAGGCGGCACAGCGCGGCGAGGAGTTCCTCGCCAAGCTGCGTGACTTCGTCGAGACGAAGGTCGACGGCGCCCTCATCGAGCGCGAGGCCCGCATCCCCGACGACGTGATCGACGGGCTCAAGGAACTCGGCGCGTTCGGCATGAAGATCGACACCAAGTACGGCGGACTCGGTCTCACCCAGGTCTACTACAACAAGGCCCTCACCCTGGTCGGCTCGGCCTCGCCCGCGATCGGTGTGCTGCTCTCCGCCCATCAGTCGATCGGCGTACCGCAGCCGCTGAAGTTGTTCGGCACGCAGGAGCAGAAGGAAGCCTTCCTGCCGCGCTGCGCCCGCACCGACATCAGCGCCTTCCTCCTCACCGAGCCGGACGTGGGCTCCGACCCGGCCCGCCTCGCCACCTCCGCCGTACCGGACGGCGACGACTACGTCCTCGACGGGGTCAAGCTGTGGACGACCAACGGCGTGGTCGCCGACCTCCTGGTCGTGATGGCCCGTGTGCCCAAGTCCGAGGGCCACAAGGGCGGCATCACGGCCTTCGTCGTGGAGACCAACTCGCCCGGCATCACCGTCGAGAACCGCAACGCCTTCATGGGCCTGCGCGGCATCGAGAACGGCGTGACCCGCTTCCACCAGGTCCGCGTCCCGGCGGCGAACCGTATCGGCCCCGAGGGCGCCGGCCTGAAGATCGCGCTGACCACCCTCAACACCGGGCGGCTCTCCCTCCCCGCGTCCTGTGTCGCGGCCGGCAAGTGGTGCCTGAAGATCGCCCGCGAGTGGTCGGCGGCCCGTGAGCAGTGGGGCAAGCCGCTCGCCCACCACGAGGCCGTCGGCTCGAAGATCTCCTTCATCGCGGCCACCACCTTCGCTCTGGAGGCGGTGACCGACCTCGCCTCGCAGATGGCCGACGAGGACCGCAACGACATCCGTATCGAAGGCGCGCTCGCCAAGCTCTACGCCTCCGAGATGGCCTGGACGATCGCCGACGAACTCGTCCAGATCCGCGGCGGCCGCGGCTTCGAGACCGCCGAGTCGCTACGGGCCCGCGGCGAGCGCGCGGTCCCCGCCGAGCAGGTCCTGCGCGACCTGCGGATCAACCGCATCTTCGAGGGCTCGACGGAGATCATGCACCTGCTGATCGCCCGCGAGGCCGTCGACGCCCACCTCTCGGTCGCCGGCGACCTCATCGATCCCGACAAGTCCCTCCAGGACAAGGCGAAGGCAGGCGCGGGCGCCGGTGTCTTCTACGCCAAGTGGCTGCCGAAGCTGGTCGCGGGCCAGGGCCAACTGCCCTACGCATACGCCGAGTTCAAGCAGGGCGTCGACCTCTCCCCGCATCTGCGCTACGTCGAACGCACGTCCCGCAAACTCGCCCGCTCCACCTTCTACGCCATGTCCCGCTGGCAGGGCCGCATGGAGACCAAGCAGGGCTTCCTCGGCCGTATCGTCGACATCGGCGCCGAACTGTTCGCCATGAGCGCGGCCTGCGTCCGCGCCGAGCACCTGCGCACCCAGGGCGACCACGGCCGCGAGGCCTACCAGCTCGCCGACGCCTTCTGCCGCCAGTCCCGCCTGCGCGTCGAGGAGCTCTTCGGCCGCCTGTGGACCAACACCGACGACCTCGACCGCAAGGTGGTCAAGGGCGTGATGTCGGGCACGTACGAGTGGCTGGAGCAGGGCATCGTCGACCCCTCCGACGACGGCGCCCCGTGGATCGCGGACGCGACCCCGGGCCCGAGCGAACGGGAGAACGTGCACCGCCCGATCAGGTGACCCACACGGTGAGAGGTCACCGACCGCAGTGACCTCTCACCATCCTGTAACCCGCAGAAGGGGACGCCCTGTCCTCCCCGACAGCCGTTACGGCCACAATGGGGGAATGAGCGACAGTCCAGCCCCTCTCGCCGACCCGCATCTCGTCTACGACCCCCTTGCGGGAGACGGCCCCAAGGACGTGGTGATCCTCGGCTCCACCGGGTCCATCGGCACCCAGGCCATCGACCTCGTGCTGCGCAACCCCGACCGGTTCCGGGTCACCGCCCTGTCCGCCAACGGCGGCCGGGTCGCCCTCCTCGCCGAGCAGGCCTACCGGCTGAGGGCGCGGACCGTCGCGGTCGCCCGCGAGGACGTCGTACCGGCGCTGCGGGAGGCTCTGACGGCCCAGTACGGCACGGGCGAGCCGCTCCCGGAGATCCTCGTCGGCCCGGAGGCCGCCACCCAGGTCGCCGCCTCCGACTGCCACACCGTCCTCAACGGCATCACCGGCTCCATCGGACTCGCCCCCACCCTCACCGCCCTGGAGGCGGGCCGCACCCTCGCGCTCGCCAACAAGGAGTCCCTGATCGTCGGCGGCCCGCTGGTCAAGGCCCTCGCCAAGCCCGGGCAGATCATCCCGGTCGACTCCGAGCACGCAGCCCTGTTCCAGGCGCTGGCGTCCGGCACCCGCGCGGACGTCCGCAAGCTCGTCGTCACCGCCTCCGGCGGCCCCTTCCGTGGCCGCACGAAGGCCGAGCTGGCGAACGTGACGGTCGAGGACGCCCTCGCGCATCCCACCTGGGCCATGGGCCCGGTCATCACGATCAACTCCGCGACCCTGGTCAACAAGGGCCTGGAGGTCATCGAGGCGCACCTGCTCTACGACATTTCCTTCGACCGCATTGAGGTGGTCGTGCATCCCCAGTCGTATGTCCACTCGATGGTTGAGTTCACGGACGGATCCACGATCGCCCAGGCGACGCCCCCCGACATGCGCGGGCCGATCGCCATCGGCCTGGGCTGGCCCGAACGCGTTCCCGACGCCGCGCCCACGTTCGACTGGAGCATGGCGTCGACCTGGGAGTTCTTCCCCCTCGACAACGACGCCTTCCCGGCGGTCGACCTGGCGCGCCACGTGGGGCAGCTCGCGGGCACGGCCCCGGCGGTGTTCAATGCGGCCAACGAGGAGTGCGTGGAGGCCTTCCGGGCCGGCGCACTGCCGTTCAACGGGATCATGGAGACCGTGACGCGGGTGGTGGAGGAACACGGCACCCCGCCCGCGGGAACTTCACTCACCGTCGCGGACGTCCTCGAAGCGGAGACCTGGGCCCGCAGGCGGGCACAGGAACTGGCGGCACACACGGCGGAGGCCCGTGCATGACGACCCTGATGTTCATCCTCGGCATAGTGCTGTTCGCGGTCGGGCTGCTCGCCTCGATCGCCTGGCACGAGCTGGGCCACCTGTCCACGGCCAAGCTGTTCGGCATCCGCGTGCCGCAGTACATGGTCGGCTTCGGCCCGACCATCTGGTCGCGGAAGAAGGGCGAAACCGAGTACGGCATCAAGGCGATCCCGTTCGGCGGCTACATCCGCATGATCGGCATGTTCCCGCCGGGCCCCGACGGCCGCCTCGAAGCGCGCTCGACCTCACCCTGGCGCGGCATGATCGAGGACGCCCGCTCGGCCGCGTTCGAGGAGCTCAAGCCGGGTGACGAGACCCGCCTCTTCTACACGCGCAAGCCGTGGAAGCGGGTCATCGTGATGTTCGCGGGCCCCTTCATGAACCTCGTCCTCGCGGTGGGCCTGTTCCTCACCGTGCTGATGGGCTTCGGCATCCAGCAGCAGACCACCACCGTCAGCTCGGTCTCCCAGTGCGTCATCGCCCAGACGGAGAAGCGAGAGGACTGCAAGGCGTCCGACGCCAAGTCCCCGGCCGCCGCGGCCGGCATGAAGGCCGGCGACAAGATCGTCTCCTTCGGCGGGGTGCGTACCGAGGACTGGAACACCCTCTCCGACCTCATCCGCGACAGCGCCGGCAAGGACGTGCCGATCGTCGTCGACCGCAAGGGTGAGGAAGTGACCCTGCACGCGAAGATCGCCACCAACTGGGTCGTGAAGAAGGACGCCGGCGGGTCGTACGTCAAGGACGACTACGTCCAGGCCGGCTTCCTCGGCTTCAGCGCCGCCACCGGCGTCGTCAAGCAGGACTTCGGCGACTCGGTGACCTGGATGACCGACCGGGTCGGCGAGGCCGTCGACTCCCTCGTGGCTCTGCCCTCCAAGATCCCCGCCCTGTGGGACGCCGCCTTCGGCGACGGCCCGCGCGAGCCGGACTCCCCGATGGGCATCGTCGGCGCGGCGAGGGTCAGCGGCGAGATCGCGACACTGGACATCCCGGCGTCCCAGCAGCTGGCGACGTTCGTGTTCCTCCTGGCGGGATTCAACCTGTCCCTGTTCCTCTTCAACATGCTCCCGCTGCTGCCGCTCGACGGCGGCCATATCGCGGGCGCGCTGTGGGAGTCGCTGCGCCGCAACACGGCGAAGGTGCTGCGCCGCCCGGACCCCGGTCCGTTCGATGTGGCGAAGCTGATGCCGGTGGCGTACGTGGTCGCGGGAATCTTCGTCTGCTTCACCCTTCTCGTGCTCGTCGCGGACGTCGTTAACCCGGTCAGAATCTCCTAGTCACACGGTGTTCGAGGCGGCCCGGGATCGTATGTCCTGGGCCGCCTTCCATTGAGTGGGTTTACGGGCAGTGATGTGCTGGGGTGAGCCCGAGTGCCGTAATCTCGAAGCCTGGAGCCCGCTGCTGACGGGACCGGACCTTGATCCACGACTTGGGGTTGCACAGCACATGACTGCGATTTCTCTCGGCATGCCGTCCGTTCCGACCAAGCTCGCCGAGCGCCGCAAGAGCAGGCAGATCCAGGTCGGGACGGTGGCGGTGGGCGGCGACGCCCCGGTCTCGGTCCAGTCCATGACGACGACCCGTACGTCCGACATCGGCGCCACCCTCCAGCAGATCGCCGAGCTCACGGCGTCCGGCTGCCAGATCGTCCGTGTGGCCTGTCCGACACAGGACGACGCGGATGCCCTCTCGACGATCGCCCGCAAGTCGCAGATCCCGGTGATCGCGGACATCCACTTCCAGCCGAAGTACGTGTTCGCGGCGATCGAGGCCGGCTGCGCCGCGGTCCGTGTGAACCCCGGCAACATCAAGCAGTTCGACGACAAGGTCAAGGAGATCGCGCGGGCCGCCAAGGACCACGGCACTCCGATCCGGATCGGCGTCAACGCCGGCTCCCTCGACCGGCGCCTGCTCCAGAAGTACGGCAAGGCGACGCCCGAGGCCCTTGTGGAGAGCGCGCTGTGGGAGGCGTCCCTCTTCGAGGAGCACGACTTCCGGGACATCAAGATCTCGGTCAAGCACAACGACCCGGTCATCATGATCGAGGCGTACAAGCAGCTGGCCGCCCAGTGCGACTACCCGCTCCACCTCGGTGTGACCGAGGCGGGCCCGGCGTTCCAGGGCACGATCAAGTCGGCCGTCGCCTTCGGCGCCCTCCTCTCCCAGGGCATCGGCGACACGATCCGCGTCTCGCTGAGCGCGCCCCCGGCCGAGGAGGTCAAGGTCGGCATCCAGATCCTGGAGTCCCTGAACCTCAAGCAGCGCGGCCTGGAGATCGTCTCCTGCCCGTCCTGCGGCCGTGCCCAGGTCGACGTCTACAAGCTGGCCGAAGAGGTCACCGCCGGCCTCACCGGCATGGAGGTCCCCCTCCGGGTAGCCGTCATGGGCTGTGTGGTGAACGGCCCCGGCGAGGCCCGCGAGGCCGACCTCGGCGTCGCCTCCGGCAACGGCAAGGGCCAGATCTTCGTCAAGGGCGAGGTCATCAAGACGGTCCCCGAGTCCAAGATCGTCGAGACCCTCATCGAGGAGGCCATGAAGCTGGCCGAGCAGATGGAGGCGGACGGCGTGACGAGCGGGGAGCCGTCGGTTTCGGTGGCGGGCTGAGAGGATCTCGCCCCCGCTGCCCCTACCCGTCCCATCCTTTTGGGGCTCCGCCCCGGTCCGGCTGAATTTCAGCCCCTCCGGCGTTTGAGGACGAGGCCCGGAGGGCCGACAGCGGGGGTCTGGGGGCGCAGCCCCCAGGGGCGAGGCGGTGCCCCCACCGTCACTCCTCAACGCCGGCCAACCTCCACAGGGCGGCGTGGCCAAGCTTCCGCAGGTACAGTGCGGGGACCAGCAGAACCCCAGCGTGAGGCCCCGTACGTGTTGACCCAGACCACCTCCCGGGTCCTCGAACCGAGCGACCTGGACGCCGCGCTCGCCATCCTCGACAGCGAGCCCGTCGCGAACGCCTTCGTGGCGTCCAGGGTCCAGGTCGCCGGCCTCGACCCGTGGCGCCTCGGCGGCGAGATGTGGGGCTGGTACGAGGGCGGCATGCTCACCTCCCTGTGCTACGCGGGTGCCAACCTCGTCCCGATCTGCGCGGGCCCCCGAGCCGTACGCGCCTTCGCCGACCGCGCCCGACGGTCCGGCCGCCGCTGCTCCTCCATCGTCGGCCCGGCCGAAGCCACCGCCCAGCTGTGGCGCCTGCTGGAACCCAGCTGGGGCCCGGCCCGCGAGGTCCGCGCCCACCAACCCCTCATGGTCACCGACCACATGCCCGCCGACATCACCCCGGATCCGTACGTCCGCCGTATCCGCAAGGACGAGATGGAGACGATCATGCCGGCGTGCGTGGCGATGTTCACCGAGGAGGTCGGCGTATCGCCGCTCGCGGGGGACGGCGGCCTGCTCTACCAGGCCCGCGTCGCCGAACTCGTCGGCTCCGGCCGCTCCTTCGCCCGCCTGGACCAGGACGGCAAGGTCGTCTTCAAGGCGGAGATCGGCGCCGCGACGGACAGGGCCTGCCAGATCCAGGGGGTGTGGGTGGCCCCCGAGTACCGCGGGCAGGGACTCGCGGCCCCCGGAATGGCGGCCGTACTGCGCTACGCCCTGGCGGACGTGGCCCCGGTCGTGAGCCTGTACGTGAACGACTTCAACACGGCGGCGAGAAGGACGTACACGAGGGTGGGCTTCCAAGAGGTCGGCGCTTTCATGAGCATCCTGTTCTGAAACACCCTCAGGGGCGCGGGGCTGTATCGATATGCGGCTCCGCCGCGTGCGCGCGACCAGCCCCCACGACATGCAGTCGGCCGACAACCTGTGGTCCCCTGTACGCTCCCCACATGCGCCTTCCCGGTCACGCACACCGCCGCCAACCAGACGACATCGTGATCGGCCCCCTGGACCTCTCAGCCCGCGTCGACGAGGCCCTCGCAGTCCAGGCCGTCGCTTTCGGCCTGGGCCCCGAAGAGGTGGCAGTACGGCGCCAAATCGTCCTGCGCCACATGACGTACCCAGGAGCAAGGGCCCTCGGCGCCACCACAGCGGAGCGCCTCGTCGGATTCGTCTACGGCATGCCCAACGACCGTACCCACTGGTGGTCCACCGTCGTGGAACCGTACCTCCGGGCCCAGGGCTACGACGACTGGCTCGACGACTCCTTCGTCATCACGGAACTCCACGTCCTGCCGCAGTACCAGAACCGCGGCGTGGGCCGTTCCCTCATCACCACGATCACGGACGGTGCCGCCGAACCCCGCTCGATCCTCTCGGCGATCGACCTCGAGAGCCCGGCCCGCGGCCTCTACCGCTCCCTCGGCTACCAGGACCTCGCCCGCCAGGTCCTGTTCCCGAGCGCCCCCAAGCCGTACGCCGTGATGGGCGCACCTCTCCCGCTCCGCCGCCGGTAGGGGCAAGGCCCCCGCCAACCGATTTCCACCGCCCCGTACCCCCCGGCTAACCTCCTGCCATAACCCAAACCAGCAGGAGTACGAGAACCATGGCGAACGCACCGGTCCAGCGCATGTCCCAGTTGATGGCGAAGACGCTGCGCGACGACCCGGCGGACGCCGAGGTCCTCAGCCACAAGCTGCTCGTCCGCGCCGGCTACGTCCGCCGTACGGCGGCCGGCATCTGGTCGTGGCTGCCCCTCGGCAAGCGGGTCCTAGCCAACGTGGAGCGCATCGTCCGCGAGGAGATGGACGCCATCGGCGCCCAGGAGGTGCTGCTCCCCGCGCTGCTGCCGCGTGAGCCGTACGACGCGACGGGCCGCTGGGACGAGTACGGCCAGGAGCTGTTCCGGCTCAAGGACCGCAAGGGCGGCGACTACCTGCTCGGCCCGACCCACGAGGAGATCTTCACCCTGCTGGTGAAGGACCAGGCGTCCTCCTACAAGGACCTGCCGGTCATCCTCTACCAGATCCAGCACAAGTACCGTGACGAGGCCCGCCCTCGGGCGGGCATCCTGCGCGGCCGCGAGTTCCTGATGAAGGACTCCTACTCCTTCGACACGGAGGACGAGGGCCTCGCCCAGTCCTACGCCCTGCACCGCGCCGCCTACCAGAAGATCTTCGCGCGCCTCGGCCTCGACTACCGCATCGTCGCCGCCACCGCCGGCGCGATGGGCGGCTCCAAGTCGGAGGAGTTCCTCGCCCCGGCCGGCGCAGGCGAGGACACCTTCGCGGACTGCCCGAACTGCGACTTCGCGGCCAACACCGAGGCGATCTCGTACGAGCTGAAGCCGGTGGACGCCGAGGGCGTGCCCGCCCTCGAAGAGATCCCGACGCCCGACACCCCGACCATCGAGACCCTGGCCGCCCACCTCGGCGTCCCGGCCTCCGCGACCCTGAAGAACCTGCTCGTCAAGGTCGACGGCGAGATCGTCGCCGTCGGCGTCCCCGGTGACCGCGAGGTCGACATGGACAAGGTCGAGGCCCACTTCGCCCCGGCCGTCGTCGAGATGGTCACCGAGGCGGACTTCGCGGGCCGCCCGGACCTGGTCCGCGGCTACGTCGGCCCGCAGGGCCTGGGCGAGAAGGTCAAGTACATCGCCGACCCGCGCGTGGCCCCCGGCACCTCCTGGATCACCGGCGCCAACAAGGACGCCACGCACGCCAAGAACGTCGTCGCCGGCCGTGACTTCGAGGTCGGCGAGTACGTCGACGTCGTGGTCGTGCAGGAGGGCGACCCCTGCCCCAAGTGCGGCACCGGCCTCAAGCTCGACCGCGCCATCGAGATCGGCCACATCTTCCAGCTGGGCCGCAAGTACGCCGACGCCCTCAAGCTCGACGTCCTCGGCCAGAACGGCAAGCCGGTCCGCGTCACCATGGGCTCCTACGGCGTCGGCGTCTCCCGCGCCGTCGCGGCCCTCGCCGAGCAGACCGCCGACGACAAGGGCCTGTGCTGGCCCGCCGAGGTCGCCCCGGCCGACGTCCACGTGGTCGCCGCCGGCAAGGCCCTCCAGACCGAACTGGCCCTCGACGTCTCCGAGAAGCTCTCCGCGGCCGGCCTGCGCGTCCTGTGCGACGACCGGGCGGGCGTCTCGCCGGGCGTGAAGTTCACCGACTCGGAGCTGATCGGCGTACCGCAGATCCTGGTGGCCGGGCGGCGCGCGGCCGAGGGCGTCGTCGAGCTCAAGGACCGCAGGACCGGTGAGCGCGAGGAGCTGACCGTGGACGAGGCGATCGCCCGCCTCACCGCGTAAAGGATCTCCTCAGAGAGTTCTACGAGGCACCAAGGGCGCCTCACGGCTTTCACTCAGGCCGTTCCCCGACCGTAGGACGTGACACGGCGTCACTACGGAGGGGAACGGCCCTGAGACCAGGGAACGGGGTGCCGCGGCCGCCGCCAAGGGGCGCGGGGAACTGCGCGAGCAACCACGAAGCACCCGCAGCCGACAACGCACCCCTCATAGCCACCCGGCAAACTCCAGCAACAACTCAGCATCCCTGGGCCGGCCAACCCGCAGCGCCCGAACCCCCGACTCAACGGCCCGAAACAACGTCCACCCCCGCAACCGCTCCTGATCCACCTCCAACGACTCCGCAAGCCGCTTCACCCGCCGCCGCGTAATCGCCGCCCCCGAGGGCGAGGCGATCAGATCCTCCACCCGATCCCGCACCAACCGCGCCAGATCGAAAGCGCACTCACCCACCACCGGATCCGGCCCCACGGCCAACCACGGCATCCGCTCCCCGGCCAGCACCTTGCTCTGCCGAAACGTCCCATGCAGCAACCGCGTCTCAGGCGGCGCGGCCAACAGCTCTTCCCGGGCGGCAAGAGCAGCACCGACCAGCCCAGCCACCTCCGCCTCCGCCGACGCGGTCACCCGCATCGCCTCGGCCTGCCGTCCCGTCCGCTCGGCGACCGTCTCGAAGGCATGATCGCCGGGCGGCTCCACCCACAGTCGCCGCAACGTCCCCGCCGCCTCCAGCAGCGCCTTCGCCTCCGGCAGCGACCGCACCGACAGATCCGGATGCAGCCGCTCCAGCAGCAGCACACCCTCGGTCACGAACGGTTCGAGAAGCTGTACGGCGCCCACACCGCCCCAGCGCGCGAGCGCGGCCCGCTCGCTCTCAGGGCGGAACCGGGGCGGGGCCAGCTTGAGCACAGCGGGGGTGCCGTCCGCACGCCGCACCAGTACCACCAGGCTGCTGCGGCCGCCAGGCACTTGCACCCGCTCAACGGTCAACTCGCGTAGCGTGACGGCCTGGTGGGCCGTCTCCGGCAGCTCCACCAACCAGTCGTCACCGTCCGGCGCCGTTTCACCGAGCGCCCTGACCAGACGCTGCGGCGGTTCGAAAGCCATGCGCGAGTCGTCCCTTCCCGTACGTGTTCGCCGGTCGGCCGACCGGTCGGCGTCAGGCGGTGGGCGCCGGCGAGGCCGCCCCCGTGCCCGCCCGCTCGACGAGCCCAGGGAAGGCTACGCTCTCGCCCCGCCAGCGCACCGCCCGCACCGCCGCCTCCCGCAGCGCCTCGGCGGCCGTACCCCGCAGCTGACCTTCGGCGGCCCGCACCAGGTCGGAGTACACCCCGGCCACCCGGTCCTCCAGGCCGGCGGCGAACCGGACGGCCGCCGCCGAGTCCGGCACCGGGAACGGCAGCGCGTACGCGGCGCTCGCGGCGACCGGCTCGGCGCCTAGGTCACGTACCTCGCGCGCCAGCGCGTCCCGCCGCGCCCGGTGCCCGTCGTACGCCGCACGTGCTGCCGAGCGCTGCTCCTCACGGATCCGGCCGCCGACGACGCCGTACCCGTACACCGCCGCGTGCTCGGCGGCGAGCGCCGCCTGAAGGGCCTTCAGCTGCTCCTTCTTGCCGCCCTTGCCCGTCTCGCTCACTTGGCCCCCTCCGTCAGCAGATATGCGTGCGCGGCCCCGGCCGCCGCCACCGAGGCCAGCAGCCGCGCCAGTTCGCCCGGCAGGTCGAGCAGCGCCTTCGCCCGGCGGTCCGCGAGCGCCCGTTCGGCGGCGGCCAGGTCGGTCAGCGCGTCCCGCTCGTCCCCGGGCACGGCGGCCGTGGCAGAGGCCGACGGCGACGCCTTCCCGGAGGGAGCGGAAGCCGTGGGCTCGGAGGACCCCCCGCCGAACGCCTCCACATGCCGTACGGCCTCCGCCCGCAACGGCCCCACCAGCACCGCCAGTGCCGGATGGACGGCGAGCACCGCGTCGTACCGCTCGACCAGACCCGCGCTGTCCAGGGCCGCACGCGCGCGTGCCCGCTCGGCGAGTGACGGACTGCCACCGGTGCCGCCGTCCGAGTCCTCGGATCCGGAGGAGCAGCCCACCAGCAGCGCGGCGCCCGCGGCCGAGGCGAGCAGGGTTCTTCTGCGCGGCCCCGAGGGGGAGCGCGGCGGCGAGGGGTACGGCACGGCAGATGTCCTCGGGGAACTCGTACGAAAGCGGTTACGGGAACAGCGGGTCGAACAGGCCCGTGATCACCGTACCCGCGCGAGCCGACGGCACCACTCATCGGCACCGTCCGTGCCCAGGTGGACGGCAACAGTCCCTGCGACCGGATACCCTTTGACCAGACACGCGCCCCATCCCACAACAGCACACGCGGCCGAGGAGTCACCCGGATGAGCACCACCCAGAGCGAGAGGCTGCGAGAACTACTGGAGCCGCTCGTCAGCTCCCAGGGCCTGGATCTCGAAGAGATCGCAGTGGACTCCGTCGGACGCAAGCGTGTGCTCCGCGTTGTCGTCGACTCCGACACCGGTGCCGATCTGGACCGGATCGCCGATGTGAGCCGTGCGCTCTCGGCGAAGCTCGACGAGACGGACGTGATGGGCGAGGGCGAGTACACCCTCGAGGTGGGTACCCCGGGCGCGGAGCGCGCCCTCACCGAGCACCGCCACTACGTACGTGCCGTCGACCGGCTCGTGAAGTTCCAACTCGCCGAGGGCGGCGAGCTGGTGGCCCGGATCCTGACGGTCGACGACGACGGACTCGACCTCGAAGTGCCCGGAGTGAAGGGCCGCAGGGCCACCTCCCGCAGACTCGGTTTCCCGGAGATCGACAAGGCGCGCGTGCAGGTCGAGTTCAGCCGCAAGGACAGCAAAGACAGCAAGGACGAGAAGGAAGAGGAGGCGTAGCCGTGGACATCGACATGAGTGCCCTGCGGGGCTTGGTACGGGAGAAGGAGATCTCCTTCCCCCTGCTGGTCGAGGCGATCGAGTCGGCCCTCCTCATCGCCTACCACCGCACCGAGGGAAGCCGCCGCCACGCGCGCGTGGAGCTGAACCGGGAGACCGGCCATGTGACCGTGTGGGCGAAGGAGGATCCCGAGGATCTGGAGGAGGGCCAGGAGCCCCGCGAGTTCGACGACACCCCGTCCGGCTTCGGCCGTATCGCCGCCACCACCGCCAAGCAGGTCATCCTCCAGCGGCTGCGCGACGCCGAGGACGACGCGACGCTCGGCGAGTACGCCGGCCGTGAGGGCGACATCGTCACCGGCGTGGTCCAGCAGGGCCGCGACCCGAAGAACGTGCTCGTCGACATCGGCAAGCTGGAGGCCATCCTGCCGGTGCAGGAGCAGGTGCCCGGCGAGACCTATCCGCACGGGATGCGGCTGCGGTCGTACGTCGTACGGGTGGCGAAGGGCGTGCGCGGTCCGTCCGTGACCCTCTCGCGCACGCACCCCAA
This sequence comes from Streptomyces sp. AC550_RSS872, assembly GCF_019049285.1. Taxonomy (GTDB): domain Bacteria; phylum Actinomycetota; class Actinomycetes; order Streptomycetales; family Streptomycetaceae; genus Streptomyces. The sequence goes on from NZ_JAGMUL010000107.1 coordinate 25,305, forward strand.
CCTGGTGAAGAAGCTCTTCGCGCTGGAGGTGCCGGAGATCGCCGACGGCTCCGTCGAGATCGCCGCCATCGCCCGTGAGGCCGGCCACCGCACGAAGATCGCCGTACGGTCCACCCGCAGCGGTCTGAACGCCAAGGGCGCCTGCATCGGTCCCATGGGCGGCCGTGTGCGCAATGTCATGGGCGAGCTGAACGGCGAGAAGATCGACATCGTCGACTGGTCGGACGACCCGGCCGAGATGGTGGCGAACGCGCTGTCGCCGGCCCGGGTCTCCAAGGTGGAGGTCGTGGACATGGCAGCCCGTTCCGCCCGTGTGACCGTGCCCGACTACCAGCTGTCACTGGCGATCGGCAAGGAAGGGCAGAATGCCCGACTCGCCGCCCGGCTCACCGGCTGGCGGATCGACATCCGCCCGGACACCGAGCAGGCCGGGGAATAGATCCCAGCCGTAGGTCGCTCAGATCACGTCAGGTTACTGCGCGGCAACTGTTCGAATCCTGCCCCAAAGGGGTGAGGTCGGTACGGGGAGGTAGACTTAACGGTGTCTGGCCGGACACGCGTCCGCGCATGCCCTGAACGCACCTGTGTGGGGTGCCGGGAGCGAGCGGCCAAGGCTGATCTGCTGCGGATCGTGGCGATCAAGGACGAGTGCGTCCCTGATCCTCGCGGTACGCTGCCCGGCCGGGGTGCGTACGTACACCCCGCACTGGTCTGTCTCGACCAGGCGGTACGCCGCCGGGCGTTCACGCGGGCGTTGCGCGCCCCGGGAGCGCTCGACACAAAGGCGTTGCGCCAGTACGTCGAGCAGACAACAGTTGCTGAGCAGGCAACACCGTAAGACGCGTCGCGCGGAACCCCCGTGCGGCCCTGGTACCCCGCGAGTTGGAAGTAGGTCGAGATTGCGATGAGCACTCGATGAGCACGCGATGAGTACGCCCATGAAGTAGCGACGGTCCGGACACACCCGGACCTAAAAGGAGCGAAGTGGCTAAGGTCCGGGTATACGAACTCGCCAAGGAGTTCGGGGTTGAGAGCAAGGTCGTCATGGCCAAGCTCCAGGAACTCGGTGAATTCGTCCGTTCGGCGTCTTCGACCATCGAAGCGCCCGTCGTCCGTAAGTTGACGGACGCCCTCCAGCAGGGCAACGGAGGCGGCAAGCCCGCTTCCGCCCGCAAGGCTGCCCCGGCAAAGCCGGCGGCCCCCTCTCCGGCGCAGGCTGCCCGTCCGGCCGCCCCGCGCCCGCCGGCCCCCAAGCCGGCCGCTGCCGAGAAGCCCGCGGCTCCCGCCGCGCCGGCCACTCCCGGCCCCCGTCCGACCCCGGGCCCGAAGCCCGCGCCGCGGCCCGCCCCGGCGTCCCCGGCTCCGACCGCGCCCGAGTTCACGGCGCCCCCGGCGGCTCCCGCCGCTCCGGCCGCCTCCCAGGGCCAGGGCTCCGGCCCGCGTCCGGGTGCTCCGCGTCCGGGCGGCCAGGCGCCGCGTCCCGGCGCCCCCCGTCCGGGTGGTCCCGGCCAGGGCGGCCAGGGCCGTGGTGACCGCGGCGACCGTCCCGGCGCTCCGCGTCCGGGTGGCGGCGGCGCGCGTCCCGGTGCCCGTCCGGCCGGTCCCCGTCCGGGCAACAACCCGTTCACCTCTGGTGGCTCCACCGGCATGGCGCGCCCGCAGGCGCCCCGTCCGGGCGGCGCCCCGCGTCCCGGCGGCCAGGGCGGCCCCGGTGCCCCCGGCGGCGCTCCGCGTCCGCAGGGTCAGGGCGGTCCCCGTCCCCAGGGTGCGGCGGGCGGTCCCCGTCCGCAGGCTCCGGGCGGCGCGCGTCCCACCCCGGGCGGCATGCCCCGTCCGCAGGGCGGCGGTCCGCGTCCCGGCGGCGGCCCCGGCGGTCCGCGTCCGAACCCCGGCATGATGCCGCAGCGTCCTGCTGCCGGCCCGCGTCCCGGCGGCGGTGGCCCCGGTGGCCGTGGTCCCGGTGGCGGCGGTCGTCCCGGTGGCGGTGGCGGCGGTCGTCCGGGCGGCGGCGGCTTCGCCGGTCGTCCCGGTGGCGGCGGCGGTGGCGGTTTCGCCGGTCGTCCCGGTGGTCCCGGTGGCGGTGGCGGCGGTTTCGCCGGCCGTCCGGGTGGTCCCGGCGGTGGCGGCGGTGGCCGTCCCGGCTTCGGCGGCCGTCCCGGTGGTCCCGGTGGCCGTGGTGGCACGCAGGGCGCCTTCGGTCGTCCCGGTGGTCCCGCGCGTCGTGGCCGTAAGTCGAAGCGGCAGAGGCGCCAGGAGTACGAGGCCATGCAGGCCCCGTCGGTCGGCGGCGTGATGCTGCCTCGCGGCAACGGCGAGTCCATTCGCCTGTCGCGCGGTGCGTCGCTCACCGACTTCGCGGAGAAGATCAACGCCAACCCGGCGTCGCTCGTCGCGGTCATGATGAACCTCGGCGAGATGGTCACCGCGACGCAGTCCGTCTCCGACGAGACCCTCCAGCTCCTCGCCGACGAGATGAACTACACGGTTCAGATCGTCAGCCCGGAGGAGGAGGACCGCGAGCTGCTCGAGTCCTTCGACATCGAGTTCGGCGAGGACGAGGGCGACGAGGAGGACCTGGTGGTCCGCCCGCCGGTCGTCACCGTCATGGGTCACGTCGACCACGGTAAGACCCGGCTGCTCGACGCCATCCGCAAGACGAACGTCATCGCGGGCGAGGCCGGCGGCATCACCCAGCACATCGGTGCCTACCAGGTCTCGACCCAGGTCAACGAAGAGGACCGCGCGATCACCTTCATCGACACCCCGGGTCACGAGGCGTTCACCGCCATGCGTGCCCGTGGTGCCCGGTCGACGGACATCGCGATCCTGGTCGTCGCGGCCAACGACGGCGTCATGCCGCAGACGGTCGAGGCGCTCAACCACGCCAAGGCGGCCGAGGTCCCGATCGTCGTCGCGGTCAACAAGATCGACGTCGAGGGCGCCGACCCGACCAAGGTGCGCGGCCAGCTCACCGAGTACGGGCTGGTGGCCGAGGAGTACGGCGGCGACACGATGTTCGTCGACATCTCCGCCAAGCAGGGTCTGCACATCGACTCCCTGCTGGAGGCCGTGATCCTGACGGCCGACGCCTCGCTCGACCTGCGGGCCAACCCGAACCAGGACGCGCAGGGTATTTCCATCGAGTCCCGCCTCGACCGCGGCCGCGGTGCCGTGGCGACGGTCCTCGTCCAGCGAGGCACGCTGCGGGTCGGCGACACGATGGTCGTGGGCGACGCCTACGGTCGTGTGCGCGCCATGCTCGACGACAACGGCAACAACGTCGCCGAGGCCGGTCCGTCGACTCCGGTCCAGGTGTTGGGTCTCACCAACGTCCCGGGCGCGGGCGACAACTTCCTCGTCGTCGAGGAGGACCGTACGGCCCGCCAGATCGCGGAGAAGCGTGCCGCTCGCGAGCGCAACGCCGCCTTCGCGAAGCGCACGCGCCGCGTGTCGCTGGAGGACCTGGACAAGGTGCTGAAGGCCGGCGAGGTCCAGCAGCTGAACCTGATCATCAAGGGCGACGCGTCCGGATCGGTCGAGGCTCTGGAGTCCTCCCTGCTCCAGCTGGACGTCGGCGAAGAGGTCGACATCCGCGTCCTGCACCGCGGTGTCGGTGCGGTCACGGAGTCCGACATCGACCTGGCCATGGGCTCGGACGCCATCGTGATCGGCTTCAACGTGCGCGCCGCCGGGCGTGCGCAGCAGATGGCCGAGCGCGAGGGCGTGGACGTCCGGTACTACTCGGTCATCTACCAGGCGATCGAGGAGATCGAGGCGGCCCTCAAGGGCATGCTCAAGCCGGAGTACGAAGAGGTCGAGCTCGGTACGGCGGAGATCCGCGAGGTCTTCAAGTCGTCCAAGCTGGGCAACATCGCGGGTGTTCTCATCCGCTCCGGCGAGGTCAAGCGCAACACCAAGGCGCGCCTCGTCCGCGATGGCAAGGTCATCGCGGAGAACCTCAACATCGAGGGTCTGCGTCGCTTCAAGGACGACGTCACCGAGATCCGCGAAGGGTTCGAGGGCGGTATCAACCTCGGCAACTTCAACGACATCAAGGTCGACGACGTCATCGCGACGTACGAGATGCGCGAGAAGCCGCGGGCGTAAGGCCGACGGTTTGCGCTGGCCGACGGGAGCTTGCTTCCGTCGGCCAGCGCGCCGTTCCGGGGGCTGTCGCCCCCCAGGACGGCGCTTCGGCCCTGAACGGGCCTCGTCCTCAAACGCCGGACGGGCTGAATGCGCTCGACCGGCGCTCGGGAGCTGCCCGGGTCTACGGAGCGTAATATCCGTCGATCGGCCCGGCCCCTTCGTTGTACGGTTCTGATGTCCCTGCCTCACCGATGGCAGGGCCATCGATCCCGTACCGGCGGGTGAACCGGTTACACACATGTATGTGGGGACGCTGTCCTTCGACCTCCTCCTCGGCGACGTACGGTCGCTGAAGGAGAAGCGATCCGTCGTCCGCCCGATCGTCGCCGAGCTTCAGCGCAAGTACGCGGTGAGCGCGGCCGAGGTGGACCACATGGACCTCTACCGGCGGGCCGGGATCGGCATCGCCCTGGTGTCCGGCGACGCCGGTCACCTCACCGACGTACTGGACCGGTGCGAACGGCTGGTCGCCGGGCGTCCGGAAGTGGAACTGCTGTCGGTCCGACGGCGCTTCCACGGTGACCACGACGACTGACGACCAACAGCCAAGAACGTAGAAGAAGAAAGAACGGGAGACGGACCAGTGGCCGACAACGCGCGGGCGAAAAGGCTGGCGGACCTCATCCGGGAGGTGGTGGCCCAGAAGCTGCAACGTGGGATCAAGGACCCGCGGCTCGGCTCGCACGTCACCATCACGGACACGCGGGTCACGGGTGACCTGCGGGAGGCGACCGTCTTCTACACGGTGTACGGGGACGACGAGGAGCGGGCGGCCGCCGCGGCCGGACTGGAGAGCGCCAAGGGCGTGCTCCGGTCGGCGGTCGGGGCTGCCGCGGGCGTGAAGTTCACACCGACCCTGACCTTCGTCGCCGACGCCCTTCCGGACACCGCCCGGACCATCGAGGACCTCCTCGACAAGGCCCGGCAGTCCGACGAGAAGGTGCGCGAGGTGTCCGCGGGCGCGAAGTACGCCGGTGAGGCGGACCCGTACCGCAAGCCGGGCGCCGAGGACGAGACGGACGGCGACACCGCGGAATGACGCAGAAGCACACCACGCCCGACGGCCTTGTCATCGTCGACAAGCCGTCGGGCTTCACTTCGCACGACGTGGTCGCCAAGATGCGCGGTATCGCGCGCACGCGACGCGTCGGGCACGCCGGCACCCTCGACCCCATGGCGACGGGCGTCCTCGTCCTCGGCGTCGAGAAGGCGACCAAGCTCCTCGGTCATCTGGCCCTGACCGAGAAGGAGTACCTGGGCACGATCCGCCTGGGCCAGACCACCGTCACCGACGACGCCGAGGGCGAGATCACGGGGTCGGCCGACGCCTCGAAGGTCACCCGCGACGGCATCGACGCCGGGATCGCCAAGCTGACCGGCGACATCATGCAGGTGCCGTCCAAGGTCAGCGCCATCAAGATCGACGGGGTGCGCTCCTACAAGCGGGCGAGGGACGGCGAGGACTTCGACATCCCCGCCCGGCCGGTCACCGTCTCGTCCTTCTCGGTCTACGACGTCCGGGACGCCGTCGCCGACGACGGCACCGCCGTGCTCGACCTGGTCGTCTCGGTGGTCTGCTCCTCCGGCACCTACATCCGTGCCCTCGCCCGTGACCTCGGTGCCGACCTGGGCGTCGGCGGCCACCTCACGGCGCTGCGCCGCACCCGGGTCGGCCCGTACAAGCTGGACTCGGCGAGGACCCTGGAGCAGCTCCAGCAGGAACTGACGGTGATGCCGATCGCCGAGGCCGCCGCGGCCGCGTTCCCGCGCTGGGACGTCGACGCCAGGCGCGCCCGGCTGCTGACCAACGGGGTCCGGCTCGACATGCCCGAGGAGTACGCCGGCGCCGGTTCCGTCGCCGTCTTCGGCCCCGAGGGCCGCCTCCTCGCGCTCGTGGAGGAACACAAGGGCAAGGCGAAGAGCCTGGCCGTCTTCGGCTGAGGCGCCGGGCACCGCGGTCCGGTGCCTGCCCGTGGAGCGGCGGTCACGGGGTCGTGCCCGCCGCTCCACGGTCCCCCCTCGGTTCCCCCACCCCTAGGGTGTATCCAACGACGCCCGCCTGTTCACCCGTCTGTGCAGGCGCTCGGAGTGAACCGAGGGAGCGGAAGGGGGCGCGTTCGCTGCGCGATCTGTCCCACTGATCACATCCCGCCTACCGTCGAAAAAACAGGGCGCAGGCGTATGGGCGTGTGGGCGCACGGCGGGGAGGTTCGACGATGGCGGGACGAGGCCCCGGGGCGGGCGGCGACCGCCGGATGCCGGACGGCACGCGGGCGACGGGGGCGCCGGGCGAGGCCTGGGGCACGTGGGACGGAGACCTGCAAGGGGAGCGGGGCGCGCGGGACAGCGAGTGGGGCGGTCCTGGGGGCCTGGGGGCCGCGTCGGGGGTCTGGGCCGCGGCGGATGGGCTTGGTGGCGCTGCGCCGGGCGCTGGCGGACCAGGTCAGGGCCTGGGCCATGGGTCAGGGCCCTGGGCTGCGGCGGGCGATCTCGGCCGGGCCGAGCGGGACGCCGGCGGACCAGGCCGGGATGTGGGGGCCGCGTCGGGGCCTTGGGTCGCGTCGGGCGGGCTGGGCGGGCCTGAGGTGGATGCCGGTGCAGGGCTTCGGGATGTGGGGGCCGCGTCGGGGACTCCGGAGGGGGGCGGGCTCTCCGGGGCCGGTGGCGCTGCTGAAGGTCGCGGTGGGGAGTGCCCGGGCGGCGACGGCCTGGGCGTCCTTGTGCGTGACGAGGACCTGGTGCGTATCCATGACCTGGCCGGGCGGCCTCGCGGTCTGGGGTTCGTGGCCGACCATCGCGGCACGGTCGTCACCAGCCATGAGGTGGTCGATGGTCTGGCCCGGCTGGTCCTGTGCGCTGCCGATGGGGAACGTTGCTCTGTGGTGCCCGCGGCCGAGGTGACCTCGTTGCCGGAGCTGGGCCTGGCTCTCGTACGGACTCAGGGGCTGGGCGTGGAGCCGTTGCCGGTGAGTGCGCGGGATCGGGTCGGGATCGGGGCGTATGTGCGGATCGCGGCCGGGGGATGGCGGGAGGCGCGGGTGCTGGGCGCGGTGTCCGCGACGTACTCCGTGACGGACCGCCTCCATCTTCTCGACGGTGCCCTGGAGTTGGCGATCGGTACGGCCGGCCGGGATGCGCTGCGGCAGGGCGGCGGGGCGGCCGGAGGGCCCGTCCTCGATGCCGGAACCGGCGCTGTCGTGGGCGTCCTCGGCACGGCCCTGCGGTCCGGTCAGCGCGATGCCGTTCTCGCCGTACCGCTGAACCCACGGTGCGGCGGGCCGCTGGCCGAGCTGCTCGCCGAGAACGCGGCGACGGTGCCGGCGTACGGAGCCGACCTCAACCTGGCCGGCGTACTGGAGCTGACGGCCACGTCGGTCGGGCAGGACGGTCCGGCGGCGGACGCCGGGGGAGTGACGGCTCCGGTCGAACGCGGCTTTACGGCACGGGAGTTCAGTGCCTTCACCACGAGCCGGGCTTGCGTGCTGGGCCTGGTCGGGCGCCCCGGCAGCGGCCGTACGACGGAACTCGCGACCCTCGCCGCCCGCCGCCACCGAGGCCCGGAAGGGGCCCCCACACTGTGGCTGCGCGGCGCCGACCTCAAGAGTGACGACACCTCCGTGGCCGACGCCGCGCGCCGGGCGCTGACCCGGGCGGCCCGCATCGTGGCGGCGTCGGCATCCGTCGACCCCGCCGCCCTGGGCGACACGACCCCGGAGCGGCTGGCCGGCCTCTCCCGCGCCACCGGCCGCCCCCTTCTGCTCCTCCTGGACGGCCCGGAGGAAATGCCGCCGGTCCTGGCCCACCGGCTCACGGAGTGGACCGAGGGCACGGAGGAGTGGCTGCGGGTGACGGGGTCGCGGCTGGTGGTGGCGTGCCGGGCGGAGTACTGGGAGGGGGCCGGCGCCGAGTTCCCGCAGGAACTGCTGTACCGCCCGGCTGAGCCGGCGGCGCACTGGGCGTCCGGACGGATTCCGCCCTGCGTGCCGCTCGACGACCTCACCCCCGACGAGGCCCGGCAGGCCCGCGCCCGCTACGGCATCCCGGAAGGCGCCCTCTCCGGCCCCGATGCCCGCCACCCCCTCGCCCTCCGCCTCCTCTCCGATGTTCGCGCCGCCCTCCCCGACGCACCGACCGCTCCGGTCGACCGCGACGACGTCCTCTCCGCCCACCTCGACCTCATGTGCCTGCGCGTCGCCGTCCGCCTCGCCGTCGAGAACGGCCTGCGCGGCACCGCCGTACGCCGCCTCGCCGCCAAGGTCTCCGGCCAGGTCCACGAGGCCGCGCGGCGCAGCCTCGGGCCCGGTCAGGGAGAGCTGGACCGGGCGTCGTTCGAGGCGGTGTTCCCGTGGGGCCAGGCGCCCGCGCGGCTCGGCGGCGGTACCGGCTGGGCGTCCGCAGTCCTCACCGAAGGCCTCCTCGTCCCCGCGGGCAACGGCTACCGCTTCGCGCACGAGGAGCTCGCCGACTGGGTCCAGGGCATGCACCTCGACCTGGACGAGGCCCTGCACGCCCTGGTCCACCGCCGCCGCACCGACCCCGACGCCGAGCACCCCCTCCCCGTACCGCACCACCGCATCGGACCCGTCGTCCAGGCGCTCCTGCTGCTCCCACGGCACCATGGGCATCGCCAACTCACCCTCCGGCTGGAGGAGTTGATGGACGCGTTGGAGGCTGACCGCGCCTCTTGGTGGGCTGCCCGGCTCCTCGCCGAGACCCTGCTGCGCGTTCCCGACGCGACGCCGTACCTGGACGTCCTGCGCCTGCTCACCGACCGGATCGTGGCTTGGCGGTGCCACCATCGCGCCGCGCCCGGCGAGTTCGACCCCGGCTTCTGGACCGCGCTGCCGCTCCCCGATGGTGAGCGGCTCGACCTGCTCCGCCGTCTCGTCCGCACCGACGGCCCGCCCGCCGAGGGCTCCGAGGCGCGCGGCGCCTCAGAGCCCCGGCAGTCCCGTCGTCCCCGGTACCTGGACGCCGTCGCCCGGCTCCTCGCCGCCGACCCCACCGCCGTACAACGCCACCTCACCCGCTGGTTCGACGACGACCGGCCGCTGCCCGCCACCCCGCACGCGACCGTCGCCGGAGCCGCCCAGGCCCTGCTCCACACACACCGCCACGGCGCCCTCGACGACCTCACCGAGACCCTCGTCGACAGCGCGCACCGCAAGGCCGACGAACTCCTCGCCGTACTGTCCGAGGAGGAGACCTCCGCGATCTGCCGGGCCGTCGACCGCTGGGCGCACGACGAACGGCCCGGGCGGCGCGTGGCGGCGGTGGCGTACGGGCTGCGCGCCGCGCCCCATGTCCGCACCGAGGCCGACCGCGAGTTGCTCCGCCACGCCGCCCTCGCCCTGCTCGCCCGCCCCGACGACTGCACCCTGCACGGCGGCGCGCTCGCCGTCCTCGTCCGGGACCCGCACACCCGTACCCGCCATCTCCCGCAGGCGCTGGCGCACTTCGCGGCCGACGACCCCCAGTTCCCGCCCAGCGCCCTGGTCGTCGCCCTCGCCACCCACCCCGACCAGGTCCTCGAAGCCTTCCGGGCACGTCTGAGCCGACCGGACGCCGCAGCGGCGCTGCGCACCCTCGCCGACGTCACCACGCCCGGCCTGGCGTCCAGGGTCGCCGTCGTCGTCGGGGAGGCGGTACGGCGGCGCCCCGAGACGGCCGCGGACGTCGCCGCGTACGTCGACCGGCGCCTCGACCAGGGCCCGAGCGCACACGCCGTCCTCTTGCCGCTGGTCACCGGCCTGCTGGACGGCGGCACGGAACCGGTCCGGGCGGCCCTCGCCGTCGTGCTCGCCGCTCCCGGCGCTCCCGGCTCCCGCGCCCTGCGCCGCGACCTGCTGGACTTCCTGCTCGCCCACGAACGCGCGCCCGCCGTGCTCGACGCCTTCCTGCACGCCACCGTCCGGCGGCGCGGCGACCGGCCGGACGACGGCCTGCGCGACCTCGTCCACCACACCGGTCTGCTGCTCGTCCGAACACCGGACGGCGCGGCCCGTTTCGACCGCGGCCTGGTCGACCTGGGCCGCCACGTCCCCGGCTTCGCCGCACGGGTCGCCGGCTGGCTGACCGACACCCCGCAGGAGTGGACGGCGGTGGTGGGCCCGAGCACCCGCAGGATGATCGAGAACCTGTCCGGCGTCCGAGTCCCCGCATGAGCAGCGCGTCCGTACGTGCACCCGGTCACAGCATCCATGCCGATGCGGGCCGTGGGCGCCCGGCATGGCACCCTTAGACCTGCATAAGAGCGTACGGGCATAGACGGACACGGGTTCGACGAGGAGCGGTCACAGTGCAGCGCTGGCGTGGCTTGGAGGACATCCCCCAGGACTGGGGGCGCAGCGTCGTCACCATCGGTTCCTACGACGGGGTCCACCGAGGGCACCAGCTGATCATCCGGCATGCCGTGGACCGCGCCCGGCAGCTGGGCGTCCCCGCCGTCGTCGTCACCTTCGACCCGCACCCGAGCGAGGTCGTCCGCCCCGGCAGCCACCCGCCCCTGCTCGCCCCGCACCACCGCCGCGCCGACCTCATGGCCGACCTGGGCGTGGACGCGGTGCTGATCCTCCCCTTCACGACCGAGTTCTCGAAGCTGTCGCCGGCCGAGTTCGTGGTCAAGGTCCTGGTCGACAAGCTGCACGCCAAGGCGGTCGTCGAGGGCCCCAACTTCCGCTTCGGACACCGGGCCGCGGGGAACGTCGAGTTCCTCGCCGAACAGGGCAAGACCTACGACTACGAGGTCGAGGTCGTCGACCTGTACGTGACCGGCGACGCGGGTGGCGGCGAGCCCTTCTCCTCCACCCTGACCCGGCGCCTGGTCGCCGAGGGTGACGTCGAGGGCGCCGCCGAGATCCTGGGCCGCCCGCACCGCGTCGAGGGCGTCGTCGTACGCGGAGCCCAGCGGGGCCGTGAACTCGGCTTCCCCACGGCCAACGTCGAGACCCTCCCGCACACCGCCATCCCCGCCGACGGTGTCTACGCCGGCTGGCTGCACGCCCAGGGCGAGATGATGCCGGCCGCGATCTCCGTCGGCACCAACCCGCAGTTCGACGGCACGGAGCGCACGGTCGAGGCGTACGCGATCGACCGCGTGGGTCTGGACCTGTACGGCCTGCATGTCGCCGTCGACTTCCTCGCCTTCGTCCGCGGCCAGGCGAAGTTCGAGTCGCTGGACGCCCTGCTGGAGCAGATGGCCGAGGACGTGAAGCGCTGCCGGGAGCTGATCGCGGCCGCCGAGAAGCACGACAAGCAGTAGCCGGTCGGACGACGACGAAGGGCGGCCGGTGCCTCCGAGGCACCGGCCGCCCTTCGTGGTTCACGCGCTCACGCGCTACTGCTGCGTCCAGCCGGGCGGTACGGAACCCTGCTGCGGCTGCTGCCCCTGCTGCGGGTCCTGGGGCGGCGGCGCCTGCTGCTGCCAGCCCTGGCCCGGCGCGGGCTGCTGCGGCGCCTGCCCCCAGCCCTGACCCGGCTGCGGAGCGCCGCCGGGCTGGGCGTAGGGCTGCTGCGGCTGCTGCTGCGGAGCCGGGTAGCCCTGCTGCTCCGGGTAGCCCTGCTGCGGCTGCTGGTACTGCATGTTCGGGTTGCCGAAGCCCTGCTGGGTGCGCGCGATGTCCTCGGCGATGACCGAGGCGAGGTCGAAGTAGGCCTCGCGCGTCTTCGGACGCATCATGTCGAGGTCCACCTCGGCGCCCGCCGCGAGATGCTCGTCGAAGGGGATCACGACGACACCGCGGCAACGGGTCTCGAAGTGCGCGACGATGTCCTCCACCTTGATCATCTTGCCCGTCTCGCGGACACCGGAGATCACGGTGATCGACCGCTGGACGAGATCGGCGAAGCCGTTCGCCGACAGCCAGTCGAGCGTCGTCGAGGCGCTGCTCGCACCGTCCACCGAGGGCGTGGAGATGATGATCAACTGGTGGGCGAGGTCCAGCACTCCGCGCATCGCGCTGTAGAGCAGGCCGGTGCCCGAGTCCGTGAGGATGATCGGGTACTGCTTGCCGAGCACGTCGAGCGCGCTGCGGTAGTCCTGGTCGTTGAAGGTGGTGGAGACCGCCGGGTCCACGTCGTTGGCGATGATCTCCAGGCCCGAGGGGGCCTGCGAGGTGAAGCGGCGAATGTCCATGTAGCTGTTGAGCTGCGGGATCGCCTGCACCAGGTCACGGATGGTGGCGCCCGTCTCGCGCCGCACCCGTCGGCCGAGGGTGCCCGCGTCCGGGTTGGCGTCGATCGCGAGGATCTTGTCCTGCCGCTCGCTGGCGAGCGTGGCACCGAGCGCCATCGTCGTCGTGGTCTTGCCGACGCCGCCCTTGAGGCTGATGACCGCGATCCGGTAGCAGGACATCACCGGCGTACGGATCAGACCCAGCTTCCGCTCCCGCTCCGCGGCCTCCTTCTTGGCGCCGAGCTTGAACCGGGACGGGGCCTGGTTGTTCTTGCGGGCCTTGGGCTGGTTGCGCAGCAGCCGGTCGGACGACAGCTCCACGGCGGCGTTGTAACCGAGCGGAGTGCCGGGCGCGGCTTGCTGCTGCTGGGGGGCACCGGGACCGGCCTGGGGGCCGGGCGGGGCGCTCCAGCCCTGGTTGCCCTGGCCCTGGTTGCCGTAGGCGGCGGGCGGGACAGCGGGGTTCTGCTGGGGTGCCTGCTGCTGCGGCGCCTGCGGCTGGGGCTGGGCCGGGGGCTGCTGTTGGGGTGCCGGCTGCTGCTGAGCCTGCTGCTGGGGGTAGCCGTAGCCGCCCTGCTGGGGCGGGTAGCCGTAACCGGGCGGCGCGGGCTGCTGCTGGGGGTAGCCGTACCCCTCGGCCTGCGGCTGGCCCGGCTGGGGCTGCCCGGGGTGCGGCTGGGGCTGCGGCTGCTGCTGGGCAGGCTGCGGCTGGCCGGGGTGCGGGGCCTGGGGCGGGTAGCCGTATCCGTCGGCCTGGGGCTGCGGCTGCGGCTGGCCCGGGTGCGGTGCCTGCTGCGGGTAGCCGTACCCGGCTGCCTGCGGCTGTCCGGGCTGGTGCGCCTGGCGCGGGTCGGCGGGCATGGGCTGTCCGCCCTGCGCGGGGTAGCCGGGCTGCGGCTGGGCAGCGCCGAACGCGCCCTGCGCTGGGACCTGTTGGGCGGGCTGACCGGGGTGCGGCTGGGCCGGGGCCTGGGGGTAGCCGTAACCGGGGGCCTGGCCGGCTACTGCTGCGGCCGCGGCGGCCTGCGGGTCCGGCTGGCCGGCCTGCTGCGGAGCCCCCTGCGCGGGGTGCGCGGGCGCGAAGCCCTGGGGCAGCGGGGGGAGGCCCTGGTGGGGCGGGGGCGGCACGGGGG
>NZ_JAGMUL010000108.1 GCF_019049285.1 Streptomyces sp. AC550_RSS872
CGGTATGGGCTGACGGTCCATGATCCCTGCGGTATGCCGACTGCATGAGGTATGCGCAAGGGGGCGGGCTGACCGACGAACGGCGAGCCTTCCGCGAGCAGTTGAGGATGGAAGCGGCCGAGCGGTTCTCCCAGGGCGACGAGAACGCGGTCATCGCGCACGACCTGCGGGTCAGCGTCCGGTCGGTACAGCGCTGGCGCAAGGCTTGGTCGCAGGACGGGCCGA
>NZ_JAGMUL010000109.1 GCF_019049285.1 Streptomyces sp. AC550_RSS872
ATCATGTCGAACGAGCAGTTCAACCAGGCGTTCACGATGCACGGCACGATCATGCTGCTGATGTTCGCGACGCCGCTGTTCGCCGGCTTCGCGAACTGGATCATGCCGCTCCAGATCGGCGCCCCCGACGTCGCCTTCCCGCGGCTGAACATGTTCGCCTACTGGCTCTACCTGTTCGGCTCGCTCATCGCGGTCGGCGG
>NZ_JAGMUL010000110.1 GCF_019049285.1 Streptomyces sp. AC550_RSS872
CGTTCCGGCGCCGGCGTAGACGCCGATGGTGCCGTCGTACTGTGCGGAGTCGTAGCCGGCGTTCTCCAGTGCCTGCCAGGCGGTCTCCAGGAAGAGGCGGTGCTGGGGGTCCATGAGCTGGGCTTCGCGGGCGGTGTATCCGAAGAACTCGGCGTCGAAGAGGCCGGCGTCCTGGAAGCGTGGTCCGGCCTTGACGAAGTCGGGCCGGTTGAAGGTTTCCGGTGGTACTCCCGCCGCGGTGAGTTCCTCGTCGGTCAGAGCGACGATCGACTCGACACCGTCGCGCAGGTTGCGCCAG
>NZ_JAGMUL010000012.1 GCF_019049285.1 Streptomyces sp. AC550_RSS872
GGTTACATTCCGAACCCGGAAGCTAAGCCTTACAGCGCCGATGGTACTGCAGGGGGGACCCTGTGGGAGAGTAGGACGCCGCCGAACAAATTTTGAGAGCCCCCGGCCGGGGATACCGGTTCGGGGGCTTTCTGCATTTCCGGCTCCTGCACCGCTTAGGCTCTTGCCATGCGCTATGACCTCGTCATTTTCGACAACGACGGTGTACTCGTCGACAGTGAGCCCATTTCCAACCGGCTCCTCGCCGCGTATCTCACTGAGCTGGGGCACCCGACCTCGTACGAGGACTCCATACGGGACTACATGGGGGCGGCAATGCATCGGGTGCATGAGCTGGTGCTGGAGCGGACGGGGCAGCGGCTTCCCGAGGACTTTGACGACGTCTTTCACGCGCGGGTGTTCGCCGCGTTCGAGCGGGAGTTGAAGGCGGTGGCCGGCGCCGTGGACGTGCTCGAGACGCTTGCTGGGGACCGGGTGCCGTATTGTGTCGCCTCTTCCGGGAGCCATGAGCGGATTCGGGTGGGGCATCGGACCACAGGGCTGGACCGGTTCTTCGATGAGGGGCGGATCTTCAGTTCTCAGGACGTGGGGCGGGGGAAGCCGGCGCCGGATCTGTTTCTGCACGCGGCCGAGCGCATGGGGGTCGTGCCTGAGCGGTGTGTCGTCGTCGAGGACAGCCCGTTGGGAGTCCAGGCGGCGGTGGCGGCGGGGATGGACGTGTACGGGTTCACCGCGATGACGCCTGCGGGGAGGCTGGGCGGGGCCACTCGACTCTTCGCCGACATGGAGGAGTTGGTCGATCTGCTGCGGGCTGCCGCCGACCGGGGTGTCCGCTGAACTTGAGGGAAATTCATCTTTGGCTGGATCTACCCACCAGTATCCCGGGGCCTTACGCTCGCCGCCATGACTGGTGTGCTGCGGCGCGGTAGGGCCTCGTTGGCGTTCAGCTTCTTCGCTCAGGGTGTCGCCTTTGCCCTCCTGGTGACCCGGATTCCGGCCATTCAGGACCGGTACGGGGTCTCTGACGCGCTGTTGCCTGCCTTTCTCGCCGCAGTGCCGATCCTGGCCGGTGTCGGGAGTGTGACGACGGAGCGGCTGGTGAAGCGGATACCGCCGAGCCGGTTGCTGCGGTGGTCCCAGCCGGTCGTGCTCCTGGCGCTGCTCGGGGTCGGGGCGGGGGAGCGGATGGTCGAGCTGGGGCTCGCGCTTGCCGCGTTCGGGCTGGCCGTGGGTGTGCTCGATGCCTCGATGAACATGCTCGGGGTGAGCCTGCAACGGTCGTACGGGCGCAGCATCATGCTCAGCTTCCATGCCGTGTACAGCCTGGGTGGGATCGTTGGGGCCTCGCTGGCGTGGGTGGGGGCGCACTGGGATCTGGCGCTGGTCGTGTCGTATCTGCCGGTCGTGGCGGTGTTGCTGCCGGCCGCGTTGGTGGGGAGTCGGTGGTACGTCGACGGCGGTTCCCGAGGTGTTGTCGAGGCCGGTGTGGTGGCCCGGGAGGCAGGGGTGAAGGGGGCCGTTGCCTTCAAGGTGCTCCTGCCGCTGTGTCTGGTGATGACCTTCGCGTACATCGGGGACTCGACCGTCTCCAACTGGAGTGCGAAGTATCTCCAGGACGTGCTCGGGAGTTCGGAGCAGCTGGCCACCGTGCCGTACAACGTCTACATGGTGACCACGCTGGTGGGGCGGGCCATCGGGGACTTCGGGGTGCGGAGGTTCGGGGCTGTCGTGGTCGTGCGGATGGGGGCCTTGGTGGCGGCCGGAGGGTTCGCGGTGGTGGCCGGGGCGCCGGGGGCGTGGGTCGGGATGGTGGGGTTCACGCTGCTCGGGCTGGGGCTGTGTGTGCTGGTGCCGCAGACGTTCGCGGCGGCTGGGCGGCTTGCTTCCGAGAAATACGGTCCGGGGGCTTCGGATGCGGCCATTGCGCGGCTCAATGTGTTCAATTATGTGGGGTTTTTGATCGGTTCCCCCTTGGTGGGGGCGCTGGGCGATGCGTGGAACTATCGCGGGGCGATGCTTGTGCCGATGGTGTTGGTGCTGGTGACGCTTGTGTACGCCCGGTCGTTCGCCGCTCAACCGGACCGATACGGTGACGGGCATGAGCGGCCGCGCACAGCTGATGTGGGACGAGGCAGTAACGGGCTATGACTTCGGTCGGGACCATCCGATGGACCCGGTCCGGCTCGCCCTGACCAGGAGACTCGTCGAGGCCTTCGGGCTGGACAAGGAAGTGGACGTCGTCGCGGCGCAGCCTGCCGGGGAGTCGACGTTGCGGCTGGTGCACCGGCAGGACTACATCGAGGCCGTGAAGGCGGCCTCTGTGGATCCGGGGGCGGCGGACCAGTCGTATGGGATCGGGACGATGGACGATCCTGCCTTTGTGGGGATGCACGAGGCGTCCGCGCTGATCGCGGGGCAGTCGGTGGGGGCTGCGGAGGCCGTGTGGCGGGGGGAGGCGCTGCATGCGGTGAACTTCGCGGGTGGGCTGCATCATGCGATGCCGGGGGGTGCGTCGGGGTTCTGTATCTACAACGATGCCTCGCTGGCCATTGCCCGGTTGTTGGAGCTGGGGGCCGAGCGGGTCGCGTACATCGATGTGGATGTCCACCACGGGGACGGGGTGCAGGCGGCGTTCTGGGAGGACCCGCGGGTGCTGACGGTCTCCTTGCACGAGCATCCTCGTACGTTGTTTCCGCAGACCGGGTGGCCGGAGGAGACCGGGGCGGAGTCAGCGGAGGGTACGGCCGTGAATGTGGCGTTGCCGGCGGGGACCGGGGATGCGGGGTGGTTGCGGGCGTTCCATGCCGTGGTGCCGGAGCTGATCGCGGATTTTCGGCCGCAGGTGTTGGTGACGCAGCATGGGGCCGATACGCACTTTGAGGATCCGCTGGCGCATCTTGCCGTGTCGTTGGATGCGCAGCGGGCTGTGCAGGTGGCCTGTCATGACCTGGCGCACGAGTACTCCGACGGGAAGTGGGTGGCGCTGGGCGGGGGTGGATATGCCGTGGTGGAGGTTGTGCCGCGGTCGTGGACGCATCTGGTGGGGATTGCTGCGGGGCGGGCGATTGAGCCTGAGGCGATGATTCCTGAGGGGTGGCGGCAGGAAGTCTTCGCGCGGACTCGGCAGTTGGGGCCGGCGCGGATGACTGATGGGCGGTGGCCGATTTCCTGGGCTGGGTGGGAGGCGGGGTACGACCCTGCGGATCGGTTGGATCAGGCGGTGTTGGCTACGCGGCGGGCTGTGTTTCCGTTGCGGGGGTTGTTGGCGTAGGTGCGGTGTGCGGGCCGGGAGGTTCTCGCCCCCGCCGCCCCTACCCGTCCCATCCCTTGAAGGGGCTCCGCCCCTTCCACCCCGCCAGGGGGCTGCCGCCCCCTGGACCCCCGCTTCGACCCGAAGGGCCTCGTCCTCAAACGCCGGACGGGCTGGAGATGCCCGGGCCGGCGCCGAGAGTGGTCGTCTTTGGCCGTGGGGCAGTGCGCCCTGCCGGGTGGGCGAGGGTTGGGACCGGACGGGCTGCGGGTGCCTGGAGCGGCGACGAAAGGTGGGCGTCCCTGCCGTGTGGCTTAGCCCTCTGTGGGTGGGTGGGGTGCAATGTCCGTTAGCCCAACTGCGCGGTGTTGCCGCGTTCCCGCGGCCCCGTGTCGGCTTGTCCGTCACTATCGCTGACGTGTTGAGTACCGGAACCCTTCGCGCTCATCTGCTGGCTGCTCGGCTTGCTGGGACTGTGGCGACTTCTCGGGAGGTGAGTCTCAGGAGTTATCGGCTTTTCGCGGCTCGGGATCCTCGTGTGCTCATCGGGCTTGATCCCGAGTGGGCTTGGGGGCAGCGGGATCTGATGGAGTTGATGGCGGAGAGGTGCGGGGTTTCGGCCGATCCGGCGTGTGTGTCCGGACCGGATGTGATCGATCCGGAGCGAACCTTGAGCGGACTGGATGCCTTCGCTGATCGGATCGGGGAGGCCGCGCAGCGCCGGGTACCCGTGCTGCTCGGTACCGGGCATCCGCATCGGCTGCTCGGTTTCTACGCCGCCTTGGCGGACGCGTTGTCGGCGGCGGGATGTGCCGTTCTCACCCCTGCGCATGGTCGCTGTGTCGACATAACGACCCGGTTCGGCCTACGCACGTACAACCTTGCCTACGTACGAGGAGTCGCGTTGGTGCGGGAACCCGGCGCTCCGAGCACCGGGCGTGAGACCGGCGCACACACGCACTCGCCGCTCCCGGTTCGCACCGCGCTGGCGGCTGCGGCGGAGGCCGGCGGGCCGTTGCCGGAGTTGGTGATCGGGGATCACGGGTGGGTCTGCGGGGCAGGTCAGCTGGGGTTTGAGGCCATTGGTCTGGCCGATACGGATGACCCCGCGCTCTTTGTGGGGGAGGCCGAGGGGTCTGTGTCCGTCGTCGTTCCACTTGATGACGCTGTGCGGTCTGATTACTACCGGCCGCTTACCCGCTACGTACTCAATCGAGCGTGTCTGTCCCAGTAGGCCGCCGATGGGTGCACCTCTTCCCCACTCGCATCACTGGCACCTACATTGGGGAGTGAGCACGCAGCGACGAAGAGTCACCGGAAGGGGAAGCCGGTGGCCGTCGAGTGCGGAAGGTTCAGGTGTGTCATGGCTGCAGCTGGCGAGAGGCCTCTGAACGAGGTTCAGTTCCTTACCGTGGCGGAAGTCGCCTCGGTGATGCGAGTGTCGAAGATGACCGTGTACCGGCTGGTGCACAGCGGTCATCTGCCCGCGATCCGGGTGGGGCGTTCGTTCCGCGTCCCGGAGCAAGCGGTTCACGAATACCTCCGCGAGAGCTATGTGGGGGTGGAAACCGCCTGACGGCAGTGGGTGCGAGGGGGGACTCAGGGCTCTCAGGGCCCTTCGGGATTTCCCCTCTCTCCCCCTCGATTACGACCTCAGCGCTCGGGCGGGTAGGCTAGCCCCTCGTAGGTCGTATGGGCCCATGGCGCCCAACGCCGAGTGATGAGAAGTGAGCGAGGGTAGTCGTGGGCTCTGTTATCAAGAAGCGGCGCAAGCGGATGGCGAAGAAGAAGCACCGCAAGCTGCTCAAGCGCACGCGCGTTCAGCGTCGCAACAAGAAGTAAGCGCGGCGCGCCGCGAAAGTGGCGCGCTTTGTGGCCCCCCATCAGAACTGGTGGGGGGCCACATGCGTATCGAGATCGCGTACGAGGGATCGGACTCTGTGCGTATGACTGGACGACGCATGAGCCGTCCGGTCGTACGCAGGGAATTTTCGTCACTTCATGCATTGGGCGGTCATCACAGCGCAACGCCGACCCGCTAAGTTGGCGGCACACGGGGAACTCGGCAGGGTACGCAGCGGGACGAGTGCTGGAAGGAAGGCGCTGATCTTGGGCAAGGTCGTGCTCGTGACCGGAGTGGCCCGTCAACTGGGGGGCCGGTTCGTACGACGGATCCAGCGTGACCCGGAAGTGGACCGGGTGGTCGCCGTGGACGCGGTGCCGCCCGAGCACCATCTCGGGGGTGCCGACTTCATCCAGGCCGACATCCGGCAGCCCACGATCGCGCGGGTGCTGGCCGAGAGCGGCGCCGACACCGTCGTACACATGGATGTGACCGGAACCGCGCTCGGCAGCGGCAGCCGGACCACGGTCAAGGAAACCAACGTCATCGGGACCATGCAGCTGCTCGGCGCATGCCAGAAGTCCCCCACCGTGAAGCGGCTCGTGGTCAAGTCCAGTACGAACGTGTACGGCTCCGCGCCCCGCGACCCGGCCGTCTTCACCGAGACGACCCCGCCCAAGTCGCTGCCCAGCGGCGGCTTCGCCAAGGACGCGGTCGAGGTCGAGGGGTATGTGCGCGGGTTCGCGCGGCGGCGGCCGGACGTCGCCGTGTGCGTGCTGCGGTTCGCCAACATCCTCGGTCCGACCGCGGACACGCCGCTCGCCTCGTACTTCTCGCTGCCGGTCCTGCCGACCGTGTTCGGCTACGACCCGCGGCTTCAGTTCGTCCACGAGGACGACGTGATCGAGGTGCTGCGCATCGCCTCGCACGAGCCGGAGCGCGGCACGCTCAACAGCGGCACCTTCAACATCGCCGGCGACGGGGTCCTGCTGCTCTCGCAGTGTTCCCGGCGTCTCGGCCGCCCCACCGTGCCGCTGCTGCTGCCCGCCGTCACCTGGGCGGGCTCCCTGGTGCGTACCCTGGGCATGTCGGACTTTTCGCCCGAGCAGATCCGGCTGCTCACCCACGGCCGGGTGGTGTCGACGGACCAGATGCGAGAGACGCTCGGATTCAAGCCGAAGTACACGACGGCGGAGACGTTCGCGGACTTCGCCAAGAGCCGCGGTCCCGGACTCCTGCCGCCGGAGGCCCTTGCGGGGGCCGTCGACCGGATCGCCGCGCTGCCCGCGCTGGGCGGCGGCCACCTTCCGACGCAGAGCGCCAACTGAGGAGCGCATCAACGATGGCGGACGCCAAGGTCATTCCGTTCGACGACGACCGGTCCCGCGGGAGTGCCGTGCAGCGGCCGCAGCGGCGCCGGAGTGCGGGGAACCGGCGTAAGAGCGGTGAATCCGCGCTGGTACGCGAGGTCCAGCCCCTCCCGGGACGGGCCTTCGCGCAGGATGATGTTCCTGTGACACGTGAGGAACAGCCGCCCCAGCGGCCCCAGGACGACGGAGGCCTGGAGCGGCGTATCGCGAGCGGCCTGGCCTTCCTGCGCCGCCGCCTCACCGGGGACTACGAGGTCGACGACTTCGGGTACGACGAGGAGCTCACCGACCAGGTCCTGATGTCCCTGCTGCGCCCGGTGTACGAGAACTACTTCCGGGTCGAGGTGAAGGGCGTCGAGAACATCCCGTCGGAGGGCGGCGCCCTGATCGTCGCCAACCACTCCGGCACGCTGCCGCTGGACGGCCTGATGATGCAGGTCGCCGTGCACGACCATCACCCGGCGGGCCGGCATCTGCGCCTGCTCGCGGCCGACCTGGTCTTCATGCTGCCCGTGGTCAACGAACTCGCCCGCAAGCTCGGCCACACCCTCGCCTGCGCCGAGGACGCCGAACGGCTGCTGGGCCAGGGCGAGTTGGTCGGCGTGATGCCTGAGGGTTTCAAGGGCATCGGCAAGCCATTCAGCGAGCGCTACAAACTCCAGCGCTTCGGCCGGGGCGGTTTCGTCTCCACCGCCCTGCGCAAGGGCACGCCGATCATTCCGTGCTCGATCGTCGGCGCGGAGGAGATCTACCCGATGATCGGCAACGCGAAGACGTTGGCCCGGCTGCTGGGCTTCCCGTACTTCCCGCTGACGCCGACCTTCCCGTGGCTCGGCCCGCTCGGAGGAATCCCGCTCCCCACCAAATGGACGATCCAGTTCGGCGAGCCCATTCCCACGGACGGCTATCCGCCGGAGGCCGCCGAGGACCCGATGCTGATGTTCAACCTGACCGACCAGGTCAGGGAGCAGATCCAGCACACGCTGTACAAGCTGCTGGTGCAGCGGCGGTCGGTCTTTTTCTGACGGCGTTCGCTGTTTCAGAAGAGAGATCGTTTGCGAGGGTTGCTCGCCGGTGCCCCGAGGCGCTGCTCCAGGGGAGCCGCCGGACGGAGTCCGGCCAGTTGTCCGAAGCCTGCGAAGCAGTGCGAGGGCAGCAGACAGGAGGGGCCAAGCTGCTGGTGCAGCGGCGGTCGGCCTTTCTGAGGCGTTCGCGTGTTCAAGGAGAGAGATCGTTTGCGAGGGCTGCTCGCCGGTGCCCCGGGGCGCTGCTCCAGGGGAGCCGCCGGATGGAGTCCGGCCCGGCCAGTTGTCCGTTTCGTTTGTACGGCGATGGGGGCGCCCTCCGTGAGAGGGGCGCCCCCATCGCCGTATGACTGGCTCCGTGGCCGCTAGTTCGCGTCCTCGCCCTCGATACCCAGGCCCGGCAGGA
Source organism: Streptomyces sp. AC550_RSS872 (assembly GCF_019049285.1). GTDB lineage: Bacteria > Actinomycetota > Actinomycetes > Streptomycetales > Streptomycetaceae > Streptomyces. Next base: position 7,895 of record NZ_JAGMUL010000012.1, read on the forward strand.
GGCCGGGCAGGAGGGGTGGGAGGGTGACGGCGGGCTCGGTGCTCGGTGTTGATGTGGACGGGGAGGTGCCGGTGCTGCCGGTGTCCTTCGGTGGGTCGAGGAGGCCGCCGGTGTTCCCGCCGAGCAGGCCGTCGCTCTCGCCGGCCGAACTCTCGGCGGACTTGCTGGGGTTACTGGGCCCGTTGCCGTCGGAGGAGCCGCTGCCGCCGGCGCTGGGGCGGGCCGACCGGTCGGAGCCGGACGTGCCGGTCGACGAGGAGCCGGAACCGCCTCGCCCCTTGCCGTCGCCGCCCTGTGTCGGGGTCGGCGGGAGGAGCGACTGCAGCGGGGCGACCTCGTCGTCTATGGCGTCGAAGACCGAGGAAACCTGGTCGCTGACGTCCCCGAGTTGGAGGGGAAGCCGCTCGCGGAGGTGCCCCCACGCCTCGCGGTGAGAGCTTGAGAAGGCGGAGAGGGCCTGGATGGGGCCCAGGGAATCCGGGTGGCGCTGGTAGGCCTCTCGGAGTAGACGGTGTCCCTCCGAGGCGTCGTGCCGCATGCCGGACAGGGCGCGGCGGACCTCGCCGAGCGACTCGTGGTCGAGCTGCCCGCCGCGGCCTCGCTCCATCAGCCGCCGGGCCTCGTTCAGCCGGGTGGAGGCCTGGTCGAGATACGTTCGCCCGCGCTCGTCGTCGCCGTCGGCCAGGACGTTGAGCTTGAAATCCTCTATGCCGCGCTTGAGGCCGTAGAGAGAGTCACCGGGCAGGGCGTCGGAACTCGCCGCGGCGACTCCGCCGAAGGCGCTGGCGGCGACACCGACGCTGAGCCCGCCCGCGGTGAGGCCCTTGGCCAGTCGTGAACGTGGTCGCAGCTTGCCCAGCGGGGATGCCCGATGCGTGCCTCTTGCCCGCTCCGAACGCTGTTCGGGCAGGACGGGTCCCGCTTCGCCTCCCGCGGTGCCCTCCTGGAGCATGGCCTCCATCGCGGCCACGAGCTGGGCCCGCTGGACGACCTTGACCTCGGGGTCGAGTACGGGCTTGGGCAGCTCGCCGAGTCCCGTGGTGAGGGCCAACAGGCGCCCCTGCTCGGTCTGTTCCGCAGCAGCCGGTGCCGGTGCCGATCCATCGGGCTGCTCGGCCTGCTCGGCCGCCGAGCCCCGGTCGGACAGCTCCTCCAGGGCCTGGGCGAAGGCGTTCGCCCGCCGGTGCGCCGATACGTTCGCGATCACTGGCGGCACCTCCTCTCATCATGACGGTCGACTCCCCAGGGGGTCCTGAGGGTTGCACGCCCTGACCGAATCCACACGATCGAGTGATCGAAGTCGGCCAGGGAGTGACCACAGGGAGCCTGCATCCCGCACAACGAGCGGCTTGGCACTTGGGTTACGGACGGAGGATGAACGGACCGCGAAGTCAACGGACTTTCACCGAGGGTGAGTTGAAGGTTGCGGAGCGTGCTGGTTCGGTAGGGGGGACGCGCTCAGCGTGCGTCGTCCGGGAGGAGCCGGGCGAGGGTGCGGACGGCTCGGTACTGGAGGGTCTTGATGGCGCCCTCGTTCTTGCCCATGACGCGGGCGGTCTCGGCCACGGAGAGGCCCTGGAGGAATCGGAGAGTGACGCACTCCTGCTGCTGTGGGTTGAGTCGCCGTACGGCTTCGAGGAGTGCGGCGTTGGAGAGGGACTCGAGGACGGAGTCCTCGGGGGAACGCTCGACCTCGTTGGCGTCGAGCATCTCGCCGGTGGTCACCTCCAGCCGGAAGCGGCTGGACTTGAAGTGGTCGGCGACGAGGTTGCGGGCGATGGTGACGAGCCAGGCGCCGAAGTCGCGGCCCTGCCAGGTGAAGGTGCCGATGCGCCGGAGCGCCCGCAGAAAGGTCTCGCTTGTGAGGTCCTCGGCGGTGGCCTTTCCTCCGACCCGGTAATAGATGTAGCGGTACACGGTGTCGCTGTACTGGTCGTAGAGCCTTCCGAACGCGTCGGCCTCGCCGGCCTGTGCGCGTTCCACGAGATCCATCATTCGAGCGCTGTCGCTGTCCGCGGCAGGCCGACGGGCGGTCGTCGCCGTACCGGCCGAGCGACCGCGCCTGCCGACGGCGGCGCTGCCGTCGGCGAGCGCGTAGCACGGGCCTACGGGCGCGGTGGTTACGGCGAGGGCGGGGACGGCGTACGCGGTGGGGACGAAGCCGCGCAACAGGTCTTGGACCGTTGCGCGCAGCGTAGCCAGGCCCGAGGCGTCAACCCCGACGTGTGGGTACACGGGACTCCCAGAGGCAGAGCTTCCATCACGTGCAGTGCGGGACCGTTCACCCGTCGTAGCGACGGAGGGGTACCGGTTTGCGTCTGAGGAGAATAACGCTTCGTGCAGGCACTGCTACGCCCAGTTGCTCAAATCATCGATTGCGTCTCTTCTGTAACCGTTTGGCGGCCGATCAAGTGCCGGAGAGTGATCGGTTGTTGATCGAAGTCGTCCGTGTTCGGGCTGTCTCCGGGGCGTGTTGTGGTCGTGTGCAGCCAAGGCGACTGGACAGGGGGTTGTGGGGGTATGGAATGCGGATTGGCTTGCGCGACCGGGCGTGGTCAACTCGGCGCCCCGTCAGTGCTTCTCGCCCCCGCCGCCCCTACCCGTCCCATCCCTTGAAGGGGCTCCGCCCCTTCGACCCCGCCAGGGGGCTGCCGCCCCCTGGACCCCCGCTGTCGGCCCGAAGGGCCTCGTCCTCAAACGCCGGACGGGCTGAAGATGTCCGGGGCGGCGCCGAGAGGGGCCGCCTTGGGCCGTGAGGCAACGCGCCCTGCCGGGTGAGCGGGGGTTCGGGACGGCAATGGCTCGTCCTGTGACGCCGGACGGGCTGGAGATGTCCGGGGCGGCGCCGAGAGTGGTCGTCTTTGGCCGTGGGGCAGTGCGCCCTGCCGGGTGGGCGGGGGTTGGGGACGGCAATGGCTCGTCCTCAAACGCCGGACGGGCTGAAGATGCCGGGGCCGGCGCCGAGAGGGGCCGCCTCCGGCCGTGAGGCAACGTCCCTGCGGGTGGGCGGGGGTTCGAGGGCGGCGACGTCTCGTCCTCGAACGCCCGGACGGGCTGAAGATGTCCGGGCCGGCGAAGCCCCTGCTGGTGGGTGGGGGCTGGGGATGGCAATGGCTCGTCCTCGAACGCCGGACGGGCTGGAAGTGGCTGGATTGGTACCGAGAGTGACCGCTACGGCGTGAAGGGCAGGGCTCTGCCGGGTGGAGGGCTGGAGGATTCGGGTCGGCGGTGCAGAGTGACTGTGGGTAGTGGGAGGGAGGCCGGGTCGTGCCTACAGGGGGTGTATGCCCGTTCGGTCGTGGGAGAGGGGGTGTCCCCGCCGGGGTGCGGTCGGCCGCGGTGGTGAGGTGGCGTGTCGCCGGGTTACCGGAGCGCGGGCGGGCAGTCCGCGCAGCGCTGTCCCGTACCGCGCTGCGCGAACACCAGCAGGCCGTCGTGGGCACCGCTATCGGCGGCGCCTGTGCAGGGCGATTGCCGCTGCCGTGCCGCCGGCCACTGCTCCGACGCCGGCTGCCGCCGGGATGCCGACCTTCGCTGCCTTGCGGCCTGTGCGGTAGTCGCGTAGGCGCCAGTCGAGTTTGCGGGCGTGCTTGCGGAGCTTGGTGTCGGGGTTGATGGCGTAGGGGTGGCCGACGAGGGAGAGCATCGGGATGTCGTTGTGCGAGTCGCTGTAGGCCGCGCAGCGGGAGAGGTCCAGGCCCTCCGCGGCGGCCAGGGCGCGGACCGCTTCCGCCTTCGCGGGGCCGTGCAGGGGCTCGCCGACCAGTTTGCCGGTGTAGACGCCGTCCACGGATTCGGCGACTGTGCCCAGGGCGCCTGTCAGGCCCAGGCGGCGGGCGATCACCGTGGCGATCTCCACCGGGGCCGCCGTCACCAGCCAGACCTTCTGGCCCGCGTCCAGGTGGGCCTGGGCGAGAGCGCGCGTGCCGGGCCAGATGCGCTCGGCCATGTACTCGTCGTAGATCTCCTCGCCGATCGACTGGAGCTCGGCGACGCGGTGGCCCTGCACGATCGACAGGGCCGAGTCGCGGGCCTCCTGCATGTGCTCGGGGTCCTCGACCCCGGCCAGCCGGAACCACGCCTGCTGCCAGGCGAACTTGGCGAGGTCGCGCGTTTCGAAGAACTTCCGTTTGTACAGGCCCCGCCCGAAGTGGAAGAGGGCGGCGCCTTGCATCACGGTGTTGTCCAGGTCGAAGAAGGCGGCGGCCTTCTCGTCGCCGAGTACCGGGAACTCCGGTTCGGCGGCCTCGGAGACCTCTGTCGCTTCCTGCGACGATTTCCGCGCTGCCTCCGCCGAAGCCTCGCCAGCCAACACGCTCCGCGCCGTGGCGGAACGCCTACGGGGAGTGAGCCATCCAAGAGCGGCCATGACCGTGAGCATAGCCAGTTTGTTCGGTGCTTCCGGAGTCGAGAGGTTTGAAGGTTGTGAACTCTCCGCGACCGCGCAGTTAAACAGCGTGGTGGAGCAGCGGCCGGGCCTCCGCGTGGCGCCGCGCGAGAATGGCTGACATGAGCCCTCTTTTTCGTCGCGCCGCAGCCAAGTCCCCGCAGGACCGGCTCGTCACCCTCATCGGAAAGCCCGACTGTCATTTGTGTGATGCCGCACAGGGTGTGGTCGAGAAGGTCTGCGGCGAGCTGGGGGTGGAATGGGAGGTGAAGGACATCAACCAGGATCCCCAACTCCACGACCAGTACTGGGAGCAGATCCCCGTCGTCCTCGTCGACGGAGCCCAGCACACCTTCTGGCGTGTGAACGAAGATCGCCTCCGCAAAGCACTGACCGGGCGGTGACCGAGTACTGACCGGGTAGTCCAACTTTGCGGAAAACGGCTTAGGATCGACGGCGACTTGGTCTCGGGGGCGGGGATCGTTGAGGAGAGTGTGCGGTTTTGCCCCCAAGAGATGAGGAACGGTGGTCCGTATGCGCCGGTTCCAGACCAGTGCGCCGGGCGTGCGTGAGCCCGGTCACGTTGGGCGGGCAAATCGGACACCATCTTTGTGCACGCGTTCACAAAGACATAGCCTGCATTCGACGGGGCGGTCTGGGCACGACTGACCGCCGGCAGTCCCGCTCTACCCGCAGGAGCACCGTGGCAACTGGCCGAACTCACCGACCGGCGACCCGTAGCCGAGGGATTCCCGAGGCCACCGTCGCCCGGCTTCCGCTGTACCTCCGAGCCCTGACCGCACTGTCGGAGCGCTCGGTACCCACGGTCTCCTCCGAGGAGCTCGCGGCCGCGGCGGGGGTCAACTCCGCGAAGCTGCGCAAGGACTTCTCGTACCTGGGGTCGTACGGCACGAGGGGTGTCGGCTACGACGTCGAGTATCTCGTCTACCAGATCTCCCGTGAGCTGGGGCTCACCCAGGACTGGCCGGTTGTGATCGTCGGTATCGGTAACCTCGGCGCCGCGCTCGCCAACTACGGCGGGTTCGCCTCCCGTGGGTTCCGGGTCGCCGCGCTCATCGACGCCGATCCCGCGATGGCCGGGAAGCCCGTCGCCGGCATTCCCGTGCAGCACTCCGACGACCTGGAGAAGATCATCCAGGACAACGGCGTGTCGATCGGTGTCATCGCCACCCCCGCCGGTGCCGCCCAGGCCGTCTGCGACCGGCTCGTGGCCGCCGGCGTCACCTCCATCCTGAACTTCGCGCCGACGGTGCTGTCCGTCCCGGACGGCGTCGACGTGCGCAAGGTGGATCTGTCGATCGAGCTGCAAATCCTCGCCTTCCACGAGCAGCGCAAGGCCGGCGAGGAGGCCCACACCGACGGCACCGGACCGGCCGCCGTCACCCGCGAGGAGCCCGCCGACGCCGCCGCATCCGCCGACCAGGGACCCGACGGGGACGTACCCGCCGTGATGCCGGCATGAGTCTCCTCGTCGTGGGGCTGAGCCACCGCAGCGCCCCGGTCAGCGTCCTGGAGCGCGCCGCGCTGAGCGCGGACGCGCAGATCAAGCTGCTACAGGACACGGTCGCCGCCGAGCCCGCCACCGAGGCCGCGGTGCTCGCCACCTGCAACCGCATCGAGCTGTACGCCGACGTGGACAAGTTCCACGCCGGTGTCGCCGAGCTGTCCACGCTGCTCGCCCAGCACAGCGGGGTGGGGCCGGACGAGCTCACGCCGTACCTGTACGTCCACTACGAGGACCGGGCCGTCCACCATCTGTTCTCGGTGGCCTGCGGGCTCGACTCCATGGTCGTCGGCGAGGGGCAGATCCTCGGGCAGATCAAGGACTCCCTCGCCAAGGCGCAGGAGCTGCACAGCGCCGGGCGGCTGCTGAACGACCTGTTCCAGCAGGCACTGCGCGTCGGCAAGCGCGCCCACTCCGAGACCGGCATCGACCGCGCCGGGCAGTCCCTGGTCACCTTCGGCCTGGAGCAGCTGTCCGCCGGTACGGCCGTGGAGGACTGGGCCCGCGGCAAGAGGGCGCTGGTCATCGGCGCCGGCTCGATGTCCTCGCTGGCCGCCGCCACGCTCGCGCGGGTCGGGGTCGCCGAGATCGTGGTCGCCAACCGCACCTACGACCGCGCCGAGCGCCTCGCCGCCCTGCTCGCAGAGCAGTACGGACAGGGCCTGGCCGACGGCACGGACGTGCCGGCCCGCGCGGTACCGATGGATTCGGTGCCGGTCGAGCTGACACGTGCCGACGTCGTCGTCTCCTGCACCGGCGCGACCGGGATCGTCCTCACGGCCGAAGAGGTCGCCGCGTCGGTGGAAGGCCGTACCGGTCAGCCGGTCGCCTTCGAGGAAGCCGGTGACAGCGTTCGTACGGCTGCCAAGGCGCCCGCCGCCAGGAGCGCCGCAGACGCCACCGACGTACGGCAGACCCCGCTGCCGCCCACCAGCGTCGGCACCGACGAGGACTGCCCGCTGGATCTCGGCTCCGTGCAGGGAGGTTTCTCTGTCATGGGGGAGGCCGCCGTCGCCGGGATGGACGCGGCCACGCTGGAGCAGCACGCGAGCTGGGCCGCGGGCAGTGCCGTCGACCGGCGTGAGGCCGCCCGGCGCAGCCCCGAGGCCGACGCCGAGCTGATCACCGCGCTGGCGGCGACCGTGGCCACCGTCGGCCGGATCCCCGAGCGCCGCAAGTCCGAGCCGGTCCTCGAGGTGCCGCGCCCCACGCCGGTGCTCTCGCTCCTCGACCTCGCCATGCCGCGCGACATCGACGCGGCCGTGCACCGGCTCGCCGGGGTGCGGCTGGTGGACATCGAGTCGCTGGCGGAAGCTTCCGCCGACGCGCCGATGGCGGCCGACGTCGACCAGGTCCGCCGTATCGTCTCCGACGAGGTCGCGGCCTTCGGAGCGGCGCAGCGGGCCGCGCGCATCACGCCCACCGTCGTCGCCCTGCGCACGATGGCCGCCGATGTCGTGGCCAGCGAGATCGCCCGTCTGGAGGGCCGGCTGCCCGGCCTCGACGACAAGCACCGCAGCGAGATCACGCAGACCGTGCGGCGCGTCGTCGACAAGCTGCTGCACGCGCCGACCGTACGGGTCAAGCAACTCGCGGCGGAGCCGGGCGGCGCGGGGTACGCGGATGCCCTGAGGACCCTGTTCGACCTCGACCAGGAGACGGTGGCCTCCGTCTCCCGGGCCGAGGACAGCACCGAGAAGAACCGAGGCCCACGATGACTCAGCAGCCACTACGGCTCGGCACCCGGCGCAGCAGACTCGCCATGGCCCAGTCCGGGCAGGTCGCGGACGCCGTGAGCCAGGTGACCGGACGGCCCGTCGAACTCGTCGAGATCACCACGTACGGCGATGTCTCACGCGAGGCCCTCGCGCAGATCGGCGGCACCGGCGTCTTCGTCACCGCCCTGCGGGACGCGCTCCTCAGGGGCGAGGTCGACTTCGCGGTGCACTCCCTCAAGGACCTGCCGACCTCGCAGCCCGAGGAACTGACCCTCGCGGCCGTACCCGAGCGGGAGGACCCGCGCGATGTGATCGTCGCGCGGGACGCCCTGAAGCTCACCGACCTGCCGCGCCGGGCCCGCATCGGTACGGGTTCGCCGCGCCGGATGGCGCAGCTGAACGCGTATGCGCGCGGGCATGGGCTCGATATCGAGACGGTTGCGATTCGCGGGAACGTAGATACGCGGATCCGGTTCGTGCGCGATGGTGAGCTGGATGCGGTGGTGCTGGCCGCGGCCGGCCTGCGGCGCATCGGCCGCATCGACGAGGTGACCGACTTCCTGTCGGTCGACACGGTTTTGCCCGCCCCCGGCCAGGGGGCCCTGGCGATCGAGTGCACCGCGGACAACGCGGACCTCATCGCCGCGCTCGGCGAGCTCGACGACCCGTTCACGCGGGTCGCCGTGACCGCCGAGCGATCACTGCTCGCCGCCCTGGAGGCCGGCTGCTCCGCCCCTGTGGGCGCGCTGGCCGACCTGCTGGCCGACGGGCAGATTGTCAAGGAAATGCGCCTGCGCGGCGTCGTCGGCACGACCGACGGCACGCGGATGGTGCAGCTGTCCACCACCGGTCCCGTGCCCGAGACGCACGACCAGGCGCTTGCGCTCGGTCGCGAACTCGCTGCCGAGATGCTTGCCCAGGGCGCGGCCGGTCTGATGGGGGAGCGAGCACAGTGAGCCCCACCACCCTTCCCGCCGGCCTTGAACACGGGCACGTCACCTTCCTCGGTGCCGGACCCGGGGATCCGGGGCTGTTGACTCTGCGCGCCGTGGAGGCGCTGGCGAACGCGGACGTACTCGTCGCCGAGCACGAGGTGCTCGACGTGGTACGTGTGCACGCCAGACACGGTGTCGCCGAAGTGCACACGGACACGGGTCCTGATACGGACGCCGCTTTGGGCACAGGCGCGCCTCAACTAGCGGTTGTTGACGGCGCGTCAACGACCGCTGCGCTACCCGCGGTGCGGGATGCCGCACATCTTGTCATGGAGGCCGCGCGGGGCGGCAGGCGGGTCGTGCGTGCGGTGTCCGGGGATCCCGGGCTCGACGCGTACGCCGCCGAGGAGATGCTGGCGTGCGCCGCCGCGGGCGTGCCGTTCGAGGTCGTGCCCGGTGTCGCCGCGGCCGTGGGTGTGCCGGCCTATGCCGGTGTGCCGTTGCGGGACGCGCAGGGCGCGGACGTGCGGTTCGTGGATGCGCGTACCGCCTCGGACCGGTGCTGGACCGAGGTCGGGGCGTCGGACGGGACGGTTGTCGTGTCGACGACGCTCGATGCCGTGGGTGCGGCCGCGGGTGAGCTGGTGTCGGCGGGGCGCAAGCCCGATACGCCGATGACGGTCACCGTCGCCGGTACCACGACTCGGCAGCGGACCTGGACCGCCACACTCGGGACCATCGCGCAGACGCTGAAGCAGGCCAAGGTGCTGCCCTCGCCGGAAGGCGGGCGGCCGGTGATAGCCGTGGTCGGTGAGCGTTCTGCCGCTGCTCAGCGTGACCAGTTGTCGTGGTTCGAGTCCAAGCCGCTCTTCGGGTGGCGGGTGCTCGTTCCGCGGACGAAGGAGCAGGCCGCTTCGCTCTCCGACCAGTTGCGGTCGTACGGGGCTGTGCCGCACGAGGTGCCGACGATCGCTGTCGAGCCGCCGCGGACGCCTCAGCAGATGGAGCGGGCGGTCAAGGGGCTGGTGACCGGGCGGTACGAGTGGATCGCTTTTACGTCCGTGAATGCGGTCAAGGCCGTGCGGGAGAAGTTCGAGGAGTACGGGCTCGATGCTCGTGCGTTCGCCGGGATCAAGGTCGCGGCGGTGGGGGAGCAGACGGCGAAGGCGTTGATCGCCTTTGGTGTGAAGCCGGATCTGGTGCCGAGTGGGGAGCAGTCGGCTGCGGGGCTGCTCGAGGACTGGCCTCCGTATGACCCTGTCTTCGATCCGATCGACCGGGTTTTCCTGCCTCGGGCCGACATCGCGACCGAGACCCTGGTGGCCGGGCTCATCGAGCTGGGCTGGGAGGTCGATGACGTCACGGCCTATCGGACCGTGCGGGCCTCGCCGCCGCCGGCCGAGACGCGGGAGGCCATCAAGGGGGGTGGCTTCGATGCCGTTCTCTTCACTTCGTCGTCGACTGTGCGCAATCTGGTGGGGATCGCCGGGAAGCCGCACAACGTGACGGTGATCGCGTGTATCGGGCCTGCTACGGCCAAGACCGCTGAGGAGCATGGGCTTCGGGTGGATGTGATGGCTCCGGAGCCGTCCGTGCACAAGTTGGCCGAGGCGTTGGCGGAGTTCGGGATGCGGCGGCGGGCTGCGGCGGTCGAGGCTGGGGATCCGGTTACTCGGCCGAGTGAGCGGCGGCCGGGGGCTCGGCGGCGGCGGTCCACGACGTAGGTGTGGGCGGGGGTGTTCGCCCCCGCCGCCCCTACCCGTCCCATCCCTTGAAGGGGCTCCGCCCCTTCGACCCCGGCCAGGGGGCTGCCGCCCCCTGGACCCCCGCTGTCGGCCCTTCGGGCCTCGTCCTCAAGCGCCGGACGGGCTGAGAGTGCCGGGGGCGGCGAAGACCCTGCGGGTGGGTGGGGGTTCGGGGTGGCGGAGACCCTGCGGGTGGGCGGGCCAGGGAGGGG
>NZ_JAGMUL010000111.1 GCF_019049285.1 Streptomyces sp. AC550_RSS872
GTCTCCACCGTCCGGACCAGGGGGGCGAGTTCGGGGTTCTGTGCGGCTTGGTCGAGGGCTTCGCGCAGGGCTTTGTCGTTGGTCGGGCGGGCTTCTTCCAGGAGGCGGAGGCCTGCTTCGGTGACGTCGGTGTAGATGCCGCGGCGGTCGGTGGGGCACAGGTAGCGGGAGAGCAGGCCGCGGTCTTCCAGGCGGGTGACGAGCCGGGTGGTGGCGCTCTGGCTGAGGACGACCGCGTCGGCGACCTGCTTCATCTGGAGATGGCCGCCCTCGCCGTCGTGCTGGCGGCTGAGCACGTCCAGCAGGGAGTACTCGCGCACGCTCAGATCGTGCCCGGCCTGAAGGGCGCGCTCGATGTGCGCCTCGATCCTGCCGTGCAGCAGGGAGAGCGCGCACCAGCCCTGCGCGAGGGCGGTGAGCGCGGGGTCCGTCGC
>NZ_JAGMUL010000112.1 GCF_019049285.1 Streptomyces sp. AC550_RSS872
GCCGGGGCGCGTGTCCCGATCACCACGCTGGTCATCGGCGAGGGCGGCTCGGGCGGGGCGCTGGCCCTGGCGGCACCCGGCAACACCTGGGCCACGCCCCCCGACCACCAACCCCGGACACCCCCCAGGCCACCCCTCCGGACGCCTCCGGCCCGACCACTCCCCACGCTTCCACCCCGACAACCCCCGACGCCCCCCGACCACCAACCCCGGACACTCCCCGAGCCACCCCTCCGGACGCTTCCGGCCTGACGGCTCGACGCCCGGCACCTGAGGCCGCCGCCGGGCCCGCCCTGTCAGAAGGGGCGCCCCTCGACCTCGCCGGGCGGCCTGCGGCGGGGACCTTCGGGGCGGCATCCGTGACGCCCGAGGAACCCGGGCCGACACCCCCGGCCCACGAAGCCGCGCCCCCACCCCCCTCCCCCCTTGGCGCCAGGGACCTCCCGGCCACCGGCTGGGACGCTGTTCAGCGTGCCCGGTCGGTTCGGCGGCCGCGCGCGGAGGCGTACCTGGCGGCCTATTTCGAGCGCCGCGTCTCGATCAGCGGCGACCGGTGCGGGGGCGCCGATCCCGAGGGGATGCTCTGCGGGTTCGGTGCGCACGGGGGCCGTACGGTCGCGTACGCCGCGCAGACCGGCACGGCGACCCGCCCGGCGGGCTACCGGACCGCCGCCCGGCTGATCCGGCTCGCGGACCGGCTCGGCATTCCGGTGCTCACCCTGGTGGACACGCCGGGTGCCGCCAATGACGCGGAGGCGGAGCGGCAGGGCGTGGGCGCGGCGATCGCGGACCTGTTCGGGGCGGTGGCCGGGGCGCGTGTCCCGATCACCACGCTGGTCATCGGCGAGGGCGGCTCGGGCGGGGCGCTGGCCCTGGCGGCACCCGGCAACACCTGGGCCACGCCGGACAGTTACTTCTCCGTCATCGCACCGGAGTCGGCGGCGGCGATCCTCAAGCGAGGGCCGCATGAGGTGGAGGCGACGGCGGACCAGCTGCGGATCCGGCCGCAGGACCTGGCGGAGCTGGGGGTGATCCGGGGCGTCGTCGGCGGGCCGTCGAGCGAGGACACGCTGTAACGGCACCTCCACTCCGACAGGCTGCCCGGCGGGCGTCTCAGCGGCAGGGCTCCGGCCACTCCCGGCCGCTCCCGCACCCTCACACCCTGCTGCCGCAGACTCCTGCCCGGGCAAGCCCTCTCCCGCCCCGCTCGCGATCAGCCCCAGCCCATACCCGAATCCCCACGCTCTCCCACCCACGACACGCCCGCCTGACTCCCCATCAGGAGAAAACCCCCATTCAGCCGCACCCCACCCGGCCCCCTCCAAAAGGCGCCCCCCACTGGGCAGACCGCACGATCGGTGTCAAGGAGGCCCGTCGCACGGCGGCCCCCGCACACATCGACCCCACACCCCAAGCGAGGCCCGCCACCCACCCGGCGGACCCATGGTCTGCGTTTCGGGAGGACCCCCATGACCGCCACGCTGGAGCAGCTCCGCCGCTGCCACTTCGCCGTCGACCTGGGGGCGGCCAGGACCCGCGTCTATGTGAGGGGCACCGGTCTCGTCGTCGATCAGCCCTCCGCCGCAGCCGTCAACACCCGAACCGGCGCTCTCATCGCGGTCGGCGAGTTCGCGGAGCGGATGACCGGCCGTACCCCGGACTACATCCGTGTCGTACGGCCCGTCTCCGGTGGCACCGTCGTCGACATCGAGATGGCCCAGCGCATGCTGCGGCACCTGCTCGGCGACAAGATGCGCCGCGCCCTGCGCCGCAAGCCCTTCCTGCGGGCCGCCGTCTGCACGCCGCACGACGCCGACCCGCTCGCCCAGCGCGCCGCCATCGAGACCCTCGTCGGCCTGGGCGCCCGGCGCGTCGAGCTCGTCGACACGCTCATCGCGGCCGCGGTCGGGTGCGGACTGCCCGTCGAGCAGCCCGAGGCCAGCATGATCATGGTGTGCGGGGCCGCCGCGACCGAGGTCGCCGTGCTCTCCCTCGGCGCCATCGTCACGGCCGAGCGCATCCGCGTCGGCGGCGAGGCCGTGGACCACGCGATCGTGCAGCACCTGCGGCACCAGCACGAGCTGATGCTGCCCAGCCAGAACGTACGCCCGCTCCAGCTCGCCCTGTCCGGCAACGGGCTGACCTCCCAGGGCCCGGCCTCGACCGAGATCCACGGCCGGGACGTCTGCACCGGCCTCGCCCGCTCCGTCCAGGTCGACACCGCCGCCGTACGGGACGCCATCCAGACCCCGCTCACGGCCGTCCTCGACAGCATCGGCAAGGTGCTGCGCGACTGCCCGCCCGATCTGGTCGCCGACCTCGCCGACCGCGGGATCATGATGGTCGGCGGCAGCGCGCTGCTGCCCGGCTTCGACGAGATGCTGCGGCAGGCCACCAGCATGCCCGTGCACATCGCCGAGCGCCCCGACGTCTGCGCCGTACAGGGCCTCGGCACCATGCTGGAGGGCAGGATCGAGCCCATGGAGCTGGCCTCGGCCCCGGAACCGGACCCGGACCCGGACCCGGATCGGGATCTGGATCTGGATCTGACCGACTGAGCCGGCTAGTACGGCAGAATCCGCCCCGAGGGCGTGCGCCGGTCGATCTCGCCCCTGGTGTCACGGGGAGCGGCGGGCCGGCGGGTGACACGAACGCGAACGTGGGTCTGGCGGTTCATGGCGCCCTCCTCGTATCTCGGGTCCGTTGCGACCAGCCTTCTCTCCGCAACCTTTCGGCACATCGTGCCCACGGAGGCACTTGTCATGCCTCCGCGGGAGGAGCGGATGGGCGCGCGGCTGCTTCCCCCGGATGAGACCGCCCCTGAGAGCGTGCCGCCGGCCTGCGCTGGACCCGGCCCGGCAACAGGCGCACGCTCATCTGTAGGGCCCTCAACCCGTACGGAAGTGATCTCGATGGCAGACAAGCAGAAGGACTGGACCGTCCGGATCCACATCACCGAGGACGGCGACGACACCCGCGCCGAGGCCGTGCTGACCACCGAGGACGCGTCCGAGGACACCTCGACCGTCACCGGCCGGGGCGTGGCCCACCGCAATCCGATCGACCGGCCCATCCCGGAGATCGGCGACGAGCTCGCCGCCAGCCGCGCCCTGGAGGACCTGGCGATCAGGCTGCACGACATCGCCTCCGACGACATCGTGGACCTGGCCGGCCCGGTCGACCAGGGCGGCAGCCGGGCGTGGGAGAGGCCGTAGGGCCCTTGGAGCCCTCAGGGGCCTCAGGGTCTGTCGACCCAGCTGTACCGCCGTTCCGGGCGGCCCGCCTGGCCGTACCGTAGCGACACCTCCGCCCGCCCCGTGACGCTGAAGTGCTCCAGATAGCGCCGGGCGCTCACCCGTGACACCCCGAGCCGCGCCGCGCACTCCGCTGCGGAGAGGCTGCCGTCGGTCGCCCGCAGCTCGCGTTCGATCAGCTCGGCGGTCTCCACGCTCATGCCCTTGGGCAGGGTGGCCGCCGGGGCGGACGGTACCGCGCCCCGCGCCAGCGCCCGGTCCACGTCGGACTGTCCGCTGACGACCGCCGTGTAGAGGTTGCTGCGCCGCGCCGCGTACCGCTCCAGCCGCGCCCGCAGGTCGTCCGCGTCGAACGGCTTCAGCAGATAGTCAACGACCCCCTGGCGTACGGCCCCCCGCACCGCGTCGGACTCGCGTGCCGCGCTGATCACCATGACGTCGCAGTCGTGCCCGGCGGTGCGCAGCCGGGGGATGATCTCCAGCCCGAACATGTCGGGGAGATAGAGGTCGAGCAGCACCAGGTCGGGTTGCAGCTCGGCGACCGCGGCGAGCGCCTGCTCCCCGCAGTTCGCCGTGCCGATCACCCGGAACCCGTCGACGTCGTTGACGAATCCGCGGTGGATCCGCGCCACCATGAAGTCGTCCTCCACGATCAGCACATCGATCATCGGGCTCTCTCCGTCATGTGACCCCCTCCGTCAATCGGTCGGCCGGACGGCCGACGGACATCCGGGCGGTGAACATGGCGCCCGCCGGCGTGTTGGCCACCGACACCTCGCCGCCCCGGCGTTTGCACACCAGCCGGGTCAGGGCCAGGCCGATCCCCCGGTCGCCGCCCTGTGCGGCCTTGGTGGTGAACCCGTGCAGGAACACCTCCTGCGCGAGCTCGGGCGCGACGCCCGGACCCGAGTCCCGTACGACGATCTCCACGCTGGAGGCGTCCTGGCGCAGCTCCACCTCCACCCACGCCTCGGGCTCGCCGTCCTCCGCCCCAGGGGGTGTCTTCTGGATCACGCCGGCGTCGCGGGGTCCGGCACGCACTCCCCCGGAGGGGGGACCCCCAGCCGCGTTGTCGCCTTGCGGCTGCACGCACCAGACCCCGCTCGGCCTGGCTGTTACGCACCCTTCCTTGCAGCCGGCCTGATCCAGAAGACACCCCCTGGCCCCGCTCGCGGCCGCGTCGATCGCGTTGTCCACGAGGTTGCCGAGGACGGTCGCCACGTCCGCGGAGTCGGTCGGCTCCAGCCGGTCCAGCGCCGTGCGCTCGGAGATCTTCAGCCGTACCTTGCGCTCGGCGGCCAGCGCCGACTTGGCCATGAGCAGCGCGGCGACGGCCCGGTCGCGGACCCTGCTGGTGAGGTTCAGGTCGAGTGAATCGCGGTGTTTGCGCAGGGCGCGGACGTACCGTACGACCTCGTCGTGCTCGCCGATCTGGATGAGCCCGGAGATGGTGTGCAGCTGGTTGGAGAACTCGTGGGCCTGGGCGCGCAGCAGCTCGGTGGTACTGCGGAAGGAGCCCAACTCCCGCTCAAGCTGGGCGAGTTCGGTGCGGTCGCGCAGAGTTGTGACCGAGCCGAGGCGGCGGCCGTCCTTGGTGACGTCCATCCGGTTCATCACCAGGACCCGGCCCCGGCGGACGACGACCTCGTCCCGGCGCGCGCGGTCGCCGGGCTCGTCCTCGCGCGGCGTCCCGGCCAGGACGTCGTACAGCCGGCCCTCGATGCCCAGGTCGGCCAGGCTCATCCCGACGCAGTTCTCGGGCAGGTCGAGCAGCCCGCGGCCGACGGCGTTGACGAGCGTGAGGCGCTGCTGCGGGTCCAGGGCGACCACGCCCTCGGCGATCCCGAAGAGCATCGCCTCGCGGTGTTCCGCGAGCCCGGCGATCTCGCGCGGCTCCATGCCGAAGGTCTGGCGTTTGATCCGCCGGGCCAGCAGCCAGGAGCCGGCGATCCCGAGGACGCTGGCGACACCGAGGTAGACGAGCAGATAGGACGAGGCGCCCACCAGCCGCTGCCAGACCGACGGCGAGGCCCGTCCGATCATCACGGTGCCGAGGTGGTCCCCGGCGTGGCCGTCCTCCGCGCCGAGCACGGGCGCCTGTGCCACCAGCTCGGTGACGCCGTTCACCGGCAGTTCGCCGGACCAGCCGCGGCCGCCGGTGACCTGCGGGCCGTCGGACGGCATCCGGGTGCCGACAAGTGTGGGGTTGGTCGAGGCGACGATCTCGCCGCCGGCGTTCGAGACCGTGGCGGAGGTGACGCCGGACCGGGTGAGCGTGGACTGGAGCAGCGGCGCGAGCATCTCGGCCGGGGCGGGCCGCACCAGCTGGGTGCGGACGAGGGGGTTGCCCGCCAGCTCCTCGGCGAGCGCGGTCACCCGGCGTCCCTCGACCCGGTCGAAGGTCGCCTTCGACTGCGCCAGCGACACCGCGGCCACGGCGGCCAGCACGATCACGACAATGGCGAGCTGCCATACGAGCAGCTCACCGGCGAGCGTCTGGCTCCGTTTGTGCCGTGCCGTTATGACCACTATGAACTCAACCTTCAATGGTCACAGAACCGAGACGGGGTGTCTCAGGAATCGCACAATCATGGCGCCGGAACGGGCCGAGCGAAAGAGATGAGCCATGAGAACTCGACGAGCCGCAGTTGTCGGAGCTCTTGCCGCCGTGTCGATGGCCGCGGTCAGCGCCTGTGGCGCCACCGCCGACAAGGAGGAGGGCGGGGGCGGGGACGGCAAGCCTGTGACGGGACTGCGCCTCATGGTCCCGAACACCCCGGGCAGCGGTTACGACCTCACCGCCCGCACCGTCACCCAGGTCATGCAGGACACCAAGGTCGCCTCCGGCGTGCAGGTGTTCAACCTGCCCGGCGCCAGCGGCACCGTGGGCCTCCAGCGCCTGGTGAACGAGAAGGGCAACGGCAAGATGGCCATGCAGATGGGCCTGGGTGTCGTCGGAGCCTCGTACACCTCCAAGTCCGAGGCGACCCTGACGGACACCACGCCGATCGCCAAGCTGATCGAGGAGGCCGGCGCGATCGTCGTGCCGAAGAACTCGCCGTACAAGACGATGGACGACCTCGTCACCGCGTGGAAGGAGAACCCCAAGAAGTTCGCCGTGGGTGGCGGTTCGTCGCCGGGCGGGCCCGACCACCTCCTGCCGATGCAGCTGGCGAAGGCCGTCGGCATCAAGCCGAAGGACGTCAACTTCGTCTCGTACGACGGCGGCGGCGAGCTGCTGCCGGCGATCCTCGGCAACAAGATCGCGTTCGGGGCGAGCGGTTTCGGTGAGTTCCTCGACCAGATCGAGGCCGGTCAGGTCCGGGTCCTCGCGGTGACCAGCGAGAAGCCGATCGACGCGCTCAAGAACGCTCCCACGCTCAAGGACCAGGGCATCGACCTGGTCTTCACCAACTGGCGCGGCATCGTGGCCCCTCCGGGCATCACCGCCGAGCAGAAGAAGACCTGGGTCGACTCGCTGACCAGGATGCACGACTCCGACGAGTGGAAGGAACAGCTGGAGAAGAACGGCTGGGTCGACTCCTTCGTCACCGGCGAGGACTTCGGCACGTATCTCACCGAGCAGGACAAGGCGGTCGCCGACATCCTGGCCGAGCTCGGTCTCGCATGAGCTCCGAGGTGAAGGACGAACGGACCGTGGAGGACTCCCCTCCGCCCCGGGAGGGCGGGGACCGCGCGCAGTACGGCGTGTGCGTGTTCCTCGCCCTGCTGGGCACCGCCGTGATCGTGGACGCCCTCGGCATCCCGCACATCACCAGCGGCACCGACCCGGTCGGCCCGCGCGCGGTCCCGCTGCTCCTGGGCGGCCTGCTCCTGCTGCTCGCGGCGCTGTACGCCGTGGACGTGGCCCGGGGCGGCCGCGGTGAGCCGGAGGGCGGCGAGGACGTCGACCTGTCGAGCGGCAGCGACTGGCGCACCGTCCTGCTGCTGATCGCGGTGTTCGTGGCGAACGCCCTGCTCATCGAGCGGCTCGGCTGGGTGATCAGCGGGGCCCTGCTCTTCTGGGGCACGGCGTTCGCGCTCGGCAACCGCCACTACTTCCGCAACCTGCTGATCGCGGTGACGCTCTCGCTCACGACCTTCTACGCGTTCGCGATAGGACTCGGCGTGAACCTCCCCGCCGGTGTCCTGCAAGGAATCCTGTGAGGCCTGGCCCGTGACGGACAACCTGAACAACCTGATGCAGGGCTTCGCGGACGTCATGGATCCGCTGAACCTGCTGCTCGCCCTGGTCGGCGTCGTGATCGGCACCGCGGTGGGCGTCCTGCCGGGCATCGGCCCGGCGATGACGGTGGCCCTGCTGCTGCCGGTCACCTACGGCATGGAGCCGGTGCAGGCGTTCATCATGTTCGCCGGCATCTTCTACGGCGGCATGTACGGCGGCTCGACGACCTCGATCCTGCTCAACACGCCCGGCGAGTCCTCGTCCGTGGTCACGGCGATCGAGGGCAACAAGATGGCGAAGGCGGGCCGCGCGGCCCAGGCCCTGGCCACGGCGGCGATCGGCTCGTTCGTGGCAGGCACGATCGGCACACTGCTGCTGGTCCTGATCACGCCGTTCGTGGTCGACTTCGCGGTCGGTCTGGGCGCCCCGGACTACTTCGCGCTGATGCTCCTGGCCTTCATAGCCGTGACGTCGGTGCTGGGCTCGTCCCGCATCCGGGGCTTCATATCCCTGCTCCTGGGCCTGACGATCGGTCTGGTCGGCATCGACTCGGTGTCCGGCCAGCAGCGACTGACCCTCGGCATACCGCAGTTGGCCGACGGCATCGACGTCGTCGTGGTCGCGGTCGGCATCTTCGCGGTCGGCGAGGCGCTGTGGGTGGCCGCGCATCTGCGGCGCAAGCCGGCCGAGGTGATCCCGGTGGGCCGCCCGTGGATGGGCGGGAAGGACTGGAAGCGGTCCTGGAAGCCCTGGCTGCGCGGCACGGCGTTCGGGTTCCCGTTCGGTGCGCTGCCGGCCGGCGGGGCGGAGATCCCGACCTTCCTGTCGTACGCCACGGAGAAGCGGCTGACCAAGCACCCCGAGGAGTTCGGCAGGGGCGCGATCGAGGGCGTGGCGGGCCCGGAGGCCGCGAACAACGCGTCGGCGGCGGGCACGCTGGTCCCCATGCTGGCGATCGGCCTGCCGACCAACGCCACGGCGGCCGTGATGCTGGCGGCCTTCCAGTCGTACGGCATCCAGCCCGGCCCTCTGCTCTTCGAACGCGAGGCGAGCCTGGTCTGGGTCCTGATCGCGAGCCTCTTCATCGGCAACCTGCTCCTGCTGCTCCTGAACCTCCCGCTGGCCCCGGCGTGGGCGAAGCTGCTGCAAATTCCCAGGCCGTACCTGTACGCGGGGATCCTGTTCTTCGCGTCGATGGGGGCGTACGCCGTCAACGCCCAGCCCCTCGACCTGTTCCTCCTTCTCACCCTGGGTCTCCTCGGCTTCGCCATGCGGCGCTTCGGGCTGCCGGTGCTGCCGCTGATCGTCGGGGTGATCCTGGGTCCGCGCGCGGAGTTGCAGGGCCGGCGCTCCCTTCAGTTGTCCGGCGGCGAGTTGTCGGGTTTGGTGGGCGGCCCGGTGTCGTACTCGGTCTACGCGGTGATCGCGCTGGTCCTGCTGTGGCCGCTGGTTCGCCGTTTCGTGGTAAGTCCCCTGCGTGCGCGAAACGCCGCCGCCTGAGACGTCTGGAGTGCAGAGATGACCATCCTGGTCGGCTACGTCCCCTCCCCCGAGGGCGAGGCGGCCCTGCGGGCGGGGATCGACGAGGCCCGCCGCCGCGGCGAGAAACTGCTGGTGGTGAACACCACCAGGGGTGACGCCCTGGTGGATCCGCGCTTCGCCCAGGAGCCCGATCTGACCCATGTGCGCGAGGATCTCGCGGCCCTGGGCGTCGACTTCGACATCCGTCAGGTCCTCGGCGCCCGTGACGCCGCGGCCGAGATCATCGACCTGGTGGAGCAGACGGACGCGTCGCTGGTGGTGATCGGCCTGCGCAAGCGCAGTGCCGTCGGCAAACTGATCATGGGGTCCGCGGCCCAGCAGATCCTGCTGGGCGTGGACTGTCCGGTTCTCGCCGTGAAGGCGGCGGGCTGAGATGACGATGCTGCGAACCTTCGGCTGGTCGTTCGCCGTCACGGTGGTCGGCCTGGCCTTCGCCGCGTGGCAGTGGGGCTGGGAGGCCTTCGGGATCGTCCTGATCCTCTCGATCCTGGAGATCTCCCTCTCCTTCGACAACGCGGTCGTCAACGCCGGGATCCTGAAGAAGATGAACGCCTTCTGGCAGCGGATCTTCCTCACGGTCGGCATTCTGATCGCGGTGTTCGGGATGCGGCTGGTCTTCCCGGTGGTGATCGTCGCGATCAGCGCCAAGGTGGGGCCCGTGGAGGCGGTCCAGCTCGCCCTCGACGACCCCGACCGCTACCAGGACCTGGTCACGGACGCCCACCCGGCCATCGCCGCGTTCGGCGGCATGTTCCTGCTGATGATCTTCCTCGACTTCATTCTCGAGGACCGTGACATCAAGTGGCTGACCTGGCTGGAACGCCCGCTCGCGAAACTCGGCAAGATCGACATGCTGTCCGTCTGCGTCGCCCTCGTCGCCCTGCTGACGACGGCGATGACCTTCGCCACCCACGCCCACGTCAGCACCGGGCACGCGGACAAGGCGGCGACGGTCCTGCTGTCCGGCGTGGCGGGCCTGATCACGTATCTCGTCGTCGGCGGCCTCTCGTCCCACTTCGAGGAAAAGATCGAAGAGGAGGAGGAAGAGGAGGAAGAGGCGAAGAAGAAGGCCAGGGCGGAAGGCAGGCCGATCTCACCGGTGGCCCTCGCCGGCAAGGCCGCGTTCTTCCTCTTCCTCTACCTGGAGGTCCTGGACGCGTCCTTCTCCTTCGACGGCGTGATCGGCGCCTTCGCCATCACCAACCACATCTTCTGGATGGCCCTCGGCCTGGGCATCGGCGCGATGTACGTCCGTTCGCTGACCGTGTACCTGGTCCGCCAGGGCACCCTCGACGACTACGTCTACCTGGAACACGGCGCCCACTACGCCATCGGCGCCCTCGCCGCGATCCTCCTGATCACCATCCAGCACCAGATCAGCGAGATCATCACCGGCCTGATCGGCGTCGTCCTGATCGCCGCGTCCTTCCTCGCCTCCGTACGCCGCAACCGGGTGTTGGCAGCGGAGGCGGCGGCCGGGGCGTCTGAGGAGGAGAAGGGGGAGGTGCGGTCGGGGAGGTGAGCAGCAGCTCACGCCCCGTCCCGTGGCAGGAGACGCCACCAGGCCATGGACAGTCCTTCCACAGGGCTGAACGAGGCACGGTCCAAGGACGTGAGCAGCGACCTCCACGCCACACCTCGCGCAAGGAGGCGCCGCCAGGCTGTGGGCAGTCGTTCCGCAGGGCGGAACGGGTGGGCACAGCCGGACCCGCGGCCGGGGACGAGGCCTCAGCCACCACCGGGCGGTTGCCGCCCCGCACCCGGCCGCCGGCTCGGGCACCGGAACGAGGACAGAGTGAGCAAGCCCACTCCCGTGTGCCCTCCACCTCACCAAGCCCGGCAGAATCCGCCCGGGCGGCCGGCTCAGGGTGCCCCCAACCAGGTCCCCCGGGACGGGTGCGGCTGCGGCGTGCGCGTGATCTGGGGCAGACGTGGTCTGCGACATAGGCGTTTTCGCCCGATTATGGCTAGCTGGATGTGCTTGCCTCGCGCACAGCGTCGCGTCATCGGGCGCGTTGTCCTGTCGATCGTCCGCCTGGGAGACCCATGCGCCTGCGCGTATCCACCGCTCCGCGAAACCCCTCCGCTCCCCGCATCGCCGCGATTCCGCCCCTCGCCCTGGCCGGCGGCGCTCTGACCGTCGGTGTCGGGGGCCTGTATCTGGCCGGGCTGCTGCTGGCGGGCGGGGACATAGACGCGGGTACGACCGTACGCGGGGTGGACATCGGAGGGCTGAGCCGTGCGGAGGCCGTCCGGAAACTGGAGGAGCGGCTGGGGTCGGCCGGTGCGCGGGACCTCGCGGTGACCGTCGGTGACCGCGAGGGCGCCGTCGACCCGCGGCAGGCCGGCATCACCTTCGACTTCGCCGCGACCGTCGACCGGGCGGCGCGGACCCACGCCGCCGATCCGTTCACCGTGATCGGCGGGCTGTTCCGTTCGGGCGGCCCCGTCCAGCCCGTCGTACGCGTCGACGAGGACAAAGCCCACGCCGCCCTCAGGAAGGTGGCGAAGTCACTCGACCAGAAGGTCCGCGACGGCGCCGTCGGCTTCTCGGACGGCGAGGTCCGCCAGATCGCCCCGCACAACGGCTACGCGCTGGACACCGACGCCGCCGTCGCCCCGCTGCGCGAGTCCTTCCTGCGCGGCGACGCGGGCGCCGTCACCGCCCTGCCCGCCCGGGAGACGAAACCCGAGGTCACGGCGGCGGAGGTACGTCGGGCGGTGCGCGACTTCGCGGAGCCGGCCATGTCGGCCCCGATCAGGCTCGCGGCGGCCGACCGGCGCTTCACGATCTCCCCGGACGACCTCGGCGAGTACCTGACGATGCGGCCGGACGACAAGGGCAGGCTGACCCCGCAGCTCGACGCCAAGGCCCTGCGTACCTCCCCCGTCGTGGCCCGCAACCTGTTCGGCCTGCCCGCCGAGCCCCGCAACGCCACGCTGAGCCTGGCCGGCGACCGGGTCGTGGCGGCCGACGACGCCAGGCCCGGCGTAAGGATCACCGACGAGGCGCTGGGCGAGGCCGTACTGCCCCTGCTCACCAAGTCGGGCACCGCCCGCACCGGCGAGGTGGACGCGCACGTGATCCAGCCGCAGGTGACCGGCGACAACGCCGCGCGGCTGGGGCTGCGGGAGAAGATGTCGTCCTTCACGGTCAACTTCGAAGCGGCGCCGTACCGCACACGGAACATCGGCCGGGCGGTGGAACTCATCAACGGCTCCGTCGTCATGCCGGACAAGACCTGGAGCTTCAACCGCACCGTGGGCGAACGCACCGAGGCCAACGGTTTCGTCGACGGCATCATGATCCTCAACGACGAGTTCACCAAGGCACCCGGCGGCGGTGTCTCCGCCGTGGCCACGACCATGTTCAACGCCATGTTCTTCGCCGGGGTCAAGCCCGTGGAGTACGGCGCCCACTCGTTCTACATCGAACGCTACCCGGAGGGCCGCGAGGCGACGGTCGCCTGGGGCAGCCTGGACCTGCGGTTCGCCAACGACTCCGGCAACGCGATCTACATCCAGGCCGAGTCCACCGACACCTCCGTGACCATCACCCTCTTCGGCACCAAGAAGTACGACGAGATCGAGTCGATCACGGGGCCGCGCACGAACGTGAAGCAGCCGGAGAAGAAGGTGAACTCCGACGAACAGTGCGTACCGCAGACCCCGCTGGAGGGCTTCGACGTCACCGTGCAGCGTGTCTTCGTCGCCGACGGCCGAGAGGTGAAGCGAGAGCCGTTCCGCACGCACTACACCCCGCGTGACGAGATCGTCTGCGAGTGACGCCCCGAGGGGGCGGCGTCGCGCCGTTCCTGAGACCGATCAACCACGCGCAGCCGACGGAGTCGGTCGGGGCCGGGGCCGGCCGTGGTGAAAGCCACGGCGGGCGACCGCCGACCGCCCGTACGACGCGGGAGCCCAGCGCGCCGCCGCCGTGTGGCGGAGTGGGCCGGCAGGGGTACTCGTTCCGGTTGTGCCCGTGAGGGTCGGCGGGATGGGAGTGGTCGGTCATGGCACGTGCGATCTGGACCGGTGTGATCACCTTCGGGATGGTCAGCGTTCCGGTCGGGCTGTTCACCGCGATCGAGGATCACACGGTCCACTTCCACCAGTTGCAGCGCGACACGGCCGACCGGATCCGCAATCGGCGGGTCAACGAGCGCACCGGCAAGGAAGTGGCGAGCGAGGACATCGTCAAGGGCTATGAGGCCGCCGACGGCGAGTACGTCGTCGTGGAGCCGGACGAGCTGGACGAGATCGCGCCGGGCCGTTCCAGGACCATCGACATCGGCGACTTCGTGGACCTGGCCGACATCGAGCCGGTCTACTTCGACCGCACCTACTACGTCGGACCGCGCGGCAAGGAGTACGCCAAGGTCTACGAGCTGTTGCGCGCAGCCCTCGCGGATGCCGGCAAGGTCGGGATCGCCACCTTCGTGATGCGCGGCAAGCAGTACCTGACCGCCCTGCGCGCGGAGGACAGGGTCCTGGTGCTGCAAACCCTGCACTGGGCCGACGAGGTCCGCGACCCGGGCAAGGAACTGCCCGACCTGCCCTCGGGCCGCGCGGCCAAGGGCACCGGGAAGGGCAGGAGCAAGGGCAAGGAACACGACATGGCGGTCCAGCTGATCGACGCGCTCAGCGCGCCCTGGGATCCGGCCCGCTATCGCGACACCTACCAGGAAAAGGTGCGGGAGCTCGTGAAGGCCAAGGCCGAGGGCGAGGAGGTCGCCTTCGCCGAGGAGGCGCCCGAGGCGACCAACGTCATCGATCTCATGACGGTCCTTGAGACGAGCCTGGAGCAGGCCGGCGGAACCGGTGGCGGCGGCAAGAAGGCCCCTTCGGCCCCTTCGGCCCCTTCGGCCCCTTCGAAGGCCGAGCTACGGAAGCTCAGCAAGTCGGAGCTGTACGAACGGGCCGGCGACCAGAACATCACGGGCCGCTCGAAGATGAGCCGGGAGGAACTGGTCGACGCGCTCGCCCGCGCCGGCCGCCGCCGCGGGAAGAGCGCCGCCTGACCGGCCGTACGACGGGATCACACCCGGACCGGAGGCCGAGCGGGGCCGTTCCCTGCTCGATGACCAGGCTCGGGTGCGGGCCGTGAGGCGGGCGGTGGTGATCAGGTCGCTCAGGGTCTGGAGTCGCCGCGACGGCGTGGGAATCGGTCCGCGTGCTGCTGGGCGAGACCTACCGACGCGCCCCGGGACGCCGAACGGCCCTTGCTGATCGGCCTTGTCCAGTTGGTCGCCGAGGGCGCGCCCGTGTCGGTCGGCTCAGGGACGGACAGGCGGAGGTCTCCCGCCCGATCTCGCAGGCACTCCGCCCGCCCGGACTGCGTCCGGCACCGGACCAGCGACGTCAGCGCGCGGAGAGCCCTCGTCGCCCTGACCGGCCTGTGACGGTCCTGGTCGCGCAGCGCCGGCTGCAACCGCCCCCCGCGCGGCGTGAGCGTCCGCCCCGGGACTACTCCGTGCCGTCCGCCGGCAGGCGCTCCGGCAGCCCGAGAAGGGGGAACCGGTCGTCGTGGAACGTGACGATCTCGGTGATCGCCCCGCCGGTGACGCGCAGGACGTCGATCGTCAGCGGCAGGTAGGCGCCCTCCTGCTCCTGCCAGAGGTAGAAGGCGACGGCGGGCTGCCGGTTCACGGAGGTGGGGACGGCCCGCAGGCCCTTCATGCCCTCGAAGCCGCTCTCGACCCAGTCCTTCACCACCGCGTCGCGGCCGACGTACAGGCCCGGCGTGGGCGGCATCGAGCAGCGGACGTCGTCCCGCAGCATCGAGGCCAGCGCCGGGACGTCCGTGGCCACGCTGGCGTCGGTGTAGCGGCGCACCAGCTCGCGCGTCCCGGCGTCCTGTTCACCGCCGGTCCAGTCCTGGCGCTCGGCGGGCAGGTGCTCCCGCATACCGGCGCGGGCCCGCTGTAGCGCGCTGTTCACGGAGTTGACGGAGTCCCCGAGGAGCTCCGCGACATCCTTCGCCGGCCAGCCTTGCACGTCCCGCAGGATCAGCACGGCCCGCGGGCGCGGCGCGAGGTGCTGGACCGCGACCAGGTACGCCAGCTCGATCGTCTCCCGCGCGACGGCGACGGTCTCCGGCTCGTCCGCGTCGCCCGCCGGCAGCTCGTCGAGCAGCCGGTCCGGGTAGGGTTGCAGCCACAGCACCTCGCCGCCGGTCGCGGGCTCCGGGCGGCGCTTGGCGAGCAGGTCCAGGCAGGCGTTGGTGGCGATCCGGTACAGCCAGGCCCGGAACGTCGACCGCCCCTCGAAGGTCTCCCGCCGCCGCCAGGCACGCAGGAACGTCTCCTGCACGGTGTCCTCGGCGTCCTCGAACGACCCGAGCATCCGGTAGCAGTGCACGTGCAGCTCCCGCCGGTGCCGCTCCGCCATCCCCGAGAACGCCGGCTCGTCGACCTCACCCAGCCCGCTCACGCCCAGCTCCTCCAACCGCGTGTCCGCACTCATCACGTCATCCTTCCGCCTCGTCGTGTCCCGCCGTAGGTGTGACGGGTGCGGGCGCGAAAACTCATCACCAGGGTGGTGGAGAACGATCACCAGGGTGGTGGAGAACGAGGATCAGGTCGACGAGGTGGTTCAGCGATCGGTGTGTGACCGAGGCGTACCGCGCTGCCGACGGCGTGTTCGTCCACCTGCCGGTCCCGTCGGAAGAGGACCACACGGCCTGCGCGCGCAACATCGTCACCCCCGACCGCGAGGTCCGCCCGGCCCGCCTGGTGTTCTCCACCAGCGGGATGCCGACCACCTTGGGCGCGGGGGCAGACCGACCCCGGCACCCAGGTCCTGCTCCAGGCCGGCCGGCCCTGCGGACGGTGCGAACTCTGCCTGCGCGGCCTGCTCTGCCGGGAATCGATGACACGCTCGTCCGCAGCCCCGGCAACCTGCCCTCGAACAGGCCGCGGTCATCCCGGACGCGGTCTCCACGCCGTACTCCGCCATCGTGGAGACCGGCGCCGTCCGGCCAGGACAGTCGGTGGGGATCTGGGGCGTGGGCGGCTTGGGCGCGCACGGCGTCCGGATCGCCCGCCTGGTCGAGGCCGCGCCCGTGATCGCCGTCGATCCACTGTCGTACCGCTGGCCGAAGCCGCCGATGCCGTAACCCGGTTGGAGAAGAAGATCGGCGACCCCGTGCGCATCGGGCGGTGTCGGGACCCGTCCCGGCCGTTGGGGGTGAAGATGCCCGAACCATGTCGGCCCGGCATGGCAGTCCGGCAGACTGGGCCGGCAACAAGGCGCAGGAGGGCAGGACGTGAACTGGTCGTGGTCGTCCTTCGCTACGGCGATCGTCACCGTGGTCGTGCTGTTTCTGCCCCGGGGCGGGCGCGTCCGGCTGAAGGCACTGCTCGCTGTCGCCTTCGTGGTGATCGGCGAGGGGATTCTCTTCGGCAGTGAGGGTGGCAAGCCCTTGCTCAACGCCTTGATATTCCTGGCGGCAGGGCTGCTGCTGCTGGCCGAAATCGCCACGAGCCGTGAGAATCCGCTGGTTCCGTGGATGTGGATGGGGACGGGGACTGTCGGCGTGGTTCTCACCGTGTGGTGGACGGACGAGCTGATCGCATGGACACAGACCATGCGGTCGTGGTTGGTCATCGGTTGTGCGACAGCCGCTCTTCTCCTCGGCGTACTGGCGGTGCGCGGCCATCGGCGGGCCACCACGGTTCGATACGACCGGCACGACCTGTCAGGTTTCTGAGCCATGGGCCACGCTCCCTCCACCGCATTGCAGGCGTTCCTGTTGGTGCTTCTCGTGCTGCCCGGGGTCAGTTATCAGTTCCTGCGGGAGCGCCTGCGCGGACCGGTGGCCCGGGAGAGCAATCTGGGCGAGCGGGTCCTGCGAGCTGTGACGGCGTCCATTTTGCTGGACTCGCTCTACGCGATCGTGCTTGGTCCGCCGTTGGTACGCGCGGTTCGCGGGGACGGGCGGGCCGGCTGGGACGGTGTCGTCCAACAGCCGCGCCTCGCCGGTCTGCTGGCTCTGGTGCTCTTCATCGCCGTACCCGCCGCGGCGGCCGGGTGCGCGTCGGTGTGGCAGCGCCGTCGGCTGCCCACGCGGTACCGGGCGGCACCCAGCGCGTGGGATCACGTTTTCCGGCACCGCGGTTCGTGTTTCGTGCGTGTCCGTCTGAAGGACGGGACGTGGCTCGGTGGATGGTACGGATCCCGGTCCTACGCGACGTCCTATCCCGAGCCGTCGGAACTCTTCCTCGAATCCGCCTGGCGGATGAACTCCGACGGCAGCTTCGCCGACCGGGTGGAGCGCACCGCCGGCCTGTACATCCGCGCAGCCGACGCCGATGTCGTCGAACTCATCCACCCGCCGGACCGGCCCGGACCGGACTCAGCGACACGCAGGGAGGTACCTCTTGCCCGAGTTGACCCCTCATGAGCTGGAACTGCTCGCCGAATCCGGCGAGTTGCGAGGCTACACACCGCGCGACCAGATACCGGAGCCCGATCAGGGCCCGGCCGGACCCGCGAGCGCGTCGGAACCTCCGGCTCAGCAAGCGGCCCCGCAGGTGGCCCCTGACCAGAGACCGCCGGCCGACCAGTGAGGCGTCACGAACCCACGTGGACGTGACCGGCCCATAGTGCTGGGAAGTTCGGGTACCGGTCACGTGCCGTGAGTGTCGCCCGGTGCACGGCGGTGGCGGCATCCACCGCTCCGCGTGAGGTGGCCGAGGTGGCCAGGTGCTGGTAGATCCGCGTGGCGAACTCCACGCCGACGCGGTCCTGGAGGAGCCAGAGCGTGGCAACCACCTGTCGGAATCCCGCGAGTTGGAAGGACGAGGCGAGATGGATCGCCTCGTCGAAGAGACGATGACCGGGTTGGGCGGTTGAGCAGGAGGAGACGTAGGCCAGTTCCGCGTTCGGTAGCCGCAGCCGTGAGATGTCGGCCACGGAGAACGAACGCCGCTGGTGGTCGTGGAGCAGCAGGCGACCCCGGGACGGCGCATCAGGGTCCGTGACCGCGTGGCAGGCGAAGTGAGCCCAGGGCGAGCGGGGCAGTTCGGCGAGAACGCGTTCGGCGACCGCCTCTCGGTCGGACAGCACCCGGGCCCCCGTGAAGAGGCGCCGCACGGCGTCGGCTTCCGCCAGTGCGCCGCTGAGTGGCGTGGCACCGGGAGTCTCGGGCAGGGCGACGACCAGGGGGCGGGGCTTGGTGCGGGAGGGCCGCCGCGCCCGAGCGCCGCGCAGGGCACGAACGGTGGGCGCGTAGGAGGAGACAACCCGGTCCAGCAAGGTCTTGGGATCCGGGTGATCGCGGGTGTCGTGATAACCCGCCGCGTGCACCGGCAACAGGGCCAGTGGCCCGGTCGGTACCCACCACACGTGCGGCAGCTCGCCCCCTTGCGGCGGCCGGTGCAGCCCCAGAGCCTCCACCACCGGTTCGGCCACTGCGTCCCACAGCCAGGCGAGCACCTCAGCGAAACGCTGCTGTCGGCCCAGGTCGAGCAGGTGCTCAGGCCGCACCGCGTCCACCGTCTTCCGCACCTGCTCCTCAACCGCTCGTAACGTGAGGGCCGGTAAGGGAACCGTCCGCACACCGCCGGGCTCCAGGATGATCGCGTCGGACCGGTACGTGCTGACGTTCAGAAGGACGATCGGTCCCTCCCGCGCGGCAGCGAGCAGCCCGGCGAGTTCCGGGCCGCGAGCGAAGGCCGAGAAGCCGCGCTGGGCCCGGATGCGTTCCAGCAGGGAGTCCCAGCGGGCCTCCAGCGCGCGCCGCGTCTGCCGGTCCCGGTCGGTGCCCCGGACCAGGGCGCCGTCCTGCACCGGATCCCTCCAGGTCCCCTCCTCGTCCATGGTCAGCTCCTCGTCCGTGCCGAGGAGCGGCTCGGGGGCGTGCGCATCGTCCAGTGCGTCACGCAACTCCTCGAATTCCTCGGCGAGTCCGGGATGGTGCCGGCGCAGTGCGGTGAGGTCGGCGCGGGTGTCCAGGACGCGGGCGAGCAACACCCCGCGCCCCTGTTCCAGCAGCGTCACGGCCTTCTCGGGCTGTCCGGCAGCAAGGGCGCAGGCCGCGGCGGAGGCCGCGATCCCGGACCATCGGCCGAGCCGGTACTCCTGGTCGCTGCGGCGCAGCTCGCGCGCCGCCAGCCGCGGCAGCAACTCGATCACGGCCTCCAGGGCCTCCACCGCTTCGGGATACTCCCCGGCTGAGGCAGCGATGTCGCCCCATGCGATCCCGGCGGCCACCCGGGCCGGGATGTCGGCCACTGGGCTGTTCGTCGCGTCCCGGGCTTGTGCCAGCGCATCGGCAAGATCGGCGAGCCGGTGAGAGGCCCGGTAGCGGGTGTGCACGGCCAGTGCCAGATTCAGCTGGTGACCGGCGCGGGCAGGGTCGTCGACGGGAACGTTGCCGACGGCTGTCCGGGCCAGGCCGATGGCCTCCTCCAGCTCCGCCGTGTTCGGAGTGTGCGCGTAACGAACACGCAGCACGAGGGCGAGGTTGTTCAGACAGGTGTCGTACAGGCGGTGGTCGGCGGGCATGTGCTGCGCAGCCTGTCGGCCGACTGCCAGCGCCTGGTCGAGGTCGGCCCACTGCCCGGTCGTCCGGTAGCGCTGGACGAGCAGTCCGCAGAGCGTGGTCAGATCGACCACCCGCACGTACGGTCGGTCTCCCGACCGTGTGGTCGCCATGACAAGTTCCAGGGTCGCGATGGCCTCATCGAGGTCGGCTGTGCGCCGGGTGCGCTCGTACCGGCTGCGCAGTACGGCGCTCAGCTCGCCGAGGCACGTGATGCGGTCGCCTCGGTAGGCCCGGGACGCGACGCGCACGGCCTCGCGGCTGATGTCCAGCGCCTCATCGAGGTCGGCGGCGTCCCCGAAGTGGTCGTGGCGCACCCGTAGCGCGCAGCTCAACTGCGAGAGCAGAACGCCTCGGCGGGGCTCGCGGGCGGACTCGGCCTTGGCCACCTCCATGCCTGTCGCGATGGCCTCGAACAAGTCGTCCCCGTTTCGGAGTCGCTCGTACCTGCCACGCAACGCCATCACCAGATTTGCCGCGTACTCGATCCGGGCCGGTTCACCCACGCTGGCCCGGACAGCCAGCCGGAGCTTCTCGATGCCCTCGTCCAGCATCTCCACCCTGCCGGTGAGATCGAAGCCCCGCAGGGAAATGCGGCCCGACCGGTTCGCTTCGGAGGCCGCGGCCGGGTCAAGCGCGGGGTTCTCGCGCCGGCGAAGATAAGTCCGATGGGACCGCAGCCAGTTCAGACAGAAGCCGGCCGTCGCCATGGTGAGCGCGGCCGGCTCGACCCAGGGGTACGGCATCGGGTGTGACAGCACCGTCATCAGACCCACCGTCCCGCCCATGATCCCCGACATGCGCATCCACCGGTCGATGTGGCGATCTCCCGCCAACCCCAGCAGCAGCACAACGAACCCATTGAGCAGCGCCACCATCCCCGACCACATGAGGGCCACAATAGGCGGAAGGCCTGGTACGACTTCGTTGGATTTGGTGCGCAGATCCCGTTGGCACGCTCACGGCAGCACCCGCCCGTTCTCGATGTGCGCGAGTACCCGCTCCAGCCAGGCCAGCAGGTCGCCCTCGACTTCCGTGCGGTTGGTCTCGTTGAACAGCTCGTGCCGCGCTTCGGGGTAGATGCGGTAGGTGAGGCCGGCCTGCCGGTAGCGGTCGACGAGCAGGTCACTCAGCGTGAGCCCGGCGTTGAGCGGGTCCCGGTCGCCGACCAGGACGTAGACAGGCAGGTGCGCCGGGATGCCCTGGGGCTGCGCGAGTGCTGCCGAGGCGACGGCGACCTGTCGCATTCCCTCGGCGTCGAGGCTGGAGCCGCACAGCGGGTCCGCGAGGTAGGCGTCGACGGCTTCGGGGTCACGGCTGAGCCAGTCGAACGGCGTCCGAGCGGGCTCGAAGCCTTTGGTGTCCGCGGCGGCTGACGAGTCGGCCGCGCCGGCACCGGCGGAGGCCGAGCCCGGGCTCTGCGCGCCACCGCAGGCGGTGAGGCCCAGGACGGGCGCCGCCGAGCTTCTCGTCGACGTACCGAACGGCTGCCTTGGCGCCCAGGGTCGCCTCAGGGCTGCCGCCGGGGCCGCCCTCGACGTTCACCCGGCCGAGAGTGACCGGGGACAGGCCGGAGTCGGCCTTGCCCGCCTTGCCTGGTCCGCGACGACCCCGACCGGACCAAGAGTGTGGTGCGGTCCGCCGACGCGTAGACGAGCGGTCTACGGCGTACGCGACCCCACCTGCTGACCGGCACTCCCCACCTCGAGGAACCCCAGCCGCGCGCCGGCTGGGGTTCCTCTCCTTCGTGGACATTCATCGTCGGTACGGGCCGAAGCCCTATGCCGCCGCCGAAGCCGCACCGCGTCCGGTCGATTCACGTCCTGGCGGGCTCGTCGTCGAGGCGGAACCTCGGGTCGCCCGGTACGGACGCGAGGAGTTGGGCGGTGTACGGGTGGTTCGGCTCGGCGAAGGTGGCTCCG
>NZ_JAGMUL010000113.1 GCF_019049285.1 Streptomyces sp. AC550_RSS872
TTGTAGATCTCGCAATCCACACCGAACCCAGAGGCCCTCGCCTCGTTCAAGGACCAGCCAAGGCGTGTCGCCTGTCACCAACGTCCCCAGACAGCACACCTAGGCCTGCGGTCGCAGTCTCGGCGGCGTAGGGCGGAAGGCCCCGGGTGCGCGGCGTAGGACGAAGGGCCCCGCGGCTTTGCGGCCCGCGTCCGAGGCGGGGCGGGCGGCCCCGTTCCTACGTTGAGGGCACCGCCCACCGGGGCGGCCGGAGACGAGGGGACGTGGTCATGCCGGTAGCGATCATCACGGGGGCCTCCAAAGGGCTGGGGCGGGCGCTCGCCGAGGCGCTCGCCGCGCGCGGCTGGGATCTGGTGCTCGACGCCAGGACGGCGGAGGTCCTTCAGGAGACGGTGGCCGGGCTTCGTGCGTACGGCACGCGCGTGACGGCCGTTCCGGGGGACGTCACCGACGCCGGGCACCGGTCCGAGCTGGTGGCGGCGGCCTGGCGGCTGGGCGGTGTCGACCTTCTGGTGAGCAACGCCAGCGCGCTGGGCGCCGAGCCGCTCGTACGGCTGGACGCGCTGCCCCTGGACGGGCTGCGGCGGGCGCTGGAGGTGAACGTGGTGGCCGCGCTGGGCCTCGTGCAGGAGGCGCTGCCGCTGCTGCGGGCGTCCGAGGCGGGCGCGGTGATCACGGTCAGCTCGGACGCGGCCGCGGAGGCGTACGAGACGTGGGGCGGGTACGGGGCGTCCAAGGCCGCCCTGGACCATCTCGCGGCGGTGCTCGGCGAGGAGGAGCCGGGGCTGCGGGTGTGGGCGGTGGATCCCGGGGACATGGCCACGGACCTGTATGCGGCGGCCGTACCGGACGACGAGGATCCGCGGCCGGCGCCGGCCAGTGTGGTGCCGGCGTTCCTGCGGCTGGTGGACGAGCGTCCGGCGAGCGGCCGCTATGGGGCTCCGGCTCTGCTGGAGGGGCGGCGGTGACACTCGCGGTGCGGGTGCCGGAGGAGCTGTCGGCGCGGGTTCCCGCCGAGCAGCGTGGGCCGGGGCTCGACCGGGATGCCGTACGGCTGCTGGTGTCGCGGGGCACCGAGGTGTCGCACCACGCGTTCGGGGAGCTGCCGCGGCTGCTGCGGGCCGGGGATCTGCTGGTGGTCAACACGTCGGAGACGCTGGCCGCCGCCGTGGACGGCTGGGTCGGGCACGCGCGCGTGGTGGTGCACTTCTCCACGCGCGGCGACGACGGTCGGTGGGCGGTCGAGCTGCGGGATCCCGACGGGCGAGGCACCACGCGCGCGCGTACGGGCGGGCCTGCGGGGAGTGAGGTGCGGCTGCCGGGTGGGGCGGGGCTGGTACTGGAGGAGCCGCTGAGCTCGGGGAGCGGGCGGCT
This sequence comes from Streptomyces sp. AC550_RSS872, assembly GCF_019049285.1. Taxonomy (GTDB): domain Bacteria; phylum Actinomycetota; class Actinomycetes; order Streptomycetales; family Streptomycetaceae; genus Streptomyces. Next base: position 1,375 of record NZ_JAGMUL010000113.1, read on the forward strand.
TTGGTGGGCGAGGGCATGGGGCGGGGGTCGAGGGTGGAGCGCGGGGCGGGGTGAAGCGCGCACAGGATCTGACGGGGCGGGAGGAGCAGGTGCCGAGGGGCCGCAGGGAGCTGGTCCGGAGGGGCCGGGGGGAACCGGTCCGGAGAGGCCGGGGGGAACCGGTCCGGAGGGGGCCCGGGGCGCGGGCACCGTGGCGGCGCGGGGCCCGGGTCACGACGGAGCTTCGTGCAGTGGGGCCGACGGTGTTGCCGAGGCCACGCAGGCCGACCGGGCACGGGGCACGGCAGCGGACGGAACGCAAGGAGCGAAAGCCAGTCGAGCCCAGGGCCCTGGTGCCGGCGCATCGCAGCGCCCGGGAGATCGCGGAGCACGGGACACGGAAGCCGGCCAGAGCCAGGTACCGGCAGACCGCGCTGCACAGGGCGGGCAAGCCGGCGAATCCCAGGCCGCGGCAGACGACGGAGCCGGGATCCTCCGGCTGATGCGGGAGTACGGGCGGCCGATTCGGTACGCCTATACCGAGCGGGACCAGCCGCTGTCCGTCTACCAGACCGTGTTCGCGCTGCCGTCGGGCGAGGGGGCGGGCAGTGCGGAGATGCCGAGTGCGGCGCGGCCTTTCACCGTGCGGATGGTGACGGAGCTGGTGAGTCGGGGGGTGCAGTTCGCGCCCGTCGCGTTGCACACGGGGGTGGCCTCGGCGGAGGCGCACGAGCCGCCGTATCCGGAGCGGTTCGCGGTGCCGGAGGCCTCGGCGCGGCTGATCAACGCGGTCAGGGCCGGGGGCGGCCGGGTCGTCGCCGTCGGGACGACTGCCGTGCGGGCCGTGGAGTCGGCGGTGGGCGCCGACGGGGTCGTACGCGCGCGTGAGGGGTGGACGGACCTCGTCGTCACTCCGGAGCGCGGGGTGCGGGCGGTGGACGGGCTGCTGACCGGGCTGCACGAGCCGGAGGCCTCGCATCTGCTCATGCTGGAGGCGGTCGCCGGGCGGGCCGCGGTCGACCGCAGTTACGAGGCGGCGCTGCGAGGGCTCTACCTGTGGCGCACGAGTTCGGCGACGTGCATCTCATCCTCCCGGCGGAGGACCCTCACGCAGCGCATTGCGTCAGCAACTGCCGGTGAGACCGTTACGTGGCCGATGTGAGCCCGCACATAGGGCGCAGGTCACGTACGAAAGTCCGTAGTAGGTAGCGACGTCCCTTTTGAGCGGGACATACGGTCCTGTCTGTCCTGATTTGCCCTTCCTGGGTCCACTACCGGGGATCGTACGTCACACCTTTGCCACGCAATTTTGCGGCCGCTAAGAATTGCTCTCGTCGCTCAGCGCCGCGGGTTCTCCCCGCGGCGTTTGTGCAGGAAGCACCCGTGTCCCCCGACGGACAGCGAGCGACCTCCGCGCTATTCGAAGAGGTCCCACTGCCATGCTCAAGAACGCCAAGAACCGACTCAGTCGTACGCTGACCAACCGGCACAAGATCGCGATCGCCGGTGTCGGCACGCTCGGTGCCGCCGCTCTGGCGCTGTCCGCCGTCCCCGGCAACGCCCAGACGACGACGGCCGAAGCCCCCACGGGCAAGGTCGCGTACAGCAACGAGCAGATCAAGGACGTCAAGGGCAGCGTCACCGACCGGCTCGCTTCCGCCAGTGTGAAGGCCGAGGACATCGCGGCCAAGAAGGCCGAGCAGGAGGCCGCGGCCAAGAAGAAGGCCGCCGCCGAGGCCGCCGCCAAGAAGAAAGCCGCGGACGCCGCCGCGAAGAAGAAGGCCGCCGCCGCGGCCGCCGCCAAGAAGAAGGCCGAGGCGGAGCGCAAGGCGAAGGAGGCCGCGAGCCGGTCCGCCAAGCGCGTCCAGGTCAAGCAGGTCGCCGCCAAGACCTACACCAACAACCTCGACGGCTGGATCCGCGAGGCCCTGGACATCATGAAGAAGCACAAGATCCCGGGCACCTACGACGGCCTCCACCGCAACATCATGCGGGAGTCCTCGGGTAACCCGAACGCGATCAACAACTGGGACATCAACGCCCAGAACGGCGTCCCCTCGATCGGCCTGCTCCAGGTCATCAAGCCGACCTTCGACGCGTACCACGTGCCGGGCACGGCCTTCAGCCAGTACGACCCGGTCGCCAACCTCACCGCCGCCGCCAACTACGCGGCCGACCGGTACGGCTCGATCGACAACGTCAACAGCGCGTACTGAGCGAGGTAGGCGCGGGCCTCTGATCCGTACGCCGAAGGGCGGCACCCTCCTGACAGGGTGCCGCCCTTCGGGCGTCGTACGACGGGGCGCGACTACTTGCGCATGACCTCGGGCTCGTGACGGCGCAGGAAGCGGGCCACGAAGAAGCCGCAGATCACGCCGAGGGCGATCAGGGCGATCATGTCCAGGGTCCAGGCGCCGACCGTGTGCTCCCACAGCGGGTCGTTGCTCTCGCCCTGGCCGGGCGGGCTGATCTTGTTGAAGTCCAGCGTGGCACCCGCGGCGGCCACCGCCCAGCGCGACGGCATCAGATACGAGAACTGGTTGACGCCGATCGAGCCGTTCAGGGCGAACAGGCAGCCGGTGAACACGACCTGGATGATCGCGAACATGACGAGCAGCGGCATCGTCTTCTCGGACGTCTTCACCAGCGCCGAGATGATCAGGCCGAACATCATCGAGGTGAAGCCCAGCGCCATGATCGGCAGTGACAGCTCCAGGAGCGTCAGGTTGCCGAGGACCAGGCCCTCCTCCGGGATCTCCCGGCTGGCGAAGCCGATGACGCCGACCATCAGGCCCTGGAGCACGGTGATGAAGCCGAGCACGAACACCTTGGACATCAGATACGCGGAGCGGGACAGGCCGGTCGCGCGCTCCCGCTCGTAGATGACGCGTTCCTTGATCAGCTCACGCACGGAGTTCGCGGCGCCGGCGAAGCAGGCGCCGACCGCGAGGATCAGCAGAACGGTGGTGGCCGTGCCGTTCGGGATGATCCGGCCGGTCTGCGGGTTGGCCGGGTTGGGCAGCAGGTCCTTGCCCGAGTCGATGAGCAGGCTCACCGCGCCGAGGACGCCCGGCAGGATCACCATCAGGGCCAGGAAGCCCTTGTCGGAGGCGATCACCGAGACATAGCGGCGCACCAGGGTCAGGAACTGCGACAGCCAGCCCTGCGGCTTGGGCGGCTTCATCGCCTGCATCGGCGGCATCTGTACGGACTGCGGGGCAATCGCGTCGATGTCCGCGGCGTACATCTGGTAGTGCTGGGAGCCCTTCCAACGGCCCGCCCAGTCGTAGTCGCGGTAGTTCTCGAAGGCGGAGAAGACATCGGCCCAGGTGTCGTAGCCGAAGAAGTTCAGGGCCTCCTCGGGCGGACCGAAGTAGGCGACCGCGCCGCCCGGTGCCATCACCAGCAGCTTGTCGCACAGGGCCAGCTCGGCCACGGAGTGGGTGACTACGAGGACCGTACGGCCGTCGTCGGCGAGGCCGCGCAGCAGCTGCATGACGTCGCGGTCCATGCCCGGGTCGAGGCCCGACGTGGGCTCGTCGAGGAAGATCAGCGACGGCTTGGTGAGCAGCTCCAGGGCCACCGAGACGCGCTTGCGCTGGCCGCCGGAGAGGGAGGTGACCTTCTTCTCCTTGTGGATGTCCAGCTTGAGCTCGCGCAGCACCTCGTCGATGCGCTGCTCGCGCTCACGGGCCGTGGTGTCGGCCGGGAAGCGGAGCTTGGCCGCGTACTTCAGGGCCTTCTTGACGGTCAGCTCCTTGTGCAGGATGTCGTCCTGCGGGACCAGACCGATGCGCTGGCGGAGCTCGGCGAACTGCTTGTACAGGTTCCGGTTGTCGTAGAGAACGTCGCCCTGGTTGGCGGGGCGGTAGCCGGTCAGTGCCTTGAGCAGCGTCGACTTGCCGGAACCGGACGGTCCGATGACCGCGATGAGGGACTTCTCCGGGACGCCGAAGGAGACGTCCTTGAGGATCTGCTTGCCACCGTCGACCGTGACGGTGAGGTGCCGGGCCGAGAAGGAGACCTCACCGGTGTCGACGAACTCCTCGAGCCGGTCGCCGACGATCCGGAACGTGGAGTGACCGACGCCGACGATGTCCGCCGGACCCAGCAGCTGGGAGCCGCCCTTGGCGATCGGCTGGCCGTTGACGTACGTGCCGTTGTGGGAGCCGAGGTCGCGGATCTCCATGCGGCCGTCGGGCGTCGAGTGGAACTCGGCGTGGTGGCGGGAGACCTGGAGGTCGGAGACGACCAGCTCGTTCTCCAGGGCACGGCCGATGCGCATGACACGGCCGACGGAGAACTGGTGGAACGTGGTGGGGCTGCGGTCGCCGTAGACCGGCGGCGCCCCCGCGCCACCACCGGGGCCCTGCTGCTGCGGCACCTTCGCGACGGACTGCGGCTGCTGCTGCGGCGTCGGCTGCTGCCAGCCGGCCTGCGGGGCCTGCTGCGGCTGGGCCTGCTGCTGCGGGTTCTGCTGGGGCGGCGCCTGCTGAGCGGGGGCCTGCGGCGCCCAGCCGGGGTTCGCGCCCTGCGCGGCGTATGGCTGATGCTGCGGCTGGGCCTGCGGCGAGGCGACGGAGGCCGCGGTGCCGGAGAGGTTCAGGCTCGGTCCGTCGGTCGCGTTGCCCAGGTGCACGACCGTCCCGGGGCCGACCTCCAGGTGATGGATCCGCTGCCCCTGCACGAATGTGCCGTTGGTGCTGCCGTGGTCCTCGATGACCCAACTGCGGCCGCTCCAGCTGATCGTGGCGTGCCGCCAGGACACCCTGGCGTCGTCGAGCACGATGTCACCCTGCGGATCGCGTCCGAGGGTGTAGGGCCTGGACGCATCGAGCGTCCAGGTCCGTCCGTTCAATTCAAGTACGAGTTCCGGCACTCCATGCCCCACTGAGTAGTCCCCCGAATTACCCCCAACACAGGGAGTCTAGGGATGTCGAACATCGTCGGGAACTATTTCAGGCTCCGCCCCCTGACCGAAAGTCGGGCCTTGTGAGGACCACGCCCACGCGCTTCGACTGGTTCCGTTGACGGGGTTGAAATCAGTCCGGAGAGTGGTAATCCACGCGAGGGGGACATGCGCGGCGAACACCTCGCCGCGCCGCGGATCGGGGGGTCTGCCATGAGCGCGTCCACGAACGTCGAGCCCACGAGGCACGGCACACGGTTGCCGTGGGGGGACATCCTGTTGTCCGCGATCGCCTGCGTGAGCTGGGCGTTGATCGGGATGGCGGGCACGGCGGCACTCGGACTGCATCTGCTGGAGGCCGACAGCTCGGCCGCTCTCGGCCCCATGACCGCGGCGGTGGTGGCCCTTGGGGCGGGTGGTTCTGTCACGCCGTCCGGCGATGTGTCCGCTTTCGGGCTGACGGGCGCGGAGGCGGCGACCGCCGTCGAGATCACGCCACTGGGGGTCGGCCTGGTCGGCGCGGTCCTCCTGTCGTGGTTCTTCTTACGGTCCTTGCGAGGCGCGGGAGTTGTGATCGCGCCGGCCGAACTGCTGGCGCGCGCGGGCGCGGTGGTCGCGTTGTTCGTGGCGATGCTGGGAGGACTGGCCTGGGCGGGGCACGACGTCATCACGATCGACGGGAGCTCGCTGGGGCTCGACGACCTGCCGCGCGGCGGCGGGGGTGACGGGGGCGGTGGCGGGATCGAGATCCCCGGAGTGGGTGACATCGGGGACATCGGCGGGCTGCTGCCCGACCAGATCGGCGACCTCATCGACGCGAAGGCGGCAGTCGGCTTCACGGTGGACACGGCGCCGACGCTGCTCGGCGGCCTGGGCTGGTCCGCCGGCATCCTCCTGATCGCTCTGCTGGCCTCGCGCCGCACCCCGCTGCCGCGCGGCTGGGAGGCCGTGCACCGCGTGGTACGGCCCGCCGCGTCCGCCTTGGTCACGGTGGCGCTGGTGGCGGTCGTGGCCGGCCTCGCGGCGGCGGCGTACGCGGCGATCGGCGACGCGCACCCCGGGCGGATCGCCGGCGCCGCCCTCCTCGGCGCCCCGAACGGCGTGTGGCTCGGCATCCCGATCGGCCTGTTCGTACCGTTCGACGGCAGGGCGACGGGGCCGCTCGCGGGCCTGTTGCCGGATCCCCTGGACGACCTGCTCAACAGCGGCGCCGACCAGTCCGTGACGCTGGGCCGGCTGGCGGAGCTGGAGGGGCGGGTGTGGCTGCTGGGTGTCGCGGCGGCGGTGATGATGCTGCTCGCGGGGGTGCTGACGGCGGTGCGGACGCCGGTGGGGGGCTGGGGTGATCCCGGGGGTGCACGGGATCCGGGGACCCTCCGTTTCGCCGGACGGTGTGCGCTGCGGCTCGGGGTCGCCACGGCGTTGACGCTGCCGTTGCTCGTGTGGCTGACGGAGCTGTCCGTGGACGCCTCGCTGTCGGTGCTGGGCTTCGACGCGTTCGGCGCCGGGGTGGAGCTGCGGGGGAACCTCGGTATGGCGTTGGTTCTCGGGGCGGCGTGGGGCGCGGGGGCGGGGGCCGTGGGGGCGCTGCTGGCCCGGTCGACCGGGGCCGCGGGGCAGCGGGC
>NZ_JAGMUL010000114.1:0-158133 GCF_019049285.1 Streptomyces sp. AC550_RSS872
GCTGGCTGCACACCTACAATCACCACCGCGGACACACCGCGCTGAAAGGCCAACCACCCGCCAGCCGCGTCCCCAACCTCTCAGGGCAATACACCTAGTGCTCCGAGGTGGGGGAGACCGGGCGGAGGGTGGAGATGAAGGACTGGAAGTCCTCGAGGACGTCCTGGAGCTGGCTCGTCCTCGCCGTCAGCGCGATCTCGATCTCGGCGCGTTCGCTGCGCTGCCGCTCGTTCTCCAGCACCAGGATGAACTGGCTCTGCGCGAGCTCCATCGGCTGCCCGTTGACGGTGGCCTGGATGCGCAGGTTCTGCACGATCCCCGGGGCGTCGATGAGGCCCGGCGCGGGCGAGGTGCCGACCTCCGTCCGCTTGACGACGTCGACGGCGCCGACGTTCTCGCGCAGCCGCCGCACCGACTCCTCGGCGAGGCTGTGCAGGCTCGACGAGCCGTCGAGGGTGTGGCCGGTGACGGTGATGTTCGGCATGAAGCCCTGGCCCCGGGAGGCCATGTGCAGTGCGACGAACGCGGCGTGCGGGGCGCCGACCTCCTCCGGGGGCGCCGACTGCCAGCCTTCTGGGAGCTCGATACTGAGCGGCACCGGAAGTGTGCCCGGCATGGTGGATCAACTCCTTGGGGTACGGGTTCCGACGGTACGGGAAACGACGGGGAGAGGGGATGGGGGACGGGAGACGAGGGACGGGGAGAGGCGACGGCGGGGAGGTCCGGGCGGGGCGCTCCCGTGCGGGTCAGTCGAACCAGTCCCCGATCGCGTCGACCGCGTCGCCGGCCGCATCGGTGATCTTGCCCGGGTCGAGCTCGATCTGCCCGCCGAGCTTGCCGCCGACACCGAGGGCGACGCCCACGTCTCCGCCGATGACGATCTTGCCGTCCTTCATACCGGCGTCGAAGTGGGCCTCGGCCCCGGCGCCGGCCCACGCCTCCGCCGTGCCGCCCACGCCGACACCGGCGACGGAGGCGTGCCCCTCGGCGGTGGCCTTGGCGCCGGCGAAGGCCTCGCCGCCGACGTGGACGCCGTCCGTGCCGATGGAGCCCTTGACGCCGGCCTCGGCGCCCACGTACGCCTCGCCCTTGCCGGAGGCCTCGAAATAGCCGGCCGAGTACTTGCCCTCGGCCGTGGCCTGGGCGAGATAGGCCTTGCCGGACGCCTGTGCGGTGGCGTTCCCGTCCACCAGGCCCACCCCGGCGGAACCCTCGACGCCGAGGAGGTTGACGCCGGCCTTGCCGGAGACCTCGCCGCCGGCGAACTCACCGCGGCCCTTGGCCTCGGCGCCCCAGACCTTGGCGTCGGCGGTGACGGACGGGCCGGCCACGGTGATGCCCGGGCCCTTGCCCTCGCGCAGCGCTTCCCTCTCCGCCTGCGTCATGTTCTTGTGGTCGCCCCAGGCCCGGACGGTCCGTGGGTCGCGGGCCCGTTCCAGCTCGAAGAGCTGCTTGGACGTAGCGCCTGTGTTGTCCTGCGCCGCCTCCGAAGCCCAGAACAGCCAGTCGGGCGCGTTGTCGCCCTCGCCGCCCTGTGCCTTGAACTTCTTGGCCGCCACGTCGCCCTCCGACTCGACATGGGCGCGCGCCGACGCCAGCACCTGCTCGCCGCCGCTCTCGTCGCCCGCGTCGTACAGCCGGATGGCCTCTTCCGCCTGTCCCTGGGCCCACTGGAGGGCTCTGGCGTAGTCCCGCAGTGCGCCGGCGGCCGCGCTCAGCGCATCCGAGCCGCGGTACCACTTCTGCTTCTGGCCCGAGAAGTCCTCCCAGAAGGCGTCGCCGGCCTGGCCGTGCCAGCTGGGAATACGGACGGAGCCGAGCTCGTCCCCGATGCCGTCGAGGGTCTTCGCATGGCCGTCGAGCTTGTCCGCGTCGGCCGTGAGCTTCGACGGGTTGCCCGGGATCAGTTCGCGCGGGTCCTGGGTGGACCCGAGTTGTGCCGCCATTGCTTCCCCGTCAGTAGCTCGGGCCGGCGACCGCGGGCCCGGTGAAGTGGTTCTGGGACTCCCGCTCGGAGCGCTCGTAGGACGCGGCGTTCTCGTCCAGCTTGGCCGAGGAGTTCTCCCCGTCCTCCTTCATCGGGCTCTTGATGGCCTCCATCCAGGTGGCCATCAGCTGCCCGAACTCCTTGGCCGCGTCGCCGTGGCCGAAGTCGCCGCTCGCCTTCCCGAGTTCGTCGAGCTTCACCTTGTTGCTCTTGCCCACGGAGTCCTTGATCTTCTTGGCGGCCGACCGCAGTTCGGACGGCTCCACATCGAACTGGCCCATCCGCTCCCCCCTCTACGTCCGAGTGGGTGCGAACGCGCGTTGGCACCCTGTTTGTTGAGTACGTAAAGAGGTTCTCCCAAAGGCAAAGACGCAGCGACACCGGCCTGGACCTCACCATGATCCCTGCCGGGAAGCTTCATGGATGCGATCGAATCGTGCGCCTCACCGACGGCTGTGCTACGGCGTCTGCGGAGGCCGGGCGGGGACCAGGGCTCCCAAGTGGCCGACGGCGTCGACGAGATACTCAAGGGGCTCGTCGAACGTCTCACTGCCCAGCTTGGTCCGCGAACGCGAGGTGATCAGCTGACCGTCGTGGAGCCGGAGCGGCAGCTCCAGGGCCCGGGGGTCGGACGTGAGGAACTCCGCCAGGCCGCCGAGCACTACCGCCCGGGCGCGCTCCTCGTCACGGGAGACGATGTGGAAGTCCTCGTCGAGCTGCGGGATTCCCACCTTCATGGCCCGTCCGCGCATGAGACTGTCGAACCAGCCGTCGCGGTAGACGCGCAGGTCCGGAACCTCCACGCCCAGGTTCAGGGCCCAGACGGAGTGGACGACGACCTGTGTCGTCTCCGAGTCGACGTCGCTGTTGTAGTAGCGGTACTCGAAGGCGCGGAAGCCGAATCCGCGATAGGTGCCGCTGACGACGTTGTCCCCCATGACACCGCTGGCCTTGACCGGGAGCGGCTCGGCCCCCTGGTACGCGTCGACGAGGCTCGGCACGCCCTCCTCGTAGGTCCACCCGCGGCTCTCGGCGAACGACCGCAGCTGCGCGTACGCCTCTTCGGTCTCGCGCTGCTTGCGGGCCTTGCGCCGGTTGACCCACACGACGAGAGCCGTGAGGGCAGCACACCACACCACGATCAGGACTGCTTCCGCTCCACTCATGGAGCCAGCATCCCCTGAGGCCCCTCGCGCGGACCCACCCCCTTGGCGCTCCATCACATTCCGCACCTCGCGGTCACACATTTCCCCCGCGCCCGCCGGAACGGTCCGGCGGGCACTGCCCGGTCCGGCTCAGGAGGCGGTCTCGTCGACCTTGATGTCGTAGCGGATCGAACTGCCTTCGACGGAGGTGACCTTGACGGTCACTCCGAAGCTGGTGCCGTCGGTCGCGGTGAGCCGGCAACGCAACGAGGTGCCGACCTTGCCGGCGAGGTCCTCGGGGCAGGTGACGTCCGGCTTCGGCTGACCCGTCTGCGCGGCGAGCTTCTCGGCCACCGAGTTCGCCACCTCGTCCTTGGCCAGCTTGGCCTCCGAGGAGCAGCCCACCAGCAGCGCAGCGGCGGCTGCGGCGGTGAGGCCCCACGAGGCCAAGGACGAGAAGGACTTGGGCATGACGGGCTCCGTTCGAGGCGGGAGGACGGTGAGGGTCGGGAGGTGACGCTCGTCAGTGCGACTGTCTATCAGCCCTGGCCGCCCGCCCGGCTGATCTTCACATCCTCCCGCTCCGGCCCGCGAGTGATCTTCACCTGCCTCCGCCCCGGACGGGCCGTCACGGGTGTCGTGCATGGACAGCGCCCGCCGACGGAACGTTCCGTCGGCGGGCGCCTGAAGGTCGTAAACCAGTCGGCCCAGTGCAGGATCCGGTCCACGACAGATGGGGGACGAGAGCGGGATCAGCGGCCGATCCCGTGCACGCCGGTGAGTGGTCGAGGTCAGGGAAGGATCAAGGTCAGGAAATGCGGGGAATGAACCGGCGTCAGTGGATGATGCCGGTCCGCAGGGCCACGGCGACCATGCCGGCGCGGTCACCGGTGCCGAGCTTGCGGGCGATGCGGGCGAGGTGGCTCTTGACGGTCAGTGCGGACAGGCCCATCGAGACGCCGATCGCCTTGTTCGACTGGCCCTCCGCCACCAGCCGCAGCACCTCGACCTCGCGACCGGACAGCTCGCGGTAGCCGCCCGGGTGGCTCGGGGCACCCGGGTGGCGACGGTGCATACGGGCGGCGGCGGCGCCGATGGGAGCGGCACCGGGTCGGGTGGGGAGCCCGACGTTGGTGCGGGTGCCGGTGACGACGTAACCCTTCACGCCACCGGCGAGAGCGTTGCGTACGGCGCCGATGTCGTCGGCGGCGGACAGGGCGAGGCCGTTCGGCCAGCCCGCGGCGCGGGTCTCCGACAGGAGGGTCAGGCCCGAGCCGTCGGGCAGATGGACGTCGGCGACACAGATGTCGCGGGGGTTGCCGATGCGGGGACGAGCCTCCGCGATGGACGAGGCCTCGATCACGTCGCGCACACCGAGCGCCCAGAGGTGCCGGGTGACGGTGGAGCGGACGCGGGGATCGGCCACGACCACCATGGCGGTCGGCTTGTTCGGGCGGTAGGCGACCAGGCTTGCGGGCTGCTCGAGGAGAACGGACACCAGGCCTCCTGGGTGCGGGGACGGCTTTCAAGGTCACAGTCGTCTTCGGCACCAAACCTCTGGCCCTTTAGGGAAAGATCACGATTTAGTGAGTAACAATCGGGGCAATTCGGACGCGTGGTCGATCGTTCGGCGAGCAAAACGGTTCGATCATGGCCTGATTCCTGACCGAAAGTGGTCGTATCGACAAAGTGACGGTCAAGTCGCCGGTGTGGTCAGTGCTCGTCAGCGGGACTGCGGGTCGCGGCGCTGCGGCAGCGTCACCACCGAGGCGTCGCCCGGCCCCGCCGGGGGCAGCCCCGCGACCTGGGCGAGCAGATCGCACCAGGACGCCAGATGGGCCGCGGTGTCCGGCACGCCGCCCAGGCCCTCGCGGGGAGTCCAGGAGGCGCGGATCTCGATCTGCGAGGCCGCCGGGCGCTCGGACAGCCCGCCGAAGTAGTGGGAGCTCGCCCGCGTCACGGTGCCGCTCGGCTCGCCGTACGACAGCCCGCGCGCCTGGAGCGCACCGGTCAGCCAGGACCAGCACACGTCGGGCAACAGCGGGTCGGCGGCCATCTCCGGCTCCAGCTCCGCCCGCACGAGGGTCACCAGCCGGAAGGCGCCGTGCCAGGCGTCGTGCCCGGCCGGATCGTGCAGCAGCACCAGACGGCCGTCGGCCAGATCCTGGTCGCCGTCCACGACGGCCGCCTCCAGCGCGTACGCGTACGGAGCCAGCCGCTGGGGCGCCTTGGTCTGCTCGACCTCGATCTGCGGCCGCAGCCGACTGCTGCGCAGGGCGTCGACCGCCGCACGGAACGCCGGCGGAGCCGTACTCTTCGAATGCCGGTCCGCCTCCCCGGTGTCCTTCGCGTCGTCCATCCCGCCAGTACCGTCCGACAGTCGTTCCTGAGCCGCAGCCATGCCGGGAAGATTAAGGGGAACGGGGGCTTCGTGCAGGGAGAGACACCCGGACAACACGGCAACCCCGGCGCCGGGGCCGATGCGGCCGTGCGAGACTTGCCCCCGTGAGTGCCAACCAGACGACGCCGCCCGCCACGCCCGACGCAGTCAAGGAATCAGCCTTCCTCAAGGCGTGCAGGCGCGAACCCGTGCCCCACACACCCGTGTGGTTCATGCGGCAGGCCGGGCGCTCCCTGCCGGAGTACCGCAAGGTGCGCGAGGGCATTCCGATGCTCGAGTCCTGCATGCGGCCCGACCTGGTCACCGAGATCACCCTCCAGCCCGTGCGCAGGCACGACGTGGACGCGGCGATCTTCTTCAGTGACATCGTCGTCCCCCTCAAGGCCATCGGCATCGACCTCGACATCAAGCCCGGCGTCGGCCCGGTCGTCGAGAACCCGATCCGCACCCGCGCCGACCTCGCCCGGCTGCGCGACCTGACCCCCGAGGACGTCTCCTACGTCACCGAGGCCATCGGCCTGCTCACCCGCGAGCTCGGCGCCACCCCGCTCATCGGTTTCGCCGGCGCGCCTTTCACCCTCGCGAGTTACCTCGTCGAGGGCGGCCCGTCGCGCACGTACGAGAACGCCAAGTCGATGATGTACGGCGACCCCGGGCTCTGGGCCGACCTGCTCGACCGCCTCGCGGACATCACGGCCGCCTTCCTCAAGGTGCAGATCGAGGCCGGCGCCTCCGCGGTCCAGCTCTTCGACTCCTGGGTCGGCTCCCTCGCCCCCGCCGACTACAAGCGCTCGGTGATGCCGGCCTCCGCGAAGGTCTTCGAGGCCGTCGCCGGTTACGGCGTCCCGCGCATCCACTTCGGCGTCGGCACCGGTGAGCTGCTGAAGCTCATGGGTGAGGCCGGTGCGGACGTCGTCGGCGTCGACTGGCGCGTCCCGCTCGACGAGGCCGCCCGCCGCGTCGGCCCCGGCAAGGCGCTCCAGGGCAACCTCGACCCGACGGTCCTGTTCGCCACCCCCGAGGCGGTCGAGGCCAAGACCCGCGAGGTCCTCGACGCAGCGGCGGGCCTGGAGGGCCACGTCTTCAACCTCGGCCACGGAGTCATGCCGTCCACCGACCCGGACGCCCTGACCCGGCTCGTCGAGTACGTCCACACGCAGACGGCTCGCTGACGGCGCTCACCACGTGTGGGGCCGCGCCCTCCTGCCGAACAGCAGACCGCGCGGCTCCGGTGGCGGGGGCGTCCCCGGCTTGAGCGGCCAGGCGAGCGCCATCCCGGCCAGGAAGCCCACGATGTGCGCCGCGTACGCCACGGTGCCGGCGTCGGACACGCCCTCGCCGTTCGAGTACACCGCCTGAAGTACGAACCAGAAGCCCAGCACCAGCCAGGCCGGCAGCCGCAGCGGCAGGAAGATCAGGAACGGGACGAGCACCCACACCCTGGCCTTCGGATACAGCACGAGATAGGCGCCCAGTACGCCCGCGACAGCCCCGGACGAGCCGATCAGCGGGTCGGCCGAGTCGTCGTTGAGGAACGCGAAGCCGTACGACGCCGTGTAGCCGCAGACGACGTAGAAGAGCAAGTACCGCACATGGCCCAAGCGGTCCTCGATGTTGTTGCCGAAGATCAGCAGACAGCATGTTGCCCAGCAGATGCAGCCAACCGCCGTGCAGGAACAGGGCGGTGAAGACCGACAGTGCCGGGGACTTGTCGTAGTCCGGCGGGCCCACCACGCAGCCGGGGCCGTTCGGTCCGACGGCGACGTCGCCGGTGGGGACCACGCCCGGGAGCCGGTCGTGGATCAACTCCCTCGGCACCGCCGCGTAATGGTCCAGGAACGCGTGCAGATGGCACGTCTGGGCCAGGGCGCTCTCACCGGCCACGGAGCCGGCTGTGCCGGGCGTGGACAGGAAGACGAGGACGTTCGCGGCGATCAGTGCGTATGTCACCCAAGGGGTGCGGCGCACCGGGTTCACGTCATGGACGGGGATGACCACGAGGCTTTTCTGCCCGGGATGTGTCCGGCGAATCGGTGAACGCCGTCGTTCGGGCGCGCGTATCTGTTCTCAACCGCCCGCGGCACGGGGAAGGCGGGTCGCGGGGTCTACGTGAGGAACAGGCGATGAACGACCGAGTTACTCCTCCGATGCACGCGTTGCCGGACGGGGAGGCCGAGATCTCCCTGGTGGTGCGGCTGCCGTGGGAAGACGTGGCCCGGCTGGGGCAGGAAGCCGGACGGCTTGCTTCGCAGATGCAGCGGCCGGTGACGCTCGATGAGGCGGTCAGCCACCGGTTGCGCTCCGCGCGGAGTGCCGCGCATGCGAAGCCGGGAGGGGAGCAGCCCGCTGCCGCGATGCCGCCGAGTGTGAGTGCGTCGGTGTCCTCGTTGCCGTCGAGGCCGCCCGCTGAGCAGGCTCGGCAGGCGATTGAGCGGATCAACGGCAGCGCGTGAGCGTCGTGGGGGCGCGGGTGGTTTGGCGGGTGCGAGCCGTATGTGGCTGGTCGCGCCCATGCGGCGGAGCCGCAAATCGATACAGCCCCGCGCCCCTGAGGGGTGGCCGGTGTCGCCTGCTATGAGGTGCCGGCGTTCAGCGCCTTTGCTGCCCTCCTCGCCGCTACCAGTACCGGGTCCCACACCGGTGAGAACGGGGGTGCATATCCCAGGTCCAGGGACGTCATCTGTTCCACCGTCATGCCGGCTGTCAGGGCCACCGCTGCGATGTCCACCCGTTTCCCCGCGCCCTCCCTGCCCACGATCTGTACGCCCAGCAGTCGGCCCGTGCGGCGTTCGGCGAGCATCTTCACCGTCATCGTCGAGGCGTTGGGGTAGTAGCCCGCGCGGCTCGTGGACTCGATCGTGGCCGTGACGTACTGGAGGCCGGCCCGGCGGGCGTCCTTCTCGCGGAGGCCGGTGCGGGCGATCTCCAGGTCGCAGACCTTGCTGACGGCGGTGCCGACGACGCCGGGGAACGTGGCGTAGCCGTCGGCGGCGTTCGTGCCGATGACCTGGCCGTGCTTGTTGGCGTGGGTGCCGAGGGCGATATGGCGTTCGCGGCCGGAGACCAGGTCGAGGACCTCCACGCAGTCGCCGCCCGCCCAGATGTTCTCGTGGCCGCGCACCCGCATGGCCAGGTCGGTCAGCAGGCCGCCATGGTCGCCGAGGGGGAGGCCGGCCGCCCGTGCGAGGGTCGTCTCCGGGCGGACGCCGATGCCCAGGACCACCACGTCCGCGGGGTACTCGGCGTCCTCCGTGGCCACCGCGCGGACCCGGCCGTCCTCGCCGGTGAGGATCTTGGTGACCTCGGCGTCGTTGACCATGGTGATGCCCAGACCCTCCATGGCCTCGTGCACCAGACGGCCCATGTCGGCGTCGAGCGTCGACATCGGCTCGCTGCCGCGGTTGACGACGGTCACCTCATAGCCGCGGTTGATGAGCGCCTCGGCCATCTCGACGCCGATGTAGCCGGCGCCGACCACGACCGCGCGGCGGCCACGCGTGCGTGTCAGCGTGTCGATGAGGGCCTGGCCGTCGTCGAGGGTCTGCACACCGTGGACGCCGGGGGCGTCGGCGCCCGGCATGTCGGGGCGGATCGGGCGGGCGCCGGTCGCGATCACGAGTTTGTCGTACGGCGTCCAGTACTCGTCGCCGGACTCGACGTCACGCGCGCGTACCCGGCCGCCGGCCACGTCGATCTCCATGACCTCCGTCCGCAGGCGCAGGTCGATGTCCCGGGCGCGGTGCTCCTCGGCCGTACGGGCGATCAGCTCGTCGCGGTCGGTGACGTCGCCGCCCACCCAGTACGGGATGCCGCAGGCGGAGAAGGAGGTGAAGTGGCCGCGTTCGAACGCCACGATCTCCAGCTCGTCGGCGCCTTTGAGGCGCCGCGCCTGCGACGCCGCGGACATCCCCGCGGCATCCCCTCCGATCACGACCAGTCGTTCCCGCGTACCCGGCACACCCCTCGCAGCGCTCATGTTCATGCGAACACGCTACGAGTGCCCGGCATTTCAGTCCTGCTCGCCGCTCTGTTCGTCGCCCGCGCGCGTGGGACGCGGCGCCGGGCGAGCCGTCGGCAGCGGACCCAGGGCGGTCGTCACGGGCGCGGGCTCCGGGCGGCGCGGCAGCCGGGGGCGCAGGACCTTCAGCCACAGCAGCACGATCAGCGCCGCCACCGCGGCGAACGGCAGCACGGCGCCGATCGCGACCGCCAGCCAGCGCAGCATCGTCACGAACGCGTCCCAGCCGCCCGCGAGCGCGTCCAGGAAACCGGGGGCGTCGTCCTTCGCCACCGCCTTCTTCACGGGCGTCTCCGACAGGGAGAGGGTGATGGTGGCCAGGCTCGTGCGGTCCTTCAGGGACGCCTGCTGGGCCAGCAGCGACTCCAGGTCCGCCTGGCGGGAGCTCAGCTCGCCCTCCAGCGTCACCACGTCGCTGAGCTTGGTCGCCTGGTCCATCAGCTCACGGATCCGGGCGACGCTGGCCCGCTGCGACTTGATGCGGCTCTCCACGTCCACGACCTGGTCGGTGACGTCCTGCGCCTTGGCGCTGCGCTCGATCAGCTTGCCCGCGCCCTCCAGGTCCGCGAGGACCTCGGCGTACCGGTCGACGGGCACGCGCAGGACGACACGGGTCCGCTCATGGCCCTCCTCGTCGCGTGTGGTGGTCTCGTTGCCGACGTAGCCACCCGCGTTCTCGATGGTGGTGCGGGCCTCGTCGAGGGCCTTCGGTACGTCCTTGACCTGCACGGTCAGGGAGGCGGTGCGGATGATGTGGCTCGCGGTGACCTTGGGTGCGGCGCTCGCCCTGTCGGCGCCGGAGCCGCTGCCCGGGGTGCCCTCCTTCGCCCCTGCCTGCGAGTCCGCCTGCGCGGCCTCTCCCGCGGCGGCCTTGCTGTCGCCGCCCGACCCGGAGTCGTCCGAGGCGTTGCAACCGCTGAGCGCGAGGGCGGCGGCAAGAAGGATGCCGGCCACGGCCGTGACCGGTCGCACGGATCGTGCGGAACCTGCGGATCGTGCGGAACGTCGTGTGCGCATCTGTGCGTACCCCCGAGGGTCGTCGTGACGACTGACGCTTCTTCGACGCCGGGGCCCGGCGGAACGTTGGCGGTGCTCGGTCCCGATGCGGTCACGGTCAGGACTCGTGAAGGACACCGGGGCGCGCGGGGATTGTCAGTGGGGTCTGAGAGGCTGTGGACATGCGCGAAGTGGAGACTCGTACGGGTGCCGGTACAGGCCGGGTCGTGGTCATCGGCGGCGGGATCGCCGGGCTCGCCGCGGCCCACCGGTTGCTGGACGCCGGCCGGCAGGTGACCGTCGTGGAGGCGTCGGACCGGCTCGGCGGCAAGCTGCTGCCGGGCCGGATCGCGGGCGTGCGCGTGGACTTCGGCGCCGAGTCGATGCTGGCCCGCCGCCCCGAGGCCGTCGCCCTCGCCCGCGAGGTGGGCCTCGACGAGCGGCTCGAGCCGCCCGCCACCGCCACCGCCTCGATCTGGACCCGCGGTGCCCTGCGCCCCATGCCCAAGGGACATGTCATGGGCGTCCCCGGCACCGCGTCCGCCCTCTCCGGCGTCCTGTCCGACGAGGGCCTGGCCCGCATCGACCGCGACGCCGACCTGCCCCGCACCGAGGTCGGGGACGACGTGGCGGTCGGCGAGTACGTGGCGGCACGCCTCGGCCGCGAGGTCGTCGACCGGCTGGTGGAGCCCCTGCTGGGTGGCGTGTACGCGGGCGACGCGTACCGCATCTCCATGCGCTCGGCCGTCCCGCAGCTCTACCAGGCCGCGAAGACCCACGACTCCCTCACCGAGGCGGTCCGCGAGATCCAGGCCAAGGCCGCGGCCAACCAGCAGACCGGCCCGGTGTTCATGGGCATCGAGGGCGGCGTGGGCCAACTCCCGCTCGCCGTCGCGGAGTCGGTGCGCGCACGGGGCGGCGAGATCGTGACCGGGGCGCCGGTGGGCGGGCTGCGGCGCGAGGGGCCCGCGGGGTGGCGCGTCGTCACCGGTGACCGCGAGCTGCGGGCCGACGCCGTGGTCGTCGCCGTCCCCGCCCCGGCCGCCGCCGCCCTCCTGCGCACCGAGGCCCCCGAGGCGGCCACCGAGCTGGAGGGCATCGAGTACGCCTCCATGGCCCTGGTCACCCTCGCCTACCGCCGTGCCGACACCGACCTCCCGGCGGGCAGCGGCTTCCTCGTTCCGCCGGTCGACGGGCGCACCATCAAGGCGTCGACGTTCGCCTCCCAGAAGTGGGGCTGGATCGCCGACGAGGACCCGGACGTGATCGTGCTGCGCACCTCCGTCGGGCGGTACGGCGAGAGCAGGATCCTGGAGCGGGACGACGCCCACCTCGTCGAGGTCTCCAGACACGACCTCAAGGCGGCGACCGGCCTCGACGCCACCCCCCTGGAAACCCGCGTCACCCGCTGGACCGACGGTCTGCCCCAGTACCCGGTCGGCCACCACGCGCGCGTGGCCCGCGTCCGCGAGCACATCGCCAAGGTGCCGGGCCTCGCCGTGTGCGGCGCGCAGTACGACGGCGTGGGCATCCCGGCGTGCATCGCGAGCGCCTACGCGGCCGCCGACCAGCTGGAAGGCGATCTGCGCGGTGTGGAGGAGCTCACCGCCCACCCGGTGCAGAGTCTCCACGGCGGAGCGGGAGAATAAGGGCATGAGTGACGACGCCCCCACCACCGAGTCCGGCAGGATCCCGAACAAGGGCAAGCTGGCCAAGGACCTCAACGAGGTCATCCGCTACACCCTCTGGTCCGTCTTCAAGCTGAAGGACGTGCTCCCCGAGGACCGCGCGGGCTACGCCGACGAGGTCCAGGAGCTGTTCGACCAGCTCGCCGCCAAGGACGTGACGATCCGCGGCACGTACGACGTGTCCGGTCTGCGCGCCGACGCCGACCTCATGATCTGGTGGCACGCCGAGACCGCCGACCAGCTCCAGGAGGCGTACAACCTCTTCCGCCGCACCAAGCTGGGCCGCGCGCTGGAGCCGGTCTGGTCGAACATGGCGCTGCACCGGCCCGCCGAGTTCAACCGCTCGCACATCCCGGCGTTCCTCGCCGACGAGACGCCGCGCAATTACGTCAGCGTCTACCCCTTCGTGCGCAGCTACGACTGGTACCTGCTGCCCGACGAGGACCGCCGCCGCATGCTCGCCGACCACGGCAAGATGGCCCGCGGCTACCCGGACGTCCGCGCCAACACGGTCGCCTCGTTCTCGCTGGGCGACTACGAGTGGCTGCTGGCCTTCGAGGCCGACGAGCTCTACCGCATCGTCGACCTCATGCGTCACCTGCGGGCTTCCGAGGCCCGGATGCACGTCCGCGAAGAGGTGCCGTTCTTCACTGGGCGCCGCAAGACCGTGGCCGAGCTGGTGGCCGGGCTCGCCTGATCAGTGCGGGAGCCGGGCGGTGGCGGCTTCCTGCGGCCGGCCGCCCGGCTTCGTCGCGCCCGCCCGGTCGCCCAGCTTCTTCCTCGCCTGCTCGTCGCCCGGGCGCTCCGGCTTGGGCTCGGGGTGCGCCTCACAGGCCGCGCGCCGGTCCGGGAGGCGGCCCTCCAGCAGGTACGCGTCGACGTGGCCGTTGACGCAGGCGTTCGGGCCGTACGCGATGCCGTGCGTACCGGCGTCCCGTTCCGTCACCAGGACCGAGCCCGCCAGCCGCCGGTGCATCTCCAGCGCGCCCTCGTACGGCGTGGCGGCGTCGCGCTCGGCGGCCAGGATCAGCGTCGGCGGCAGCTCACCCGGTCCGGTGCGCACATCGAGAGGCTTCTGCCGGGGCGCCTTCCAGTAGGCGCACGGCAGGTTCATCCACGCGTTGTCCCAGGTCTCGAACGGCGCCACGCGCGCGAGCCGCGTGTTGTCCCGGTCCCAGACCGCCCAGTCCGTGGGCCAGGGCGCGTCGTTGCACTCCACGGCCGTGTAGACCGCGCTGGAGTTCTCCTGCTCGGCCGCCGCCTCCTTCACCGGCGCCGCCAGCTCGACCAGCGCCTTCGGGTCGCCCTTCAGATAGGCCGACAGCGCCTTCGCGCGGGACGGCCAGTAGTCGTCGTAGTAGCCGGCCTGGAGGTACGCCTCCTGCAACTGCCCCGGCCCGACCTTCCCGCCCGCGGGCTCCTTGGCCAGTTGCTCCCGCACCTTCTCGTAGCTGAGCAGCACGTCCTGCGGGGTGTCCCCGAGCCCGTACACGTCGTCGTGCTCGGCGACCCACTCCCGGAAGTCCTCCCACCGCCCCTCGAACGCGGCCGACTGGGCGAGGTTGTTGCGGTACCAGATCTGCGAGGGGTCCGGGTTCACCGCGGAGTCGAACACCATGCGCCGTACGTGCGAGGGGAAGAGGGTCGCGTACAGCGCGCCGAAGTAGGTGCCGTACGACGCGCCCATGAACGTCAGCTTCGACTCGCCCAGCGCGGCGCGCAGGACGTCCAGGTCACGGGCGTTGTTGAGGGAGTTGTAGTGCCGCAGCGCGCTGCCGGTGCGCTCGGCGCAGCCGCGTGCGTAGGCCTTCGCCCGGGCGATCCGCTCCTTCTTGTACGCCTCCGAGGGGTGCGTCGGCGCGAGCGCCGGCCCCTGGACGAACTTCTCGGGGTTCTGGCAGGACAGCGGAGCGGAAGGCGCCACTCCGCGCGGGGCGTAGCCGACGAGGTCGTACGCCGCCGCCAGCCGCTTCCACTCGGGCAGCATGCCGGTCAGCGGGAAGTGCAGCCCGGAGGCGCCCGGCCCGCCCGGGTTGTAGACCAGGGAACCCTGCCGTGGCACCCGGCGCTTGCTGTTGTGCGGGTCCTTGTGCGTGGCCCGCACCCGGCTGACGGCGAGTTTGATCTGCTTGCCGTCGGGACGGGCGTAGTCGAGCGGCACGGACACCGTGCCGCACTCCATCTTGCCCGGCAGGTCCTGCTTCTTGGCGCAGGTGCCGAAGGTGATGCCGGCCGCCTTGGCACGCGCGGCGGCCACGGAGGCGCCGTGCTGCTCGGCCGTGCCCGGGGCGGCCCCGGTGCTGCCGGCCGGGGCGGCGGAGAGGGTCGTCAGGAGCAGAGCCCCCGTGGCCGAGTAGAGGGCGGCAGCTCTCATCGCGTATCCCTTCGCAGCACGGCAGCAACAAAAGGGATATTTCGTTCGTCTGTTGAGGAAGGCAAGCACCGCCTCGCCGGTGTCGCCTCAATGCCCCCTATGCGCCACCGGGCGGGTCGCGGTGGGTGAAGGCGGCGCGCAGGTCCGGCTCGCCGATCGCGCGTACGCCCCGTACGGCGACGGAGGTGAGGCAAGTGCGGTCGTCCGCGCCCCGGGAGCGCCGGACCAGGGCGTTGAGCAACCGCTGCCCGGCCGGGGAGGCCCACTTCGCGTACGGGTGGATCTCGATCCGGGCGATGGCGAGGCAGCTCAGGGTGAGCACGAAGGGCAGCGCGAACCAGAGCGCGACCAGGTGGGCCGGCATGTCCGACCGGGCGGGTGCCGGCAGGGCGACGGCCCCCAGCGCGAGGACGACGGCCGCGGCGAGCCGCACCTGCCGGATCGCGGCCACGATCCCGGTGCGCGCCCCGTCGGGCACGGCGAGGCCGGCGCTGACCAGTCGGTCGGCGAGGCTGCCCACCGCGTCGGCGGCGGCCGCGGCGTCCCGCACCGGCTCGATCCGGGACTGTCCCTCCGGCCCGATGGCCCCTATCACCGAGCGCTCCATCTCGTCCCGCCCACGCGGATCGACGACCGTCGCCCAGCCGGTGTGCGCGAGCAGCAGTCGGCGCTGCCGCGCCATGGAGACGAGGGTCAGATCGGCGACCCGCCGCGGTCCGCCGGACAGGAACGCGGCCTCGTACAACGTCAGATCGTGTCCCCGGCCCGCAGTCGCCTCTTTCGTGTCCATGGCGGCGGCGTGCACGGCGGCCAGGCACAGCCGCGTGCACGCGGTGCCGGCGACGGCCCAGGCCAGCAGCAGGAGAAGGACCCAGAACATGCCGCGTTTCTATGCCAAAGCCTCTGGGGGCGCCATGTCTTCTTCACCATCCGGACGGAGAGTTGCCGGGATGTGACGTTCCGGATGGAGGGCCCAGGCGGTCAGGACACCTCGAAGCGCTCAGGTTCGCCGGAGTCCTCGGGTTCGCCGAAGTCCTCGGAGTCGTCCGCCCGTGGGCTGGTGGCGGCCGGCGGGAGGGTGTAGCTCGGCGACGGCGAGGGCGGCGGGGGCGGCGGGGTCATCGGGACGGCGGGCGCCGGGTCGGCGGTCGGGCCGGGCGGGGCGGGGGTGGGCGTCAGCGGCGGGGTGCTGTCGGCGACCATGTCGCGGGCCAGGGCGTCGAAGTCGACGTACCCGGTGGCCTCCAGGACCGTGATGTGGTCCAGCACCGTGGTGTTGGCGTCGTCGGCGAGCTTGCGGACGAGGGTGTTGCGCGTACTGGCCCGCACCTGGGCGACGACGGAGAACACCTTGCCGTGCGCCAGGCGCAGGATGTTGGCGAACCGCCAGTCGTACTCGACGCCTTCGGCCGCGTTCAGGGTCGCCAGCCACTCCTGCTGCTGCTCGGTGGGCTCGTTGGGCAGGGCCAGGCTGAGCTTGCCGGCGACGTCGCGCACCCGCTCGTCGAGGAACGCGTGCCCCTCGACGAGGTGCTGCCCCGCGGTCCGTACGGCAGGAGTCGCCCCCTTCTGCCGCGCCTGCTGCCCGGCGGGCAGCTCCCACAGCCCCGCCAGCCGGACCTTCGTGATGAAGTCCCGGTCGAGCGCGGACAGCGGCCCGTACCCGGTAGAGACGGTCTCGGCGTTGAGCGTGTCCAGACCGGTGCCGGACCGGTCCGCGTACGACCAGATCGGAAAGATCATCGCCAACAGCGTCGCCGCCAGGCCCGTGATGATGAGCCCGGTGCCGCTGAAGATGCCTCGGCCGTGGACGGGGGGTCGCGGTCGCATGGTGCCTCCTGTTGCGGCACCGCACGTTAGTGCGCTTCGGGGGTGGGGTTGGCATATTACTTCGGGGTACGTCGGGGTCTACGCCAACTGCCGTACAGGAGCGAATGGTTGCAACGGGGTTGGATACGGGCGAATGGGGGAGTAAGGGTGGGTGGCGCACGGTGGCAAAGAGGGAGGAAAGGGGTGAGTTGCCGGGGGTGCGGGCTGGGGTGTTAACCCCGGCACACTCGTTGGGGGCCTTGGCGTCCGGCAAGGGGACGGCGGTTGGCGTAGGCGAGCCGGCTCACCGCCACAGCAACACCCGGCGCGTGGCCCGAGCCAGTCGTACCCCCGGTCGTCGCGAATGCGGCTTCGGTCCCGACCGCTCCAGCCACCACTCCCGCAACTCCGCGCGCACCCGCGCTTCTTCGAGTCGCCCCTCGGCCAGCAGATATCCGGCGAAGTCCAGCGCGTCGCGGCGATAGCCGTCCGTCATCGGGTGCCCGTGACCGTAGGCCAGGAAGGCCCGTCGGTAGCCGTCGCCGAGGATCACCGGTAGTTCGGGTGCCACCTTCGCCACGACATCCGCCCGCTTCCCGGCGAGGGCCCGTGCCTGCACGCCGAGCCGCACCCGGTCGAACCCCTCCGGCACCGGCGTACCGGCGACGAGGGCGGACAGCAGGGCGGCCTGGGCGAGGGCGAGGCGCTGGCGGGCGGGGGCGAGTTCCGCGGGGGGTTCCGCCGGATGTGCGGTGTCCTTCTCCGGTACGGGTGCCGTTTCCCGCGAGGTTCCCTCGGCAGTCGCCGCCCGCTCCGCCGCCCCCTTCTCCAAGGCCCCCCGAATCGACCCCAACTCCCGCTCCAGCTCGGCCGGTTCCGGAAAGTTCTCGTCCCTCTCCAGCAGCACCCCCGGCGGGGACACGCGGGACGCCAGGTCGGTCAGGACGTCCAGGACCGGCTGCGGAACCGGGTGGGCGTGGCTGTCGTGCCAGACGCCGTCGCGTTCGAAGCCGCCCGCGACATGGACGTACGCGATGGCCTCCAGCGGCAGCTCGGCGAGCGCCTTGGCCGGGTCCTCGCCCCGGTTGACGTGGTTGGTGTGCAGATTGGCCACGTCGATCAGCAGCCGCACCCCCGTGCGGTCGGCGAGCTCGTACAGGAACTGCCCCTCGGTCATCTCCTCGCCCGGCCACGAGATCAGCGCGGCGATGTTCTCCACGGCGAGCGGCACGGGCAGCGCGTCCTGGGCGATGCGGACGTTCTCGCACAGCACGTCGAGGGCGTCCCGGGTGCGGGGGACCGGAAGGAGATGGCCCGCCTCCAGCCGCGGGGACGCGGTCAGCGAGCCGCCCGCCCGTACGAACGCGATGTGCTCGGTGACCAGCGGCGACCCCAGTGCCTCGACCCGCTCGGCGAGCGCGGTCAGCCGCCCGGCGTCGGGCCGCTCGGCCCCGCCGAGGCCGAGCGAGACGCCGTGCGGGACGACCGTCACCCCGCGCTCCCGCAGCCGTACCAGGGACTCGGGCAGATGCCCGGGGCAGACGTTCTCGGCGACGGCCTCGACCCAGTCGATGCCCGGCATGCGCTCCACCGCGTCCGCGATCTCCGGACGCCATCCGATGCCCGTACCCAGTCGCTCCATCGCCCCTCCTCGGCCTCTTCCCTACCCGCTGTCCCGTCTCCTCGGACGTGTCGGTTCGTAGCGGGGGTATGGCCCCGCATGCCCGGCCCGAACCGCCCGGGGGGCACCTTCAGAGCAACATTTGAGGTTCGGATCCACGCCCCGTCACACATCCCGGCGCCCCCATGCCCCGCCAACGGCCCCGCAAGGTCGTACGCGCCGGACGCCGGGGATGTTCAAATACCGGCAGGCCTACCGCAGTGCCGGGTGATCGGCGACGACGGTGCACGACCCGGGCGCGATCTCCGTGAACCCCGCGTCCCGCACCACCGGCAGCCCCCCGCTCGTCAGCTCACGCCAGCGCCCCGGCTCCGCGCTCCGTACGGCCAGCGGGAACCCCGCGTCGCGCCAGGCGGCCCGCTCCTCGTCCGACAGCTCCCACCAGGCGAGCTGCGCCGCGTGCCCGGTCTGCGCCATCGCCTTGCCGGCCGACATGTCGAGCTCGGGGTTCAGCCACAGCACGGGTGCCGCCGGGTCGGCGTCCACGGGCGGCTCCGGATCGTCGAGATCGGTACCGGAGACCTGGAGCTTCGCCAGTTCTTTGGGCCAGCCGTCCAGGGGCACGGGCGGGAAGACCCGTACCTCGGCCGACTTGCCGGTCACGGTGATGCCCGGCAGCTCCTGCGCCCGCCGCCACTCGGCGCCGCGAGCCCGCCGCACCACCTTGCGGATCCGGGCGTCCTGCCAGTCCCGCATCGGCTGCGCCCACTCGCCCTCGCCGGCCGACCGCTCGTCGCTGAGGATCACGAGCACGGCGCGGGCGGCTGTTTCCAGCGCGTCGGTGCGGGCCGGGGGCGCGCTCTTCTCGATGCGGACGACCAGGGGCAGCACGAACTGCGGTGCCTGGTCGCGGGCGCTCGGCTCGGAGCGGAAGGGGCTGTCGGTCTCGGGCGTCGGATCGATGTTCACGTCGTTCACGTCCTCAAGTGTGCCAACCCCGAGAGATGATGATCCTCATGCAACGCGATCTTCGTCTGGACAACGTGGGCCGCCGATACGGCCTGCGCGGCCCCTGGGTCTTACGGGGCGTCCACCTCTCCGTGACCCCCGGCGACCTCATCCGCGTCGAAGGCCCCAACGGCACCGGCAAGTCCACCCTGCTCCGCCTCGTGGCCGGCATTGACGCCCCGACCGAGGGCCGTATCACCGGCCGCCCACGCACCGCCTACGTCCCCGAACGCTTCCCGACGGCCCTCCCCTTCACCGCCCTCGGCTATCTCACCCATCTCGGCAAGGTCCACGGCCTCTCCCGCCCGGCGGCCGCCCGGGCCGCCCTGGAGTGGCTCGACCGGTTCGGTGCGGCGGCGTACGCCCGTACGCCCATGGCCCAGTTGTCGAAGGGCAGCAGCCAGAAGGTCGCCGTCGTGCAGGCCCTTCTCGCCGAACCGGAGCTGCTCGTCCTGGACGAGGCGTGGACCGGCCTCGACGCGGCCGCCCGCGAGGAGTTGGAGCGCGCCGTCGCCGAACGCACCGCGGACGGCACTGCCGTGGTCTTCGTGGACCACGACCCGAGCCGCCTGGCCGGGGCACCGGACGCGACGTACACCGTGCGGGACGCGGGCCTCGATCTCCGTACGGAGCGGGTGGCCGCGGAACCCGCCGGCCCGCACATGACCGTCGTCGTCCAGGGCCCGCGCGGCGCGCAACTCCCCGCCGACGAGACCCGTACGGTCATATCGGTCGAGGAACCCGCGCCCGGCACCCACCGTCTCACCCTTCCCGCCTCCCACTCGGACGTCCTGCTCCGGGCCCTGCTGACGGCCCGCCCGCCCTGGCACGTGGTGAGCGTGAGCCAGGGCCCGTCCGCGACGGAGCCGAGACCGACCCCCGACACCGAGAGCCGCCGATGACTGCCCTCCTCAGCTACCAGACCGCCCTGCTGGTCCGCTCGCAGCGCTGGCTGCCGCCGTTCATCCTGTACGCCGCGTTTCTCGGTATCGGCGTGCAGGGCGGCCAGCCCATCCTCGACTCGCTCGGCTTCACGGCCGCGGCCCTGCTGCCCGTCGCCGCCTGGCTGGTGCGGATCTGTGTCACCAACGAGCCGCCCGCAGCACGCAGTTGTGTCTCCGCGGCGGCCGGTCCCGGGCGGGCGCACCTCGCCGCGCTGCTGGTGGCGCTGACCGCCGCGGCGCTCGTCGGCACGGTCGCGACCGTCGTCGTGACGCTCATCAGCGACCCGGTGAGCGCGAACCACCAGACGCGCGTGCCCCGGCTTCCGGCGGGCGCGGCCGGGCTGCTCGCCACGCTGGCCTGTGCCCTGCTCGGGACGGCCGTCGGCGCCCTCACCACCTGGCCGCTGCTGCGCTCGACCGGCCGCGCGGTCCCGGCGATGCTGCTGGCGGCCCTGCTGGCCGTGGTGGTCACCGGCTCCCCGGCCCAGGCGGCCGTCAGTGGCCTGGTCACCGGCTCCCGCTCGGGCACGGTCCCCCTGCCCCTGCTGCCCCTGGCGGCCGCGGCCCTGCTCACGGCGGCGGCGACCGCCGTGGCCTGCACGCTCACCTCCCGAAGATCACCCTGAACAGGCGTCAGCCTGAACAGGCGGTCCGCTGGGCCTCCTGCCACTCACACACGGGGCACAGGGTGATCCCCTTGTACGACTCCGGATACTCCGTCGGCTCCCGGCACAGCACACACTCTGCGTAAGGCGGACCATCGGCCTTGGGCGGCCTGGTCGCGGCGATCAGGCAGTAGTCGTTCGTGGACTGGTCCTCGCTCATACGTCCAGCGTACGAGCCTCAGCCCGGTCCGCCGGCGGCCCCGATCAGCTCGGACACCTTCACGAACCGAAAGCCCCTCGCGCGCAGCTCGGGCACGACGCGCCGGACCACCCGCTCGGTCGTCGGAGCCGCGCTGCGGGTGCAGTGCAGGACCACCACGGACCCCGGCCGCACCCCGTCCAGCACCTCCTGGGCCACCGCCCGGGCGTCCGTCGCGAACGCGTCCCCGCTCACCACGTCCCATTGCACGGCGGTGACGCCGGCCGCGGCGAGCGCCTTCAGGGCACGCCGGTCGTAGCAGCCCCCGGGGAACCGGAAGTACGGCATCGCGTCACGGACCCCCACCTTCCGGAACGCGGCGTACGCCCGCTCCACGTCCGCCCGCATCCGCTCCTCGCCGACCGTCGGCAGCCCGTAGCAGTCGTCGGTGAAGGCGTAGTGGCTGTACGAGTGGTTGGCCACCTCGAAGAGCGGATCCCGCCCGATGGACCGGGCCTGCCGCGGATACTCCTCGGCCCACCGACCCGTCATGAACATGGTCGCCGGCACCTTCAACTCCCGCAGTGCCGCGACGAGCCCCGGATTGTCGAACCGTTCCCCGCGCGCCGCCCGCGCCCCCTGGCCGGCGGTCATGTCGGCGTCGAAGGTGAGCGCGACCGTCTTGTCCCCGGTCTGCGGGCCGCGCTCGAAGACCGGGGTCAGGCCGGCGGGGCCGGGCGCGAGCGTCGGAGGTCCGGCCGAGGGCGAGGTGGTGACGGCTGAGCTGGACGCCGGGTGGGGAGCGCGGGCGGCCCCGGGTGCCCCGCACGCGGCGAGCCCGCTCAGGGTCGCGCTCACAGCACAGACGGCAGCGATATGTCGTACAAGTGTGATCACCGCATGAAGATATGGGGATCAGATGGTCATATCGGTACTGGTATGGGTGTGCCGGGCCCGTGTCACCCGCCCGGCGGGACCGGACTGCTCAGGGGCCCTCTCAGTCGGTGCGCGTGCAGCGGCCCGTCGGCGCGGTGACCGGAGGGCGGCACTGGAGAACGTACTCGGTGGCGTCCGTGCTCACATAGCGGCCGATGCAGGTGTTCGGCGAGGTGCGGCCCCGTTCGGCGCAGAAGGTCAGGGCGGCGCGGCCGTCGGTGAAGGGGCCGGGGGCGTAGAACACCCAGTAGCCGGGGCGCAGGGACGCGTGGTCGTCGCTGCGCAGGACGGCGGTCTCCGGTACGGACTGGCGCAGGACGGCGAGCCGGCGGTCCCGGTTGGCGGTGCCGGCCGAGACGGGTTCGGAGTGGAGTTGGGCGATCCAGCGGCCGTCGGCCGGTGTCGGCGTCGGTTGCCGACGTGCCGGGACGGCGGTGGCGGTGGCGGTCGGCGAGGGCGTCGTGGCGCGGGCCTTGTCGGCGCCGCCCGTGTCGCCGAGGCGCGGGGTGAGGACGAGTGCCGCCGCTGCGGCGAGGGTCAACGCCGCGGCCGCGGCCACCATGAGGGGAGTGCGGCGGCGAGGTCCGTCCACCCCTGTGGGGACCGTGGGGCGCGGGGACTCCACCTGTGTGGGCGTCGGGCGCGGGGCCACGGAGGTCGCCGTCGGCAGGGCGGCCCGGTCCGGTGTCGTGCCCGCTTCCACCTGCGCCAGCATCTCGTCCAGCCGGGCGGCGTCCGGGCGCGCGGCCGGGTCACGGACCAACAGGGCTTCGAGCACCGGCGTCAGCGGGCCCGAGCGGGTCGGTGGCGGGAGCGGGTCGTCGAGTACGGCGGCCAGGGTGGCGAGGGTGGTGGGGCGGCGCAGAGGGCTGACGCCCTCGACGCACACGTACAGGACCACGCCCAGGGACCAGAGGTCGGCCGGCGGGCCGTCGTCATGACCTCGAATCCGCTCCGGGGCCATGTACTCGGGCGACCCGACGAACTCGCCCGTGGCCGTGAGACCCGTCGTGCCCTGGAGGGCGGCGATTCCGAAGTCGGTGAGGACGGCGTCGCCGTCGGGGCGCAGGAGGATGTTGGCGGGCTTGACGTCCCGGTGCTGGATGCCCGCCGCGTGTGCGGCCCGCAGCGCGGCGAGCACCTGTCGGCCGAGGTGGGCCGCCATCGTCGGAGTCAATGTGCCGTCGTCCAGCCGTCGTTGCAGAGAGACTCCCGGCACCAGCTCCATCACGATCCACGGATGCGGCTCGGCGGACACGATCTGATGGACCGTCACCACGCGCGGATGGCTCAGCCGCGCCAGCGCCCGCGCCTCGCGCAGCACCCGCTCGCGCATCACGCCGACCGTGTCCGCGTCGGACCGCACCGCCTTGAGGGCGACCTCGCGGTCGAGCACCGTGTCGCGAGCCCGCCACACGGTGCCCATTCCGCCGCTGCCGAGCCGTTCCACCAGCTCGAACCGGCCGTCGACGAGATCCCCCGGAGCGTTCATGCCGCTCAGGTTAGAGGACCAGCCGGAGCACCTATCCGCGCCAGGGTCCCGTCACCGCGAACGTCGTGCCCGGCGTGTAGCAGTTCACGTACATCGTCCCGCCGTCCGGCGAGAACGTGACCCCGGCGAACTCGCCCCACTCCGGTTCCTCGGCCGTCCCGATGTTCTGGGCGTTGCGGGCCATCGCGTAGACCTGGCCGCGTCGCGTCACGCCGAAGACGTGCTGGGCGCCGTTGCCGTCCTCGCACACCATGAGCCCGCTGCTGGGGGCGAGGCAGATGTTGTCCGGGGACTCGCCGGGCAGTTGGAGGTTCGTGTCGGGGCCGAAGACGATCACGAGGGTGAGGCGGCGCTCGGCGGGGTCGTAGCGCCAGATCTGGCCGTAGTGGTCCGCCGCCGAGCCCTCCGCTCGGCGGGCGAAGGACGAGACGAAGTAGACCGAGCGGCCGCCCCAGTAGCAGCCCTCCAGCTTCTGCGCGTGGGTGATGCCCTTCGGGCCGAAGTCCTGGTGGCGGATGGGGGTCCGGGTGGCCAGGGGGTCCGGTACGTCGGCCCACTCGATGTTCTCGAAGCTCGCGCCCGTCTCCTGGATCGAGGAGAGGTCCGGGACGCCCGGCACCCGCATCGCCTGGAGGCGGCCGCCCGCGCGCAGGGTGCCCGGGCCGCCGTGCGGCTGGTGCGGGAGGAAGCGGTAGAAGAGGCCGAACGGCTTCTCGAAGGCGTCCTCGGTCTCATAGACGATGCCGCGTCGCGGGTCCACCGCGACGGCCTCGTGCTGGAAGCGGCCCATCGCGGTCAGCGGGACCGCGCCCGAGCGGTACGGGTTCGCCGGGTCGACCTCGAAGATGAAGCCGTGGTCCTTGGTGTAGCCGTTGGTGCCGGCCCGGTCCTCGGTCTCCTCGCAGGTCAGCCAGGTGCCCCAAGGGGTGGGCCCGCCCGCGCAGTTGACGGCCGTACCGGCGATGGCGACCCGCTCGGACAGGACCTTGTCGTGCCGGTCGAGCGTCAGGGCCGTACAGCCGCCCTTGCCGGCCGGGTCGTAGGTGAGGCCCTCGACTGTCGGGACGGGAACCCTGGCGTCGGCGCGGTTCTCGTGGTTGCGGACCAGGTGGACGCGGCCGTGCCTGCCGCGCAGGGCCGTCATGCCGTCGTGGTTGGAGGGGACCAGGCCCTCACCTGAGCGCAGCCGGTCGCCCTCGCGGGAGAGAACCCGGTAGCGGAAACCTTCCGGCAGATCGAGCAGGCCCTTCGGGTCGGGGCCCAGCGGGCCGTATCCGGTGTGGCCGAGGTTCTGTGCGGCCGCGGTGCCCGCGAAGAGTTCGGTGAGATTGCCGGCGAAGGCGATCGAGACACCCAACGCGCCGGTACGCGCGAGGAGTTGACGACGTGACGTACGGTCGGTGGTCGTGTTCTCGGGCATGGGGAAACCTTCCTGCTGGCGGACAGGAACTGTGACCCCGCCGTGTCTATCACCTGGTGCGGGTCGCGTGAACCACGCGCGTAGCGTGTGTCACTTCTGGAGGGGCTGTCCGGGGGGCTCCGGCTCGGACTCCTCGACGGCGATGTGCTCGGAGGCGGGTTGGACCGCCTGCTCCGGCGCCGGCTGGGCCCCCCTCTCCAGGAACCGCAGCAGCTCCACCGGGATCGGCAGCACCAGCGTGGAGTTCTTCTCCGCCGCCACCGCCATCACCGTCTGGAGCAGCCGCAGCTGGAGGGCAGAGGGGGCGTCGGCCATCTGGTGCGCGGCCTCGGCCAGCTTCTTGGAGGCCTGGAGTTCGGCGTCGGCGTTGATGACCCGGGCGCGCCGCTCGCGGTCGGCCTCCGCCTGCCGGGCCATGGAGCGCTTCATCGACTCCGGCAGGGACACGTCCTTGATCTCGACGCGGTCGATCTGCACGCCCCAGCCGACGGCCGGGCTGTCGATCATCAGCTCCAGGCCCTGGTTGAGCTTCTCGCGGTCGGACAGCAGATCGTCCAGATCGCTCTTGCCGATGATCGACCGCAGCGAGGTCTGCGCCATCTGGGAGACGGCGAAGCGGTAGTCCTCGACGTTGATGATCGCGGCCGTCGGATCCACGACCTTGAAGTAGACGACCGCGTCGACCCGCACGGTCACGTTGTCGCGGGTGATGCCCTCCTGGGCCGGTACGGGCATCGTCACGATCTGCATGTTGACCTTGTGGAGCCGGTCCACGGCGGGGACGATCAGGGTGAACCCCGGGTCGCGCACCGTGCCCCGCAGGCGGCCGAGCCGCAGGATCACCCCGCGCTCGTACTGCTTGACGACCCGTGCCGCGGCCGCGACGTACACCGCTCCCGCCGCGACGACGCCCAGGGCCACGCCCAGCAGCTCTTCGACCATGACGACCTCCTCGCGGAGAGGGCCGTTCCCTGTGCTCCTGTAACGATATGCCCGGTGTCCGGTCCGGGGCCATGGACGGCCCCGGACCGGGGTTCACGCCGCGTCAGAGGTCATACGGCGGTCAGGGTGAGGTGAGCCGCACCGGTTCCGTGCCGACCGCGCTGTGCCGCTCGGCCCAGTTCTCCAGGGCCGTACGGCAGGCGTGGTCCAGGTGGTGCAGTCCGGACAGGTCCAGCTCCACCGGGCGGTCCTGGGGCAGGGCCTCCAGGCTGTCGAGCATCTTCGGCAGCCTGAGGAAGGTCGCGTTGCCCGACAGGTACGCCTGGATCGGTCCGGCGCCCTTGTCTATGACCTCCAGCTTCAGGTGCGAGGCCTCCCAGGCGGTCTTGGCGACCGACAGGGCCAGACCGATCAGCACGCCCTCGAACATGTTCACCGCGACGATCGAGACCGCGGTGACGACCAGGATCAGCGCCTCGCCCTTGTGGCTCCGCCACAGCGCCGCGACCTCGCGGAACGGGATGAGCTTCCAGCCCGCGTGCACCAGGATGCCGGCCAGGGCGGGGATCGGGATCAGGGCGAGGGCCCAGGGCATCGCGGCGGCGAACAGCAGCAGCCACACGCCGTGCAGCACCCGGGACGCCTTGGTCTTCGCGCCCGCGTTGACGTTGGCGGAACTGCGCACGATCACCGCGGTCATGGGCAACGCGCCGAGCAGTCCGCACACCGCGTTGCCCGCGCCCTGGGCGATCATCTCCTTGTTGTACTCGGTGCGCGGGCCGTCGTGCAGCCGGTCCACGGCCGCCGCGCTGAACAGCGACTCGGCGGACGCGATCAGCGCGAACGCGACGATGGTGCCCCAGACGGCGGGACTGGCCAGCTCACCGAAGGCCTCGGCGCCGGGGGGCTGGATGACACCGAGCAGGCCCTCCACCTGGACGGTGGCGACGGGCAGGCTGAAGGCCAGCGAGGTGACCGTGGCCAGGACCACCGCCGCGAGGGCGCCCGGCACGGACTGCACCGCCTTCGGCATCTTCTTCCACAGCGCGATCACGGCGATGGTGCCCGCCCCGATCGCCAGCGAGGCCAGCGCCTCAGTGCTGCCGAACGCGTCGGCGAAGGCTTCCGGGAGCCCCACGATCTTGTCGATGCCGGTCTTCGGGGCCTTCAGGCCTGCGGCCGCGTAGATCTGCCCGGCGATGATCACCAGACCGATACCGCACAGCATGCCCTCGACGACCGAGACGGATATCGCGCGGAACCAGCGGCCGATCCCGGAGAAGCCCATGGCGAGCTGGAGCAGACCGGCCATCAGCACGATCACACCGAGCGTGGCCACGCCGAACTCGCTGACGGCTTCGAAGACCAGGACGGTCAGACCGGCGGCCGGCCCCGACACCTGAAGGCTGCTGCCGCGCATGAGCCCGGTGACGAGTCCGCCCACGATGCCGGTGATCAGGCCCAGCTCGGCCGGTACACCGGAGGCGACGGCGACGCCGACGCACAGCGGCACGGCGACCAGGAACACGACGACGGAGGCGAGGAAGTCCTGCCGCAGGTGAGGATATTTGGTCATCATGCCGATCACAGCGCCTCGAACGCGTCGGTCTCGGCGTTGTGGGCGCGCACGGCGCCCTTGTGCACCTCGTAGTACCAGGCGTGCAGGGTGAGTTGACGCTCCTTCAGCTTCTTCTCGATGAACGGGTACGAGCGCAGCCGCAGCAGCTGCGTCAGCACATGGGCCTGGACGCCCTCGGCGACCTCCGGGTCCTCGGCGGCACCGGACGGGCGAGGGGTGGCGTGCGAGAGCCAGTCGCGCACGGCGGGTACGGCGTCCAGGTCGTCGCCGCGCACCAGCGCGCCGACGGCACCGCAGTGGGAGTGGCCGCAGACCACGATGTCGCTGACGCCGAGGACCTCCACGGCGTACTCGATGGTGGCCGCCTCGCTGGTGGGGTGCGCGGAGGCGTACGGCGGGACGATGTTGCCCGCGGTGCGCAGCTCGAAGAGCTCGCCGGGACGGGCGCCCGTGATCAGGGCCGGTACGACCCGGGAGTCGGAGCAGGTGATGAAGAGGACCTGCGGGGACTGCCCTGCGGCCAGTTTGGCGAACTCCTCAGGGCGCTGTCCGAACGTACGGGCGTTGTCGATGAGGGGCTGCATGTGTGGTGACTCCTCCTGGCGCGCCGCAATGGCGCGTCGGGGTTTACATGACAGAGGTGGGGGGACTGCACTGCCTCTCAGCAGCGGAAGACCTGAAGTCCCGCGGGAGTGTGGGACGTCGAGGATCTCGACGTGCGCTGATGCGCGCTGCCGGGTGTGCCCGGCTGGTGCGCGGACGCGGGGTCCCGGGTGAGCAACGGTCGGTCGGGTGCCTGGGCTCCGGTGTCGGCGAAGCGCAGTTGGTCCCGGGTGCGCAGCGGGCCGGTCGGGTCCCCATTGCCCGACGGCATGCAGTGGCGGAACGTGAGGGTCTCGTCCCGTAGCGCCTTGCCGGAGAGCTTGATTCCGGGCTGGGCTTTGGCCTCTGCCTGACTGACCGTATGCGCGTGTGCGAAGGAAGCGGCGGGTGCGAAGAACTGGAGGGCGAGCAGAACGGCGGCGAGGAGCGACACCACGGTCCGTGCCCTCGTACCTCGGAACATGCGCCCCCCTCCAGACAGTCCGCACCTATTGTGCGCGCCAACGCTTAGTCAACCGTTGGTCAAGAAACACGTTAACCCGGCAAAGTTGTTTGCAGGGTTAACTTAGCGTTTCGAGCTGAAGAGAGCCTGAAATGCGCGGGTGGCTTGGCCTGAACTACCCCTTGACCAGGGAGACTTAGTGGGTTAGCAGGCCCTTGGCGTCGCGGGCCAGCGCGGTGAGTCGCGAGATGGCGCGGAAGTACTTCTTGCGGTACCCGCCCTTGAGCATGTCCTCACTGAACAGCTGGTCGAACGGCCGTCCGGATGCCAGGACCGGGACTTCACGGTCGTAGAGCCGGTCCGCGAGCACGACGAGCCGTAGCGCGGTGGACTGGTCGGGTATCGGCTGGACGTCCGTGAGACACACGGCCTTCAGGCCATCGGTCAACGCGCCGTAACGGCTGGGGTGGACCCGGGCGAGGTGCTCCAGCAGATGCGGGAAGTCGTCGAGCGAGGCGCCCTCGGTGGCGTACGCCGCCCTGGTCACCTGTTCGTCGGAGTAGGGCGCCGGCGCCTCGGGCAGACCGCGGTGGCGGTAGTCCTCGCCGTCGATGCGCAGGGGGCGGAAGTGCGCCGACAGGCCCTGGATCTCCCGCAGGAAGTCGGCCGCCGCGAAGCGGCCCTCGCCGAGCTTGCCGGGCAGGGTGTTGGAGGTGGCGGCGAGCGCGACGCCCGCGTCGACGAGCTTGCCGAGCAGCGTGGAGACCAGGACGGTGTCGCCGGGGTCGTCGAGCTCGAACTCGTCGATGCACAGCAGACGGTGACCGGAGAGGGTCTGCACCGTCTGCTGGAAGCCGAGCGCGCCCACGAGGTTCGTCAGCTCCACGAACGTGCCGAAGGCCTTGAGGGACGGCTCGGCCGGGGTGGCGTGCCAGAGGGAGGCGAGCAGGTGGGTCTTGCCGACGCCGTAGCCGCCGTCCAGGTAGACGCCGCGGGGGCCCGCCGGCACCTTGGGCGCCTTTGGCCTGCCGAACCCGAGGAAACCGCGCTTGGCCTTCCCGGCGCCGCTCGCGTGCGCTCCGCCGAGCCCGGCCGCGAAGGCCTCCAGGACTCCGACCGCCTCGATCTGGCTGGGCTGGTTCGGGTCCGGGATGTACGTGCCGAAGCGGACCGAGTCGAAGCGCGGCGGCGGCACCATCTCGGCGACCAGCCGGTCCGCCGGGACGTGCGGCTCACGGGCGCACAGGGACAGCGGGCTCGCTTCGGCTATCGGGCTCGGCTTGGACACGGCGGAGGAGGACGACACGGTTCACCATGCTAAGCGCCGTGCCACACTCCATGACATGCGACGCCTGTTCCCTGTGACCGATGAAACAGCAGCGAAGGCCTCCGGCGGTCCGGCCGGGGACGACGGGGTGGGAGCTGCCGAAGGGGGACCTGTGACCGGCGGGCCCGGGCGGGCTGTCGGTCGTCGGGCGGGAGCCGGGGACGCCGGTACGGCCTCGGCGGGCGGTGGACCGAAGGCTGACGCTTCCGGCGCACCGGGCGCTACCCCGGCGGGCGGGGCTGCCGAGGGGAGTGGGGTGGCGGCCGCCGAGGAAGGGGCCGCGATCCAGGGGGCCGGGGCCACCGGCTTCGAGACGGCCGGGCTTCCCGCCTTCAGTGCGTCCGGCGTCGGCGGGGATCGTCGGGCGGGCGCTGATGCGAGGGCTCTGCCGGGGGGCGATCCGGGCGACCGGGAGTGGAGTCTTGCCGAGCTGGCCGCCGCTTATGCCTATCCGGAGCCCGGGCCGGGAGGGCCGGTGCCCTGGCTGCGGGCCAACATGGTGTCCACGCTGGACGGGGCCGCCCAGCACGACGGACGTTCGCAGCCCATCTCCACCGCGACCGACATGCGGATCTTCGGCACGCTGCGGGCGCTGGCCGACGTCGTGATCGTCGGCGCCGAAACGGTACGCCAGGAGGGATACCGGCCGGCACGCGCGCGTGAGGAGTTCGCCGAGGCGCGCGAGGCGGCCGGACAGGGCCCCGCGCCGGCCATCGCGGTGGTGAGCGCAGGCCTGGAGCTCGACTACAGCCTGCCGCTCTTCACCTCGCCCCTGGTGCCCACCCTGATCCTGACCGGCGCCGCCGCGGCACCGGACCGGGTCGCTGCGGCCGAGAAGGCCGGCGCCCGGGTGGTGATCGCCGGTGACGGCGTGGGCGTGGACCCCGTACGCGCCGTCCAGGCCCTCGCCGAGCTCGGTCACACCCGGCTGCTGACCGAGGGCGGGCCACGGTTGCTCGGGCAGCTGGTGGCCGCCGGAGTGCTCGACGAGCTCTGTCTGACGATCTCCCCGATGCTCACCGCCGGAGGCGCCCAGCGCATCGCCGGCGGGCCGTCGGTGGCCGTTCCGAAACGGTTCGAGCTGGTGTCGCTGCTGGAGGAGGACGGCTTTCTGTTCAGCCGGTACCGGCGGACGTGAGGTCAGTTCGGTTCGAAAAGGGGTTCTATGTATCCCGTGGTCCCGAAAACGGCGGAATCCACCGTTCCGTTTAGCTTCCGCCGGGCACACTAAAACTCGCAGTCCCCGTGCGAGCACGGGGCAGGATGGTTTCCGCAGAAGGGGCGCCCGGTGTTCACAAGCGTTTTGATGATCGAGAAGGCCCTGACGTCCGCCGACGTGGAGTTCGTCACCACCTTGCACGGGGACGAACAGGTCTCGTTCCATGTGCTGCTCCAGCCGCGCGGCGAGCAGGCAGACAGGTTGCTGCGCGCCATCGACGACATCGCGCTCGGCGAGCTGGACGAGGCGGTCCGGGAGGGGAGCACCCCGGAGGGCGAGGAGGCGCTGAGTACGGGGGAGCGGGCGCTGGAGGTGTCGCTGACCGCGTTGCGTACGGCCGGGGCGGAGGCGGAGGGGCGGCTGCTGGAGGACCACCCGCTCGACGCGCTGAGGGCCGTGGTGGACGAGGTGGGCGCGGATGAGGTGATCGTGCTGACGGATCCCCACTACGTGGAGGAGTTCTTCCACCGGGACTGGGCGTCTCGGGCTCGGCACAAGGTGGGGGTGCCGGTGCTGAAGCTGTTCTCGCACAGCAGGGTGTAGTGCCGTAGGGGCTTCGGTGGTTTGCCGGGTGCGGTCCCTGCGTCCCAGGCGCGAGGCCAGCCTCCTTACCCAATAGGCTGGGGCCTCATCGTCGTATCGCAATCCTTGGAGAACACGCATGGCACCCGGCATTCCCACCGCCATGGACCGACCGCACTTCATCGGCATCGGCGGGGCCGGGATGTCGGGGATCGCGAAGATTCTCGCGCAGCGTGGGGCCAAGGTGGCGGGCAGTGATGCCAGGGAGTCGGCGACCGCCGAGGCGCTGCGGGCGCTGGGGGCGACCGTGCACATCGGGCACGCGGCGGAGCACCTCGCGGACGACGCCAGCTGTGTCGTCGTGTCGTCGGCGATCCGCCAGGACAACCCCGAGCTGGCCCGCGCCGCCGAACTGGGCATCCCGGTGGTGCACCGCTCCGACGCGCTCGCCTCGCTGATGGACGGGCTGCGGCCGATCGCGGTCGCCGGTACGCACGGCAAGACGACCACGACGTCGATGCTGGCGGTCTCCCTGACCGAGCTGGGTCTGCGGCCGTCGTACGCCATCGGCGGCGACCTCGACGCGCCCGGCTCGAACGCCCTGCACGGCGAGGGCGACATCTTCGTCGCCGAGGCGGACGAATCGGACCGCAGCTTCCACAAGTACGCGCCCGACGTCGCCATCGTCCTGAACGTCGAGCTCGACCACCACGCCAACTACGCCTCGATGGACGAGATCTACGAGTCCTTCGTGACGTTCACCGACCGCATCACCGAGGGCGGCACCCTGGTGATCTCGGCCGACCAGGACGGGGCGCGGGAACTGACCCGGCGGGTCGCGGACGGTGATGTGCGGGTGGTGACGTACGGCGAGGCCGAGGACGCCGACGTGCGGGTCCTGTCCGTGCGGGCGCAGGGACTGAAGAGCCAGGTCACGGTCCTGCTGGACGGCCAGGAGCTCACCTTCACCGTCTCCGTCCCCGGCCGGCACTACGCGCTCAACGCCGTGGCCGCCCTGGCAGCCGGTGCCGCGCTCGGCGTCCCGGCCGCCGAGCTGGCCCCGGCGATCGCGGCCTACACGGGCGTCAAGCGGAGGCTTCAGCTGAAGGGCGAGGCCGCGGGCGTCCAGGTCATCGACTCCTACGCCCACCACCCGACCGAGATGACGGCCGACCTGGAGGCCATGCGCGCCGCCGCCGGGGACGCCCGGATCGTGGTCGTCTACCAGCCCCACCTGTTCTCCCGCACACAGGAGCTCGGCAAGGAGATGGGCGACGCCCTCGCCCTCGCGGACTCCTCGCTGGTCCTGGACATCTACCCGGCCCGCGAGGACCCGATCCCCGGGGTCACCAGCGAGCTGGTCCTCGACGCTGCCCGCGCGGCCGGCGCCGACGTCACCCCGGTGCACGACAAGAGCGAGGTGCCCGCCCTGATCGCGGGAATGGCGAAGCCCGGTGATCTCGTTCTCACCATGGGCGCGGGCGATGTCACCGACCTTGGCCCGCTCATCCTGGACCGCCTGTCGAAGTGAGGGGCAAGCACTCATGTCGTACGACGTCGAAAAGCCGGACGAGCAGTGGCGCACGGAGCTGACCCCGGCGGAGTACGCCGTGCTGCGCCAGGCCGCCACGGAGCCCGCCTTCACCGGTGAGTACACCAACACCAAGACGACGGGCGTCTACTCCTGCCGCGCCTGCGGCGCCGAACTGTTCACCTCCACCACGAAGTTCGAGTCCCACTGCGGCTGGCCTTCCTTCTACGACCCGAAGGACACCGACGCGGTCGAGCTCATCGAGGACCGCTCGCACGGGATGGTCCGCACCGAGGTGCGGTGCGCGCGGTGCGGGTCGCATCTTGGGCATGTGTTTGAGGGTGAGGGGTATCCGACGCCGACGGATCAGCGGTACTGCATCAACTCGATCTCCTTGCGCTTGATCCCCGACGAGGGCTGACCGGAGCGGTTACAAGGTGGTGCTGATGAGTCGGCACCTGCCTCTCGACCGAAGGGAATCTTCGCCGGTCAGGATGCGACAGGCGCGGGACCCCTCCCGGGCACCCGCGTCCAGAACGGTCCGGTGAGCACATCGGAATCATCGGCCCGCAGCCGTAGGGCCAGGCTGGGCTGTCTGCGGGGCCCGGCCCGGCGGGAGTCGTCCGTGCCCTGGCCTTCGCCGCCGCGCTGACCGGCTGCGGCTCCGACTAGGGCGGCGACGCGGGGGCGCCCGCGCCGGCCCACCCCCGCGTTCGGCCGAACCGTCGCCCGCCTCGCCAACGCCCACGAAGCCCTCCTCATCGGCTTCGCCGGCCGCGGCGAAGCCGATGAAGCCGTCAACCCCGGACGAGCTGGGGGCGTGTGCAGACGGAAGCTGCACGGTCGTCGTGACGAAGGGCACCGAGATCCCGCGCGCCGCCGGCCTTCGGGCCGGACCGTTCACGGTGAGCGCCGTCGGCGCCGAGGACGTGGACCTGAGCTCGGTCGACGCGAGCGGATTCACCTCCAACCTGCTCGGGCAGCGTCCCGACCAGCGCGGGCCCTCCACCGTCAACGAGCTGTCGATCGCCGTTCTCGCCATCGTGGGGGACCGCGTACATGGCCAGGAGCGGGTCTGTAGGCCGCAGAGGCGCAGGGACGGCCCGTGACGGCAGGCGGGGTCGGGTGCGATGGTCCCGATGCGGAAGCGGCCCTCGCTTGACCTCCGGGTGAGGGCCTTACCCGCATAGCGTCGAAAGCAGCACGGAGGGCACCGTGCGTGGTCCAGCTCGGCGCCCTCCGCTGTCCGTCGTCGCCTCTCTCTGCTATGACCAGGGCAGGACCAGGGCGCCCCAGGCGACGACGGGGCCGAGGGCGACGATTCCGCCGGTGTAGCCGATGACCTGGCGGTAGAAGCGGCGGGCGTCCACCCCACGGGCGTTGCTGAGGACGAGTGCTCCGTTGGTCGAGAAGGGGGAGGTGTCGACGATCGTCGTGGAGACGGCGAGCGCGGCGATCAGTCCGACTGCGCTGAGGTGGCTCGAGAGCAGCAGCGGTACGGCGATGGGGATGATCGCCGTGAGAATCGCGGTGGAGGAGGCGAAGGCGGAGGTGATGGCGACGGTGAAGCACAGCAGCAGGGCGACGACGACCGGGGCGCCGAGACCCGCCGCGTGCTCGGAGATCTCCTCGATGATGCCGGCCTTCTCCAGCATCGCGATGTACGTCATCATGCCCGCGACGAGCAGCAGGGTGGACCAGCTGACGCCGTCCACGGCCTTCTCCTGCCGCTTCATGTCCACCAGGGCCAGCAGGGCGCCGGCCGCCAGCGCGAGGAAGCCGATCTCCAAGTGGAAGCCGAGCGCGCCGACGACGAGGGCCGCCAGAGAGACGAGGGTGAGCCACTGCCGCCAGTCGGGCCTGCCGGAGACGGCGAGGTCCTCGTCGTCAGCTGCCTCCGCGGCGCCCTCGACCAGCGGTGCGGGACGCTTGGCGAGCAGGGCGTAGGTGAGGATCGAGAGCACCAGATTGATCACGAAGCTGGCGCTGAACAGCGCCACGGCGGAGACCTGGAGATCGGTCTTGTCGACGAGGCCGAGCACCAGCGCACCGGAGACGGCCAGCGGGGAGAACGCGCCCGCGTGCCCGCCGCTGATCACCATCATGCCGACGACCAGCGGGTTGAGCTTGTAGCGGTAGGCGAAGTTCATGCCGATCGGCGCGAGGATCGCCACCGCGGCCGGGGTGAACGTACCGAACGCCGTCAGCAGAGCGGCCACCAGGAACAGCACCCAGGGGATCAGCGCGACCTTGCCGCGTACCAGCCGCACCCCGGCCGCGACGAGCCAGTCGATGGTGCCGTTGCGGCGGGCGACGGAGAACAGGTAGGTGACTCCGACGATGGTGACGAAGAGCTTCGCCGGGAACCCCTCGAAGATCTCGTCCTCGGTGAGGCCGAGCGAGGCGGTGCCGACCACGAAGGTGGCGACGAAGGCGAGGATGCCGAGGTTGATCGGCAGCACGGTGCCGACCACGAACATCACCAGCAGGGCGCCTATGGAGATCACTTCAGCAGACATCTTTGTCCTTGGTGCGGTGGGGACGGGGTGGCGCGCCCCGAGGGCGCGAGAGTATCCCGGTGCGGACGGCTGGCAGCCGTCCGACCGAGGTGATGTTCGTCGTGGTTCAGGCGGCTTGCGGGCGGCCTGCTTCCGGTACGTAGATCCGGGCATCGGCGAGCAGACGGGCCGCGCGCTGCACGGTGACCCGGTGCGGCAGGCCGTCCCTTACATCGGTGCAGCGGACCGCGACGACGCCGGCGGGCGTGCCGAGGCGCAACCATTCGTCGCTCGGGCCGCCCGTTGTCCGGGAGACCACGGACCCCTCCAGCAGCCCGGCCGCCGCGACGGCGACGGCAGAGGTCAGGCCGATCGCGGGGTGCGGTGCGTTCATGCTGAGCATGCGCACCGACACGTCGTAGTCCTCGGCGCCGACCGGTTCACCGAGGGTGGTGGTGTACGGCACCGGCGGGCCGACCAGGCCCACCTTGGGCACCGCGTCGCCCGGTTCCTCGCCCGGCTCGAGCAGCCCCATCAGGGGTGCGGCGGTATGACGGACGGTGCGCAGCCAGGGGACGTCCGCGCTCATCCGCTCCAGTGACTCGGCACCGGTACGCCCGGCACTGGCGGCGTCGACCAGGACGACCGGAGCTCCCGCGGTCACCATGCTCACGCGTACCGGCTCGGCGGCGCCGACCCGTAGGCCCTGGGCGGCCTGGCCGGTGGGAAGCAGTGAGGCAGTGGTACGGGCCGGGGCGCGGAAGGTGAGGCCGACCGCGACCCCGCCGGCCCGGGTGCCGGGCACCGTCTGGCGGCCGAAGTGGTGCACCACGCCTCCGGGGGTGTCGACGATCCCTTCGAGGACCGCGCCGGTATTGGTGTTGCGCATCACCACGCGCGTCCGGTCGCCGGTGACCGGAACCATTCCTTTGGTCACCGCGTACAGGGCGACGCCGGTGGCGCAGTTGCCGCAGTTGCTCGTCCACTCCACCGAGCCCGTCCCGATGCCGACTTGAGCGAACAGGTAGTCGACGTCGACGCCAGGCTGGGGTGAGGCGCTGACCACGGCCGCTTTCGAGGTGGTGGGGGTCGCCCCGCCCACTCCGTCCAGCTCCACGGGGTCGGTGGCGCCGTACGCGGCGACCAGCAGCCTTTCGAGGTCGCCTCGGTCGGCGGGGACTTCGACCTGGTTGAACAGCCAGCACTTGCTTGTGCCGCCACGCACCAGGGTCGCGGGAATGTGCACGTCTGAGGCTCTTCCTGGATCAACGGAGGTAAGGAAAGGGCCGAGGCACCGGTTACGGGCGCATTGCGGGCCGGTGAACCGCTCGGCGATTGCGGAGACCTTCGCAGAGCCATGACTTCGGAACAATCGCAGTTCGCTTCACCTGGGTTTAGCTCAGCTAAAGTCGATGGCATGCTCAACGTGCGCCGTCTGCTGCTGCTCACCGAGGCCACCGAACGCGGTTCACTGACTGCCGCGGCGGAAGCCCTCGGCATGACCACCTCCGCCGCCTCCCAGCAGATGTCCCTGCTGGAGCAGGAGGCAGGGCAGCCCCTCATCGAGCGGCTGCCACGCGGTATCCGCCCCACCCCGCCGGGTCTCGCGCTGGCCGAACGCGGTCGGGCCATCCGTCGGGAACTCCGTGCCGCCCAGGCCGACCTGGACTCCTTCACCGCCCTCGACCAGGGCACCCTGCGCCTCGGTTCCTTCCCCACGGCGAGCGCGTCCCTGCTGCCGCTGGCGCTCACGCGTTTCAGACG
The DNA here is from genome assembly GCF_019049285.1 of Streptomyces sp. AC550_RSS872. Classification (GTDB taxonomy): domain Bacteria; phylum Actinomycetota; class Actinomycetes; order Streptomycetales; family Streptomycetaceae; genus Streptomyces. The sequence continues at coordinate 37,071 of NZ_JAGMUL010000114.1, forward strand.
CCGCCACGCCGGCATCCGCATCGAGGTACGCGCCGGAGTCCTCGCGGAACTCAGGGAGATGCTGCACACCGGCGAGGTGGAGCAGGGGCTGCTCTGGGACTACGAATGGAACCGCCTCGACGATCCGGCGCTCGCCCTCACCCACCTGCTGGACGACCCCACGGTGCTGGTCGTCCCCGCCGACTCACCCCTGCGCACACATCCCTCCGTGCGCCTCGGCGACCTTGCCGACCAGGAGTGGATCATCCGCGCCGACAACCACCCCGTCGCCGACGTCCTGCGCCGAAGCTGTCGCCAGGCGGGATTCGAGCCGCGCATCGCCTACTCGTCGCACGACTACCAGGAGGCGCAGGCCATGGTCGCCGCCGGCCTCGGTATCGCGCTCGCACCCCGCCTCGCCCTCACCAGCCGACGCAGCGACGTACGCCTCCTGCCGTTCGCCTCCGACGTTCCGGCCCCCACCCGCCGCATCCTCCTCGCACGCGCCGCGGCACGCCCCGCCACTCCACCGGCCCAGGCGATGGCCCGCGTCCTGCGCACGGTGGCGCAGCGATTCACCGCCCCGGACCTGCACCGGGCCCAGCTCGGGGCGGTCCGGCGGGGCTGACGGTCCGGCCACGAGCTGGGCCCCCAGCCAAGCCGTGACGTGCCCTGCTCACCTGAAACGCCCTTGGCCGACTGCGAGTTGATCACCGCGGCATGTTCGTTCTTGCTGACGGCTGCTGCTCCAGAGATGTGGGGGGTGCTGGGTTCAATGAGGAACGGCTGGCCGCCGCCGGTGAACTCCTCGGCCTGCGGATCCCCAGGAGCGCGGTGGGTTATCCCGTGCAGCCCGGCAAGGGGCTCCTGCACCCGGGGGACGGCCCGCTCCTGTCCGTGCTGGTTCCCTCGGCTGGAGGCCTCCGCCGCGTTGGCACGCCGGATGCCGGGTTTCCTAGACTCGTAGGGGACGTCCGGCCAGGCGGTCGGTCGGTCCGGTGCGGGAAGGCGGTGGCGCTGCATGCCGTATGTCGCGGTGAGTGCGATCAGCCATCCCGGACTGCTGCGCGAACGGAACGAGGACAGCCTCGTCGTCGGACCGTGGACGCTGTGCGCCACCGTGACCGAGAATCCGCAGACCCTGGTCTTCCCGCTGGGCACGCCTCTCGTGGTGGCCGTCGCCGACGGGCTCGGCGGGCATCCCGGCGGTGATCTGGCCAGCGCCCTGGTGGTCCGCCGGATCGCCTCGCTCGGTCCCGCGCTGACCGGCGAGGTCGCCGTCCGTGACGCCCTGAACGCCTGCAACCGCGCCGTGTACCAGGCGGCCGGGGGCGACCGGGGCGGCGAGCTCAGCGCCATGGGGACGACGATCGCCGGAGTCGTCGTCCAGCCCGACTCGCTCATGGCGTTCAACGTGGGCGACAGCCGGGTCTTCGCCGCGTCGGATGACGGGCTGCGCCAGCTGAGCGTCGACGACAGCCCTCCGCACCCGGCCGGGAGCACCACCTCCCTCGTCACCCAGTGCCTGGGCGGATCGCCCACCTACCGCGCCGTCCATCCCCATGTCACGGCAGAACCCCTGACGCCCGGCGAACGCTGTCTCGTCTGCTCGGACGGACTGACGGACCCGCTGCCCACGGAGGTACTGGAGGAGGTGCTGCGGGAGCACGACGACGGCCGGGCTGCCTTCGAGCTGTGGAAGGCCGCCATCGAGGCGGGCGGGCCCGACAACATCACGGTGGCGGTGGTGCGGGTCGGGCAGGAGTGAGCGGGCAGGTCGGTCCGCCGGCCCGGCGGGTCACAGGATCTTGCGCTGGACCATGATCGAGAGCACCAGGGCGCCCGGCAGCAGCGGCACCCAGACCGTCAGGACGCGGTAGCCGATGACGGTGGCCGCGGCCAGGCCCATCGGGGCGCCGAAGGTGACCATCGTGAACACCAGGGCCGCGTCCACGGGGCCGATACCGCCCGGCGCGGGTACGGCGCCGGCCGCCGTGCTGGCGAGGAGGAGAGCGAGGACCACCTGTGTCCAGGACAGCGGCAGCCCGAGCGCGAAGCCGACCGAGGCGATCACGCTCGCCTGGAGCAGCGGGGTGGCGGCGGCCCCGCCCCAGAGGGCGAGGACACGGCTGGGCCGGGTGTGCAGGATCCGCGCGTCGGTCAGGGCGGTGCGCAGGAAGCAGAGCAGGGGGCGCCGCAGCGGTCGTACGGCTGTCACGAGTACGCCTGCCGTGACGAGGCCGAGCGCCACGCCTGCGGCGACCATGAGCAACGTCCGCTCGTCCGGGATGAGTTCGCCGAGGTGCAGCAGGTCGGGGAAGGCCACGAGGAAGGCGAGGAGTACAGCCGTCTTCGCGATCGGTTTGACCAGCGAGTACAGGGCGAGCGACGCGGTGGCCCGGGCCAGCGGGATGCCGCGGTTCTGGAGGAAGCGCAGGGTGACGGCATGGGCGCCGAGGCCGGCCGGGAGCACCTGGTTGGCGGCGCCGGCCGCGAACTGCGACGCGAGCAGCAGGCCCGGTGGGAGCCGCTCGGGCAGGGCGCCCTGGCGGACGACCGCGGCGATCACCCAGCCCATGCAGGTGAAGAAGAGACCGGCCAGCAGCCAGCCGGGGTCGGCATGGGCGAGCCGGACGACGCCGTCGCGGACGGTGTGCCAGTCGGCCACCGCCCACGCCCCGATCAGCAGGAGCGGGAGCAGCGTCAGGGCGTGGCGGGCGAGGCGGGCGAGGCGGGCGGGGGAGAGGCGGGAACCGGCGGGAGCGGCGACGGGGCGGGCGGGCAGCGATGCGGGGAGATCACTGAGCGGGAGCGAGGACACGGCGCGGTCGTCCTTCCGCGTCCTGACCGCGAGGACGCGGGGCGGACGGCTAGAGGGCGAGGCAGGAGGGGACGACGGAAACGTGCCCGTCCGGTATGACGTCGTGGTGTCCGGCAGTCGAAGCGACGTCGGCGGGCGGGCGACGTGGCCGGGGGTATTGCCTATGCCCGGTCCGCCCCGCCCCGAACCCCCGGCCGGTGACCGCGCCCGCCCCGCCGCCCTGCCGTCCTGTCAGCGCATCCAGTGCCCCGTCGTGCTCCACCCCAGGAACCGGCGTGCGCCGCCCCCGTCCGCCGTTCCGTCGGTGTCGAAGGCGCCGCCCTCGACCGTCAGGGCCAGGCCCGCCAGGGCCGGGGCCAGCCGGGTCGCCACGTGGGCCGGGTGGCGGGCCGTCTCCTCGGCCGGCCCGGAGAGGAAGCGGCGCTGTTCGGCGGGCGGGCACAGGGACAGGTGGAACAGCATCTGGCGCCAGGCGTATGCCGCGTCCTTGATGGTGGGCAGCGGGCGCGGGTTGCCCTGGACCCGGGCCGTCAGCCGGCACACGGTGCCGAAGCAGCGGTGCGCCAGGTCGGCGAAGCCGGGCCGCGGGGCGATCTCCACCCGGTGGACCAGCGTGGCCAGGTTGTGCGTGGTGAGGATCTGCGCCTGCTCGATCACCGTGCCGCTCGCCGCCACGGAACAGGACCCGGACGAGGCCGCGCCGGCCCGCTCCGTGCACAGCCGCGCGAAACCGGGAGACGTACGGGCGCCGTAGGAACGGCTCAGCGCGGCGCCCGTCTCGGTGATCGCGAGGTTGCGGATCGCCCTGTAGTCGATGCCGTAGTAGCGCTCGTACAGCGTGCCGCCGAGCAGTTCGCCCGCGATCCGCGCCGCGGTGAGGAACTTCGGGCTGAACGTGCCCATGAAGATGTCGGCGGCCAGCTCCTCCACGAACGGCGCGCCCAGGTCGCCCTGGCGGGCGAGCACGCCGAGCTCGCGGACGAGCGGGTTGGGCAGGATCGTGCCCGGGAAGGCCTGCACGGCCAGCTCGCCGAGCTGCCGCAGCACGGTGAGCGCGCCTTCCTCGTCCGCCTTGCCGATGACGGCGGACCGCTGCCCGGACACCGCCCGCACCCAGGGCAGCTCCTCCACACGCACCTGACGTTCCAGGTTGACCAGGAGCAGTGAGCGGCGGTTGCCGAAGGCGCGGTAGTTCGCGGCCATCAGATCCCGCAGTGCCTCGTCGCCGTACGCCCGCGCGGTCGTGGTGGCGACCAACTGCGGGACCAGCTCGGCCATGACCTCGGCGGACGGGACGACACCCCGCTCCACGAGGGTGCCGAGCGGTGCGCTCAGCGCGGCCTCGACCACCTGCCGGATCACCGGCGGGACCTGCGCCCCGGCGGGCAGGCCGGTCTCCTGCTCCTCCCGCTCCGTCACGGGCGTCAGCAGCGGCGGGACGTCGGTGATGCCCGTGTCCTGGGGCAGTTCGGCGAGCCGGCGCAGCATCAGCTGGGCCAGCGCGTGGTGGGAGGGCAGCGCCGCCTGGCGTGTCTGCTGCCGACGCAGGGCCGTGTGCGGTGCGGAACCGGGCAGGCCGCGGCGGCGCACCATGGACTCCACCGCGTGCCGCAGCAGACCGAGCCGGCGCGCGTCCAGCGGCCGTCCGGCGACGGTCTCCTCCAGCGCGCCGCGCAGTATGCCCAGGTTCTGCTTGGGGTTGCGGTGCTTGGTGCAACGGGTGTGCTCTGCGGCCAGCAGCCGGTAGCGGGCCAACAGGGCGGCGCCGCGCGCCAACCAGTCGGCGTCCGGGGCGAGTTCGAGCACCCGGCCGTCCCCCGCCGTCTCCAGCCAGTGGACGAGCAGTTCGTCGCCGAACGGCTGCCATACGGCGAGCGCCTCGCGCTGGGCCTCGACGGCCGCGTGGGGCCGGCGCCGTACGAGGGTGTCGACGGCGTCGGAGACGGTGTTGCGGTGCACGGCGGCGACGGGGTCCGGTGCGGGGCCGTCCGTCGGGCGGGGCAGGTAGCGCAGCCGGTCGGCGAACGGCTCCAGTTCCGCCGCGAGATCCAGCGCCGCGTCCGTCGCCCCGTGCCGCACCAGCCAGGCCACGGTGAGCAGCGCGGCCTCCTCGGGCACGCCGACCTCGTAGTGGCCGTCGTCCAACCGCGCCCACAGCCAGGCGAGTCCCGCTTCGGTCAGGCAGTGGGCGAAGAGCGCGTGCCGCTCGGCGGGCACTCCGAAACTCAGCGCCGCCTCGGTCTCGTACGGCTGGAGCGGGCCGCCGGCGCCGGGGGTCCCGGTCGCGAAGCCGCCCCGCATCACCTCGGGCGTCACCCAGGCCGGCAGCCCGACCAGCGGGGTGCGGGAACCGACCCTCAGCCGGCCGGCGGCCATCCCCGCGAGGACCGCACGCCAGCGCTGCCCGCGCTCCTCGGCCCGGCGCCGGGTGGCGGGGGCGTGGTGGGTCAGCGCGGTCGTGAAGGCCTTGGCCAGCTGGGCCGCCGGGTAGGAGGCGGCCGCGGTGAGGCGCTGCTGCTCAGCGTTGTCGTTCATAAGCCGACGTGGCAGGTTCCGCCCCTGCGCCCTCCGGGTCCAGAGCCCGGTGCTCTGCTGCTGAGCTACACGTCGCGGCCGACGTGGCAGGTCCTGCCCCTGCGCCCTCCGGGATTACAGCCCGGTGCTCTGCTCCTGAGCTACACGTCGACGAAGACCGACGGTAGGTGCTCCTGTGATCTCCGTACAAACGGTTTCCGGCCGTCACGGCCGTCACGGCCGTCACGGCCGGGGCGTGCGGCCGCGCGAGGCGGCGCTTCTGAATAAGTGATCCACCCGGAGGTTGACTTTCGGCTGATCGAGCCAGAGCATTGCCGGGGTGAGCCCCTTCGAGCACGCACACGTGTCCTCCCGGTCGACCGCACTCCCCGCCGACCTGGACGAAGCCGCCCACCGCTGTCTCGTCGCCGGGTTCGACGGCGCCACGAGCGTGCCGGACATGCTCAAGGAGCTCATCGACCGCGGCCTCGGCGGGGTCATCCTCTTCACCCGCAACATCCGCGACGCCCGGCAGGTGCGCCGGCTCACCGACGAACTGCGCGCGATACGCCCCGACCTCCTCGTCGCCATCGACAACGAGGGCGGCGGCATCGGCCACCTGGTCGCCGCCGGCGCCCCCGAGGTCCCCGGCTCCTACGCCCTCGGCGTCGTCGACGACCCGAACCTCACCGCCCGCTGCGCCGACGCCCTCGCCGGCCATCTGGCCACCCTCGGCATCACCGCCTCCTACGCCCCCGTGGCCGACCTCCAGCACCGGCCGGACAACCCGATCGTGCGCACCCGCTCCTTCGGCGCCGACCCCGGCCTCGCCGCCCGCCATCTGCGGGCCTGGATCACCGCCACCGAGGCCCGCTCCGTCGCCTCCTGCGCCAAGCACTTCCCCGGCCACGGCGGCACCGTCACCGACAGCCACCACGGCATCGCCGTCGACCCACGGCCGTACGACGAACTCCGCGCCGACATCGAACCGTTCCGCGCCGCGATCGACGCCGGGGTACCGATGCTGATGAGCGCCCATGTCGTCTTCCCGGCCCTGGACCCGGGCCGCCCCGCCACGCTCAGCCGCCGCGTCCTCGGCGATCTGCTCCGCCACGACCTCGGCTTCGACGGCGTCCTCGTCAGCGACGCCCTGGAGATGAAGGCGATCGCCGACCGGTACGGCGAGGCGGCCGGCGCGCGCATCGCCCTGGCCGCCGGCGCGGACCAGGTGATCATCGCCGTGGGGGATCTGAACGTCACCCTGGACTGCCGGGACGCCGTCCTCGGCGCACTGCGCACCGGAGTGCTCGCGCAGGAGCGGATCGAGGAGGCCGCGGGCCGGGTACGGCGGCTCGCCGAGCGCTACGCGACCCCCGTGCTCGACGTCGCCGGCTGGGACACGGGAGCCGGACTCGAGGCCGCCCGCCGGGCCGTGCGCGGCCGGGGCGTGCCGCCCGCCGTGCGCGGCGCCCATGTCGTCGACCTGTTCCCGCCGCCGCACCCCGCGCTCAACTGGGGCGGCGAGGACCTGCTGACCGAGATACGCGCCGTCGACCCCACGTCCACGGGCACGGCGGTCACCGGAGAGCCGGCCGACCCCGCCGAACTCGCCGACGGCATCCTGCGCTGCTGCGGGTCCGTTCCGCTGGTCGTGGCCACCTGCGACGCCGGACTGCACCCCTGGCAGGCCCGGCTGCGGGACGCCCTGCTGGCGCGGCGGCCGGACGCGGTACGGGTGGACACGGGGCTGCCGGAGGGCGGCGCGCTGTGCTCGTACGGGCGGGGGAGGGTCAACCTGCGGGCGGTGGCCGAGGCGTTGGCGGGCGTCACCGTCGGCTGACGCCCGCCGGCCGATCCGGGCGGCTCAGGCCGGCCGTACGACCTCCTTGATCCCCCTGGCCGCCAGGTACTCACCGTCCTCCGCCCGCGCGGCCAGGACGACCGCCGGGCGCAGCCCCTTAGCCCGCATCCGCATCCAGGCCTCGAAGTACGCGCCGCCGGGACCGGACACCGACCGGGTGCTCGGCGTGCAGTCCAGGAGCAGGGCGGTGTCGCGGGGGCGGGCCGGGTCCGGGGTCGCGCGCAGGCCGGTGATCGTCTCGGCGAGGGCCTCGGCGACCGGCTTGGCGCGGCCCGTCGAGTCGAACAGGCCCAGCGTGTACTCCAGTTCCGGGAAGTCGGCCAGCGACCGGTCCACGTCGTGCGAGCACCACCAGGTCACGCCCCACAGCCCCGCGCACTCGGCCGCGTTGCGTACGGTGGCGCGCGCGAAGTCGGGGGCATCGGCGGCCGGGATGTGCGGTGCGGGGGCGCCCGTCTCCTGGACCCAGACGGGGCGGGCGGGGTCGGTGGCGTACGCCTTGGCCAGCTCGGTGCCGTACTCGGCGAGGTGCCGGACCTGCGGGGAACGAGGGCCGTAGCGGCGGGCGCAGTCGCCGGAGAACACCCAGGGGTGGACGGTCGTCAGATCGCCCTTGCGGGCCGAGGACTCGGGGGTGAAGGCGTGGTCGTCGCCGTACCAGGCCGCGTCGTAGGCGGAGTGCGTGACCAGGCCGCCGTCGGGGCCGAGTCCGTCGCGGGCCGCCGCCAGGAGGGTGTCGAGGTAGTGGTCGACCTCGTCGGCCGTCACCGGGTTGTGCTCCACCAGGTTGTTGAGCTCGTTGCCGAGCTGGAGGCCGATGAGGTTCGGGCGTCCGGCGAGCGCGCGGCCCAGGGTACGCAGGAGATCGGCCTGGGCCTCGATGGCCTCCGGGTCCGTGAAGACGTTGCGGTGGTGCCAGCTGCGGGTCCACTCCGGGTAGAAGTCGAAGCTCGACAGATGGCCCTGGATGCCATCCACCATCACGTCCAGACCGGCCTCGCCGGCCAGGTCGACGAGGTGCGCCAGCTGGTCGACCGCCGCGGGGCGGACGAGGGTGCGGTTGGGCTGGAGCAGCGGCCAGAGGTGGAAGACGCGGACATGGTCGAGACCGAGACCGGCGATCCGGTCCAGGTCCGCACGGGCGCGCGGCGGGTCGAAGTCGTGCCAGGAGTGGAACCAGCCGTGGCGGGGCGTGTAGTTGACGCCGAAGCGGAGCGGGTGGATGGGATCCTCCTCGGGCCGGCCTTGCACGGGCTCGGGTGCGTCTGTCTCTTGTCTGCCGCGAATGTATCAACCACCATGGGCGACGATGAATAGTGATTTGAACCAAAGCTCGGCCGGACGGGCACCGGCGTACGTCGTGGGCCTCGACGCCGGTGGCACCCGTACGCGTGCCGTCCTCGCGCCCGCGCACGGCGGCGACCCCGAGGGCGAGGGTGTCTCCGGGCCCGGCAACGCCCTGACCGTGCCCGGCGCGCAGCTCACCGAGCACCTCGCCGAGGCCCTCGCACAAGCCGTGCCGGAGGCGGTGCGCGGCCGTGTCGTCGCGGTGGCGGGCGGGTTCGCGGGCGCCTCGCGGACCGCTCCGGAGGAGCCGGGCCGGGTCAGGGCGCACGCCGCTGTCACCGTCGCCCTGCGCCGGCTGGGCATCGGCGCCGACTCGATCGAGATCCACAGCGACATCGAGGCCGCGTTCGCCTCCGCGCCCGGCCACCCCGCCGACGGGCTCGCCCTGGTGGCCGGCACCGGCGCGGTAGCGGTGCGCATCACCGCACGCGTGTGCACCGAGACCGCGGGCGGCGACGGCTGGCTGCTCGGCGACGACGGCGGCGGCTTCTGGATCGGGCGCGAGGCGGTACGGCTGGCGCTGCGCATGGCCGACGGACGGGGCGGGCCGACGGCGCTGGCCGCGTCGGTGGGGCGGGCGCTGGACGTGCCCGAGGATGTCCTGCCGGGGGAGCAGCCGGGCCCGTACGACACCGGAGCCTGGACCCGGGCCCGGCGCGAGGCCTACCGCATGCACCTGCTCCCCGCCGTGATGGACCGGCCACCTGTCCACCTGGCCCGGCTCGCCCCGCTCGTGGCCGAGGCCGCCGCCCGGCACCAGGACGCCCTCGCCACGGGGATCCTCGAAACGGCCGCCGACCACCTCGCCGACACCGTCCGCGCCCTCGAACCGCGCTCCGGCGAGCGGATCGTCGCGACCGGGGGCCTGCTCGGACCCGAAGGCCCGCTCACCGGCCCCCTCACCGCTCGGCTCCAGCACCTCGGACTCACCCTCGACTGGGTGCCCGACGGCTCCCGCGGAGCGGTCGCCCTCGCACGCCTCGCCGTCTGAGGCAGGACCGGCGCCACGGCCCGCTCGCCCGACCGGCGTCGGACCCCGCCCGATGGGGCGGCACGCATGCGCGCCCCACCGGCAGCGAAATCCCCCCACGACCCGACACCGCACCAGCCGCTCGCACGAAAGGGGACCGGCCGCATGCCGACTCCGGACCACGCGGTCGCGCCCCTCCGGGCCGACCGCCCCCGCTACCTCGATCCCACCGCCCCCGTCGACACCCGGGTCCGCGACCTGCTCTCCCGTATGACGCTGCGCGAGAAGGCGGGCCAGCTCAACCAGCGGATGTACGGCTGGGACGCCTACCGACGCACCCCCGACGGCGGCTTCGAACTCACCGACGCGCTCTACGCCGAGACCGACCGCTTCGAGGGGCTCGGCGCCCTCTACGGCCTCCAGCGCGCCGACGCCTGGTCCGGCGTCGACCACACCAACGGGCCCGGCGCCGAGGACGGTGCGGCCCTCGCCGCGCTCGTGCAGCGGCATGTCGTCGAGCGCAGCCGGCTCGGGATTCCCGCGCTGTTCGTCGAGGAGGTGCCGCACGGGCACATGGCACTGGACGGCACGGTCCTCCCGGTCAATCTGGCGGCCGGTGCCACCTGGAACCCCGGGCTGTACGAACGCGCCGCCGCCCACGCCGCCGCCGAACTGCGGTCCCGCGGCGGCCACGTGGCCCTCGTCTCGGCGCTCGACATCGCCCGCGACCCCCGCTGGGGCCGCACCGAGGAGTGCTTCGGGGAGGACCCCTACCTCGCCGCCCGGTTCACGGAGGCCGTCGTACGCGGCATGCAGGGCGAGCCCGCCGAGTACTTCGCCGCCGACAAGGCTCCCGTCGTCCTCAAGCACTTCGCCGGACAGGGCGCCACCGTCGGCGGCCGCAACTCCGCCGAGTCCGAGCTGGGCCTGCGCGAGCTGCACGAGATCCACCTCCCGGCCGCCCGCGCAGGCGTCCGCGCCGGGGCAGCCGCCGTCATGGCCGCGTACAACGAGGTGGACGGAATGCCCTGCTCCGGGAACCGGGCGCTGCTCACCGGACTCCTCAGAGAACGCTGGGGGTTCGAGGGCCTGGTGATGGCCGACGGCCTCGCGGTGGACCGGCTCGCCAGGATCACCGGCGACAAGGTGTCCGCGGGCGCCCTCGCGCTCGGCGCCGGTGTCGATCTGAGCCTCTGGGACGAGGGCTTCACGCATCTGGAGGAGGCGGTCGAGCGGGGGCTGGTGGCCGAGGAGGTCCTCGACACCGCGGTCGCCCGCGTCCTGCGGCTCAAGTTCAGGCTGCGGCTGTTCGATCAGAAGGCCGGGACCGGGGACGGCACCGGGGACGGCACCACCCCCTTCCCGGCGCATGGCCGGGAGGTGAGCACGGCTGTCGCCCGGAGCGCGGTCACCCTCCTGCACAACGACGCCGGGGTCCTGCCCCTGCCGGCGTCCGTCACCCGGGTCGCCGTCCTCGGCCCCCAGTCCGCCACCGTCGCCCACCAGTTGGGCGACTACACCGCGCCGCAGCGCCCCGGCACGGGAGTGAGCCTCCTCGACGGACTACGGCGTCTCGCCCCGCCCGGCCTCGACATCCGTCACGCCCCCGGCTGCGCCCTCACCGGCGACGACCTGTCCGGCATCCCCGAAGCGGTCGCCGCGGCCGCCGCCTCCGACCTGGCCGTGCTGGCGCTGGGCGGCAGCAGCGCCCGTACGCCCGGCACGGAGTTCGACGCCAACGGTGCCGCGCGCACCGTCGTCTCCGAGATGACCTGCGGCGAGGGCGTCGACCTGGCCGGGCTGCGGCTCGGGAAGGCCCAGAACGCGCTGCTGGAGGCCGTCGTCGCGACCGGGACGCCGACCGTGGTCGTGCTGGTCCAGGGCCGGCCGCACGTCGTCCCCGCCACCGCAGCCGCCGCCCTGCTCACCGCCTGGTACCCGGGCCCCTGGGGCGGCGACGCGCTCGCCGAGGTACTGCTCGGCCTCGCCGAACCCGTCGGCCGGCTCCCGGTGTCGGTGCCGCGCTCCGCCGCCCAGCTCCCCGTGTACTACAACCACAAGGACACCGAGTACGGCGGCTATGCGGACGAGGACGCCGAGCCGCTCTACTCCTTCGGGCACGGGCTGTCGTACACGAGCTTCGCGTACGGCCCGCCGCGGCTGTCCGGGCACACCGTCGAGGTCGACATCACCAACACCGGTCGGCGTCACGGCCGTTCCGTCGCCCAGCTGTACCTGCGCCGGCTGCGGACCCCCGTATGGCCGCGCACGCTGGAGCTGTGCGGCTTCCGGGCCGTCGACCTGGCGCCGGGCGAGACCCGTACGGTGACGTTCCCGCTCGGCGCCGGTCTGCCCGGCAGGGACACGGTGGTCGAGTTCCGTGTCGCGGAGTCGGCGCGGGCGGCCCTGACCGCCGTACCGACTCAGAGCTTCACGGCGCCCGACGAGACCCCCTTGTAGAACCACCGCTGCGTGATCACGAACAGCACCAGCACCGGGATCACCGAGATCACCGATCCCGCCATCACCAGCCGCTGGTCGTAGCCGAACGACGACGTCTGAAGCCGGGCCAGGCCCAGCGTCAGCGTGAAGTGCTCCTCGGAGCGCAGCACGATCAGCGGCCAGAGGAAGTCGTCCCAGGCGCTGATGAAGGTGTTGATGGTGACGACCAGGATCGCGCCGTACGCGGACGGGAGGTACAGGTGGCGGAATCGCTTCCACTCGCCCGCGCCGTCCAGCATCGCCGCGTCCTCGATCTCGCGCGGCACGGCGAGGAACGCGGCCCGCATGATGAGGACGTTGATCGCGGCGACGAAGCCGGGCAGCCAGACACCGACGAGGTTGTCGACCAGACCCATGTCACGGACGCTCAGGAACAGCGACACCATGATCGACTCGAAGGGGAACATCATGGAGGCCATCAGCAGCACCCACACCAGTCCCCGGCCCTTCCAGGCGGGCTTGGAGAGCATGTAGCCGGCCATCGTGGAGAAGACCAGCTGACTGGTGATCGAGATGACCGCGACGAACAGGCTGTTCCGGATGTACGTCCACACCGGGACCTGGGCGAAGACCTGCTCGTAGGCCCGCAGGGTGGGGTGGTGCGGGAGGAGGGAGGCGCCGGCGCCGAAGACGTCCTCGGTGGGGCCCTTGAGCGACGACAGCACCTGCCAGGCCAGCGGGCCCACGGTGATGAACAGGACGAACACCAACAGCAGGTAGCGGACGACCAGTTCGCGGGGGCGGCCGTAGTCCCGCCAGCGCGGGGTCAGGCGCCGGTTCTTCTCGACGGCCGTCGTCATCCCTCGTCCTCCTTCGTCAGGCGCTGGGCGAGCAGCGTCAGGCCCAGGGTGAGCGCGAACAGGGCGACGCTGACCGCAGCGCCGTATCCGGCGTTGCCGGTGAGCGGGTCGAGGCCGACGTCCCGGATGTAGAAGGGGAGCGTGCGGTCGGCGCCGCCGGGGCCGCCGGTGGCGCCGCCGAGCATGTAGATCTCGGTGAAGACACGCAGCGAGCCGATGCCGGTGAGGGTGCCGACCAGCATCATCGACTGGCGTACGCCGGGCACGGTCACGTGCCAGAAGCGGCGCACCGCCCCGGCGCCGTCCACGGCGGCCGCCTCATGGAGTTCCCTGGGCACGTTCCCGAGGGCGGCCAGGTAGAAGATCATGTACCAGCCGAGGCCCTTCCAGAGGGTCAGGCCCATCGCCGACAGCAGGATCAGCCAGGAGTCGGACAGGAAGGGGATGGCGTCCCGGATGATGTGCGCCTTCTGGAGCCAGGTGTTGACCAGGCCCTGGTCGCTCAGCAGCCACTGCCAGCTCAGGCCGACGACCACGCTGGAGGCGAGGACCGGGGTGTAGAAGGCGGAGCGGAAGAAGCCGATGCCCGGGAGGTTCTTCTCCACCAGGACCGCGAGCAGCAGCGGCAGCAGGATCATCAGGGGGACGACGATCACGGCGTACAGGATGCTGTTGCGGGTCGCCAGCCAGAAGTCCGAATCCCCCAGCATGCGGGTGTAGTTGTCCAGCCCCACCACGTTGTACGCGCCGCCGAGCGGCTTGGCGTCGGTGAAGGACACCAGGATCGTGTTGAGGAAGGGGAAGACGCCGAAGACCGTCGTGCCGACGATCGCCGGGAGCATCCACAGCCAGGGCAGCCACCAGCGGCGGTAGAGCGCCGCGCCCCCAGCGTCCGCCGCCGGGCCGGGCGTGACGGAGCGGAGGGCGCGGCGCAGGCGCCCCGGCGGTTCGGGTACGGAGCCGGGGCGGGGGGCGCCCGCCCCGAGGGGAGCGGGAACGGGCGCCTGGTCCACGGTGTGCTGAGCCATCGTCAGCTGCCCTGCTTGATCAGCTCGTTGCCCTTGGCCTGAGCGTCTTCGAGGGCGTCCTCGGCGCTCTTCTTGCCCTGCATGGCCAGCTGGATCTGGGCCGAGATGGCGTTCAACTCGCCCGGTGTGAGGGCGACTTCGTCGGCGGTCGCGGTCTTGCGGTCACTGGCGACGATCTTCCGGGCCTCGGCGAAGGGGTCGGTGCCCTTGACCGACTGGAAGAACGGGTCGTCCAGGGAGGCCGTGGTCGACGGGAAGATGACCACGTTCGGGTCCTTCGCCCACTCCAGCTGGTTCTTCGCGTTGGTCAAAAACCGCGCGAAGGCGAGTGCGGTCACCGCGTTCTTGCTGGTGGAGGCGGTGCCGATGTACTGCGGGGCGCCGACGGTGTGGCCGAGGTCGTCCAGCATGAAGCGGGCGACGCCGGTCTTCTTGTAGACGGTCGGGTTGTTCTGCTGGATGAACCGCAGGAAGTTGGGGTTGGTGGGGCCGTAGACCAGCTTGCCCTGGCCGTAGACGTTGGCCGGGTCCTGCGTGGAGGAGAGGGAGTCCCGGGGCATTCCGCCGGCCTTGTAGAGCTTGGTCATGGCCTCGACCCACTGGGCGGTCCTCGGGTCGTCGGCGAAGGTGAACGCCTTGCCGTCGGCGGAGAAGATCTTGATGCCCATCTGCTGCCAGTCCGCCGGGATGCGCAGCTGCGGGTTGGCGAGGAAGGCGTGGTACTTGCCGCCCGAAGCCTTGGCCACCTTCTCCGCGTCGGCGAACAGCCCGAGGACGGTCGTCGGAGGTTTGGCCGGGTCCAGGCCCGCCTTCTTCATCAGCTCGGTGTTGAAGGTCTGCACGATGCCGCCGGAGTACCAGGGCAGCACGCTGTGCACCTTGGTGCCCGAGGCGTCCGCGTAGAGGCTCGATTTCCACAGCGCGGGGACGAACGGCTCACCCGCGTCCGGTGCCTTCTTGTCCAGGTCGATCAGATAGCCGTTCTTGGTGAGCGCGATGGCCGTGTTGACGTTGATGTTCACCACGTCCGGCAGCGTGCAGCCCTGTGCGTCGGCGACCAGGCGCTGGGTGAAGGTGGCGTCACCCGGGTCGTCGATCCACTTCACCTCGGCCCCCGGGTGCTCCTTCTCGAAGGCGGCGATGACGCCGTTGAAGTACGCGCCGAAGTCCTTCTTCAAGTTGGTCGTCTGGAAGGTGATGTCGCCCTTCACGTCCCCCGTGAGCGCGCCGGGCCCGACGTTCGCCTTGTCGACCTTGCAGCCGCCGGCCGTGGCCTCGCCGTCGTCGGAGCCGCCGGAGAGGCCGCAGCCGGCGGCCGCGAGTGCCAGGGCGAGGAAACATGCCAGGGATCCGGGAAGTCTGCGTGCGCGCATGGGTGCCCTCCTGCGGCCGACCGAGCCGTCTGGTTCGCTGGTGTTTGTCCGTTCGTTCGCTGGTTCAAATCACCAACTTGGACGCTGATTGATGAAAAGGTGGACCAGAATTCATCGGAGGTCAATGGGTTGCCGGGTTGCTTTTGCGTTCCGTTCCGTTCCGTTCGGTTCAGTGCCGGTGCTCGTGGTCGGGGTGCGACGGGTCGCCCGGGTGCTCGTGGCCCGGGGTGTACTCCACGCCGGTGCGGGCCTGGTCCAGCCAGGCGAAGAACGCCCAGCGGGCTGCCGCCCGGCGTAGCTCGCGCTCTATGCCGGGGCGCGTTCGTTCGTAGGGCAGGAAGTCGGTGGGTGTGGCCGCCGGGGCGTAGGGGTCTACGCCGCGACTGAGGGAGGCCGGGGTGAGGTAGCGGTCCCGGTTGCGGTCGTAGTAGTCCCGTATCGCCGCTTCGGGGATGTGCTGCTGGGTTTCCAGGTGGGCGAGCAGGGTGCGGGCGGCGGGGGAATGGGACAGGGCGACGGCGATGATGCTGCCGAGGTCTGCGACGGTGCGCTCTGTGGGGGGTGCCGCGTCATCCCGTTCGGCGGGTGCGGCGCCGTGGGGGCTGGTCGCGCAGTTCCCCGCGCCCCTTGGCGGCGTTGCCAAGCCCTGGGCTACACACGCCTGTTGGGCCAGTTCGTCGATCACCAGCACCTGTGTCGCCCAGCGGCGGCGTTGGCGTTCGGCTCTGGCGAGGGTGTCGGGGCGGGTTTCGAGGTCTCGGGGTGGGACGGATTCGAGGAAGGCGTCCACGCGGGATCTGGGGACTGGGCGGCCGTCGACGAGCGCGGCGTGGTCCGTCACTTCGTCACCTCCAGCACTACCGCCTCCGTGTAGGCGACGCACCCGTGCCAGCCGGCCTTCGCCATCAGCCAGTACGAACCTGGCGGCACCACACCGGCGTCCACCTCGATCACGCACTCCGCCTGTTCGCCGCCGGCCACCGTGAAGCCCTGGGCGCCCGGCGTCACGCCCGCCCAGGTTCCCCATGAGGAGACCGTCCACAGAGTGCCGCTGATCGGGCCCCGGGTGGTGTTGCGGAGGGTCACGGGGACGCGGGTCCGTTCGCCGCGGCGTACGGTGATCCGTTCGACTCCCAGCTCTGTCAGGAGGGTTGGGCCCCTGTGCCCGTCCGGCACATCCAGTGCCACCACGTCCTCGTACGTCTGCCCGCCGTACGACAGCCGGGCGGCGAGCCAGTGCCGCCCCGGCTCGGCGTCGGGCGGTGGCGTCACCGTGACCTCGGCGACCGTGAACCCGCCGGGGCCCAACGCGTACGGCAGCCCGGGCGGTTCGGTGGACCAGCCGGGCGGGACGTGGAGGCTCACGGTGCCCGAGACCGGTGCGTCGGTCAGCTCCGAGGCGACCCGGAGCGTGGCCGTGACCGGGCCGTCGGAGACGGTGAGGGCGGTCGGGGAGACGTACACCGCGACCGGCATGTTGCCGCGTGGGGCGGGGCCGGAGTTGTGGAGCCAGTAGCGGGTGGGGACGGGCTGGGCCGGCTCGTGGGCGGCGATGCCCTGGCCGGGTGCGGTGGTCGCGTCCGTCGTGGCCAGGACGGTCGCCACCTCGAAGCCGGTCAGGTCCAGGTCGAGGGCCCCCTGAACGCCGGGTGGCAGCGGCTCGCCGCGCCTCTCCAGTACGTCCGCCCGCGCACCGTCCGTCCACTCCCGCGGCCCGCGCACCCGCGCCCGCACGGGCCGCCCGTTCACCTCGTGCATCCGGATGACGACCCCGCTCCCGGGGTCCGCCGGCGCCACGCTTCCCCGGGCGAGCGGCGACCCGGCCGGCTTGAGCGCGTCGAGCAGCACCTCTCCGGCCGGCTCCAGGCCCAGCAGCGCGGTCCTTCTCGGCAGTGCGGCATCCTCGGCCGCCGTCCGCCTCAGCCGCGCCGTCAGCGGATGGTTGAAGGCGTGTCCCGCCTGCGGCAGCCGCAGCTCGCGCCAGTCGCCCGCGCCCGCGACCACGGCGTACTCGAAGGTGTGGGACCAGCGCTGGAGCTGGAACGCGGAACCGTCGGGCGCCGTGCGTCGGGGCGGGTCCACCCAGATACCGGACGGCCAGCCCGTGCAGGAACGCATCAGGGACATGTAGAGGTCGCCGGAGGCGGTCACCACACAGCCGGGTGTCCCCCGGTTCAGCACGGCGAAGCTGCGGCCGTCCCACGCGTCCCCCGGCGGCAGCGCCTCCCCGCCGCCCGCCGCCGTGGCTGTCAGGACGGCGTCGTCCAGGTCGGCGATCAGTGCGTCCACGGCCTTGGCGTCGTCCTCGGGCCGGGCGCCCGCCACCACGAGCAGCGGCAGCCGCTCCAGGTCGCGCAGGTCGGCGCCGGGCACCCACTCCTCCCGCAGCGAGGCCCGCGGCGCGACCCATACGGCGGCCACTCCTCGTTCGGCGAGCTGCCGACGCAGTTCCCGTCCGGCCGCCGGATCCCAGCCGAGGGCCTCCGCGACCAGCGAGTTGCGCTCGGGGGCGCC
Source organism: Streptomyces sp. AC550_RSS872 (assembly GCF_019049285.1). Classification (GTDB taxonomy): domain Bacteria; phylum Actinomycetota; class Actinomycetes; order Streptomycetales; family Streptomycetaceae; genus Streptomyces. Next base: position 54,780 of record NZ_JAGMUL010000114.1, read on the forward strand.
CACCGCGATCCGGATGTCCGGCAGGTTGGAGTCGACCTCCAGGTCGCCGTAGCGCGGGCCCCCGGCGATCGTCGAGGTCGCCGTCACACCCACGCGCACCAGGGCCGCCGCGAGCGCGGTGCCCAGCTCACCGGCGCTGTCCCAGGAGCTGTACACCAACTCGGCGACCCCGATGGACCGTTCGCCGAGCGGCCGCCCGGAGTCGTCCTCGACCGCGACCCGGGCGGTGGAGCCGATCCCGAACCAGGTGTTGGCCGGATTGTCCAGGGTCCACGGGAACTCCTCGCTGTCCACCTCCACGAACCCGAACCCGCGCCCGATCACCGCGTCGGCCACCTCGTGCACCGGCAGCCCGCCCCGCACGTCGGAGGGCCAGCGGACCCGGATGAGGCGGTCCGCGCCGTCGTAGCCGTCGATGGTGGTGGTGAGGTCGAGGCGGTCGACGCCCTTCCAGAGCGTCAGCTGTTGGGTGTACCGGAACAACCCCAGATCCGCGCGGACGGTGATCCGGGATCCGGCGGGGGAGTGCTCGACATCGACGTCCGCCGTGACGTCGCGGCCGCGGGCGGCGGTGGTGCCGGTCGGGGTGAGGTGCCAGGGGCCCTCGCCGAAGCGCGGGTGCCTCGGGTACTCCTCCTGGACGACCAGCTCGTTGCCGATGTCGCCGGGGCGCAGGAGCTCCCGGCCGGCCTCCGTCATCGACCGCAGACTGCTGACGGTGCCGCCGCGTGCAGGGTCGACCGTCACCTCGTAGAACTCGTTGCGGATCGTCGTGCCCTCGCCACGCGTCCACTCGGGGACCGTACCGTCGGCGAGCGCGAGCGCCTTGATGCCCATGCCGGGCACCTTCGGGACGACGACCCGGAGTTCGCCGTCCTCCCGTACGGCGGGCAGGGGCAGGCCGGTGTCGTCCAGCGGGACGAGCCCCGGGTCGTCGACGGCCAGTACGTCCCCGCGCTCCCAGGTCGCCGCGTTGAAGACCACCAAGTCCGGTGCGCCGCCCGGGAGTTGGGTGACCCTGCTCGCCAGGGCGTCGGTCGCGTCGGCGTGCACGGTCTCGGCGAGGTCGTGCAGCTCCCGCCAGCCCGTGAGCAGGTCGATGTAGACCTGGTCGGACTCCGAGCCGGTGATGGCGTCGTGGTGGGCGCCGTAGACCAGCTGCCGCCAGGCCTTGTCGAGCGCCGCGTCCGGATACGGGTGCCCGGTCACCAGCGAGGCGAGCGTCGCCCAGGCCTCCGCGTCGGCGAGCAGGGTCTCGCCGTGGCGCTGGGCCTGCTTGGTGTCGATGTAGGAGACGTCCTTGCCGGTGTAGACCGGGTTCATGTCCCGTGTCTGCGGGGAGGCCCTGCGGCCCTCCGCCTCCAGCTCCGCGCGGACGGCCGCGAAGAAGTCCCGGGGGATCCCGCTGACGAAGCGCGGCCAGACGTAACGGGTGTTCCAGTCCCGGTGGATGCCCATCACCCAGCGGCACGGCGGCGCGTAGTCACCGCCGACCGGGAGGAGGACGTTACGGGTGAGTGCGACCTGCTTGAGCCCCTTGAACAGCTTGAACGCGGCCGCCTCCGCCTCCGGCAGGGTCGGTGTGTTGTCGATCGCCCAGCCGGCGCCGTAGTGGTTGACCATGTACGCGGTCAGCAGCCCGCGCCCGGACGGGGCGATCCAGCTGAACTCCGCCGGGAACTGCATCCGGTTCGGGTCGCGCGGCTCCTCGCCGAAGACGGACAGGGTCGGTCCCCACTGGTGGAAGGGCCCGCGCGCCCAGGAGCTGGAGCTGACCCCCGCGTCCGCCATCAGCCCCGGGAACTGCGGATCGTGCCCGAACGCGTCCAGCTGCCAGGCCGTCTCCGGCGACGCCCCGATGATCCCGCGCTGGAAGCCGTCGCCGTACAGGGCGTTGCGTACGGTCGCCTCGGCGCCGGTGAGGTTGGTGTTCGGCTCGTTGTAGGTGCCGCCCATGATCTCGACGCGGCCGGTGCGGATCAGCTGGCGCAGGAAGGCGCGCTCCTCGGGGAAGGCGTCCCAGTAGGGCTTGAGGTAGTCGACCTCCGCGAGCACGAACGTGTACGCCGGGTCGCGCCGGGCCAGATCGCAGTGGGCGCGGACCAGACTCATGCCGGACTGGCCGCGCGAGTCGAAGGTGCGAGCGGGCAGGCCGGTGCCGGCGGGGTCGTCGGCGACGTCCCAGGTCTCGGTGTAGGCGGCCTGGGTGTTCCACCAGACGGGGTCGTAGTGGAAGTGGCTGACCATGAACATGGTCCAGCCGGGCTCGGCGGCCGTGAACGCGGCGGACTGCTCTGCCCTCAGGGCCGGGTCGTCGGCGTCCTCGGCCGTGACCCTGAGGTGCGTACGGTCGCCGGGGGCCAGGTCGGTCGTCACCGGTATCTCGGCCCGTGCGGTGCCGTCGTCCCCCGTGGTCACCTCGGCGGTGCCGTGGACACCCGGGCCCTCGACGGTGAGGCGGACCGTCCGTCCGGGGGTCCCGCCGATCTCCACGGTCACCACCTGCCGCGGATGGTCCTCGGTACCGACGAAGAGCTCGGTCGACTCGACAGAGATGACGCGCATGGGGCTCCTACGAGTGCTCGTGGGGAGCCCCATCCTGGCGCAACGGGATGATTCAAACAACCACTTTCCTGTTGATCAGGTGGTTGATCCATACACTCCGAGCCGGGTTCAGCGAGTCCGGCGGTTCTTCACCGCGTGCCGCGGGGTGATGTGGTCCGTCAGGGCGAGCGAGGCGCTGGCGCGCTGGTAGGAGACCTGGCCGACCCGGACGTAGAGGCAGTCGACGATCATCAGGACGGAGTGCCGGCCGCCGATGCTGCCGGTGCGGAAGCTGGTCTCCGAGGTGGCCGAGATGAGCCGGATGTCGGCGGCCTTGGCCAACGGGGAGCGCGGGTCGGTGGTGATGGCGATGGTGGTGGCGCCCCGCTCCTTGGCCATCTCGAACGGTTCGAGGGTCTCGCGCGTGGCCCCGGAGTGCGAGATGCCGATGGCCACGTCGGCCGGGGTGAGCAGGGCCGCTGAGGTGGCCGCGCCGTGCACCTCGGTCCAGCCGCGGACCTGGCAGCCGATGCGGAACAGCCGGGTCTCCGTCTCCTGGGCGACCGCGCCACTGCCGCCGACGCCGTACACGTCGATGCGGCGGGCGCGGGCCAGGGCCTGGGCGGCGCGTTCGAGGGCGTCGAGGTCGATCCGCTCGATGGTCTGCTGGATCGCGCGCAGATCCGCGCTGCCGACGACCTGGACGACCCGCTCCAGGCTGTCGTCCGGCGAGATGTCGGGGCCGATCTCGGCGCTGCCCCAGTCGGAGACCTCGCCCCGGCCGCGTTCCTGGGCCAGCTCGATCAGCAGATGCTGGTAGGAGTCGAGCCCGATGGCCCGGCAGAACCGGGTCACCGTCGCCTGGGAGGTACCGGTGCGCCGGCCCAGCTCGGCGGCCGAGCAGTGGGTGACGGCGGCCGGATCCTCCAGGATCAGCTCGCCCACCTTGCGCAGGGACCCGGCCAGCCGGGGCAGTTCGGTGCGGATCAGTGTGGTGACGTCCGTCGGGGGCATGGGGAGAAGGTACCAGCCACCGTTTTTCTCACAGCTTGAATACCAGGACCGAGAGCTCCATTGCCCGTGCCGCTCGGTGTGTGATTTATTGATTCACCAATGCAGAGTACAAGGTGGTTCAATCCATCAGGCCATCAGGCCCGGTCAGTGGGCCCAGCAGTGGGGAGTGACCCGTGTCCGACGAGTCTGTGAGCGCCCGGCGCTTCGTACGCGACAGCATGGCCGTCCTCGACCGCCTGACCGGGTCCTCCCACGAGGATGTGGCCCGCGCCGCCGGACTCATCGCCGACTGCGTACGGACGGACGGTGTGATCCAGGCCTTCGGCACCGGCCACTCCCAGGCGATGGTCCTCGAAGTCGCGGGCCGGGCGGGCGGGTTGGTGCCCACCAACCGGATCAGCATCGCCGACCTCGTCCTGTACGGCGGTGAACCGCCGAGCGTCCTCGACGATCCGCTCCTGGAGCGCGAGCCCGGTGTCGCCGCCCGCCTCTACGAGCTGGCGGCCCCGCACCCCCAGGATCTCTTCGTCATCATCTCCAACTCCGGCGTCAACAACGTCATCGTCGAGATGGCCCTGCACGCCAAGGAGCGGGGCCACCGGATCCTCGCCCTCACCTCCCTCGCCCACACCCGGGCCGTCCCCGCGGGACACGCCAGCGGCAAGAAGCTCGCCGACCTGGCGGACGTCGTCCTCGACAACGCGGCCCCGCCCGGCGACGCGCTGCTGGAGCTGCCCGGCGGCGGCGCGGTGTGCGCCCTGTCCACGCTCACCGGCGTGATGCTGGTGCAGATGGCCGTCGCGGAGGCCTCGGGGCTGCTCCTCGCCGCCGGGGAGCGGCCGCCGGTGTACGTCTCGGCCAATGTGCCCGGAGGTTTCGAGGGCAACCTGGAACTGGAGAAGCGGTACGCCGGACGGATCCGGCGTACCGCGAGCTGATCACTCCACGGGTACCGGCGTCAGCGCGACGGCCAGCGGATACGCGCCGGTCGTCAAGGGGGACTTGGCGGTGCCCGCCGCGGTGTCGACCGGGACCAGGGCGTTCGCGTCCGCCGTGGTGACGTAGGCCGTATCACCGTCCCAGTCCAGGCCGACGTCGAAGGCGGACCTTCCGACGGTGACCTTGGCGCCGGGCGCTCCGGTCACCGTGTCGACGGGGGTGACGTAGTCCCCGGTGCTGGGGCCGACCCACAGCGTCCGGCCGTCCGGGGACAGCCCGAGGCCGTAGGCCTGGCCGGTGACCAGCAGCGTCGGCTCGGTGTCGTTGGTCGCCGTGTCGATCGGAGTCACCGTCGAGCCACCGGAGTTGGACACGTACACCGTCTTCCCGTCCGGCGCGGCGACCACGTTGAAGGGCCGGGGGCCGACCGCGACGGGGTCTTCGGCGGTGCCGGTGGCGAGGTCGACGGGGCTGACCGTGTTGTCGTGGATGTTGGCCACGTACAGCGTCCTGCCGTCGGGCGTGACCGCCATGTTCTCCGGCCCGTCGCCGACGCGGACGGGCGCGCCGGCCTTGAGCGTGCCGGTGTCCACGGGCTGCACCGTGCCGTCCGTGTAGTTGGCCACCCACAGCGTGCCGCCGTCCGGGGTGAGCGCGAGGCCGGCGGGGACCCGGCCGACGGCGACCGTGGCGGTGACGGTGCCGCGCGCCACGTCGAGCACGCTGACCGTGTCCGAGCCCTGGTTGGCGACGTAGGCGGTACGGCCGTCGGCGCTGACGACGACTTCGCCCGGGTTGGCGCCGACCGCGATGTTCTCGGTCGTCCCGGTGGACAGGTCGATGGAACTGACCGACGCGCCACTGAAGTTGGCCGTCAGTGCTCGCGGTCTGCCGCTGCCGTCGGTGACCCGGACGGGGAGCGCGCGGTCGAGGAGACCGGTACCCGACACGACGACCGAGCGAACGCCTTCGGTGGCGGCGGCGTCGGCGGTGAGGGTGACGGGGACCGATGCCGGGCCGGTGACCGTGCCCTCGGCGGGCTCGGCGGTGACGCCCTCGGGCACGTCGAGCTTCCAGCTGACAGTCTCGTCCTGGGCGTCGGACAGGTCCAGGGTGACCGTGGCTGAGGCCCCGGGCCGCAGGGACAGCGAGTCTGGGGAGAAGGAGGCGTCGACTCCGGGGTCCGGGGCGGTCTCCAGCATCGTCGTGGAGAGGAACTGGTCCATCACACCCGGGGAGACCTGCTCGGGCACGGCGTCCAGCGCCTTGCGCTCGGCCCTCAGCCCGTTCCAGTACCGGGTGACGGCTGCCGCGTCCCCGTCCTTGTGCGCCAGCAGCAGGTCCACGGCGGTTTCGCCCGCGCTGCCGTAGCGGCCGAGCTTGTCCAGCCAGGCCGAGGTCTCGTCGAGGAACCCGGGGTTGTCGAGCCGGGCGCGCAACCGGTCCGGGGTGGCGGCCATGTCGGCGAAGTAGCCCCTGAGCTCGGCGGCGGCCCGGTCGAGGCCGCTGTCCTGCTCGTAGGCCTCGCGGAAGGCGGCGATCAGACGGGTGAGCGTCGGGGACTCGGTCGGGTCGAGCTGGGAGGAGTAGTTGTTCTCGGCGAAGATCCGCAGCCAGGGGGCGGCGCCGGGCCCGGCGAGATCCCGTACGGAGGCGAGGAAGGCGGCCCGGGGGTCGTACGCGTCCGGGTTCCACAGATAGGCCGCCGAGGTGAAGAGGGCGATCCGGCTCGCCTCTCCCTGGACCATCGGGTTGGCGGTCACCCCGGTCGACGCGCCGGCCACACCGGGCTCACGGCCGGTGTAGGGGCCGAGCAGGAGACGGCTGGTGACGTAGTCGTTGACCGGATAGTTGTCCCAGACCAGGATCGGGTGGCCGTACACCTCGCGTGCCTGCTTCACCTGCTCGGCGGTGATGGCCGGCGCGATCACGCCCACGCCGGTCCACTCGACGACCACGGACGGGTCGAGCTTCTCCCGCAGCGCCTTCTTGTAGGGGGAGTCGGCGAGGTCGGAGTACTCGGTGGGGACCATTTCCAGGGGCTTCAGGTCCGTGTGCCCGGCGGTGAACTCCCGCCACACCGTGTTGAGCAGATGCGCCTGCGCGGCACCGGCCGCACCCCCGCCCGTCCCGAACTCGGCCTCGTCGGCGGCGCAGTTCCACTTCGTGTAGCTGATGTCGTCCAGCGGGATCGCGAAGGAGCGCACACCGATGTCGTAGAGCGAGCCGAACTTGGCGGTGAGGGCCTTGATGTCGGCGTCCGAGGAGTAGCAGACGGAGAGGCCGGGGGAGAGGGCGTAGGTGAAGCGGACGTGGTTGGCGCGGGCGCGGTCGACCAGTTCCTTCAGCCGCGCCAGTTCGGCGGGCGGGTACGGATCGCGCCAACGGGCGCGGAGGTAGTCGTCGTCCTTGGGGGAGTAGACGTAGACGTTCTGTTTCGTACGGCCGTAGAAGTCCAGCTGGGCGAGGCGTTCGGCGTGCGACCAGGGGGTGCCGTAGAAGCCCTCGATGACACCGCGCAGGCCGGCCGTGGGCCAGTCCCGGACGGTCACCGTGGGTATGCGGTCTTCGGTGAGGAGTTGGCGCAGGGTCTGGGCCGCGTAGAAGGTGCCGGTGGTGTCGCTGCCGGAGAGGGCGAGGAGGGCGCGGCCGTGGGAGCGTCCGGCGGCGAGGGTGTAGCCGCCGGAGGGCAGGCCTGCCGGGGACTTGGCGCGGAGTTTCCTGAGGGCCGCCGCGGTGGCGGGGTTCTCGGCGGGGCCGCCGACGTAGACCGTGAGGCCGGAGGCGGGCGGGCGCTCTCCCGCGGGGACGGTGACGATGTGCTCGGCGCCGGCGTCGCGCAGGACGGATTCGACGAGGCGCCGGGCGGCGGGGTCGGTGCGCGGGCCGACGACCTCGACGACCCTGTCGGGCACGGTGAACCGCCCCGGGCCCGCGTGCATGCTCTTCGGCGTCGGCCACACCTGCGGAACCCGGGTGCGGGGCTCGGGTACGGCGGCGGTGGCCGGGGCGGTGAGGCCGAGGGTCAGTAACAGGGCGGCGGTGGCCGATATCAGCGGGCGTCGGGGGCGTCTGACACGGACGGCCGGCAGCACGGGACGCGCAGGAAGCACAGGTCCTCCCGGGACAGGGTGAATGTATCCATCGGGAGATGCTAGAGATGCTGAATGCATCATTCAATGGCCGCAAGCACGCGCGGCCCACGGCAGGTGGGCGCACACTGGAGGTGTGCTGTCGGTGCTCAAGGGGGTGTCGGCATGGCTGCGTCTGGGTGCCCGAGGGTGCGGCTGTGGCGGTGGCGGCGCAGCCCGCTGAGGCGGCGCAGTGACGTCATCGAGGCCTGGGTCGTGCTGTGCGCATGGCTGTTGGCGCTGGTCGGTGCCGTGTTCGCGGGCCGGCTGGCGGCGGACGCGGTGGTCGCCTCCGCGGAGGAACAGCGCGCTCAGAGCCGCAAGGTGACGGCCGTACTCGTGAAGGACGCGGAGGACCCGGGGGCCTCGCGGGTCAGCACCGACCATCTCGTGTGGTCCACCGTCCGCTGGACGGACCCGGACGGCACGACCCACACGGACGAGGCACGTGTGCCGCCCAGTACGCACGCGGGCAGCAAGGTCGAGGTGTGGACGGACCGCAACGGGGTCATCGCAGGCGAGCCGCTCTCCGAGAGCGAGATGACGCTGCACTCGATCGCCGGAGGCATCCTGGCCGGTGCGGGCACCGCCGGTCTCGTGCTGGGGTCCGCCTGGGTGGTACGGCTGGGAATGGAGCGACGGAGGCTCCAGCAGTGGGCCGCGGAGTGGGAGCGGCTGGACACGCCGTGGGGGTGGAAGACGGGCTGAGACGGCGGCCCACTGCCTCGGTCAGGCGACGTCCGCCGTCACTTGACGTCCGCGCTCGGCAGCGCCGACGGGGACGCGGTGTTCAGGTCCTCCAGGCCCTTGGGAATGGCGAGCGTGAGGACGGGCGCGCCCGGCTGGGGTGCGGGCGGCGTCATCTGGTCCTTGGGGAGCTTCGGCGGGGAGGTCTGCTGGAAGTTGTTCGCGTCGAAGTTCACCATGCCCGTCTTCTCCAGGACCGTCATGTGGTCGAGCACGGTGTCGTTCGCCAGGTCGGCCAGCTGACGGACCAGCGTGTTCTGCGTGGTGCCCCGGATCTTCGCGATCGTCGGGAAGATCTGCCCGTGCGTCACCCGCATGATCGCGACACCCGTGGCGTCGAACTCCTTGCCCGTCTTGGAGTCCACCGTCGCCACGAACTGCTGCTGCTGCGGGCTGGCCTGGTTGGGCAGCGTGATGTTCAGCTCGGACGCGAGCTTGCGGCAGGCGAGGTCGAGCCGGGCGTGTCCGACGACGAGGTGCTCGCCGGCCTCCTTCATCTCCGGGGTGGTGCCCCGCTGCATGGCCATCATGCCCAGCGGGTGCTCCCACAGGCCGGCGGCGCGGACCTTGACCACGAAGTCCCGGTCGGCCTCGGTCAGCGGACCGTACTGGGTGTTGGCGATGACGCGGTCCTGGTTGGCGGAGGTGGTCTCCACGCCCAGCATGGCGGGGTAGGCAAGGGCGGAGAGGGTCAGGACGAGGGCGCCTCCCACGAAGACGGTTCCTACCATGCGGCGCGAGATGGGCATCGTGCCTCCAGAGACGAGCGGCCGAGTACTCCAGGAGGTACGGACGGGGCCCGCGAAACAATCACCGCCGAGGGAAAAAACTTGGGGCCGGCCGTGCGTGGTGCGTCACACACGCGAGTTCAGCCCAGGTGACGCTCGAAGAACGCCGTCGTGACGTCCATCGACTCCCGCCACCGGGGCCCGAAGGTGTGCCCCTCGCCCGCCCACGTCCGCAGCTCCACGTCCTTGCCCGCTGCCTCGAACGCGGCGACGGTCGCCTTCGACCAGGCCAGGGGGCAGGTGTCGTCGGCGGTGCCGTGGTGGACCAGCAAGGGCTCGGTGACCCGGTCGACGAAGGTGACCGGCGAGACCTGCCGCCAGAACTCCGGGTCCTCCTCGGGTGTGCCGTGCGCGTCCTCGATCTCGTCGACGAGCGGGTCCCCTTCGGGCCGCTGGAACCGGTCGACGTTCTCCTCCGGGCGCGAGCTCACCGGAGCGAAGACGACGGCCGCGTCGACGAGGCCGGGCGCCACGACCAGCGCGTTGTACACGACCCCACCGCCCATCGACCGCCCCAGCAGCCCGATCCGCTCGTCGTCGACGTTCGGCCGGTCGGCGGACCGCAGGGCCTGGACGGCGTTGATGACGTCCTCCGTGTAACCGAGCCGCAGGTTGACGTCGTTGTCGGGGTCGTCGTCGGACCCGGCGTGGTTGCGGTAGTCGGTGTGCAGGACGACGTAGCCGTCGCGGGCGAGCAGGTCCTGCTCCCGGGGCATGCCGCGGCCGGTCGTGTACACGTCCGGGTCGATATAGCCGTGCGCCAGGACCAGCGCCGGGAAGGGGCCCTCGCCCCGGGGGACGTTCATGATTCCGGAGATGGTCAGCCCATTGGACCGGTACGTCACGGCGTACTGCGTGTAGGCGTCGGTACGCAGGCGTACGGCACCGAGGCGGAGACCGGAACCGTGGTGCTCGCGCTGGATCAGGGCCGGGAGGGAGACGGGGTCGGCGGGCGTGGGGGCCGGTGTCGTGCTCGTCGCGGCGGGGGTCGCGCCGCCCGCTCGTGTCGACGCCGGCGGATCCGTGCGCGACGTCTCGGTGCCACCGCCACCTCCGGTGCAGCCGACGGCGACCGTCAGCACCAGCCCCGCGCCGACATGGGCGGCGCCCCGCAGGAACCGCATGGGGTCGAGTATCGCGCGGATCGGCGGGGTCGGCAGCGGCACCTCACCCCGTCCGCGCCGCGCGCGAAGCACGGACGAGGGCGGACGGAGCCTGTTCCGCGTCGCCCGGCTCACCGGGCGCCGGGGGCTGCCGCCCCCAGGCCCCTGCTTCGGCCCTGAGCGGGCCGCGTCCTCAAACGCCGGAGGGGCTGGATGATGCCGGCGTCGGCAAGCCCGGTCCGGCACACCATGCATCCGCCTCCGGCACCACCCCGTCGACGAGATACGCGGCCACTGTGCCGTCCACGCACCCGTTCCCCCGGCTGGCGAACACGCCGTGGGAGTAGTCGTCGTCGAGGACCACCAGCCGGGAACCGGGCAGCACCTGCCGCAGTCGCCGGGCGCCCTCCACGGGCGTCACCGGGTCGTGCGCGGACGCGACCAGCAGGACCGGCGGGGCGGCCGGACTGCCCAGCGGCGTACGGCTGCCCGGGCGGTGGTGCCAGTACGCGCAGGCCGAGGCCTCCAGGCCGGTCAGGACCGGCTGTGGGTCCAGCCGCCGTATGCGGCGGATGTCGGCCACGATCCGGCGCGGCGCCGGACCCGGACCGTCCGCGCACTTCACGATCCGGTTGGCCGCCTCGTAGTTGCGGGATTCCGGGCTGTCGAAGGCGGAGGCGGGGCGCAGGCCGGCCACGCTGCCGTCCGTCAGGTAGGTGCGCAGGCCGTCGGCCAGACCCGTCCAGCGTTCGGTGCGGCCGAGGGCGCGGTAGACGGCACGGTCGAACTCCGCGGGGCCGAAGCCGTTCACCGGGGCGGCGGCGAGGCCCTGGCGTACGCGCAGATATGAACGCCGTACGGCATCCGCCTCGCCGCCCAGGCCGAAGCGCTCCCCGTGTGCGGCGGTCCAGGCGAAGAACGTGTCTCGGGCGCGGAGCAGGGCCCGGGCCTGGAGCACGTCGAAGTCGTACCAGTTCCAGGGGCCGACCGCACTGTCCAGCACCATGCGGCCCACCCGGTGCGGAAAGCGCGCCGCGTAGGCCGCGCCCAGGTAGGTGCCGTACGACACACCGAGGAAGCTCGTCCGCCGCTCGCCCAGCGCGGCGCGGATCGCGTCCATGTCGTACGCCGTCTGCTCGGTGGACAGATACGGCAGCACCGCCGTGCCCGCGCCGGTCGCGCAGTCGTCGGCCATCCCGCGCTGTGACCTGAGGTAGGCCTGTTCGGCGCGCGGGCCCGCCGGTACCGGGTCCGCGCCCGGAGCGGTGAACAGGCCGCCCATCGCACCGCAGTCGACCGGAGTGCTGCGGCCGACACCACGTGGGTCGAAGCCGATGACGTCGTACGAACGCCGCACCTTCTCCGGGAGCTTGGCGCGCTTGGTCACCGCGTAGGGAAGCCCGGAGCCGCCCGGGCCGCCGGGGTTGACCAGCAGAACGCCGCGGCGCTCGGCCGGGGTGCCGGAGGCGGGGACGCGGGAGACGGCGATCTCGATGCGCGGGCCGGAGGACGGGTGCCGCCAGTCGAGGGGGACGGTCAGGCTCGCGCACTCCACGCGGTCCGGCGCGGGCGGCGCCGGTACGGAGTCCGGGCAGGCGCCGAAGGTGAGGGCGGCCGTCGCGTGGGCGGGGGCGGCCGTGGGGAGCAGGGCCGCGGCGGCCGCGAGGGCGCACAGCAGGGCGGCGGGACGGGGCGGGACGGACAAGGGCACTCCCAGGCTGAGTGAGAACGGGCTAGCAAATGAAAATGATTATCGATAGCGTGTGTGCGTCAAGTCCGGCGCCCCTCCGACCGAGGGGCGCCCTGGGCTGCCTTGACGTCTGAACTCACGGCACGAAAAGGGGAGTTGTGGCTCATCTGCTGGTGGTAGAGAGCTGGGTCGGGTCGATGAGCAGGCTGCTGCCACGGGCGATCCGGGAGGGCGGGCACCAGTTCACCTTCCTCACCCGTGACCTGCATCACTATCTGCGCTCGGCGCCCGAGGGAGCGGCGCATCCGCTGCTCGGCGCCCGCAATGTGATCACGACCGACACCAACGACCTCGACGCCCTGCTGCCCGAGGTGGCGCGGCTGCACTCGGTGCTGGCCTTCGACGGAGTGATCACCTCCTGCGACTACTACCTGCCGACGGTCGCCCGCATCGCCGGACACCTCGGCCTGCCCGGCCCCGGCCCCGAGGCCGTGGAGAACGCCTGCCGCAAGGACGCCACCCGCCGCGTCCTCGCCGACGCGGGTCTGCCCGGACCGCGTTTCGCCGTGCACGAGGAGTGGGCCGGCCTCGCGCGGGCCGCCAAGGAGATCGGCTACCCGCTCGTCGCCAAACCGGTCGACCTGTGCGCGGGCATGTATGTGCGGCGCGTCGACGACGAGACCCAACTGGCCGACCTGGTACGGGCCCTGGCCGACTTCCCGGTCAACGCCCGCGGCCAGCGCCGCACCCCCGCCGTCCTCCTCGAAGAGCTCCTCGACGGCCCCGAGGTGAGCGTCGAGACCGTGTCGCACGCGGGCGCCGTGCACATGGTCGGCGTCACCGACAAGAGCATCGGCGGAGCGCCCGCCTTCATCGAGACCGGCCACATGTTCCCGGCCGAGCTGCCGCTCGCCGACCTCGACGCCGCCGAGCAGACCGCCCTCGGCGCGCTCAAGGCCCTCGGGCTGACGGACGGGGTCGTGGCGCACACCGAGATCAAGCTCACCTCCGCCGGGCCGCGCGTCGTCGAGGTCAACCCCCGGCCCGCCGGCAACCGCATCACCGAGCTCGTCCGTCATGTCACCGGCATCGATCTCGCCGCCGCCTTCGTGGACGTCGCCCTCGGCCGCCGACCCGACCTCAGGCGCACGGACACCGGCTTGCGCAGCGCCGCCATCGGCTTCCTCGTGCCGGACCGCGAGGGCACGCTCGAAGCACTCGACGCCGGTCGACTCGCCGACGAACCAGGCGTGTTGGAGGTGCAGCTCGCCGAGCCCGGCAGGACCGTGAAGGCGGCGGGCAGCAACAACGAGTACCTGGGCCATGTCATGGCCGGCGACCCCGACGGGCCCGGCGCCCGCGACCGGGTCGAGGGCCTGCTGGCCGGCCTGCGCGCCGGGACGGTGATCCGATGACCCCGGTCGGCGTCCCGCCGAAGGCGCCCTGCCGGACGTACGACGATCTCGTCGCCCAGGTCCGCGCGGGCGCCCTCGGCCCCGACCCCCGCACCCGGCGCATCGCCGTCGCCTTCACCACCCGGCAGGCCGTACGGCACGACGGGCGCGGCACCGGCTACCGCAACGAGGTCCTCAGCCTGCGGCTCGCCGAGGCCGTCGGGTCGTGCGCGGTCGAACCCGGGGAGCTGCCGGACAGCGCGCTCGACGACTGTGTCGGTGCCGACGTGGCCCGGCTGCTGGAGCACCCGCTGGCCGCGGTGCGGATCGCCGCCCTCGACGCCTACCTGATGCACGTCACCCCGCACACACCGGACCACGGGGCGCAGACCGTCGCCTTGCCCGCCGGCTCCTCGCTGGAGAAGTCCGAGGCCAGGGCGAGAGCGGTGGTCGAGCTGCTGGACCTGCCGGCCGGGGCCACGGTGCTCGTCGTCGGAGTCGTCAACTCCCTGCTGGGCGCCCTGCGTTCACGCGGGCTCGGCTATGTCCCGTGCGACCTCAAGGGCGGGGTGACGGAGTGGGAGGAGCCGGTCGTCGCGGACGCGCTCGCCGCGGCCGAGGGCTGTGACGCGCTGCTCGTGTCCGGGATGACCCTGGGCAACGGCACCTTCGAGCCGCTGCGCGAGCACGCGCTGCGGCACGGCAAGCAGCTGGTGATGTTCGCGCAGACCGGCAGCGCGGTGCTGCCCCGCTTCCTGGGGCACGGCGTGAGCGCGGTGTGCGCGGAGCCGTACCCCTTCTTCTGGCTCGACGGCGGACCCGGGGGCATCCACCGCTACCGCTGTGCCGGGGGTGCGCGATGACCACCGCCGCCCTACGGTCCACCGCCCGCCCGGAGCTGCTCACCCTGCTCGGCCGTACCCCCGTCGTCCGCGTCACCGCCGACCTGCCCGACCCCCACCCCGGATTCTGGGCCAAGCTCGAAGGGCTCGCGGCGGGCGGGATGAAGGCGCGGGCCGCCGTGTCGATGCTGCTCGGCGCCCGGGAGCGCGGCGAACTGCTGCCCGGTGCCCCGGTGGTGGAGTCCACCTCCGGCACGCTCGGCGTCGGACTCGCCTTCGCCGGGCAGGCGCTCGGCCATCCCGTCGTGCTGGTAGGCGACAGTGAACTGGAGCCGTCCATGCGGCAGTTGCTGCGCGCCCACGGCGTCCGGCTGGAGCTCGTCGACCGCCCGGCGCCGCAGGGCGGCTGGCAGGCCGCACGGCTCGGCCGGCTGCGCGAGCTGCTCGCCGAACTGCCCGGCGCCTACTGGCCCGACCAGTACAACAACCCCGACAACACGACCGGTTACGCCTCCCTGGCCGCAGAACTCGCCGTGCAGCTCGACCACTTGGACATCCTGGTGTGCAGCGTCGGCACGGGCGGCCACAGCGCCGGAGCCATCGGCCCGCTGCGCCGGCACTGGCCCGCGCTCCGGCTCGTCGGCGTCGACGCCACCGGCTCCACGATCTTCGGCCAGCCGGCCCGCCCCCGCCTCATGCGCGGCCTCGGCAGCAGCATCCACCCGCGCAACGTCGCCTACGACGCCTTCGACGAGGTCCACTGGATCGGCCCCGCCGAGGCCGTGGACAGCTGCCGCAGGCTCGCCCGGGGCAGCTTCGTCAGCGGCGGCTGGAGCACGGGGGCCGTGGCGCGGGTCGCCGCCTGGGCCGCCCGCGTACACCCGGGCGCGGTCGTCGCCACCGTCTTCCCCGACGGGCCGCACCGCTACCTCGGCACCGTCTACGACGACGACTTCCTCACCGCCCACGGCCTCGACCTCGCGGGTGCCGCCACCCGGCCCGTGGAGATACCGCATCCGTACGCCGCCGAGGCGAGCGGCTGGGCGCGGTGCACACGGGTCGCCGATCCCCTCTCTCCCGGAAGGACACGATGAAGGCCCGCCTGCGCACCGTACGTCTCGAACTCGCCGAGCCGCTGCGCATCTCCCGCTCCACCATGACCGCCCGCGACGCCGTGTGGCTGGGCGTCGAGCACGACGGGGTGACCGGATACGGCGAGGCCGTCAGCAGCGTGTACTACGGACTGGACGCCGACACGCTGGTGCGGCTGATCTCCTCGGTCGGCCTGGAACGGTTCGCCGATCCCGACAGCGCCCTCGAGGCCCTGCCGTCGGCCGCCGTACCGCCCGCCGTCACCGCCGCCGTGGAGTCCGCGCTCCTCGACCTCGTCGGCAAGCAGGCCGGCGTCCCCGTCCACCGCCTCCTCGGCGCGCAGGCACCGCCCGTGGCCGCCACCGCGCGCACCATCGGCATCACCTCGCCCACCCGCGCGGCCGCCGAGGCCCGCCGGCTGGCCGCGAGCGGCTTCGAGGTCGTCAAGGTCAAGGCGGGCACCCCCGACCCCGAGGACGACATCGAACGCGTACGGGTCATCCGCGACGCCGCGCCCCGGGTCCGGCTGCTCCTCGACCCCAACGGCGCCTGGACCACCGCACAGGCCGCCGCCCTGCTGCCCCGGTTCGCCGGCCTCGGTGTCGAGGCCGTCGAGCAGCCCCTCGCGCCCGGCGACCCGGACGCGCTGGGCGCCCTCGCCGAGAAGTCGCCGCTGCCGGTCATCGCCGACGAGGACGCCGTGTCGCTCGACGACGTCCGCCGACTGGCCGGACGCGTCCACGGCGTCAACGTCAAACTCGCCAAGTGCGGGGGAGTCCGAACCGCCCTGCGTATCGCCGAGTTGATCGAGGGCAGCGGAACAGAGCTGATGCTCGGCTGCCTCACCGCCAGCACCCTCGGCATCGCACCCGCCGTCCACCTGGCCGACCGGGCCCGCTGGACCGACCTCGACGGACATCTGCTGCTGGCCCACGACCCGTGGCGGGGGATAGGCGGCGACGACGGCGTCGTACGCACACATGCCCGTCCCGGTCTGGGAGTCGAGGAGGTGGAGGCCGCCCATGAAGACGTGGCGTGAGATGCGGGCCTTCCCGCTCGCCGTCCAGCTCCTCCTCGTCAACCAGCTGGGCGTCAACACCGGCTTCTACCTCCTCATCCCGTACCTCGCCACCCACCTCGGCGAGAACCTCGGCATGTCCGCTGCGGTCGTCGGCATCGTGCTCGGCGTGCGCAACCTCAGCCAGCAGGGCCTGTTCATCATCGGCGGCTCGGCGTCGGACCGGCTCGGGGCGCGGGGCGTCATCATCGCCGGGTGCGCGCTGCGGACCGTCGGCTTCGGGCTGTTCGCGCTGGGCGACGGGTTGCCGGTGCTGCTCGCCGCCTCCGTGCTCAGCGGGCTCGCGGGGGCACTGTTCAACCCGGCCGTGCGGGCCTATCTCACGCAGGAGGCGGGGGAGCGGAAGGCGGAGGCGTTCGCGCTGTTCAACGTGTTCGCCACGACCGGCGCGCTCATCGGGCCGCTGCTCGGCAGCGCCCTGCTCCTCGTCGACTTCCGTACGTCCGCGCTGACCGCCGCCGGGATCTTCGCGGTCCTCACCGTGGCACAGGCCCTCGTGCTGCCCGCGCGCAAGGTCGAGCCCAGCGGCACGGGTGTCCTCGGCGACTGGCGCGAAGTGCTCGGCAACCGGGCCTTCCTCGCCTTCGCGCTCGCCATGGTCGGCATGTTCACCCTGGAGAACCAGCTCTACCTGCTGCTGCCCGCCGGTGCCCGCGAGGCCACCGGCTGGGACGGGGCCGCGGGCATCGTCTTCCTCGTCGGTACGGTCGCCAACCTGGCGCTCCAGCTGAGAATCACGCGGGCCCTCAAGTCCCGTGGCAGCAGGGCGCGTTGGATCGCGGCCGGGCTCGCCTTGATGGGCCTGGCCTTTCTGCCGCCGACGCTGGTGGCGGGTACGGGATCACCCGGCCCGCTCGACGCCGCACCCGTGCTGCTCGGCGCACTGCTGCTCTACGTCGGCGTCATGGTCGCCTCGCCGTTCGTCATGGAACTCATCCCGCGCTTCGGCCGCCCCGAGCTGACCGGCACCTACTTCGGGATCTTCTACGTCGTGTCCGGCATCGCCGCGGCCGTGGGCAACACCGTCGTCGGGTGGGCCATGGACGCGGGGGAGCACGGCGGCCACGCGTGGCTTCCCTGGGTGTGCTGCGCCGCGTTCGGCCTTGCCTCGGCGGGCGGCGTGGCCCGGCTGCACCGACGCGGGGCGCTGCCGGCGGATCCGGCGCCGGTGGCTCCTGCGCCGGCTGAAGAGAGGAGCGCGGCGTGAGCGCGGCTGGTGGAGGAGGAGACGTGGAGCGGGGCTTGCTCACCGAGCGGGCGGGCGGCGGTCAAGGGGCCGGTGTCGCCAGGGCCGGTGGCCGGGAGTCCAGCGGGGCCGGTGTCGCCGAGTCCGACCTCCGGGAGCCGGGCGGGGCCGGTGCGGTCGGAGGCGGCGAGTCGATCGCGACGGCCGGCTCGTCGACCGGCGAGGGGCGCGGCGGGAACCTGACGTCGACCGGCCGGGAGGCGGACGGTGCCGTCGCGGACTCCGAGGCCGGGCCGGGATCAGGGAGCCGGCCTGCGGGCGGGAGCGAAACGACGGGCGGTCTCGGCGTCGGCGCCCCCGTGGGCAGCCGGAACCTTCTCACCGACAACCCCGCCCTCTACGAGGCCCGCTTCCCCGACCCCGACCGCCTTGCCGGGCGCTGGGCCGAGGACTGTCTGCGCCGCCATGGTGCCGGGACGCGGGTCCTGGACATGGGCTGCGGTACCGGCCGCGACGCCGCTCACCTGCATTCCGCCGGCCGGGCGGTGACCGGCGCCGACCTGTCCGAGGCGATGCTGGAGCACGCCCGCGTCCACCACCCGGGGCCCACCTACGTCCGGGCCGACCTGCACGGTTTCGCCCCGGGCGACCTGGGCGGGGGCGCCTTCGACGCGGTCGTCTGCCTGGACAGCTCCCTGCTGTACTGCCACACCAACGACCAGCTCGACGGCTTCCTCACCTCCTGCCGCGAGGCCCTCACAGCGGGCGGGCTGCTGGTCGCGGAGATGCGCAACGGGGCGTACTTCCTGGGTCGTACGGACCTCCTGGACAGCCCGAAGGTCAACTCCTTCACCTGGCAGGGCACCGCCTACCGGTCCCGCACCACTCTGACCGTCGACCGCACCGCCCAACTCCTGCGCCGTACCCGCGTATGGACCGCCGACGACGGATCGCCACCCGTCGAACAGCGCTCCGCCTGGCGGCTGCTGTTCCCGCAGGAGCTGCGCCACTTCCTCGCCGCGCACGGCTTCGAGGTGCTCGAACTGCACGACGGGCCCGGGCCACGCACTGAACCTCCGTGGCGGGAGGGCGAGTTGCCCGGCACCACCACCGACGCGGACCGGCTGCACCTCGTCGCCCGCCTGCACACCCTCTGACACCAAGGACCAGACATGTACGACGAACGTTTCCCCGGCCTGCGCCGACGCGGTTTCCTCGCGGCCACCTCGGGCGCCGCCGCCCTCGCCCTCGTCGGCTGCGCAGGCGGCACGGACGACAGGACGCAGAGCACCTCCGGCACTCCCAAGCGCGGCGGACGGCTGCGCGCCGCGTTCGCCGGAGGCGGGGCGAGCGAGACCCTCGACCCGCATCTGGCCAACCTCTTCGCCGACGTCGCCCGCGCCAAGGCGCTCTACGACAAGCTCGCCGACTACGGCGCCGACCTCTCCGCCCAGCCCCGCCTCGCCGAGAAGTGGGAGCCCAACAAGACCTTGGACCGCTGGCAGGTGACGCTACGTCAGGCCACGTTCCACGACGGCAAGCCGGTCACCGCCAAGGACGTCCTCTACAGCTACCGCCGTATCACCGACCCCGAGCAGGCGTTCCGCGCCAAGGCGTCGCTGGAACCCGTCGACCTCGACGCCAGCCGCGCCACCGGCGAGCGGTCCGTCGAGTTCGTCCTCAAGCGGCCCACCGCCGAATTCCCCAACATCCTGGCCGCGTTCGGCGCGTACATCGTCCCCGAGAACGCCACCGGCACCGACTTCGACAAGAAGCCGGTCGGCTCCGGCCCCTTCCGGTTCGTCTCCTTCGCCCCGGGCCGCTCTGCCGTCTTCCGCCGGAACGACGACTACTGGGACGGCGCCCCGCACCTCGACGAGATCGAGTTCGTCGTCGCCAACGAGGAGTCCGCCCGCGTCAACGCCCTCCTCGGCGGCCAGGTCGAGTACGCCCACGAACTCAACCCGACCACCGCCCGCGCCCACGAGGCCGGAGGCCAGATCGAGATCGTGCGGCTGCGCAACAGCGCCATGCAGGCGTTCTGCATGAAGACCGACCGGGCGCCGTTCGACGACAAGCGGGTCCGCGAGGCCTTCTTCCTCATCGCCGACCGTAAGGAACTCGTCGACGGCGCGCTGTCCGGCGCCGGCGAGATCGGCAACGACCTGTTCGGCAAGGGCTACGAGTACTACGCCGCCGACCTGCCGCAGCGCGAGCAGGACCTCGACAAGGCCCGCGCCCTGCTGAAGAAGGCCGGCGCCGAGAAGCTCAAGGTCACCCTGGACACCTCGGCCGTCGCCGCCGGGTTCACCGAGGCCGCCGGCATCTTCCGCGACCAGGCCGCCAAGGCCGGCGTCACGATCGACGTGAAGATGGGCAGCAAGGACTCCTACTGGAGCGACATCCTCGACGGCGGCACCCTGTGCTGCTATCGCTCCGGCGCCATGCCCATCGAGGCCCACCTCTCCCAGCGCCTGCTCACCGACTCGACCACCAACGCCACCAAGTGGCAGCACAAGGACTTCGACGCCCTCTACCAGCAGGCCCAGTCCACCCGCGACAAGACCGAACGGGCCGCCGTCTACGAGCGCATGCAACGCCGTCTGTACACCGAGGGCGGCTTCCTCATCTGGGGCTTCGCCGACTGGATCATCGGAACGGCCCGCACGGTGAAGGGAGTTGAGACAAAGGCTCCCGCCAACACCCTGGACTGGGCGCGCTTCGACAAGGTATGGCTGGCGTGACGACCCGGTTGGGCGGCAGCGCCGCCAAGGGGCGCGGGGCTGTGTCGATAGGCGGCTCCGCCGCGGGGCGCGACCAGCCAGGACGGCGCAGCACTCGCACGACGGCCTGCCGCTCAATGGCGAGTGGGCGCTCCTTCGTCGTCCGGCGCCTGCTACTCGGCGCAGCCCAAACCATGGCGGTCGTGCTCCTGGTCTTCGCACTCACCGAAGCCCTGCCGGGCGACGCGGCGGTCGCCCTGGCCGGCGACCAACCGGACCCCGCCCGCATCGCCGCCATCCGCGAGGCGATGGACCTGGACCGTCCGGCGTACGAGCGGCTGGCCGACTGGGCGGCAGGCCTGCTGCACGGCGACTTCGGCACGTCCCTCGCCTCGGGACGCCCCGTCACCCAGTACATCGCCGACGGCTTCGGCCCCACCCTGCTGCTGGCCGCGCTCACGCTGGCGCTGCTCGTCCCGCTCGGCTTCGGCCTCGGCGTGCTCGCCGCCCGCCACGAGGGAGGCCTGGTCGACCGGATGGTCAGCTCGGTCACGCTGGCCGTGTACGCCGTCCCCGAGTTCGCCCTCGGGGTGCTGCTGGTGACGGTCCTCGCCCTGAAACTGGCCTGGCTGCCGCCGACGGCGGTCGGCTACGGCACCGACCTGCTCGGCCATCCGGCGGCACTCGTCCTGCCGGTGCTGGTCCTGCTGTCCCGACCGGTGTGCTCCCTGTCCCGTCTGGTCCGGGCCGGCATGGTCGACGCCCTGGCCTCTCCCTACGCCGCCCACGCCCGCCGCTACGGTGTCCCCGGCGCCCGGGTCCGCTACGCCCACGCCCTGCCGAACGCCCTCGCCCCGGCCGCGCAGCAACTCGCCCGTACCGTCGACTGGTTGCTGTGCGGGGTGATCGTGGTGGAGGCGCTCTTCGTGATCCCGGGCCTGGGGACGGTCCTGCTCAACGCCGTGGCCGAACGGGACGTACCCGTCGTGCAGGGGCTGGCTGTGGTGTTCGGGGTGCTGACGGTGCTGCTCAACCTCGGGGCCGACCTGGTGGCGCACCGGCTGACCCCGCGTGCGGGGGTGGCCGCATGACGGCGTACCGCCGTTTCGCGCTCGGTCTCACCGTCGTGGCCGTGCCCCTCGTCCTCGCCCTGCTCGGGCCGCTGTTCGTGGGCGATCCCGGCCCCCGGGGCGTCTCGTTCACCCTCGGCGGCGGCCACTGGCTCGGCACCGACTTCGTGGGCCGTGACGTGTGGCACCAGGTCCTGCTGGGCGGCCGTACGGTCGTCCTGACCGCGCTCGCCGCCACCGCGCTCGCGTATCTCGTCGCCGTCCCGGTCGCGCTCGTCAGCGCGCTCACCCGCGTGCGCCGGCTGGAGGAACTGCTGATGCGGCCGCTGGACGTGCTGCTCGCCGTACCGTCGCTGCTGCTGATCCTGCTCGTGGCCTCGGTGTTCTCGCCGGGCGCGGCAGGGCTCGCACTGCTGGTGGCGCTGGTGAACGTGCCCGACGCGGCGCGCATCGTGCGGGCGGCGGCGGGGGAGGCAGCGGCACGGCCCGCCGTCGAGGCGCTGCGGATGCAGGGGGAGACGTGGTGGCGGATCGCCGTCGGCTATGTCGGCCGGTCGGCGCTGCGCACCCTCGCCGCCGACGCCGGGATCCGGCTGACGGGCGTGCTGTACCTGGTGTCGACTGCCGCGTTCCTCGGGGTCGGTGTCGCGCCGGACGCCGCCGACTGGGCGGTCATGGTCGACCGCAACCGCACCGGTCTGCTGGTGCAGCCCTGGGCCGTGGTGGTGCCCGCGCTGCTGATCGTGGCGCTGACGATGGGGACGAACCTCCTCTTCGACGCCGCGCTGGAGAAGAAGGCCGTGCCGGGGGCGAAGGCCTCCCGGGAGAAGGAGGGACGACGCCGGTGAGCCGGGCAACTCAGGCGGCGGTCGCCGAGATCCGCGGCCTGCGTGTCGAGATCGACGGCCGCGCCCTCGTCGACGGCGTGCACCTGCGCGTACCGCCGGGCAAGGTGACCGCCCTGGTCGGTGCCTCGGGCAGCGGCAAGACCACGACCGGCCTGGCCCTGCTGGGGGAGTATCCGGCCGGCGCGCAGGTCACGGGCGAGGTACGGCCGCCGGGAGACGGTCCGGTGGGGTATGTGCCCCAGCACCCGGCGGCCGTCCTCAACCCGGCCCGCCGCGTCCGTGCCCTCCTCGACGACATCGCCCGCCCCCAGGTCCGCCACCTGCCCCGTGCCGAACGCCGCAAGGCGGCCCGCGCACTGGTCCTGCGGGCCCTGGAGGATGCCCAGCTCCCGGACGCCGAAGCTCTGTTGCGCCGCTATCCGCACCAGCTCTCCGGCGGCCAGCAGCAACGTGTCGTCCTCGCCCAGGCCCTGCTGCTCGGCGCCCGCGTCATCGTCGCCGACGAACCCACCACCGGCCAGGACGCGTTGACCAAGAGCCGTATCGTCGAGCAGCTGGCCGCCGTCGCGGCGCGCGGCATCGCGGTCGTCCTGCTCAGCCACGACCTCGACGTGGTCCACGCGCTCGCCGACGAGGTCCTCGTCATGCGCGAGGGCCGGGTCGTGGAGTCGGGCCCGGTGGCACGGCTGTGGACCGCGCCCCGGCACGAGTGGACCCGCCGACTGCTCGACGAACAGCGCGCGGCACCCAAGGACGGGACGGCCGCCGAGTCCGGCCGACCCCTCCTGGAAGTACGGGAGCTGACCGCCGTACACGACCGGACCGTGGTCCTGCGCGCCCCGCACCTCGCCCTCCACTCAGGCGAATGCGTGGCCGTCGTCGGCCGTTCCGGCAGCGGCAAGACCACTCTGGCCCGCTGCCTGGCGGGCCTGCACGGCGACCACGACGGCGAGATCCTCCTCGACGGCAGAGTCCTGCCCCGCAGCCTCCGCCGCCGCGACCGAGCCCAGCTCGCCGCCGTGCAGTACGTCTTCCAGGACGCCCGCGCCGCCTTCGACGAACACCGGCCCGTGCTGCACCAGGTGGCCCGCACGGCCGTACGCCTGCGCGGCACCGACGAACGGGCGGCCACGGCCGAGGCGTTGGCCACCCTGAACCGTCTCGGCCTGCCCGAGCGCCTGGCCCACCGCCGCCCCGGCGAACTCTCCGGCGGCGAACTCCAGCGCGCCGCCCTCGCCCGGGCGCTGCTCGCCCGCCCCCGGGTGCTGATCTGCGACGAGGTCACCTCCGGCCTGGACACGGTCACCCGGCGGGGCATCCTCGACGTCCTCGCGGGCCTGGTCGGCGAGGAGGACGACCTCTCCCTCGTCCTCATCACCCACGACCTGGACACCGCGCGACCGGCCCACCGCATCGCCGTACTGGATGCGGGCGAGATCGTCGAACAGGGGTCGGCGCAAAGGATTCTGACGGCCCCTCAGCACCCGTTCACGATCGCTCTCATGCGGACGACGGGGCGTCTGGAGACCGGCACCCGGTTGTGAGAGCCGACCTCCGGGCGGTTCGCGGAGGGGACGGGAAGGCCTCGGCGGGTGGCCCGGAGGCCGGCGGTTTCGGGGGGGCGTCCTCGCCTAGGACCTGGTCGGCAGGCGACCGCGCCGCGGCCGGGAGGTGGCTGCGGCGAGCAGGGCGTGGATCTGGCGCACCGCCTCTCCCGGGTGCGTGGCGGCGGTGGCGAAGGGCAGCCGGACGTCGTGGTGGGCGTCCGGCTTCTCCAGCCGGAGCACCAGGCCGTGCCGGTCGAGCCGCAGCGGCCGTACGCCGGTCGCGCCGAGCTGCTCCCGGGCGGGGAGCAGCCGGACGAGCGGGGCCACCGTGTCGGCGTGGGCCGCGTCCAGCCTGGCCAGCATCTCCGCCTCGTGCGTGGCGAGTGGGTCGGGAGAGGCGAGCGTCAGTTCGTCGAGGCCGATGACGGTCGTGCCGTCGTCCTCGGTGAGCACCGCCCGGGCCGGACTGAACACCAGGGCCTTCGGGCCGAGGGCGGTCAGCCGGCCGCCGAGCGTCAGCCGGGCGCGTACCCGTTCGCGTACGGCGACGGGGGCGATGTCGGTGAACTCCACGAGGGCGGTGAGGTCACCGTGCGACGCCGGCGCCGGCTCGGCTGCCAGGTGGCCGTCCGGCGGGTTGTGCAGGAGCAGCCGTGCGGCGGCGTCGACCGTGTGCAGGCCGATCAGCTCGATGCGACGGCCGCGCGTGGTGACGGTCAGCGAACCGGCCGCCGCCAGCACCGAGCGGGCACGCTCGGCGGGCGACGGCTCAGGGCGGGAGGCAGCAGACATGGGAACCTTTCGAGTTAGGCAAGCCTAACCTTAACTCATGGCGGGTGCCTTCCGCCTGCGGTCCCGTCAGTTACGCCGCCGCCCGCGTCCGCGCCGCCGCCACCGGAAAGCCCTCCGTTCGCAGGACCCGCCGCTCGGCGTCCACCGCGAACACCTCGCAGCCCGCCCGCCCGGCCGCCCACTCGACGCCCTCCGCGCCCATCGCGAACGCGGCGGTCGCCACGGTGTCCGCGACGGTCAGGGAGGACGCCACGACGCTCAGCGAGAGCAGTCCGGTCGCCGGCCGTCCGGTGCGGCCGTCGATGATGTGGTCGCCGCGTTCGTAGCGCGCGGACGTCGCTATCGCCCCGTCGGTGAGCTCGGCCACGGTGCACACCTTGTCGGCGTGCTCGGGGTGCCGTACCCCCACCCGCCACGGCCCGCCGGAGGCGACGACGTCACCTCCGGCGTTGAGGACGAAGCGCCGCGCTCCCGCGCCCTTCAGCAACTCGGCCGCTCGCTGCACCGACCAGCCCTTGACCACCGCGCACGGGTCGAGCCCGCGCCCCGGCAGCCGTACGTCGAAGGCGCCGGCGGTCGCGACCCGGTACTCCTCGCACACGCCCAGCACCTCGTCGAGGTCCGCGCTGACGTCGCCGCGCGCGAGCTCGCCCCGGTCCAGCCGGCAGACCTCGCTGTCCGCCTTGAACGGGCTGAACCGGGCGTCGACCTCGCGCAGCCACGCGAAGACGGCGTCGGCCGTCTCCTCGCCGATGTGCTCGTCGTCGACCCGCAGCGAGACCGGGAACCCCATCACCTGCTCGACGCGGTGCACGTCAGGCGCCCTTCGCGTCGATGGCGGCCTGGAGGGACTCCTTGTAGCCGTCGCTGGTGATCGTGGCGCCGGAGACGGTGTCGATGTCGGCGCTCTGGGCCTCCAGGGTCGCGGCGATCAGCTTCGGTACCGCGGCCGTGGTCTGGGGGTGGTTCGGCTGCTGGAGCATCTTGACGGCCGAGATCTTGGAACCCTGGAAGGTCACCTCGACCTGCACGGGGCCCTTCTCGGTATGCAGGGTCGAGCCCTTCACGACCGTGTTGCCCGATCCGGCCGCCGCCGAGGACGCCGCCGAGGGCGTCGAGGCCGGCGCGGCGGCCTCCGTGGTGGCGGTGCCGAGGGACGGCTCGTAGCGCCAGACCGGGATCAGGCCCACGGCGCTCAGGACCAGGACAGGTATTGCTCGCTTCACGATGTCTTTCCCGTCCTTCTCAGCCGGCCAGGCTGAAGCGTTCGAAGTGGACCTGCTGCTTGGGCACGCCCAGCTCGCGCAGGCTGCCGATCAGCGCGTTCATCATGGGCGGCGGGCCGCACAGGAAGACGTCCCGGTCGGTGATGTCCGGCACCAGCCGCGTGAGCTCCGCCGGGGCCAGCCTGTCGGGGACGGCCGGGCCGGTCACCAGGTGCAGCTCGGCGCCCTTGGCGTGGGCGAGCTCGACCAGCTCGCCGTACAGGACCGCGTCCCGGTCCGTGGCGACCCGGTAGATCACGACCGCGTGGCCGTGCAGCTCCTCCAGCAGCGCCCGGATGGGGGTGACGCCGACGCCGCCCGCGATGAGCACGGCCTCCGGCCGGGTGCGGTGCATCGTGGTGAACGCGCCGTAGGGGCCCTCGGCGAAGACGCGCGTGCCGACCTTCAGGTGCCTGAGGCCCGCCGAGCCGGCGCCGGCCGCCTTGGCGGTGAGCCGCAGTTGGTTGCCGTCGGGCGCGGCCGACAGGGAGAACGGGTTGGCCTGCCACCAGCGGTCCTTCGTCAGGAACCGCCACAGGAAGAACTGGCCGGCGCGCGCGGGCAGCTTGTCCAGGTCACGGCCGGTGACGTAGACGGAGACCACGTTGTCCGACTCGGCCACCACGGCGGAGACGCGCAGCTGGTGGCGCCAGTTCCGCCACAGCGGCAGGACCAGCCGGCCGACGACCACCGAGGCGAGGGCGACGCCCCACACGGCGTACCAGTACGCCGTGGCGGCCGGGGACGAGGTGAAGGACGTACCGACCGCGACCTGGTGCGTGAACGCCAGGATCACCGCGACGTAGGTGTACAGGTGGATGAAGTGCCATGTCTCGTACGCCAGCCGTCGCCGCGCGAACCGGGCCGAGACCACGCCGATCACGATGATGATCCCCAGGGCCACGATCGCGCGCAGCACGCCCTCGACCGTCTCGGCGAGGTCGATCAGCTGGTTCACCGGGTCCAGCGAGGACGACTCGGCGTAGCCGAAGGTGATGAACACGGCGTGCGCGAGGAGGACCCACAGGACGCTGAAGCCGGTCCAGCGGTGCCAGGAGGTCAGCCGGTCCATGCCGATCCGGCGGTCCAGCCAGGGCAGCCGGGCCACCAGCAGCAGCTGGAAGGCCATGAGGAGCGCGCCGAACAGACCGGTGAGGCGGCCGAGCACGATGAGGGTGTTCGAGGCGAAGCCGGCGGCGAAGAAGAAGTAGAGGACCACGGCCACGTTCGCGGCCAGCAGGGCGTACAGGCCCGTGCGGGCGACCACCCTGGGGCGTATCGCCGTGGGGGGCGCAGGGGGCGATTGGACGGTCGTCGTCACGGCGACAGCTCCTTGATCTCGTCTGTGGATACCGAGCTTGTCCGGCCGCAGCTGTCAAAAGACTGTCGTAGATCTTTCAAGTGCTTATCGATGTGGTCGCGGTATCCGACCCGCACCCGAGCGGCGGCGTCCGGTGCCGCACTATGAACGGGTGGAGAAAGTACGCCTTCTGGTCGTGGACGACGACCGCCCCATCGCCGACCTCGTCGCGACGGTCGCCCGCTACGAGGGCTGGCAGGCGATCACCGCGAACTCCGGCGAGGAGGCGCTGCGGCTGGCCGCCGAGTTCCATCCGGACATCGTGGTGCTGGACCTGATGCTGCCCGATCTGGACGGTTTCGGCGTCCTGGACCGGCTCCGGGGCGCGGGGACGATGGTGCCCGTGGTGTTCCTCACCGCCCGCGACGGGGTCGCCGACCGGGTGGCCGGGCTGACCCGGGGCGGCGACGACTACCTGGTCAAACCGTTCGCGGTGGAGGAGCTGATGGCCCGGCTGCGGACCGTGCTGCGACGCAGCGCCGGGCCCGGCTTCCAGCGTTCCGTCCTTCGGGTGGCCGACCTGACGATGGACGAGGACACCCGCGAGGTGCGCCGCGGCGACAAACTGCTCACGCTCACCCCCACCGAGTACGAGGTGCTGCGCTATCTGATGCGCAAGTCGCCGACCGTGCTCACCAAGGCGCAGATACTCGACCATGTGTGGGAGTACGGCTTCGGCGGCCGCTCGAACGTCGTCGAGCTGGTCGTCAGCCGGCTGCGCCGCAAGCTGGAGGACACCGGCACCCCGCTGATCCACACCGTCCGGGGCTTCGGGTACGTGATCCGGCAGGCGGCGGAGTGATCGGCAGGGTGCGGCGGGCGTACCGCGGGATGCGGCTCGGGACCCGGCTGGCGCTGGGCCTCGGCGCGCTGTCACTGGTGGTGTTCGCGGTGGTGGGCACCGTGCTGACGACGTACATGCGCGACTACCTGTCGGCCCAGCTCGACACGACGCTCGCGCAGGGCCAGATCGCCCAGTCCAAGAGCATCGCGGACTACGGCACGCTGACGGGCAAGAAGTACTTCAGCTGGTACTACGCCGTGTACGACGTGTCGGACGGCAAGCCCGTGCTGCGCAGACCCGAGGACCCCGGCGACCTGCCGACGGACGTCGACGACTTCGCCGCACTGGCCCGGGCGCAGGCCGGCGCCGACACGGAACTCCTGCGCACCGAGAACCTCGGGGGCAAGGGCGAGTACCGGATGCGCGCCTGCGAGGTCGAGCCCGGCGTGGTGCTGGTCAGCGCCGCACCCATGGACGACATCGAGGACACCGTCGGCCAGCTGATCACCATCCAGGCGGTCACCTTCGGGCTCGCGCTGCTGGCCCTCGTGGCGGCGGGGCGGGGATTGCTGCGGCGGGGCCTGAAACCGCTGAGCGACATGGCGCACACCGCCCGCGACATCACCTCGCACGACCTGACCGACTCGGGCCGGCTGCCGGTACGGCACGACGCGCGCGGCGGCGGCCCCGAGGTCGAAGAGCTGCGCACCGCCTTCAACACCATGCTGGAGCACATCGACGACTCCCTCGCGGTGCGCGCGGAGGCGGAACAGCGTCTGCGCCGCTTCGTGGCGGACGCCTCGCACGAGCTGCGTACCCCGCTGATGTCGGTACGGGGCTACGCCGACCTCTTCCAGTACGCCGCCGCCAACGCCCCCGAGGAACGGGACAGGCACCTGGCCCGCCTGCGCGCCGAGGCCGCCCGCATGGGCTTCCTGCTGGACGACCTGTTGCTGCTCGCCCGCCTGGACGCCGCCGAGGTGGAGGCACCGCTGCGGCTCCGCGAGGCGGACCTGGTGGAACTGGTCGAGCAGGCGGCGGACGCGTTCCGGGTCACCCACGCCGACCACCCGCTGACGATGGCCCCCGGCCCCGGTTCCCTGAAGCTGAGCCTGGACCCGCAGCGCATTCGCCAGGTCCTGGACAACCTGCTCACCAACGCGGCGATGCACACCCCGGCCGGCACGCGGGTGTCGGTGGCGGTGTCGATGGTGAACGGCGCGGCCCAGGCCCGGATCGCGGACGCCGGCCCCGGCATCCCGCCCGCCGACCGGGCCCGTGTCTTCGACCGCTTCTACCGCGTCGACAAGGCCCGCAGCCGCGACCGGGGCGGCAGCGGCCTGGGGCTGGCGGTCGCGCAGTCACTGGTGCGGGCCCACGGCGGCCGCATCGACCTGACCAGCGAGCCGGGGGCGACGGTGTTCACGGTGACGATTCCGCTGACGGGCGCGGTTCCTCCGGGCCACGAACCCGCAACACAACACGTCTAGACTCTCTCAACGGCCCGGAGCCCGTGGTCGAAAGCGGGCGAAATCTGTCAAACCCGAAGGGTATTCGGCGTTTTGATACGCATAGACTCAGTCACCAAGCGGTACCCGGACGGCACGGTGGCGGTCGATCGGCTCTCGTTGGAGATACCCGACCGCTCGATCACCGTCCTCGTGGGGCCCTCGGGCTGCGGGAAGACGACCACACTGCGGATGATCAACCGGATGGTCGAGCCCAGTGAGGGGACCATCCTCATCGACGGCGTCGACAGCCGGCAGCAGCCGGTCAACACGCTGCGCCGGTCCATGGGATACGTCATCCAGAACGCCGGTCTCTTCCAGCACCGCACCATCCTCGACAACATCGCCACCGTGCCCCGCATGCTCGGCTGGGGCAAGGACAAGTCCCGGGCCCGGGCACGGGAGCTGATGGAGCGGGTGGGCCTCGACGGGACGCTCGCCAAGCGGTACCCGTACCAGCTCTCCGGCGGCCAGCAGCAGCGCGTCGGTGTGGCGCGGGCGCTCGCGGCGGATCCGCCCGTGCTGCTGATGGACGAGCCGTTCTCCGCCGTCGACCCCGTGGTGCGCAAGGGCCTCCAGGACGAACTCCTGCGGATCCAGGGGGAGTTGGGCAAGACCATCGTCTTCGTCACCCATGACATCGACGAGGCCGTCAAGCTCGGCACGATGGTCGCCGTGATGCGCACGGGCGGCAGGCTCGCCCAGTTCGCGCCGCCCGCCGAGCTGCTGTCCCGGCCGGCCGACGCGTTCGTGGAGGACTTCCTCGGCGCCGACCGCGGTATCCGGCGCCTGTCGTTCTTCCCGTCGACGGGCCTCCAGCCGCTGACCACCCCGATCGTCACGGTGGACGCCACCGCCGAGCAGATCGCCGCGGCCGGCGCGGCCAGCGCCCCGTATCTCCTCGTCACCGACGCCGACGGCAAGCCCCTCGGCTGGAGCGAGCCGCAGAACCTCACCGCCGGGGAGATCACGGCCGACCGACTCCTGCCCTACGGGCGCCCGTTCGTCGCCGCCACCGACTCGCTGCGGGCCGCCCTCGACTGCGCCGTGCTCTCGCCCACCGGATGGGCCGTCGCCGTGGACGCGTCGGGCCGGGCCACCGGGGTCGTCTCGCAGCAGTCCATCGGCGAGGCCATCCGGGGCGCGCACGCGGAGATCGCCGCGGACGAGGCGCGGGACGCGGACGCGGAGCCCGACGAAGGCGACAAGGTCCACAAGGTCGCGCCATGAGCGAACTCTTCGACCTGCCCAGCGACCTCCAGAACAGCTACTTCGGACTGGTCGCCCTCCATCTGCGCGAGGCCCTGATCCCGGTGCTCGTCGGGCTGCTCGTCGCCCTGCCCGTCGCCCAGTTGTGTGTGCGGGTGCGCTGGCTGTACGCGCCCGTGCTGTGGGTGACGACCGTGCTCTACGCGATTCCGTCGCTCGCCTTCTTCGTCATCCTCATCGACTACACCGGCCTCAGCGAGCTCACGGTGATGATCCCGCTGGCCGTCTACAGCCTGGTGGTGCTCGTCCCCGCGATCGTGGACGGCGTGCGGTCGGTGCCGCAGGAGACACTGGCCGCCGCGACCGCCATGGGCTTCGGGCCCGTACGGCGCTATGTCCAGGTGCAGTTGCCGATCGCGGCGCCCGCGATCATCGCCGGGCTGCGGGTGGCGTCCGTGTCGAGCGTCTCCCTGGTCAGCGTCGGCATGCTGATCGGCAACGAGGGGGCCCTCGGCAACCTGCTCAACAGCGGCCTGACCTACAACCAGCCGCGCCTGATCTGGCTCTCCGTGGTGGGCACGGCCGTCCTCGCCCTGCTCGTCGACGCCGCGCTGATCGGCCTCCGTGTCCTGCTGACGCCCTGGATGCCGCGCGCCACCCGCAAGAACAACGCGCGCACGCTCGCCGTGAAGGAGGCCGCCCGGTGAACGTCCTGAACTTCATCAGTTCCTTCTTCAGCGACAACGCCCACTGGCAGGGCTACGACGGCATCCCGACGCGCGTCGGCGAGCACATCCAGTACACGCTGATGGCCCTCGGCATCGCCGCCGCGGTCGGCCTGCCGGTCGGCCTGCTCACCGGCCACACCGGACGCGGCGGCAACACACTCGCGCTCATCGCCACCTCGGCCCGGGCGCTGCCCAGCTTCGGCCTGATGGTGCTGATGTTCATCCTGCTGGGCCTGGGCATGGCCCCCGTGATGATCCCGCTGGTCGTGCTCGCCATCCCGCCCATCCTCGTCACCACCTACGAGGCGATGCGCTCCGTCGACCCCGCCCCGGTGGACGCCGCCCGCGGCATGGGCATGGCCGAGACCGCGGTCCTCTTGCGCGTCGAACTCCCCGTCGCCCTCCCGCTGATCCTCAGCGGCCTGCGCTCGGCGGCCATCCAGATCGTCTCGACGGCCACCATCGCCGCGTACGTCAGCTTCGGCGGCCTCGGCCGCTACATAATCGACGGCCTCTACCAGCGCAACTACGAGAAGGTCGTCGGCGGCGCGACACTGGTCGCCGCGATGGCGTTGACGACGCTGGGTTTGTTCTGGGCGGTGTCACGGATCGCGGTGTCACCGGGGGTGCGCAGGCAGAACTAGCGGAGTGGCAACGCCCTGAGGGGCGCGGGGCTGTATCGATATGCGGCTCCGCCGCGTGGGCGCGACCAGCCCTCACCGGCCCGCAGCGAACCACGGCCAAATCAGCGAAGCGCCTCCGTGCGGGCCAACGCCAGTTCCAGGACGACCAGCAGAGCGTCCCGCACGGACGTGCGCTCGCGGGCGTCGAAGACGACGACCGGGACGCCGTCGGTGAC
The DNA here is from genome assembly GCF_019049285.1 of Streptomyces sp. AC550_RSS872. GTDB lineage: Bacteria > Actinomycetota > Actinomycetes > Streptomycetales > Streptomycetaceae > Streptomyces. Next base: position 87,021 of record NZ_JAGMUL010000114.1, read on the forward strand.
GTCGAGGGCCCAGCGGATCTCCTCCAGGGTGTGCTCGACCTTGCCGTCGAAGGCGTTGGCGGCCACCGCGAAGGGGATGCCCCGGTGCTCGAAGTAGTCGACGGCGGCGTAGCAGTCGTCGAACCGCCGGGTGTCGACGATGACGAGCCCGCCGACCGCGCCCTCGACGATGTCGTCCCACATGAACCCGAACCGTTCCTGGCCGGGCGTGCCGAACAGATACAGCTTCAGGGTGGGGTCGATGGTGAGGCAGCCGAAGTCCATGGCCACGGTCGTCGTGGTCTTGCGCGGGGTGTGCGTGAGGTCGTCCACGCCCGCCGCGACCTCGGTGATGGCGGCCTCGGTGGTCAGCGGCTCGATCTCGGAGATCGAGCCCACGGCGGTGGTCTTGCCCACGCCGAAGCCGCCCGCGATCACCATCTTGACCGGCAGCGGCGGTCGTACGGTGGCCGGTTCAGTCGTCGTCATGGAGTGGCCCCTCGTGAGTCGGGGATGGCGCGCAGGCCGTCGATGACCCTGCGCAGGACGGATGCGTCGTGGACGACGGCGGAGTCGGGCACGTGCACCGTCAACTGCCCCGCGGCGCGCAGATCCTCGGCGAGGACGCGCACCACGTTGAGATGCAGCCGCAGCCGGGCCGCGATCTCCGCGATGGACTGCGGCAACCGGCAGACGGCGACGATGTCGTGCCGCTCGAAGGCCAGCCGGTCGAGCGCGTCGATCCCCTCGGTGGTGGCCACCACCTGGGTCTCGACGGGCATCGACCGGCCGTCGGCATCGGTCACCACCCGCCCGGCGGTGACCAGGAACGGCCGTACGGCGGGGGCCGGCCCGACCGGGTCCGGCTGCCCGTCGGGGCCGGGCCGCGGGCCGTCCGGGTCCGGCGGTGGGGTGCCGTCCGCCATGGCGGTGTCCGTCCTCCTCGACGTCAGCGGGCCGACGCGGCGCCGACGCTGTTCTTCAGCTCCAGCACGAGCTGCGGGCTGAGGGAGGAACCGGCGCGGTTGGCGAACACGGTCATCTCGTAGGCGATGTTGCCCAGCTTGGCCTCCTTGTCGGTGACCACGCCGAGCACGGCGCCGCTGCCGATCGCGGAGACCAGGACGTGGCCGCCCTCCAGGTCGATGATGACCTTGTTGAGGCCGCCGAGGCCGTAGTTGCCGGAGGCGCCGGCGGCCAGGCTGGTGATGCCGGAGACGATCGCGGCGAGGCGTTCGGAGTCGGCGTGTTCACGCAGCTCGGACACGGCGATGAGCAGACCGTCCGACGAGACCGCGATGGCGTCCACCACGCCGGCCGTCTCCTTCGCGAAGCGATTCAGCAGCCAGGTGAAGTCGGCTGCGGCGGCCTGAAGTTCGGCCGGCGTGGAGCCTCCCACCGGGGTGCCACCTGTCGACGTGCTCACTGCTCCGCTCCTTCCGGGGAGTCGTTCTGGTCCTGCTCATGGGGGGTTGTGGTCGTGACGGGGGCGGGGTGTTCCCCGGTGTCGCCGGACCGGCTGTCGCGGTGCGCGCGTTCCACGGCGGCCTCGAACTCCTCGAGCGCGGCCCGCACGGCCTCCGCGTCGAGCGTCCGCGCCTCCTGCCGGAGCGCCGACTGCCGCTCGTAAGGCTCGGCGGTGGTCCGCAGGGTCGCGCCGCGGACGCGGCGACGCAGGGGCCGGGCCGCGGCGACGGCCGGTTCCGGCTGTTCGGCGCGGGCATGGTAGACGGGTGTCGGTTCACGGTGCGTGACGCGGCGGGGCAGCGGCCGCGGAGCGTCACTGTCCGGCCGTACGGCCTCCGTAGGCACCGTGGCCGACGGCCGGGGCCCGGCGGCGGGGGCCGAAGGTGTCTTCGTGGCGGGCGTCGCGGCGGCCGGCGTCGTGGCGGCGGCGACCGCCGCCAGGGCCGCCGTGGCAGCCGACCCCGTAGTGCTCCCCGTCACCAGCAGCGACGACGGCACCGTCACCTCGGCCGTCACACCGCCGCCCGGCGTCCGCGACAGCGTGACCGTGATGTCCCAGCGGCGCGCCAGGGTGCCGACCACGAACAGACCGAGGACCTTCGTCGGGACGAGGTCCAGTCGCTCGCGGCGGATCAGCCGGGCGTTCTCCTCGTCGAGGCGATCGGGCGTCATGCCGAGGCCGTGGTCGGTGACGACGACCACCGCGTCGTCGCCGGCGCTCGCCACGCTCACCTCGACCGGGCTGTCCTCGGGCGAGAACGACACCGCGTTCTCCAGCAGTTCGGCCACCATCAGCGTCAGGTCGCCGATGACCTCCGGCTCCACCACGGCCTCGGTCCGCGCACGCAGTTCCACGCGCTGGTAGCCCTCGATCTGGCCGAGCGCGGCGCGTACGACGGTGGTGAGCGGGCTGGGACCGGAGTCGAGGACCGCCTCGTGGATGCCGGCGAGCAGCATCAGACTGTCGGCGTTGCGGCGCAGCCGGACCGCGATGTGGTCGATGGAGTAGAGCCGCTCCAGGAGCGCGGGGTCCGTCTCGCCCCGCTCCACCGCGTCGATCAGGGACAGCTGGCGTGTGGTCAGGTTGCTGACTCTTCGGCCCACGTTGCCGAACATCTCGGCGACGTTGCGCCGGCTGAGCACCTGCCGCTCCAGCAGCGCGGCGGCCATCGTCTGCACCTGGTTGAAGGTCTCGGCGAGTTCGCCGATCTCGTCGCGCGCGGTGACCGGCACCGCGCCCAGCCGGGGCGGACCGTCGTCCTCGGCGTCGTCGTCGGCCACCCGGGCCAGCTCGCGCTCGGCGACCTCGGCGACCTGCCGGGCCGCGTCCGTCAGGGCCTGCACCGGGCGGACCACCGAACGGCGGACCACCATGGCCAGCACCAGCCACACGGCGAAGCCGAACAGGGCGAGCCCCAGCAGCACGAGCGCACGCCACGCCGCCTTGTCGGAGGCGCTCTGCGCCTCGTCGGCGATCTGCCCGATGAGCGAGGTCGTGATCGCCAGCCGGGTCCTGGCCTGGTCGCGGTAGGCGCCGTAGGAGTCGAGCGCCTCGGCGAGCGACGCGCGGATCTCGGCGGGCGAGTCGGCCTGCACCGCGCCCGGGTCGATCTGTAGCTCGGAGTACTGCCGGCTGATGGTGGTCTGCGCGCTGGTGTACCTGATCCCTCCGAGAGTGTCGGCCTGTGCCTCGGTGGCGAACCGGGCGAAGCGTTCGGCCTGGTGGGTGTACTCGTCGTAGGCACCGATCGCGCCGATGAACTCGATCAGCGCGTTGGAGTCACCGGTCGACGCGGAGAACACGCCGGTCTCGAAGGCGCTGTGGGCGGCGCCCGCACGCAGCAGCGAGTCCAGCTTGCTGCCGGTGAAGGAGGTCGCGAGATCGGGGTTGCGGTCCAGGCCCAGGCCGTCGATCAGCCCCTGGGCGGCGTGGGTGTAGGCGGGGTCGATGTTGCTGGCGGGCAGATAGCCCTGCTCCACCGTGGCACGCAGGCTGCTCAGGCCCTCGACCCCGCGCAGGGCCTGCGCCTCGGTCAGCGGCAGCCGCTCCCCGAAGGCGTCGCGCACCCGCTGGACCTGGGAGTTCACGCTGGACTGTGCCGTGCGGTAGGCGGCGGACGAGGGCTCGCCGCCCTCGGCGGCCTCGTGCCGTACGGAGAGCAGGATCGCCTGCTGGTGCTCGGCGGCCAGCCGGTCCACGAGGGTCGCGACCTCGACGCTCTCCCGGACCAGCCGGGCGGCGTCCGCGGCGTCGCGCGACTGCGCGGTCTGGTCGGCGATGAGATAGGCGAGCAGGGCCGCTACCACCGTCAGCGGCACGCCGACCAGCAGGTTGAGCTTGCGCCGGAACGGCCGGCGCTCGGCGAAGCCACGTATACGACGCGGACGGGGCACGCCCACCTCATCAGTGGCCACCCTGCCTCCTTCGTGGGCGTCACACGGCGCGCGAAGGGTCGCACATGACCGGTGTTGATCGAGTATGAAACGGCTTTCTGCCGGGGACGGTACCGCCCCTGGATCTCCGTGACCGGAACTGTACGTCAAGAATCCATTACGACCCCCTGCACCCCAACCGCCCCTCCTTCACACCGGAGCACAACGGCCCGTTACCTTCCGATTTTTGAGGCCAATCGGTGACCTGACCGCACTTGACTGACCGAGAACCGGCTGGATTGGATCAGTGGAAGAGCTCTCCCAACCCCCTGAATCCGGAACGGGAATCGTGACTTTCACCGCCACACGCAGCAGGTCCCTCAGGAACCATCCCGGCGCGGCCGCCGTCGCGCTCGCCGCCACGGCGGCGCTGCTGGCGGGATGTTCCTCCTCCGACGACAAGTCCGACCCGCTCGCCGGGGACAAGCCGAGCGGCGACACCGTCGTCGTCGGCTCGAACAACTTCCCCGAGAGCACCCTGCTCGCCGACATCTACGGCGAGGCGCTCAAGGCCAAGGGCATCGAGGTCGAGTACCAGCCCAACATCGGCAGCCGCGAGGTGACCTACGGTCAGCTCCGCAACGGCTCCGTCACCGTCCTGCCGGAGTACAACGGTTCGCTGCTGGCCTACCTCGACCCCAAGGCGGAGCAGAAGTCCTCCGACGCCGTGAACGCCGCGGTGAAGACCAAGCTGGACGCGAAGCTGACGCTGCTGGAGTCGTCGCCCGCCGAGGACAAGGACTCCGTCGCCCTCAACTCGGAGACGGCGAAGAAGTACGACCTGACCTCCGACTCCACCCTCGAGGACCTCAAGGACATCGCCCCGGACCTGGTGATCGGCGGTTCGCCCGAGTTCCAGACCCGCCAGCAGGGCCTGAAGGGCCTGGAGTCCGAGTACGGCCTGAAGTTCAAGTCCTTCAAGGCGCTGGACGCGGGCGGCCCGCTGACCCGGGCGGCGCTGGCGAAGAACACCGTGCAGGCCGCGGACATCTTCACCACCGACCCGACCATCACCAAGGAGGGCTTCGTCGTCCTGAAGGACCCGAAGAACCTCTTCGGCTTCGCCAACGTGACCCCGCTGGTCTACAAGAGCGGCCTCTCCAAGGAGGGCGTCGACGCGCTCAACGCGGTCTCGGCCAAGCTGGACACCAAGACGCTGCTCGACCTGGACTCCCAGGTGCAGCTGGAGAACAAGGACCCGCTGGACGTCGCCAAGGCCTGGCTGAAGTCGGCCGGTCTGGACTGACGTACGGCGGACTCGGCAGGCTTTCGCGGGGTTGTGACGGTCTCTCGTCACAACCCCGCTGTGCTGTCGCTCAGCAGCCGACGTGGAACGTGGCGTCCTGGCGTTCGGTGACGACAGGTCCTAGCTCGCCTCCCGGGCGTCCGCGATCAACTGGTCGATCAGGGCGATCAGTACGTCGCGGCTCGACTCACGCTCCCGCGCGTCGCACAGCAGTACCCGGACATGCTTCGGGAGCGCCAGGGCCTCCCTGATCTCCTCGGCGGGGTACGGGTGGGCGCCGTGGAAGCCGTTGACGCCGACGACGAACGGGATGCCCCGGCGCTCGAAGAAGTCGATCGCAGCGAAGCTGGACTCGGGCCGCCGGACGTCCACCAGGACCACGGCTCCGAGCGCGCCGATCGCCAGGTCGTTCCACATGAACCAGAACCGCTGCTGCCCGGGCGTACCGAACAGATACAGCACCAGCTCCCGGCTGATGGTGATCCGGCCGAAGTCCAGGGCCACGGTGGTGGCCCGCTTCTCCTCGATGCCGTTGAGGTCGTCGATGCCAAGACCCGCGGCGGTCAGCGGCTCCTCGGTGCGCAGCGGGGCGATCTCGCTGACCGATCCGACCATGGTGGTCTTGCCGACGCCGAAACCCCCGGCGATGAGTATCTTGACCGTGTCGGGCGGCGCGACCGCCGCCAGGGTGGGGTCAGAGCCGGCCAAGGCCGTCCCTCACTTTCTGCAGCAGGTCCAGGTCCGGGGTGCGGGGGGTGACGGGGTGCGGCGGGTGCACGGAGATCAGACCCGCCTCCAGCAGATCGCAGAGCATGATGGCGACCACGCTCACCGGAAGGTCGAGAAGGGCCGCCAGCTCCGCCACGGCGACCGGCCGGGCGCAGTACCGCAGGATCCGCGTCTGCTCCGGCTGCGGACGCTCCGCCCGCTCCGGCGGCGGATCCACCGCCGTCACGGTCGTGATCAGCGTGAAGTCGGAGCGGCTGGGCCGGGTCCGGCCGCCGGTCAGCGTGAAGGGACGTACCAGCCGGCCCGCCGTATCGTCTCCGCTCACCTCACGCGCCAGGGCCGACATGGGCCCGCGGTGCCGCCGACAGATGCTCGCCGATCTTCTTCACCAGCATGTTCATCTGGTACGCCACCACACCGACGTCCGCGCCCTGGTTGGTCAGGACGACGAGATGGGCGCCGGGCCCGGCCGAGGTCAGGATCAGATAGCTGTTGGCCATCTCGATCAGCGCCTGCCGCACCGGCCCGCCTCTGAAGTCGAGGCTGACACCCTTGCTGAGGCTCATCAGCCCGGACGCCGTCGCCGCCAGCCGCTCGGCGTCGTCGCGCAGGAACCCGGTGGACCTGCTCACCACCAGACCGTCCTCGGAGAGCACGACGGCATGGTTGACGTCGGCGACCCGCTCCACGAGTCCGGTGAGCAACTGATCGAGCTGGGTGTCCGTGGCGGGGGTGGGGCGTGTCATGGCGATGTCCTTCATGAACGGTCGGCGGGCGGAGTGGAGGACGTGGGGAAGGAGGCGGAACGGGCCGAGCCGGCCGTGGACGGCCCCTCGCCGGCACCGTCGTCACGCGCCCCCCGAGTGGCCGGGACCCGCTGGTCCTCGGCCTTGGGCACGTGCGGGGCCTCATGGTCGCTTTCGTCGCGGGCCTTCGACGTCCCCCGCTGGAAGCAGGCGAGGGAGGAGGCGGCGCGTTCGGCGGTGAAGTCGTCGGGGTGGTCCTCCTCTTCGACGGACGGGATCTCCTCACGCAGCTCGGCGGCCAGGCTGGTCTGCGGCACACGCCGGGGCAGGGGGGACAGGCCGTCACGGGCCGCGGGCGCGGCGGCCCGCTCGGACGCGGTGCGGGCCGGCACGACCGGTTGGGACTCCCGTACGGGCTCCTCCGGTTCGGCCGCCCCCGTGTGCTCCACCTGGTCCCGCTCCGGGGCGGCCACGTCGCGCACCACGACGTCGTGCGGGATCAGCACGATCGCCGTCGTGCCGCCGTACGGCGAGGAGCGCAGGGTGACCGCGATGCCGTGCCGCTGGGCCAGCCGCGCGATCACGAACATGCCGAGCCGCAGGTCGTCGGCGAGCGCCACCACGTCGAACTGCGGCGGCTCGGCCAACTGGGCGTTGAACGAGGCGTAGTCCTCCTCGGACAGCCCGAGGCCACGGTCCTCGACCTCCACGGCCAGCCCCTTGGCCACCATCGCGGCCCGCACCCCGACCGGCGCGGGCGCGGGGGAGTACAGGGTGGCGTTCTCGATCAGCTCGGCCAGCAGATGGATGACGTCCGCCACCGCGGGCGGCGCGAGATGCACCTCCTCCTCGGTGTGTACCTCCACCCGCTGGTACTCGGCGACCTCGCCGACGGCACTGCGCAGGATGTCGATCAGCGCGACCGGCTCGCTCCAGCTGCGGCCCGGCCGCTCACCGCTGATGATGACGAGGTTCTCCTCGTAGCGGCGCAACTGGCTGGCGGTGGAGTCCAGTTCGTACAGACCCTTGAGGACCTCGGGGTCCTGGTGCGCGCGCTCCAGCGCGTCGAGCTTGGTGAGCTGGAGGTTGACCAGGTTCTGGCTCTGCCGGGCGATGCCCAGGATGACCTTCTGGAAGCCGCGCCGGGTGTCGGCGAGCTCGACGGCGGTGTGCACGGCGGTGCGCTGTGCGGTGTTGAACGCCTGGGCCACCTGCCCGAGTTCGTCATGACCGTAGTCCAGCGGCGGGGTCGCCAGCTCCACGTCGACGGTCTCGCCCCGCTCCAGCCGCGCCACCACGTCCGGCAGCCGCTCCTGCGCCAGACCGAGGGTCGCCTCGCGCAGTCCGCGCAGCCGTCGGGACAGCGAGCGGGTGATCCGCCAGGACATCCAGACGCACAGCAGCAGCGCGACCAGACCGCCCGCGCTCAGCGACGCCGCCTTGATCAGCAGAGCGCGCGCCTCGTCGCCGCTGCGCTGGAGCAGGGCGGTCGTCTGCTGCCGGATCAGCACCTCGTACTCGTCGGAGACCTTGACCAGCGCGGCCCGCCACTCCTTCTGCGCGTCCGGAACGGCGATGTCCCCCTCTGCACGCGCCGCCGCCCGGGCGGCGAGCACCCGGTCCTCGACCTTCTCCAGGGTCCGCCACTGCGGGCTCGCCAGGATCCGCTCGGTCTCCGCCTTGGCGCTCCCGGTGAGCGCGGGAAGGATCTGGTCGGCGACGAGCCACCGCCGCGTGTTCACCAGCTCGGCGAACTCGGTCCACGTCTTCTCGTCCATCTTCTTCGACGGCGAGGCCAGCGTCAGCAGCGCGTCCTCCCGGGACACCAGCTCTGCCGCGTGCTCCAGCGAGACAAGAGGGCCCGCCTGCGAGGTCAGGTCGCCGTCGTCGACCTGGGAAAGCTCCTGGAAGGCGTGGATCTGGTCGTCGATGACCGACGTGTACTGGCCCAGCGCCTGGACGGCCGGGATGTCGGTCGGGTTGTCCACCTGCCCCCGGTAGTACTCCAGGCTGCTCACGGACGCCACGACCGAGTACAGCCGGTCCTTGATCCGCGAGGGCGCCTGCCGGATCTCCTCCGACTGGGCCAGCAGTTTCGCGACCGCCTTGTCGGTCCTGGCGCGCTGTGCGTCCAGCGCGGTGCGCGCCTCCGCCTGCCGCGAGGCCAGCCATACGGCCGAGAAGCTGCGCTCCCGTTGCAACGCGAGCGTGGCATCGGTGCCCATGGCCCCCGTCGACCTGCTCAGTTCGGTCTGCGACCGCAGCCGCAGCCCCTCCGAGAACATCTGGATCGTCGTCACGCTCCAGACGGCGGCGAGCGTGACGCTGGGCACCAGCGCCAGGAGGATCAGGGAGAGACGGATGGAGCCGAGGGGGCGCCGGGGACCTGTCCGTGGAGACATTGTCGTCCTAGGGCGATCAGCGGAGGGCGGGGAGCGGAAGGGGGGACGAGCGCTGGGGGTGCGCAGGATGCTATCCGTACAAGTGAGCGTACGCGTCACGCGTGACCGAATCTTTGGCGACACCGTCCGTGGAACTGTCCGGTCAGCGGGTTCCGTTGGCGGCGAACTTCGCGACCGAGGCGACGTTCGCCTTGGTGACGAATGCCGGGCCGGTGAGGACGGGGGCCTCGCCACCGCCGAGCGTGTTGCCGTTGGTGCGGTAGAGCCACAGCGAGTCCACCGCGAGATAGCCCTGGAGATACGGCTGCTGGTCCACCGCGAACTGAACGTCGCCGGCCTGGACCGCCTGTGCCAATCCCTCATTGAGGTCGAACGTCGCGACACGGGCCTTGCTGTCGGCCTCCTGGGCCGACTTCACCGCGGCCAGCGCGAACTGGGCGCCGTTCGTGACGACTTCGTCGAAACTCGGGTCCTGGGAGAGCCGCGCCGCGACGGTGGCGGTGACCGCGTCCATGTCGGTGCCGTCCACGTAGAGGTTCTCGGTCTCGCCGCCGAACGCCTTCTTCACGCCCGCACAGCGCGCCTCCAGGGCGACGTTGCCGCGCTCGTGGATGACACACAGGGCGTGCTTGGCCTGGAGGTCGTCCAGCTTGTCGCCGACGGCCCGGCCCGCGACGCTCTCGTCCTGGCCGAAGTACCCGAGGAGACCCGCCGACTGCCATTCGTCTATACCAGAGTTGAGACCGACCACGGGTATGCCCGCCGCCCGCGCCTCGGCGACCGGACCGGCCATCGCCGTCGGCTTGGCCAGGGTCACCGCGATGCCGTCGACCTTCTGCCTGATCGCGTCCCGCATCAACTCGGCCTGGCCCGTGGGCTCGGAGTCGTGTCCATAGGTCAGCTCGATGTTGTCCTTGGCGGCCGCCGCCCGGGCGCCCTTCTGCACCAGCTCCCAGAAGGCGTCCCCCTCGCCTCCGTGAGTGATGAGGGCGACCTTCAGCCGTGCGGTGCCCGCCGCGTCCGCGCTCGACGCGTCGTCGGTCGCGCCGACGGCGGAGCAGCCGGCCAGCAGCAGACAGGCCGCGGCCGTGACGGCCGCGGCGCGAGTGAAAGCGAAGGAGGGGGGTGGGGTCTTCATGAGGGTGCGGCACCTCGCTGTGCGGCCGAGCCGGAGGAACGAACGAGAGCGCGGCCGGAGTCGAACGGGGAGGTCCCCGGCCTGGTGAACTCTCGCTGGGGCGGAGCCAATCGCGTGTGACCACCGGTAGTCAAGTATGCAACCACGTGGTGTGAGTCGATGCTGTCACATCGTGATGCACCGCTGGCGGGAGGCCGGACCGACGCCCGCCCCTCGTCCCGGAAAATCACCTCGCTACCCGTACCGTCCGGACGCCACTGGTGAACCTGGACGATGCTGGCTCGACAAGGTCCAGACCAGTGAAAAACTCCCCGGCCTCGTCCGGCGCGAAGTCGGCGGTGGCGATGGACCACGATCCCGACGGCGTCGTCCTCGTCAGTCGCGGGGCACTGGACGGCCGACGGTCACCACGCCCACCCAGGGGCGCGGGGAACTGAGCGACCAGCCCCCACGTACCCGCACCCGCCAGAACACCCGGCCCCCACGACGCTACGGAGGGACCCTGGTTCAGGCGGGCTCCCCGGCCTCCTGGCCGACCGTCGCGGCAACCCCCTTCTCCCGCCGCGGCCGCCGCCGGCGCCACCGCCTCGGTTCTTCATCCGGGAGCCACCCAAAAGCGAGGCAACTCCCCACGACCCCAAGAAGCAGCCCCACAAAGAACCCGCCCAGATTCGACGTGAGCCAGCTCCCCAGTGCCACCAACACCCCGGTGACCGAATAAAAGAGCCGCTGCGCAGGATTGAAAAGGATCAGCAGACCCAGCAACACCATCAGCGTCGGCAACAGATACCCGGCCAGCCCCTGCATACCGGCATGCAGCATGACCTTCACGGACGCCTTCATGGTGAGCAGAACCTCCGCCCCGCCCAGCGCGAGCAACACCCCGCCCCAGAACGGCCGATCGGCCCGCCAGCGACGGAAGGCCGACCGGAATCCCGTACGCGGACTCATCAGCAACCCGTACTGCTGAAACCGAGTTTCAGCCCCGGAAGCTTGAAGACACCCGCAGTCGTCGCATAGTTGGTCTGCCGCAGATCGGCGATGCGCACAGTGTCCGCCTGCTGACTGAAGACACCGATCGGCCCCTTCACCCCGGCCTTGGTCAACGTACTCGCATCGTTGCCGATCTCGATGTTGCTGAACGCCGCGTCACCCGACAACTCCGTCGAGTCGGTGGTCAGATCGCTCGCGGACACCTTCTCCCTCCCACCGCCCGCGGTGATGAGCAGGTTCGTCCCACCGAGATCCACGCTCTGGCACAGCTTCGTGAGCGTCGCGTTCTTGATGGCGGACGTGACCACCAGCACCTGCCCACCGGTGTCACCCGCGTTGGGACTGCCCGGCGCCATCTCGTCGAGCCCGCCGAACTGCTCGAACCCGGTGCCGTTGAGCTCGGTCGCGGTGACGGTGAAGGGCATGCCGGAGATCGCGAACTGCACGCCCAGCGCTCCCTCGGCGGTGAGCACCGCGAGGGCGCCGGCGACGAGGGTGGCCGGTACCGCCATCACGGCGGCTCGGCGCGCCCGGACCCGCCCGCGTCTCGCGGGGGCGTCGGGGGTTTCGGACGCTTCGGACACGGAACCGCTTTCCGGGTTCTCGGGGGTGTTGTCGGCGGACGAGGTGGCGTCCGAGGACGAGGCCATAACTGCTCCCAGGTGCATTAAGTGCGGGTAGGGCATCAGCGGCACGTTGTCCTGGCGCGGACAGCGCCCACGGCGCACGCCCCTCGCAACTCCCGGCGGGTGCAAGGGCTTTCTCGTACTCCGCAGTAGCCTGCCGGGAAGTTACCGGTGGTTACAGCTGAGGGTCAAGGCAGCTGTGAAAAAAGGGTGTTGATTGTGCGTCACCTGTGACTCCAAGGCTTCCGCGGCGCCCTCGGGCAACCGTCGGAACCCATTCGGCACCATCAACTCCCCACCGGATCCTTGACGTTGACTGACACTCAGGTCTACAACTTGCCCTGGCTCCCCCCTGGATCCGTGGCGCCGGATCCGCCGCCGCGTGGCCTCCGCCCGCGTTCCCGGACCTGATGTCCTTCACATTCCGCGAGATCACTCCACGGCGCCGTCACGGCCGCTTCCCCCCTCGGTCCGTGCCGGACGCCCCCCGCCGGGTCCGGCCGGAGCCCTCCCCAGGGTCTCCGGCCGGTCACCGGCCGGGCCGCCGTTGCCGGTCCGTGACGTAAGGAGAAGGCGCCACGGACCGGCAACGGCACACCCCGACTCGCGCAACCCCCCACCCCTCAAACCCCTGAGCGGCACAGCTGCCCTCAGGGCACACCCCCGCAACGAAAGCCGAGGTACCTCCCCATGCGCACCCGCACCCTCCTCACCCTGGCCGGCACCGTCGCCGCCCTCACCCTTCCCCTGGCAGGCCCCGCGTCCGCGGCCGACGGCACCGTCCTCACCACCGGCTCCGTCGGTGGTACGGCCGTCGCGGCCGGCGAGGTCCTCACCGCGCCGCTGGCGAGCGGCACCGCCGCCACGTTCTACTCCAGCGCGACCGGTACGAGCGGTATCTCCTGCAAGTCGTCGCAGTTCACGGCCACCGTGACGGACAACCCGAGCGCACCAGGCACCGCGACGGAGTCGGTCTCCGCGCACACCTTCGACGCCGCCAGCTGCACCACCAACGTGGTCGGCGTGCTCGGCGTCACCGGCATCACGGTCAACAACCTGCCGTACAGCGCCGCCGTGTCCTCCGACGGCACCGTCACCGTCACGCCCGCCGAGGGCTCCGCCATCCAGACGACGGTCGTCCTGCGGACCCTGCTGGGCAGCATCAACTGCGTCTACCAGGCCCCCAGCCTGTCCGGCACGGCGAGCAACGACGACAACACCATCAACTTCGCCGGCGCCCGGTTCACCAAGGTCTCCGGCTCGTCCCTGTGCTTCGCCAACGGCTACTTCACCGCCAAGTACGCCCCGGTGACCGCCGGCGGCGCAGCGGTGTACGTCAACTGACGCCCGCAGCGCCGGAGTTCACCTCCTGCGCAGCCGCAGTGCCAGGGCGGCGCCGCCGGTGAGCACCAGCACCGCGGCGGCGCCGCCCGCCAGCATCGGCGTCGAGGGCCGCGTACTGGTGCCGCCGGTGTTCGCCACCGGCGTGCTGTCAGGCGCGGCGGCGTTCCGCGTACGCCGGCTCTCCGCGTCGACGGAGGCGGAAGGTGCCGGTGAGACGGTCTTGCGCGGCTCGGCCGCCGACGAAGGGCTCGCGGTCGTACGGCCGTTGTCCCGGCCCGCGTCGCCGCCTCCGCTCGCCGGGAACACCACGTCCGAGCACGAGTAGTACGTGTCCGGCGTACTGCTGTTCTGCCAGATCGTGTACAGCACATGCCGCCCGGTCCGGTCGGACGGCAGTGTCGCCCTGATCCGGTACGCCCCGTTCGTCAACGCGGGATCCTTCACCTGCGCGAACGGCTTCTCCGGCAGGTCGGACCAGGACAGCGGCTTCGCCGGGTCGTAGCCGGGCTCGGTGAGGTAGAGCTTGAACGTGCCGGTGTGCGGGATCGTCGAGACGTACCGCATGGTCAGGTCGGCCCCCGGCGTGAGCCGGGTCGACGGCCAGTCGGCGCGGGCGAGGTCGAGACCCCGGTAGACGGGCAGTCCGCCGCTGCACAACTCCCCGTCGGGGACGACCTGTCGGTCCCGGCCGCTCACGTTCGCGATCCGAAGGTTGTCCCAGGCCGTGAAGGGCGCCCCGTTCGACGCGACCGCCGCCCGGCAGGCCGCCGACCGGGACGCGCTGCCGCCGTCGGGGGAGCAGGCGTACACCCGGCTGACCGGATCCGTCGGCGCACCGTGCGCACGGGCGGGTCCCGCCGCCCACGCCGTGAGCAGCAGGGGTGTGACGGCGGTGGCCGCCAGGGCGGTGCGGTGCGATCTCATCCAGGGCATCCGGGACATCCGGAACGTCTCCTCGGCCGGCGCGGGAAGGGTCCTTGTGCAGTACGGGAACCAGGCCCGGCGTGTTCACCGCGCGACGAGCGGGGGCAAAGCCCGGCATTACCGGTCAACCGTCCGACGTAGAGGGTGGGTTTCCAGCCGGATCGAGGGTTTCCCCTGTATCCCGATGACCTTCTCTTTGCCTATCGTTCGACCACAGCTGACCCACAGGCAACCCCGAACGGGTCGTAGCTCGCGCCAGGCCGGCCGCCGCGCCCCCGCGTCTTCGCACTGCCCCACCTGCGTTTCCCGCACTGCCCCACCCGCCTTCTCGGCGTACCCCCCGCTGCTTCGAGGACGAAGCGAATCGACCGCCGCTCCGCGCTGCCCGGAGTACGGCCGGCCACGAAAGGCACACCCTTGCGTACCTCTGCGTCCACCAGACGGAAGCTGATATCCGCCGCCGCGGTCTCCGCCGCGCTCTTCACGGCTGCCACCACCTCGGTCGCCGTGGCCCAGGACTCCTCAGGCCAGGAAGCCGCCGCCCCCGTCCCGGCGGCCCAGACCGAGGCCGCCCCCGGCACCACGGCCGAGCGCCTCATCGTCGGCTACAAGTCCGGCGCTTCCGAGGCCAAGTCGAACAAGGCCGCCGAGGCCGACGCCGCCGCCAAGGGCAAGGAGGCCGGCGAGGACCTCGACTTCCAGCGCCGCCTCGGCTCCGGCGCCGCCCTCGTCGACCTGGGCGAGAACCTCACCAAGCGCGACGTCGCCGACGTCGTCGCCGAGTACCAGGCCGACCCGCAGGTCGCCTACGTCGTACCGGACCGGCTGAACAAGCCGCTGGCCACGCCCAACGACACCGAGTACGGCAAGCAGTGGGACCTGTCCGAGGCCACCGCCGGCATGAACGTGCCGGGCGCCTGGGACGTCACCACCGGCAGCGGGGTCACCGTCGCCGTCATCGACACCGGCTATGTCACCCACTCCGACCTCGGTGCCAACATCGTCGCGGGCTACGACTTCATCTCCGACGCCAAGGTCGGCAACGACGGCAACGGCCGCGACAGCAACCCGGCCGACCCGGGCGACTGGACCGCCGCCAACGAGTGCGCCTCCGGCGACGAGGCCTCCACCTCCTCCTGGCACGGCACCCACGTCGCGGGCACCATCGCCGCCGTCACCAACAACGGCAAGGGCGTCGCCGGCATCGCGCACGGCGCCAAGGTCTCCCCGCTGAGGGTGCTCGGCAAGTGCGGCGGCTTCGACTCCGACATCATCGACGCCATCACCTGGGCGTCCGGCGGTACGGTCTCCGGTGTCCCGGCGAACACCAACGTCGCCAAGGTCATCAACATGAGCCTGGGCGGCGGCGGCGCGTGCTCCACCGCGACCCAGAGCGCCATCAACGCCGCCGTGAACCGCGGCACCACGGTCGTCGTCGCGGCGGGCAACAGCAACGCCAACGCGGCCAACTTCTCGCCGGCCAGCTGCAACAACGTCATCAGCGTGGCCGCCGCCGACCGCCAGGGCAACCGCTCCTACTACTCCAACTTCGGCTCGGTCGTCGACATCGCCGCCCCGGGTGGCGAGACCAACTCCGTCACGTCCAACGGCATCCTGTCCACGCTGAACTCCGGCGCGCAGGGCCCGTCCTCGGAGAGCTACGAGTACTACCAGGGCACCAGCATGGCCGCCCCGCACATCGCGGGCCTCGCCGCGCTGATGAAGTCGGCGAACGCGTCCCTGACCCCGGCGCAGATCGAGTCGGCCATCAAGTCCAACGCCCGCACCCTGCCCGGCACCTGCTCCGGCGGCTGCGGCGCGGGTCTCGCGGACGCGGCGAAGACCGTGCAGGCGGTGAACGGCAGCTCCGGCGGCTCCACGGGGGGCACCACCTTCACCAGCACTTCCGCCGTCGCCATCCCGGACAACAGCTCCGCGATCGAGTCCTCCATCGCGGTCAGCGGCCGCAGCGGCAACGCCCCGTCGGCCCTCCAGGTCGGCGTGGACATCACCCACACCTACCGCGGCGACCTGGTCATCGACCTGGTGGCACCGGACGGTTCGACGTACCGCCTCAAGTCCAGCTCCTCGGACTCCGCGGACAACGTCAACACCACCTACACGGTGAACGCCTCCAGCGAGACCGCCAACGGCACCTGGAAGCTGCGCGTCCAGGACACGGCGGCCCAGGACACGGGCCGGCTCAACAGCTGGAACCTGACCTTCTGAACAGCTGGAAGCTGACCTTCTGACCGACCGCGTGGCCGACCTTCTGGTCGACCTGGTCGACAACTGAACGCGCGCCCTCGAAGGGCGCGTACACAAACGGGCGGGCCGGCCGGTGCGGATGGGGCATCGGCCGGCCCGTCGTGTGCCGCGAGCACCGCCGACCGGGACGGAAACCGTCGCTCCGGTCGGCTTCGCGCATGCTCAGCGGCCGGACGCGTCCACCGCGACCCACTCGGCCCCCACCTCGTCGAGGGTGGCCAGCACGCGGGCCCCGCGATCGGGCTCCCGGTCGATCCCGGGCAGCAGGCCCGGCACCGCGATGCTCGGAAGGAGGTGCCCCCACAGGACCGAGATCCGCTCCGCCAGGTCGGCCCGGTCGGTCAGCGCCCGGGACATCAACTGGATCCCGGCGAACGCCCCGACCAGCAGCTCCACCGTCTGTCTCGGCACCACGGTGGGCAGCAACTCGCCCTGCTCACGTGCCCGTTCGAGCAGCCCGACCAGATGGTCCGCCCACTGCCGGAACGGCCCGGAGTGGTCGGCCCCCGGCGGTGCGCTCTGGTCCACCGCCAGCCGCACGCTGCCCTTGAGCAGCGAGTTCCCGAGCAGCCGCTGCCCGAACACAAAAGTCATGTCGACCAGTTCCTGGAGCTTGCACGGCTGCGGCGGCACCGCTGCGAAGGGCACCTGCTCGTCCAGCACGGCCTGGGCGAGGGATTCCTTCGAGGAGAAGTGGAAATACAGGGCACCCTTCGTCACTTCGGCCCGCTCCAGGACCATGGAGATGGTCGTCGCGGTGTAACCGTGCTCGTCGAAGACCGCGCCGGCGGCCTCGAGAATCACCCTCCGCGTTCTGATGGCGCGCTCCTGCCTCGCCATAACAGCCCCTCCGCTGCGCCGAGTTGGCCCGTGCGCCGGGCGTGCGCCGGAGCGGTTCGGGCACGGCCGGGCGACCCAGGGCCGCATTGAAAAACAAACCGGTCGGCTCGTACTCTAACGCTCGCGGCACGGGCACCTCGCCGTCTGTCATCGCACACACGGGGGTACCCAAGGAGGGGACATGCCTTACTCGCGGCCACTCGCCACGACCCTGCTCGCCGAGACCCCGGTACCGGACGGCCTCACGGCCACCGTACCGCGCGAGCTCGTCCACCGCGCTTCGGTCGCGGAAACGTTTCTCACGGGTGTGACCAGCACCGACACCGACCGGTTCACCGTCTTCGCCGAGTGGCCGCGCGCCCATCAGTTACACGTGTCGCCGGACCGGTCGGCCTATGAACCGCTGCTCGTCGCGGAAACCGTCCGCCAGGCCGGCACCCTCATCGCGCACACCGCCTACGAGGTGCCCATGGGCCACCAGTTCGTGCTCCGGGAACTGCGGATCACCACGCATCCCGAGCACCTGGTCATGGGCCCCACCCCCGCCGAACCCGTCCTCCGCATCGCGGTCCCGGACGTCACCCGGCGCGGCGGGCGCCCGGCCGGATTCCGCTACGACGTGGAGATATGGCTCGGCGAGGAGCTCGTCGGGACCGCGCACGTGGCCGCCACCTGGACCAGCGCCGCCGTCTACCGTCGACTGCGCGGCGGACGCACCGCGGCCACCGTGTCCGCGCTGCCGGTCCCGCCCGGTCTGCCGCCCGCCGCGGTGGACCGAGCCCTGCCCGCCGACGTCGTCCTGGCCCCGGCCGGGCACCCCGACGGCTGGCAGCTGCGAGTCGATACCGGACATGCTGTTTTCTTCGACCACCCGCTCGACCACGTACCGGGCATGCTCCTGCTGGAGGCGGCCCGTCAGGCAGTCCGGGCCGGTGCCCGGAACACCCGTCGGACAGCGGCTTCGTTCCATGCCGTCTTCCACCAGTACGCCGAACTTGACGTGCCTGTTTGGATAGAGGCCGAGGCCCGGTCAGGCGCGCACGGCACCGATGTGCAAGTCGTGGGACGACAGGGGGAGTCGACGGTCTTCGAGTGCGGGGTGGGTACCGAAGAGCGCTGAGATATCGTGTGGGGAGCAAGAAACAAACGGCACGACCCGTTCTTTTCCGTCACAGGAGAGTCCATCTGATGGCGAGGCAGTTACGCGCCGAACAGACCCGCACCACGATCCTCACAGCCGCCGCCGAACTGTTCGACCGTCGCGGCTATGAATCGACCAGTCTCAGCGACATCGTCGAGCAGGCCCAGGTCACCAAGGGCGCCCTGTACTTTCACTTCGCGGCCAAGGAGGACCTCGCCCAGGCCATCATGGAGCTCCAGTCCCGGGCGTCCCGGCAGGTCGCGACCGAGATGGACGGCCGGGGCTACACCTCGCTGGAGTCCCTGATGCGCACGACGTTCGGCATCGTGCGGCTCTCCGTCGAGGGCCCGATCCCCCGGGCCGGCCTGCGCCTGGCCACCGGGGGAGTGGTGATACGGCCGCCGCTGCGGCACCCCTACACCGAGTTGCTGGACATCACCACCCGCAAACTCCTCGGCGCCGCCAAGGAGTCCGACATCCATCCGGACGTCGACGCCGAGGCCGCGGCGCACTCCCTCGTGTGCTTCTTCGTCGGCACCCGCGTCGTCGGCCGCTCCCTCGAACCCGTCGCACGCCAGCCCCGCCGGCTGGCCGAGATGTGGCACATCATGATCCGCGGCCTGGTCCCGGTACCCCGGCGGGCCCGCTATCTGACGCTCGCGACACAGCTGGAGCGGGAGATCCGAGCCGTATGAGCCCTATGGCACGCGCGGTACCGTGAGGCGCATGCCCGAGAGGTCCGACACCCCGCCCCCGCTCCCGCCCGTGCTCCTCGGGAACGAACCCGGCTCGTTCCCGCACAGCGTCCTCGCCGAACGGCATCCCGCGATCATCCAGCAGGTACGGGAGTCCTTCCCGTACGGCCCCGAGCAGCACCGCGCGCTGGACGCGCTCCTCGCGCACTGCACCAAGGGCGTGATCGAACCCCTTCCCGCCGCCGCGCACGACCGCGACCGCTGGACGGCCTGGGGCGCGGACGCCTACGCCGGGCGGTCCTGGTTCGACGTACCGTGGCTGTGGTCGGAGAGCTACTTCTACCGCCAACTCCTCGAAGCCGTTGGCTACTTCACTGCCGGGCCCTGGCAGGGTATCGACCCCTTCCGGCCCTCCAAGACCGCCGAGCTCGACGCCCCGGAGACGGACGAGGAACTCGCCGCCCTCGACGCCCTCGCGGACCGGCCCGCGCACGAGCAGGACCGGGCGCTGCTGCACGGCTCCCTCTGGGGCAACCGGGCCGACCTCGGCTTCCGGCTGTCGGCCGCGCACGGCGAGACCTCCTCGGACACCCCGCCCCTGGTGGCCGACGACAGCGAGGCCCTCTGGTCACTGCTCCCGCCCTCCGGCTCGGCCACCCTGTGCCTGATCGCCGACAACGCGGGCCGCGAACTCGTCCCCGACCTGCTCCTCGTCGCCCACCTGCTCACTCAGGGGCGCATCGCTCGGGCGGTCCTCCACGTCAAGCCGTACCCGTACTACGTCTCCGACGCCACGCACGCCGACGTACTGGACGCCCTGCGCCGGCTGACGACCGCACCGGGTGCGGCCGCGGCCTACGGCCGCACCCTCTGGTCGGCGCTGACGGACGGCCGCCTCGCCGTCCGCGCCCACCCCTTCTCCTGCGCCCCGCTGCCGTACGAGGCGATGCCCGGCGACCTCCGCGACGAACTCGCCGCCGCCACCCTCACCCTCCTCAAGGGCGACCTCAACTACCGCCGCCTGGTCGGCGACCGGCTCTGGCCGCCGACCACGCCGTTCGCCGACGTCACCGCCTGCTTCCCCGGCCCGGTCGCCGCCCTGCGCACCCTGAAGTCCGACGTGATCACCGGGCTCGACACCCGGACCGAGGCGGCGCTGGTGGCGACGGAAGGACAGCGGTGGCGGACGGGCGGGACGCATGCGCTGATCCAGGTGCGGACGTGACGGCCGGGTCGTGCCGGTGATCCGGTCGGCTCAAGTGATCCGCACCGGCAGTGACTTGATCCCGTTGATGAAGTTCGACACCAGCCGCCTGGGCGGTCCGGCCGTCCGCAGTTCCGGCAGTACCCGCAGGGTCTCCCGGTAGAGCACGCGCAGCTGGAGCCGCGCGAAGTGCGCGCCCAGGCAGACGTGCGGACCGCCGCCGAAGGAGACATGCGGGTTCGGCGCACGGGACGGATCCAGCCGGTCGGGGTCGCTGAAGACCCGTTCGTCACGGTTGGCCGAGGCATGGAAGACGACCACCTTGTCGCCCGCGCGGATGCGACGACCGGCCAGCTCCGTGTCCTGTGCGGCGGTGCGCCGAAAGGTGAGGACGGGAGGATGCCACCGCAGCAACTCATCGACGGCGGTGTGGAGTTGAGCATCCCCGGCGCGAAGTCGCTCGTACGACTCCGGGTGGCCGGCCAGTGCCAGCAGCCCGCCCGGTGCCGCGCTGCGAACGGTGTCGTTGCCCGCGACCGTGAGCAGGAAGAAGAACATCTCCAGCTCGGGCCCGGCGAGGTCGGCGTCGTGGGCGAGGGCGGTCATCACGTCGTCGTCGGGGAACCGCCTTTTGTACGCGGCCAGTTGGCGGGCGTACGCGAACATCTCGCGCAGCATCGCGGGCGAGCGCGGATTGACCGGCCTGCCGTGCGCGTCCAGCACCGGGGGACCCGCCTCGTCGGGGTCCTGGTAGCCGATCACCCGCTGCGTCCAGTGCAGCAGCAGCCTACGGTCGGCCTCCGGTACGCCCAGCAGGTCGGCGAGGTTGAGCAGGGCGTAGTCGTCGGTCACGGCGGTCACCAGGTCGACGGTGCCGTCCGCCGCGCGGGCCGTCTCCACGGCGTATGCGAGGAGGGTGCGGGCCCGCTGCTCGGCGACCCTGGCGAAACGGTCGACGCGGCCGGGAGTGAAGGCCCGGCTCACCAGCCGCCTCAACCGGCCGTGCCCCGGCGGATCCTGATTGAGCATCATGCGGCGGATGAACGGCAGATCGTCCGGGTCGGGATCCCGGATCTGGGTCGCGCCGACGTACGAGGAGTAGGTCGCCGAGTCCTTGAGCACACGCACCACGTCCGCGTGCCGGGTCACCGCCCAGAACCCGGGCCCGGCCGGCCAGCCCAGCACCTCGGACTCCTCCTGCCGGGCCACGGGGTGGTGGTCGCGCAGGACGCGATAGGCCTCGTAGGGCACGCCGGTCGCGTACTGCCGGGGGTCGAAGACATCGGGGACGGAGGGCGCGTCGTGGACGGTCACGCCCGCTCGCCTTCGTCGACGCGGTTCGTGCCGTCCCTGTCGTCTGCGCCGCGCGCGCCGTGCGTGCCGTGCGTGCCGTCCACGCCGTCCGCGCGCAGGAAGTCCTCGACCACGCGGATCAGCTCCAGCGGCGTCTCGTCCATGGCGTAGTGGCCCGCGGAAGGGAGTTCGCACAGCTCAGCCCGTGGATACCAGGTCATCCACGTCCCGCGGAGAAGGTCGGCGGACAGGGCCGGGTCCAGGGCCCCGGCCACGGCGAGCGCGGGGACCAGGGAACCCTCGACCCGTGTGTGGAAGTCCTCCCCGGCCCAGGAGTCCAGCCACGCGCGGAACGCCTTCTGGTCGCTGACGGCGAGCGAACGGGCGACCATCCGGTCGAGCCAGGCGTCCGGTCGACGGCCACCGGTGGTGAAGTCGATGATGGCGCGCCGGTTCTCCGGCTTGTGCGCCGCGTCCGCGAACAGCTCCCCCTGCTCGGGCGGCATATCCAGCCCCGACGCGGGCACCGGCGAGACCCCGACCAGCCTGCGCAGCCGGTGCGGCGCGACGGCGAGGAGGCGCTGCCCGACCGCGCCGCCCATCGAGTGCCCGACCACCGAGAACCGCTCCCAGCCGAGCCGTTCGGCCAGTTCCACCAGGTCCAGGGCAGCCTCGTTGGTCGTGTACGCGCCGACGGCGTCCTTGGCGGCGCCGTACCCGCGCAGATCGACGAGCGCGTAGGTGAACTCCGTACGGTCGAGGTCGGGGAGGACGCCCGCGTAGGCGGACCGATCGGCGAACCAGCCGTGCACGGCGAACACCTTGTGGGCGCCTTCGCCGTGCAGCTCATGGGGGAGCGAGAAGGAGGTCATGCGACCAAGGTGGCCCAGATCGGTGGAGACCGACAGATTGACGCGTCCGGGTTGGTGTGCTGGTTGTCTGCCCGGCCTGCCGCATGTGGTGATCATGACAATCTCTTGCTAGTCATGTCGTCATGCCGTTACGTCCATTGCACTCGGGAACGAGGACGGTCGCCGCCGCTGCGACGGCTCTCCTGCTGGTGGCGGTCTCGGCCTGCGGCGACGACGGGGACTCCCCGTCCGGCGCCGACGGTCGGCAGACCGTCACAGTGGCCGCGCTGCCCCTGGTCGACTGTGCTGCCCTCTACATCGCGCGGGACCGAGGCCTGTTCGAGAAGGAGGGCCTCGATGTCCGCATCCAGCAGATCCAGCAGAGCCTCCAGGCGCTGTCGGCCCTGGCCAAGGGCCAGATCGACATGGTCGCGAGCGCGAACTACGTCACCTATCTCCAGGCCCACGAGCAGGGCACCCTCGACATCCGGATCGTCGCCGAGGCGATCAGGGCCGCGCCACGGATGATGGAGGTCCTGGTGCCCGAGAACTCGGACATCAAGAGCGTCGCCGACCTCGCGGGCACGAAGCTCGCGGTCAACGTCCTGAACAACGTCCAGTCCCTCACCTTCAACGAGATCCTGGAGAAGCAGGGCGTCGACCGCCCCGTCTACCGGGCCATTCCCTTCCCGCAGATGGGCGCCGCCCTGGACAAGGGACAGGTCGACGCCGTGCACGCGGTGGAGCCTACGACAGTTCCATCCAGGACGAGTTGAAGGCCAGGGTGCTCGTCGACGGCTCGTCCGCACCAGTGGAGTCCATTCCTCTGAGCGGCTACATCAGCACCAGCGACTACGCCGACGCCAGCGGCAACGTCGAGACGCTGGCCGCGTTCCAGCGGGCCATCAAAGCGGCCGTACCGATCGCCGAGGAGGACCCGTCCGTCGTACGCGACACCCTGCCGACGTACACCAAGGTCACCGAGCAGCAGGCCGAGTCGATCGATCTGCCCGTCTTCCCGCCCACCATGGACCCCGCGCAGCTCACCCGGCTCACCGAGCTGATGGAGAAGCAGGGGATGCTGAGGAAGCCGATCGATCCGGCGATCCTGATGGTGAATTGACGTGTGGTCGAGTGACGTGTGGTCGAGTGACGTGTGGCGAAGAGTCATCCGGTCAAGTGACGTGATGACGTGAAGGGCGGCCGCCCCCGGGAACAGCTTCTGCTCGGCGTTACGGGCGTGCTGCTGGCCTTCGGTGCCTGCGAGGTTGTCAACCCTTCGGCTCCCTGGACGCCCAGACCCGCGAGGACCTGGTGGACCTCCTCCTGGAGGTCCACCGCACGGACGGCACGACGATCGTCTTCGTCACCCACGACATCGACGAGAGCGTCTACCTGGGCGACCGCGTAGTCGTCCTCTCCCCGGGCCCCGGCGCCAAGGTCGCCCTCGACCTCCCCGTCCACCTCCCCGACACCCGAGACCAGATCACGACCCGGGGCCTTGCGGAGTTCGTCGCTCTCAGGTCGGAGGTGGGACGGGCGGTCCGCAACAGATAGCACGGACCGGCCCACTTCTCAGCGCAGCTCCAGGCATCTTCAGCCCGTCCGGCGTTTGAGGACGAGGCCCTTCGGGCCGAAGCGGGGGTCCCGGGGGCGGCAGCCCCCTGGCGGGGTCGAAGGGGCGGAGCCCCTTCAAGGGATGGGACGGGTAGGGGCGGCGGGGGCGAGAGGCGGCCTGCTCACCCCACCCGCACGTCCTGCCACACCAGCCGGTGATCAGACGTCGCCACCGTCGCCCCGTTCCCCACCAGCCGGTACAGCGGATCGCCGGACGTCGGCCAGAAGACGCCGT
Organism: Streptomyces sp. AC550_RSS872; assembly: GCF_019049285.1. Lineage (GTDB taxonomy): Bacteria > Actinomycetota > Actinomycetes > Streptomycetales > Streptomycetaceae > Streptomyces. Next base: position 111,192 of record NZ_JAGMUL010000114.1, read on the forward strand.
TCGCGCCCGGTATCAGACCCCTGGACGGAAGGACGTAGTCGACGCGCAGGTTCCCCGGAGCGGTGTCACCGAAGTCGGACGTGTCGTACGCCGGGTCGCCGAGGTGCGAGGCATTGGCACCGCCCTGAAGCCTCGCCGCCTCCACCCCACCCTCACTGGCCGGCGGCGCCTGCGGAAGCCGCACCGCCGGATGGTCCAGCAACTGCCGAATCGCGTGGGCGTAACTGTCCCCGTCGTACGGATCCGCGTTGTTGTCCCCCGCGATCACAAACCGCGCCCCGGCCCGCAGCCCCCCACGCCGGCCCTTGTCGTCATACAGATAGGCGCTGCGCCGATGCCCCCCGACGTAGTCGGCCCACAGCCGGATCTCGTCATGATTGCGCCGGCCGTTACGGTCCTCGGGTCCGTCGAAGGTGGGCGGCGTCGGGTGCGAGACCAGGAAGTGCACGGTGTCGTGCCCGATGCACACCGGCACGTCCCAGTGGCTCTTCGACGACAGCCGCAGAATCGCACGAGCCTCCTCGCTGTAGTAGCCCGGCGGCATGACGTTGGCCGGCATGTCCTTCCACAGGAACCGCTGGAAAGTCCGCACCGCACGCCTGTCGATCGGGAACTTCGACAGCACGACCATCCCGTACTGCCCCGGGAACCAGCCATAGCCGTACGCGTCCTGCCCGTACGCGTCCGAACCGGGCGTCGTGACGACGCCGTTCTTCCCGTCGAGGTCCAGGCCGGTGGCGACGCCCGTGTTGACCGGGCCGGTGAAGTGGTACGGGAAACGGACCGGCTTCGCCCCGTGGTGACCGACGGCCAGGTAGTTGCGCAGGAACAGCCGGACCGCTCTGCCCTGCTCGTCGTAGTCGAACTCGTTGATCAGCAGCACGTCCGGGTCGACCCGCTGGATGGTCTCGGCCACGTTGCGTGCCTGGGCGTTGTCCGGCGTGGACAGATCGGTGATCAGCGCGCCCTGGGTGCCGCGGTTCAGCGAGGCGTTGAAGGTGGCGAACCGTACGGCCCGACGGCCGTGCCGCTCGGCCGCCGAGGCCGGGAACGCCGCCGTCGTGGCCAGTGCCGCCCCGGCGAGGGAGGCGAGCGCCGTGCGGCGTGAGAACGATCCGGTGGGGTTCATCGCGACTCCGGAAAGGGAGATGGACACTTGAGTGCGAAAAGTCTGCGCGCGTAGAGATGAACGCCACAAGGGCCGGCGAGAACTCCCGGATTCACCCATGATTCACGCGATGGTGTGATCATGTGCCGCGCCGAGGATGCCACTTGGGCCCCAGGGGTAGGGCCCCGGCCATGACGCAGCAGCCCTTCGAACTCCCGCACTTCTACATGCCGTATCCCGCGCGGCTGAACCCGCACGTCGACGAGGCGCGCGCCCACTCGACCGAATGGGCGCGCGAGATGGGCATGCTGGAAGGGTCCGGGGTCTGGGAGCAGGCCGACCTGGACGCGCACGACTACGGCCTGCTCTGCGCCTACACCCACCCCGAATGCGACGGCCCCGCGCTCTCCCTCATCACCGACTGGTACGTGTGGGTCTTCTTCTTCGACGACCACTTCCTGGAGATCTTCAAGCGCACTCAGGACCGCGCCGGCGGCAAGGCCTACCTGGACCGGTTGCCCCTGTTCATGCCGATGGACCTGTCCACCCCGATGCCCGAGCCGCAGAACCCGGTCGAGGCGGGCCTCGCCGACCTGTGGACCCGCACCGTGCCCAAGATGTCCACCGCCTGGCGCCGCCGCTTCTCCGTCGCGACCGAACACCTCCTCAACGAGTCCCTGTGGGAGCTGTCCAACATCAACGAGGGCCGGATCGCCAACCCGGTCGAGTACATCGAGATGCGCCGCAAGGTGGGCGGCGCCCCCTGGTCGTCGGGCCTGGTGGAGTACGCGACGTCCGAAGTACCCGCGTCCGTCGCCGAGTCGAGGCCGCTGAGGGTCCTGATGGAAACCTTCTCGGACGCCGTGCACCTGCGCAACGACCTGTTCTCCTACCAGCGCGAGGTCGAGGACGAGGGCGAACTCAGCAACGGCGTCCTGGTCCTGGAGACCTTCTTCGGCTGCACCACCCAGGAGGCCGCCGACACGGTCAACGACGTCCTCACCTCCCGGCTCCACCAGTTCGAGCACACCGCCCTCACCGAGGTCCCGGCCGTGGCCCTGGAGCAGGGGCTCACCCCGCAGGAGGTCGCGGCGGTCGCCGCGTACACCCGGGGCCTCCAGGACTGGCAGTCCGGCGGCCACGAATGGCACCTGCGCTCCAGCCGGTACATGAACAAGGGCGCCGAGCCCACCGCAGCCTGGCGGGCCCCGACCGGCCCCGGCACCTCCGCCGCCGACATCGGCGCGCTGCTCGCGGCCGCCGGCGCCGAACGCCTGCGTGCCCACACGCACATGCCGTACCAGAAGGTCGGCCCGTCCCGGCTCCCCGACTTCTACATGCCGTTCCGACTGGAGCTCAGCCCGCATCTCGACGCCGCCCGCCACCGCCTGACCGAGTGGTCGCACCGGATGGGCATCCTCCAGGAGGGCGTCTGGGACGAGGACAAGCTCGCCGCATACGACCTTGCGCTGTGCTCGGCGGGCCTCGACCCGGACGCCACACCCGAGGCCCTCGACCTCAGTTCGCAGTGGCTCGCCTGGGGCACCTACGGCGACGACTACTACCCCCTCGTCTTCGGCCACCGCCGCGACCTCGCCGCCGCCCGGCTCACCACCCAGCGCCTCTCGGCGTGCATGCCCCTCGACGGAGAGCAGGCCACCCTCCCGCTCAACGCCATGGAACGCGGCCTGAACGACCTGTGGGCACGCACGACGGCGACCATGACTCCCGACCAGCGGCGCTTCCTCAAGGACGCGGTGGACGACATGACCGAGAGCTGGGTGTGGGAGCTGTCCAACCAGCTCCAGAACCGCATCCCCGACCCGGTCGACTACCTGGAGATGCGCCGCGCCACCTTCGGCTCCGACCTCACCCTCAGCATGTGCCGGATGGGCCACGGACCCGCCGTACCGCCGGAGGTGTACCGCAGCGGGCCCGTCCGCTCGCTGGAGAACGCCGCCATCGACTATGCCTGCCTCCTCAACGACGTCTTCTCCTACCAGAAGGAGATCGAGTACGAGGGCGAGATCCACAACGCGATCCTCGTCGTGCAGAACTTCTTCGGCATCGACTACCCGGCCGCGCTCTCGGTCGTGCACGACCTGATGACCCAGCGCATGCAGCAGTTCGAGCACGTGGCCGCACACGAACTGCCCATCATGTACGACGACTTCGGGCTCTCGGACGAGGCCCGCGAGATCATGCGGAACTATGTGGTCGACCTCCAGAACTGGATGGCGGGCATCCTGAACTGGCACAGCAAGGTCGACCGCTACAAGGCCGAGTACCTGGCCCGCCGCGCGCACGGCTTCGTGCCGGACCGCGCACCGGCCGTGCCCGTCCTCAGCTGATCTCCCGCACCCGCGCCGCCGTCCCCTCGGCGAGCTCTCGTGCGCCGTTCGCGGCGTTCTCCGAGAGCTCGCCGAGTATCGCGTCGGCGGCCTTGAGGAGCGCGCGGGCTTCCTCGGGGTGACGCGCGTCGGCCAGGGCGCGGGTGAGGCTGTAGTGCTCCTCGGCGATGAAGCGACCGAGATTCACACCCTGCCAGTGGCACAGGGAGTCGTCTCCGGGAGCCGCCAGGACGCCTCGCAGAGCTTCCAGACTCCGTATCGCCTGCGCCAGTTGCGCGTCCTCACGCTCCGGGCGGGCCTGGTCGAGACGGGCCGAGACCCGGCCCCCCGCCTTCTCCTGCAAGGCGGTGTTCCCGGCCGAGCCCTCCGAGTCGGCGTACAGCATCGAGCCGTCCGCGCACACGAAGTACCTACCGCCGGTGTCGTCGCCCGCCACTATGCCGAGCGGGTCGCCCGAGGCCGTGCGGACCTCTTCGACATTGCCGTGGGCCGCACGGCCGATGTCGAAGTTGAAGGGGAACGCGGCCAGTTCGGCCAGGCGGGCGCTCTCTCGGAGCAGCCGCAAAGCTTGATCGGTCATGTCACAGAACGTAACAGCGGCCACTGACAACGGACTTCCGTACTCCGGATGCGGTTTCCGAAACTTTTCGTGCGGAACGGGATATTCAGGGAACTTGGGCGGTGCGCCGGGAGTCTTCTGGGATGAGGGGAACAGACAACGAGAACACACGGGGGTGTTCGACCTTGACCGACATCATCGAGAGGCTCACGGACAGCGACAGCGACAGCGACAGCAGGGCCGAGACCGGCGAGCTCACGCCGTATCTGGCCCCGCTGCCCGTCCCCACCGTCCTGCGGCCCGCTTCCGAGGACGTGTTACGCGAGACCGAGATCGCCCTGCGCCCGACCTGGGTGCGCCTGCACCCACAGTTGCCGCCGACGCTGATGTGGGGGTACGACGGGCAGGTACCGGGCCCGACCATCGAGGTGCGGCGCGGACAGCGCGTCCGCATCGCCTGGACCAACCGCATCCCCAAGGACAGCGAGTACCCGGTCACCTCGGTGGAGGTGCCGCTGCGCACGGACGGCCGTCCGCCCGCCACCACCGAGCCCGGTCGCGAGGGCGTCGAGCCCAACAAGGACGTAGCGGCCCTGCCCGCCTGGTCGGTGACCCATCTGCACGGCGCCCAGACGGGCGGCGGCAACGACGGCTGGGCGGACAACGCGGTCGGCTTCGGCGACGCCCAGCTGTCCGAGTACCCGAACGACCACCAGGCGGTGCAGTGGTGGTACCACGACCACGCGATGAACATCACGCGGTGGAACGTGATGACGGGCCTGTACGGCGCGTACCTCGTCCGGGACGACGAGGAGGACGCCCTGCGCCTGCCCCGCGGGGAGCGGGAGATCCCGCTGCTGCTCGCCGACCGCAACCTCGACACCGACGAGGACGGCCGGCTCAACGGACGGCTGCTGCACAAGACCGTGATCGTCCAGGAGAAGAACCCGGAGACGGGCAAGCCGGTCTCCATCCCGTTCAGCGGCCCGTACACCACCGTCAACGGCCGGATCTGGCCGTATGCCGAGGTGGACGACGGCTGGTACCGCTTCCGGCTGGTCAACGCGTCCAACGCGCGCGTCTACAACCTCGTCCTGGTCGACGAGGACGACAACCCCGTCCCGGGCATCCTCCACCAGATCGGCAGCGACGGCGGACTGCTGCCGCGCCCGGTGCCGATCGACTTCGACGGCGCGCTGCCCACGCTGACCGCGGCGCCGGCCGAGCGCTTCGACCTGCTCGTCGACTTCCGCGGCCTCGCGGGCCGGAAGCTCCGCCTGGTCAACAAGGGCCGCAACCAGCCGCCCGGTGTGCCCGACCCGGCGGGGGACGTGCGCCATCCGGCGGTCATGGAGTTCCGGGTGGGCGAAGGCTGCGAGACGGACACCTTCGAACTGCCCGAGGTGCTCTCCGGCTCCTTCCGCCGGCTCACCCACGACATCGAGCACGGCCACCGGCTGATCGTCCTCACCCCGCCCGCCACCAAGGGAGGCGGCGGACACCCGGAGATCTGGGAGATGGCGGAGGTCCAGGACCCGGGCGACATCCAGGTCCCCACCGAGGGCGTCATCCAGGTGACCGGACCGGACGGGAGGACGAAGACCTACCGGCGCACGGCCCGGACCTTCAACGACGGCCTGGGCTTCACCATCGCCGAGGGCAGCCACGAACAGTGGAGCTTCCTCAACCTCGCGCCGATCGTCCACCCCATGCACATCCACCTGGCCGACTTCCAGCTGCTGGGCCGGGACGCCTACGACGTCTCGGGCTTCGACCCGGCGGTCGGCGGCACCCGGAGCCCGATCCGGTACGACGCGGGCACCGCCATCCCGCTGGCCCCGAACGAGCTCGGCTACAAGGACGTCTTCCGGGTGCCGGGGAACCAGATGCTCCGCGTCATGGGCAAGTTCGACGGCGCGTACGGCCGGTTCATGTACCACTGCCACCTGCTGGAGCACGAGGACATGGGCATGATGCGGCCCTTCGTCGTCATGCCCGCGGAGGCCTTGAAGTTCGACCACGGTGCCGGGCACGGCGGGCACGGTGGCCATGGGAAGGGGCACACGGGCTGACGTACGCGCGTACGCGCGTGTGGCGTGTCACCGACGCGTGGCGTCACGCGCGCGTGGGCATCTTCCGGGCCGCGTGCTCGACCGCGGCTCGCGCCAGTGCCCGGACGACCGGGTGCGGGCGCGAGCCGTCACCGGACAGCTCCGGCTGGAAGAGCATGGCCAGGAAGAAGGGGTGGTCGGGCAGTTCGGCGATCCGGACGTGACCGTCCTCGTCGTGCCCGGAGAAGCGCAGCCCGTGCGCACGCAGGGTGTCGAGGTGGCGGGAGGGGCCGTACGCGCAGAAGTACCGTTCGACGGTGCGCTCCGAGCCGATGACCGACTGGGCGAGCGTGTCCGGCTCGATCCGGACCACCGCCTCATGGCCGACCAGCGAGCAGGCCAGGGGTTCGATGAGGAAGTCGTCGGCGCCGGGGTCGTTCTCGGCGTGCGCGACGTGGGCCAGTCCGCACACATGGCGGGCGTACTCCAGGAGCGCGTGCTGGAAGCCGCCGCAGGTGCCGAGGAAGGGGATGCCCTCCTCGCGCGCGGTGCGGATCGCGGACAGCACACCCGCCTCGCTGCGGTACGGGCTGCCCGGCAGCACCCATACGGCGTCGAAGCCGCGCACCGCGCCGTCGGCGACCGCGTCCTGCGAAGGGATCCAGTAGGCGTCGAGGACGAGCCGGTCGCGTTCGGCGAGGGCGTCCAGCAGCAGGGGCAGGCGGGTGTGGGAGGCGACATTGGGGGAGTGGTCCCCGACCAGGGCGAGCCTTGCCGTCCGAGCAGCGGTGTTCGTCATGGCCTCATCCTGGGCGCGGCCCGCACTTCACGTCCAACGATGATTACTGGACCTCCGATAAGCAGAGCTGATGGCGTGCGGCATCCTGTGCCGCATGGACCCGCACCTGCTGCGTACCTATGTCACCGTCGCCCGCCTCGCCTCGTTCTCCGAGGCTGCCCGCGAACTGGGCTACACCCAGTCGGCGGTGTCCCAGCACATCGCCGCGCTCGAACAGGACCTCGGCGCACCGCTGCTCGCCCGTCGCCCCGTCGCGCCCACGGCGGCCGGCGAGCGGCTTCTCGAACACGCGGGCCCGCTGTTGCTGCGGCTGGAGGCGGCCCGCGCGGACGTCGTTCGGGTGGCGGCCGCGCCCGACCGCGATCTGACGCTGGCGACCGCGTCGACCGCCCTCGGCCCCCGCGTCCTCGCCGCGCTCCCAGCCGCCGGCGTGACACTGCGCGTGCTGCCCCGTGACGAGGTCCCCGCGGCTGTCGCCACCGGCACTGCGGACCTCGGGCTCGTCGACGGCCTCGCCGCCCCCAGCGACCCGCTGCGACTGCCCGATGTGGCACCGCTGACCACGTACGGCGTGGGCGAGGAGCCGGTCTGCGTCCTCCTGCCCGACACCCACCCGCTCGCCGGGCGCGCCGGCCTGCGGCTCGGCGACCTGGCCGACGCGCGCTGGCTCGACGCCCCCGACGCGGGCCTGCCGCTCGCGCATCTGCGGGGTGCCAACGGCGGCCACGGTTTCCGCGGCGCCCTGCGCTACGAGGGCACCGACGTCCGCGCCCTCACCACCCTGGCCGCGGCCGGCCACGGCCTGACCCTGCTCCCGCGCTCCGCGGCCGCCGGGGTGCCGCACACGGTCGCCGTCCCGGTCACGCGACCGCGTGTCGTCCACCGGACGGAACTGGTGTGCGCGGGGGCGGGTATGCCCCGGGGAGCGGCGGCGGCCGTCGCGCAGGCGTTGCTCGAACGGGCCTGATCACGGGGCGTTCGCCGCCTGGACGCGGATGGCTTCCCGTTCTTGACCCCTGGTCAGTCTCACTCGATCGTGGCTCGTTGTGCGCCGGTGCGCAGGGTAGTCACCAGCCGGAGGCGATCCGATGGAACAGACTGCGTTGCGACCCAAGCCCCTGCCAGGTCAGAGCCCCGGCGACGGCACCAACCCGGCCCCCGGCGCACGGCGCCCGCACGCCGTGCCTCACCCGCGCGGCCGACGGCTCACGACCGTGCTGTGCGCCCTGCTGGCCGGGACGGTCCTGGTCCTGTCCGGGGTCGGACTCGGCACGCTGGGTGCCACGGTGATCGGCATGAGCAAGCTCGCCGAGTTCCAGCGGCAGGCGGGCCAGCGGGCCGGTACCCCGGGAAGCCCGGCCGAGCCGGGACACCCCGGCTCCTCCGCCCCGGCGTCCCCGACGCCGGCCTCCTCGCCGGCTCCCGCCGCGGCCGTCGCCACCCTGGGCGTGGAGGCCGTGGACGCCAGGAGGCCGGGCGCCTTGGTGGTCGGCGTCCACGTCCCCGGACCCGGGTACTCTGCCGGCCTGGTCAGGAGCGACGCGATCATCGCGTTCGACAAGACCCGCATCGACTCGGCCGCCGACCTCGCGCGTGCCGTCGCCGAAGCCCGCCCGGGCGACGAGGCCACCCTGACGGTGCGCCACCGCGGCGGCGGCTTTCAACAGCTGACGGTGATCCCAGGAGTCGTCACCTGACCACCGGGCATCCCTCGGAGGAACACGCGAAAACCACTGGTCACGTCCGGCCGAGCGGGCCACGATGAGCCCCATGCCGACCACCCTCGTCGCCTTCCTGGGAGCCTGCGCTCCTGTCGCCGCCTCGCCGGGGCCCGGCACGGTGCTGATCATCAAGCAGTCGCTGCACAGCAGGCGCTCCGGATTCCTGACCGTGCTCGGCGACGAGACCGGCGTCTTCGGCGTCCAGACCCTGCGGCAGGCGCGCCCCACGAAGGGCACGGAGGGAACGGAGCAGACGGGCGTGTGGTTCGTCGGCCGGCTGAAGACCGTGCTGTCCCGCACGGGTGTGCGCCGGCGCCGGGAACAGGCCTCCGGCGGCGTACTGCCGCTGCTCGGCGTCCGTATGCCACTGGATACCTGACACCCTGACCGGGGCGGTGTGCCAAAGTCCCGACGACAAGGCCCGTCGACCGGCTCGCGCCGCCCCCTCCGTCCGGGCAGGATGCTGCCCGTAGCCCTTCACGTGCCCAGGGAGGCCCGGATGACCGGCACCGCACCCGCGCCCTTCACCGCCGACGACTACGGGGCGCGTATGGAACGTGCCGCGCGGGCGGCCGCCGACGCAGGCCTGGCCGGGCTGCTGGTGGCACCTGGCCCGGATCTGGTGTGGCTCACCGGCTACGCGCCCCCCGCGGAGACCGAGCGGCTCACCCTGCTGGTCCTCGCCCCCGGCCAGGACCCCGTCCTCGTCGTCCCCGCTCTGGAGGCCCCGGACGCGGCGAAGGCCGCCGGCGCGCCCGGTCTGACCCTGCGCGACTGGACCGACGGCAAGGACCCCTACGCCGCCACCGCCGCCCTGCTTGACGCGACCGGCCGGTTCGGCATCAGCGACAACGCATGGGCGATGCATCTGCTCGCTCTCCAGCGGGCACTGCCCGCCACCACCTACGCCTCCCTCACCGACGCCCTGCCGATGCTGCGGGCCGTCAAGGACGCGGCCGAGCTGGAGCTGTTGGCGGCCGCGGGGGCGGCCGCTGACGCAACGTTCGAGGAGATCCGGAAGGTTCCCTTCGGCGGACGACACGAGTCCGACGTCGCCGCTGACCTCGCCGACCTGCTGCGCCGCTTCGGTCACTCCCAGGTCGACTTCACCATCGTCGCCTCCGGTCCGAACGGCGCCAACCCGCACCACGAGGTGGGCGACCGCGTGATCGAACGCGGCGACATGGTCGTCCTCGACTTCGGCGGCCTGAAGGACGGCTACGGTTCCGACACCTCCCGCACGGTCCACGTCGGTGAACCCACCGACGAGGAACGCCGGGTCCACGACCTCGTACGCGAGGCCCAGGAGGCCGGCTTCCGGGCGGTACGGCCCGGCGTCGCCTGCCAGGAGGTCGACCGGGCCGCCCGCGCGGTCATCGCCGACGCCGGGTACGGCGAGTACTTCATCCACCGCACCGGGCACGGCATCGGCGTCACCACGCACGAGCCGCCGTACATGATCGAGGGCGAGGAGCAGCCTCTCGTGCCCGGCATGTGCTTCTCCGTGGAACCCGGCGTCTATCTGCCCGGCCGCTTCGGAGTGCGCATCGAGGACATCGTCACCGTCACCGAGGACGGCGGCCGGCGCCTCAACGACACCACCCGCGACATGGTCATAGTGGACTGACCCGGTGACCGGCACCGGAGCGAGGAGACCCCGTAGACCCCCGAGCGACGACGGCGCGACCATGACCCAGGCACCGACACCCACCGCGGACACCGTCCGCCGACTGGTCCGTTCCCTGCTCAAGGACGGCGTGGACGACTCGGCCGGACCCGAGGTCCGGCCTGCCGCCCCGGGCGCCGACCCCGCCACCTGGCTGGTCGGCACCCGGCATGTGCTGCGCCTCGCCCCCGACCGGAGCGCCGCCGTACGGCAGCGCCGAGAACTGCGGCTGCGTGACCTCGTCCGCCCGCATGTCCCGGTCACGGTGCCGACGAGCGTCGCGCACGGGGAGTGGGCGCCCGGGCTGCCCTACACCCTGGACAGGAAGGTGCCCGGCGGGGCCGGTGGGGAGCACGACGTGTCCGCCCTGGGCGAGGCCGACCTGGCCGGGCTGCTGACCGGGCTGCGCGAGGTACCGGCACGGCAGGCCGAGACGCTCGGTGTGCCGCGCGCCGCACCGCGCTCCCTGGAGGCCCTGCGCCGCGCCGCCGAAGGCCCCGCCGAACGCCTCGCCGACGCCGACGAGTTCGACGCCGCCCGGCTGCGCCAGCTCACCCAGCAGGCCGCCGTCCAGCTCGCCGCCCAGCCCGGCACCGCCGTCCTCGTCCACCACGCCCTCACCGGCGATCACCTCGTCGTCAGCGCCGACGGCCGGGTGCGCGGCGTCCTCGGCTGGGCCGACACCGTCCTGGGCGACCCCGCCGAGGACATCGCGGGCCTCGCCCTCGCCGTCGGCTCCCCGGCCGCCGTCCGTGCCGCCACCCTCGCCGGCTACGGCGCCCGCCCCTGTCTGCGCGGCCTCTGGCTCGCCCGCTGCGACGCGCTCGTGCGTCTCGCGGACCGCCTCGACGGCAAGGGCGAGACGCCGCTCCCGTTGCTGAGGGTGCAGCTTCGGCACGCGTGGGAGGCGATCCTGCTGGAGCGGGTGACCGAGCTCAGGGAGGACGAGGACGGGGCCGACGAACTCTAGGGGGTGTGTCGTCACATTCCCGCCCGCCCCGGCCGGCAGCGCTTTCCCCGCTCAGTCCTGCAACAGCACCACGCTCGACTCCCCGGGCACATGGAGCACCCCGTCCGCGCCCGGCGACTCCACCGGCTCCCACGCGGCCAGTACGGTGGCCCGGCGCGGCCCCAGGGGGATGGCCGCCGCCTCCTTGGCGAGGTTGACGGCCACGCGGACGTCACCGCGGCGGAAGGCGAGCCAGCGCTCCCGCTCGTCGTAGGCCACCTTGGTGTCGGCGAGGTCGGGATCGGTGAGGTCGGGCTGCTCGTGGCGCAGGGCGATGAGACGGCGGTACCAGTCCAGCACGCGCGCGTGAGGCTCGCTGTCGAGCTCGGACCAGTCGAGGCAGGAGCGGTCCCGGGTCGCCGGGTCCTGTGGGTCGGGCACATCCTCCTCGGCCCAGCCGTGCTCGGCGAACTCCCGCCGTCTGCCGCGCCGTACGGCCTGAGCGAGCTCCGGATCGGTGTGGTCGGTGAAGAACTGCCAGGGCGTGCCCGCGGCCCACTCCTCGCCCATGAACAGCATCGGCGTGAACGGCGCGGTCAGCGTCAGCGCGGCCGCACAGGCCAGCAGGCCGGGGGAGAGCAGGGCCGCGAGCCGGTCGCCCTGGGCCCGGTTGCCGACCTGGTCGTGGGTCTGGCCGTAGCCGAGGAGGCGGTGCGCCGCCACGCGCGCGCGGTCCAGGGGGCGTCCGTGGCGGCGGCCCCGGAAGCTCGAGTAGGTGCCGTCGTGGAAGTAGCCGCCGGTGAGGGTCTTGGCGAGGCCCGCCATGGGAGCGCGCGCGAAGTCGGCGTAGTAGCCCTGGGACTCGCCGGTCAGCGCGGTGTGCAGGGTGTGGTGGAAGTCGTCGTTCCACTGCGCGTGCAGCCCGAGCCCGCCCTCCTCGCGCGCGGCGATCAGCCGGGGGTCGTTCAGGTCCGACTCGGCGATCAGGGACAGCGGCCGGCCGAGGTCGGCGGAGAGGGCGTCGACGGACGTCGACAGTTCCTCCAGGAAGTGGCACGCACGCGTGTCCTTCAGCGCGTGCACGGCGTCCAGGCGCAGCCCGTCGAGCCGGTAGTCCCGCAGCCAGGCCAGCGAGCTCTCCAGGAGGTACGCGCGCACCTCGTCGGAGCCGGGCGCGTCCAGATTGACGGCGGAACCCCAGGGAGTGTGGTGCTTGTCCGTGAGGTAGGGGCCGAAGGCGGGCAGATAGTTCCCGGACGGGCCGAAGTGGTTGTGCACGACGTCCAGGACCACGCCCAGGCCCAGCTCATGCGCCCGGTCGACGAAGCGCTTCAGCGCCTCGGGACCGCCGTACGGCTCGTGCACGGCCCACAGCGAGACGCCCTCGTACCCCCAGCCGTGCCGTCCGGGGAAGGGGCACAGCGGCATCAACTCGACATGGGTCACGCCCAGTTCGACGAGATGCCCGAGCCGCTCGGCGGCCGCGTCCAGGGTGCCCTCGCGCGTGTACGTGCCCACATGCAGCTCGTACAGCACCGCGCCGGGCAACGGCTGCCCCGCCCACTCGGTACGCCACTCGAACCGCCCGTGGTCGACGACCGCGCTCAGCCCGTCCGGGCCGTCCGGCTGCCGGCGCGAGCGCGGATCGGGCAGCACGGGGCCGTCGTCGAGCGCGAAGCCGTACCGCGTCCCGTCCCGTGCTTCCGCCTCCCCCCGCCACCATCCCGCGCGATCGGGATCGCGCTCCAACGCGCGCGTGACGCCTTCGCAATGGAGCGTCACACTTCCGGCCTGCGGTGCCCACACCTCGAACTGCACGGACGGTTCCCCTTCGTCTGCTCACCGTGATGTAGCCCGTCCATGGTGCTTCAAACGAGATCAATCCGCTTTTGAATCTTCCCTTTTGCGGCAGGTGTCGTGACCGGTCCTGCCGATCACGCGCGCGTGCGGGCCGTTTCCCCGTTTTCTGGACAGCGCGGGTTCGCTGACCGACAATCAGCGACGTGACGTCGTCTTTCGAGTTCAACACGTACCCCGCGCGGCTGTCCGACGTGGAGCGCGACAAGGCGCTGAAGGTGCTCCGTGACGGCGTCGCCATGGGTCGGCTGTCACACGACACGTTCGTGCGGCGCATGGAACTCGCTCTTTCCGCCCGCCGCGCGGACGAGCTCGCGGCACTCACCGCCGACCTGCCCTCCGAGAGCCGTCTGTCGCGTCTGGTGTTCGGCACCGTCGAGGCGGTGTCCGGCTTCACCGTACGGCTGCGCAGGGCATGGCAGGCCGAGCGGCTGCCCAAGCTGCTGCTGCCCCACCCGTCGGCCGGCCACCCGCTGCGCATCGGCCGCGACCCCCTCAACGGGCTGCGGCTGACCCACGAGACGGTGTCCCGGGTACACGCCGAACTGAGTCATCAGGGGGGCCTGTGGGTGTTGCGCGACCTCGGCTCCACCAACGGCACCACGGTGAACGGCCGACGCGTCATCGGTGCCGTCGTGGTCCGCGAGGGAGACCAGGTCGGCTTCGGCCGGATGTCGTTCCGGCTCGCCGCGAACTGAGCCCTGCCCCGGCTCTGGCCTGCACCTTGGTTGAAGTGTTGACTCAAGCCCCTTTGCCCTCTGCGGTGTTGACGTAGTCGTCAACTCGTGACTGACTGTGCGTACACCATGCACATCAGGTGAACCGACGGCACCACATTGTGGAGGTGTGCCCTGCCGCCACTCCTCCGCTACCCGAGCGTCGACGAGCTGGGCGCCCGGGCGGCCGCACTCGTCGCCCGCCGGCCCCGAGACGCGCGTCTGCGCCGCGTCGGGACGTCTCGCGCGGGCACGCCCCTGTGGCTGTTGTCCGTCGGCCACGGCAGCCGTCAGGCCCTCGTCGTGGCCGGTCCGCACGCCAACGAGCCGGTCGGTGGTGCCACCGTGCTCCGGCTGGCCGAACGGGTGCTCGCCGACCCCCGGCTGCACGAGGGTGCCGACGCCACCTGGAACCTGCTGCTGTGCCTCGACCCCGACGGCCTGCGCCGCAACGAGGGCTGGCTGCACGGCCCGTACGCCCTCTCCGGCTACTTCCGGCACTTCTTCCGGCCCGGCTTCCTGGAACAGCCCGAATGGCTGCCGGACGGCGCGGACCGCGCCACGCTGCCCGAGACCCGCGCGCTGCTCGGACTCCAGGACGAACTGCGGCCCTTCCTGCATTGCTCCCTGCACGGCGTCGACGTCGGCGGCGGCTTCGTCGAGCTGACCCACGACCTGCCCGGCCTCGCCCAGCGCGTCGCCCACGCCGCCGCCCGCCTCGGCATCCCGCGCGAGCTCGGCCCCTACGACACGCTGTACTGGCCGGAACTGGGGCCCGCCGTCTACCGGATCCCGAGGCCACGCCGAGGCGACCTGGCCGCCGCCATCACCGAGGCGGCCGTCGAGTCGACGTGGTTCCACCCGTACCGGCACGGCACGGTCACGGCGGTCGTCGAGGCCCCCATGTGGGGTGTGGCCGGCGTGGAGGACGGCGCCCCGCACCCAGATGAGGAAACGGTCCTGCGCAGGGTGAGCCACACACTGCGCCACGACACCCGCGTCCTGAACGGGCTGCTGGAGCGTCTGCGGCCCCACCTCCCCGCCGGACCCGAGACGGCCCGGCTGCTCGCCCCGGTCGACGACTATTTACTGGTCTGTCCCGGACTCGCCGACACCTGGGACCCCGACGTCGGGGACCCGGTCGGCGTACACCCCCTTCCCCCGCTCAGCACCGCCCACCTGGCCGCCCTGCGCATCGCCGGGCGGCGGCTCGCGCTGCGGACCGCCGGGCTGCTGCACCAGCTCGTCACGGGCGCCGGGCGCGATCCGGCCGGCGCGCTGCCGGAGCTGGACCGGCTCATCGAGGAGTGGTGCGAGGACTACCGCGACGGCTGCGGGGCGCGCTGGATACCGGTCGCCCGCCAGGTGGAGTACCAGGCGCGGGTCGTGCTCGCCGCGTTCGAGCTCGCCGGGCGGCACGCGCCCGCGTGCTCCCGTTCGGGTGAGTCGGGGTGGAATGCCGGGGCCGCCGTGCCGATGCATCGGGAATGACGCATTCACTCACGGCGAAAGCGGTACGGGGCGGCCTGCTGGCGGCGGCCGCCATGCTCGTCCTCGGTGCGACTCCCGCACGGGCGATGGTCCAGGAACCGGAGCCGGGAAGCTGGCTCTACCTGACGGTCACCCGAGGCGACGCCCGCCACGGCGACCCGCACGGCACGCTGTTGCTGTGCGACCCGCCGCAGGGCCACAGGAAGGCGGCCGAGGCCTGCGCGGACCTGGAGCGGGTGGGCGGTGACATCAGCCGGCTCCGCACGGTGGACTCGTTCTGCCCGATGATCTACGCGCCGGTGACCGTCCACGCGCGCGGGGAGTGGAACGGACGGCCGGTCGACTACCGCGAGACCTTCGCCAACGGGTGCGCGATGGGCGCGCGGACGGGGTCGGTGTTCGCCCTGGAGGGCTGACGCCGTAGGCCACACGGACGCACGCGCGCGGACGGCGGCACGGCTCGCGCCGACCGGGCACAGAGGGCGGCGCGCGGCTCACGCCGCCCGGTCGCGCGCGTGCATGGCTGCCGCGACGACCGTGCGGGACTGGTGCTCGACCTGGTGCTCCAGCGGCACCCAGCGGGCGCGGAAGCGTTCGGCGAAGGCGTCGCTCCAACTCGCCACGAGGTGTTCGAGGCGCTGCGCCCCACGGTCGTCGGCCTCCTCGAGGACGCGCAGCAGCATGGCCGCCGCCCGCAGCGGCAGCCGGCGCCCGAAGGCGTCCACGCTCCCGACGTACGCCATGGTGTTGTCGGCGGGCGGCGTGTGCGTCCAGTCGGCGGCAAGACCTGGCACCAGCTCCAGCGCCCACTTCGACGCCCGCAGCAAGGGCCCGTCGGCCCCCTCCAGACGGGGGAGTGCCTCGGCGAGCACCCGCTCCACCTCCAGCGTGTCCCGCAGCAGCCGGGCCGCCAGCCGTCGCATCGCCCTGGCCGGCGCCGGATGCGGCGCCGGATCGTCCACCAGGTCGCTCGCCCACATCGGCACCTCCACGACCGCGGTCAGCCCGCCGTACCGGTGCACGTGGTACCAGGTGCTGCTCCGCGCGTCGTCCGGCATGCTCGGATACGCCGCCCCCGCACCCGGCGCCGGCATGACGTGCACGCCGGGTCCGGACGCAGGCCAGCCCGCCGCGTCCGAGGCGCCGGTCTCCACCGGGATGTGCAGCTGCGCCGCCGACTTCGCGAACGGCTCGGCGAGTCCGGGAACGTCCTTCGTCAACTGCACCCAGCTGCCGCCCAGATCGGTCCCGTGCAGCGTCACCTGGAGGTAGGGGCGCAGTTCGTCGATCACCCGGGTCAGCGCGCGCGTCTCGGGCGGCAGCCGGTCGGGCGGCAGCGCGGCCGGCGCCCACTCCGGCTGCTCCGGGGCCGCGGGCCGGAAGAAGCCGCGGTGGTAGTCGAACAGGGTGCGGGGCGCCGGCGTGACATGCAGGCTCGCCCCGTCGGGATCCGCGCACAGCAGGAAGTGCCAGGAGGTGTCGGCCCGCAACTCCCACTCGTGCAGTACCCGTTCGGCGACCGCGAGGAGTGTGGGGCCGCCCGTGGGCTCGTTGGAATGCGCGCCGGCGACCACCAGGACGGCGTGTCGGGCGTGACCGATGGACAGCAGGTGGAGGGGTCTGCCCGCCCGGGAGGCCCCCACCTGTCTCAGGGTGCACAGGCCCGGACGGTGAGCGGCCAGTGCGCGGGCGGACAGGACTAGTTCGGTCAGGGTGGGGTAGCGCAGCTCCGGCAGGAGACTCACCCCCGTTACGTCCGCCCGGCTCGCATCCGCAGTACCCCACGGTCTGGTTTACCTGTCAAGGAGTTCACGGGGGAGGCTCCCCGGGGCGCCCAGTTGCATTGACCGCCGAGAGGTACGGGCGGCCGGCGTCAGCGGGAGGGCCGGGTCCGCCCTGCCGGGCCGTCGGGCACCCTTCTCCTGCACTGATACGTGTCGGGGAAGCCGGGCGTGCGGAGGGCCGCGGCGCTCGTCACCACGCGCCGGCCGCCGTACCCGAGCCCCGGGAGCGCACGCGGGCCCGAGCCGGTCGCGGGCACGAAGCCACGGCGCGCCACGCGACCGTACGCCCCGTAGGCGCCCTCGGCTCACACCTCTGCTTCCCCAGCGACCCTTTCGAGCAACGCCACCGGCAGGTGCGCGAACAACTCCGCCACGCGCGCGTGCCCGGTGAACTCCCGCTCCGGAGCGAGCACATCGGCCCACCGCCCCGGCGGCAACGGCAGCACCGTGTCGCGCCAGCCACCCGACCGGGCCAGCCGCAGCGACAGCCGTGTCACGGCCGTGACCACCTCCGCGGAGCGCGCGAAGGCCACACAGTGGGCGGCCGACGGGCCCTCGGCGGTCAAGGGCGCGTACGAGGCCGAGTCGCCGAACACCTCCGGACGCCGCCTGCGCAGCTGGAGCGCGGCCGTCGTCACCGCGCCCTTCTCGCCGGGGTCCTCGTGCGGGAACCGCGCGACCCGGCGGTTGTCCGGGTCGACGAGAGCCCGGTACTCGCCCTCCGTGCCCTGATAGACGTCCGGCACACCTGGCATCGTCAACTGGGCCAGGGCCATGCCCAGCACGTTCGCCCGGACGTGCGGCGTGAGGTGCCCCCGGAAGGCGGCCACGCGCTCGCCGGGCGCACCGCACGGCCCCGCGGCGACGAACGCCGCCACCGCCTCCTCGTACGGCGGCTCCTGCTCCGTCCAGCTGGTGAGCAACCCGGCCTCGCGCACATGCTTCAACAGCGCCCCCTGAACGCGGTCGACGTCCGCCTCGCCCAGCCCGAACACCGTCTGCCAGGCAGCCCACGCCAACTGCGCGTCGGGGACTCCCTCGCCGTCGCGGGTCACCTCGGTCAGCACGTCCGCCCAGCGCTCCGGGCACTGCGTGAGCACGGCCAGAGCGGCCCGTACGTCGGCACTGCGCTTGGTGTCGTGCGTCGACACGACCGTCCCGGTGCCGGGCCAGTCGCGCTGCACGCGCGCGCAGTACGCGTGGAACTCGTCCGGCGAGACCGCGGGGCTCCCCGGGTTCCCGCCCACCTCGGTCGCCGACAGCAGCGGCACATGGCGGTAGAACGCCGTGTCCTCGACGGACTTGGCCCGCAGCGCCGACGCCGTCTGCGCGAACCGCGTCCGGAACTCCACGTGCTCCGGCCCGTCACCGGCCCGCCCGAGCACCAGGTCGCGCACGACGTCGACCGCGCCGGCCTCCTCGGGCACCACGAACGCGAGCCGGGCCTCGGCCGCGGCCTCCTCGGTGACCACGCGGGCCGCGTCACCGCAGGCGTACGGCCGGTAGACCTCCAGCCGGACGAGGAGTTCCTGAAGGGCGGTACGCAGCGCCCAAGGCGCCCGGTCGCGCAGCGCGGGTTCCGGGGACGTGGCGCAGAGGCGGCCGGCCACCCGCGTCAGGCGGTCGACCTCCGTGGCCAGCTCGTGCGTGAGCACCTTGTACGCCGCCCGCCGCACCGTCGCCTCCCAGTCGCCGCCCCGGTCCGTCTGCGGGGCCGCGAACCGCCGGTACTGGCCGAGGAGTTCCCCGAACCCGGCCGGGTCGGTGAAGAGGCCGTCCACGTACCGCAGGGCGTCGTAGCCGGTGGTGCCCGCGACGGGCCAGGAGGCCGGCAGATGCTCCCCGTCCGACAGGATCTTCTCCACGACCGTCCAGCGCCCGCCGGTCGCCTCGTGAAGGCGCTGAAGATATCCGCCGGGGTCGGCGAGGCCGTCGGGATGGTCGATGCGCAGCCCGTCGATCACGCCCTCGTGGAGGAGCTGGAGGATCTTGGCATGCGTGGCGTCGAACACCTCCGGGTCCTCGACCCGCACCCCGATCAGCTCCGAGATGCTGAAGAACCGCCGGTAGTTGAGCTCCGTACGGGCCAGCCGCCACCACGCCAGGCGGTACCACTGCGCGTCCAGGAGCTGCGGCAGCGGCAGTTCCTCGGTGCCCTCGCGCAACGGGAAGACATGGTCGTAGTAGCGCAGGACGTCTCCGTCCACCTCCAGGTGGGCGAACTCCTCGCCCAGTGGACTCCCCAGTACCGGCAGCAGCACCCGGCCGCCCTGCGCCTCCCAGTCGATGTCGAACCATCGCGCGTACGGCGACTCGGGGCCCTCGCGCAGTACCTCCCACAGGGCTCGGTTGTGGCGCGGTGCCATCGCCATGTGGTTCGGCACGATGTCCACCACCAGGCCCAGACCGTGTTCACGCGCGGTGCGCGCCAGCGCGCGCAGCCCCTCCTCACCGCCCAGTTCCTCGCGCACGCGCGCGTGGTCCACGACGTCATAGCCGTGCCCCGACCCCGGTACCGCCTCCAGGACCGGGGACAGATGCAGATGCGAGACGCCGAGCGAGGCCAGGTACGGCACGGCCGCCGCCGCGGCCTCGAACGGGAACGCGGGCTGCAATTGCAGCCGGTAGGTGGCGGTCGGCACCATCGGGTCAGGTCGCTCAGGTGTCATGGAGACCTACGTACCCGCCCTGCCGCCCTTCGTGTCATCGTCCCCTCCAGGTGGGCCCACGCGCGAACCCGGCTCTCGGCCCGGCTCACCCGGCTCTCGGCAGGGTGAGCCGGCCTAGACCGGCCGCTGCAACACCGTCATGCTCCGGTCCACCAGCGTCAACCGCTCCCCGGCCTGCACCTTGGGGCCGGTCCCCGGCGGTACACCGTCCGCCCGGGCGGTGTCGACGACCACCTGCCACTGACGGCCGTGGTTGACCGGCACGACGAAGCCGAGGGTCTTCGGGGAGGCGTTGAACATCAGCAGGAACGAGTCGTCGCTGATGCGTTCCCCGCGCGGGCCCGGCTCCGAGATCGCGTTGCCGTTGAGGAACACGGTCAGCGTCGACGCCTGCGCCCGGTCCCAGTCCCGCTGGGCCATCTCCTTGCCCTGCGGGGTGAACCAGGCGATGTCCGACAGGTCGTCGTGCGTGCCCTCCACGGGGCGCCCGTGGAAGAAGCGCCGCCTGCGGAAGACCGGATGGTCCCGCCGCAGCCACACCATCGCGCGCGTGAAGGCGAGCAGCCCGCTGTCGCCCTCCTCGGCGCCGTCCTCCGAGCCGAGCCACCTGACCCAGGCCAGCTCGCTGTCCTGGCAGTAGGCGTTGTTGTTGCCGCGCTGCGTGCGCGCGAACTCGTCGCCGTGGCTCAGCATCGGTACGCCCTGGGACAGCATCAGCGTGGCGATGAAGTTGCGCATCTGGCGGGCGCGCAGCTCCAGGACGGCCGGGTCGTCGGTCTCGCCCTCCGCCCCGCAGTTCCAGGACCGGTTGTGGCTCTCACCGTCCCGGTTGTCCTCGCCGTTGGCATGGTTGTGCTTGTCGTTGTACGAGACGAGATCGTGCAGGGTGAAGCCGTCGTGGCAGGTCACGAAGTTGATGGAGGCCAGCGGGCGCCGCCCGTCGTCCTGGTACAGGTCGGACGAACCCGTCAGCCGGGACGCGAACTCCGCCAGGGCGCGTGGTTCGCCGCGCCACAGGTCCCGTACGGTGTCGCGGTACTTGCCGTTCCACTCGGTCCACATCGGCGGGAAGTTGCCCACCTGGTAACCGCCCTCGCCCACGTCCCACGGCTCGGCGATCAGCTTCACCTGGGAGACCACCGGGTCCTGCTGCACCAGGTCGAAGAACGACGACAGCCGGTCCACCTCGTGGAACTGCCGGGCCAGGGTGGCCGCGAGGTCGAAGCGGAAGCCGTCGACGTGCATCTCGGTGACCCAGTACCGCAGGGAGTCCATGATCAGCTGGAGGACGTGCGGGGACCGCATGAGCAGGGAGTTCCCGGTCCCGGTGGTGTCCATGTAGTAGCGCGGGTCGTCGGTGAGCCGGTAGTACTGCGGATTGTCCAGGCCCCGGAAGGACAGCGTGGGGCCCAGATGGTTGCCCTCGGCGGTGTGGTTGTAGACCACGTCGAGGATGACCTCGATACCGGCCTCGTGCAGCGCCCGCACCGCCGACTTGAACTCCAGGACCTGCTGGCCGCGGTCGCCCCAGGAGGCGTACGCGTTGTGCGGGGCGAAGAAACCGATGGTGTTGTAGCCCCAGTAGTTGTTCAGGCCCATGTCGACCAGCCGGTGGTCGTTGACGAACTGGTGGACCGGCATCAGCTCCAATGCCGTCACGCCCAGCGCGGTGAGGTGCTCGATGAGCGCCGGGTGCGCGAGGGCGGCGTAGGTGCCGCGCAGCTCCTCGGGCAGCCCCGGGTGCTGCATCGTCAGGCCCTTCACATGGGCCTCGTAGATCACCGTGTGGTGGTACTCGGTGCGCGGCCGCCGGTCGTCGCCCCAGTCGAAGTACGGGTTCACCACGACCGACGACATCATGTGCGGCGCCGAATCCAGGTCGTTGCGCCGGTCGGGTGCGTCGAAGTGGTAGCCGTACACCTCCTCGCCCCAGTGGATCGCGCCGCTGATCGCCTTGGCGTACGGGTCCAGCAGCAGCTTCGCGGAATTGCAGCGCAGACCGCGCTCCGGGGCGTAGGGGCCGTGCACCCGGAAGCCGTAGCGCTGCCCCGGCATGACGCCCGGCACGTACGCGTGCCGCACGAAGGCGTCGCTCTCCCGCAGTTCCACCGCCGTCTCCGAGCCGTCGTCGTGCAGCAGACACAGCTCTACTCGGTCCGCGGCCTCCGTGAAGACCGCGAAGTTGGTGCCGGCGCCGTCGTAGGTGGCACCGAGTGGATATGCCTCTCCAGGCCAGACCTGCATGGACACGACTCTTTCAGCTGGAGCGCGCCGTCGGGGGCGCCTTGACGTCGAGTCTCCCCGAAAGTGATGGAACCACCTATGACTTACGTCCCTCTTACCGGTCGACCAGTGCATACGCGGTATGCCGAACCAGTGGGGCAAACACGTACTCCCGGGGATTTGGGGGAGTAGGGGGAAGATGTGCGCGAGATAGTGCACCGCCATCTGGGCAAGGTGGTGGCCGGTGCGGCCATCGCGGTGGCCGGAACCGCCGTGATGATCGGAATCACCCTGCCGGGCACGGCGGGGGCTGACACAACGGGGGGGACCGACAGCGGGGGCCAGTCCACCCAGCAGTCGGCTCAGGGGCAGAACGGCGCCGCCGCCGTACAGCCCGGTGTGGTCGAAGAAGCGCCGGCCGAGGGCGATCGTGGCAAGGGCAACGATCCCCTGACCGACGACGAGATCGCGCGGGTGGAGAAGCTCGCGGTGAACCGGCAGCTGATCGACCGCAGCGAGAACGTCAGGGGCGCGCGTGGCCCGCAGCGCATCGACGTCCAGCTGGCCGAGCCGGACGCCGACGAGGTCGACGACGCGAGCGCGCCCCGGCGCGCCGACGTGACGGTCTACGACTACCAGGACGACACCCTCGTCACCAGGACCGTCAACCTCGACACGGGCAAGGTCGAGCGGACCGCCACCCAGCGCGGCGTCCAGCCGCCGCTGAGCCTCGCCGAGCAGACCGAGGCCGCCAAGCTGCTGATCGCCGACCCGCTGGGCGCCGGTCTGAAGGCGGACTACAAGGACGCCACCGGCAAGGAGCTCACCTCCCCGGAGCAGCTCCAGCTGAGCAGCATGGTGTACCGGGCCGCTCCGGGCGGGTCGGCGTCGGTCGAGAAGTGCGGCGAACACCGCTGCACCCGGCTGTTCCCGAAGGTCAAGAACGGGTCGTGGATCGACACCCGGGCGTTCGTCATCGACCTGAGCGCCCGCAAGGTGATCCGCCTCGGCTGAGGCGACCGTCCGTTCACTTTTCCAACTCTGTACCTCCTGTAAGGGAGTCACCTCTTCATGCGCGTCAACAGAATCAGCCGTGCCCGCAGGCGGGCGGCCCTCGGTCTGTCCCTGGCCGCGCTGGCCGCCGGCGCGACGACCGGAGCGGGACCGGCCGCCGCCCAGCCCAAGGCCGCCGCCGCTCCGGCCCCCAATTGCAGCGCGGCCTACCGCATCGAGCAGAAGCTCTCCACCGGAACCACCTGGCGGATGTGCTGGCGCTTCAACAGCACGTCCGGTGTCGTCCTGGAGGACATCTCCTACCAGCCGCCCGGCGAGGCCAAGCCGATCAAGGTCCTCAACAGCGCCAAGCTGGCCCAGATCCATGTGCCGTACGACGACGGCG
Organism: Streptomyces sp. AC550_RSS872; assembly: GCF_019049285.1. GTDB lineage: Bacteria > Actinomycetota > Actinomycetes > Streptomycetales > Streptomycetaceae > Streptomyces. Next base: position 134,535 of record NZ_JAGMUL010000114.1, read on the forward strand.
GCTCCGAGTTCAACGACGTGACGGACTACAACTTCGGCAACGGTCTGCTGAACATGAAGCCCGCGGAATGCCCGGGCGGCACCATCAAGACCGTCAAGGTCCGCGAGCCCATGTACTCCAACTCCCAGGACGTCAAGGGTCTGTGCGCCACGACCCGGTCCCGCGGCCACGCCTACCACTTGCAGACCGAGCCGCCGAACGGGAACATCGGCAAGACCTACCAGGCCCAGGGCAAGGACCTGCTGCTCTACACCGTCAACAAGGTGAGCTGGTACGAGTACATCACCGAGTGGCGGTTCCAGGACGACGGCACCATGACCATGAACGTCGGCGCGACCGGCAGCCTCGCGCCGGAGGACTACGACGCCGGTGACGGGCGCGGCTGGCCCATCGGCAAGGGCGCCAAGGACTACGCGGACAGCCACAGCCACAACGTCTTCTGGCGGCTCGACTTCGGCCTCGACGGCTCCTCCAAGACCCGAGTGGAGCAGTACGACTCGAAGGTCACCCCGGCCGCGGGCGACCGGGGTCCGACCAACAAGACGACGCTCACGAAGGTCACCAAGGAACTCGCCGGCGACGCCAAGAACATGCGCTGGTGGCGGGTGGTCAGCGCGACCGGCAAGAACAAGGACGGGCACGCGCGCTCGTACGAGCTCGTCCCGGGCGCCCAGACCAAGTATCCGGGCCGCCCCTTCACCAACCACGACGTGTACTTCACCGAGTACAACAAGTGCGAGCAGTACGCGAGTGGCAACCTGGGCGCCTGCGGTGCCGGACACCCCAAGGACGTCGACAAGTGGGTCAACGGGCAGTCCCTCACTCACCCCGTGGTCTGGATGAACGTGGGCTTCCACCACATCGTGCGCGACGAGGACCAGCAGCCGATGCCGGTCCACTGGCAGGGCTTCTCGATCGCCCCGCGTGACGTGACCGCTATGAATCCGCTCACTCCGGCGGACCTCAAGGGCATCAACGGGCACGTCGGCCGGGACAGTTGAGAAACGACCCTGTCCATCCGGCTGCACCGCCCGCCGCTCCCGGAGTACCCTTCCTTGATCGTTGGGACGGGGATGCTCGGGGGAGCGGAAGGCGGTGCGCGGGTGGGCTCGGGAGGGCTGGAGTTGCCCCCTGGTGACGAGGGTCACGAGGGGAACTCCGCAGACGTCCCGCCCGGCACGGTGTCCCTGGCCCGGCCGATGGAGACCAGCTCCATCGGGCCGGAGCTGGACTGGGACACCGAGGCCTGGCTCGAGGTGCGCACCCGCGCCCAGCGAGCCGGCCGGGCCTACATCTGGCTGAACCTCGTCGAACAGCGGCTGCGCGCGGTCGTGGCCGCTGTCGTGCGCCCCATCTACGAACCCGTCCACGGCGACGACTGGGTGGTGGCCGCGGCCGGACCGGCCGGCCAGGAGTGGGTGCAGCGCGCGGTCGCCGTGCGCGAAGTCAGCCGCCGCAAGGGCTACTTGCTGGACCCGGCCGACGACAACGTCCTCAGTTTCCTCACGCTGCCGCAGCTGCGCGAGCTGATGGTGCAGCACTGGCCGTGTTTCGAGCCGTACGTCGACGACCGCCGGGACGTCGAACTCGCCCTGGACGAGCTCGAAGTGACCCGGAACGTCGTCTCCCGCAACCGCGCCCTGTCCGAGGCGGTCCTCAACCAGGCCGAACGGGCCTCGGCGCGTCTGCTGGAGGTCCTCGGCACGGGCGGCGACGTGCCGTCTGCGCGCCGGCTGCCCATCGACGCCGTCGAGGACCTGGTCGGCGACCGGTACGCCGACGTGGTCGCCGTGCACTCCGACCGGGTACGGCTGCTGCGCCAGTTCCCGGCCGAGGACATCTTCGGCGGCGCGCGCAGGCTCGACGCCATCGGTATCGGGCTCAACCTGCTCGTGCAGAACTTCTCCGGCCGCCGTCTGGTGCGGCTCGCCGAGTCCGGCTGCCGGGTGCGGCTGCTGTTCCTGAACCCGGCCTCCAGCGCGGTCAAGCGGCGCGAACGCGAACTCGGCATCAAGCGCGGCGAGCTGAGCCGCGCCGTCGAGATGAACATCCTCCACATGCGCCGGGTCCGGTCCCGGCTGCGGGACCCGGGCGCGTTCGAGATCCAGGTCTTCGACGAGACGCCCCGCTTCACCGCCTACCTCGTGGACGGCGACGGCTCCGACGGCATCGCGGTCGTGCAGACCTATCTGCGCCGGATGCGCGGGCTGGAGGCGCCGGTCCTGGTGCTGCGCAACGGCAGCCGGGTGGTCAAGTCGGACGAGATGGACGAAGGCGGTCTTTTCCCTACGTACCGCGAGGAGTTCGAGCTCATGTGGGCGGATTCGCGGCCGGTGTCCTGAACCGTCCCGCACCCGTTCCGCCGCACAAACGGAACGCGGTCCTCTGATTGTCAGTGGCCCATGGGAAGGTGGAGACCACTGGGGGAACGCACCACCAAGAAGGGGGACCGCCCATGGGCTGGCACCGTGAGCTGCTGATCGGCTTCGACCTGGAGACGACCGGGACCGATCCGCGCGAGGCGCGCATCGTCACCGCCGCCGTGATCGAGGTCAGGGGCGGGCAGCCCATAGGACGCAAGGAGTGGCTGGCCGATCCGGGCGTGGAGATCCCGGCGGACGCGGTCGCGGTCCACGGCATCAGCAACGAGCGCGCGGCCGCCGAGGGCCGCCCCGCCGACCAGGTGGCGGACGCCGTCGCGGACGTCCTCGTGACCTACTGGAAGACGGGCGTGCCGGTCGTCGCCTACAACGCGGCCTTCGACCTGAGCCTGCTCTCCGCCGAACTGCGGCGGTACGGACTGCCGTCCCTGCGCGACCGGCTGGGCGGCCTGGACCCCGCCCCGGTCATCGACCCGTACACCATCGACCGCTGGGCCGACCGCTACCGCCGTGGCAAGCGCAACCTCGAAGCGGTCTGCCGGGAGTACGGCATCGCCCTCGACGCCGCCCACGACGCCTGCGCCGACGCCCTCGCCGCGGCCCGGCTGGCCTGTGCGATAGGCGACCGCCACCCCAAGATCGCGGCCCTCGGCCCGGCGGAGCTGCACCTTCGCCAGATCGAGTGGTACGCCGAGTGGGCGGCGGACTTCCAGAACTTCCTGCGCCGCAAGGGCGACACGACCGCGGTGGTCGACGGCACGTGGCCGCTGAGGGAGCCGGCGGAAGAGACGGTGGCGGGCGAGTCGGTCTGAGGAGCGACAGGCCGGCAGGTCCAGGCCTTTCCGTCGGTCCGTCACACCGACGCCGGTGTCGCGATGCGCTCGATACGGGGCTTGGCCAGCCGCTCGTAGTCGGCACCCGAGATGAGCAGCGAGCGGTCGAGCCGGGCGGCGTTGAAGTACAGCTTCGGCTGGGCCACGACATCCGGGTCGGCGACCAGTTCGAGGTCGGGGTCGAAGCTGAACGGCAGGACGGTGCCGGGGACGGCGCGGGCCAGCCTCTCGGCGGTCTCCGCGTCGCTGAAGCCGACGTAGCGGGCGGCGAACAGCGCCCGGACGGCGTCCAGGTCCACTCGCCGGTCCCCGGGGACGACCGCGAGGACGTGACGTGTCGTGCGTCGGTCCACCTTGACCCGCAGCACGATGCACTTCGCGGCCTCGGAGGCCGGGTGCCCGCGCAGTGCGCAGACGGCCTCGGTGGAGCCTTCGGGCTCGTGGTCGATGAGACGGTGGTCGACGCAGGAGGAGTCGAGCAGGGAGATCAGGAGTTCGTAAGTGTCGTGGTGGGTGGTGCCGTCGTCGGGCTGGTCGGGCATGCGGAGTCCTTGTCGAGGGGGTGGGGCGAGGTGCGGGACGAGGTGTGCGGTGAGAGGGACGGCGAGGGTGGTCGGGGGTCGGGCGCGGCGCGGTGCGCGCGTTCCACGGCCTGTCCCCAGTACGTGCCGGCGACCATCAGAGCCGCCCCGAGGCCGGTCAGCGGGGTGAGGTGGTCACCGCCGAGGGCCACACCGACCGCGACGGCCCACACCGGCTCGGTACCCAGCAGCAGACTGGCCCGGCTGGCGGAGGTGCGCTGCACCGCCCAGGTCTGGGCCAGGAAGGCAAACACACTGCAAAACAGGGCGAGATAGACCAATTGCGCCCAGGTCGCCGGGTCCGTGCGGACCAGCGTCGGCAGGTCGAGGGCGGCGACCGGCAGGAACAGGGCCGTGCCGACGAGGGTCTGCACCGTGGTCAGTTGGAGCGGGCGGATCGCCCGGCCGGTGGTGAAGCGGCCGACCAGTGCGACATGCCCGGCCCGGACCACCGCGGCGCCGAGCATCAGCAGATCGCCGAGGCGCGGCGCGTGGAAGCCGTTGCCGGACATCAGCAGTGCGACGGCCAGGACGCACACGCCCGTCGCGGCGAAGAACGAAGCGGGCAGCGAGCCGCGGCGTCCGCCGCGGTCGAGGAGCGGGGTGAGGACGATGGTCAGGCTGATGATGAGACCGGCGTTGGCAGCGCTGGTGTGGGCGACGCCGTACGTCTCCACGACCAGGACCGCCGCCTGGGTCAGCCCCAGGGGCACACCGGCCCGCAGCTCGTCACGCGTCCACCGGCGAGCGCCGCCCCGCCGGGAGGCGACCAGACCGAGACAGGCGAGCGCGGAGAGGGCGTAGCGGGCGAACAGCACCAGCAGGACGGGCAGCGCGGCCGTCGCCGTCTGGGCGGACAGATAGCTGGATCCCCAGACGAGCGCTACAAGGAGGAGTGCCGCATCGGTACGGCGGATATCGGACACCCGCCTACGGTGCACCGGAAACATCCATGAAGCCCAGTACCACTTTCTAAAACGATCATTTAGCGGCACTACATCGTCCCTACACTGAGGCCATGGACGAACGACAGCTGCGGATCCTGCGGGAGCTCGGCGAACTGGGCAGTGTCACGGCGGTCGCCGAGGCGCTGCTGGTGACGCCGTCGGCGATCTCCCAGCAGCTACGGCTGCTCCAGCGGGCGATCCCGGTGCCGCTCACCGAGCGGCAGGGCCGTCGGCTGGTGCTCACCGACGCCGGACAGGCGCTGGCCGGGGCGGCCGTGGAGGTGGAGACGGCGCTCGCGCGGGCGCGGCACACCGTCGAGGAGTTCCTCGGGCGGCCGGACGCGGAGGTGTCGGTGGCGGCGTTCCACAGCGCGGGCTCCGCGTTCTTCCCGCTGCTGCTCCGCGCGCTCGCCGGGCCGGGTCGGCCGGTGCCGAGGCTCGCCGACGAGGACGTGCCGCAGGAGGACTTCCCGCGCCTCACCAGGGAGTACGACGTCGTTCTCGCCCACCGCCTGGATCACGCCCCGCCCTGGCCGGACACGGTGGCCACGGCGACGCTGCTGCGCGAGCCGCTCGACGTGGCCCTGCCCGCGGACCATCCGCTGGCCGGCAGGCGCCGCGTCACCCCGCGTGACGTCGCCGACGAACCATGGATCACCGTGCACGACGGCTTCCCGGTGCTCGCCGTCATCGAAGCCATCGCCGCCGCGGCCGGTCGCCGCCCTCACCTCGCCCACCGCATCAACGAGTTCGCGGTGGTGGCCGAGGCAGTGGCGGCCGGGGGCGGTATCGCCCTGATCCCGCGCTGGACGATGCGCCCGCATCCGGAGCTGGTCCTCAAGCCACTGAGCGGAGTCCAGGCCAGGCGCCACATCGACGCGCTCTACCGTCCCGAACGCACGGCCCGTACTGCGGTCCGCACCGTCCTCACCGAGCTGCGTCACGCCGCGCGCACCATCCGGAACGCAGGGCCTTGAGGACCGCGCGAGGAGACGGCCGCTTTCCGCCGTAGGCTGAGTCCCGCACATGAGGGACAGGAGACCGAGGTGGCCGAGACGGCGCTGACCGAGACGACGGTGGCCGAGGTGCTGGCCGAACTGGCCGGGCTCGACGACCCGAAGATCCGCGCGGTGAACGAGAAGCACGGCGACGATCACGGCGTGAACCTCAGCAAGCTGCGCGCGCTCGCGAAGCGGCTGAAGACACAGCAGGAACTCGCGCGCTCGCTCTGGGCGACCGAGGACACCGCTGCCCGGCTGCTGGCGCTGCTGATCTGCCGCCCGAAGGCGTTCGAGCGCGACGAGCTGGACACGATGGTGCGCGCGGCACGCACCCCCAAGGTGCACGACTGGCTCGTGAACTACGTGGTGAAGAAGAGCCCGCACTCCGAAGAGCTGCGCGTGGCCTGGTTCGCCGATCCCGATCCCGTCGTCGCCAGTGCCGGCTGGGCACTGACCACCGAGCGCGTGGCGAAGAAGCCCGCGGGCCTGGACCTCCCCGGACTGCTCGACACCATCGAGGCCGAGATGAAGGACGCCCCGGACCGGCTCCAGTGGGCGATGAACCACTGCCTGGCGCAGATCGGGATCGAGCACGCCGAGTACCGCGCTCGGGCCCTCGCCATCGGTGAGCGCCTGGAGGTGCTCAAGGACTACCCGACGTCCCCGGGCTGCACCTCACCGTTCGCCCCCGTCTGGATCGCGGAGATGGTGCGCCGGAAGAACGACACCTAGGCACTGCACGGTTGGCGCTCAGAACGCATACCACCGCACCGTCTCGTCCCCCTCCCGCAGCGACGCCACCCGCCGCTCGAACTCGGCCAACGCCTTCGGATTGCTGGGCGCGTGCTGCGCCACCCAGGCGCAGCTCGCGGTCTCGCGCGCCCCCCGCAACACGGAACACCCCTCCCACTCCCGCACATCCCAGCCGTACGCCTCGACGAACGACCGGTAGGCAGCCGCGGGCAAGCCGTACCGGTCGCGGGAGAGCGCCATGACCACCAGGTCGTGCTCGCGCAGATCGGCCGAGAAGGTCTCCAGATCCACCAGCACCGGCCCGTCCGGCCCGACATGCACATTGCGCGGCAGCGCGTCCCCATGGATCGGACCCGGCGGCAGATGAGGAGCCAGGCCGGCCGCGGCCGCCGCGAAGCCGTCCCGCCGCTCCCGCAGATACGCCGCGTCCGCCGCATCGATCGCGTCCCCCGCCAGCCGCAGCCAGCGCTCCACGCCCCCCAGCAACTCACGGGGTGGCAGCGCGAAGGAGGGCGCGGGCAGGGCGTGCACGACCCGTAGCAGTTCGGCCAAATCCCGGGGCTCGGTGGGTCGTACCGGCTCGGGCAGCCGGTGCCACACGGTCACCGGGTGCCCTTCCACCAGCAGCGGCTTCGATTCGGCGGCCCGCACCGCCGGCACGTCCGCCTCCTCCAGCCACACCGCGATGTCCAGTTCGCGCCGGGCCCGCCCCAGGAGTTCGGCGTCGCGGCCCACCTTGACGACCAGGTCACCGGCGGCGAACACCGCGTTCTCGCCCAGGGCGAGCAGGCGCGCGTCCCGCGCCGGGCCGGACAGTACTCCCGCGGCGGTCAGTACGTCCCGCGCCCGTGCCTCGTCCATCGTCCGCCTCCGTGTCCCGCCCGGCCTGTCCCGTATCGATCGATACGGACTGGTCCTCATTGCCGGTGTCGTCGATCCGTACCGATGGCGTCGAGTTCTCGCCACCCGCCGGTCAGTCTCGCATTTCCACAGGTCGGACCGCGTGCGCGCGGCCTTGACGGGGTACGGCGCCTTCACGACCATGACGGGGCCCACCCGAGCCGCGCAAAGGGGCTGATTCCGTGACATCGGTGACCGAGGCGGAGAGGTCGGTGAGACGCACGCCGGGCGACAGGAAACAGCGGCGCGTCACGGATCACGGCGCCTGGTTCCTCGTCCTCCCCGCGCTGATCCCCATCCTGATCCTGAGCGTGGGACCGCTGCTCTACGGCATCCTGCTGGCCTTCACCGACGCCCAGTCCGGACGGACCCGGCCCACCCAGTGGATCGGTGGTCTCAACTTCCGGGACCTGCTGCACGACACGCTGTTCTGGGAGTCGTTCCGGATCGGCCTGGTCTGGGCCGTCGGCGTCACCGTGCCGCAGTTCCTGCTGGCGCTCGGCCTCGCCCTCCTCCTCAACCAGGATCTGCGGCTGCGCTGGCTGGCCCGCGCCCTCGCGATCGTCCCCTGGGCCATGCCCGAAGTCGTCGTCGGCGTCATGTGGCGGCTGGTCTACAACCCCGACGCGGGCATCCTCAACGAGACACTCCGCGACCTCGGCCTCGGCGACGGCCGCGACTGGCTCAGCGGGCTCGGCACCGCCCTGCCCGCCGTCATCGTCGTGGGCATCTGGGCCGGTATGCCGACGACCACGGTCGCCCTGCTCGCCGGCCTCCAGAACACCCCGCGCGAACTGCACGAGGCCGCGGCCGTGGACGGCGCCGGCGCCTGGCGCCGCTTCCGCACGGTCACCTGGCCCGCCCTGAGGCCCGTCGCCCTGTCCATCACGGCACTCAACCTCATCTGGAACTTCAACTCCTTCGCCCTGGTCTACGTGCTCACCAGCGGCGGCCCCGGCGGCCGCACCCGGCTGCCCATGCTCTTCGCCTACGAAGAGGCCTTCCGTTACGGGCAGTTCGGCTACGCGGCGGCGATGGGATGCGTGATGGTCGCGGTGATCTCGATCCTGCTCGCCGTCTTCCTGGCGGGCCGCCTCAGGGGAGGTGACGAGTCGTGAGGACCAGCACCACGGGCCGGATCGGTCAGTACGCCGCCCTGCTCGCCTACCTCCTCTTCCTCGCCTTCCCCTTTCTCTGGCTGATCTCCACCGCCTTCAAACCGCCCCGCGAGCTGGGCAGCCTGCACCCCACCTGGATTCCGAAGGACCCCACCCTCGCCAACTTCCGCCAGGCCTTCGACGAACAGCCCCTGCTGCACGCCGCCGTCAACTCCCTGATCGCCGCACTCGGCGCCGCCCTGATCGCCGTGCTCCTAGCGACCCCGCTGGCGTACGTCATGGCCCGCCACCGCACCCGGCTCGCGCGCGCGGCGACCGGCTGGGTGGTCGTCAGCCAGGCGTTCCCGCTCGTCCTGGTGATCATCCCGCTGTTCCTGGTCCTGAAGAACCTGCGGCTGATCAACTCGGTGCCCGGGCTGGTCATGGTGTACGTCGTGTGGGCGCTGCCGTTCGCGCTGTGGATGCTCGTCGGGTACGTCCGCGCGGTGCCGCCCGAGCTGGAGGAGGCGGCGGCGGTCGACGGGGCCGGGCGGGTGCGGACGCTGGTGTCGGTGACGGCGCCGCTGCTCGCGCCGGGGATCGTGGCGACGGCGCTGTTCGCGTTCGTCACGGCCTGGAACGAGTTCTTCTTCGCGCTCGTTCTGCTGAAGACCCCCGAGAAACAGACCCTGCCGGTCGTCCTCACCCACTTCATCGGCGCGGAGGGCGTGGCGGATCTCGGCCCGCTGGCCGCCGCCGCGTTCCTCGCGACGCTGCCCTCGCTGGTGGTGTTCGCGGTCATCCAGCGGCGGATCACGGGCGGCATGCTCGCCGGGGCGGTGAAGAGCTGATGCGTACGGGACCGATGTCTACGGGACTCATGCCTACGGGACTGATGGGTACGCGGGTGCTGTCGACCCTGGTCGCCGTCTTCGCTCTGCTGCTCGCCGGATGCGGCGGCGACGACGACAGCCGTTCCGGCGGACCCGTCACCCTGCGCTTCCAGTCCCTGGCCTGGCAGGAGGAGTCCGTCGAGGTCAACAAGGAGCTGGTGGAGGAGTGGAACGCGACCCATCCCGACGTCAAGGTCGAGTACGTCCAGGGTAGTTGGGACAGTGTCCATGACCAGTTGCTCACCTCCTTCGAGGGCGGTGAGGCCCCGGACATCATCCACGACGCCTCGGACGACCTCGCGGACTTCGCCTACGGCGGCTACCTCGCCGACCTGACCGACCTGCTGCCGCATCGGCTCAAGTCCGGTATTCCACAGCACAGTTGGGACACGGCGACCTTTGACGGCCGGATCTACGGCGTGCCGTTCCTCCAGGAGCCGCGGGTGCTCATCGCCAACGCGAAGTGGCTGAAGGAGGCGGGCGTACGCATCCCGACCCCCGAACGGCCGTGGAGCTGGGCGGAGTTCCGGGAGATCACCGACCGGCTGAGCGGAGACGGGAAATACGGCGTCGCCTGGCCGCTCAAGGAACCCGTCTCCGCCTCCCTCAACCTGTCCCTGTCGGCCGGCGGACAGCTCTTCCACCGCGGCGCCGACGGCAAGGTCACCGTCCGCTTCGAGGCGGCCGACGAGGTGATGCCGCGCACCGTCCACGACCAGGTCAACGCCGACCACAGCGCGTCGCCCACGACCCTGGGCAGCGGCGGCTCGGACACCCTGCCCGGCTTCTTCGGCGGCCGCTACGCGATGGTCCCGCTCGGCTTCTCCTACCGACAGCAGATCGTGCAACAGGCGCCGAAGGGCTTCGACTGGCAGGTGCTGCCCGCCCCGGCAGGCGCCGACGGCATCACCCAGGGCGTCAGCCCGCAGACCCTGTCCATCGCCGAGGACAGTCCGCACCGGCGGGAGGCTGCCGAGTTCATCGACTTCCTGCTCCGGCCCGAGAACATGGTCCGGCTGGCGCTGGGCGACTGGATGCTGCCCACCGGCACCCAGGCCCTGAAGGACCCGGCCCTGCACACCTCCAAGGACGACTGGGCCACCGGCACCGCCCTCGCCGCCCACCTGCGCTCGGCACCCGCCCAGTCGGTACGCGGCTATCCGGAATGGAAGGACAAGGTCGCCACACCCGCGTTCCAGGAGTACTACAGCGGAGCGATCGGGCTCGGCGAGCTGCGGGAGCGGCTGGAGGAGGACGGGAACCTGGTGCTGGCGCGATATCAGCGGTGAGGTGGGCCGGGTGCCGTGTCGCCGGCCGTTCACCCCGCCACAGCCCGCCACCAGGACCGACGCAATTCGGTTGTCCACGCCCCCGCCTCCCGCCTAACGTTCCCTCCGTGGCAGCGAACAACTCGATCTACGTCACCGGTCACGGCCGGGGCTACGCGCACTCCGTAAGGATGCGCCGTGGCCCCGGAGCCCTGACCGGCCCGGGGAACCACGCCCGCTGATGCCACGCGGAGCCACTGCTCCCCGCTCTTTCTCCTGTCTTCCGGTCAGGGCCTTCGTCTGCCCTTTTCCCTCTCCACGGAAGACAAGGACCGCAGGCCATGGCCCGCCCCACCCGCGTATCCCGCGCGCTCTCGCAGAACTTCCTCGCCGACCGCGTCGCCGCCGGACAGCTCGCCCGGCTCGCCGTACCGCAGGGACGCCAGGCACCCTTGCTGCTCGAAGTCGGCGCCGGGAAAGGCGCGTTGACCGAGCTCCTCGCCCCGCGCTGTCAACGCCTCCTCGCCTACGAGATCGACCCCCGGCTCCTCCCCGCCCTGCGCTCACGCTTCTCGCGCACCCCTCAAGTCCGGGTAATCGGCGAGGACTTCCTCACCGCACGCCCGCCGCGCACCCCGTTCTCCGTCGCCGGGAACGTCCCCTTCTCCCGCACCGCCGCCATCGTCGACTGGTGTCTGCGGGCGCCCGCCCTCACCGACGCCACCCTCCTCACTCAACTTGAGTACGCCCGTAAACGCACGGGTGACTACGGCAGTTGGACCCAGCTGACCGTCCTGACCTGGCCCCGCTACGAGTGGCGGATGCTCGGCCGCGTCGGGCGGCACAGTTTCCGGCCCGTGCCGCGCGTGGACGCGGGGATCGTACGGATCGAGCGGCGCAGCACCCCACTGCTCGACACCGCCGCCTGCACGAGCTGGCGGGAGCTGGTGGAGCTGGGGTTCTCGGGCGTGGGCGGCTCCCTGCACGCGTCGCTGCGCCGGGCCCACCCGAGGCGACGGGTCGACGCGGCGTTCCGCGCCGCGCGCCTCGACGCGCGGGTCCTGGTCGGTGAGGTGCCGCCGGGGGCGTGGCTGAGGCTCCACGAGGTGCTGGCGCCGTGAGTTCAGCTTGCAGAATTCAATTTGCAGAATTCAGCTTGCACGAGACGTCTCGTCTCGTTTAAGGTCGGTCCCATGACCACCACCGCTCACATCGCCATGTTCTCCATCGCCGCTCACGGCCACGTGAACCCCAGCCTCGAAGTGATCCGCGAGCTCGTGGCGCGTGGGCACCGCGTCACGTACGCGATTCCGCCGGCCCTCGCCGACAAGGTCGCCGAATCCGGCGCCGAGCCGAAACTCTGGAACTCCACGCTGCCCGGTCCCGACGCGGACCCGGAAGCGTGGGGGAGCACCCTGCTGGACAACGTCGAGCCGTTCCTCACCGACGCCATCCAGGCTCTGCCACAGCTGACCGAGGCGTACGAGGGAGACGAACCGGACCTCGTCCTGCACGACATCGCCTCGTACCCGGCACGCGTCCTCGCCCACCGCTGGGGCGTCCCCGCGATCTCGCTCTCGCCCTGCATGGTCGCCTGGGAGGGGTACGAGCAGGAGGTCGCCGAACCGATGTGGGAGGAGCCGAAGAAGACGGATCGCGGCCGGGCCTACTACGAGCGCTTCCAGGCGTGGCTGGAGGAGAACGGCATCACCCAGCACCCCGACCCGTTCACCGGACGCCCCGACCGTTCCCTCGTCCTGATCCCGAAGGCGCTCCAGTGGAACGCCAACCGGGTGGACCAGTCCGTCCACTCGTTCGTGGGCGCCTGCCAGGCCGATCGCACGGCCGAGGGCGACTGGCGGCGTCCGGCGGACGCCGAGAAGGTCGTGCTCGTCTCCCTCGGGTCGGCGTTCACCAAGCAGCCCGCCTTCTACCGCGAGTGCCTGCGCGCCTTCGGTGATCTGCCCGGCTGGCACCTGGTGCTCCAGATCGGCAGGCACGTCGACCCCGCGGACCTGGGCGACGTACCCCCGGGCGTCGAAGTGCGCTCCTGGGTACCGCAGTTGGCGATCCTGAAGCAGGCCGACCTGTTCGTCACCCACGCCGGCGCCGGCGGCAGCCAGGAGGGCCTGGCCACGGCCACCCCGATGATCGCCGTACCGCAGGCCGCGGACCAGTTCGGCAACGCCGATGTGCTCCAGGCGCTCGGCGTCGCCCGGCACATCCCGACGGACGAGGCCACCGCCGAGACCCTGCGCGAGACGGCCCTCGCCCTGGTGGCCGACCCCGAGGTCGCCGCACGCCTGAAGGACATCCAGGCGGAGATGGTCCACGAGGGAGGTACCGGGCGAGCCGCCGACCTGATCGAGGCCGAACTGGCCGCCGTACGGGACGAGGAGCGGTAGCCGCAGCGGGGACGGCCGGCGCAGTGAGGAACGGCTGGCGCGGCATGGGCCCCCGTTTCACCCTCCGGTGCCGGAGGGAGCTGAGTGAGCCGTGCCGATGGCCTCCTCGATGTCGTGGATCGCGCCGGCCTGATCGGGCAGCTCGACCTTCCACAATTCGACCGAGTCGCCCGTGCCGACGGCCAGGGTCCGTCCGTCCGGGCTGAACGCCACGGCCTCGGGTGAGCGGGTCGGCAGGGTGATCCTGGTCCGACCGGTGGAGAGGTCCCAGAGGCGGACACCTCCCGCGCCGGCCGTGGCCAAGGTGCGCCCGTCGGAGCTGAGAGCCGCTGACGCCACCTCGGTTCCGGCGCTGAAGCTGCCCAGGAGCTCTCCGGTTTGCGCATCCCATGTTCTGACGGATCTGCCGCTCGTGGTGGCCAGGGTGGTTCCGTCCGGGCTGAACGCAAGGGACAGCGGGCCTCGGGCGCCCGGCCGGATGGTGTGCCGTGTGCGGCCGGTCGCGGCGTCGAGGAGAGCGACCGGTTCGTCGCCGCCCTCGATGCTCACGACGGCGAGTGTGCGGCCGTCAGGGGCGAACGCCACTGCCCTCACGGGCTCTCCGTCGCCGGTACGGACGGTGTGGACCGCGCCGGTTGCCAGGTGCCAGATCCGCACCCACCCCTCGCTGCCGACGACGGCGAGCCGCGTGCCGTCGGGACTGAAGGCCACCTCGTCGACGGCGCCCCACGCACGGCTCAGGCGAAGACGGCCCGTGGCGACGTCCCGGACCTCGATCACTCCCTTCCCGCGGGACCTGGCGGCCAGGGCACGCCCGTCCGGGCCGAACCCCACATCCCCGGGGCGGGAAACAGAAACGGGCAGCCCCTTTCCCTGGAGCATCACGTCGGTGTCGAGCGCCAGTGCGGCTTCGCGACCGCCGGTTCCGGCCGCCCAGAGCTCCACCGACGCACGGCCGGGCAGACCATGGCCCACCGTGGCCACCGAGTGTCCGTCCGGGCTGAAGGCGACTTCGGTGACGGAGGTTCCGGCAGCGCCGCGCAGAGTCGTCTGCGGCCGATCGGCGGGCATGCGGTGCACGCGGACGTCGGGGTCCAGGTTGCTGCTGGTGACCAGGGTGCGGCCGTCCGGGCCGAGGGCCACCGTCATGACCCCGCGTCCCCGGTGACCGGCGGTCACCGCGGCCCGCGCGGCGGCACCCGAGGCGGTGTCCCACACGCGCACCGTGTCCTGACGGCTCGCGACGGCGAGGGTCCGGCCGTCCGGGGCGAAGACCACTTGGCCGCGCCCACCGGCGGCGTCCCTGATGGTGCGCCGGACCATGCCGTCGGCCACGTCCCGCAGTTGCACCGAGCCGTCGCCGCGGACAGCCGCGTACGTCCGGCCGTCCGGGCTGAAGACCACCCCCTCACCCTCGGCTCGGCCGTCGTGGGTGCTCCGGATGCGGCCGGTGACCAGGTCCCACACCCGTACCCGTCCGTCGAAGCCCACCGCCGCGACGGTACGTCCGTCGGGGCCGAAGGCCACGGCCTCAAGGTCCCAGAGCCCGGTGAAGCTGTGCCGCAGGCGACCGGTGGCCACGTCCCACACCCGCACGGCCGCAAGGGAAGAGACGGCCACCGTACGACCGTCAGGGCTGAAGTCCACCCCCCGTACCGAACCGTCGGGGACGGTGAAGGTGCCGGTCTTCCTGCCGGCGACCGGATCCCACAGGTCCAGCGTCGCGGCGGCGCCGACGGCGCGGGTGACAGCGAGGGCCCGTCCGTCGGGGCTGAACCCCATGACCTCGATGACGTCGTGGCCGGTGAACGTCTGCCGGAGCCGGCCTGCGGGCAGGTCCCAGATCCGCACTGTGCCGTCTCCGCTGTGCGCGGCGAGCGTGCGTCCGTCCGGGCTGAGGGCGATGGAGTGCACGGGTTCGGTGCCGCTGACCAGGCGCCCCCGCAGCGGGAGGGCCGCGGCGGCGTACAGGGCGGTGGTGGCCTCGCGGGTCGGGCTGGTGCGGTAGGCCTGGACAGCGAGCAGTGCGGCGCGGTCGGGATCTGCCTCCAGCAGTGCGCCGGACTGGGCGGCCAGTTGCCGGGACCGGGCCAGCTCCTGGGCGGTGACCGCGCTCTGCCACTGCCGCACGGCGAGGCCCGCGGCGACGAGGGCGAGACACAGGGCCGTCGTGACCGCGGTGAGCATCAGCCGGTACCGGCGACGGCCCCGCAGCTCGTGGTCGCGGCCGGCGTCGAGGAAGGCGCGCTCCAAGTCGGTCAGATCGTCGCGGGATGCCCCGCCGAAGTGTTCGCGGGCGACGACCAGCCGGCTGCCCCGGTACAACGCGCCCTTCTCACGGCCCAGTTCCTGCCAGGCGTGGGCCGCTTCCGTCAGGCTCCGGTGCGTACGCAGGCGTTCGCGGTCGTCCTCGATCCACCCGCGCAGCCGGGGCCAGGCCGTGATCAGGGCCTCGTGTCCCATCTCGACGGTGTCGCCGTCCAGGATGAGCAGCCGCGCCGCGGCGAACGCCTCCAGCACCTCGGCGGTGTCCTCCCGGCCGATGCCGGACAGTTCCGCGCGCTCGACGGGGCGGCGGGTGTCGGGGGTGCCGTCACCGGGGACGACCAGGCGCAGCAACACCCGGCGGGCGGCAGCCGCCTGGCCTTCGGTGAAGCGGCCGTAGACCTCCTCGGCGGTCTTCGAGATCGCGTCGTCCAGGCAGCCGGCCGCCTCGTAGCCCGCCAGGGTCAGGGTCTTGCCACGGCGGCGGCGCCAGGTCTCCAGCAGCGCGTGGGACAGCAGCGGCAGCCCGCCCGGGGCGTCGGTGACCTCCTTGACCAGCCGGGCGGTGAGGGCGCGTTCCACGATGAGCCCGGCGGCCGTGGCCGGCTTGACGACGGCGTCGCGCAGTTCGGCGGGGGTCATCGCAACGGTCAGGAGGTTGGCATCGCGCAGTGCGTCGGCCAGCTCGCGGTGCTCGGCGCAGCGGCCGTAGAAGTCGCCGCGCACCGCCACCAGCACCCGTAAGCGGCTCTCCGGCCGTCGGGCGGACAGCAGCAGATCGATGAAGCGGGCCCGTTCGGCGGGATCGTGGCAGAGGGTGAAGACCTCCTCGAACTGGTCGACGATCACGAACGTGTCCGCCCCGGCGCCGCCCTCGCCGGGAACCGCGGAGGTGAAGAGGGACGCATGGGTGCGGGCGGGATGCTCGCCCGGCGTCAGGATCCGGATCGCGGCCGGACGCAGGTCCGGCTCCCGGGCCTGCCGCAGGAGGGGGATCAGTCCGGCCCGCAGCAGGGAGGACTTGCCGCTTCCGGAGGGGCCGAACACCGCCGCGAACCGCCGTCGGCGCAGCAGGCCGACCAGGTCCGCGGTGAGCTCTTCCCGGCCGAAGAACAAGGCGCTGTCACCGGTCTCGAACCGGGCCAGCCCACGGTACGGCGCGACTGGTCCGCCGTCCCCGGAGTCCCCGGAGCCGTCGTCGGCGGACTCCGCCACCGCCTCCTGCCACCGCGCCTCCCACCGCGCCGGGTCCGCCCCGCACGCCTGCGCGTAGGCCAGGGCCACCGGCAGCGTCGGCAACCGCTCGCCCGCCGCGGCCTGCGACAGCGTCGTCACCGAGTAGCCCGCCCGCCGGGCCAGCGCCCGGTAGGTGATCCCGCCCGCCTGAGCCCGCAGCTCACGCAGCTCGAACGCGAACCGCTGCACCGGCCCCGCCGCCGGATCCACCGGCGCCTCACGACGACCCGCCACCCCCGCACCCCCTCCAGCCGTCCCTGCACCCACCCGCCATTGTTCGGCCGCCAGAACGGTACTGCCGAACAATGCGCCGGCCGCTGAACTCGGCGATGTCCCACGACAAACCCGACCCGACGCCCCCGCACCGAAGAGGACTCCGCCTGCGCCTGCAATCCCCACCCCCCGTTCCCGCCGCCCGCCTGGGCTGGCTGGACGCGCTGCGCGGCATCGCCGCACTCGTCGTGGTGTTCGACCACTCGTCGTACACCTTCATGGCGGACTTCCGACGGGAGCTGATGCCGCAGTTCAGCACCAGCCGCTACGGCATCATGGTGTTCTTCCTGGTGAGCGGCTACATCGTGCCCGCCTCTCTGGAGCGCCGGGGCTGCGTCCGGACGTTCTGGATCGGACGGCTCTTCCGGGTGTACCCGCTGTGGGCGGCCGTCGTCACCGCACTCCTTGCCGCCAATCTCCTGGGCATCGCGGAGGTGCGCGACTTCGGTCGGCAGAACGCCGTCATGGTGGCGGTCGCCCACGCCACCATGCTCCAGGAGCTGTTGGGCACACCCAGTCTGCTGCTCGTCCTGTGGACGCTCTCGTACGAGATGTGCTTCTACCTGCTGGTCGTCGCGCTGTTCACGGTCCGCCTGCACCGCCGGTCCGCGGCGACCGCCCTCCTCCTGGCCGTGCTCGCCGCCGCGAGCGTGGCGGCGGGTGTCGTGCTGCCCGCCTCTGCCCTGTCCGGACTGGTCGGCACCGGCCCGCTGATCGCGTTCGCCTCGATCGCCATGGCGGTCGCCCTGTGCTGTGCGAGCGCCACCTCACCCGTACTCCGGCTGTTCGGGGGCGTGTTGGGCGGTGTGCCGGCGCTCGTCCTGGTCGCGTTCAACGGCACGGTCCCGCTCTGGGAGAGCCTGGTGATCCTCGCCGTGATGTTCCTCGGCACCGCTGTCCACCGTGCCGGGAACGGTCAGAGCACCTGGCGGTGTGCGGCGGGCACGGCCGTCGTGGTGGTCGCCTGTGCCGTGGGGTGCGCCTACCGGTACGGCGACGGCGGCCACTTCACCCGGCGCGGCTGGATCGTCGCCTTCCTGCTGGCCGTACTGACCTTCGGCGCGGGACTGGCGTCGCGCCACCGCCGCATACCGCGGCCGCTGACCGGACTGGGCGCCATCAGCTACTCGGTCTATCTGACGCATCCGCTGCTGCTGGCGGTGATCGACAGCACGCTCGGCCGCCGGCGGCAGGACGATCTCGTCCTCGAAGTGGCGTTCCTCATCGCGCTGTTGCCGCTGTGCGTGCTGACCCACCGATACATCGAAGTGCCGGGCCAGAGCTGGGGCCGCAGGTTGGCACGTCGTGTGCGGCCACCGTGACACGCACGGCGGGGCCCGTCGGCTCCGGGGGAGTCGACGGGCCCCGCTCGTCGGGCAGAAGGGCTCAGACGGGCACCCGCTCGCCCTCGTCATCCCGAGCCGCCTTCCGCGTGACGGCCTCAGGCGCCTCGTCGTGCGTCAGGTCCGGCAGCCGGTGCAGCCACTTCGGCAGATACCAGTTGCGCTCGCCCAGCAGCGCCATCACCGCCGGGAGCAGCACACCCCGGATGATCGTGGCGTCGATCAGCACGGCCGCCGCGAGGCCGACGCCCATCTGCTTCATCGACTGCATGGACAGCGTGCCGAAGATCGCGAACACGGCGACCATGATGACCGCGGCGCTGGTGACGACCCCGGCCGTGGTGACCACGCCGTGCTGGATCGCGTCCTTCGTCGTACGGCCCCGCAGCCGCGCCTCGCGGATCCGCGAGACCACGAACACGTGGTAGTCCATCGACAGGCCGAACAGGATCACGAACAGGAACAGCGGCAGCCAGGTGATGATGGCGCCGACACCTTCCGCGCCCACCAGGGACGCCCCCCAGCCGTGCTGGAAGACGGCGACGAGGATGCCGTACGCGGCGCCCACCGACAGCAGGTTCAGCGCGATCGACGTGACGGCGACCGTCAGTGAGCGGAACGACAGCAGCATCAGCCCGAAGGCGAAGACCACGACGAACGCGAACACCGGGATGACGGCTCCGGCCAGCTGGTCGTTGAAGTCCTTCGAACCGGCGACCTGCCCCGTGATCGGCGCTTCGACACCCTCCACCTTGCCGAGCGTGGCCGGCCGCACCTCGTCTCGCAGCTTGTCCAGGCTCACTCCCGCCTTGTCGAGGTCGGAGCCGCCGACCAGCGGGACGTACACGAAGGCGATGTTCTGCTCGTCATGCAGCTTGATCTCCACCGGCCCGCGCGAGGCACCCGAACTGATCGCCCGCTCCCTGAACTGCGCAAGCGCGGACTTCACCTCGGGAGCGTTGATGTCGCCCGCCTTGACGACCACCTCGGCCGGCTCGGAGCCGCCCGGGAAGGCCTCGTTGAGCCGGTTGTACGTCTGCACGATCGGCAGCGAGTCGCCGAACTCCTGGTCCAGCGTGAGGTTCTGGGTCTTCATGCCGACCGCGGGAGCCGCGATGGCGAGCAGCGCACCCGCCGCGACGACGACCGAGATCACCGGCCGGGCGAGGACGCCCTTCAGTACGGCTGTCCAGAACCGGCTCTCGCGGTTGCCGCGCCCCCGGTTGCGACGGAGCTTGCTCTGCGGGTGCAGGAAGGGGATCTTGCCCTTCTCGACCCGCTCGCCGAGCAGCGACAGCAGCGCAGGCAGCACGGTCACCGACCCGACCATGGCGACCGCCACGACCATCAGCGAGGCCAGGCCCATCGCCTCGAACTCGGCGAGCCCGGTGAACAGCATGCCCGCCATCGCCACGCACACCGTGACCCCGGAGACGATGATGGCGCGGCCACTGGTGGCGGCGGCGACCCTCAGGGCCGTCTGCGCGTCCCGGCCGGCCTCGCGCTCCTCACGCTCACGGCGCAGATAGAACAGGCAGTAGTCGACACCGACGGCCAGGCCGACCAGCAGCATCACGGAGCTGGCGGCGTCGGTCATCGGCATGGCGTGACTGACGATGCCCATCAGGCCCATCGTCGCCATGATCGCGGTGATCGACAGCAGCACCGGCAACAGCGCCGCCACCACCGCGCCGAAGGCGATGAGCAGAATGCCGAGGGCCACCGGCACCGCGGAGTATTCGGCCTTCTGGAAGTCGTCCCCGAACGCGTCGTCGAACGTCTTCATCATGCTCGCGCCGCCGATCTCCTCGATCCGCAGCGACTCATGGTCCTTCCGGACGTCCTCGACGGCCTTCAGCACGGGCTCCACACGCTCACCCGCGGTGTCCGACTCGCCGCGCATGTCGAACTGCACCAACGCGCTGCGGCCGTCCTTCGAGATCGTCTGTGTGTCGTACGGCGACGTCACGTCCGCGACCTCGCCGGTGCCCTCGACCGCCTTCACGACCGCGGTGACGGCCGCCCGGAACTCGCTGTCGGTGGCCTTGAGCGAACCGTCCTTGGACTGGATCAGGACGGTCTCACCGGCCGGCTCCTCGATCCCCGCGTCCTCGACGATCTTGGCCGCGGTGTGTGTCTCGCCCTTCAGCTGGTCGCTGTCCTTGACGTCGACCCGGCCCGCCGCCGAACCGAGCCCCATCGCCAGGACCACGAACAGCACCCAGATGCCGACGGCAGCCCATCGATGGCGAGCGCTCCAGCCGCCGGCGCGGGCGGCGAGTCCCCGCACGCGTGTGTCTCCGTTCCCCATGACGGGCTTGCCCCCTTGATTGCGGTGGCGGCCCCCTGCCGCCTCCTTTCGTTTCGAAGGTATGGGCCGGATAAGGCCATCTCGTCGTGCTTCCCGGTGAAGTACGGCGGCCGGAACTCATCCGCTCGGCCACCGCCGTCTCCCCACTGGGGAGGACGAGAGCCCCTTACACCTATCGGGGCGATGAGGTTGTGCTCTGTACTGACCGATGAGTAACTTACGGCTCCGGGTCGTCGTGCCCACCCCCCACGGGGCACGACGGCCACGACAGCCCCGCCCCTGTCAGTGGACCGCCTTAAGGTGACCGCATGACGACGACGTATGCGGCGCTGCTGCGCGGGATCAACGTGGGCGGCAGCAGGAGAGTCCCGATGGCCGAGCTGCGCACCCTGCTGACCGGCCTCGGCCACGGCGGCGTACGCACCTACCTCCAGAGCGGCCAGGCGGTGTTCACCGCCGACCACGGCGACGAGGATTCCCTGGCCGCCGAGCTCACGTCGGCGATCGAGAAGCAGTTCGGCTTCGCCGTGGACGTGATCGTGCGCGACCACGCCTACCTTCGGGCCATCGCCGACAACTGCCCCTTTCCCGCAGCCGAGTTGGAGCCCAAGCAGCTCCATGTCACCTACTTCTCCGCCCCGGTCGACGCCGACCGTTTCGCGGAGATCGACCAGCCCGCCTGTCTCCCGGAGGAGTTCCGCCTCGGCGACCGCGCGCTGTACCTCTACGCCCCGAACGGCCTGGGCCGCTCCAGGCTCTCCGAAATCCTGTCGCGGCCCCGGCTCACCAAGGGTTTGATCGCCACCAGCCGCAACTGGAACACCGTCGTGAAGCTCGTGGAGATGACAGGTGACTGAACGCGATCCCGCCGTACAGGCGGCCATCGAAGGCGAGCTGAGGCTGCTGGACCCCGAAGTCCGCCGCTCGGCCGAACTGCTCGGGTCGCTGCTGCACCCCGAGTTCCACGAGTTCGGTTCATCGGGCCGACGCTGGGACCGGGCGTCGGCCCTGGCCCGCCTGCCCGCCGAGACCGGGCCATCCGACCGTTACGTCGTCACCTCCGGGATCCGCGGCGTCCGGCTCGCCCCCGACCTCGTCCACCTCACCTTCGACACGGAGTACGGCGGCCGGCACGCCCACCGCAGCTCACTGTGGCGCCGGACGCCCGACGGGTGGCAGATCTACTTCCACCAAGGCACGCCGTTCAGCGCCGGGGAAGCGTGGCGCTCCAAGCACAGGCGCCGGACGTCCTAGGAAGAACACCCCCCGGCACGGCCCCGACCCACACCACACCCGCAGGCGCTACGCGAACCCCCACCGCACAGCGACGGGCCGCCGCAGGCACCCCCGCCCGACCGCCGGAGGCTCACGCCCCGACCGCCGCCAGCACCGGCACCCGAGCCGCCTCGTACCGCTCCACCAACACCCGCGCCACCTCAGGCGTCGCCCCCAGTACGCCCCCCAGGACATCCGCCTCGGCCGCACCCCGCGCGATGCGGTCCGGAAGGAAACCCGGGGCCAGCACATACGGCGCCACGGCCACGCGCTCGCAGCCGAGCTCCCGCAGCTCCCGCACCGCGTCCTCGGTGCGGGGAAGGGATGCGGAGGCGAACGCAGGTCGCACGGCGCACCAACCGGTGTGCCGCCACTCCCGCGCGATTGCTGCGATCACTGCGTTCGCCTCCGGGTCGGAGGACCCCGCCGAGGCCAGCACGACCCCGGTCGAGGACTTGTCGGCGGGGGGCAGCCCCGCCTCGTACAGACGCCGTTCCAGCGCGGTGAGGAGCAGCGGGGACGGGCCCAACACCTCCGCCTGGCGGATGCGGAGCTGCGGCGGCGCGTCCCGCAGGACCGCCGGGATGTCCGCCTTCGCATGGAAGGCGCGCGTCAGCAGCAGCGGAAGGGCCACGACATCACGCACGCCCTCGGCGGCCAGCGACTCCAGCACACCCTGCACGGACGGGATGTTGAAGTCGAGGAAGCCGGTCTCCACCCGTACGTCCGGACGCAGCGAGCGCACCCGGCGCACCAGGGCATGCACGGTCGCGGCATGCCGCGGGTCGCGGCTGCCGTGGGCGATGACGAGAAGGACCGGCTTCTTGAACACAGGACTCAGCTCCTTGCCAGCAGGCCGCGACTGCGCAGCACCGACCGCTCCAGCGGGCTGAAGATCAACAGGTCGATCGCGATACCGACGACGAGGATCAGGAAGATGGCGAGGAACACCTGGGACATGCTGCTGTTGGTGCGGCCGTGCTCCAGCAGCTGGCCAAGCCCGACGCCGAGATCGGGCGACGTGGCGATGATCTCGGCGGCCATCAGCGAGCGCCAGGAGAAGGCCCAGCCCTGCTTCAGACCCGCCAGATAGCCGGGCAGCGCGGCCGGCATCACGATGTGCCAGGTGCCCTTCAGACCTGTCGCGCCCAGCGTGCGGCCCGCCCGCAGGAACAGCGGCGGCACCTGGTCGACGCCCGACACCAGACCGTTGGCGATGGAGGGCACCGCGCCGAGCAGGATCACGGCGTACATCATCGAGTCGTTCAGACCCAGCCAGATCACGGCCGGCGGCACCCACGCCACCGACGGCAGCGACTGAAGACCGGACAGGATCGGCCCGATCGCCGCCCGTACGAACCTGACGCGCGCCACCAGCAGACCCAGCGGCGTACCGATCGCCAGTGCCAGCAGGAAGCCCATCAGACCGCGCGAGACGGACGTCCAGATGTAGTCGAAGAGCGTGCCCTGGAGCCAGGACTCGCGTACCTCGCCCCACACGTCGGACGGTGAGGGCAGCTTGTACTCGGGCGCGACCTCGGCCCACACCAGGACCTGCCAGACCGCCAGCACCAGCGCGACGGCGACGACCGGCGGCAGCACCTTCTGGGTCAGGGTCTTCCGGAACGGCGTATGGCCCGTCTGGACCGTGTCCAGGGCGTCCAGACCCGCTTCGAGCCCGGCGAGATCGTTGCCGTCCTTGCCGTCCTTGGCGGCGGTCGTCTCAGTGCTGGCCATGACGGCGGATCTCCCCACGCAGTTCTTCGGTGATCTCCCGCGACAGTTCCGCCACCTCGGCGTCCTCGATACGGCGCGGCTGCGGGATGCCGACCGTCCA
>NZ_JAGMUL010000114.1:158286-159511 GCF_019049285.1 Streptomyces sp. AC550_RSS872
CCGACTGTCCTGGGCCAGCGCCCGCGCCATGGCGACCCGCTGCCGCATACCGCCGGACAGCTCGTGCACCCGCTTGCCGTACGCGCCCTTCAGCCGGACCAGTTCGAGGAGCTCCTCGGCCCGCTCGCGCCGCTCGGCCTTGGCGACCCCGCGCAGCTTCAGGGCGAGTTCGATGTTCTTGCCCGCGGTCAGCCACGGGAACAGCGCGTGCTCCTGGAACATCAGCGCCGGCCGGCCGTCGGTGGTGATGCTGCCCGCACTGGGCCTGTCGAGCCCGGCGACCAGGTTCAGCAGCGTCGACTTGCCGCAGCCGGACGCCCCGAGCAGGGTGACGAACTCGCCGGGCGCGACATCGAGCGTGATGTCGTCGAGGACGAGCTGCTGCCCGGCGGGGCCGGCGAAGGACTTCGAGACGTGGTCGATGCGCGCGGCGTGCTCGACGGACGCATCCGTGTCGGCGGCCTTGGCGAGGGCGGTAGCCATGGTCGTCACCTCCTGGGAGAACTCGCGGAATCCGGAAACGGGACTTACTCGACGCCGAGCCCGGCGTCGTCGACCTCGGGTTCGCCCTCGGCCTTGAGGACCTTGTTCAGCGGTGTCAGGTCGTAGATGCCGGTCAGGTCCGGCTTCTCCAGCAGCCCCGCCTCGACCGCATGGTCGGCCTCGGTGTCGAGCGTGGCCGCCAGCGGGTCGTCCGTGACCTGGATGGACTGCCACGCCGGGTCGAGGACATCGGACGGCAGCGCCTTGCCCGTGTCGGTCTTCAGCTGCGCGTTCGCCGCGGCCTTCGCCTTCTCCGGGTTGTCCTCGATCCACCGGTTGGTCCGCACCGAGGCACGCAGTACGGCCTCGACGGCCTCGGGGTGCTCCTTGAGGAAGTCCTGCCGCACGATGACGTTCGTGATCACGAACTTCTTGTCGGGCCACAGGTCGGCCTCGTCGAGGAGCACCTTGGCGCCCTCCGAGACCAGCTTGGACGCGGTCGGCTCCGGCACCCACGCGCCGTCGATCGAGCCGGACTTGTAGGCGTCGGGCGTGATCTTGTTGTCCGTGCGGACGACGGACACGTCGCCCTTGCCGCTCTCCGCGTCGACCTTCCAGCCCTGTTCGGAGATCCAGTTGAGGAACGCCACGTCCTGGGTGTTGCCGAGCTGCGGGGTGGCGATCTTCTTGCCCTTGACGTCCTTCAGGGACTTGATCTTCTCCGGGTTGACGACGAGCTTCA
>NZ_JAGMUL010000114.1:159521-203959 GCF_019049285.1 Streptomyces sp. AC550_RSS872
GGTGCCGTTCGACTTGAGATAGCCGTTGATGGCGGGGGAGGGGCCGATCCAGCCGATGTCGATGGACCGGGAGTTCAGCGCCTCGATCTCCGAGGGACCGGCGTTGAACGTGGCATACCGCGCCGTCGTCCCGCCCAGCTCCTTCTGGAACAGCCCCTCGTGCCGCCCGACCAGCGCCGTGGCGTGCGTGAGGTTCCCGAAGTAGCCGATCCTCACCGAGTCCAGGCCGTCGACCTTGGCCGCCCCGGCGACGGCGTGCTCCGTGTTCTCCTTGGCCTGGGAGCCGTAGCCGCAGGCCGCGAGGGCCAGCAGCGGCAGCGCGGCCAGGACGGCGAACGTCCGTCGCAGGGCGGGAGTGGCAGGCACGGGAGGTGTTCCTCTCGGTAGCCCGGCGTCACGCCCGTGTCAGGTCGTGGCCGGGGAGTCGGCAGGTTCGTGCGCGGCGGCGCGCATACGGTGCACGCGGGTCAGCGCACACATCGCGCCACTCCGCCCTGCCCGCTGCCGAGGGCGCCGCTGCCGACGCGGCCGCCCTCCTTCGCGAACGTGGAGTAGACGTCGTGGGCCTTCATCTCAGAAGTCCCACCCGTCGTCCTCGGCCTCGTCCTTGACCGGCTCCGGCGACGCGAACGACTCGCCGACCATGCCGGCGGTGAGCGTGGTGCCGTCGTTCGGGTCGATCAGGATGAACGATCCGGTGCGGCGCGAGTCGGCGTAGGAGTCGACCGGCAGCGGCTCGGCGGTGCGGATCTTCACCCGGCCGATGTCGTTGGCGACGAGCTGTCCGGGGTGCGGGTGCAGGGACAGGTCGTCCAGCGTGAGCCGGGACGGGATGTCCTTGACGATCGCCTTCACCGTGCGCGTGCCGTGCTTCAGCAGCACCCGGTGACCGACCGTCAGCGGCGCGTCGGCGACGTGGCAGACCGTCGCCTCGATGTCCTGCGTGGTCGGGGGCGCGTCCTTGGTCGGCACGATCAGGTCGCCGCGCGAGATGTCGATGTCGTCCTCCAGCAGGACGGTCACCGACTGCGTGGTCCACGCGATGTCGACCGGCTCGCCCAGCAGGTCGATGCCGGCGATCTTCGACGTACGGCCCGACGGCAGCACGGTCACCGACTCGCCGACCCGGAACGAACCGGCGGCGATCTGCCCCGCGTAACCCCGGTAGTCCGGGTGCTCGGCGGTCTGCGGCCGGATCACGACCTGCACGGGCAGCCGGGCGTGGCAGT
Organism: Streptomyces sp. AC550_RSS872; assembly: GCF_019049285.1. Taxonomy (GTDB): domain Bacteria; phylum Actinomycetota; class Actinomycetes; order Streptomycetales; family Streptomycetaceae; genus Streptomyces. The sequence continues at coordinate 160,751 of NZ_JAGMUL010000114.1, forward strand.
GGCTCAGGTCGTGGGTGACCGGGACCGTCTCCAGGTGCTCCAGGAAGGTCGGGCCGCCGTACCAGTCCATGTTCGCTGACGGGTCCACCACGTTGTCGCCGGCCAGCGCCGAGATCGGGATCGCGGTGATCTCCGGGACGCCCAGCTCCAGCGCGTACGCCGTGAACTCCTCGGCGATGGCGGCGAAGACGGACTCCTGGTAGTCGACCAGGTCCATCTTGTTGACGGCGAGCACGACGTGCGGGACCCGCAGCAGGGCCGCGATGGCCGCGTGCCGGCGGGTCTGCTCGACGACGCCGTTGCGGGCGTCGACCAGGATCACCGTCAGCTCGGCCGTCGACGCGCCCGTCACCATGTTGCGGGTGTACTGCACATGGCCGGGGGTGTCGGCGAGGATGAACCGGCGGCGCGGGGTCGCGAAGTAGCGGTACGCCACGTCGATCGTGATGCCCTGCTCGCGCTCGGCCCGCAGGCCGTCCGTCAGCAGCGCCAGGTCGGGGGCGTCCTGGCCGCGGCTGCGGGAGGCGTGCTCGACGGCCTCCAGCTGGTCGGCGAGGACCGACTTGGAGTCGTGCAGCAGCCGGCCGACCAGGGTGGACTTGCCGTCGTCGACGGAGCCGGCCGTGGCGAACCGCAGCAGCGTGGTGGCCGAGAGCTCCTCGGTCGTGATCGTGCTCATGCTTAGAAGTACCCCTCGCGCTTACGGTCTTCCATCGCGGCCTCGGAGAGCTTGTCGTCGGCGCGGGTGGCGCCGCGCTCGGTGAGCCGGGACGCGGCGATCTCGGCGATCACCTGCTCCAGGGTCACCGCGTCGGAGTCGACGGCACCCGTGCAGGACATGTCGCCGACGGTCCGGTAGCGGATGAGCCGCTTCTCGACGGTCTCGCCGTCCTTGGGCCCGCCCCACTCGCCCGCCGTCAGCCACATGCCGCTGCGGGCGAACACGTCACGCTCGTGCGCGAAGTAGATCTCCGGCAGCTCGATGCCCTCGCGGGCGATGTACTGCCAGACGTCCAGCTCGGTCCAGTTGGACAGCGGGAACACGCGCACGTGCTCGCCGGGCGCGTGCCTGCCGTTGTACAGGTTCCACAGCTCGGGCCGCTGCCGGCGCGGGTCCCACTGCGAGAACTCGTCCCGCAGCGAGAAGACGCGCTCCTTGGCCCGCGCCTTCTCCTCGTCGCGCCGCCCGCCGCCGAAGACCGCGTCGAACTTCTCGCTCTGGATCTTCTCCGTCAGCGGCACCGTCTGTAGCGGGTTGCGCGTGCCGTCCGCGCGCTCCTTGAGCACACCGCGGTCGATGTAGTCCTGGACCGACGCGACGTGCAGCCGCAGGTTGTGCTTCTCGACCGTACGGTCGCGGTACTCGATGACCTCGGGGAAGTTGTGCCCCGTGTCGACGTGCAGCAGCGTGAACGGCACCGGCGCCGGCGCGAACGCCTTCAGCGCCAGGTGCAGCATGACGATGGAGTCCTTGCCGCCGGAGAACAGGATCACCGGCCGCTCGAACTCGCCCGCCACCTCACGGAAGATGTGGACGGCCTCGGATTCCAGCGCGTCCAGGTGGGAGAGGGCGTACGGGGAGTCCGTACCGTCCTCGCCCCCCTTGACCGTGGCAACGGTCGTCGTCATGCCAGTCCCCTCTCGGTGAGCAGCGCGTGGACCGCGCCCGCGGATTCCTGGACGGTCTGGTTCTGCGACTCGATCCGCAGATCGGGCGACTCGGGCGCCTCGTACGGGTCGTCGACCCCGGTCAGACCGGTCAGCTCACCCGCGGCCTGCTTGGCGTACAGCCCCTTCACATCGCGTACGGAGCACACCTCGACCGGAGTGGCCACGTGCACCTCGAGGTACGCCGACCCACTCTCCTGGTGTCGCTTGCGGACCGCGTCACGGCTGTCGGCGTAGGGCGCGATCACCGGGACGAGCGCCTTCACGCCGTTACGGGCGAGCAGTTCGGCGAGGAAGCCGATGCGCTGCACGTTGGTGTGCCGGTCCTCGCGGCTGAAGCCGAGGCCCGCCGAGATGAACTCGCGGATCTCGTCGCCGTCGAGCACCTCGACGCGGTGGCCCTCCGCGCGGAGCCGGCCGGCCAGTTCGTAGGCGATGGTGGTCTTGCCGGCGCTCGGCAGACCGGTGAGCCAGACGGTGGCTCCGCTCGTCACGTGGTTCTCCAAATTCGCAGAAGGCGTGGGAAACGCAGAGGACTCGGTCATGGGTCAGCCGTGCAGCCCGCACTCGGTCTTGGCGCGGCCCGCCCAGCGCCCGGCGCGGGCGTCCTCGCCCTCAAGGACCCGGCGGGTGCAGGGGGCGCAGCCGACGGAGGCGTAGCCGTCCATCAGCAGCGGGTTGGTGAGGACGCCGTGCTCGGTGACGTAGGCGTCGACGTCGTCTTGCGTCCAGCGGGCGATCGGGGAGATCTTGACCTTCTGGCGCTTGTCGTCCCAGCCGACGACCGGGGTGTTCGCCCGGGTCGGGGACTCGTCGCGGCGCAGACCGGTCGCCCAGGCCACATAGTCCTTCAGGCCCCGCTCCAGCGGCTCGACCTTGCGCAGCTTGCAGCACAGGTCGGGGTCGCGGTCGTGCAGCTTCGGACCGTACTCGGCGTCCTGCTCGGCGACCGTCTGACGCGGGGTCAGTGTGATGACGTTGACGTCCATCACGGCCTCGACCGCGTCGCGGGTGCCGATGGTCTCCTCGAAGTGGTAGCCGGTGTCGAGGAAGACGACGTCCACGCCGGGCATCGCGCGCGAGGCGAGATGGGCGACCACCGCGTCCTCCATCGACGAGGTCACGCAGAAGCGCTTGCCGAAGGTGCCGACCGCCCACTGGAGGATCTCCAGTGCGGAGGCGTCCTCCAGGTCACGGCCCGCCTGCTCGGCGAGCGCCTTCAGATCGTCGGTCGTGCGCTCTTCCTGAAGCGTCGTCATATCTGTTTTCCCCCTGCGTCGTTGTGCTGAAGGCCCCGGGCGAGCAGCCCGAGGAACTTCAACTGGAATGCGCGGTTGCACGCCGCGCATTCCCACGCGCCGTGGCCCTGCTCGCTGGGGCGGAGGTCCTCGTCACCGCAGTAGGGGCAGTAGAAGGGGGCGGCCCGCTCGCTCATGGCCCCTCCTTTCGCTGTCGCTCGCTGCCGCTCACGACAGTGCCTCCTCGGAGGCGCGCGCGGCCCAGGCGGCGAACCGCTCGCCGTCCTCGCGCTCGTCCTGGAAGCGCTTCAGCACGCGCTCGACGTAGTCGGGCAGCTCCTCGGAGGTGACCTTCAGGCCACGCACCTTGCGGCCGAAGCCGGCCTCCAGGCCCAGTGCGCCACCGAGGTGCACCTGGTAGCCCTCGACCTGCTCGCCCTGGTCGTTGAGGACCAGCTGGCCCTTGAGACCGATGTCCGCCACCTGGATACGGGCGCAGGCGTTCGGGCAGCCGTTGAGGTTGATGGTGATCGGCTCGTCGAACTCCGGGATACGGCGCTCGAGTTCGTCGATCAGCTGGGAGCCGCGGGCCTTGGTCTCGACGATGGCGAGCTTGCAGTACTCGATGCCGGTGCAGGCCATGGTGCCGCGCCGGAACGGGGACGGCTTGGCGGTCAGGTCCAGCGCCTCCAGGGCCTCGACCAGCGGCTCGACCTGCGCCTCCTCGACATCGAGGACGATCATCTTCTGCTCGACGGTGGTGCGGACCCGGTTCGAGCCGTGCGCCTCGGCCACTTCGGCGATCTTCGTGAGCGTGGCGCCGTCGACCCGGCCGACGCGCGGCGCGAAACCGACGTAGTAGCGGCCGTCCTTCTGCCGGTGCACACCGACGTGGTCGCGCCAGCGGCCCGCGGGGTCGGCGGGCGCGGGGCCGTCGACCAGCTTGCGCTCGAGGTAGTCGTCCTCCAGGACCTGGCGGAACTTCTCCGGGCCCCAGTCGGCGACGAGGAACTTCAGGCGGGCGCGCGTCCGCAGGCGCCGGTAACCCCAGTCGCGGAAGATGCCGACCACTCCGGCCCACACCTCGGGCACCTCGTCCAGCGGCACCCAGGCGCCGAGCCGGACGCCGAGCTTCGGGTTGGTGGACAGGCCGCCGCCCACCCAGAGGTCGAAGCCGGGGCCGTGCTCGGGGTGCTCGACACCGACGAAGGCGATGTCGTTGATCTCGTGGACCACGTCGAGCAGCGGGGAGCCGGAGATCGCCGTCTTGAACTTGCGCGGCAGGTTGGAGAACTCCTTGCTGCCGATGTACCGCTCGTGGATCTCGTCGATCGCCCAGGTGCCGTCGATGATCTCGTCCTCGGCGATCCCGGCGACCGGCGAGCCGATGACCACGCGCGGGCAGTCGCCGCAGGCCTCGGTGGTGGACAGCCCGACCGCCTCCAGGCGGTCCCAGATCTCCGGCACGTCCTCGATGCGGATCCAGTGCAGCTGGATGTTCTGCCGGTCGGTGATGTCCGCGCTGCCGCGCGCGAACTCCTCGGAGATCTCGCCGATCACCCGCAGCTGCCGGGTGGTGAGGCGACCGCCGTCGATCCGCACCCGCAGCATGAAGTACTTGTCGTCCAGCTCCTCCGGCTCCAGGATCGCGGTCTTGCCGCCGTCGATCCCGGGCTTGCGCTGGGTGTACAGGCCCCACCAGCGCATCCGGCCGCGCAGGTCGTTGGGGTCGATCGAGTCGAAGCCCCGCTTGGAGTAGATCGTCTCAATGCGTGTCCGCACATTGAGACCGTCGTCGTCCTTCTTGAACTGTTCGTTGCCGTTCAGCGGGGTGTGGTGCCCCGCGGCCCACTGACCCTCACCGCGGTGACGGCTCACCTTGCGGCGGGGAGTCGCGGCGGCAGGTTTCTGCGGGGTGGCGGCCATGGTGGTTACGTCCTTCGGGACAGGCGGGAAGCGGCTCTGACCTGCGCATACGGGCGCATGGGTATAGGTGCGCGGCATTGCGCGGGAATGAAGCGGAAAGAGAGAGATGTCGGGCGCTGCGGGGCTGTCAGCGCGCCGGACAGATGGCGCTGGACATGCGGCCGAGGTCGACGTGCCGCCGACTCACCAAGGCAATTCCAGTTCCAGACATGACGGAAGCGTGTCACGGCGATCTGGACAGAGTCCAGCTTCGTCCAAGATGCGGACACCCTTGTCCCGGAGAGTGAGACAATGGTGGTGTCGGTCACATGGCCCGTATCGGGCCGTTTCTCCCCGGCTCAGCCAGGGTAAGCGCCGGGCCACGGACCGGGCGAGGCCACCACGGCCTCCTCCTCGACCTTGGTGTCGAAGAGCTTGAAGCCGCGCCGCAGGTAGTTGCCCATGGCGTGCTCCCCGTCCTTGCTGCACGTGTGCAGCCAGACCCGCTTCGTCTGCGCCAGCCCCGGCCAGCGCTCCGCGAGGTCCCAGGCGCGGGCGGCGCCGTACGAGAGCAGAGCACCTCCGATACGGCGGCCGCGGAAGGCCGGAATCAGCCCGAAGTACTCGATCTCCACGATCCCGTCGTCCTGCGGGCTCAGCTCCACGTACCCCGCGGGCGTCCCCCGGTCGTAGGCGACCCACGTCTCGACACCCGGACGCTCCAGATGCGCCTGCCACTGCGCATACGTCCAGCGCAGCCGGTCCACCCAGAGGATGTCGCCGCCCACGGACGCGTACAGGAACCGGCTGAACTCGGGGGAGGGCACCTCGGAGCGGACGATCTCCACGTGGTCCTCCGGGGGCTGGGCCGGGAGGAGATCGGTGGGGGCGGTTTGTTCCAAGGACCAGGTGGTCACGGGGATAGTGGGCATGGTGGCCAGGAAATCATCCGAGTGGAGGCTGTGTCGATTGTTCTTCGGGTTCGTTGTGGCTGGTCGCGCCCGCGCGGCGGAGTCGCACATCGATACGGCCCGCGCCCTTTAGGGGCGCCTCAGCCCAGCGCCGAATCGATCGAACTCAGCGGCAGGGCGAACAGCATCCGGCCCGACTGGGACCAGACCTCGCCGGTCGCCTCCCAGTACGACAGCGGGCCGGCCTGGACGCCCCAGCAGCGGGGCGCGTCCTCCGAGCCGCAGCGGGTCGCCTCGGCGCCGTCGGTGTCCTGCCTCCACAGGCTGCCCTGCCGGTCGGTGGAGCCCGGGGCGCGGCTGACGTACCAGTCCGAACGGCCCGTGCCGGCGGAGGGGCGCGACAGGACACCCGCGATGCCGGAGGCCTCCGTCTCGTACGCCTCGACCGCCGACGCGGATCCGGTGGCGTCGGTGGAGAGCAGGCCTGGGCGGGCCGGGTCCTTGCTGAAGTCGTAGCGCCACAGACGGGCGTGCCGGTCGCTGTCGACGGCGGTCCGCTCGCTCGCGACCAGGCTGTCGGGCGCCGTGGCCCGGTCGAGGGAAATGCCGCCGAGCGCGGGGGCGGCGCTTCCGCCGGTCAGCCGGTACGAGCCGACGGCCGGCAGGACGAAACGGTGGCCGTGCGCCGACCAGCCTTCCTCGACGCGGCCCACCGCGGCGCTGTCCACCGTGGTGCGCTGGACGCGGTTCATGTCGTACACGTACAGGCCGTCGCCCGCGGTGACCAGCAGCTTGTCCTGGTACCAGACCATGCCGGAAAGGCGGGAGGTCAGGGCCCGGTAGTCCCGTCCGCCGTCCACCGGGACGACCAGGAGGGCCGACGCGTACCTGAGGCGGCTCAGGTCGCCCGCGTCGACGAAGGCGACCCGGGCGAGGCCGCGGTCGGCGGACCCCTGGCTCCAGCCGGAGAGCAGCACCCGGTGGTCGTTCCACCAGCCGTCGTCGTCGGCGTCGCCCGAGGTGGTGACCGCACCTGCCCGCCAGGTCCGGGTGTCGGCGGCGTCCCAGCAGTACGCGCGGGTGGCCGCCGGCGCGACCGGCAGTGCCGTGCGCTCGTCGGCCGTACAGCCGGACGCGGTGCGCAGGCTCCGGTCGGCGGTCTCCAGGACGGCACGGACACCCACCGGCTTGCCCATGCCGGAGGCGAGTTCGTCGAGGGTGGCCTGCGGGACCAGCTGCTCCTGGAGCCGCAGCGGGCGGGTCTCCGCCGCCCTGGTGAGCGGCTCCAGCGCCCCGGGGTTGTCGCCGACCGTGGCCTGCGACGCGCTGATCATCGTGGCGGCGGCGGTGAGCGCGAGGGCGGTTCCGGCGAGGAACGCGCGCACCGCGCGGCCCTGCTTGCGTCGACGATGTCTGCCGCGGTGCTTCATCACAACCTCCCGAGGCGGGCCAACTGCGGCTATTGGTCCGTGCGTTGACCAAAGGAGCAGGTGGGGCGGCCCGTACAGGGATGCTACGGCAGTTGGGCACGGTTGCGGACTAAGACCCTGCAAATATGCGGAAGATGCACTCCGCAGGGCGTCCGGGGTCAGGGCATGTCGGCCGCGATCCGCCCCCGCACCACCGCCGGTGCCGTCGAGTGCGGCAGCAGGTCGCGCGGGTCGTCCGGCAGCAGCACCTCGACCTCCGCGTCCTCGCGGAAGCGGTACGGCCGATGCTCCAGGAACGCCCCGAGGTAGCGCCGTACCCGGGACATCTCCGCGCGCACCGTCACCGTACGGCCCGCGTCCCCGAACACGTCCTCGGCCAGCCCCGCAGCGCTGCGGCCGGCCCGTTGCAGGGCCAGCAGATACAGCAACTCGGCATGCCGGGGACTCAGTTCATGGCTCCAGGAGCCCGCGCCGCCGGACACCGTCACCGACCAGCGGCGCGGCTGGGTCAGATCCAGCGCGATGCGTGTCGCCGCGGCCGGCACCGGCTCCTCCGAGGCCCGCAGCAGCCAGCCGCCCGCCAGCGGTTCCACCGAGCACAGGCCCAGCGGCGGCAGCCACCGTCGGCCCGGCGACATCGACTTGGGCAGCGCGATCCGGTGCGTGTACGGCATCCCGGACACCGCTGCCGTCCAACCGTCCCGGTCCACCACCAGCGCCCGGCCCTCCAGCCGCGCCAGCACCGGCGCCGCCACCGCGCGCAACCGCTCCAGCGAGGTCAGGTGCAGCTCCCGCAGCCGGGCCTCGGCGAGCTTGGCCACCGAGTCGACCCAGGCGAGCGTCGCCGGATGCATGGTCTCCAGCGGCCCGCTGACGTCCACCACGCCGATCAGCCGGCCGTCCCGCGGATCCGTGATGGGGGCGCCGGTGCAGGTCCAGGAGGTCTGCGAGCGCTGGAAGTGTTCGGAGGCGAAGACCTGCACGGGCCGGCGCACGACCGCCGGGGTGCCCACGCCGTTCGTGCCGACGACGCTTTCCCGCCAGTCGGCGCCGAGTTCGAAGCCGAGATTGTCGGCTTTGCGCAGCACGGAGGAGTTGCCCTCCCGCCACAGCACCCGGCCGTCGCCGTCGGCGACGACCATGATGTGGTGGGCGACGTCCGCGACCGACAGCAGGCCCTCGCGCAGCACCGGCAGGACATGTCTGAGCGTGGTGTCCTCCCGGCGCCGCTGCACCTCCTCGCGGGGCAGCAGACCGGACCGGACGTCGTGGTCCGGGTCGACGCCGCTGCGCAGCATGCGTGACCAGGACTGCTCGATCACCGGGCGCGGCGCGACCTTCGCCCGCCGGCCGGAGAGTGTGGCGGCGCGGACCTCGCTGAGTACTCGCGCCGCCCGCGCCGCGTCCACGGCGGCCAGCTGCGTCACGTCCGTCGGCGAGTGCGCCACGGGTCCTCCCGGTTCGGGTGTGTCCTGACCGTGTGTCTCATAGTGCCCGCCCGCCGCTCGCGGAGGCACACACTCCGCACACAGTCGCCAACAAGTTGCAACCCCTTGCAACCCTGGTGGACGGCTCTGGTCTGGTTGAAACTTGAGCGACGCCGTCCCGAGCGGCGTTCGCGGCCTCGAACGGGCCATGGTGGGGGTGGTGCCGTGTCGGCGCAGCACCACCCCCTACCTCCGGCGGTTGAGCAGGGCGCCTCGGGTGGGGTTCCGGGGGCTGTCTCGTCGGCGGGTGCGGGCCGTGGGGGCTGGTCGCGCAGTTCCCCGCGCCCCTGGGGTCAGGCCTGCGGCCTTGACCGGGCCACCACTGAACGCAGGTTCAGAGTTGGGGGCAGTGTGCCGAAGGCTGAGCCTCCGTCGGTGCCCAGGCGGGAGGCGCAGAAGGCGTCGGCCACCTCCGGGGGAGCAAAGCGGACCAGGAGGGAGCCCTGGAGGGTCAGGGCCAGGCGTTCGGTCAGGCGGCGGGCTCGGCATTCGATGCCCTCCAGGTCGGCGAGTTCTGTCAGGAGACCCTTGATGGCCGCGTCCAGGCGGTGGTCGGCGCCGCGGGCCTTGCCTACCTCCTGGAGGTAGGCGTTGAGGGCGGTGGGCTCGCGTTGCAGGGCGCGGAGGACGTCCAGGGCCTGGACGTTGCCGGCGCCCTCCCAGATCGAGTTCAGGGGGGACTCGCGGACCAGGCGGGGCATGCCGGACTCCTCGACGTAGCCGTTGCCGCCCAGGCATTCGGAGGCCTCGACCGTGAGGGGCGTGCAGCGCTTGGTCACCCAGTACTTGGCGGTCGGCACCGCGATCCGCAGCAGGGCGCGCTCCTGCTCGCCTCCGTCGTCGTAGGCGGCGGCGAGGCGCATGGCGAGAACGGTCGCCGCCTCGGACTCGAGGGCCAGGTCGGCCAGGACGTTGCGCATCAGGGGCTTGTCGACGAGCTTTCCGCCGAACGCCTCGCGGTGGGCGCAGTGGTGGACCGCCTGCGCGACGGCCTGCCGCATCAGTCCCGCCGACCCGAGGACACAGTCGAGGCGGGTCGCCGCCACCATCTCGATGATGGTGCGCACCCCGCGGTCCTCCTCCCCGACCCGGCGTGCCCACGTCCCGTCGAACTCGACCTCGGCGGAGGCGTTGGAGCGGTTGCCCAGTTTGTTCTTGAGGCGCCGGATCAGGAAGACGTTGCGGCTGCCGTCCGCCAGTACGCGCGGGACGAGGAAGCAGGTCAGCCCCGCGGGCGCCTGCGCGAGCACCAGGAAGCCGTCCGACATCGGCGCCGAGCAGAACCACTTGTGGCCGGTCAGGGTGTATGTGCCGTCCTCGGCGAGCGGGGTCGCGGCCGTCGTGTTGGCGCGTACGTCGCTGCCGCCCTGCTTCTCCGTCATGCCCATCCCGAACAGGGCCCCGGCCTTCCGGGCGGCGGGCCGCAGCTCACGGTCGTAGATCATGGACGTCAGCCGTGGCTCCCACTCGGCGGCGAGGCCGGGGTCCGTGCGCAGGGCGGGGACTGCGGCATGGGTCATGGACAGCGGGCAGCCGTTGCCGGCCTCGACCTGGGTCCACAGGACGAAAGCCGCCGCCCGTCGGACGTGACCGCCGGGCCGTCCCCACGCCGCGGTCAGTCCCGCGGCGACGCCCTTGCCGAGCAGCCGGTGCCAGGCCGGATGGAAGTCGACCTCGTCGACCCGGTGGCCGTAGCGGTCATGGGTGCGCAGCGTCGGCGGGTGCTCGTTGGCCAGCACCCCCCACTCCTGCACCTGCGCCGAACCGCAGGTCTTCCCGAGCGCCGCCAGCTCGCCCCGGACCTCGTCCAGCAGCTCCGGGTCGAGATGACGGTCGACGGCCTCGCTCAGGGCCCGGTCGGAGGTGTAGGCGTCGTACCCGACAAGGGGCGGGGGCTGGTTGGTCACGGTGTGCGTGCTGCCTGCCATGGCTGTGAACCTATCCCTCCGTGCGGCGTCGGTCTCCACCGTGACACGGCACCGGCGCGGGGGACCGGGCAGACGGCGGGCGTCGGACCCGGCGCCGCGGTGAGTGCGCCCCCGCACGGCGGATACCTTTAGGTCGTGCAGCCAGCAAGTGAATCGTCCCCTCAGCAGCCCTCCGGGCGTCTCCACCGGGCGCGTGTCCTCTACCGGAACGTCTCGAAGCGCAGGACCGCCTGGCTGCTGCTCAAGGACACCGTCAACTCCTGCATCGAGTACCGCATCCTGGGCCTCGCCGCCGAGGCCGCGTTCTTCACGCTGCTGTCCGTGCCGCCGCTGCTGCTCAGCATGATCGGCCTCCTCGGCTACGTCGACGACTGGACCGGCACCGACACCATCAGCAGCCTGGAGGCCAACCTCATCGAGGCCTCCCGCACCGTCCTGTCCGACAAGGGCGTGCGCCAGATCGCCCAGCCGATCCTGGACGACGTGATGCGCGGCGGCCGCCCCGACGTCATCTCCGTCGGCTTCCTGTTCGCCCTGTGGTCGGGGTCGCGCGCGGTGAACGTCTTCATAGACACGATCACCGTGATGTACGGCCTCGACGGCGTCCGCGGCATCGTCAAGACCCGGCTGGTGGCGTTCCTGCTGTTCATCGCGGCCCTGCTGATCGGCTCGGTGGCGCTGCCGCTGATGGTGGCGGGACCGGACGCGGTGGTACGGATCGTGCCCTGGTCGGAGACCCTGGTGCAGGTCCTGTACTGGCCCGTCGTGATCGTCCTGTCGATCGCGTTCCTGACCACGCTCTACCACGTCTCCGTGCCGGTCCGCTCCCCCTGGATCGAGGACGTGCCCGGCGCGCTGGTCGCCCTCGGCATGTGGGTGCTGGGCAGCTTCCTGCTGCGCATCTACCTGACGAACACGATCGAGGGCGCGTCGATCTACGGCTCCCTCGCCGCCGCCGTCGCCGTGATGCTGTGGATCGGCGTGTCCGCGTTCGCCGTGCTCGTCGGAGCCGCGGTCAACGCCGCGATCGACCGCGTCTGGCCGGCCGCCGCGACGGCCGCGGCCCGCGCCGCGAACGAACGCCTGCGCGAGGCCCAGGTCGCCGAGTACGTCGCCCGGGCCGCCGCGGCCCACGAACACGACCCCGAGGACCCGGACATGCCGTCGGAGTTCCCCGAGCGCTGGACGCGCTTCCTCCCACCGGAGGACGTGACGTCGCGGCTGCGCACCCACGCCAAGAGCACGCACCACCACCCTCCGCACAAGCCCGAGGACTCCTAGGCCCTGTCGTTTGGATCAGCCCGGCTGTGAGGCGCGGCTCCTTTCAGCCGACCCGAGCGGGGCCTGGTGCGTGCAGCTGCAAGGCGGAGGAGGGCGCCAACGCGGAGCGTTGGCAACCGACGACAACGCCGCAGATGCGCGTGCCAGGCCCCGCGACGCCGGGGTGATCCAAACGACAGGGCCTAGGGCAGCCGCGAGTCCGCTCAGGCCTTCCACGCCCCCGACGCCGCGGCCTCCCGCGCGAAGTCGGCGAAGTCGCGCGGTGGGCGGCCCAGTACCTCGCGGACGTCGTCCGTGACATGGGCGTTGCGGCCGTCCATGAGGGTGTCGAAGACCTCGGTCAGGAGCTCGACCTCCTCGGGCGGCACCCCGAAGCCGGTCAGGGCCTCGCCGTAGGCCCGGGTCGGGACCGGTGTGTACGTGATCCTGCTGCCCGACGCCTCGGCGATCTCCGCGACCGCCTCCCGCCAGGACAGCAGCCGCGGCCCGGTCAGCTCCAGCGTCCGCCCCACATAGCGGTCGCCGGACGTCAGCGCCGCCGTCACCACGTCCGCGATGTCCCGCACGTCGACGAACGGCTCCCGCACCTCGCCCGCCGGGAAGACCAGCTCCCCGTGGACCATCCCCTCCACCAGCGGCCCCTCGCTGAAGTTCTGCGCGAACCACGTCGCCCGTACGATCGTCCAGTCCGCCCCGGACGACATCAGCGCCTCCTCGGTCGGCAACGCCTGGTCCTCACCGCGCGCCGACAGCAGCACCAGCCGCCGCACCCCGAGCCCCACCGCCTCCCGCGCCAGCGCCCCGATGCCCTCGGCCGCCGCCGGGGAGCCCACGTCCGACGGGTACATCAGATACGCCGCGTCCGCGTCCCGCAGGGTCCGCGCCCACGTCGTCGGGTCCTCCCAGTCGAAGCCCCGCGCCCGGGACGCGGCCCGCACCGTGAGCCCCGCCCCGCGCGCCGCTTCCGCCACCCGGCTCCCCGTACGACCCGAGGCCCCGGTCACCACTACCGTCATCCGCTGCGTGTTCGCCGTGTCGGCTGCGTTCTGCGTCATGCCTCAAGTCAACGGCCGCGCGCCCCAACAGCCCATCGCTGAACGGCTCATTCCCATGCGCGGCCGTCTACGCTGACGCCATGGACGCCCTTGCAGGCCTGTTGGAGGGTCCACGCGCGCGTGGCGCCTTCATGATCCGCGCGTGCTTCGAACCGCCCTGGTCCATCCGCGTCGAGGACCGCGCCCCGCTCACCGTCATGGTCATGGTCCGCGGCGACGCCTGGGTGATCCCCGACCAGGGCGACCGAAGCGAGACGGGGGTCCCCCCGGCCGAAGGCCGGGGGAGGATCCGACTGCGGCCCGGCGACCTCGCCATCGCCCGCGGGCCCGGCCCCTACACCTGCGCCGACGACCCCGGCACCGCGCCCCAGGCCCTGATCCTCCCGGGCGCCGAGTGCCGCTACCCAGACGGGCGCTCCCTCAACGGCTCGATGGACCTGGGTGTGCGGACCTGGGGCGACCGGCTCGACGGGTCGGCCGTGATGCTGATCGGCACGTATCTCTGGCAGGGCGAGATCAGTGGGCGGCTGCTGAACGCGTTGCCGCCGCTGCTGTGCCTCACGGCCGACGTGTGGGACTGCCCGCTCACGCCCTGTCTCATGGAGGAGGTCGTCCGCGACGAGCCCGGGCAGGAGGTCGTCCTGGACCGGCTGCTCGACCTGCTGGTCATCGCCGCGCTCCGGGCCTGGTTCTCCCGTCCGGAGGCGGAGGCCCCGGCCTGGTACCGGGCCATGGCCGACCCGGTCGTCGGCCGGGTGCTCCGGCTCGTCCAGGACGACCCGGCCCACCCGTGGACGGTCGCCTCGCTGGCCGGCAAGGCGGGAGTGTCCCGGGCGGCGCTGGCCCGGCGGTTCACGGAGTTGGTGGGGGAGCCGCCGATGACGTATCTCACGGGGTGGCGGTTGGGGCTTGCGGCGGATGCGGTGCGCGGTGGTGGGGAGACGCTGGATGCGATTGCCCGGCAGGTGGGGTATGGCAGCGCGTTTGCGTTGTCCAGTGCGTTCAAGCGGGTTTACGGGGTGAGTCCGCAGGAGTATCGGGGGCGGGGGGTCGTGGGGTAGGGCGGGTTGCCCCGTGGGGGCGTGGGTGCGTTGCGGGCTGCGGATGCGTTGTGGTTGATCGCGCAGTTCCCCGCGCCCCTGGGATGGGTGCCGCGTAGCCTCGTTTGTATGTACACGGAGTGGGGGTCTCAGCTGGCTGGTGCTGTGCTGTGGAGGAAAACCCCTGATGGCACCGGCACCGGGCGGGTGCTGCCCGACGGGTGTATGGATCTGCTCTGGAACGACGGGCGGTTGCTCGTCGCCGGGCCCGACACGCGGGCGTACGTCACCGAGGGGGCGGCGAGGACCTGGGTGGGGCTGCGCTTCCGCCCGGGCACCGCGCCCGCCTTCCTCGGGACGCCGGCATACGAACTGCGCGACCGGCGTGTGGAGTTGACCGAGCTGTGGCCCGCGGCGGAGGTCCGTCGACTACAAGGGCGTGTCGCGGCGGCCGCTGACCCCGCGGCGGTGCTCGAAGAGGTCGCACTGGAACGCGCGACCCCACCGGACCCCCTGCTGGACAGGCTGGTCGGGGCCCTCCACGCCGGGCGCCCGGTCGCCGCCACCGCCGACGAACTCGGCATCGGAGCACGCCAGTTGCACCGAAGGTCACTCGCCGCCTTCGGGTACGGCCCCAAGACGCTCGCCCGGATCCTGCGGCTGCAACGAGCTCTCACGCTGGCCCGGGAGGGCGTGGGCTTCGCCGAGACCGCTGTCCGGACGGGGTTCGCCGATCAGGCTCATCTGGCCCGCGACGTCAAGGAGCTCGCGGGGCTGCCCCTCGGGGAGCTAGTGGGCAGGCGTGGCGGCTAGCGGCGCGAACAGGTCGACGCCGTTGCCGTCCGGGTCCTGCACGGATGCGTACCGCTGGCCCCAGAAGGCGTCCCACGGCTTGAGCTCGCCGTGGTAGCCGGCGCCGACCAGGTCCTCGTACACCGCGTCGACCTCCGTCGGGTCGTCGCAGCGCATCGCCAGGGAGTGACGGCCGCCACCGCTGGGCGGCTGCCACTGCGGGAGGAAGGACCGCACCGTCTCCTCGGTGTCGAGCATCAGGCGTAGTCCGCCCGGGAGTTCGGCCTCGGTGTGGGGCTCGTGCTCGGCGCCGTCGGGGAACGCGAAGCCGAGGCGGCGGTAGAAGGCGACCGAGGCGGCCATGTCGGAGACGACGAGGCCGATGGCATCGAATCGTGGAGTCATGCGGCCACCCTAGGCAGCCGGGCGGCGGCCGGTCTTGAAGGAATCGGACGCCTGCCGGACACCTAGTGGAACGTGACCGGGCCACGCGGCGTGTCCACCGTGAACGAGATCCTCACCGGGCCGGGCGTGAGGTCCAGGTCCGTGCCGAGTGCCGACAGCAGGGGGCGGATCTCGTCCGGGGCGGGGGCGCTCGCGGACAGGGAGAGCAGGGGGGTGACCGGCAGACCGGAGGCGGTGGGGTGAATCGTGGCGCTCCAGTCGATGAGGAAGGGGACGGGGCCGGAGGGGTGGGCGTCGTCGCCGTCGGTGAGCCGCCACTCCAGCAGGGTGCCGTCGGGTCTGCGGCGGCTCATCGTCTGCGCCGCGCCGGGGTCGTACCCCTGGGCCCGGGCGGCCTCGATGGCCGAATCCAGGTCGGGCGGGCTGATCGCCCAGGTGACCGTGCGCGCGGCGGTGAGCCCGTCGACCTCGAAGGGGCGGGGCTGCCCGGGCGCGCACTGCTCGGGATCCGGGCCGATGATCTCCAGATAGCCGGCGCCGCCCAGTGACACGAGATGGTTGCGGGTGCCGAGCCCGATGTGCACGCCGCCCGGTGCGGGGGTCACGCCGGTGCGTCGGGCGAAGTCGGCGACCGTCGCGGACAGGTCGGGGGTCGCGAGGACGAGATGGTCCAGGAGCGCGGGAATGGCGTTCATCGCAGCCGAGGCTACGCAGGGCGGCGCGCGATATGGAACACCTGTGCGCCGGACGGAGGGTGCCGGCTCACTCGTCGTAGACGAGGGTGCCGTCGTCGAGCAGCGTCGGATGGATCTTCATGGGGCCGTAGTCGTCCCTGTCCGAGGGGCGCGGGGTCTCCGGGCCGTCGGGGCCCATGCGGAGCAGGCGCTCGGTGCGGCAGATCCGGAAGACCCGGCCCTCCACACGGGCCTCGTCGGCGCGTTCGAGAGCCCGGAACTCCTCGGCCGCCTTGGCGTACACGGCTTTCTTCTCGTCGTCGAACCGGTACAGCATGGGCCACATCTCGCCCAGCGCGTCGTACAGCGCGCGCCGGGCGTCATGCGGGGTGGACTGGAGAGCGAGGGCCGGCTCCCAGCCGGTGCGTTCCCGCTCGACCACGCCGAAGCACGTGGGCAGCAGCACGATCCCCGGATGCGAGAGCGCCGCCCGTTCCGAGTCACGGCGTACCAGGGCGGGGAACCGCATGCCCTGGTACGCGAAGTCCCGCAGCGCCGCCCGCAGGGCGCCCGCCATCGGGCCGTCGCTCGTGGGATCCGGGTCCAGGACGAAGTCCAGGTCGGGGGAGGGGGAGTGGTCGGCGCGTGGATCCCAGGTCCGTTCGGCGGGCTCAGGGTCGGTGGGCCTGGGCGGCTCCAGCGCGTTCTGGTCGTCGCAGCGCGAGAACTCGTCCCCGCGCACGATCCGGTACCGCGCCCCGCACACCTCGACCTCGTTCACCGGCTCCCGGCTCAACACGTCCACGGCGGCGAGCAGTTCACGCCGTACGGCCGGATCGTCGGTGTCGTCCTTCGCGCGGAACCACAGACAGGTGTTCAGCGCGTCCCGGCACATCTGCGGCATGCCGTCCACGACCGGCTTCAACACCCGCCACTCGGGCCCCACCGCCGGATCCTGCACGGCGACCCCGAACACCGGCCCCCGCAGGGCGAACCCGGGATACAGCACAGAGGCCTCCACCGCGTCGGCCTCCCGCACCCAGGCGGCGGGGTCGTCGCGCCGGACCAACTCCTCGTGGAGCGCGTGGATCTGTCGCTGCCAGTCATGGTTCATGCACGCATTGTTGCGGGGCGTCGTCGGCCCGTGTGGGTGAACCGGTCCAACAACCAGGGTTGTTGGACCCGCGAGCAGCCACGGCGCGCGCGGCGCTCGTCGCCCGCGGCATCACCGTCGGTCGGCGAGGTCGGGGAGCTGCTTGTACAGCAGCTCCCCGACCATCTCGGCGGTGATCCCGATCTCGGTGGGGCATGCGGAGCGACGGTGGGCCGGCGGCCGTTCACGGCCGCCGGCACGGGGTCAGGAGGCCGGCAGCCGCCTGCGGAGCGCGCGGAACTGGGGGCCGTAGGTGCCGGGGACGTACAGGTTCGGGGTCTCCATCAGTTCCACGGCGGGCCGCTCCAGGCCGCGCATGGCGTGGATGGCCGCGCCCAGGGTGCGGTGGCCGCCGCCCGCCCAGGCCGCGTCGAGGGTGTCCAGCACGGTGCTGTAGGTGGCGTCGAAGTGGTGCAGGAGCTGCCGCACCCGGGCCGGCGGGTTGGGCCAGCCGCCGACGGGGATCGGGGCCATCGGGCGTACGTCGGGGAAGGGCACGGGCGCGCCGACGTACTGCCAGCCGTGTTCGGTGTGACGCAGCTCCCGGCCGTGGTAGATCTCGCCGAAGGCGTAGTAGTGCGCCGGGTGGTCGTCCTCGAAGGAAGCCGACGGTGAGCTGGTGGTGCCCTCGCCCTGCTCCATGATGATCGCGACGGCCTGCTCGACGTGGTCGAGGTTCTCGATCGGCGACAGGTCGTCGGAGAAGACGTACTGCGACAGCTGCCCCCGCGCCGACAGTTCCGGCCGCACCGTCCGGAACGCCCCCAGCAGCCCCTCGTAGAACTCGCCGACGGTGGGGGAGGCCTGCGCGCTGCGGACGAGCGACTCCTCGGGGGCCTCGATCGCCATCATCACATCGCGTACGTAGGCCTTGGTCAGGCCCGACAGGTAGACGGTCACGCCGGCCCGGACACCGCCGGGCAGCGGGCCGGGGTAGACGGGCGCGGCGGCCTTGATCTGCGGCCTTCCGCCCACCGCCACAAGCAGGTTGCAGACGATGCCCAGGTGGTACATCTCGTCGCCGACGATGCGCTGGATCAGTCTCGCGACCTCGGTGCGGCGGTCCTTGACGGACCACAGACCGCAGAAGTACGGCGGGATGGTGGCGAGTTCGAGTGCCACGGCTACCTGAAGGGCCGACCTGATCCAGTTGACCCCGCGGCTGTCCGCGGGAACGGCCAGCAGCCGTGCCACGGACCCGACGGCGGGCGCCGCGGCCACACCGCCCGTCGTCGGCCCGGCAGCCTGCGCGGGACCGGCGACCGCGACCACGGCCGGCGCGCCGCTCGCCAGCGCGGCCGACGCCAGGAAACTCCTGCGCCTGAACGGGGCAACCGCCTGACCGTCCGGATCTTCGCTCATACCCGTGCCTCTCGACTCTCGCCTCAGCTGATGGCCATGGCCCCGCCTCGGCTCGATGCCCCCGGGACCCTCGGACAGCTCGCGAAGCTAGCAACGATCACCGCCGCCACCAGGGCAGACGGGCCGGTCGGCGCATCAACCACCCTGTCGGTCCAACGCGATCAGGGCCGGCGCCGCACGCCGGAACCGCTCAGTGAGCTCGGGTGCCGAGGGCGCTGTCACCGGTCTCGCGCACCGCGATGCGGGCGAGTTTCGTCAGCATCATGCCGTTGCGGATCCGGACGAGATAGTCGACGGGAAGCCCGTGCATCCGGATGCCGGGGCCGCGCAGGGCATGCCAGTCGAGAGTGAAGAGGGTGTTCTCGCCCCACGGGATCAGCCGCATGGCGATACGGGCCGCGCCGAAGGGATCCGCCTTCGCCTCCAGCTCCAGCCGGCGTTGCGGTTCGCAGATCCGCACGACGCAGGTGTCGTCGAGGACCAGCGGCCCGACCCCGACCCGGACCTGGAGACGGGCGCCCACGTCGGGCCAGTGCGGGTCCGCTTCGAGAACCTGCTGCGTTCCCGACACCCACTCCCCGTAGCGATGGCCTTCGGACAGCAGCCCCCAGACCTTCGACGGGGAGCTCAGGATCAGACGCCGGTTCCGGGCCACAACGACCACTCCTTCCGGACGATCCCGACCTGCTCGACTCGCCGAACACGGCCCTTCGGCGCCAGGGGGTGTTGTGAAAGTCCCGCACAGCACCCACGGCGCCCGGCACGCACCCTCGCCGCACCGGCTGCGACACCAGCCGCTGCCGCGGCGGGCGCGGGCACCGCACGTGACCATCACAACACCCCCTGGCCGACCCGCGCACCCCCAGCGCCCGTAGCCGTGAACCGCCCGGCCAACCAGGTGAGGCTTCAGCGGGACAGCCCGCGTGGCGCGGCCGTGCTCGCCCGTTCCACCAAGCGCGTCGACAGCTCCGTCCGCGTGCTCTCCGGCCGCTCCCCCTCCATCATCCGCACCAGCAGCCGCAGCGCCGTCGCCGCCATCTCCGACAGCGGCTGACGCACCGTGGTCAGGGCCGGGGCGATCCAGCGGGCCTCCGGCAGATCGTCGAAGCCCACGACGCTCATGTCGTCCGGCACGCTCAGTCCCCGTTCCGCCAGCGCCTCGTAGACGCCGAGGGCCATCCGGTCCGAGCAGACGAAGACGGCGGTCGGCGGTTCGGGCAGCTCGAGGAGTTCCAGCATCCGGCGCCGGGCGACACCCTCGTCGAAGCTCGCGTGCCGCACGTAGTCGGGACGGTGCCGCACGCCGGCCGACGCGAGCGCCGAGCGGTACCCGGCGACCCGGGCGGTGCTGCACATCTTGCGCTGGTGACCGGCGATGACCGCGATCCGCTGATGGCCCAGCGCCAGCAGATGCTCGGTCGCGGTCACACCGCCGTGCCAGTTCGCCGCGCCCACCGACACCACGCCCGGCGGCGGCTCCAGTACCGGGTCGATCATCACGAACGGGATGCGGTGCTGCTCCAGCCAGGCGTACTGGGACGCCGTCAGCTCGGCCAGGTTGAACAGCACCCCGGACGAGCCGCGCGCGGTGAGCTTGTCCAGCCAGCCCCGCTCCGGGCGCCCGCCCCGGGTCCGGGTCAGCCCGGCCGAGACCACCACCTCGAGACCCGCGTCGTGTGCCGCCGCCTCCACACCGTGCAGCACCGCACCCGACCACGAGGTGTCCAGCGAATGCACGACCAGATCGACCAGCCCGGGGGTCTTCGCCGCGTCGAAGCGCGGTCTGCGGACATAGCCCAGCCGGTCCAGGGCCTCGGTGACCCGGCGGCGGGTCTCCGGGGCCACGTCCTCCCGGCCGTTGACCACCTTGGACGCGGTCGGCACGGACACCCCGGCCTCACGGGCCACGACGGCCAGGGTCGGTCCGGCGGTCACGCTCGCTCCGCCCGTACGGACCATCGGGAACCACCTCTCCGGCCCGCCCGAGGGCCATGAAAAGTTTCGACCAGCGCGGAAACAGTAAGCGCTTCCTACCCTAGGTTCGCCGCAATGAGTCCGGAAGAGGCCGGAGATCGCAGGTCTGCCAGGTCCGCGACTTTCGAAACTTCGAACGCGTCCCGGGCTACCAGCAGGTGAGGCGTCCCACTCGATGTACGCCAAGTAGCCGTGCACGCCCCGTAGCGGGGTACGCCGAACAGCCCTCACACCCGCTCGTGCACCGGAATATCGGGCCACAATGAGTTGCTCTGATCTTCACGGTGCACGAGCGCGGTGAGGAGGCTGGTGGACGGATGACAGCAGTCCAGGCAGACCCCGTGGTGAGCACGCCCTACGGTGCTGTACGGGGCCGGTACGAACAGGGCGTCGCGGTGTTCCGCGGCATCCCCTACGCGGCGCCCCCGTTCGGCCCGCGCAGATTCCGGCCGCCCGAGCCGCCGGAGCCCTGGGACGGTGTGCGCGAGGCCGCGGCCTTCGGGCCGACCCCGCCGAAACCGCCGTACTCCGAGGCCTTCGCACAGTACCTGTCCGACCCCGTCGTGCCCGGCGACGACTGTCTCAACCTCAACGTCTGGACCCCCGAACCCGCCCCGGGCGCCCGGCTGCCGGTCATGGTGTGGCTGCACGGCGGCGCCCTGACCCGCGGCACCGCGGGCATGCCCGTGTACGACGGCCGGACCTTCGCCCGCGACGGCGTCGTCCTGGTCTCGGTCAACTACCGGCTGGGCGTCGAGGGCTACGGCTACTTCCCGGACGCCCCCGCCAACCCCGGCCTGCGCGACCAGCTCGCCGCCCTGGAGTGGGTGCACGAGTCCATCGAGGCCTTCGGCGGCGACCCCGGCCGCATCACCCTGTTCGGCCAGTCCGCCGGCGCGATCAGCATCGGCGCGCTGCTCGCCGCCCCACCCGCCCAGGGACTGGTCCAGCGGGCGATTCTCCAGAGCGGGCCGCCCGAGACCGCCGACCGGGACAAGGTACGGCGGATGGTGCGCCGCATGGCCACCCGGCTGAAGATCCCCGGCACCGCCGCCGCCTTCGCGGACGTCGACCGTGAGCTGCTGCTGCGCACCCAGGCCGAGGTCGGCCGGCTGAGCAGCCCCGTGGTGGGCGGGCCCGCCTTCGGGATCGTCGTCGACGGCGACATCGTGCCCCGCGATCCCCTCGCGGCGATCACGGAGGGTGACGCCGCGGTCGGTGTCGACCTGATGATGGGCTGGACCCGGGACGAGTACCGGCTGTGGCTGGTGCCCGGCGGGCTGCTGGAGCGCGTCGACCGGCTCGGCGCGGTCGCCCTGGCCGGCGCCATGGCCCGCTGCCACGCCGGCGCCGACATCCCGCGCGGCTACCGCACCCTGCACCCGGAGGCCGGCACCGCCGAGATCGTCGGCCAGATGGTCACCGACCACCTGCTGCGCATCCCCCTGCACCACCTGGCCGACGCCTGCCCCGGGTCGTCGTACGTGTACGAGTTCGCCTGGCCCTCCACCCTCCCCGACCTCGGCTCCTGCCACGCGCTGGAGCTCGGCTTCGTCTTCGACACCGGCGACGTCCCCGAGTCCCGCAAGCTGGCCGGCGACGGCGCCCCGCGGGAGCTCGCCGACGAGATGCACCGGGCGTGGGTCCGGTTCGCGGTCGACGGCGACCCGGGGTGGCAGCCCTGGGACGACTCGCATCCGGTGCGGATCTTCGGCGACGGCGAGACCCGTACCGCGCACGGACCGCGCGACGCCGAGCTCGCCCTGTGGGCCGCCGCGCCCACACCCCCGCAACCCCCACCCGCCCCTGCCCCGGCCCTCGGCCCGGCCGGGCGCGGTGCGGAACTGCGGGCGGTGGTACGACGTCTGCGGTTGCCGGGAGCGGTGCGCCGGCCCTAGGGGTACTGATTCGCATACGGCTCGGGCGGCGCTATCCGCCGAGCCGCGCCACAGAGTCCCGTACCACCACATGCGTACCCGACAACAAATGCTCTGCCGGCGTCTTTGCGGTTGGAGGCCGGCAGTGGGGTGGGGGAGTCGACAGGCGTTATGGCTTCAATGCCCTCGCGATCCCCGCGACCGCGTCCGGCCCGACCCGGCAGCATCCCCCGATCAGCCCCGCCCCGGACGCGTGCCACCCCAGGACCTCTTCCGGGGTGAAGGAGGAACGGCCGTTCCACGCCCGCGCCTCGGCGTCCCAGGCCTCCCCGCTGTTCGGGTAGACGACGACCGGCTTACCGGTGACCCGGGCGGCGATCTCGACGGCGCCCTCGACGTCCTGCGGCGCGCAGCAGTTCACGCCCACCGCGATCACCTCGTCCGCGTCGGCGGCCAGGGCGAAGGCCTCCTCCAAAGGCTGCCCGGCGCGGGTGCGCTCCCCGGTGACGGAGTACGACAGCCAGGCCGGCACACCCAGCCCGCGCACCGCCCTCAGCAGCGCCTCGGCCTCGTCGGCGTCCGGAACCGTCTCCAGCGCCAGCACGTCGGGACGGGCGCCGGCCAGCACCTCCAGCCGGGGCCGGTGGAAGCGCTCCAGCTCGTCCACACTCAGCCCGTACCGCCCCCGGTACTCGGAGCCGTCCGCCAGCATCGCCCCGTACGGCCCGACCGAGGCGGCCACCCACAGCGGCCGCGTGACACCCCTGCCCTGTGCCTGCCGGGCCGCCTCGCGCGCCAACTCCACGCTCAGGGCGAGTAGTTCGGCCGCACGTTCCGGCCCGATCCCGCGCTTGGCGAAGCCCTCGAAGGTGGCCTGGTAACTCGACGTGATCGCCACGTCCGCCCCCGCCTCGAAGTAGGCGAGATGCGCCTCGGTGATCGCCTCGGGCCGCTCCGCGAGCAGCCGCGCCGACCACAGCTCGTCACTCAGATCGTGCCCGGCGGACTCCAGCTGGTTGGACATACCGCCGTCGAGCACAACGGGTCCGGTGGCGAGGGCTTCGGCGAGGGTGATGGTGCTGGTCATGGTGACGACGGTAGTCGAGCCGGGAAGGGTGACCGGCATGTGGGACACCCCGGGGCGTCCCTACGCCGCGTGCCGCCCACCCCGCCGCCGCCCGCGCCCCCGCCCGAACCTCGTCGCCGGGACCGCGAGCCCGATGAGCAGGCCCGCGCCCAGGACGTACGGCCACCAGCCGAGACCGCTGCTCGCGTTGCGGGAGTCGGGGGAGGCGAGGGTGTCGGCCGCTGTGCGGGGGGTGTCCGAGCCGGGGGAGGGGGTGGAGGTGACGGCGGTCAGGACGACGTCGTTGCCGTCGCCGCCCCGGTAGCTGATGCGGTAGGTGGTGTCGTCCAGCTGGAGTTTCCCGCCCTCCTTGAGGCCGGTGAAGGTGCCGGACGTCTTCGAGCGGCCCCGGTGGTCGAGGACCGTGATCTTCCGGGGCGGTGCGGTCGCGGCGGAGGCCAGGTCCAGGCCACCGGCCAGGCGGACGGCGCCCGTCACCTTCAACGGGCTGTCGCGCAGCACCAGTTCGCCCTTCGCCGACTGGGTGTAGTCGCCGGAGACGGTCAGGCCGCTCGCGACCACGCCGTCGTTCGTCACCGCTCCCCGCACGGTGCCCTTGCCGGTCAGTGTCCTGCCCGTGCCCACGCGCAGTCCCGAAGGGCCCGCGTCCAGGCGGGACTGCGGCGACGTGAGCCGGATCGCCTTGCTGCGGGCGAGCGTCGCGCCGTCGCGCAGGGCGAGGGTGCCCCGCTTGACCGTGGTCGTGCCGGTGTACGTCACCGCGCTGCCAGTCAGGGTCGTCGTGGCGGACCCCGCCTGGGTGAGCGAGCCGCTGCCGCTGATGCGGGACAGCGACAAGGGCTTGCCGGTGTTGTTCAGAACCAGCGAGCCGTCGTTGACGACCTTGTAGAGGCCGCCCCGCGTGTAGAGCCCGCCGTCGCCGCCCGGCTTGCCGCTGCCCAGTCGCAGCACAGCACCCTTCTCGACGGTCGTCGAGCCGTCGTAGTACTGCACGGCGGCGAAGGTGACGTCGTTGCCCTTCGTTCCCTTGATGACGATGTCCCCGGCGCCGGGCGCGGACAGTGTGTCGTGGAACACCCCGCCGCCGATGGGGGCGCCCAGCGTCACCGGTCCGTTGTAGTCGAACGTCAGCAGCGAGCGGAAGCGGGCCGCGAGGAGGTTGATGTAGACGGTCTCCGCCGTGCCCGGCATGAAGATCTTGTTCGTGGTGCCGTCGCCCCACTGGACGTTCGCGCCCTTGATGTTGGTGCCGCGCTTGTTGATGTTCTTGCGCGCGGGCGTCCAGTTCAGGGCCGGGTCGCTGAGCGAGGGATTGGTGTCGCCGCCCTGGTTCGACCAGCTGTACTGGCCCGTCAGGATCACCTTGCTGCCCGGCCGGGACTGGACGTTGATGTCGCTGCCGTACTCGCGCTGGTAGAAGTCCATGCGCTGGGTGACGGTCTGGCCGAGAGGCGTGTCCACGGTCCAGGTGCCCTGGTTGAGGACCTTGCGCACGTTCGGCAGCGAGGTGGCGAACTCCGGCGCACCGGCGTGGAGCTGCGTGCCGTTGTCGATCACCCCGGAGAAGGAGTGGGTGCCCGACAGGGGCCAGTTGCCCCAGAGGAAGCGCTGCTGCGTGATCAGACCGGAGCCGCTGATCGTGCCCAGGTTGTAGGCGCTCGTCATCGACAGCCGCAGGGTGCCGTCGACCCGGATGTTGTCCTGGTTCAGCCGGAACGCCGGGGTGTTGTACGGGAAGTGCCCGATCAGCCCGGTCTTGCCGCCGTTGCCGTACTGCAAGGTCGCCCCGCGCTCCACCGTGATCGCCGGCGGGTCCGCGGCGGTCGTGGTGACGTACGGGTGGTTGCCGCCGAGGACGCTCACCTTCTGCCGCTGCCGGGACTTCGGCAGGGTGAAGTCGCTGTCCTTGGTCAGGATCAGGGTTCCGGTGCCGCGCACGGTGAGCGTGCCCTCGCCGCGGAAGACGCCGTCGTACGTCGTCGTCCCCGACGGCACGGTGACCACCGTGTCGCCGCTGAGCGTCACGTCCCGGTCCGCGAGGACGTCGGCGGTCACGTCCCGGCCGGCGGCGGCCGCCGGGGGAGCGGCCAGGGTCAGGGCGGCCAACGCCGCGAGGGCGCCGGCGGCCGCTGCTGTCTTGTGGGTATGGCTGTGCACGTTATCGGAGACGGGTGACCAGGGCGCGGATAACAGAAAATCGCGGCTCCTCGGAAAGCGCTCTCCCCGTCAGGTCGAACCCGTTGACCTCCTCGTTCCACACCCTTACCTTTTCGGCGTTCGCAATGACAGATCATGTCCGCCATGTCGAACAACTCCCCCTCGAAAACTCCCCCCTCCGAGAACCCGAGAGGCAGTCCGCATGAGCCGCGCAGACGACCTGCCCCACCTCCCCCCAAGCCCTCAAACCCCCAGCCGCAGACTGCTGCTGAAGGGCGCCGCAGCCGCCGGCGCCCTGACCGCCGTGTCGGCCCTCCCCGGTGTCGCCCAGGCCGCGCCCGCGAAGGCAGCCCCCTACATGAACCCTCTCGTCCAGCAGCGCGCCGACCCCCACATCAACCGCCACACCGACGGCTCCTACTACTTCACGGCCACCGCCCCCGAGTACGACCGCATCATCCTGCGCCGCTCCCGCACCCTGAACGGCCTGACCACGGCCGCCGAGTCGGTCATCTGGCGGGCCCACGCCACCGGCGACATGGGCGCGCACATCTGGGCGCCGGAGCTGCACCGCATCGGCGGCAAGTGGTACATCTACTTCGCCGCCGCGCCCGCCGAGGACGTGTGGAAGATCCGGATCTGGGTCCTGGAGAACTCCCACCCCGACCCCTTCAAGGGCACCTGGGTGGAGCGCGGCCAGGTCAGGACGGCCTGGGAGACCTTCTCCCTGGACGCCACCACCTTCACCCACCGCGGCACCCGCTACCTCTGCTGGGCGCAGCACGAACCCGGGCTGGACAACAACACCGGGCTCTTCCTCTCCGAGATGGCGAACCCCTGGACCCTGAAGGGCCCTCAGATCCGGCTGTCGACCCCGGAGTACGACTGGGAGTGCGTCGGCTTCAAGGTCAACGAGGGCCCGTACGCCCTCAAGCGCAACGGCCGGATCTTCCTCACCTACTCGGCCTCCGCCACCGACCACCACTACTGCGTCGGCATGCTCACCGTCGACGCCGACGCCGACCTCATGAACCCGGCCAGCTGGAGCAAGTCCCCGACCCCCGTCTTCACCAGCAACGACACCACCCAGCAGTACGGCCCCGGCCACAACTGCTTCACCGTCGCCGAGGACGGCCGCAGCGACGTCCTCGTCTACCACGCCCGCCAGTACAAGGAGATCGTCGGCGACCCGCTGAACGACCCCAACCGCCACACCCGCATCCAGAAGCTCGGCTGGAACCCCGACGGCACCCCGGACTTCGGCATACCCGTGGCCGACGCCACCGCCGCGGCCGTGAAGGAGAGTGCCTGATGCCGAGACGTGCGTACGCGGTTCTGCTCGCCCTCTGTCTGGCCCTGGCCGGCGCCCTCGCCACCGCGGGACCGGCTCAGGCGGCACCCCGGACCATCACCAACGGCACCCAGTTCACCGACACCTCGGGCAACCCCGTGCACGCTCACGGCGGCGGTGTCATCAAGGTCGGCTCCTACTACTACTGGTTCGGCGAGCACCGCAACGCCGACAACACCTTCCGGTACGTGGACGCCTACCGCTCCACCGACCTGAAGAACTGGGAGTTCAGGAACCACGTCCTGACCCAGTCGAGCGCCGCCGAGCTGGCCACCGCCAACATCGAGCGCCCGAAGGTCATGTACAACGCCTCCACCGGCAAGTTCGTCATGTGGATGCACAAGGAGAACGGCACCGACTACAGCGAGGCCCGCGCCGCGGTCGCCGTCTCCGACACCGTCGACGGCGACTACACCTGGCAGGGCAGCTTCCGCCCGCTCGGCCAGCACATGTCCCGTGACATCACGGTCTTCGTCGACACCGAAGGCACCGGTTACATGGTCTCCGCCGCCCGCGAGAACTACGACCTCCAGATCTACCGCCTGACCGACGACTACACGGGCATCGCCGCCCTCGTCGCGGACCCCTGGCACGGCGGCCACCGCGAGGCCCCCGCCCTGTTCAAGCGGAACGGCGTCTACTTCATGCTGACGTCCGGCGCGACCGGCTGGAACCCCAACCAGCAGCAGTACGCCACGGCCACCGACATCGCCGGACCGTGGACCGCGATGAAGAACATCGGCGACTCCACCACCTACGGCTCGCAGACCGCGTACGTCCTCCCGGTGCAGGGCACTTCGACCACCTCGTACCTCTACCTGGGCGACCGCTGGGGCAACTCCTTCGGCGGCACCGTCAACGACTCCCGCTACGTCTGGCTGCCGCTTACCTTCCCCTCCTCGACCTCGATGTCCATGTCCTGGTCCCCTGAGGTCACCATCGACACGGCCACCGGCTCGATCAGCGGGACGAGCGCCACGTACAACACGCTCGTCGCGCGGCACAGCGGCAGGTGCGCCGATGTCACCAGCCAGTCGCTGTGGGCCGGCGCCCAGATCAAGCAGTACGACTGCAACGGCGGCAACAACCAGAAGTACTGGTTCAAGCCCGTCGGCAGCGGCTACTACCAGCTGATGGTCAGGAACAGCTCCCTGTGCGTGCAGGAGAACGCGAGCACGGTCACCCAGGAGAACTGCAACGGCTCATCGACCGGCCAGCAGTGGTCGCTCACCACCACCGGCTCGTACGTGAACATCAAGTCCCGCGCGACCGGGGAGTGCCTGGACGTGAACGGCGCGTCCACCGCCAACGCCGCCGCGATCATCACGTACACGTGCAATGGCGCGACGAACCAGCAGTGGACGCGCGGAACATGAGGTGCCGTCAGGCGAGCAGGTCGATCGCGTCGATCGCCGTGCCCGCGCTGAGGTAGGAGGTCGTCCCCGAACCGCTCACCACGTTGATCTTCAGCACGTTGTACCGACTCGTGTCCGTCAGCCAGGCCGACGCCGGGACGCTGTAGGTGAAGGTGTGGTTGTTGCCCCGGTAGGACCCGTTCGTCAGGGAGCGGGTGTTCGGCTGGGTGGGCGCGGAAGGGATGGCCGAGGTCCAGTCGTTGACGGAGATCTGCGGGCGGCCGTTGGCGTAGGCCGTTGTCACGCCGATGCGCAGGGTGTGCGCGGCGGCGGCCTGGGCCGCGGTCAGCCTGAAGTAGACGATCAGGCCGCTGTTGACGTCCTTCCAGAGGTAGCAGGGGAAGGCCGAGGTCTCGCTGCCGCTGCCGATCACCACGTTCCCGGTCCAGGACGCGGCCCTGACGTCCGACGGATGCGCGTACGTCATCAGGTCGGCGTTCTTGAAGCCGCTGGGCGTGCCGTTCCAGTCGTTGATCCGCCAGATCGCGCTTGCGTTGGACGGGTCGTTCGACGACGGGATCGTGATCGTGTTCAGCGTCGTCGTCCCGCCCGCGGTGACCGTCACCGAGGACGTGTACACCGCCAGCTCGCCCTTGAAGACGGTCAGTGTGTACGTCCCCGGCAGCACACCCCCGATGGAGAAGTAGCCGTCCGACGCCCGAGCCGAACCCCAGTACTGCGCCGCCGCGTTGGCGAGTCCGACCGTGTACGCGTACGACGTGTTGCGGCCGGTGATGCCGACGCCCGCGACCCGGCCCCGGCCGCTCGCCGGCACGTACCCGGAGATGCCCAGCGAGTCCGCCCACGACGTGGTGAGCGTGCCCGGGAACAGCGATGAGGAGGGCGCCCCGCCGTCCGTGAGGGCGATGATGTACGGGCCCTGGAGGCCGAACCGCTGCGCCTCGGTCTGGTTCTGGCCGTAGTACAGGATCTCGTACAGGCCACCGCCGTCCGCGCTCTGGTGCCGCAGCAGCGAGCGGTAGAAGGGGCCGCCGGACGCCTTCTCGTGGTTGCTGCGCACGATCCACAGGCCGACGCCGCCGCTGGACCAGCCGACGTAGTTGTAGTCCATGACGCGCAGCTTCGAGTAGTGCTTCGAGCGCGTCTGGCCGTCGGACTTCCGGAACACGTCGGAGGCCTCGATGGTGGTGGGCGCGTACGTGTAGGAGTCCGGCTCGTCGTTGAGGAACAGACCCGGCCGGGTGCGCAGGATGAAGCGGGTCGCCGAGACCGACGTGTCGGCCTTGTTGGTCCACACGTAGATGTTGTTCTCGCCGCTGCGGGCCGCGTAGTAGTGCCGCAGCGTGCCGTACGCGACCGAGATCAGGATCGTCGAACCCGACTGTCTGACCGACACGGTGGAGGTGCCGAGGCCGGACTCGATGTGCGAGCTCATGCCGCCGTAGCCCTGGTACTCCGTGCCGCGGTAGACCAGCGAGCTCAGATCGCCGTTGGACTTGCGGACCTTGAAAACCAGGCCGGCGCCGGTGTCGACGACGTAGTTCGTGCCGTCGTCGCTCCAGCCGAAGGCCGCGGCGGCCGCGGTCCCGCTCAGCGCGGCCGTGCCTGCCGCGGCGGCGGTACCGAGCACGAAGGTGCGGCGTCGGACCGGTCTGTCGGTGGATCCGGACATGGGGGTGCCTCCTTCGAGAAGTGTTCGATCCGGTGCGGGGGTCGTGGTGCGGGGTGAGAGCGAGGGTGACAGTTGAATCGATTTCGCGAAAGGGCTTTCACGGCGGAGAAGTTGGCAGTCCTGTGAAATCGGATCGAGGTCTAGAAAGCGCTTGTGGAAACGGGTACGGTCCAGCGCCAGACTTGTCGTGCGTGGAGGAACCGACGAATGAGACGTTTCAACCTCGCCGTCCTGGCGGCGCTGACGCTGAGCACCGGCCTGGCGGCCGTACCGGCCCACGCGCACGGGCCGTACGAGGGCCGGCGCGCCCTCGGCCTCGAGAACTGCACCGCCGCCGCCTGCCACTTCGACGTCCCGCCCGGCACGTACGACGTGAAGGTCCTCCTCGGCGGCGAGGCCGCGTCCAGCACGAGCGTCACCGGCGAGACACGCCGCGCCCTGCTCCCCGAGACGCCCGCCCCGGCCGGTGAGCGCGTCTCCCGCAGCTTCACGGTGAACGTCCGCACCCCCGAGGGCGAGCCCACCGGCCCCGACGGCACCGCCGGGCTCGACCTCCGGCTGGGCGGCGCGGCCCCCGCGCTCGCCGACATCAAAGTCTCCCCCGCACGGCACGCCCGCCAGATCTTCCTCGTCGGCGACTCCACGGTCTGCGACCAGCCCGGCGCCCCGTACTCCGGCTGGGGCCAGCAACTCCCGCAGTACCTCCGCAAGGGCCTGTCCGTCGCCAACTACGCCGACTCCGGCGAGAGCACGGTCACCTATCTCGCCGACTCCCGCCTCTGGGCCACCGTCCAGCCGCGGATCCGCCCTGGCGACCCGGTCCTGATCCAGCTCGCCCACAACGACAAGACCACCGACGAGGCGACGTACCGGGCCAACCTGGAGGCCCTGGTGGCGGGCGTGCGCGAGAAGCGCGGCGAGCCGGTCCTTCTCACCCCGATCGTGCGCCGCTGGTTCAACGCCGACGGCACGCTCGACAACGGCACCGCCCTGCTGGTGAACGGCCTCGGCGTGGACCACCCGGCCGTCATCCGCTCGGTCTCCGCCGCCCGGGACGTCCCGTTGATCGACCTGACGGCGAAGACCAAGGCGCTGGTGGAGTCCCTGGGCGTCGAGGCCTCCAAGGCGCTGTACCTCTACAACGAGAAACGCGACAACACCCACACCTCGGTGCGTGGCGCCACCGCGTACGCGGGCCTGGTCCGCGATGAACTCGTCGCCCGGCATCTGGTGCCGGAGGGCAAGGTGCGGGTGGGATGAACTCCTGGGGCGTTCCGACCGGAACCGGGACGCCCCAGGTCTGTACCGAGCCGGCGAGAAAGAGAACCGATGCACCTGCCTCCCGAAGACCCCGCCCTGAGCCCGCGCACCGGCTACACCCGCGCCCACTGGGAGGCGGCCGCCGACTCGCTGCTCGCCGCCGTCGAGCCGTACGCCACCGAGGACCGCGCCCTCTACCACTTCCCCGGCGACCGCCAGAGCTGGTCGGGGCGGCTCTCCGACGGCCTGGAGGGCTACGCCCGTACGCTCCTGCTGGCGGCCTTCCGCCGGGACGAGACGGCGCTGGAGCGCTACGCGGACGGACTCGCGGCCGGCGTCTCGGGCGTCTGGCCGCGCATCGAGGACCGCAGCCAGCCGCTGGTCGAGGCCGCGTCGATCGCGCTCGCCCTGCGGCTGACCCGGCCGCTGCTGTGGGACCGGCTGGACGACGGGGTGCGGCAGCGGGCGGCGGCCTGGCTCGGGGACGGGCTGACCGCGGAGGCCTGGCCCTGCAACTGGGAGCTGTTCCCGGTGACGGTGGGCGGCTTCCTCCAGGAGATCGGGTACGAGGCCGAGGAGTCCCGCAAGGCGATCGACCGGGGGCTGGAGCGCATCGAGGAGTGGTACCTCGGCGGCGGCTGGTACACGGACGGCGACGGCCGGAAGTTCGACTACTACAACGGCTGGGCCATGCACCTCTACCCGGTGCTGCACGCCTGGCTGGCGCGGGACGAGCGGCTCCTCGACCTGTACGGCGGCCGGCTCACCCGGCACCTGGAGGACTACGCCCGCCTGTTCGGCGGCGACGGCGCCCCCATGCACCAGGGCCGCTCCCTGACCTACCGTTTCGCGACCACCGCGCCCCTGTGGCTCGGCGCCCTCACCGGCCGTACACCACTCGCCCCGGGCGAGACCCGGCGTCTGTCCTCCGGCGCACTGAAGTACTTCCTGGAGCGCGGCGCCGTGGACGAACACGGCCTGCTGAGCCTCGGCTGGCACGGCCCCGACGAGGCCGTACTGCAAGGCTATTCGGGTCCGGCGTCCCCGTACTGGGCGAGCAAGGGCTTCCTCGGCCTGCTCCTCCCGGCGGACCACGAGGTGTGGACGGCGGCGGAGGAACCCGCCCCCGTCGAGCGCACGGACGCGGTCACCGTCGTCGCCGCCCCCAACTGGCTCCTTCAGTCCACCAGCGCGGACGGCCTGGTCCGCCTCCACAACCACGGCAGCGAGGACGTCCGCTACGACCCGTACTACACGCGCCTCGCCTACTCGACGGTGACCGCGCCGGCACCGTCGTACGACAACAGCGTGATCGTCGGCGACGATCCGAGCCGTACGGACATCGTGCCGCTGGGCGCGGGCGACGGCTGGGCGGCCTCCCGGCACTCGGTCGGCGACGGGACGCGGGTGACGAGCGTGGTGCTCGCGCGGGGGGCCGTGGAGGTGCGGGCCCATCTGGTGACGGGTGCGGTGCCCGGGACGCCGGTCCGGATCACGGGGTGGGCCGCGCCGGACGGGGTCCGCGCGGAACTCCGCCCTGCCGCCCGGCTCGACGACGACCTCACCGGTGTCACCGAAGCCGGACCCACCCTCTTCGCCGCCCTTGCCCGCCTCACGGCCGAACCGGAACCCGCGCCGCTGGACGAACTGGTGACCGTGCGCGTGGACGACGACGGCGGGATCCACGTCCGCTGGAACGACGGGCGTGCCGTGCGCGTGCGGTTGGCGGACGGCACGGGTGAGGGCGACGGCGTACGGGTCGAGACAGCCGGCGCCTGACCCCTGGGCGTGATGCCCGCCCGTCGGCAGCGCGCAGCCGTCGGGGCAGGTTGCTGAAGATTCAAGATTGCGGGTCCGGATCACTTCGGCCGGCACCGAAACGACATACGCCTACTGTTTCGGCGTGACGGAACCGGACCCCTTCAACATCGCGAGGGCGGGGCGTACCCCCACACACCCGCGGTCGCGTACGGCGGGAAGGGAACGTGTCGGGGGTGTCCGCCCGCAGCGGCCGGCGTCCGACACCGCGCACCCCACAGCCCACCGAGCCGCGGGACCGAGGACGGACACCCCCCGGCGCGGCCCCGACCCACAACGCACCCGCAGGCGCTGCGCGCACCCTCACCGAACCCGCGCAGGCCGCCGCAGGCATTCAGGGGCGCGGGGAACTGCGCAAATACGCCCGCCCCACCGAGCCCGCACAGGAACCCGGTCATGACCACCACCTTCGCCGCACTTCACCACATGCACACCCCCCTCCTCCTCCCCAACGCCTGGGATCACGCCTCGGCGAGAGCCCTCGCCGACCAGGGTTTCCGGGCGATCGGCACGACGAGCCTCGGCGTCGCCGCGGCAGCAGGTCTGCCCGACGGGACGTCGGACACCCGCGACGAGACCCTCCGGCTGGCCCTCGCCCTCGGCTCCGGCCCGTACCTTCTCTCCGTCGACGCGGAGGACGGATACAGCGAAGACCCGGACGAGGTCGGGGAGTTCGCCCGGGAGCTGGCGGCCGTCGGCGCCGCCGGCATCAATCTGGAGGACCGTCTGGGCCCGGTCGCACTGCACGCCGCGAAGATCGAGGCCGTCAAGGCGGCAGCACCGGGCCTCTTCGTCAACGCCCGCACCGACACGTACTGGCTCGGAGACGGAGAGGGGACGCTCGACCGGCTCGACGTCTACCAACAGGCCGGTGCCGACGGCGTGTTCGTGCCGGGAGTGACCGAACCCCGGGAGATCGGCGGGTTGGTGAAGCATCTCGACGTCCCCCTGAACATCCTCTATACCCCGACCGGCCCAACCGTCCCCCACCTCGCCGACCTCGGTGTGCGCCGCGTCAGCCTCGGCTCGCTGCTCTACCGAAGGGCGCTGGGCGCGGCGCTGGAGGCGGTCGCGGAGATCCGGGCGGGCCGCAGTCCGCTGGGCAGCACCCCGTCGTACGCCGAGGTGGACGCGTTCAGTCGCCGTTCCTGTTAGCGTTGACTGTTTCCCGGGTATCAGACCCTTTGGACTCATCACCGGCGAGGGACCGAGGAACCATGACCATGGACATCCCCGGCGACAGGCGACTGGCGGCCGCCGTCGTGATGGACGACAAGCAGCGCGTGCTTCTGGTGCGCCGCAGCGAGAGAGAACGGTTCCTGCCAGGGGTGTGGGGTGTCCCCTGCGGGAAGCTGGAGCCGGGTGAGAGTCCCGAGGACGGCGCCCTGCGTGAGCTGAAGGAAGAGACCGGACTGCTGGGCGAGATCGTCCGCAAGGTCGGCGAGTCGTCCTTCGTCAGCGACTACCGGGGTCACGAGATCAAGAACTGGCAGGAGAACTTCCTGGTCCGGCCGTTGACCGCGGCGGTCACCCTTCCCGAGCCCGACCAGGACGCCGCCTGGCTCGCCCGGACCGAGCTGTCGACGGTCGACGTCGACGCGTACAACCTCGACATCGTCCGGCAGGCGTTCACCAGGCCCTGAGCCGCTCCGCCAGTTCCCGAAGCGCGTTCAGATAGTCCGGCACCGCCAGCGGCACCTTCGCCACCGCGCCCGGATGCGGGCCCGCCGCCGTGAACACATCGGTGTGATGCCGCCGTTCGGCGCCCGTCTCCAGGAACAGCGTCACCGTCGGCTCGTCCGTGTCGCACCAGGCCCGGTGCAGGGTGTGCGCGGGCAGCGCGTACGAACTGCCCGCCGCGTACTGCCCCAGGTGCGTCAGCCGCAGCCGCGCCGGACCGGCCGGCTTCAGCGTCCAGTCCGCCGACCGCTCCGCGAGCGACTCCTCGTAGCGGGCCGCCGAGAGATCACCGACCCGTTCGTCGACCTCGTACAACTCCATGGCCAGCCGCCCCCGCACCACGTAGGACGCCAGCGGGGAACGGTGGTTGTGGATGTCCTCCTTGCCGATCGTGCCCGCGCCCGGATGCCACACATGGGCGCGCAGCATCCGGCGCGGTCCGCCGTCGATCAGCAGCAGCTTGTCGAAGCCGAGGACATGGCGGTACGACAGCCCTGCGCAGCCCTCCGGGTCGCCCTCGCCGGAGGCCAGGTCGTCGATCAGCTCCAACAGGCGGTCGGGAGCGCCGAGTTCGGCGACGACACGGCGTGCCGCGGCCGCGAGTCCATGCTCGGGCAGTTCACCGTCCAGCGCCCCGGCCAGCAGCCGTCGCGCCGCCAGGACGTGCCGACCGCCCATGCACTCATCCTCCAACGCCCGCTCGCCATAGCCGAGTTCACCCACCCGGCTGATACATCCATACGGCATGTCCGCGCAGCGCCGAAAGACCTTGGTAGGTCATCCACATGGGCCGCCGCAGCTCGGTGCTGTCGCCCACCCCCCAGGACCAGATGCCGTCCGTCTGACCCGCCCACACCGCGGCGACGGCACCCTCCAGCCGGACCCGCCACTCGTCCTCCAGCCCGTCCGCGCGGGCGATCTCCAGGGCGCCCGGCGAGAGGAGGGCGCGGGCCAGCCACGCGGCGGTGAAGTGCCGTACGTTCAGCACCTCGTGGCGCGAGGGGTCGTCCGTGCGCGGGCGGCGTACTTCCTCGTGCAGGTTGTCCAGGTCCGGGCAGGTGTCGTGCGGTGCGTCCGGGCAGGACAGCAGCCAGCGGACGCCGTCCTCGCGGGCGGTCCGGGCCCGGGCGGCGCGGGCGTCGGTGTCCTCGCCCAGGACCCGGGCGGCCCGGTCGAGGGCGACGACGGCCTGCGCGGTGTGCAGCGGTGACGGCCTTCCGTACGGCGGCTGAAGACGGTAGCCCCAGCAGCGCAGATGCTCGCGGCGCGGGTCGCTGATCGCGCCGTCCGCGAGGGCCTCGCGCAGCGTCGGAAGGAGCTCGGAGCGGGGTGCGGCGCGCAGCAGTCCGCGCAGTACGGTCGTCACGACATGCGTCGACTCCAGCCCGGCGCGGTCGAGTTGCCGGGTGAAGCCGCTCGTGCACCGGTCCACCTCCGCCGCCAGCCGCTCGGCCGACGTGCCCGCCCGGGCCAGCGCGCCCAGCACCAGCGCGGTGACCTCCGGCCGTGCCTCGGAACCCTGCGAGCGCGCCGACCAGCCGCCGCCCGGGAGCCGCAGCCGCCACAGCGTGTCCACCAGGTCGCCGGTGCTCAGCCGGCCGTCGGGCACGCCCAGGTCGAGCATGATGTGCAGGCCGTACGCGGTGCCGACGGGGGTGGGCCGGGAGGGTGTGTTCTCGCCGAGGGAGTGCGGCCAGCCCGTGAGCAGCCCACGCTCCGGGTCCTCCACGACGGACACCTGGTCGACGAGGGCGGCGTAGGCGGAGGCGAACACCTGGGGGAGCGGGCCGGGCGCACCCGGTGCCATCGCGGCCGGCCCCACGGCGGTGGCCTGCGCAAGCCCCGCGGACGCCCCTGTCCGGGCCCGCAGCAGCGCCGCCGCCAGCCACGCCGCGACGAAGGTGGCGAGCCCGCTGACGACGGAGATCACATACCGGGCCGCCGTCCCGTCGATCGTGGCGGGCAGCACACTGAACAGGAACTGGAACACGCCGTACCCGGCGGCCGCCGCCCCGAGTCCGCCGAGCCAGCCGACGAAGCGGGCGGGAGGCGAGCCGTCCGCGGGTTCCTCGTCGGGTGAGGGAGGTGTGGAGCCGGCCTGTCGGGGCTGCCGGGACCTCAAGGGGCCGCGTCCGAGCTGCTGTTGGGACATGGCGCGCTCCCTCCCCCGTGGCGGCGTGTGACCTCCGCGAAGCTTCCAGTCTAAGTGGTCAGCGTGGCACCTGGGGCGGCTGCCGGACCTGCCCACTGCGCGGCCGGTTCGCGAGCGTCACGCGCAGGGGGCCGCGAGCCGCAGGGACTTGGCCGCCGGCCTCAGGTGTCACCGGCGGCCGGGGAGGCGAACGCCGCGAATCCTGCGCGGGGGATCAGCCGATCGGTGCGTACAGCACCCCCAGCTTGTCGATCTCCTCACCGGCCCGCCCCGTGAACCCGACGATCTGCCAGCCGGACGGTGCCGTGAAGGTCCTGGCGTCCGACGCCGCCGTACCGGCGGACAGCGTGCGGCCCTTGTCGGTGGTGAAGGACGCCGAGAAGATCCGGGTACGGCTGTCCTTCTGACCCTGTGTCAGCTTGACGGAGGTGAGGTGCTCACCGGAGGCCAGCGTCAGGGACGTCGCCGTACCGCCCGTACCGCCGTGCGTGAGGGTCGTGCCGCCGTCGTGCGTCAGGGACACCGCGTCCAGGCGGGAGGCACCGCGCAGGGTCAGGGTGCGCGGGGACACCGAGGCCGGCAGGTCGTCGGCGTCGTTGAAGGCCGTGGCGTGCGGGCCGCCGAAGAAGTCGCTCGCCTTCAGGGACGGGTTGAGGGTGTAGGAGAAGTCGACGGTGTGCGGGAAGTGGTCGGACAGGTTGCCGCCCGCGGAGTCGAGGAACGACGCCCACTCGTTGTTGTAGCGGGTCGCGTCGAGCTTCAGGAGCTTGCTGCCGCGGTAGAGGACCTTGTCGACGACCTCGCAGCCGTTCGGCGGCGCCGTCGTCGGGCACACCAGCGCGTCCGCGCCCTGCGCCGGCCGGACACCGCCCTTGGCCAGCTGCACCCACGCGTCCGTCAGGCCGTTGTCGTCGGCGAGGGTGCGGATGTTGTCGCCGCTGCGGGTGTACCGGGTGTTGGTGTCGCCCATGACGATGACCGCGTTGCCGGACGAGTTCGCCCGGATGAAGTCCGACAGCTGCTCGACGTTGGCGCGGCGGGCGGCGAGCGCGGCGTCGTCGGAGTCGGCGTTGGTGTGGACGTTGTAGAGGTCCACGAACACGCCCTCCGCGAGGCGCACCCGGGCGAGGGAGAAGCCCTTGGGCGTCAGGCAGTTCGTGCCCGTGCACTTGTTCCACTTCACCCGCTGGAAGTCCTCGAAAGCGTAGTCCGAGAGGGTGTTGAGGCCGTCGCCGAAGGGCACGCCACCGCTGGTCGCGGTGCGGTGCGGGTGGTTGTCGCCCGCGTACAGGGCCGCGTGGTAGTTGAAGTCCTCCTGGACGTTCACGATGTCGTACGCCGCCAGACGCGGCGAGATCAACGGGGTGTTCTTCTCCGGATTGCCGGAGCTCAGGCCTTCCGGAAGGCCCGCGACGTTGTACGTCAGGACGTTGAAGGTGCCGGAGGTGGCGGCCGTCGCGGGTGTCGCCGCCGTGGCGGTGAGGCCGGTCAGGGCCAACGCGGCGGCCGCGAGCGTGCCGATCAGTCTTCTCATGGGGGGTGTCTCCGATGGGTGACGGCGAAGGTGAGCGCTGTTCAGGTTCGATGTCAACCAGGGTGACGTACAAGGGTCATTGGGGAAACAGTGAGAGACGTGGCAATCCGCCGCGTGCGGGGCACCCGGTCGCCACTCGCTGATCGTTCAACGTTCATGTTTCGCCTTGATCCTCCACACACGGCGCAGCAGCGCCGTAGAAGGCAGCCGCGGAAGGCAGCGGCATCGGGAGGCGTCTCATGGGACACGGGCATGCGCACGGTCATCATCACCACCACCACGGACACGACCACGACCACTCGCACGATGCGGCGGCATCCGCCCTGCCCGCCGCCTTCGACACCTCCGTGCCCGACGAGGCCCTGACCCCCGAGCAGAAGTCGCGCCGCACTCTGCTGCGCCGGGCGGGCCTGCTGGGCGCCGGGCTGGCCGCCGGCAGTGTCGTCGCCCCGACTCAGGCCGCCGCCTCCACGTCCGCCTCCGCCGCCTCCGGTGGTCGCAGATCGAGCGGCTTCCTGTGGCTGGCCGGCGACCACCACATCCACACCCAGTACAGCAACGACGGCAAGTACCGCGTCGTCGACCAGGTCCGCCAGGGTGCCAGGCACGGCATGGACTGGATGGTCATCACCGACCACGGCAACGAGACGCACGCCAAGATCGGCGTCGAGAAGGTCAACCCGGACATCCGGGAAGCCCGCGACGCGTACCAGGACACACTCGTCTTCCAGGGCCTGGAGTGGAACATCCCGGCCGCCGAGCACGGCACCGTCTTCGTCCACCCCGGCAGGAACGAGGTCTCCGTCCTCAAGCAGTTCGAGACCGACTACGACGGCGGCGTGAAGAAGGCGACCGACTCGACGCCCGCCAACGAGGCCCTCGCCATCGCGGGCCTCGACTTCCTCGCGGAGCAGGTCCGGCGGCGCAAGGTCAAGGACATCCTGATGCTCGCCAACCACCCCGCGCGCAAGGGCATCGACTCACCGCACGAGATCCGGGCCTGGCGCGACGCCACGTCCGCGCGCCACCGGATCGCCGTCGGCATGGAGGGCGCGCCCGGCCACCAGGCCGCCGGCATCGAGAAGTCCGTCGGCATGGGCCGCGCCCGCGGTCTGTACGACGGCAGCCCCGGCGCCAACTCCTTCGCCGGTTACCCGCTGGAGAGCTACCGCACCTGGGGCGGCTTCGACTGGATGACCGCCACCGTCGGCGGCCTGTGGGACAGCCTCCTCGCCGAGGGCAAGCCCTGGTGGATCACCGCCAACTCCGACTCCCACAACGTCTACACGGACACCGCCAAGCGTGGCGGCCCCGACAGCGACTACACCGCCAACGGCAAGCACACCGACCCCGTCTACAGCGGCAAGATCGACCTCACCGAGGGCGACTACTGGCCCGGCCAGTACAGCCGTACCCACGTCGGCGCCGACGGCTTCTCCTACGCAGCCGTGATGGACGGCATCCGCGCGGGCCGCGTCTGGGTCGACCACGGACAGCTCATCAGCGGCCTCGACGTCCGGGCGAGGGGCGGCCATCGCTGGGCCACGCTCGGCGGCGCCCTGCATGTCAGGAAGGGCACGAACGTCACGCTGACGGTCGACGTGGCGCTGGCCGACGGCCCCAACTGGGCCGGCTTCGTGCCGAAGCTCGCCCGCGTGGACGTCATCCAGGGCGACGTGACCGGCCCGGTCGCGGACAAGGACACGTTCACCGCGCCGACGGCGAAGGTGGTGAAGTCGTACGAGGTGAACAGGTCGACCGGCACGGTCCGCCTCACCTACGGCCTCGGCAAGGTCGACCACCCTGTCTACGTCCGCCTGCGCGGCACCGACGGCAACCGCACCGCCGTCGGCGCGATGGGCGCGGCCGTCGACCCGGCCGGCCCGGCCATCGACGTCGTCGGCGACGCCGACCCGTGGCGCGACCTGTGGTTCTACTCCAACCCGGTGTGGATCCTCCCGTCGTGACGCCGTACGTTCTGACGGTGGACGCGGACGTCAGGGACCTCCGCGCGGCCGACCGCCTGCTGCACACGCTGGCGGCCGAACTCGCCCTCCCCGAGGGTGTGTTCGGCTGCACCCACCTGGTGCGGGGCGACCGCCCGCGCGTGGCCTGCTCCCTGGCCCTGCCGACCGAGCCGCTCCTGCGTACCGCCCAGGAGCGGCTCACGGCCGGCGGGCACGCGGTGTCGCCCGGGGCTCCGGACGCGGTGGGCCGCGCCGTTCTCTATCCGGGCGTCTCCTCCCTGACCGGCACGCTGACGATCGCGGACCTGCTGTCGCGCTCCGCGATCGACCGTGTGACGGTCCTGGGCAGCCCGGGCCCGCCTGCCCCGGACACCCGCCTGGTGACGGGCGGTCATGTGCGCCCCCAATGGCAGAACGACAAACTCGTCCTGACCACCATGCCGGCGGTGGGCGGCACGCTCGTGCCGTTCGAGGTGGCGGATCCCACGCCGTGCTGTGCGGACCACTGAGGGGCGGCACCATACGGGCGCCGGCTCCGGGCTGGTCGCCCTCCTCGGCGGCGGTGGGTTCAAGGGGCATCCGTTGACCCCCGAGTAGTGGCCCAACGCCCACCGCCACGGCCACCGCGCCCCCAGATACGCCACCAGCCTCAGCAGGGGCGAGGAAGCCGCCAGCCAGTACGCGACGCCGGTGTCATGGCCCGTGAGGACCGCGGCCGGGAAGTACGCGACGAAGGCGAGGGGGAGGGCGAAGGTGAGGAAGCCGCCGACCGCCTTGGGCAGGACGTTCAGCGGGTAGC
The DNA here is from genome assembly GCF_019049285.1 of Streptomyces sp. AC550_RSS872. Taxonomy (GTDB): domain Bacteria; phylum Actinomycetota; class Actinomycetes; order Streptomycetales; family Streptomycetaceae; genus Streptomyces. The sequence goes on from NZ_JAGMUL010000114.1 coordinate 201,784, forward strand.
TGCCGAAGGTGCCGAGCAGCTCCTCCAGCCAGCGGCCCCAGTAGTCGGCGGCGGGGTAGCGCAGGCACGCGGCCACGCCGGTGAACAGGGCCGCCTCCAGGAGCATCCCGCCGATCACCGCCGCGACCAGGTAGGAGACCCGGCCCGCCGACCAGTCCAGGGTGCTGCGGCCGAGCGCGCCCGCCATCAGGCCGGCCGCGACCGTCAGGTCACCGATCGCGTTGGTCGGGAAGTAGGCGAGCTGGACCTGGCGGTGCACCGGCATCGGGCGGAGCAGATAGATGTCGATCCGCCCCTCCTGGACCTGGCGGCCGATGAAGTGCATCCGGCCGAGGAGCAGCACGAAGAACCCGTGCGCGAGCATCCGGATCGCCGGGATCAGCAGGACGTCCGAGCTGTCCCAGCCGCCCATCCCGGTGAACCGGGCCAGCAGCACCGTCGCGAACACGATCACCGACATCTGCAAGATCGCGCCGATCGCGATGTTCAGCAGGAACTCGGTGCGGTACTCCACGAGGAGCGGATGTTGAGCAGCGAGATGCGCCAGACCAGACGCAGGGACTTCACGGCTTTCGACGACATCTCAGCCTCCCTGCGAGATCAGCATCTTGATGGTGGTGGACTTGCCGGCGCCGTTCGGGCCGAGCAGGGCGAGGAGTTCGCCGCCGGCGACGGAGAACGACACGTCGGACACGGCGTGCTTGGCGACCCTCTCCGGGTTGACCAGAGAGCGCAGTGCGCCGCGAAGCCGGGGCGGCGGACGGTGGTGTGGAAGGTTCGGGACAGACCGCGAACCTCGATACTGCCAATCAAGTGGCATCAACTCCCTTGCGGCGAACGCACAGTGCGGCCGGCCGGCATCGCTGCCGACCGGCCGCACACGTCCCTCCGAACGCTGTCGGAAAGTCGATCAATCGGTCCATCGATTTACGGTTTCTCACTCCGTGATCGAGAACACGAACGAGAACTCCGTCGGCTCGGCCTTCAGGAAGTACCGCGGCAGCGGGCCCGGACCGCAGGACTGCGATCCGATGCCGTGCTGACCGTGGTCGAGGTTGACCCAGACGGTGTCGCCCGGCGTGAGGTCGGTCAGATGCCGGGCGGCGTCCAGCTGCTCGTTGGTCCAGCGGCGGGCGCTGAACCAGAACTCCGGGTCGCCGTCGATCCGCAGCCCGCCGAGCTCCACCCAGCGCACGTCGGCGCGGGCGCCGTTCTCCTGCGGGCGGACGTACGGCGTCTGGAGCTCGTCGACGGTGGAGTGCCAGCGGCCCAGCATGGACGCCGACTTGGTGTCCGGGTACGCCTCGCCGGGACCGCCGCCGAACCACTTCACGGCGTCCGCCTGCGCGAGCCCGAACCGGATGCCGAGCCGGGGCAGGGGAATCGTCCAGTCGCCCTCCGGCTTCACGGACACGGTCAGCCGCAGCCGCTCGCCGTCGGAGGTCCAGCGGTACACCGTGGCGAGCCCCACCTCCCAGGCGGCGGGCGCCACCCGGGTCCGCACGGTCAGCGCGTCGTCGCCCAGCTCCACGGCGTCCAGACGGTGCCGCATGCGGTGCAGGCCGTACTTGCGCCACAGCATCCCGAAGCGGGTGTCCGTCTGCCATTCGGCACCGTCGTCGTTGTCGGTGGTGGCCCGCCACACGTCCAGACGCGGAGCCGTCACCTCGACACCGCCGATGGTCTTGAGTGCTCCGGTACGGGCGTCGAAGGAGGCCGGGCCGAGGTAGATCAGCTTCTCGCTCGCCGTGGGGTGGTCGGTCGCGGCCACCGTGGGCAGCGGACGGGCGGAGACGGGGAACTGTCCCCACGCGACCTCGTGGTCCTTCGGTCCCCACGCCGTGTCCGACGCCAGCAGCGCCCGCACCGTCCACTGGGTCTCGGCGCCCTGCGCGTCCGCCGGCGGCTGCGGCAGCTTCACGTCCGCGGACTCGCCCGGTGCCAGCGCAGGCACGGCCAGGGCGCCCGCCTTCACCGTCTCGCCGTCCACCTGGTACGACCACTCGAACGCGAGCGCCGACAGGTCGGTGAAGTCGTACTTGTTCGTCACGCGTACGGTGCCGTCGGCTCCGTCGCCCTCGATCCGGACCGGCTCGATGACCTTCTTGTACTCGACGAGCCCGGGGGAGGGCCGCCGGTCCGGGAAGATCAGGCCGTCGCAGACGAAGTTGCCGTC
>NZ_JAGMUL010000115.1 GCF_019049285.1 Streptomyces sp. AC550_RSS872
GATTCCGGGAGTAGTGGCGAGCGAAACTGGATGAGGCTAAACCGTATACGTGTGAGACCCGGCAGGGGTTGCGTATGCGGGGTTGTGGGATCTCTCTTCTGTTGTCTGCCGGCAACAGGACGAGTCAGAAACCGTTGATGTAGGCGAAGGACATGCGAAAGGTCCGGCGTAGAGGGTAAGACCCCCGTAGTCGAAACGTCAGCGGCTCGTTTGAGA
>NZ_JAGMUL010000116.1 GCF_019049285.1 Streptomyces sp. AC550_RSS872
GACGAGTCAGAAACCGTTGATGTAGGCGAAGGACATGCGAAAGGTCCGGCGTAGAGGGTAAGACCCCCGTAGTCGAAACGTCAGCGGCTCGTTTGAGAGACACCCAAGTAGCACGGGGCCCGAGAAATCCCGTGTGAATCTGGCGGGACCACCCGCTAAGCCTAAATATTCCCTGGTGACCGATAGCGGATAGTACCGTGAGGGAATGGTGAAAAGTACCCCGGGAGGGGAGTGAAATAGTACCTGAAACCGTGTGCCTACAAGCCGTGGGAGCGTCGGA
>NZ_JAGMUL010000117.1 GCF_019049285.1 Streptomyces sp. AC550_RSS872
GCAATGACACGACTTCGGCGGTACGCTTGAGCCCCGCTACATTGTCGGCGCGGAATCACTAGACCAGTGAGCTATTACGCACTCTTTCAAGGGTGGCTGCTTCTAAGCCAACCTCCTGGTTGTCTCTGCGACTCCACATCCTTTCCCACTTAGCGTACGCTTAGGGGCCTTAGTCGATGCTCTGGGCTGTTTCCCTCTCGACCATGGAGCTTATCCCCCACAGTCTCACTGCCGCGCTCTCACTTACCGGCATTCGGAGTTTGGCTAAGGTCAGTAACCCGGTAGGGCCCATCGCCTATCCAGTGCTCTACCTCCGGCAAGAAACACACGACGCTGCACCTAAATGCATTTCGGGGAGAACCAGCTATCACGGAGTTTGATTGGCCTTTCACCCCTAACCACAGGTCATCCCCCAGGTTTTCAACCCTGGTGGGTTCGGTCCTCCACGAAGTCTTACCTCCGCTTCAACCTGCCCATGGCTAGATCACTCCGCTTCGGGTCTTGAGCGCGCTACTAAACCGCCCTATTCGGACTCGCTTTCGCTACGGCTTCCCCACACGGGTTAACCTCGCAACACACCGCAAACTCGCAGGCTCATTCTTCAAAAGGCACGCAGTCACGAGA
>NZ_JAGMUL010000118.1 GCF_019049285.1 Streptomyces sp. AC550_RSS872
TTCGGACTCGCTTTCGCTACGGCTTCCCCACACGGGTTAACCTCGCAACACACCGCAAACTCGCAGGCTCATTCTTCAAAAGGCACGCAGTCACGAGAATGAAGCAAGCTCCATTCCGACGCTCCCACGGCTTGTAGGCACACGGTTTCAGGTACTATTTCACTCCCCTCCCGGGGTACTTTTCACCATTCCCTCACGGTACTATCCGCTAT
>NZ_JAGMUL010000119.1 GCF_019049285.1 Streptomyces sp. AC550_RSS872
GCGGCCCGCAGGGTGCTCAAGGGAGTCTCGTTCGACATCCCCCGGGGCAGCACCCTCGCACTCGTCGGAGAGTCCGGGTCGGGCAAGACGACGCTCGCGCGGACACTCGTCGGCGTCCACAGGCCGTCGGGCGGCCGGATCCTCGTGGACGACGCCCCGCTGCGCACCTCGCGCGGACGGGCGGGAGCCGCGACGGTCCAGATGATCCCGCAGGACCCGTACTCCTCGTTCGACCCGCGGCGCACCGTCGCGCAGTCCCTCGCCGAGGCACTCGATCCGGTCCGGGCCAGGGTCGGACCGGTCCGGGCCCGGATCGCCGAGCTGCTCAGCCAGGTGAGCCTCGACCCGGACGCCATGGACCGCTACCCGCACGAGTTCTCCGGCGGCCAACGGCAGCGGCTGGCGATCGCACGGGCCCTCGCACCGCGTCCCCGGTTCGTCATCGCCGACGAGATCACCTCGGCCCTCGACCTGACGACCCAGGCCGAGATCCTCAACCTGCTCGCCGATCTGCGCCGCCGGCTCTCGCTGACGATGCTGTTCATCTCGCACGACCTGGCCGTCGTCCGGCACGTCAGCGACACGGTCGCGGTCCTGCTGCACGGGGACCTCGTCGAACTCGGCCCGACCGGAGCCACCTTCGCCGAGCCGAACCACCCGTACACCGCCCAACTCCTCGCGTCCGTACCGGGCGACCCGAGGTTCCGCCTCGACGACGAGCCCGCCA
>NZ_JAGMUL010000013.1 GCF_019049285.1 Streptomyces sp. AC550_RSS872
GGGCGAAGACGTATCTGGGGGGCGGGGCGGGGTCTGGGGGCTGCTGAGGTCGGTTCTGCGGGAGGACTTTTCCGTTGCGGTTTCTCCAGCCGACTTCTCCAGCCGACTTCTCCAGCCGACTTCTCCAGCCTGGTTTCCAGCCCGGTTGCCGGTCGGGTTTTCCACAGCCGGTGCGTCCGGCGCCGCGGAGTTGTCCACAGGGTCTGACGCGTTTCGGCCACCGGCTGTAACGTCGGCACGAGTTGATGTTCGTGTCGATGTTCGTGGTGACGGTCGTGCGTGAGCGGGGGAGGCGGTCGAGATGACCGAGGTCGGTGCGGGTGCTGCGGGTGCTGCGGCGGAGGAGGCGGCCGCGGTGGCGTCGGAGTCGTCGTCGGAGGTGCTGTCGGCATCCGCGGCGCGTCGGCTGCCCCGGGTGCGCGGCTTCGCCGAGTGGCCAGGCGGTGGCTCGCCCAAGGAGGAGGGCAAGGCGCTGCGCAGGCGGGTGCCGCGCGGTGAGCACGCCCTTCTCGATGTCGACGCCGCGCGTCCCGACGCCGTGGCAGCTGTCGAGGAGTCCAACCTCGGCCGGCTTCCCGAGCTCACCCCGATCAGGGTCGGCCGGATGGCGGCGACGCCCTTCGCGTTTCTGCGCGGCTCGGCGGGTCTCATGGCGTACGACCTCGCCCGCACGCCCATGACCCGGATCCGCGCCCAGATCTGCGGTGACGCGCACGCGGCCAACTTCGGCCTGTACGGCGACCCGCGCGGCGGCCTGATCATCGATCTGAACGACTTCGACGAGACGCTGTACGGCCCCTGGGAGTGGGACCTCAAGCGGCTCGCCACCTCGCTGGTGCTGGCCGGCCGGGAGGCGGGCGCCGACGAGGACGCGTGCCGCAAGGCGGCGCACGACACGGTCGGTGCCTACCGGCGCACCATGCGACTGCTGGCCAAACTCTCGGTGCTGGACGCGTGGAACGCCATCGCGGACGAGGAGCTCGTCTCCCACACCGACGCCCATGATCTGCTCGGCACGCTGGAGCGGGTCGCGGAGAAGGCGCGGGCCAACACCAGCGGTCGCTTCGCGGCGAAGTCCACGGAGCCGACCGAGGACGGCGGCCGCCGGTTCGTCGACGCCCCGCCCGTGCTGCGCCGGGTCGCGGACGCGGAGGCGGCCGCGGTTGCGGCGTCGTTGGAGAGCTACGTCGCCACGCTCTCCGAGGACCGCCACCCCCTCCTCTCCCGGCACGCGGTGCACGACGTGGCCTTCCGCGTGGTCGGCACGGGCAGCGTGGGCACCCGCTCCTATGTCGTCCTGCTCCTGGACCACCGGGGCGAGTCGCTGGTCCTCCAGGTGAAGGAGGCTCGTCCGTCGGCCCTGCTCCCCCACCTGGTGACGGCCGGCTTCGAGGTGCCGGAGGCGGAGCACGAGGGGCGGCGCGTGGTCCTCGGCCAGAAGCGCATGCAGGTGGTCAGCGATGTGCTCCTGGGCTGGACGACGGTCGACGGGCTCCCCTTCCAGGTGCGGCAGTTCCGCAACCGCAAGGGCAGCGTCGACCCGGCAGCCCTGGCCGCCGACCAGATAGACGACTACGCCCGCATGACCGGCGCCCTCCTGGCCCGCGCCCACTCCCACAGCGCCGACCCCCGGCTGGTCTCCGGCTACTGCGGCAAGAACGAGGAACTGGACGAGGCGATCGCCACGTTCGCCGTCAGCTACGCCGACCGCACGGAGGCGGACCACAGCGCGCTGGTGGGGGCGGTCCGGGCGGGGCGGATCGCGGCGGAGGTGGGGGTGTGACGTCTTTCAGCCCCTCCGGCGTTTGAGGACGAGGCCCGAAGGGCCGACAGCGGGGTCTGGGGCGGCAGCCCCAGCAGGCCCGCGACAACACCGGTGCCGCCCGGGCAGCGGTACCCGGGTTCCGGCTCAGCTGACGCAGTCACAACGTGGCCTACGCTGGTCGGGTGACGACGCCCGAAGCTGAGCAGTCCCAGGCCGAGCCCGCTGGTGCGGGGACGCGCGGCGGTGCCGAGGTGCCCGTCGGTGGAGCCGATCAGGGTGGTGAGGCGCAGGTGACGGCCGAAGGCGGGGCCGAGCGGCCCGAGGAGCGGCTGGAGCGGGCCGTGCGGGCCGCCGAGCAGGCGTTGATCGAGTACGAGATCGCCGTGGAGACCTTCCGCGTCGAGGTGGAGAACTTCTCCCGGCTGCACCACCAGAAGCTCGGCCCGATGTACGCCCGCCTCGATGAGCTGGACGCCCGGATCGCCGAGGCCACGGCCGCCCGCACCGGTGACCCCGAGGACATCCGCAAGGCCGACGAGGCCCGCGCCCGGGTGCTGCCCATGCCCGGGGTCGAGGAACTGTTCCACGGCTGGATGGACAGCGAAGGGCTGTCCCCGGAGGCCGCCGCGATGCTCACCGAGCAGCCGGTACGGCCGCCGCAGCGGGTGCGCCCCAGCGACGAGGCCCGCAAGCTCTACCGTGAGCTGGCCCGCAAGGCCCACCCCGATCTCGCCCAGGAGCCGGCCGAGCGTTCCCGGCGGGAGGAGTTCATCACCCGGGTCAACGCGGCGTACTCCCGTGGCGACGAGGCGCTGCTGCGGGAGCTGGCCGAGGAGTGGGCCGCGGGACCGGTGCCCAAGGAGCAGGGCCCCACCCCCGCCGAGGAGCTCTACGCCCGCCTCGAATGGCTCGCCCAGCGCAAGGAACTGCTCACGCTGGTCGCCAAGGAGCTGGAGGAGGGCGCGATCGGCGCGATGCTCCGCCTCGCCCCGGACGACCCCGACCGCCTCCTCGAGGAGATCGCCGAGCAGCTCCTGGCGCAGGTAGCGGAACGGGAAGCAGAACTGGCAGCACTACTCGGCAACTGAGCGGCCGGGACTATTCGGCAACTGAGCTGCCGGCACCATTGGGCCAGGGGCACGGAAACGCCCCCAGGGGCGCGGGGAACTGCGCGCCCAGCCACACCGAGACCCGCACCCTCCAGACGGCAGACCCCACTCTCCCCCTAGGAGCCCCGCTCAGCCGGCGCAGCGTTCAGGTAGCGTCGGATCCATGAACTTCGGATCTGCCGTGCCCACGATCGAGGTCACCGACCTCAAGGACGACGACTTCCTCCTGGACGTCCGCGAGGACGACGAGTGGCAGGCGGGCCACGCCGAAGGCGCCCTGCACATCCCGATCAGCGAGTTCGTCGCCCGCTACGGCGAGCTGACCGAGGCCGCCCCGCAGGACGCCCGCGTCCATGTCATCTGCCGCTCCGGTGGCCGCTCGGCGCAGGTCGCGATGTACCTGGTCCAGCAGGGCATCGACGCGGTGAACGTCGACGGCGGCATGCAGGTGTGGGCGGCGGTGGGACGCCCCGTGGTGAACGACGAGGGGCAGTCCGGGTACGTGCTGTAGGGCAGGGGTGCAGTCCGGGTACGTGCTGTAGGGCAGGGGCACCCCGGGTCCGCGGGTCACGCCAGCGGATGCGCCGCCAGCAGATCCCCCAGCGCCTCCTCGTGCGCCGCCGCCGGGCCGAGCGCCAGTTCCAGGTGCTTGGCCCAGGCGTGGTACCGGTGCAGCGGATAGTCGACGTCGGCGCCGAAGCCGCCGTGCAGATGCTGGGCCGTCTGCACGACCCGCCGTACGCCCTCCGAGGCCCAGATCTTGGCCACGGCCACGTCCGCGGATGCGGGCAGCGCGCCTGGCGCTCCCGAGGCGATCCGCCACGCGGCCTGCCACAGTGCGGCCTCCATCGCGCGCAGGTCGATGTAGCGGTCGGCAGCCTGCACGGCGACCGCCTGGAACGTGGCGATCGGATACCCGAACTGCTCCCGCTTGCTCGCGTAGTCCGAGGTCATCCCCAGCACCCGCTCACCGAGCCCGAGCGCCAGCGCACACGTTCCGGTGGCCAGCAGCTCCCGCAGCCACTCCCAGGCGCCCTCGGCGTCGATGACGTCCCGCGCCGCGAGCCCCACCGAGTCCAGCCGCAGCTCCCCCAGCCGTTCCCCGCTGGTCGAGAACTGCTCGCCGAGCGAGACCCCCTCCGTATCGCGCGGCACCAGCGCGAGGACGGTCCGGTCGGTGACCGTACGGGCCGGGACGACGACGAGATCGGCGTCGTACGCCCAGGGCACGGCGGTCTGCACGCCGTCCAGCACCCACCGGGCACCGTCCTGCCGGGCGGTCACCGCGAGCTCGGCGGGGTCGTGGCCGGTGCGGCCGTGCGCGGCGACCGTCAGCACGACCTCGCCGCGCCCCGCTCGCGCGAGCAGCCCGGCCTTCAGCTCGGGGCTGCCGTATGCCTGGACGGCGGCCAGCGCGGCGCTGCTCTCCAGCAGCGGCACCCGGGCCAGCACCTTCGCCGACTCGCGCAGCAGCAGGCACAGTGCGACGGCGTCGAGGCCGGCCCCGCCGTACTCCTCCGCGAGCAGCAGGCTCAGCAGGTCCGCGTCCGCCAGCCGGCCCCACAGCGCGCGGTCGAATTCGTCGGCGACGGCACCCGGCGTGAGCGCGGGGGAGGGCACCGCGTCCGGCGCGACCCCGGCGAACACCCCGCGCGCCGCCTCGGCCGCCGCCTGCTGCTCCTCGGTGAAGGTGAAGTCCACGGTCCCTGCCCTTCCACACGCACGGCGATCTGACGGTATCGATCTGACAGTGTCGATCTGACGGAGCGTCAAGATAGAACAGGTTCTAGAAGAAGGGAATGCTCCGCGTACGGGCTCGTAGGACCCCCGTAAGGTGTGGGCAACGGCGGCCCGGAAGGGGCTGTGCCCGGCGGGTGGGCCTGAGTACCGTTCCCGTGCGAGAGCTGAGGGCAGACGGACCGGAACCGGAATCGGGGAACGAAGCGGAATGGCAGACGCGCACGACGCAGGCTCGGCCGCCCGGCACGGGCCGGACGAGGAGCCGCAGGACGCCCCGCCCGCCGTCGCGTCCCCGCCCGCTCCTCCCCGCGTCGCCGCCGCTCCCGTCCCGCCGCCCCCCGAGCCGCGCACCGGCGTGGCCGCCCTCTCCCTGCGGTACCAGATCGGCGCCGCGCTCGCCCTCGCGGTCGTGGCCATAGCCGTCTGTGTCCATATAGGCATGGTCTTCCTGCACGTCGCCCCGCCGAACACGGTCACCAAGCAGCACGGCAAGGCGATCGACGACTGGATATACCCGGAGTTCGAACAGAACTGGAAGCTGTTCGCCCCCAATCCGCTCCAGCAGAACATCGCGGTGCAGGTCCGCGCCCAGGTCGGCACGGCGGACGGCGGCACCCGCACCACCCGCTGGTACGACCTGTCGGCCCAGGACGGCCGGGCCATCGACGGCAATCTGCTGCCCAGCCACACCCAGCAGAACGAGCTGCGCCGGGCCTGGGACTTCTTCGTCGCCACGCACGACGCCCAGAACCGTCCCGTGGGCCTGCGCGGCGCGCTGTCCGAGACCTATCTGCGGCACATAGTGGAGCTGCGCCTCGAGCGGGCGAACGCGGCCGGCGACGGCGGCGTCGTCGAGCGCGTCCAGGTGCGCTCCCGCACCACCAACGTGCGGCCGCCGAAGTGGAGCGACGAGCAGGTCTCGGACAAGCCGACCGATCGGATGCTGCCCTGGTGGTCCGTGCAGGCGGACAAAGCCGATGGTGCGGGCGGGGCGGGTGCCCTGCGCGGGACCGAGGAGGGCGCCCGGTGAACCGCTACGCCCTCGCGATCTCCGCGGCCATCGCCCGGGTCACCGAGGCCGCCCTCGGCCCCTACCAGACGGCCGTCATCCGTATCGGCTTCACCGCGACCTGGTTGCTGTTCCTGCTGCGTGAGTTCCCCCACCGCCAGGAGCTGTACGGCCCCGACGGCCCCTGGGACTTCGACCTGGCCCAGCAGCTGATCGGCACGAACGGCTCCTTCACCGCCCTGATCTGGTCGAGCGGCCAGTTCTGGTTCGAGAGTGTCTACGCCCTCGCCGTGCTGACCAGCGTTCTGCTGCTGCTCGGCTGGCGCACCCGCACGATGTCCTTGCTGTTCATGGTGGGCGTGCTCTCCCTACAGAACCGCTCCATCTTCATGGGCGACGGCGGCGACAACGTCCTGCACCTGATGTGCGTCTACCTCGTGTTCACACGGTGCGGCCAGGTCTGGTCGCTGGACGAGCGCCGGGCCAGGCTCGCGCGCGAGGCACGCGCGCGTGGCGAGCGGAACCGGCCCGACCGGGTTGGCCCGTTGCTGTGGAGCGCGCTCGGCGTCGCGCTGGTCGCGGTCACCGCGACGGGCCGCCTCGACGGCGACCTGACCGTGCCGCTGATCCTCTGGGGCGTCTGGCTGGCGCAGGCCGTGCGGTGGCTCGTGGGCCGCCGCGCGTCGACCGCCGAGCCCCGCATCCTGCTCGACGTCATCGGCAACATCGTGCACAACGGCGCGCTGCTGGTGATCATGGCCGAGGCGTGTCTGATCTACGCGACCGCCGGCTGGTACAAGATCCAGGGCTCCCGCTGGCAGGACGGCACCGCCGTCCACTACCCGCTGCACCTCGACTACTTCTCGCCCTGGCCCGCCCTCGCCGAGCTGCTGTCGTCCAGCGGCCTCATGGTGATGCTCATCACCTACGGCACGGTCATCGTGCAGGTCGCCTTCCCGTTCACGCTGTTCAACCGGCGGGTCAAGAACGTCCTGCTCGCCGCGATGATCACCGAGCACGCCGTGATCGCGGTCGTCCTCGGACTGCCGTTCTTCTCCCTGGCGATGATCGCGGCGGACGCGGTCTTCCTGCCGACGACGTTCCTGCGCCGGCTCGGCGACTGGGCGGCACGCGCGCGTGGCGGCCTGTCGCGGCTGCTGCGGCGCGGTGACGACCGTACGGAACTCCCCGGACCCCGTACCCCGGAGAACCCGGAGCACGCGCACGTAGGCTTCACGGCATGACCGTGACCTCCTGGAACCGGCTCGCCGGCACCTCGGTGCTGCTCGACGGCTTCCACGCCCTCAAGCACGCCGTGCGCTTCGGAGCCGAGGTCCCCGTGGCGGTCGCTGTCGACCGGGCCGCCGCGCTCGCCCTCGCCGAGGAACTGGCGCCGGACGTACGGGACCCCCTGGACGCGCTCCTGACCGAGGTCCCGGAATCGACGTACACGTCCCTGGTGCCGCGCCCGCACCCCACGGCCGTGGCCGCCCTGGCGGTACGTCCGTCCCGCGCCGCCAACCTCGACAAGCTGGCGCACATCCCGCGCACCGCCCCCGTCGTGGTCCTCGACCACCCCCGCAACCTCGGCAACGCGGGCGCGGTGATCCGCCTGGCCGCCGGCTTCGGCGCCACCGGGGTGGTCACCACCGGCACGCTGGACCCCTGGCATCCCACGGTCGTACGCGGCGGGGCGGGCCTGCACTTCGCGACGGCCGTGGAGCGGCTGACGGTGCCCGAGCTGCCACCAGGTCCGCTGTACGCCCTGGACCCGGAGGGCGACGACATCCGGGGCATCAAGCTCCCGGACGACGCCGTCCTCGCTTTCGGTTCGGAGCGAAGCGGCCTGTCGGCCGAACTACGCGCGCGCGCCGACCATTTGGTGGCGTTGCCGATGCGCCCCCAGGTCTCCAGCTACAACTTGGCGACGAGCGTGGCGATGACGCTGTACCACTGGAGCGCCGGCACGGGAGCGCCCTTTCAGGGGCGCGGGGAACTGCGCGACTAGCCACAACGAACCGGCAGCCGCGCACTCACCACACCTCCCGAGCTCTCAGGCCTCCCGACGAACCTCCACCACCCGGAACCGGTTCGCCACGAACGCCCCGTCACACAGCGCCGAGTTCGCCGCAGGGTTGCCCCCGGACCCGTGGAAGTCGGAGAACGCGGCCGTCTGGTTCACGTACACCCCGCCCGTGAGGTTCAGCGACAACTGCGCCGCCTCCTCCAGGCAGACCTCCTGAACCGCGCCCTCGACCTCGTCGTCGGTCGTGTACGCCCCGACCGTCATCGCCCCCTTCTCCCGCACGGTCCGCCGCAGCAGCTCCACCGCGTCCGACGCCGAGTCGACGGCCACGGCGAAGGACACCGGCCCGAAGCACTCGCTCATGTACGCGGCCTCGTCGTCCGGCTTCGCCCCGTCCAGCTTCACGATCACCGGCGTACGGACCACCGCGTCCGGGAACTCCGGGTTGGCGATCTCCCGTGAGGCGAGGGCGACTTCGCCCAGCCCCGCCGCAGCCTCCAGCCGGGCCTTCACGTCCGGGTTGACGATCGCGCCGAGCAGCGCGTTCGCGCGGGCGTCGTCGCCGAGGAGGCCGTCGACGGAGCGGGCGAGGTCGGCGACGACCTCGTCGTAGGTCTTGGGGCCCTCGTCGGTGCGGATGCCGTCGCGGGGGACGAGCAGGTTCTGCGGGGTGGTGCACATCTGGCCGCTGTACAGGGACAGGGAGAAGGCCAGGTTGGACAGCATGCCCTTGTAGTCGTCGGTGGAGTCGACGAGGACCGAGTTGACGCCGGCCTTCTCGGTGTAGACCTGCGCCTGGCGGGCGTTGGACTCCAGCCAGTCGCCGAAGGACGTGGAGCCGGTGTAGTCGATGATGCGGATCTCGGGGCGGGTGGCGAGGGTCTTGGCGATGCCCTCGCCGGGGCGCTCGGCGGCCAGTGCGACCAGGTTCGGATCGAAGCCCGCCTCGGCGAGCACCTGCCGTGCGACCTGCACGGTCAGCGCGAGCGGCAGCACCGCGCGCGGGTGGGGCTTGACCAGGACCGCGTTGCCGGTGGCGAGGGACGCGAACAGGCCGGGGTAGCCGTTCCACGTCGGGAAGGTGTTGCAGCCGATGACCATCGCGATGCCGCGCGGGACCGGCGTGAACTGCTTGTTCAGCGCGAGTGGGTCGCGCTTGCCCTGCGGCTTGGTCCACTCCGCGGTCTCGGGCGTGCGGACCTGCTCGACGTACGCGTACGCCACCGCCTCCAGGCCGCGGTCCTGCGCGTGCGGGCCGCCCGCCTGGAAGGCCATCATGAAGGCCTGGCCGGAGGTGTGCATGACCGCGTGCGCGAACTCGTGGGTCCGGTCGCTGATCCGCTTGAGGATCTCCACACAGACCACCGCGCGGATCTCCGCGCCCGCGCCCCGCCACGCGCGCATGCCGGACTTCATGGCCGGAAGCAGCTCGTCGATGTTCGCGTGCGGGTACTCGACGCCCAGCTCGATGCCGTACGGGGAGACCTCGCCGCCCACGAAGCCGTCGGTGCCGGGCTGGCCGAGGTCGAGGCGGGTGCCGAGGAGGGCGTCGAACGCGGCCTTGCCCGCCGCCATGTCCAGGCTGCCGTTCTCGCCGTAGGCCTTGGGGTGCTCGGGGTGCGGGGACCAGTACGCGCGGGTGCGGATCGCCTCCAGCGCCTGGTCGAGGGTGGGCCGGTGCTTGGCGATCAGCTCGTGGGCGGTCAGTTCGGCGGCCATGCGGGACCAACTCCTCGATTCCAGAGCTCTCCGTCGAGCTCATGACCTGGGCAGAAACATGGGCAGGAACAGGCGGTCAGAGTTAGAGTAACCGAACGATCGGTCGGTTCAAGGGGGTCCGCCGCATCTGTGGAAAACCCCGTGCGGGAGGATCGCGCACATGACAGCACTCGACCTCAGCAGCCCCGTGGCCGTTGTCGGCACCGGCACCATGGGCCAGGGCATCGCCCAGGTCGCGTTGGTCGCGGGCCATCCCGTACGGCTGTACGACGCCGCTCCCGGGCGCGCCCGTGCCGCCTCCGACGCGATCGGCGCCCGGCTCGACCGGCTCGTCGAGAAGGACCGGCTCACCGGCGCCGACCGGGACGCCGCCCGCGCCCGGCTGCTGCCCGCCGAGGCCCTCGCCGACCTCGCGGACTGTGCCCTGGTCGTCGAGGCCGTCGTGGAGCGCCTGGACGTCAAACAGGAGCTGTTCCGGGAGCTGGAAGGCATCGTCGGCGAGGACTGCCTGCTCGCCACCAACACCTCGTCCCTGTCCGTCACCGCCATCGGCGGCGCCCTGCGGCTTCCCGGCCGCTTCGTGGGCCTGCACTTCTTCAACCCGGCCCCGCTGCTCCCCCTCGTCGAGGTCGTCTCCGGGTTCGCCACGGACGTCACGTACGCCACGCGCGCGTACGAGACGGCACGGGCGTGGGGCAAGACGCCGGTCGCCTGCGCCGACACCCCCGGCTTCATCGTCAACCGCATCGCCCGGCCCTTCTACGCCGAGGCCTTCGCCGTCCACGAGGCGCAGGGCGCCGACCCGGCCACCATCGACGCCGTGCTGCGCGAGTGCGGCGGCTTCAAGATGGGCGCCTTCGAGCTGACCGACCTCATCGGGCAGGACGTCAACGAGTCCGTCACGCACTCCGTGTGGCAGTCCTTCTTCCAGGACGTGCGTTTCACGCCCTCGCTCGCCCAGCGCCGCCTGGTCGAGTCCGGCCGGCTCGGCCGCAAGAGCGGGCAGGGCTGGTACGACTACGCCGAGGACGTCGAGCCGGACGAACCGCACACCGCGGAGAAGGCCTCCCCGCCCGCCTATGTCGTCGCGGAGGGCGACCTGGGCCCGGCCTCCGAGGTGCTCGCGCTGATCCGCGAGGCGGGCATCCCGGTCCGCGAGGAGGACGAGGACCACGGCAGCCGCCTGGTGCTGCCCAGCGGCGGCCAGCTCGCGCTCGCCGACGGCCAGACGTCGGTGGAGTTCCGGGACGTCGTCTACTTCGACCTCGCCCTCGACTACCGCCGGGCCACCCGCATCGCTCTGTCCGCCTCCCAGGACACCTCGCCGCACACCCTCGCCGAGGCCACCGGCCTCTTCCAGGCGCTCGGCAAGCAGGTCAGCGTCATCGGCGACGTCCCCGGCATGATCGTCGCCCGCACGGTCGCCCGGATCGTCGACCTGGCGCACGACGCCGTCGCCAAGGGCGTGGCCACCGAGGAGGACATCGACACCGCGATGCGCCTGGGAGTGAACTACCCGCTCGGCCCCTTCGAGTGGAGCCGCAGGCTCGGACGCAACTGGGCGTACGCCCTCCTGGACGACCTGCACCTGCGCGACCCCTCGGGGCGCTACGCGCCGTCCCTCGCGCTGTACCGCCACGCGTACGCCTCCGACAAGCGGGAGGGCAACACCTCATGACCACCGCCAAGCGCGACACGTACACCCCGGAGACGCTGCTCTCCGTAGCCGTGCGGGTCTTCAACGAGCGCGGCTACGACGGCACGTCCATGGAGCACCTCTCCAAGGCGGCCGGCATCTCCAAGTCGTCGATCTACCACCACGTCACGGGCAAGGAGGAGCTGCTGCGCCGCGCCGTCAGCCGGGCGCTCGACGGGCTCTTCGGAATCCTCGACGAGGAGCACGCGCGCGTGGGCCACGCCGCCGACCGCCTCGAGTACGTCGTCCGGCGCATGGTCGAGGTGCTCATAACCGACCTGCCGTACGTCACGCTGCTGCTGCGCGTCCGCGGCAACACCGACACCGAGCGGTGGGCCCTGGAACGCCGCCGCGACTTCGACCACCAGGTCGCCGGACTCCTGAAGGCCGCCGCCGCGGACGGCGAGGTGCGCGCCGACGTGGAGGTCCGCCTGGCGACCCGGCTCGTCTTCGGGATGATCAACTCCATCGTGGAGTGGTACCGCCCGGACGGCCGCGGGATGAACGAGCGCGAGGTGGCCGACACGGTGGTGCGGCTGGTGTTCGGAGGGCTGCGCAAGGAGCACTGAGGACTCCGCAGGCCGGCTGATGGATGCCTCCGGCATCGACCGAGGCGAAATCAGCTGCGGTGTGCCGGCGCCCCAAGGGGCGCGGGGCTGTATCGACATGCGGCCCGCCGCGTGGGCGCGACCAGCCACGACGGGCCTCCGGCTGACTCAGGGGCCGGGACGGATGCTCAGCCCTGCGGCTCCAGGTCCTCCTCCTCGAACACCAGCAGGGTGCGGGTGCTGAGCACCTCCGGGATCGCCTGGAGCCGGGTGAGGACCAGCTCGCGCAGCGCCCGGTTGTCGGGGGTGTGCACCAGGAGCAGCACGTCGAAGTCGCCGCCCACCAGGGCGATGTGCGAGGCGCCGGGCAGCTGGCGGAGGTGCTCGCGGACCGTGCGCCAGGTGTTCTGGACGATCTTGAGGGTGATGTACGCCGACGTCCCGTGACCCGCGCGCTCGTGGTTGACGCGGGCGCCGAAACCGCGGATGACGCCGTCCTCGACGAGACGGTTGATGCGGGCGTAGGCGTTGGCGCGGGAGACATGGACCCGTTCGGCGACCGACCGTATCGACGCGCGGCCGTCCGCCTGGAGCATCTGGAGGATGTCCTGATCGATGGCGTCGAGCGGGCGCGCCGGTGGCAGGGGGGCGCTGCCGTCCGGGCTTTCGGCCATTTGTTCAGGCACCATGTCCCCCCACCTTCCTCCCGTGGACGTACTGCGTTCATTGGAGGCTGTGGAGAACCGTTTGTCCACAGCCTGAGGGTGCCTGTAGCCAAAATGTGCCGACGACCGAACAATCGGTAGGTGAGGCGCCTCACAGTCGACGCGCCTCCCGTAGCCACTCCCACGAGGAGGTGCCGTCATGACGGTCATGGAGCAGCGAGGCGCGTACCGGCCATCGCCGCCGCCCGCCTGGCAGCCCCGTATGGACCCCGCGCCGCTGCTGCCCGACGCCGAGCCCTACCGCGTCCTCGGCACCGAGGCGGCCACGAAGGCCGACCCGGACCTGCTGCGCAGGCTGTACGCCGAGCTGGTGCGGGGCCGCCGGTACAACGCGCAGGCGACCGCGCTCACCAAGCAGGGCCGCCTCGCGGTGTACCCGTCCAGCACCGGGCAGGAGGCCTGCGAGGTCGCCGCGGCGCTGGCGCTCGAGGACCGCGACTGGCTGTTCCCCAGCTACCGCGACACCCTCGCCGCCGTGGCGCGCGGACTGGACCCCGTGCAGGCCCTGACCCTGCTGCGCGGCGACTGGCACACCGGCTACGACCCGTACGAGCACCGCGTGGCCCCCCTGTGCACGCCGCTCGCCACCCAGCTCCCGCACGCCGTCGGCCTCGCACACGCCGCCCGCCTCAAGGGCGACGACGTGGTCGCGCTCGCCATGGTCGGCGACGGCGGCACCAGCGAAGGTGACTTCCACGAGGCGCTGAACTTCGCCGCCGTATGGCAGGCGCCGGTCGTCTTCCTCGTCCAGAACAACGGCTTCGCGATCTCCGTCCCGCTCGCCAAGCAGACCGCGGCCCCGTCGCTGGCCCACAAGGCCGTCGGCTACGGCATGCCCGGCCGCCTGGTCGACGGCAACGACGCGGCCGCCGTGCACGAGGTGCTGAGCGACGCCGTACGGCATGCCCGCGCGGGCGGCGGCCCGACGCTGATCGAGGCGGTCACCTACCGCATCGACGCCCACACCAACGCCGACGACGCGACCCGCTACCGCGGGGACTCCGAGGTCGAGACCTGGCGCGGGCACGACCCGATCGCCCTCCTGGAGCACGAGCTGACCGAGCGCGGCCTGATCGACGAGACCGGCATCCAGGCCGCCCGCGATGCCGCCGAGACCATGGCCGCCGACCTGCGCGAACGCATGAACCAGGACCCGGCGCTCGACCCGATGGACCTGTTCACCCACGTGTACGCCGAGCCCACCCCGCAACTGCGCGAACAACAGGCCCAGTTGAAGGCCGAGCTCGAGGCCGAGTCGGAAGGGTCGCACCGATGACCACCGTCGCCGTCAAGCCGGCCACCATGGCGCAGGCCCTCACGCGCGCGATGCGCGACGCCATGGCAGCCGACCCGTCCGTGCATGTCATGGGCGAGGACGTCGGCGCCCTCGGCGGCGTCTTCCGCGTCACCGACGGACTCGCCAAGGAGTTCGGCGAGGACCGCTGCACGGACACGCCGCTCGCCGAGGCGGGGATTCTGGGCACGGCGGTGGGCATGGCCATGTACGGCCTGCGCCCGGTCGTGGAGATGCAGTTCGACGCGTTCGCCTACCCGGCGTTCGAGCAGCTGATCTCGCACGTCTCCCGCACCCGCAACCGCACGCGCGGCAAGATGCCGCTCCCGATCACGATCCGCGTCCCCTACGGCGGCGGCATCGGCGGCGTCGAGCACCACAGCGACTCCTCCGAGGCGTACTACATGGCGACTCCGGGGCTCCATGTCGTCACGCCCGCGACCGTCGCCGACGCCTACGGGCTGCTGCGCGCCGCCATCGCCTCCGACGACCCGGTGGTCTTCCTGGAGCCCAAGCGGCTGTACTGGTCGAAGGACACCTGGAACCCGGAGGACCCGCCGAGCGTTGAACCGATTGGCCGCGCGGTGGTGCGGCGCTCGGGGAGGAGCGCCACGCTCATCACGTACGGACCGTCCGTGCCCGTCTGCCTCGAAGCCGCCGAGGCGGCCCGGGACGAGGGGTGGGACCTGGAAGTCGTCGACCTGCGCTCGCTGGTGCCGTTCGACGACGAGACGGTCAGCGCCTCGGTACGGCGGACCGGACGGGCGGTCGTCGTACACGAGTCGGGCGGGTTCGGCGGACCGGGAGGGGAGATCGCGGCCCGGGTCACGGAGCGCTGCTTCCACCACCTGGAAGCGCCGGTGCTGCGTGTGGCCGGGTTCGACATCCCCTATCCGCCGCCGATGCTGGAGCGTCACCACCTGCCCGGCGTGGACCGGATCCTGGACGCCGTGGGGCGTCTGCAATGGGAGGCGGAGAGCTGATGGCCCAGGTGCTCGAGTTCAAGCTCCCCGATCTCGGGGAGGGACTCACCGAGGCGGAGATCGTCCGTTGGCTGGTCGAGGTCGGTGACGTCGTCGCCGTCGACCAGCCGGTCGTCGAGGTCGAGACGGCCAAGGCGATGGTGGACATCCCCTGCCCCTACGCCGGTGTGGTCACGGCTCGGTTCGGCGAGGAGGGCACGGAGCTTCCCGTGGGCGCGCCGCTGCTGACGGTGGCCGTCGGCGCCCCCGCCTCCGGCTCCGAGTCCGAGGGCTCCGAGTCCGAGGGCTCCGGGAACGTGCTGGTGGGGTACGGCACCTCCGAGGCACCGGCCCGGCGCCGCAGGGTGCGGCCGGCCGCCCCGACGCCGTCGGCCGCCCAGTCGGCGAACGGCGCCGCCACGCGTGAGGCCGCACCGCCCGCCGAGAGCGTGGCGCGACCCGTCGGCACGGCGGCCGGGCACAGCGCCGCGGGCCACGGCCCCGCAGGGCATGGCCCCGCAGGTCACGGCCGTGACGCCGCACCGGCCGACGAGGAGACCCGGGGCGAGGGACCCGTGCCCGTGATCTCCCCGCTCGTGCGCCGCCTCGCCCGCGAGCACGGCCTGGATCTGCGGGAGCTGCACGGCTCCGGGCCCGACGGGCTCATCCTGCGGGCCGACGTCGAGTACGCGCTGCGCGCCGCCGAGGTGCACGGCCGCACCGCGCAGCCGGCCGCCGAACCGCACCCGCGCGTGACACCGGCGCCCACCGCAGCCGTGCCGCCCGCGCAGCCCCCCGTCCGCTCCTCCGCCGCCCCGGCCGGCATCCGGGTCCCCCTCAAGGGCATCCGAGGCGCCGTCGCCGACAAGCTCTCCCGCAGCCGTCGGGAGATCCCGGACGCCAGCTGCTGGGTGGACGCCGACGCGACGGAGCTCATGCGGGCGCGCGCCGCGATGAACGCCGCCGGCGGGCCGAAGATCTCCCTGATCGCCCTGCTGGCCCGGATCTGCACCGCCGCCCTGGCCCGGTTCCCCGAGCTCAACTCCACGGTCGACATGGAGGCCAGGGAAGTCGTCCAACTCGACCAGGTGCACCTCGGATTCGCCGCGCAGACCGACCGCGGACTCGTCGTCCCGGTCGTACGGGACGCGCACGCGCGGGACGCGGAGTCGCTGACCGCGGAGTTCGCCCGGCTGACCGAGGCGGCCCGCACGGGCACCCTCACGCCCGCGGAACTCACCGGCGGCACCTTCACGTTGAACAACTACGGCGTGTTCGGCGTCGACGGCTCCACACCGATCATCAACCACCCCGAGGCCGCGATGCTCGGCGTCGGCCGCATCATCCCCAAGCCATGGGTGCACGAGGGCGAGCTCGCGGTCCGGCAGGTCGTCGAGCTCTCGCTCACCTTCGACCACCGGGTCTGCGACGGCGGCACGGCGGGCGGCTTCCTGCGCTATGTGGCGGACTGCGTCGAACACCCGGCGGTGCTGCTGCGCACGCTGTGACGGATCCCCCGGGGCCTGCCGCTTCCCCTGCGTTCCCTGTGATCGTGGAGGCACGCATACTCGGGGGGTGACCGCGTACGAACCGACGGGCGCACAAGACGCCGCCACTGCCGGACATGACGTCGCCTACGACGCCGTCGTCCTCGCCGGGGGCGGCGCGCGGCGGCTCGGCGGTGTGGACAAGCCCGGCGTGCGCGTGGGCGGGCGCCCGCTGCTGGACCGGGTGCTCGCCGCCTGCGCCGACGCGCGGACCACCGTCGTCGTCGCCGAGCCCCGGCCGACCGTGCGGCCGGTGACCTGGGCCCGTGAGGACCCGCCCGGCGGCGGCCCGCTCGCCGCCCTGGACGCCGGGCTGCGGCACACCACCGCGGAGCAGGTCGTCGTCCTCTCGGCCGACCTGCCCTTCCTCGACGAGCGCACGGTACGGCGGCTGCTGACCGCGCTGCTCACCGGCGAGGCCGACGGCGCGCTGCTCACCGACGCCGACGGCCGCGACCAGCCCCTCGTCGCCGCGTACCGCGCGCCCGTGCTGCGCCGCGAACTGGCCGCGCTCACCCGGGGGAACGACGGCCTCACCGGCCTCCCCCTGCGCCGGCTGACCGGCGCACTCGGTCTCACCCGCGTCCCCGACCCCGTCGCGTCCTTCGACTGCGACACCTGGGACGACATCGCCACCGCCAGGGCACGCATCAGGGAGCATGGGCACGTGTTGGATGAATGGATTTCCGCAGTCAAGGACGAACTCGGCCTCGACCTCGACGTCGACACCAAGCTGCTGCTGGACCTCGCCCGCGACGCCGCCCACGGCGTGGCCAGGCCCGCGGCCCCGCTGACCACCTTCCTCGTCGGGTACGCGGCAGCGCAGGCCAAGGGCGGCCAGGGCGGCCCCGAGGCCGTCGCCGAGGCCTCCCGCAAGGCCGCCGCGCTCGCCCTGCGCTGGGCGGAGGAGGCCGCCGCCCAGTCCGACGCGGCCCCCGACGCCACCCCCGGCACCCGCCCGGACGCCGGATGACCCCCCGCGGCACCCGGGCGGACGAGGACGCCGAGGACCTCGACGTCGAGGAGGTGCTCGCCCTCGTGAACGAAGACAACGGCCACCACACCCCTGGCGACCACGTGCCCGCACCCACCCCGCCCGCGACGGGCCCCGACCAGCCGGACCGGCACACGTCGAACCGGCACACGTCGAACCGGCGCGCGTCGGACCGCCACCAGCCCGACCAGCCCACGTCGGACCGCCACCACAAGGCCACCCCCTGGCCCGAGGCCCGCGAGATCGCCGCCCGCGCCGCTCTGGCCGCCGCCCGGGCCGCCGGCCGTGCTCCCGTCTCCGTCCCGCTCGACGCCGCCCTCGGCCTCGCCCTGGCCGCCCCCCTCACCGCACTCACCGACCTGCCCTCCTTCGACACCTCGGCCATGGACGGCTGGGCCATCGCGGGCCCCGGCCCCTGGGCCGTACGGGAAGAGGGCGTTCTGGCCGGGCACGGCGAGCCCGAGCCGCTCACCGACGGCGAGGCCGTCCGGATCGCGACCGGCGCCCGTATCCCGCCGGACACCACCGCCGTTCTGCGCAGTGAGCACGGCCGCACCGACTCCAAGGGCCAACTGCACGCCACCCGGGAGGTCCAGCCCGGTCAGGACATCCGCCCGCGCGGCCAGGAGTGCCGTAACGGCGATCACCTGCTCGCCGTCGGCACCCTCGTGACCCCGGCCGTGCTCGGCCTGGCAGCCGCCGCCGGATACGACACCCTCAGCGCCGTGCCCCGCCCCCGCGTCGAAGTCCTCGTCCTCGGCGACGAGTTGCTCACCAAGGGGCTGCCGCACGACGGGCTGATCCGTGATGCCCTCGGCCCGATGCTGCCGCCCTGGCTGCGGGCACTCGGCGCCGAGGTCACCGCCGTACGCCGACTCGGCGACGACGCCAAGGCCCTGCACAAGGCCCTCACGACCTCCCGCGCCGACCTCATCGTCACCACCGGCGGCACCGCGGCCGGACCCGTCGACCATGTCCACCCCACCCTGCGCCGCATCGGCGCCGAACTCCTGGTGGACAGCGTCAAGGTGCGCCCCGGCCACCCCATGCTGCTGGCCCGCATCAAGGAGCACCAGCACCTCGTCGGCCTGCCCGGCAATCCCCTCGCCGCCGTCTCCGGCCTGCTCACGCTCGCCGAACCCCTGCTGCGCACGCTGGCCGCGCGCCCCGCACCGGAGCCCTACACGCTGCCCCTGAGGGACGCGGCACACGGGCATCCGTACGACACCCGGCTCATCCCCGTCGTCCTGCGCGGTGACCATGCCGTGCCGCTGCACTACCACGGTCCGGCCATGCTGCGAGGCATGGCGGCGGCCGATGCCGTCGCCGTCGTCCCGCCGGGCGGCATTCGTGCCGGCCAGGAGGCCGAACTGCTCGACCTGCCCTGGGCGCTCGCCGGCATCGAGGTGTGTTTCACGTGAAACTTCCGGGCCAGGACGCGATTGCCCGCGGGGCGGACGAGAGAGTCGCGACCTATCGGGTCAAACTCCCGAAGAAGATCGTGGAGCATCCGTTCCGGCAGGTCGCCAAGCGGGTCCTGCTGGCCCTGTCGCTGCTCGTGGCGGCCGCGCTGATCGTCTACGCCGACCACGACGGCTACAACGACAACTCCGACGGTTCCGTCGACCTGCTCGACGCCTTCTACTACGCGACCGTCAGCCTCTCCACCACCGGATACGGCGACATCACCCCGGTCAGTGACGCCGCCCGGCTCACCAACATCTTCGTCATCACGCCCATGCGGGTGCTGTTCCTGATCATCCTGGTCGGCACCACGCTCGAGGTCCTCACCGAACGGACCCGGGAGGAATGGCGTCTGAACCGCTGGAGGTCCACCTTGCGCGACCACACGATCGTCGTCGGTTTCGGCACGAAGGGGCGATCGGCGATCCAGACCGTCTGCGCGACCGGACTGAGGAAGGACCAGGTCGTCGTGGTCGACCCCAGTTCCAAGGTGATCGACGCGGCCGTCGCCGACGGATACGCCGGGGTCACGGGGGACGCGACGCGCAGCGAGGTGCTGATGCGGGCCGAGGTGCACAAGGCGCGGAAGATCATCATCGCCACGCAGCGGGATGACACCGCCGTCCTGGTGACCCTGACGGCCCGGCAGCTCAACCGTGGCGCGAAGATCGTGGCCGCGGTCCGCGAGGAGGAGAACGCCCCGCTGCTCAAGCAGTCCGGTGCCGACGCGGTCATCACCAGCGCCAGCGCCGCCGGCCGGCTGCTCGGCCTCTCCGTGCTCAGCCCCGCCGCCGGCATGGTCCTGGAGGACCTGATCCAGCAGGGCAGCGGGCTCGACATCGTCGAACGGCCGGTCATAAAGGCCGAGGTGGGCAAGAGCCCGCGGCAGACGGACGACCTCGTGGTGAGTGTCGTACGCGGACACCGGGTGCTCGGATACGACGATCCGGCCGTCGGGACACTGGAGTTGACGGACCGGCTCATCACGATCGTGCGGGCGACGCCGGGCAGTCAGGTCACACCTGATGAGCGGCGTCTGCCCCCGGGGCTGAAGCCCATGACTCCCCCGGGGGCCTGAGGCGCCCTCGGCGCCCGGCGCGGCTACTTGCGGTTGTACAGCCGCATCGTGATCGGCCCGAAGACCGCCACGAACAATCCCGCCCAGCCCAGCGACCAGGCGACCTCGTCCGCCGGCCAGTCGCCGCCCATCAACCCGCGGACGGCCGACGACAGATGGGTGATCGGGCTGTTGTTGACGAAGGCCTGGAGCCAGCCCGGCATGGTCTTCGGGTCGACGAAGACATTGGACAGGAAGGTGAGCGGGAAGATCACCATCATGCTGACGCCCATGACGGACTTCTCGGAGCGCAGCATCAGCCCGAACATCGTCCAGATCCACGAGAACGCGAACGAAAAGGCGACCAGCAGCGCGATCCCGGCCAGCACCCCGCCGACGCCACCGTCCGGGCGGTAGCCCAGGATGATGCCGACGGTGAGCATCACCACGGACGCGATCGTGTAGCGCAGGGCGTCGCCCAGCAGATAGCCGACCATCGTCGACGGCCGCCAGATCGGCAGGGACCGGAACCGGTCGAAGACGCCCTTCTCGATGTCGGTGTTCACCGAGACGCCGGTGTACATCGTGATCATCACGACCGACATCACCAGGATGCCCGGCAGCAGGAACTGGATGTACTCCTCCGGGGACCCGGCCAGGGCGCCCCCGAAGAGGTACGTGTACATCAGCACCATCATGATCGGGAACGCGGTGACGTCGAAGAGCTGCTCCGGCACATGCTTGATCTTCAGGATCGCCCGCCAGCCGAAGGTCATCGAGGCCGACCAGGCGCTGGGCCGCGGCGGCCGTTCCCCGGAGACCAGCAGCGCGGCGAGTGACTCGGCGCTGACGGGGGCGAGTTCCTTGCTCTCGGTCTGCGTCGCGGTGCTCATGCCGCCACCTCGTCCTTGTCGTCCTTGTCGTCCTTGTCGTCCTTGGCGTTCTCGGCGTTCTCGGCGTCGTGCGTGTCGTGGCCGGTGAGGGCGAGGAACACCTCGTCCAGGCTGGGCTGGCCCAGCGAGAAGTTGTCGACGGTGATGCCGGTGCGGGCCAGCTCGGCGAGCGCGCGGGCGGCCTGTTCCGCCGCGCCCTGGCCGTTGCTCGCCCCGGAGCCGACGCGGGCGGTGAGCGCGACGGGGTCGGGCTCCAACGCCACGTCCGCGTCCAGGGCCAGCCGCAGCACACGCTCGGCATCCGGCCGCTGCGCCGCGTCCCGCAGCCGCAGATGGACGGAACCGGCGCCGACGGACGCCTTGAGTTCGCCCTTGGTCCCCTCGGCGATCACCTTGCCGCGGTCGATGACGGCGATCCGGGACGCCAGCTGGTCGGCCTCGTCCAGGTACTGCGTGGTCAGCAGCACGGTGGTGCCCTGGGCGACGACCGCGCGCACGATGTCCCACACCTGGTTGCGGCTGCGCGGGTCGAGACCGGTCGTCGGCTCGTCGAGGAACAGCAGGTCGGGGGTGTTCAGGATGGACGCGGCGATGTCGATACGGCGCCGCATGCCACCGGAGTAGTTCTTGACCTGCTTCCCGGCCGCGTCCGACAGCCCGAAGGCCTCCAGGAGCTGCCCGGCCCGCTCGCGGGCTGCGTGCTTGCCGTGTCCGAGGAGGCGGCCCAGCAGGACCAGGTTCTCGGTGCCGGTCAGGTCCTCGTCGACGGAGGCGTACTGGCCGGTCAGGCTTACCCGGCCGCGCACCTCGTCGGCCTCGCGGACGACGTCGTGGCCGAAGACATGGGCCTCACCGCCGTCGGGCCGTAGGAGGGTGGCGAGCATCTTCACCGTGGTCGTCTTGCCGGCGCCGTTCGGGCCGAGGACGCCGTAGACCGTGCCGGCCGGAACCGCGAGGTCCACGCCGTCGACGGCCCGCGTCTCACCGAACGTCTTCACCAGGCCCGCGGTCTCGATCGCGAGACCGGACGTCGTCTGCGTGCTCATGCTTCGGGGTCCTTCCGAGTGGCCGTCCGCGTTCTTGGGCTACGCATGGGGAGACTTTTACGGTCGCGCAGACTCATCGGTGCCGCACAGGGATTCTGGAACGGACCCGACGAAGGACCGAGGGACATGGGACCGCGGACCGAGGCGGCGGGCGCGCATGCGGTACAGGCGTCCGGACGAACGGCTCCGATGGGAGTACGCCCACCGGGGTGTGCGGGCCGGGGAGTAGCGTCCGTCCCATGCATGCGATCACGATTCCCGAACCTGGTGGGCCCGAGGCGCTGGTGTGGGACGAGGTCCCCGATCCCGTGCCCGGTGAGGGCGAGGTACTGGTCGAGGTGGCGGCCGGGGCCGTCAACCGCGCCGACCTCCTGCAACGGCAGGGCTTCTACAACCCGCCGCCCGGCGCCTCCGCCTACCCGGGCCTGGAGTGCTCCGGCCGGATCGCCGAGCTCGGTCCCGGAGTCTCCGGGTGGGCCGTCGGCGACGAGGTGTGCGCGCTGCTCTCCGGCGGCGGTTACGCCGAGAAGGTCGTCGTACCGGCCGGCCAACTGCTGCCCGTGCCCAAGGGCGTGAGCCTCACTCAGGCCGCCGCCCTGCCCGAGGTGGTGTGCACGGTCTGGTCGAACGTCTTCATGGTGGCCCATCTGCGCCCCGGCGAGACCCTGCTCGTGCACGGCGGTTCCAGCGGCATCGGCACCATGGCCATCCAGCTCGCCAAAGCTGTCGGCGCCAAGGTCGCCGTCACGGCGGGCAGCAAGGAGAAGCTCGACCGGTGCGCCGAACTGGGCGCCGACATCCTCGTCAACTACCGGGAACAGGACTTCGTCGCCGAGGTCAAGAAGGCCACCGACGGGGCCGGCGCCGACGTCATCCTCGACAACATGGGCGCCAAGTACCTGGACCGCAACGTCCAGGCCCTCGCCGTCAGCGGCCGCCTCGCCATCATCGGCATGCAGGGCGGCGTCAAGGGCGAGCTCAACATCGGCGCGCTCCTGGCCAAGCGCGGCGCCATCAGCGCGACCTCGCTGCGCGCCCGCCCCCTCGGCGAGAAGGCGGCGATCGTCGCGGCCGTACGCGAGCACGTCTGGCCCCTGCTGGACGCCGGCCATGTACGCCCGGTCGTCGACCGCGAGGTACCGATGAACGACGCGGCCGAGGCACACCGGGTGCTGGAGGAGAGCGGTCACGTCGGCAAGGTGCTCCTCGTGGTGCCATAGCCCCGATCGCCCGACCCGCCGACCCGCCGACCCGCCGACCCGCCGTGCAGTCCTAGGGGTGTTTTGAAAGTCCCGCACAGCACCCGCGGCGCCCGGCACGCGCCCTCGCCGCACCGGCCAAAGGCCCAAGTAGCTTCCATCGAGGGCCTTCGTCCGCCACGCCGAAGGCACGCCCCGGCTGCGACACCAGCCGCTGCCGCGGCGGGCGCGGGTACCGCACGGGACTTTCAGAACACCCTCTGGCCGCGTCGCAGCCGGAGACCGACGAAGGCGAGGCCCAGACCGAGCCCGATGAGGACCAGGCCGGTCCCGAGCGGCAGGACCTGGAGCACGGGCTCGGCGGGGTCCTCGGCATGCGCGACGGGCTGCCGTACGGGCGGGTCGGCCGGGGCGAGGGGGGCCGTGGAGGCCTCGTCGGCACCGTCCGGACTCTCGGGCGGCGGCCTTCCCACGTCGCCGTCTCCCTCCTCGTTCCCCTCGCGGTCGGCTTCCCGCCCGTACGGCTCGTGGTGCGCCGCCGCTTCCTCGTCCTCCAGCGGTCCCTTCTCCCGCCCCGGCCGCTCCCGCCCCTCACCAGCCCGGCTCCCGGCCCGGGAGGGCCCGTCGGACGGGGTGGGACGGGAGGCGCCGGGTCCGTGAGCGCTGGAGGTGGGGGACGCCCCGGAATGCCTGTCCTTCCTGCCCTGCCCGTCCTGCGTGTCCTGCCTGTCCGGCCGGGATTCCGCGGACCTGTCGGGCTTGCCAGGTTTTCCGGGCCTCCCGGGCTCCCCCGACCCGGCAGAGGAGGCCGAAGGGGACCTGGACGGACCGGTGGTGCCGGCGGACGGCCGGGACTCGGCCGTGGGGCTGGGGCGGCTCGGGCTGGAGCTGGAGGAGGTCTCAGAGCCAGCCGTAGGGAAACCCGAGGGCGCGGCGGAGGGGGCGGAGGGGGTCCGCGCAGCAGCCGGGGAGCTGGAGGAAGCCCCGGGTGGGGTCGGCCCACGCGGGCCCTCGAAGCAGTACGCCGCCCCGGCCACCCCGTACGGCCCCACGACCAGCCCCGCCACCAGCACACCCAGCGTCCCGGCCGTCCGCAGCGCCCCCCTCGACAAGCCGCACCGGTCGCTGCGGCCGGCTCGCGGCCGCCCCCGCCCCCCGCGTACCACCGCCAGCCATGAAGTCATGGAACAAGCGTCACAGCACAGGACGTACCCGGCATTCCGGACTGCGCCACTCGACCGAACCGGGCGCACGACCGGATACGTCGATACGGCGGCGACCCACCGGCCCACGGAATCCGCTCCGGCGTAAAAGGTGGATCACCCCACACAGGGGGCACCACGATGATGAGCTGTACGGGTGCGAGAGAATGGCGGCATGGAGATGCCGAGGAACGAAAGGCCGTCCGAGAACCCCCAGATCCTGGTCGTGGGCCAGGACGGGATGGCGCTCAGCGGCGGCAACGGAGACGAGGACTCCCGCGAGATCCCGGTGACCGAGCAGGTCGAGCAGCCGGCGAAGGTCATGCGGATCGGCAGCATGATCAAGCAGCTGCTCGAAGAGGTGCGCGTGGCTCCGCTGGACGAGGCGAGCCGGGTCCGGCTGAAGGAGATCCACGCCAGCTCGGTGAAGGAGCTGGAGGACGGCCTGGCCCCGGAGCTCGTCGAGGAGCTGGAGCGGCTCTCCCTGCCGTTCACGGACGAGGCGACCCCGAGCGACGCGGAACTGCGGATCGCGCAGGCCCAGTTGGTCGGCTGGCTGGAGGGCCTCTTCCACGGCATCCAGACCACGCTCTTCGCCCAGCAGATGGCCGCGCGCGCCCAGCTGGAGCAGATGCGCCGCGCTCTTCCGCCGGGTGTCGGCGGTCACGAGGAGGGCGGCGAACACCGCCAGGGCGGGCCGTACCTGTAAGACACCCGTAAGACACAAGACGTCCGACACATACGCGAAGGGCCCGGCAGCCGCTGCTGCCGGGCCCTTTCAACGCGCTGCGATCACTCCGGATTGCCCGTGGAGACCTGGAACTCCAGCTCCGGCGGGTCGTCCGGGTCCATGTCCGTACGCGCCGAGGGCGACTGCCGCATGATGGTGCCGTCGCCGAACGTGTTCTCGTTGACGTCGACCTTCTTGTAGTCCCAGCCCGCGGCATCGAGGCACTTGACCACGGACGGCCAGTACTTGAAGGAGAAGTCCGGCATCTGCACCTGCTCGGGGTCTCGGTACGACTCCCGCGGCTCGGTGCACTCGGTCGTCTCGACCGTGTCACCGCTGTCCCCCGCCCGGTATCCGGGCGCCTTCGACTTCGTCTCCGAAGCCGTGGCGGTCGAGCCACCGGTGCCGCCGGTCTCCTCGGTGCCGCCACCGGGCAGCGTCAGGGCCGCGATCAGTCCGCCCACCGCGAGGACGGACACGACGATCGAGCCGATGATCACCGGCCGGTTGCTCTTGCCGCCGCCCGAACCGGGGCGCTGCTGGGGCGACATGGTGTACGGCGGCGGCGTCGCGTGGCCCGGCTGCGGGGAGTACGAGGCCGGGGGAGGCGTCTGGAAGCCGGGCTGCTGCGGGTAGCCGTACGCGGGCGACGGCATCGACGGCGGCGGGGTGCCGTACGGGTTCGGGGCCGGGGTCTGCGGGGCCTGCTGGTACGGCGTCTGGACGGGGCCCGAGGGCGGGGGCGTCTGGCCGACCGGCGGGAACACCGAGGCGCCGACACCCTGGCCGTGCTGCGTCTGAGCGCCCGGCACGATGCTGGGCGGGGCGGCCTGGAAGGACGCGGCCACGCGCAGGCACTCGTCGCGCATGGACTCGGCGCTGGGGAAACGCTCGTTCGGGTTCTTCTTCAGGGCACGGGCGACCAGCGCGTCCACGGCCGGCGGCAGGGCGCGGTTGATGGAGGACGGAGCCACCGGCTCCTCCTGCACATGCGCGTATGCGATGGCCAGCGGGGAGTCGGCGTCGAACGGCAGCCGACCGGTGACGAGTTGGAACAGCATGATGCCGACCGAGTAGAGGTCGGAGCGGGCGTCCACACCACGGCCGAGGGCCTGTTCCGGCGAGAGGTACTGCGGGGTGCCGACCACCATGCCGGTCTGTGTCATGGACGTCACACCGGACTGCATGGCGCGCGCGATGCCGAAGTCCATGACCTTGACGACGCCGCGCTTGTTCATCATCACGTTGCCCGGCTTGATGTCCCGGTGGACCAGGCCCATCTCGTGGCTGATCTCCAGCGCCGCGAGCACATCCGCGGTGATCTTCAGCGCCTTGTCGGCGGGCATCGCACCGAACTGCTGTACGTCCGCGTCGAAGACCGAGCTGAGCGGGCGGCCCTCGATGTACTCCATGACGATGTACGGCGTCGTCATGCCGTCGACATCGTCCTCGCCGGTGTCGAAGACCGAGACGATATTGGTGTGCGTGAGCTTCGCCACGGCCTGGGCCTCGCGGCGGAAGCGCTCGCGGAACGCCTGCTCGCGGCCGAGCTCGGTGTGCAGGGTCTTGACCGCGACCTGCCGGTCGAGCACGGAGTCGTACGCGAGATGCACCGAGGCCATGCCGCCCTCGCCGAGCAAGTCGCGCAGCTGATAGCGGCCGCCGGCCAGCGCCCGCCCCGCGTATCGGCCCTGTGCGCCGTCCTGGCTCATGTTCTGCGTCCCCCGTAGCCTCTCGGGCGCCTGCGATTGCGCTGGACCGGCAGTCCCGAGTGATCCAATGTGCTATTCCCGGCCAAGTCTGCCCCACGGCACTGACAGGTCAAGCGCGGTGCCCGTTCCGTGACCGTACGCGAAGGGAGAGTCGCGGAAGCGTTACAAGGGTCGTACGGCCGGTGCACAGAATTTGCACGAGTGGACGGGGTACGGGTTTGATGGCCGGTCCGTCTCCTTCCGGTTGGGGCGGCCGTCTCGGACCGACGGCTTGCGCGGAGGCTGTAGCGTGGCCGACGGAGACCGTAACAACACCGCGCGCACCGCGGGCAGAAACGACGGCGAGGACTGATGGCACAGCAGCAGCGCGCTCAGGGCCCGTCCGACCCCGAGGCGGCTGGCGGCGGTATGTCAGACGCGCCGGAAATGTGGGGTAATGGCGGGCTTGTCGGGGACGGCCGTTATCGGCTGACCCGCAGACTCGGCCGGGGCGGCATGGCCGAGGTTTTCGCGGCCGAGGACGTGCGCCTCGGACGCACCGTGGCGGTCAAGCTGCTGCGCGCCGACCTCGCCGAGGACCCCGTGTCCAAGGCCCGCTTCACGCGCGAGGCCCAGTCGGTGGCCGGCCTCAACCACCACGCGATCGTCGCCGTGTACGACTCCGGCGAGGACGTCGTCGGCGCCCACAGCGTGCCGTACATCGTGATGGAGATCGTCGAGGGCCGCACCATCCGCGACCTCCTCCTCAACGCCGAGGCGCCCGGCCCCGAGCAGGCCCTGATCATCGTCTCCGGTGTCCTGGAGGCGCTCGCCTACTCGCACCAGCACGGCATCGTGCACCGCGACATCAAGCCCGCCAACGTCATCATCACGCACAACGGCGCCGTGAAGGTGATGGACTTCGGCATCGCCCGCGCCCTGCACGGCGCGCAGTCGACGATGACCCAGACCGGCATGGTCATGGGCACCCCGCAGTACCTCTCGCCCGAGCAGGCGCTCGGCAAGGCCGTCGACCACCGCTCCGACCTGTACGCGACGGGCTGCCTCCTGTACGAACTCCTCGCGCTGCGCCCGCCGTTCACCGGCGAGACCCCGCTGTCGGTGGTCTACCAGCACGTCCAGGACATCCCGACCCCGCCGTCCGAGGCCTCCGACGCCGTGCCGCCGGAGCTCGACGGCCTGGTCATGCGCTCGCTCGCCAAGGAGCCGGACGACCGGTTCCAGACCGCCGAGGAGATGCGCGGCCTCGTCCAGTACGGCCTGCAAATGCTGTACGACCAGGGCGGCCACACCGGCACCTGGAACACCGGCCCGGTGACCATGCACGACGGCCGGCACACCCCGTCGGCGGGCTTCGCGAACACGACCGTCATGGGGCACCCGGGCACCCCGGCCTCCGGCACGACGCAGATCCCGCAGCCGATCCTGCCGAACAGGTACGGGGGCGGTGGTGACGACGGCGGCTTCGAGGGGCACGGGAACAAGGGCGGCGGCCGCGGCAAGCTGTGGATCCTCGCCGTTTTCGCGGTGATCGCCATCGCGGCCGGCGTCGCGCTGGCGCTGCGGGGCGGTGGCGGCGGTGGCGGCGGTGGCGGCGACACCACGCCGACGCCGACCACGTCCCAGACCACCGAGGACAAGACGACCGACGAGCCCACGGACGAGGTGACCGAGGAACCGACCGACGCGGTCACCGACGACGGCAGCGGCACGGGCACCGACCCGACCTACGAGCCGACGCAGGATCCCACGTACGAGCCGACCGAGGACCCGACGTACGAGCCCACCGAGGATCCGACCACGGTCGAGCCGACGGAGGAGCCCACCGAGGATCCGACGGAGGAGCCCACGGAGGATCCCACGCAGGAGCCGACGGGGGACCCGACGGCGCCCACGGGCGGTGCCATCGGGGGCGGCGGCGCCTGACCGGACCGGCCTGGCGGCACGGTTCCGCCGACAACCCACCACCCGCGCGCGTGCGGCCCGGAAACGGGCTCCACGCGCGCGGGTCGTTTACGGCGGGTGGCCGGATCGTTCTGTAGGCATAACCTGATTTATCCGCTTTCGCGGACGAGACCAGCCTCACACCGGTTCCGTGACCTCGACCTCTGTCACTCTTCCCGTGACCTGGGTCACCGATATAACGTGCCGTTGTTCCGGCCCCCTGCAAGGCTGTGACCAGGAGTTGTTCCGGACTTTCGCGATTTACTTGGAAATCCAAGCAAAAACGCAGGTCAGGAGGGGTTTCACAGAAATGTGGAGCACTGGGTAACGTGCCTTTTGCAGGGCGCTCGCCGGGGCACCTGTCACGCCTGTCCCCAACGAGCCGCACCCACCCTGTGCGTCTGTAGGGCTTCAGGCGAGCCGCACTGGCACCCGGCGAACCCGGGTAGCCGGACCGACGGAGGAGCACACGTGACCGTGGAGAGCACTGCCGCGCGAAAGCCGCGACGCAGCGCCGGTACCAAGAGCACGGCCGGCAAGACGACCGCAAGGAAATCGCCGAGCACGGACCCCGAGCTCGTGCAGCTGCTGACGCCCGAGGGCAAGCGCGTCAAGAACGCCGAGTACGACAAGTACGTCGCCGGCATCACCCCCGAAGAGCTCCGCGGCCTGTACCGCGACATGGTGCTCACCCGGCGTTTCGACGCCGAGGCCACCTCCCTACAGCGCCAGGGCGAGCTGGGCCTGTGGGCCTCGCTGCTCGGCCAGGAGGCCGCCCAGATCGGCTCCGGCCGGGCCACCCGCGAGGACGACTACGTCTTCCCGACCTACCGCGAGCACGGCGTCGCCTGGTGCCGGGGGGTCGACCCGACCAACCTGCTCGGCATGTTCCGCGGCGTGAACAACGGCGGCTGGGACCCCAACAGCAACAACTTCCAGCTCTACACGATCGTCATCGGCTCCCAGACGCTGCACGCCACCGGCTACGCGATGGGCATCGCCAAGGACGGCGCCGACAGCGCGGTCATCGCCTACTTCGGCGACGGCGCGAGCAGCCAGGGCGACGTCGCCGAGTCCTTCACCTTCTCCGCGGTCTACAACGCGCCTGTGGTGTTCTTCTGCCAGAACAACCAGTGGGCGATCTCCGAGCCCACCGAGAAGCAGACCCGGGTGCCGCTGTACCAGCGCGCACAGGGCTACGGCTTCCCCGGCGTCCGGGTCGACGGCAACGACGTCCTGGCCTGCCTCGCGGTGACGAAGTGGGCGCTGGAGCGTGCCCGCGCCGGCGAGGGACCGACGCTGGTCGAGGCGTACACGTACCGCATGGGCGCCCACACCACCTCCGACGACCCGACGAAGTACCGGGCCGACGAGGAGCGCGAGGCCTGGGAGGCGAAGGACCCGATCCTGCGCGTTCGCCGGTACCTCGAGGCTTCAAACCACGCGGACGAGGGATTCTTCGCGGAACTGGAGACCGAGAGCGAGGCGTTGGGCAAACGAGTGCGCGAGGCGGTCCGTGCCATGCCGGACCCGGACCACTTCGCCATCTTCGAGAACGTGTACGCGGACGGGCATGCGCTCGTCGACGAGGAGCGCGCCCAGTTCGCCGCCTACCAGGCGTCGTTCACGGACGTAGAGGGGGCCTGACATGGCGGACAAGATGGCTCTGGCCAAAGCGATCAACGAGTCGCTGCGCCGCGCCCTGGACACGGACCCCAAGGTCCTCATCATGGGCGAGGACGTCGGCAAGCTCGGCGGCGTCTTCCGGGTGACGGACGGCCTCCAGAAGGACTTCGGCGAGAGCCGGGTCATCGACACCCCGCTCGCGGAGTCCGGCATCGTCGGCACGGCGATCGGTCTCGCCCTGCGCGGTTACCGTCCGGTCGTGGAGATCCAGTTCGACGGCTTCGTCTTCCCGGCGTACGACCAGATCGTCACGCAGCTGGCGAAGATGCACGCGCGCTCGTTGGGCAAGGTCAAGCTCCCGGTCGTCGTCCGGATCCCCTACGGCGGCGGCATCGGCGCGGTCGAGCACCACTCGGAGTCGCCGGAAGCCCTCTTCGCGCACGTGGCGGGCCTGAAGATCGTCTCGCCGTCCAACGCGTCGGACGCGTACTGGATGATGCAGCAGGCCATCCAGAGCGACGACCCGGTGATCTTCTTCGAGCCCAAGCGGCGCTACTGGGACAAGGGCGAGGTCAGCACCGAGGCGATCCCGGGCCCGCTGCACAAGGCGAGGGTCGTCCGCGAGGGCTCCGACCTCACCCTGGCCGCCTACGGACCGATGGTGAAGCTCTGCCAGGAGGTCGCCGACGCGGCCGCCGAGGAGGGCCGCAGCCTGGAGGTCCTGGACCTGCGCTCGGTCTCCCCGATCGACTTCGACTCCATCCAGGCCTCCGTCGAGAAGACCCGCCGTCTGGTCG
This sequence comes from Streptomyces sp. AC550_RSS872, assembly GCF_019049285.1. Lineage (GTDB taxonomy): Bacteria > Actinomycetota > Actinomycetes > Streptomycetales > Streptomycetaceae > Streptomyces. Next base: position 30,805 of record NZ_JAGMUL010000013.1, read on the forward strand.
TGGTCCACGAGGCCCCGGTGTTCTTCGGCTCGGGCGCGGAGATCGCCGCCCGCATCACGGAGCGCTGCTTCTACCATCTGGAGGCCCCGGTGCTGCGGGTGGGCGGTTACCACGCCCCGTATCCGCCGGCGCGTCTGGAGGAGGAGTACCTGCCGGGCCTGGACCGGGTGCTCGACGCCGTCGACCGTGCCCTGGCGTACTGAGGAGAGGGTCGTGACGACGATGACGGAAGCGTCCGTGCGCGAGTTCAAGATGCCCGACGTGGGCGAGGGACTCACCGAGGCCGAGATCCTCAAGTGGTACGTCCAGCCGGGCGACACGGTCACCGACGGCCAGGTGGTGTGCGAGGTCGAGACCGCCAAGGCGGCCGTCGAGCTGCCCATCCCGTACGACGGGGTGGTCCGCGAGCTGCACTTCCCCGAGGGCACCACGGTGGACGTCGGCACGGCGATCATCGCGGTCGACCTGGCGGGCGGGGCGGCCCCGGCCGCCGCGGCACCGGCCCCGGCCGAGGCTCCCGCCGAGCCGGCGCCGGAGGAGGCCAAGCCCCAGGGCCGCCAGCCGGTGCTCGTCGGGTACGGCGTGGCCGCGTCCTCCACCAAGCGCCGCCCGCGCAAGGGAGCCGACGTCCCGCGCCAGGAGCCCGCGGCCCAGGCCATGCAGTCCGAGCTGAACGGTCACGGCCCGGCGCAAGCCGTGACGCCTTCCCGGCCGCTGGCCAAGCCTCCGGTGCGCAAGCTGGCCAAGGACCTGGGTGTCGACCTGGCCACGGTGACGCCGACCGGCCCCGACGGCATCATCACCCGCGAGGACGTCCACGCGGCGGTGGCTCCTGAGGCCCCGGCCGCCGAACCGGCGTCGCAGGCCACCCCGGCCGGCCCGGTCGCCGCGCCCGCCACCCCGGCGCCGGTGCTCGCGTACGACACGGCCCGGGAGACCCGTATCCCGGTCAAGGGCGTCCGCAAGGCGACGGCGGCGGCGATGGTCGGCTCGGCGTTCACGGCGCCGCATGTCACGGAGTTCGTGACGGTGGACGTGACGCGCACGATGAAGCTGGTCGAGGAGCTCAAGGCGGACAAGGAGTTCGCGGGCCTGCGCGTGAACCCCCTGCTGCTGATCTCCAAGGCCCTGCTGGTGGCGATCAAGCGGAACCCGGACGTCAACGCGTCCTGGGACGAGGCCAACCAGGAGATCGTGCAGAAGCACTACGTCAACCTGGGCATCGCGGCGGCGACCCCGCGCGGTCTGATCGTCCCGAACATCAAGGACGCCCACGCCAAGACGCTTCCGCAGCTCGCGGAGGCGCTCGGTGAGCTGGTGTCGACGGCGCGGGAGGGCAAGACCACGCCCGCCGCGATGCAGGGCGGCACGGTCACCATCACCAACGTCGGCGTCTTCGGCGTCGACACCGGCACCCCGATCCTCAACCCCGGCGAGTCCGCGATCCTCGCGATGGGCGCGATCAAGCTCCAGCCGTGGGTCCACAAGGGCAAGGTGAAGCCGCGTCAGGTCACGACGCTGGCGCTCAGCTTCGACCACCGCCTCGTGGACGGGGAGTTGGGCTCGAAGGTCCTGGCGGACGTGGCGGCGATCCTGGAGCAGCCGAAGCGGCTGATCACCTGGGCGTGAGCCCGTAGGGGCGGCGAGCGGGAGCAGCGAAAGGGGCGGCCACTGTCGAGTGGCCGCCCCGTTGCGTCGAGCGTGAGCCTCAGCGGGCGTCAGCGTCAGATCTTGGCGTAGCCGTAGTTGATCAGCTTCTTCACGTCGGTCGTGCGGCTGGCCTCATTGGGCGCGGTGAGGACGGTGCCCATCACCGACTCGCCGTCCTTCGTGGCGGCGAACACGAGGCAGTACTTGGCCTCGGTGCCGGAGCCGGTCTTGATGCCGAGCGTGCCGTTCCAGCCGAGCAGCGTGTTGGTGTTCTTCCACGCGGCCATGGTGCGGGTGGCGCCGGTCTTCGTGATCGTCTTCGCCGTGTACGACTTGGTCTTCACGACGGTCTTGAACGTGGAGCTCTTCATCGTGCTGCGGGCGAGCTTGGTCAGGTCGCGCGGCGTCGAGTAGTTGGAGCCGTTGCTTATGCCGTCGAACGAGTCGAAGTGCGTGTTCGTCATGCCCAGGCTCTTGGCCATGGTGTTCATCTTGCCGATGAAGTTCTTGGTGCGGGCCGAGACCGTCGAGCCGGAACCGAACTTGTCGGCGAGGGTCATCGCGGCGTCGCAGCCCGACTTGAGCATCATCCCGTACAGCAGCTGACGGACGGTGACCTTGTCGCCGACGATCAGGTTGGCCGACGAGGCGCCCTTGGAGACGATGTAGTTGCTGACCTCCTTCCTGATGGTGACCTTGGTGTCCAGGTTCAGGTTCGACTGCGAGAGCACGACCTTCGCGGTCATGATCTTGGTGGTGGAGGCGGTCAGCCTCTTGGTGTCGGCGGACTTGGCGAACAGCGTCTTGCCGTTCGCGCTGTTCATCAGGAACCCGCCCTTGGCGCTGATCGAGGGCGTGGTGACGGCCTGCGCGGGCGCCGCGGTGATCGCTCCGGAGGCGAGGACGGCGCCGGTCGTGAGCACGACGGCTGCGGCTCTGCGGACACGCATGCCCTTGATGGCACTTATCAACTGAAATACCCCGATTACGTCTAATGCCCCGAAAGTGCGGCCGAATGAGAGGGGAAAGAAAGTGGGGCCGCACGTGTGTGACACGTAATTAGCACAGAAGGTTGTGCAGCGCGTGGGGCGGATGGTGCTTCTTTGCCGGAAGATTCCGCAGACCGCACAGATTCCGCCGTGAGGTCCGCATGCTGGAATGACCGCCGCGATGCGTACGTGTTGTATCTATGCTGTGGGCATGCCCTCCGCCCCGCCCGCGCCCCTCAAGCAGCCACCCGCCGCCGACCGCGTCTACACCCACGTCAAGCAGGGCGTCCTGGACCGCCGTTACGAGGGCGGGACGCTCCTCACCGAGGGCGAACTCGCCGAGGCCGTCGGCGTCTCGCGCACCCCGGTACGGGAGGCGCTGCTGCGGCTGGAGGCCGAGGGGCTGATCAAGCTCTACCCGAAGAAGGGCGCCCTGGTCCTGCCGGTCTCCGCACAGGAGATCAAGGACGTCGTGGAGACCCGGATGCTCGTCGAGGAGCACGCGGCGCGCAAGGCCGTCCCCGCGCCCCCCGGGCTCATCGAGCGCCTGGAGGAGCTGCTCGCGCAGCAGAAGGCACAGGCCGCCGCCGGCGATCTCGCCGGAGCCGCCGTCACCGACCGCTGCTTCCACGCCGAGATCGTCCGCAGCGGCGGCAACGAGATCCTGTCCCGGCTGTACGACCAACTGCGTGACCGGCAACTGCGCATGGGCGTCGCCGTCCTGCACTCCCACCCCGACCGGATCGCCAAGACCCTGGTCGAGCACGAGGAGATCCTTCAGGCCCTGCGCTCCGGGGACGCCGAAGCGGCCGTCGGGCTGGTTCACCGGCACATCGGCTGGTTCTCGCACCTCGCGCGCGGTGAAGAGCGATGAGGGCCACCGCACTGCCCGGCGACCCTCCCGGCGGCCGCCGCGCCGTCGCCGTGTGGGGCATCGGCGTCTCGGTCTACTTCGTCGCCGTCATCTTCCGTACGTCCCTCGGAGTAGCCGGCCTCGACGCCGCGGACCGCTTCGACGTGGGCGCCTCGGCCCTGTCGACGTTCTCGATCCTCCAACTGCTCGTCTACGCGGGCATGCAGATACCCGTCGGCCTGCTGGTCGACCGGCTCGGCACCAAGAAGGTGCTGGGCCTCGGCGTGGTGCTGTTCACAGCGGGCCAACTCGGCTTCGCCTTCTCACCGTCGTACGGCATGGCCCTCGCCTCGCGCGCCCTGCTGGGCTGTGGCGACGCGATGACGTTCATCAGCGTTCTGCGGCTGGGCAGCCGCTGGTTCCCGGCCCGCCGCGGCCCGCTGATCGCACAGCTCGCGGGCCTCGCGGGCATGGCCGGCAACCTCGTCTCCACGCTGGTGCTGGCACGGCTGCTGCACGGGGTGGGCTGGACGGCCGCGTTCGCCGGCAGCGCGGGCGCGGGCGCCGTGGTGTTCGTGTTGCTGCTGCTGTTCCTGAAGGACCACCCCGAGGGGCACGAGCCCGAGCCGCTTCCGCACCAGGGCGCGGCATACGTACGACGTCAGATCGCCGCCTCCTGGCGGGAGCCGGGCACGCGGCTGGGGCTGTGGGTCCACTTCACGACGCAGTTCCCGGCGATGGTGTTCCTGCTGCTGTGGGGGATGCCGTTCCTGGTGGAGGCGCAGGGGCTGTCCCGGGCGACCGCCGGTGAACTGCTCACCCTCGTCGTCCTGTCGAACATGGTCTTCGGCCTGGTCTACGGCCAGGTCGTCGCCCGGCACCACGAGGCGCGGCTGCCGCTGGCCCTCGGCACGGTCGGCGCGACCGCGGTGCTCTGGGCGACGACGCTGGCCTGGCCCGGTGAGACGGCGCCGATGTGGCTGCTCATCGTGCTGTGCACGGTGCTCGGGGCATGCGGACCGGCCTCGATGCTCGGCTTCGACTTCGCCCGGCCGGCGAACCCGCCGGAACGGCAGGGCACGGCGTCCGGCATCACCAACATGGGCGGCTTCGTGGCCTCGATGACGACGCTGTTCGCGATCGGAGTGCTGCTGGACGCGACCGGGGACGACTACGCCGTCGCCTTCTCGGTGGTGTTCGTCCTCCAGGCACTGGGCGTGAGCCAGATCCTGCGGCTGCGGAAGCGGGCGGCGCGCAGGGAGCGGGAACGGCTGGTCGCCAGCAGGGTGGAGACGGTGCACGTTCCCGCCTGATCCGGCGGCGGCTTCCGGTACTACAGGGCCGGGACGAGTGTGAGGTACGCCAGTCCCAGCACCCCGCGGTAGCTCATCCACTGGGCGCGGTGGCGGTCGAGGCGGTCGCGGGTCTCGGCGGCGAGGGGATGGCCGGGGTTCTGGGCCAGCCACACCTCGACGTCCGCCTGGTACGCCGACTCGAACTCCTCCCACTCGTCGAGGTTCGCGGTCTCCGTCCACTCCGGGCGGAAGCCCGCGGCGACGGCGAGGTCGAGAAGGGTGGCGAGGTCGTGGTGGTCGGTCGCGGCTGCTCCCGGCCACATGCCCTCGAGTTCGGCGGGGGTCGGGATGCGTTGCCAGAAGCCCTCGCCGAGCAGGACACGGCCGTTGTCGGTCACCAGGCGGCGTAGTTCGCTCAGGGCTTCGGGGGTGTGGCCGGGTGGTTCGGCCGTGGTCAGGGCCTGGCTCGCTCCGGTGCACAGCACCAGGTCGGCGGGGCCGCGGGTGGTTTTCGTCGCCGATTCCTCGACGAACTCGGCCCTTTCCTGGAGCCCTCTGTCCGCTGCGTTGCGGCGGGCGCGGGCGACGTCGTCGGCGTTTATGTCGATGCCGGTCCCTGTCGCGTTCGGAGTGGCGGCCAGGACGCGCAGCATCAACTCGCCCCAGCCGCATCCGATGTCGAGGACGGTTGCGGGGGTCGTGCGGGTGAGGCGCTGGACGAGAGCGTCCGCGCGGGTCTCCGACAAGGGGCTGTGGAAGGCCAGGCGGGTCAGGCGCGGGGGCCCGGCGGCGGCGTCCGGGGTGGTGGTTGCCATGTCGGTGGTGGTCATGGTGGGCACGTTAGCCACCCGGTGCCGGTGCCGTGCATTGATTTTCAGCACCGGTGGCGCCGATGGCCGATCCATTGATTTCGCTGATGAGAACCACGTGCCAAACAATTCCCCAGGTGTGAGCCTCGTCCGTGGCGTCGGTCGACCTCGTGGCCGCGGGGTGCCGATGCCCATCGCGCGCGTGTCCCGGATCGAGGGCATCCACCCCCCGTCGACCGCGCTGCACAGCCGGCTTCCTGCACACCGAAGCACCTGGAGAACCACGTATGTCCCACGCAGACGTCAGAGAGCTCCCCGAACAGGAGGCGCCTCGTCGGACCCCGCAGGCGGCGAATGCTTTCGTTCCCGGCGGCCGACGCCGCCACCGCAAGCCCAAGCAGCTCGGCACGGGCACCCGCCGGGCCCTCGTGCTCGCCATGACCGTGCCCGTCGCCTCGGCGACACTCGCCGCTCCCGCGGCCTTCGCCGCCGGCAAGAACACCGCCGCGTCGGCCGCGGACCAGACCGGCGGCCTCGACGCCGCCGAGCAGAAGATGGTCGCGAACCTCGACACCCGCGTCGCCGACCAGCGGCTCGGCGACAATGTCAGCGGTGTGGTGCTCGACGCGGGCACGGACACCACCCTGTGGGACCACAACGCCTCCACCGCGCTGATGCCGGCGTCCAACACCAAGCTCGCCACCGCGACCGCCGCCCTGACCGTGCTCGGCCCCAATCACCGGTTCACCACGAACGTTGTCTACGGCAACGGCACCCTCACGCTCGTCGGCGGCGGCGACCGTACGCTGACCAGCGACGACCTCGCCGACATGGCGAAGAGCGCGGTCGCCGGGCTGAAGGCCGCGGGCCTGACCACCGTGAAGGTCGCCGTGGACGACAGCCTCTTCCCCGAACCGACTCTGGCCAAGGGCTGGAATGCCGGCTACTACCCCGACTCCGTCGCCCCGGTGCGCGCCCTCGTCGTCGACGGACACGGCGTCCAGGACACCTCCATCGACGCCGGGCAGGTCTTCGCCAAGAAGCTCGCCGCGAGCGGGGTCACCGTCGACGGCGACGTCACCCGCGCCAAGGCGAGCCGTACCGACGTACCGGTGGCACGCCACACCTCGGCGAAGCTGTCGGAGATCGTGCACACGATGCTCAAGACCAGCAGCAACAACATCGCCGAGACCCTGCTGCGGATGACCGCCCTGGGCGCGGGACGCCCGGCCACCTTCGAGGGCGGCACGCAGGTCGTACGCGAGGTGCTGAGCCGGCGGTACGGCGTCTCGCTCGACAACTTCGAGATGTACGACGGCAGCGGCCTGTCCCGGGCCACCCGCATCCCCGCCGCCACGCTCGCGCAGATCCTCGAGCTGCTGACGCAGCCCCGTAACCTCCACACCCTCGGCTCCATCCTCAACGGCCTGCCCGTCTCCGGCGAGGCCGGCGGCACCCTCGGCCCCGAGTTCGGCCGCTTCGACGACGCGAACTCCAAGTGCGCCGTCGGCAAGGTCCGTGCGAAGACCGGCACCCTCACCGGCGCGGTCGCTCTCAGCGGCCTGACGCAGAGCGAGGACGGCCAGTGGAGGGTGTTCTCCTTCGTCGAGAACGGCTCCACGGCGAACCCGACCGACACCAAGGACGCCCTGGACGGCCTGGCGGCGACGGTGAACGGCTGCTGGGCCTAGTTACCAGGACGACGCATCGGTGCGTACGTGATGGCGCACACCACAAGGGGCCGGCCGCTCCCCAGCGGCCGGCCCCTTCGTCGTACGGTGTGCGGCCGCCCCTCGGCCCGCGGCTCGCGCTGCTTACGGCGTAACCGGGAAGTTCCGCAGGATCGCCGCTGTCAGGTCTGGATCCCCTTCCGCCTTCACCCGGTCCGCCACCGCCTCCGGTGTGACGCGGCCGCAGGCCAGGCGGACGTAGGTCTCCCAGTCGAGGGTGAGGGTGGCGGCGGGGCCGAGGGCGGGGGCCGTTTCGAGGGTGCCGCGGCCCTGGATGTCGACGCGGATCGTGCGGAGGAACTCGATCGGGCCGTGGACGTCGAGGACGATCGCCGAGCTGCGGGGGGCGGCGGCCTGGGTGGCGACGATCTCGGGGAGCTTGGCGAGCAGGACGTCGCGGGCCACGTGCGCGCCGGGGGAGTCGAGGTTGCCGGGGCGGCCGAGGGCGGTGCGAAGGTCCTGTTCGTGGGCCCAGACGTCGAACGCGTGGCCCCGCATGGACTCTTCGAGGGTGAGCTCCGCGCCCAGCGGGCCGCGCACCTTCGTGCCGGGGTCACGGGACTCGTTGCGCAGCTGCCGGTTGCGGCGGATGATCGTGTACTCAAGCTCGGACGTCATCTCCGGCGCCGTGTGATGGCGGCGGACGTCGACCTGCATCTCCATGTAGCGCTGGTGGTCGTTGGTGACGTGGAACAGGTCGCGCGGAAGGGTGTGGATGGGGCGCGGGTCGCCGAGCATCTCGCAGTCCAGGCCGATGACGTGCGACACGATGTCGCGGACCGACCAGCCCGGGCACGGGGTGCGCCGGTTCCACTCGCCCTCCACCAGCGGTGTCACCAGCTCGGATATCGCTTCGATGGAGTGGGTCCAGGCGTCGGCGTAGGGCTGGAGGGTGGGATGCAGACTCACGGAACGGGACCCCTCGGCGGTCGGTACACGGGCAGGTGGTGGCGGCGTTGCCAGCGGGAGGCGGCGGCTGTCGGCGGGTGTCTTGAAACGCTAAGTTACGCTGCTGTGAGGCACCCCGGCAGTGCTTTCGTGTGACGATCGTAGGCCCGTATGTACGGTTCGAATGCCAGGACGGTGGTAGTGTGCGCGCCTCTTTGCTCCAGATTGCCGTAGACGAGGGCGAATCGGTCGAATCGCGTCGGAGGCGGATTGCCTCGCTGGTACGGGATCAGGCGGGGGCCGCCGATCTGGTCGTGCTGCCGGAGCTGTGGACCACCGGGGCGTTCGCGTACGAGGCGTTCGGGCGCGAGGCCGAGCCGCTGGAAGGGCCGACGTACGAGGCGATGGCGAAGGCCGCGAGTGACGCGGGCGTGTGGCTGCACGCGGGCTCGATTCCGGAACGGGACCCTGAGGGGCCGCTGTACAACACGTCTCTCGTCTTCTCTCCTTCCGGCGACCTGGTGGCCGCGTATCGCAAGATCCACCGCTTCGGATTCGACAAGGGCGAGGCCGTGCTGATGGGCGCGGGCGAGGAGCTGGTGACGGTCCGTCTGCCCGGGACCACCCTGGGCGTAGCCACCTGTTACGACCTCCGTTTCCCCGAACTCTTCCGTGGCCTCGTCGACGCAGGCGCCGAGACCCTGGTCATTTCGGCGGGCTGGCCGGAGCGCCGCCGGGCGCACTGGACGCTGCTGGCTCAGGCGCGGGCGGTGGAGAACCAGGCGTTCGTGCTCGCCTGTGGAACGGCCGGTACACACTCCGGAGTTCCGCAGGCCGGTCACTCGATCGTGGTCGATCCGTGGGGCGACGTGCTGGCGCAGGCCGACGCGGAGGAGCAGGTGCTCACCGTGGAGTTCGACCCGGGGAAGGTCACGGTGACGCGGGATCAGTTCCCGGCGCTCAAGGACCGCATGCTGGGGCTGGCGGCACCGCGCCGCTGAGCTCGCAGGGCCCTCAGCCGTCCCCCCGCTCCTTCTCCGCGAGGTGGATCACACACACCGCCACCGCGATCAGCAGCGCCGGATCCGCGTCGTCCCGCACGACGTCCACGCCATAGGTGTCCCGGACGTGCAGCCATCGCCGGGAGACGACGGCCAGCAGTTCGCCGTCGTACTCGACGGCGAACTCCCGGTCGAGGATCTTGCCGCTGACGTCGAGTTCCGTGCTGCCGTCGGCCAGGGCCACGCGGTAGTGGTTGCGCAGCAGGGACAGCCGTTTGCGGCGGACGGTCGCGAGCGGCCCGCCGTCCCGCTCGATCACCATCGTGTCGCGCAGGGCGAACATCTTCTGGTGGATGTCGATGAGGACGCGCCCCTGGGTGTCCTTCAGCTCGAAGGTGTCCCGCAGCCGCATCGCCTTGCCGTCGACGAGGAACACCTTGTTGCCCCGGTCGTCCTCGATCCAGTAGTCGTCACCGAAGCCGAGAAGCCGGTCGCGTACGAGAAATCTCATGACACGAGGCGTTCCCCGCCGCCCGCTCCGAAACGCCGCCTGTAGGCCGACGGACTGAGCCCCGTCTCGCGCCGCACGCGCGCGCGGAGGTTCGCCGCGGTGCCCAGTCCGCTTCTGGCCGCGACCACGTCCAGCCGTTCCTCCCCGCGCTCGATCAGCCGGTACGCCGGCGCGACCCGCTCCCCCGTCAGCCACGCAGGCGGCGTCGCCCCCAGCTGCGCCCGGAAGCGGCGGTGCAGAGTGGCCGGCGACACCGCCGCCCGCGCCGCCAGGTCCGCCACCGTCAGCGGCTCCCCCAGTCGTTCCTGCGCCCAGGTCGGCAGCGGTGCCGGCGACTCGTCCGGTACGTCCGGCACCGGCCGCTCCACGAACTGCCTCTGCCCGCCGTCCCGGTGCGCGGCGAACACCAGCCGCCGGGAGACCGCGTTGGCGACCTCGGCGCCATGGTCCCTCCGTACGACGTGCAGGCACAGGTCGAGCGCACGGTCGTCCTCCCCGAGGGCTCCGTCTTCACGGTCCCCCGCGGCACCGAACACAAGCCGTACGCCTCCGTCCCCGCCGCCATCCTCGTCTTCGAACCCACCGGCACCCTGACCGTCGGCGACCGCCACGACGAGGTACCGGCCCATGTGGACGCGACCACCGGACGCGCCCTGACCTGACTGTCAGTGCACGGCGGACGCCCGACAGCGGGATTCGGGCTCACACTCCGGCTTCCACCGGGGCGTCCTCGCCTTCCAGGTCGGTCTCCACGTCGTGGGTGATCTTCCGGCGGAGGTTCTCGACGTCCGTCTGCAAGCCGATGAGCAGCTTGTGGAGGTCGTCGAGGACGGGGAGCGGGACGATCGGTGTGTGGGCGCCGACCTCGGGTTCGAGCAGGTGCAGCCGATCGAGGGCGTCCCGGGCGGCCGTCACGCTGTGGCGCAGCACCTGTCGCTGTTCGGCGGCGAGCTGGCTGGGGGGTCGGGGCGTCCGCGCGGCGTCCTGCTGCCCGGCCAGGTACCCGGACGCGGCCGGGGGCAGCTCGACAGCCTCCGCCTCGCCTGCCGCCTCGGCGCCCGTTCCTGGGGCTTCGGCCTCCGCACCGGCCTCCGCACCGGCCTCTGTGGCGTCCGGCGTGGCGGCCGACGTACCGGTCTCGAACGTCGGGTGTGGGAACGGGACGACGGGTGCTTTCGGAGGGTGAGCCTTGATCGCGCGTTCGGGATTGGAGGCCCACACGACGTCCCACTGGTGCAGGGTCACGGGCACACCGTCGCCGTCGCGCTCGATCTTGTCGTCGCTGCCGAGGTCGACCTTGAAGTGGACGTAGGGGGGTTCGGCCACGTCCCCTGTCCGCTCCTGGCGGATGAGCTGGCGTGCGGTGACGGCGTTCTCCGGCAGGGCGTCGCTGCGGAACCCGTTCGCGGCCAGCGCGAGGGTCCACAGGCCCAGCTCGTTGTGCCGCTGCGAGAGGTCCTCGACGATCTGGTTGACGTCGGCGCGGAAGGGGACGCCGCCCTTTTCCTTGGGGGCCATCAGGGCCGAACCGACGTTCCGGGTGAGTAGCTTGTCGGCGATCAGCGCCACACCGCCGGCCACGGCCAGGGTGCAGCGGGCGTCGATGTCGCCTGCCATGGCCGGCGCCACAAGGTCGGTGAAGTCCTCCGTCGGGCAGGGAGTCCACTCCTGGAGGACGTCGGAGGTGAGGACGCCACCGTTGTTCCAGGCGTTGCGGGCCTGTGTCGTGACCTGCTTCTTGTGCGAGCGCCACGGGAGGTCGATCAACGGACCGAGGAGCTCGGCGAACCCCTTCAGACCCATGCGTTTGCCACCCTTGATGGCCTTGGCCTGGTCCTTGAGGTGGTCCAGGAGTTCCGGCCGGGTCAGCCAGTACACGAGGTAGACGCTGCGCCAGAGCGCTGTGCCGGGCGGGGGCGTGTCTCCAGGGACCATGTCGGGGAGTTCGGCCACCGGGATACGGCCCACGGCCACGCCGTACACCACCTGGAGATCGTCCTTGCGCACCTGCGAACTTCCCAGCTGGATCACGCGCTTGAGGGCACGCGTGGCGACCTCGACGTTCTGGGCGGCCGCGTCCCACTGCTTGAACTCCACGTGGACCGAGGCCAGTACGGAGCGGATGGCGTCGTCGAAGATGTCCTCGGCGGCAAGGAGGTGGCCCGGGTGTCCTTCCGCGCCGACGGCGATCTGGGCCGGCAGGACATAGGTCTGGGCGATCTGGGCCGCGCGTAGCCCCGGTTCCTCGACCGCGATCTCCCGCGCGAACTCCTCCGCGAGCGTGCGGCGCCACTTCTCCCTGGCTGCGGCCAGCTGCTGCCCGAGCGGGACGGTGCCCGCGGCGGGCCGGACGGCCCCGGTCCTGCCGAACAGCGAGTCCACCGCGAGCGCCGCCGCCTCCGAGGCTTCGGCACCGGGGCCGGCGAGCACGGCCCAGGCGCTCGCGAGCCTGGTGATGCCGTCCCGGACGACCAGGGCATGGAAGGACTCGGTGCCGTCCTCGAAGGCGATCTCGACGGGGTGGGTGATCAGACTGCGGGTGACCTTGCGGGAGAGGACGGAGGGCGCGTAGCTGTTGAGCGAGAGGGTCCCGTGGATGGTCTGCCACACGTGGTCCCGCAGGTGCGCGGGGCTTTGATACCGGTAGCGGACGATCGCACAGGGCCGGCCCTCGTCGGTGACCCCCTGGACCTGGGGGTCCGGGATCTCCATCACCTCCATTCCGGTACGGGGCTGGATACCGGGCAGCAACTCGCTCAGATGGACCCGGGTGACGACCGAGCGCAGCGTCGCACCGTCGACGTTCTCCACCATCAACAGCCCGGCGGGCTCCTCGCTGGTGGGTCGCAGTTGTACGGCCACCGCGTCGGGGCCGGTCGTGGCGCGGGCGATGGCCTGCCAAGCGGCTTCCGGTAGCAGGGCCATGGGGTTGGCGTTGCCCGCGTCGACGACCTTCGTGATGTCGGCGTCCGAAGAGGTGGACGGCAGTACGGGATCGACGTTGGACACCAGGACGGACTCGGTGCCCCATTGCACGGGGAAGGAGCGGGGGGCCTGGGAAGGCATGGGACGTCCTCCAAGGGACGAGTGAGGCAGGAGAGGGCAGAGCGGGGCGAGGGACGATGAACGAGGAGGGAGAGAGGTGGGAGAACGGAGCGGCCGGGGGGCGGCGCGGCGAGGGGAGTCCGCCCTGGGAGCCCGGCCGCTCGGCGGCCCGGTGACGCGAGGTCAGAGCAGACGAGGTCAGAGCAGAAGGGGCTCTTCGGCTCCGGGGTGCAGCTCCGCGAACCAGCCGGACAGGAAACGGCGGTTGCGCTGCTGGGCATGGTGCCGGTACGCGCAGTACGCGACGAACTCCGCGGCCTCCAGGAGGCCGTCGGTGTCGGCCGCGGCGCAGGGCAGGCTTTCGGGGGACGTCGGCGACGGGGCGGCGGCGAGGTCGTACCAGGTGGCGACGGTGTTCCTACGGATGACCGCGAGCGCGGACGTGCCGTCCGCGGTGTGACGGGCCGACAGACGCTCGATGAGGGCCCTGGCAGCGGCTCCGCCGGTCGTGTGCGGTCCGTGGGCGGTGCCGACCGTGGTGTCGGGCAGTTCGGCGATCGTCGCCAGTCCGCGCCGGAGGACCTGCCGGTATCTCCACTGCTCGGCCCTGTTGGGTCCGCGCCTGGTCGAGAGGGGGAGCGGCCTGCCCTGCCCGGCGGCGAGTTTCCTGGCGCGAAGGGTGTCACCGCGCCGGATGTTCAGGGCGGGGTCCGTGTGCAGCTGCTCGCGGAACTCGGCCCAGGCGGCGGCGACCGCCTTGGACTCGAAGGCGTCGAAGCCGATACGCAGCCACCCGGCCATGGTCAGGTTCCGGTCCCCGGAGAGGGCGGCGACATAGACGCCGACGGGACGAGTATTCGCTCTAGCAAATATGGGTAGATCGTCGCCGCCGGCGGCATGGGCAGGGGGCTGATTCGCGAAGGTGTTCATGGGTTACTCCATGGCACAGCAAGAGATGTGATGGAGCGTCCGCGGCAACGGCGGTGCTCGCGCGTTGCAGGAACCCCTTGCGTCACGCATCTAAGACGTTACTGGCCATGAGCTCGGCCGAGGAAAGGAATAGTGCGATCGGATCGGACTTGATCAGAACCGCATTCGATCCGGCCCGATCGCGATCGAATTGCGCCGGGAATGGGTGCTACGGGATCAAGTTGCCTCGCGCGTCGGGGTAGTTGTCGAAAAGCTGTGGCAGTGGCCCCTGGCCCAGCTTGTCGAGAAGGGCGAAGGCCGTCGCGACCGCCACGGTCTGCCCCAGGGCGCTGTTCTTCTCGATGACGAACACGAACTCGTTCTCCGAGGTCGGCAGCCGTCTCGGCAAGGTGATGAGGCCGAGCTTCTCGAATTCGTTCGTGATCTCCTCGCACAACTCCGCGCTCAGCCGCTGGCGTTCCGGCGCGGCATATTTCTTGATGAAGCGCATGGAGAGCCGCTTGATCCCGTGATCGACCTCGACGGCGTGCGCGATAACGGTGAAGTCCATAACTCAGTACATTACTGAGTTAGTTACCAAGCTGTGTGAGTCCTGCCCGAAAAGCCCCGCCCGGCCGCGGAGCTTTTCTGACGAGCTGAAACGAATCTCCTGGGTCCTAGACCCCGTAACCGTCGCTGTACCCGTCCCGCCGATGATGGTGGGGCTCGTCGCCGACGACCGGCGTCGCGGGCGGTACCACCACGCGCCTGCGCCTGGCGATGCTGCTGAACGTCGTGACGCCGATCAGCCCGACGATCATCAGGATGATGCCGACCAGGTCGAGATTGACTCCCTCCATGTCCCAGTCGGTCGCGAACGTGAGGATGGCTCCCGCGGCGATGAGGATGATGCATCCGCCGAGGCCCATAGGTGTCGCCTCCCTGGTCCGGTGGTTCCGGTCGGAGGCGGGTACCCCGCCGGGCCGGAACTACCCGCCCGGCGGAACTACCCCTCCAGGAAAGCCACCAGGGAGTTCGCCAGCAGATGCGGGTCGTCCGCGCCGCACAGCTCTCGGGCGCTGTGCATCGAGAGGATCGCCACACCGATGTCGACGGTCTTGATGCCGTGCCGGGCCGCGGTGATCGGGCCGATCGTGGTGCCGCAGGGCATGGAGTTGTTGGAGACGAAGGACTGGAAGGGGACGTTCGCCTTCTCGCAGGCCGCCGCCCAGACCGCCCGGCCCGAACCGTCGGTCGCGTAGCGGTTGTTGACGTTGACCTTGAGGATCGGGCCGCCGTTGACGCGCGGGTGGTGCGTGGGGTCGTGGCGCTCGGCGTAGTTGGGGTGGACCGCGTGGCCCGTGTCGGAGGACAGACAGACCGTGCCCGCGAAGGCACGCGCCTTGTCCTCGTACGAGCCGCCGCGCGCGAACACCGAACGCTCCAGGACGCCGCCCAGCAGCGGCCCGTCGGCGCCGGTGTCGCTCTGCGAGCCGTTCTCCTCGTGGTCGAAGGCGGCCAGCACCGGGATGGAGGGCAGGGCCGCGCCCGATGCCGCCGCCGCGGTCAGCGCCGCCACGCCCGCGTGGACCGACAGCAGGTTGTCCATGCGCGGGCCCGCGACCAGCTCCTTGTCCCGGCCCAGGTGGGCAGGCGGCTCCACGGAGTGGACCATGAGGTCCCAACCGGTGACCTCGTCCGCCGGCAGCCCGGCCGTCTCCTCCAGGAAGGCGATCAGGTCGCCGTCGCGCACATCGTCGCCGAGGCCCCAGATGGGCTGGAGGTGACGCTGCTTGTCGAGCTTGAGCCCCTCGGCGGACACGGAACGGTCCAGGTGGATGGCGAGTTGGGGGACACGCAGCAGCGGGCGGTCCACGTTCACCAGCCGGGTCGTACCGTCCCGCAGGGTCAGCCGGCCGGCCAGGCCCAGGTCGCGGTCGAGCCAGGAGTTGAGCAGGGGTCCGCCGTAGATCTCCACGGCCACCTGGCGCCAGCCGTGCGCCCCGGCGTCCGGCAGCGGCTTCACGCGCAGGTTCGGGGAGTCCGTGTGCGCGCCGACGATCCGGAACGGCGTGTGGGGCGCCGCGCCCTCGGGGACGTACCAGGCCACGATCGCGCCACCGCGCAGCACGTACTTGCCGCCGCTCGTCCCGTCCCAGGCGTCCGTCTCCGAGACCTGCCGGAATCCGGCCTTCTCCAGCCTTTCGGCGGTGTTCGCCACGGCGTGGTACGGCGACGGGCTCGCCGCCAGGAAGGACATGAGGTCGTCGGTGTGGCCGCGGTCGAAGCGGGGGGGTTCGCTCATGGGGTTCACCTTAACGACGTGCGAGGGCCCGCTCCCGGTGAAGGGGAGCGGGCCCTCGCAAGGGCGATGTGGATTGTCCGTGAGTGACTGGAACGGACTGGTAGGAGCGCCCGGAACCGGGGCCTAGAACGCCGCCTCGTCCAGCTCCATCAGGTCCAGGTCGATGCCCTCGGCGAGCTTGCGCGCACCGGTGACGCCCGGCAGGACGTTGGCCGCGAAGAACTTCGCCGCCGCGATCTTGCCCTGGTAGAACGCCTTGTCCTTCGAGGAGGCCGTCGGCAGCTTCTCGGCGGCGACCGCGGCGCCCTTGAGGAGCAGGTAGCCGACGACGACGTCGCCGGAGGCCAGCAGCAGGCGGGTGGTGTTCAGACCCACCTTGTAGATGTTCTTGACGTCCTGCTCGGTGGCCGCGAGGTCGGTCAGCATCAGGCCGACGATCGCCTCCAGCTCGACGGCGGCCTTCGCGAGGTGCTCGCGGGCGCCGGCCAGCTCCTCGCCGCCCTCACCGAGCGCCAGGAACTTCTTGATGTCCTCGGCGAGCGAGTTCAGGGCCGCGCCCTGGTTGCGGACGATCTTCCGGAAGAAGAAGTCCTGGCCCTGGATCGCGGTCGTGCCCTCGTACAGGGTGTCGATCTTGGCGTCGCGGATGTACTGCTCGATCGGGTACTCCTGGAGGAACCCGGAGCCGCCGAAGGTCTGGAGCGACTGGGCGAGCTGCTCGTAGCCCTTCTCGGATCCGTAGCCCTTGACGATCGGCAGGAGCAGGTCGTTCAGCGCGTGCTCGGCCTTGGCGTCCTCGCCGGCGGCCTCCTTGACGGCGATCGCGTCCTGGATGGAGGCGGTGTACAGCACCAGGGCGCGCATGCCCTCCGCGTACGCCTTCTGCGTCATCAGCGAGCGGCGCACGTCGGGGTGGTGCGTGATGGTGACCTTGGGTGCGGTCTTGTCGCCGAAGGCGGCGAGGTCGGAACCCTGGACGCGCTCCTTGGCGTACTCCAGCGCGTTCAGGTAGCCCGTCGACAGCGTGGAGATCGCCTTCGTGCCGACCATCATGCGAGCGAACTCGATGATGCGGAACATCTGGCGGATGCCGTCGTGCTTGTCGCCGATCAGCCAGCCCTTGGCGGGGTGCTGGTCGCCGAAGGTCATCTCGCAGGTGTTGGAGGCCTTCAGGCCCATCTTGTGCTCGACGTTGGTGGCGTAGACGCCGTTGCGCTCGCCCAGCTCGCCGGTCTCGAAGTCGAAGAGGTACTTCGGGACGAGGAAGAGGGACAGGCCCTTGGTGCCCGGACCGGCACCTTCCGGGCGCGCGAGCACGTAGTGAAGGATGTTCTCCTCCATGTCGTGCTCACCGGAGGTGATGAAGCGCTTGACGCCCTCGATGTGCCAGGAGCCGTCCTCCTGCTGGACCGCCTTGGTGCGGCCGGCGCCCACGTCCGAACCCGCGTCGGGCTCGGTGAGGACCATGGTGGAGCCCCAGGTCTTCTCGACCGCGATCTGGGCGATCTTCTTCTGTACGTCGTTGCCCTCGTCGTAGAGGATCCCGGCGAACGCCGGGCCGGAGGAGTACATCCACACAGCCGGGTTCGAGCCGAGGATCAGCTCCGCGTACGACCAGATCAGCGACGGCGGGGCGGTGGTGCCGCCGATGGCCTCGGGAAGCCCCAGCCGCCAGTACTCGGAGTCCATGAAGGCCTTGTAGCTCTTCTTGAAGGACGGCGGGACCGGCGCGGTGTTCGTCTCGGGATCGAAGACCGGCGGGTTGCGGTCGGCGTCCGCGAAGGACTCCGCCAGCTCGTTCTCGGCGAGGCGGGTCAGCTCGTCGAGGATGCTTTTCGCGGTCTCGGTGTCCATCTCCTCGAACGGGCCGGTGCCGTACAGCTTGTCGCGCCCGAGTACTTCGAAGAGGTTGAACTCGATGTCGCGGAGATTCGACTTGTAGTGCCCCATGGCGACGGCTCCGTTAGAGAGATCGGCGAGGCACTGGGTGTGCATCCTCGCGCTAGTTCACGTACCAACAAGTAGCTACGATGATGCTACCCGCCAGTAATAAGATGCAACCCCGATCCGCAATCTGTGACAGGTCACACCGGAACCGTCAGCGTCGCCGTGTATCCCCGCGCCACGCTCCCCTCCATCGCGGCCAGCTGCCGGTCGTATCCGTCGCTGAAGATGCCGTCGGTCTCCAGGGAGAGGCCGCTCAGATTGCGCACGCTCGCCTCGTAGCCGTCCGAGGCGTACACCGTGTCGCAGACGTCCTTCGGGAAGGCGAGCTGTGAGGTGCTGGTGATGGAGGTGGCGGCCGTGGCGTCGGCCAGGCCGCCGTACACCTCGAAGTGGATGTGCGGCCAGCGGCCCGCGTAGCAGCCCGGGAAGACGCTCCTGAAGGTCACCTGTCCCTTGTCGTCGGTCTCCTGGACGCCGCGCAGGTAGTTCTCGTCCGTGACGCCGTCCGAGTACAGGGAGTAATTGCCCTCCCGGTCGCAGTGCCAGAGGTAGACGGCGGCGCCCTTCTTCGGCGTCCCGCAGCCGGAGGCGGCGTCCACGACCGTGAGCGTGAGGGTCAGGGGCACGCCCTCGGCGGTGCCGCCCGCGGAGTCGCCGAAGCTCTGGGTGATGTCGCTGCGGACGACGCCGCTCTCCTTGAGGACGTTCACACCGTTGGAGCCGTCGCCGGGGAAGGGCCCCGCGGTCTCGTCCGGGATGGTGGCGCACCCGGCGGACGGCGAGGCGCTCCCGGAACCCTTGGAGGAGGGGGCGGCCGCGGTCTCGTCCTGCGAGCTGCACCCCACCAGCGGGATCAGTCCCGCCCCCGCCACCAGCCGGATCATGCGGCGGCGGGCGAGGACCGGCAGGTCGTGGGAGAGGCCGCGGTCGTGTTCGTGGACTTCTTCGGCGTGGTCTCGGCGCATGGAAAGACGCTAGGAGCGGCAGCTGTGGGAAACCAGCGCGTGGACTGTCGAGTCGCTGTCAGGTCACTGTCGGTTTGCCGTCGTCCCCGTAGCCGCCCGCCGTCCTCCCCGATCTCGGTACGCTTGCGCCCATGTACGGCTACGACCAGAACGTCGGTGCACAGCAGCAGTACGCCCCGCCGCAGCAGCCCATGGCCGGCGGAGTCGGCGGATACGGCCAGCAGCCGCCGCTCTACCCCGAGCCGTCCCCGCCCTCGCTCGCGGACGCGGTGCGGGCGTTCACCACGGGGCAGATGTCCGCGGAGGACTTCCAGCAGGTCTTCGCGACGTCGAAGGTCTACTGCCCGCGCGGCGACAACCCGGGGTTCCTCGCCCTGCACAACACCCAGCAGCCGGTGATCCCGATGTTCACCTCGCTGAAGGAGCTGCGCCGGTACGCGGGCAAGGAGTCCAAGTACTTCGTCATCACCGGCGCCGAGGTGATCGACCTCCTCCCCACCGGCTACGGCTTCGTCCTCGACATGGAGGGCGAACACCGCATGGTCTTCGACGCGAAGGCCGTGGAGCAGATGGTCGAGTTCGCGATGCGCCGGATGTACGGCTGACCTCAGCGCGCCAGCCGTAGCGCCAGTCCGTCGAGGACGATGTCCAGGGCCGCGGCGAACTTGGCGTCCCGCAGGGCGGCCGGGTCCGTGGTGGCCGTCTGCTGTGTGCCGGCGTAGCCCTGCGCGAGATGCTCGTGGCCCGCGGCGGCCTGCTGCGCGGCGGGCATCAGCCGCGCGATGAAGCCGGCTTCCGTCTCGCCGGAGCGGGCGACCGTGGTGAGCCAGGCGGCCTCGGTGGTGCTCATCCCGATCACGTACGACAGAACGGCGTCGATCGCGCCGTTGGGATCCGGGAATCCGGCCGTCGTGAACAGGGCGGCCAGCCGCTCGGAGTAGGTCATGAGATTGGGGCCCAGGTAGGCGAGCCCCGCCTGGCCGAGCTGCGAGGACAGCCAGGGGTGCCGTAGCGCCGTCGTACGGAAGGAGTGCGCGGACTCGCTGACGGCCGCGCGCCAGTCGGAGCCGTCGGCCGGCGGTACGTGGATCTCGGCGGCGACCTCGTCGACGGCCAGCTCCATCAGCTCGTCCTTGGTGGCGACGTGCCGGTAGAGGGAGGCGGCGCCGGCGTTCAGCCGGGTGGCGAGCTTGCGCATGCTCAGTGCCTCCACGCCCTGGGCGTCCAGCATCACGATCGCCTCGCGCACGATCGTGGCGCGGTTCAGCGTGGGCTGGTCGGGCTCGGGCCGGGGGCGGGCCCAGACGGAGGGGATCGGGCTCGGCTTCGTGGTCTTGGCGGCCATCGTGCTCCCTCGTGCTTCTTGAGGTCCGACTCTCTGCGTACGTCGTTCGCAAGTAGCGTACAGGAATCAAGACTTGCGAACGTTGTTCCGCTGTGCGTACAGTGTTCGCATCGAAGGAACGGTGTTCACGAACTCGGGAGGGGAACGTCATGGACGTCAAGGGAACGCGTGATCCACGCCGCTGGTGGATCCTGATCGTGCTCTGCCTGAGCACACTGGTGCTGGTCGTCGACAGCATGGCGCTGACCGTCGCGGTGCCCGTGATGACCGGGGACATCGGGGCGAGCGCCCAGCAGACCCAGTGGATCCTGGACTCCTACATCCTGGTCTTCGCCGGCCTGCTGCTGACCTCCGGCAGCCTGGGCGACCGGTTCGGCCGCCGGAAGGTGATGCTGATCGGGCTGCTGCTCTTCGGGGCGGCCTCGCTGGCGGCGGCCTGGTGCGCGAACCCCGGTGAGGTCATCGCCGTACGCGTCGCGATGGGTGTCGGCGGCGCCCTGATCATGCCGTCCACCCTGTCCATCCTCATCACCGTCTTCGACGAGGAGGAGCGTGGCAAGGCCATGGCCGCCTGGAGCTCGGTGTCGATGCTCGGCCTGGTCGGCAGCCCGGTGCTCGGCGGTGTCCTGATCGAGCACTTCTCCTGGCAGTCGATCTTCTTCGTCAACGTGCCGATCGTGGCGCTCGCCGTCGTCGCCGGTCTGACGCTGATGCCGGAGTCCAAGGCGCCCTGGCAGAAGGCCGACCCGCTGGGCGCGGTGCTGTCGGCGGCCGGGATGACGGCCCTGGTGTGGTGGATCATCGAGCTCCCGCAGCACGGGGTGTGGACGCCTGCCCTGCCCGTGGCGCTCGCCTCCCTGGCCGGCTTCGTGGTCTGGGAGAACATCACCAAGTCCCCCATGGTCCCGCTCGTGCTCTTCAAGCACCGCAACTTCAGCGGCGGTTCGCTGTCCCTGGCCCTGGTCCAGATCGGAAACGGCGGTCTGCTGCTGGTCCTCACCCAGTACCTGCAGTTCGTGCTCGGCTACTCGCCCCTCAAGGCGGGCCTCGCCTTCCTGCCGCTGGCGATCGCGGCGCTGGTCGGCAACGGCGTGGGCGTCAAGCTCGCCGCCAGGTACGGCAACCGGTGGGTGATCCTCGCGGGGATGCTGGTGATGGTGGCCTGCTTCGCCCTGCTGACCACGGTCTCGGCCGGCTCCGGCTTCACGGTCCCGGCGGTCGCGCTCGGTCTCCTCGGCCTCGGCGCGGGTCTGGCGATGCCGGCCGCGGTCGGCGCGCTGATGGGCACCATCCCCGAGGACAAGGCGGGCGTCGGCTCGGCCCTGAACGACACCGTCCAGCAGACCGGCACCGCGCTGGGCATCGCGATCCTCGGCTCGCTGCTGTCGAGCGGCTTCGCCGACCGGATGCCCGAGGGGACGCCGGAGGCGGCGAGGCACTCGATCGCCGGTGCGGTGGCCGGTGGCGACGCCGGTCTGATCGCCGCCGCCCGCGAGGCCTTCACCGCCTCGATGTCCACCACCTTCACGGTCAGCGCGATCGGAGTCGCGGTGGCGGCGCTGCTGGCGACGCTGGTCATGCGGGACGACCGGCGCAAGCCGGCAGAGGCGGCCCGCAATCCCGAGGAGCAGCACGAACTCGCCGTCTGACCCCCGTGGCCAGGATCTTCCTGGCACACTGAGCCGCTCCCGAAACACCGGGTCCTCGTGACAAAGGCCGGCGCCCACCGCGGTGCCGGCCTTCGGCTGTGCCCGGAGGGAATGCCCTGTGGGCTTTTCCGGTTGAGGGTGGCAGAAAGTTCAATGCTCAACTAAACTGGCCGCACAAGGAGGTACCGACATGCCTGCAGTGACCGTCGAGAACCCGCTGACGCTGCCCCGTGTCGCCGCGCCCGCGGAGGCAGTGGCCCGTCCCGTGCTCGCCGTCACGACCGCGCCGAGCGGTTTCGAGGGTGAGGGCTTCCCGGTGCGCCGTGCGTTCGCCGGGATCAACTACCGCCATCTGGACCCGTTCATCATGATGGACCAGATGGGCGAGGTGGAGTACGCGCCGGGCGAGCCCAAGGGCACCCCCTGGCATCCGCACCGCGGCTTCGAGACCGTCACCTACATCATCGACGGGATCTTCGACCACCAGGACAGCCAGGGCGGCGGCGGCACCATCACCAACGGCGACACCCAGTGGATGACGGCCGGCTCGGGCCTGTTGCACATCGAGGCGCCGCCGGAGTCGCTGGTCGTGTCCGGCGGTCTGTTCCACGGCTTGCAGCTGTGGGTGAACCTGCCGGCCAAGGACAAGATGATGGCGCCGCGCTACCAGGACATCCGCGGCGGCAACGTGCAGCTGCTCACGACCCCAGACGGCGGCGCGCTCCTGCGCGTCATCGCCGGTGAGCTGGACGGGCACGCCGGTCCTGGCATCACGCACACGCCGATCACGATGATCCACGCGACGGTGGCGCCGGGTGCGGAGGTCACGCTGCCGTGGCGGGAGGACTTCAACGGGCTGGCGTACGTGCTGGCGGGCAAGGGCTCGGTCGGTGCCGAGCGCCGTCCGATCCACCTGGGCCAGACGGCGGTGTTCGGTGAGGGCGGTTCCCTGACCGTCCGCGCCGACGAGAAGCAGGACTCCCACACGCCGGACCTGGAGGTCGTGCTTCTGGGCGGGCAGCCGATCCGTGAGCCGATGGCTCACTACGGCCCGTTCGTCATGAACACCAGGGAAGAGCTTCAGCAGGCGTTCGAGGACTTCCAGAAGGGGCGGCTGGGCACGATCCCGGCGGTGCACGGGATGTCTGAGGGCGGAATGTAGGGGTTCGCCGGGGCCGGATGGGGACGAGCCCGGTCTGAACCGGGGTGTTGCGACGAGCGCTGGAACGGACGGAAGGCCTCGAGATGCGGCCCCGGGCCTTTCGCCGCCCGTCACCCGCCCGGTCCGCCCGCACACGACAGGCCCGCCCCGTCCGTGATCCGCTGGAACCGTGCAGGCCCCCACCCCGCTGCTCCCCGACCCCGTCCGGCGGCTCGCCGCCTGGTGTGCCGTCGTGTTGCTCGTCGCCGGGGTGGTCTACGTCGGGATCCGGCTGGCCGACGAGTTCCGTACGGCGGTCGTGCCCGTGCTGCTCGCGCTGCTCGGGACGGCACTACTGAGGCCGTTGCACCGACGGCTGGTGCGGGCCAAGGTGAACCGGTCCGTCGCCGCGGGGCTCACCTGCGTCGCCGTCGTGGCTGTGGTCGGCGGGGCGGTGTACATCGTCGTCGCCGCGATCGTCGACACCGGCGACCAGATCGTCGCCGCGCTCAAGCAGGCGGCCCAGGATCTCGCCGACCACTTCGGGGCGGCCGGCACCTCGCTGGACGACGTCGCCTCCAACGCCCGGGAACTGCTCACCAAGTTCGGCGGCACGGCCGCCTCCGGCGTCCTCAGCGGGGTCAGCGTCGTGGCCGAGACCATCGCCATGGCCGTACTCGCGCTGCTGCTGGTCTTCTTCTTCCTGCGGGACTCCGACCGGGCCGCCGGTGCCCTGCGGGCCGTCGTCCCGGGCCGGTCCGGGGACGTCGCGGAGGCCATCGCGCGGCGGGCGTTCCTGGCTGTGGAGGGGTTCATGCGGGGGACCACCGTCGTCGCCCTCATCGACGCCCTCTGCATCACCGTCGGACTGGTCTTCCTCGACGTGCCGGGCGCGGTCGGGCTCGGCGCGCTCGTCTTCGTCGGGGCGTACATCCCCTACCTCGGCGCCTTCATCTCGGGTGCCGTCGCGGTGCTGGTCGCGCTCGCCGACCGGGGGTTCGTCATCGCGCTGTGGGTGCTTGCCATCGTGCTCGCCGTGCAGATCCTCGAGGGGCATGTCCTGACGCCCATGATCCAGAGCCGGACCGTGCAGATGCACCCCGCCGTCGTCATGGTGGCGATCACCGCGGGAGCCTCCGTGGCCGGCGTCCTCGGCATGCTGCTCGCCGTACCCCTGACCGCCGCCGTCTTCGGCGTCGTCAACGAACTCAGGGAGCGCTACGCCACCCCGGAGCGCCCCGAACCCCCGGCGCCGTCCGAGCCGTCCGGACCCTCCTCACCCACGCCCCCCACGGCGCCCTCCGCCTCGTAGAGCTCGAACCAGATGCTCTTCCCCTCGCCCCGCGGATCCACGCCCCACGCCTGAGCCAGCATCTCGATCAGGATCAGGCCCCGGCCGGAGGACGCCAGTTCCCCGGGGCGGCGCTTGTGGGGCAGGTCGTCGCTGGTGTCCGTGACCTCGACGCGTATCCGGCGGTCCCCGGAGGCGCCCCGTACCTCGGCGAGGAGCAGGGCGTCGGCGTCGGTGTGGACGAGGACGTTGGTGAGCATCTCGGACAGGAGCAGGACCGCCGAGTCCACCTGGTCCTCGGAGGTCCAGTCGTGCAGCAGCTCCCGCAGTTGCTGACGGGCCACCGCGACCCGCTCCGGCTCGTCCTGCGCGACGGTGAGCATGGTGCGCCGGATCGTGGGCCGGACGGCCACCGTGTCACCGCAGCCGCAGCCCTCCCCCTCCCGGCACAGCAGCAGCACCGCGATGTCGTCCTCGCGCCGGTCGGCGAGCGGGCCGGTGGAGTGGTGGGAGGACGGGCCGTGGACGGCCTGGACGAGGGCGTCGGCGAGGGCCTCCAGGTCGCCGTCGTGGTCCTCCAGGATGGCGCGGATGCGCTTCCAGCCGGTCTCCAGGTCATGGCCGCCGGTCTCGATCAGGCCGTCCGTGCAGATCAGCATGGTCTCGCCGGGTTCCAGGGTGATCCTCGTCGTCGGGTAGTCGGCGTCCGGGTCGATGCCGAGCGGGAGGCCGCCGGCCGTGGGGCGGGCCAGCACCGTGCCGTCGCTCATGCGGATCGCCGGGTCCGGGTGACCGGCGCGGGCGATGTCCAGCAGGCCGGTCGTGGGGTCGACCTCGACGTACAGGCAGGTCGCGAAGCGCAGTTCGGACGGGTCCTCGTCGAGGGAGCCGAACGTCATGCCGTGCAGAAAGCGGGAGGCGCGGGAGAGCACGGCGTCGGGGCGGTGGCCCTCGGAGGCGTAGGCCCGCAGCGCGATCCGGAGCTGGCCCATCAGGCCCGCCGCCCGTACGTCATGGCCCTGGACGTCACCGATGACCAGGGCGAACCGGCCGTTGGGCAGCGGGATCATGTCGTACCAGTCGCCGCCGACCTGGAGCCCGCCCCCGGTCGGCACATAGCGTGCGGCGACGCTCATGCCCGGTATCTCGGGGCCGAGCTGCGGCAGCATCGAGCGCTGGAGGCCGTCCGTGAGCTCCCGCGCGGACTCGGCGGCCTCGGCGCGCGACAGGGCCTGGGCGAGCATGCGGGCCACCGTCGTCAGCACGGACCGTTCGTCGGGCGTGAACGCCACCGGATAGGTGAACGCCGCCATCCAGGCGCCCATGGTGCGGCCGGCCACGGTCAGCGGCAGAAACGCCCAGGACTGCCGGTCGAAGGGCGCGGCGAGCGGCCAGGTGACCGGGTAGCGGTCCTTGTACTGCTCGGGCGTGGACAGGTAGACGGCACGACCGGTGCGGACCACCTCGGCGGCCGGGTAGTCGGTGTCCAGAGCCATGTGGGAGAAGGGGCCCTCGTCGCCGGGCTGGTGGCCGTGGTGGCCGATGATCGTCAGGCGGTCGCCCGTCACCCCGAAGACGGCCAGGCCGTCCGGTGAGAAGCCCGGCATCGACAGACCCGCCGCGACCCTCAGCACCTCCTCCGTCGACCGCGCCTCGGCCAGCGCCCGGCCCGCGTCCAGCAGGAACGCCTCCCGCGAGCGCCGCCAGTCACCGGTGACCGCCGTACGCCCGGCAGAGGTGCCCGGCACCGGCTCGGTGACCTCCTGGAGGGAGCCGGTCACCTCGTACGACCGTTTCTCGCGGTCGAAGGAGGCGTGGAAGCGGCTGCGGCCGACCCGGATGACCCGGCCCCGCTCGTCCATGATCCGCACCCGTACCTCGCCGAGCGAGCCCTCGGCGACGGCCAGCTGGATGACCCCGCTGATCTCGTTCCAGTCCACCGGGTGCAGGCGGGAGCGCACCTGGGCCTGGCTGAGAGTGGCCTGCTCGGCGGGCAGCCCGAGCAGCCGTGCCGCCTCCGAGTCGACCGTGACGAGTCCCGTGGCGGTGTTCCAGTGCCACAGTCCGGTAGCGAGGGCGGCGAGAACCTCCCCCACGGCGGGCAGGGGCTCACCAGTGTGCATGCGCTCCACTTTAGGAAGATGTGATCGCACCCTGCCACCGAAGCTGTACAGGGCATCTGGTCAGTAATGGTGGGGAGCCGATCTTGGGGTCCCCGGTAGGCTTGGGTGAGGTTTCACGGAAAGTTTCACGTGAAACAGGCCCCCCGATCCGCGAAGACTGGATGAACGACGATGCATCGGTACAGGTCCCACACCTGCGGCGAGCTCCGCTCCTCTGACGTCGGCACCGACGTCCGACTGAGTGGCTGGCTGCACAATCGGCGCGACCTGGGCGGCATCCTCTTCATCGATCTGCGCGACCACTACGGCATCACGCAGCTCGTCGCCCGTCCCGGCACGCCCGCGTACGAGGCCCTCGACAAGCTGACCAAGGAGTCGACCGTCCGCGTCGACGGCAAGGTCGTCTCCCGTGGCGCCGAGAACATCAACCCCGAGCTGCCCACCGGCGAGGTCGAGGTCGAGGTCGGCGAGGTCGAGCTGCTCGGTGCGGCCGCCCCGCTGCCGTTCACGATCAACACCGAGGACGGGGTCAACGAGGAGCGGCGCCTGGAGTACCGCTTCCTGGACCTGCGCCGCGAGCGCATGCACAAGAACATCCTGCTGCGGACGTCGGTCATCTCGGCGATCCGCCACAAGATGACGGCGCTGGGCTTCAACGAGATGGCGACGCCGATCCTGTCCGCGACCTCCCCCGAGGGCGCCCGTGACTTCGTCGTCCCCTCCCGTCTGAACCCGGGCAGGTTCTACGCCCTGCCGCAGGCCCCGCAGCAGTTCAAGCAGCTGCTGATGATCTCCGGCTTCGACCGCTACTTCCAGATCGCGCCCTGCTTCCGCGACGAGGACGCGCGTGCGGACCGCTCGCCGGGCGAGTTCTACCAGCTCGACATCGAGATGAGCTTCGTCGAGCAGGAGGACGTCTTCCAGCCCGTCGAGAAGCTGATGACCGAGCTCTTCGAGGAGTTCGGGGGCGGCCGCCACGTCACGTCGCCGTTCCCGCGGATCCCGTTCCGCGAGGCGATGCTGAAGTACGGCTCCGACAAGCCGGACCTGCGCGCCCAGCTGGAGCTCGTCGACATCACCGACATCTTCGAGGGCTCGGAGTTCAAGGCCTTCGCCGGCAAGCACGTGCGCGCCCTGCCGGTGCCGGACGTCTCCTCGCAGCCCCGGAAGTTCTTCGACCAGCTCGGGGACTTCGCGGTTTCCCAGGGCGCGAAGGGCCTGGCGTGGGTGCGGGTGGCCGAGGACGGCTCGCTGTCCGGTCCGATCGCGAAGTTCCTCACCGAGGAGAACGTCGCCGAGCTGACCAAGCGCCTGTCCCTGGCCGCCGGTCACGCCGTGTTCTTCGGCGCGGGCGAGTTCGACGAGGTCTCGAAGATCATGGGCGCGGTGCGGGTCGAGGCCGCCAAGCGTGCCGGGCACTTCGAGGAGGGCGTCTTCCGGTTCTGCTGGATCGTCGACTTCCCGATGTACGAGAAGGACGAGGACACCGGCGCGATCGACTTCTCGCACAACCCCTTCTCCATGCCGCAGGGCGGCCTGGAGGCCCTGGAGACCCAGGACCCGCTGGACATCCTGGGCTGGCAGTACGACATCGTCTGCAACGGCGTCGAGCTGTCCTCCGGCGCGATCCGGAACCACGAGCCCGAGATCATGCTCAAGGCCTTCGAGATCGCGGGCTACGACCGCGAGACCGTCGAGGACAAGTTCGCCGGCATGCTGCGAGCCTTCCGCTTCGGCGCCCCGCCGCACGGCGGCATCGCCCCCGGCGTGGACCGTATCGTCATGCTCCTCGCCGACGAGCCGAACATCCGCGAGACCATCGCCTTCCCGCTCAACGGCAACGCCCAGGACCTGATGATGGGCGCGCCGACGGAGCTGGAGGAGGCGCGGCTGAAGGAGCTGCACCTGTCGGTGCGCAAGCCGCAGCCCAAGTAGGTCTTTGCAGCCGTAGGTGGCTCGGAACCGGCGTCGGTTCCGAGCCACTTACGTTTACGGCGCTCGTGCAGGGCTCGTGCCCAGCCCTGACCCGTGCTCCTGACAGGCGCCGTCACGTCTCCCCGTCCGGCGGCGGCCTGAGCGCCTCCTCCTCCAGCAGCCGTTCCGCGATGTCGTCCGCCCATGTCCGGACCCACCGACGGAGCCCGGGCACCGACTCCGCGGCCAGGCCGCCCGCCAGGAACTCCCGGTCGTTGAGGAGTTCCGTGGCCTCCAGGCGGGACTGGAGGTCCCCCAGGTCGAACTCGTCCCAGGTGTGGCGGCGGCCCAGTTCCTCCAGGTCGGGGTAGCTCCAGTGGGACGCGGCCAGGTAGACGTCGGCGACGTCGCGTGCGGCGCCGCGGTCGGTCACGGCGCGGACCTTGGTGCCGATGAGGTCCTCCAGGGAGAGGGCCGGGCCGAGGCCGGTCGTCGCCGGGGGCCGCCAGAAGGTCTCCTTCAGCAGGTCGACGGCACGTTCCGTACCCGTGTCGGGGTCCGTGACGAGCAGGCGGGCGGAGAGCGGGTCGGTCTCCAGGGGACGTACCCGCCAGCCGCGTTCCGTCAGGCCGTGACGGACCATGGCCGCGATCTGGTCCATGGGCTCGGGGTTCTCGGTCGCCAGTTCCAGCGGGCCAGTCACCAGCGCCTCCCGTGTGGCCTCCGGGGGCAGACGGTGGGCCTGTACCGCGCAGTCGCCGGCCAGGACGAGCGGGTAGCGGGCACCGACGGTGAGGACGTCGGACAGGAGGTGGCGGGGCGGGGGCAGCATGGTGGCCCCGATTATCGCGGTCGCGTCCCGGCCGGCCCGGATCGACCGCCGTCGACACGCGGTGCCGTGCCAAAGAATGTGATCCGGGCCAGTCGGGGCAACCCGTCCGGACCGGAAACCGTGCCGCTCGCCTACCTCGCCACGAACTGCGTGAGAATCGCCTGCACCTCGTAGATGTCCACACCCTTGGTGAACGTCTTCTCGATCGGCGTCGCCGACCCCGAGAGCCAGATCTTCAGCTCGGCGTCCAGGTCGAAGGTGCCGGCGGTCTCCACCGCGAAGTGCGTGATGCTGCGGTAGGGGATGGAGTGGTACTCCACCTTCTTGCCGGTGATGCCCTGCTTGTCGACCAGGATGAGACGGCGGTCGGTGAACAGGATGGTGTCCCGTATCAGCAGATACGCCGCGTGCACCTGCTCACCGTGACCCAGCAGCCGGGCGAAGTCCTGCTGCGCCTGACCCGGGTCGACGGTGTGCGCGTTTCCGAAGAGCGCCATGGATGGATCCCCCCACTTGATGGCCTTTGGCGGCCGATCGACGGCCTTGCGTGATCTTCGCAATGTACAGCGGCCCGGGGGCGGCCAGGCATAGGGGCGTAAACGATCAGGTGTCGTACGAACCGTCCCAGGGCGCACCGAAACCCAGGTTGTCCGGATGGAGCTCGGCCCATGCCTCGCCCTCGTCCTCCCCCGTCACCAGGCCGAACAGCACGCCGTCGACGGTGAGTTGGAAGGGGCGGATCGCGATGTCCGTGTACGTACGGCGGGGGAGGCTGCGCAGCCGGGTCGCGAGGTGGGCCCGGGCGCGGGCCAGTACCGAGTCGGGGCCGTGCGGGGCGCGCTGCTGCTCGGCCCAGGTGCCGGCGCACCAGATCTCCGACTCTCGGTACCTGCCCTCGGAGTCGAAGGTGTGCAGGACCGAATAGAGACGTTTGTGCTCTTCCCAGCCGGTGTCGAGGTCGAACCCCTTGGGGAAGGCGTAGGTGACCGACCCCATGAACTGCCCGTCTGCATAACAGCCGATCGCCTCGGTACGGCCGTGCGGCTCGTAGGCGATCGGGATGACCTCAGGGACTGCCATGGCGGAAACCATACGGTCGTGAAGGGGGACATGGTGGCGGTGGGGGGCGATCGATGCCAACCCAATGGGCAACATCCCCGTGATGTCCGCGACTTGACCACCGTTCAGTCAAAAGATTCACGGCAGCCTTTCCGATCTCCGCGACCACGAAGGAGCTGGGAAACCCGCTCACCCGGGCCTGTTCGCCGGCAACGCGAGCCTCACCGGATGCGGGTGCCCGAGTTCGCCAAGGCCGTTGGGTACGGGGAGGACCTTGTCTGCAAGATCGCGGCTGGGCACCGTCCACGTCCGCGACTCCAAGAACACCCGGGGCCCCCGCCTGGGTGTCGCCCCCGAGATGGTCGGACTTCGTGACGTACGCGTCGGGGAGTTGATCCTCAACCCTGTCCCGGGCGGTTCGAATCGCCGGTGCCCGCGTCAAGTTGACGGGCACCGTCCTGTTGCGGAAGAACCCGTTCGACCAGCATCTCGGGAGAGGGTTCGATACCCAGGGCCCGCATCGCGGTGAGGGAGTAGAGCAGGTCCTTCTGCTCCTGCGTGGCGACGCGGTCGATGAACCCGCTGGCGCGCTCCAGCTTGTGATCCTCCTGGATCTGTTCGCTGAGCTGCACGCCCATCTCCTTGGCGTCCTCCCGCGTGTGCCGGGCGTGACGCGCGAGGATCCCGCCGCCCGAGGTGATGAGGATGCCCGTCAGGCTCGTCACCAGCGGCAGATAGTCGAGGTTCGGGTTACCGGCGTGCACCAGTGCCAGGATGCCGCCGGCCAGCACGATGAGCGCGCCGCCGGCCATGAAGAACACACTGAGCCGGAAAGTCGCTTCGGCCTGCCGATGACCCTGTTTGACCAGCTCGACGTAGAGTTCCTGGCGCTGGGCGGCGAGGCTGTCGGCGGTGCCGGCGGCGGGTGGGGCCTCTGTCGGCGGGACGTGAACGGTGACGTTGTCACCGGTCACCGCGACTCGGATGTCCCCTCCGGCCGCGATGGACCCCCTGCCGCTCGACGAGATCTCGTTGGGTTCGCCCGTGGCCGCTCCACCTGACGACCGCCACCATCTCCACCGCATAGTGGTCCCCCGATCCGCGCCGGCCGGCTGATCCTCCCAGCCGGCCGATCGCCTCAGGGTAGCCGCGATGCGGGCGTCGCGACCCCGGATCGCATTACGCCGCCTCGCCGCCGAAGCGCTCCTTGTACGCCGCCAGGTCCTCGTCCGTGAGCTTGGCGAAGAGCACCGGGGGGACGGTGAAAGGGGTGCCGGCGGGGACGGAGGCGAGGGACTTGGCCTCGTCGGCGGTGACCCAGGCGGCGGTGTCGTCCTTCAGCGCGAAGGCCTCGCGCATCGTCTTCGCCGTCGTCGGGATGAAGGGTTGCGAGACCACCGCGTACAGGTGGATCAGGTTCATCGCCGTACGCAGGGTGAGGGCCGCGGCGTCCTTGTCGGTCTTGATCTCCAGCCACGGGGCCTTCTCCTCCAGGTAGGAGTTGCCCGCGGACCACAGGGCGCGCAGGGCGGCGGCCGCCTTGCGGAACTGGAGGGCCTCCATGTGCTCCTCGTACTCCGCGAGCAGCCGCGCGATCTCCTCGCCGAGCTTCGTCTCCGCCTCACCGGCCTCGGCACCCGCCGGGACCTCCTCGCCGAAGCGCTTCTTGGAGAAGGACAGGACACGGTTGACGAAGTTGCCGAGGGTGTCGGCGAGGTCCTTGTTCACCGTGGCCGTGAAGTGCTCCCAGGTGAAGGACGAGTCGTCCGACTCGGGGGCGTTGGCGATCAGGAAGTAGCGCCAGTAGTCGGCGGGGAGGATCTCCAGGGCCTGGTCGGTGAAGACGCCGCGCTTCTGGGAGGTGGAGAACTTTCCGCCGTAGTACGTCAGCCAGTTGAAGGCCTTGACGAAGTCGACCTTCTTCCAGGGCTCGCGGATGCCGAGCTCGGTGGCCGGGAACATCACCGTGTGGAACGGGACGTTGTCCTTCGCCATGAACTGCGTGTAGCGGACGTCGGTGTCGACGTCGTACCACCACGACTTCCAGTCGCGGTTCTCCGGGTCCTGGTCCGACCATTCCTTCGTCGAGCCGAGGTACTCGATCGGGGCGTCGAACCAGACGTAGAAGACCTTGCCCTCGGCCGCCAGCTCCGGCCACGTGTCCGCCGGGACCGGGACGCCCCAGTCCAGGTCACGGGTGATCGCACGGTCGTGCAGGCCCTCGGTCAGCCACTTGTGGGCGATGGAGGAGGCCAGGTGCGGCCAGACGCCGTCGTGGCGGGCGACCCACTCCATGACCTCGCGCTGGAGCTTGGACTGGAGGAGGAAGAGGTGCTTGGTCTCGCGGACCTCCAGGTCCGTGGAGCCGGAGATCGCGGAGCGGGGGTTGATCAGGTCGGTGGGGTCGAGTACGCGGGTGCAGTTCTCGCACTGGTCGCCGCGGGCCTTGTCGTAGCCGCAGTGGGGGCAGGTGCCCTCGACGTAGCGGTCCGGGAGGAAGCGGCCGTCGGTCGGCGAGTACACCTGGCGGATGGCGCGCTCTTCGATGAAGCCGTTCTCGTGCAGCTTGCGGGCGAAGTGCTGGGTGATCTCGACGTTCTGGGGGGAGGAACTCCGGCCGAAGTAGTCGAAGGCCAGCGCGAAGCCGTCGTAGACCGCCTTCTGGGCGTCGTGTGCCTGTGCGCAGAACGCGTCTACGGGGAGACCCTGCTCCTTCGCCGCCAGCTCGGCGGGGGTGCCGTGCTCGTCCGTCGCGCAGATGTACAGGACGTCGTGGCCGCGCTGGCGGAGGTACCGGGAGTACACGTCCGCCGGGAGCATGGACCCCACCATGTTGCCCAGGTGCTTGATTCCGTTGATGTACGGAAGGGCGCTGGTGATGAGGTGTCGAGCCATCGGGGGCTGCTCCCAGGTCGGTTCTGCTGCTGGTTTTGCGAACCTTGAAATCGTATCCGACATGGGTGGGCCGCCCGCTTCCCGTTTTGTGTGGTGGGAAGGGGCGGCCGGGGTGATCTTCGGTGGTGATCTACCGGTGGTGATCTACGGGGTTACGGGCGCCAGTCGATCAGTACGCCGTCGTAGAGCTCCGCGTCCGTGAGCTCCAGGGGGGTCGGGCCCGCGTGGAAGAAGGCCGTGTTGTCGGTCTTCAGCTTGCGGAGGTAGTCGAAGGCCTTGTTGTCGTGGTCGCCGAACGCGATGAAGGAGAAGAAGACGGTGGGGTGGGACTTCGCCGCGCTGGTGAGGGACTGGGTGGCGGGGGTCTTCGCGTCGGGGGCGCCGTCGGTCTGGAAGACGACGAGGGCGGGGGTGCCGGGGGTGACGTTCTTGTCGTAGTGGGCGAGGACGGCTTCCACGGCGGCGTGGTAGCTGGTGCGGCCCATACGGCCGAGGCCGGCGTGTGCGTCGTCGACGGCGGTGGCGGAGGAGGTGGCGGTGAGGTCGGCGGTGCCGTCGACCTCGGTGGAGAAGAAGACGACGTGGAGGGAGTGGTTCGGGGCGCCGGGGTCCAGGTGCTCGGCGAGGGCGAGGGTCTGGTCGGCGAGGGCCTGGGCGGAGCCGTCCTTGTAGTACGGGCGCATGCTCGCGGAGCGGTCCAGGACGAGGTAGACCTTGGCGCGGGCGGTGGTGAGGCCGGCCTTTGCGAGGGCGGCGGCGGCCGGGGTGGCCTCCGGCTCGGGGTGCGGGGCGTTTGCCTCCGGCTCGGGCGCGGGCTCGGGCTCGGCCTCGGCTTCGCCTTCGGCGTCGGTGTTCCCGCCCGCACCGCCCGTGCGGCTTTCGTCGTCGGCTGCGGGTGGCCCCTGTGGGGCGTCCTCGCCGTCGGCGGCTGTCGGCTCGGCCTCGGCTTCGCCTTCGGCGTCGGTGTTCCCGCCCGCACCGCCCGTGCGGGTCTCGTCGTCGGCTGCGGGTGGCCCCTGTGGGGCGTCCTCGCCGTCGGCGGCCGCGGGCTCGGACTCCGGGACTTCGTCGGCAGCCGCGGAGGGGTCCGGCTCGGCGGCCGCCTCGGGCTCGTGCTCTTCGGCGACGGGCGTCTCGGCAACCGGTTCCGTAGCTGCCGTCTCCTCGGCAACCGTCGTCTCCTCGGCGACCGGCTCTTCGACCGTCGACTCCTCGACGGCAGGCGTCTCCGTGATCGTTTCCCCGGCGACCGGCTCCACCGCGACCGGCTCCACCGCGGGCGGCTCCTCAGCCGCCACCGGCTCTTCCGCCACCACCGGCTCTTCCACCGCCACCGGCTCTTCCACCGCCACCGGCTCCACCGGCTCCACCGGCTCCGTCGGCTTCGGGACCGTCACGTTGTCGAAGGCGGCCGAGACCAGCTCGTGCTCTTCGTCGTCCTCGATGTCCTGGTCGGCCTGGTTGGCCTGCGGCTCGGCGGCCTTGGGGGGCTCGGTGGTTTCCGGGGTCGGGCGGTCCGCGGTTCGGGG
The DNA here is from genome assembly GCF_019049285.1 of Streptomyces sp. AC550_RSS872. Classification (GTDB taxonomy): domain Bacteria; phylum Actinomycetota; class Actinomycetes; order Streptomycetales; family Streptomycetaceae; genus Streptomyces. The sequence goes on from NZ_JAGMUL010000013.1 coordinate 65,480, forward strand.
TTCCGGGACCTGGGCCGTCGGGGTCGGCTGGGGTTCCGGGGTCGGGGACGGGACCGTCGGCCGGGGTTCCGGCGAAGGCGTCGTCGCACCCTCTGCTTCGGCGGTACGCCCCTTGCGTGACCGGCCGAACGCGTTCCGCAGGAGAGTGAGAATGCCCATGTGCGCAACCCTTCGCGTGAGTTGATGCCCGTAGATCCCTGGCCAGGACGGACACGTAAGGTTAGCGGCCCCAGATGGTGATCTTGGGGAGGGGCTGGCACTGAAGCCCCCCGTACGTCAAGGGAGCATCGCGCCGAGTCCGGCCGAGGGCTCAACTTCGGTACCGCTACCTCTGGTTCACCTTTAGTTCATGTGATCGCCCCGCTCCCGCACAGACGTGCCCCTAGCGTCCCCCACGCCGCACTCAAGGGGAAGCCAAGGGGAGAACAAGACATCATGCGCATACCGTTGCCGATCATCAGAACGAACAGCGACTCGCACCCCGGCGGGCGGGCCGCCCTGACCTGCCGGTTCCGGTGTGGTGACGCGTGTTTCCACGAGGTGCCCAACACCACCACGAACCCGTACGTCGGTGACGTCATCGCCGAAGCCGTCAGCCGCCGCACCACGCTGCGCGCCGCCGCCGTCGTCACCGCGGCCGCCGCCGTCAGCGGCACGGTCACCGTGGCCGCGCCACAGGCGGACGCCGCCGAGGCCGCCGGGGTGTCCGAAAAGACCGGGTCCTCCCGGGGCGCGCGCGGTCTGCGCTTCAGCCCCGTCGCGCCGAACACCGCCGATGTCGTGACGATTCCGGACGGTTACGCGCAGAACATCGTCATCCGCTGGGGCGAGCCCATCCTGCGGGGTGCCCCCGCGTTCGACCCGGAGAACCAGACCGGCGAGGCCCAGGCCAAGCAGTTCGGGTACAACAACGACTTCCTCGCCCTGCTTCCGCTGCCGGGTGAGCGGAACCGGCAGATTCTCGTCGCCAATCACGAGTACACCGACGAAGTGCTCATGTTCCGCGGGTACGACGACGCCAACCCGACCAAGCAGCAGGTCGAGGTCGCCTGGGCCGCCCATGGGCTCTCCGCCGTCGTGGTGGAGGGGGACCGGCGGACCGGGAAGCTGACGCCCGTCGCCCGGCACCCGCTCAACCGGCGCGTCACCGCCACGAGCGAGTTCAAGGTCACCGGGCCCGCCGCCGGGTCCGACCTGCTGAAGACCTCCGCCGACCCGACCGGCACCAAGGTCCTCGGCACGCTCAACAACTGCGCCGGCGGCGTCACCCCGTGGGGCACCACGCTGCACGGCGAGGAGAACTTCAACCAGTACTTCGCCAACGCCACCCGCGCCACCGACAAGCGGTACGGGCTCGGGACGGGTGCCTCCGAGCGCAAGTGGGAGCGGTTCGACAAGCGGTTCGACGTCGCGCAGGAGCCCAACGAGCCGCACCGCTTCGGGTACGTCGTCGAGCTCGACCCGTACGACCCCGCCTCCAAGCCGCGCAAGCACACCGCGCTCGGCCGCTTCAAGCACGAGGGCGCGACCGTGCGGCTGACGCACGACGGTCGCCCGGTCGTCTACTCCGGTGACGACGAGCGGTTCGACTACTTCTACAAGTTCGTCGGCAGCAAGCGGATGAAGAAGGGCCACTCGAGGGCCGTGCGGGAGCACAATCTCTCGCTGCTCGACGAGGGGACGCTCTACGTCGCCAAGCTCACCGGTGACTCCCCCGCCATCGAGATCGACGGCACCGGCAAGCTCCCGGCCGACGGCGAGTTCGACGGCAGCGGCGAGTGGATTCCGCTGGCCACGGCGACGGCGCAGGGTGCCGTCTCGCACGTCGAGGGGATGACGGCGGAGGAGGTCTTCGTCTTCACGCGCCTGGCCGGTGACAAGGTCGGCGCGACGAAGATGGACCGGCCCGAGGACGTCGAGCCGAACCCGCACACCGGCAAGGTGTACGTCGCCCTCACCAACAACAAGGACCGCGGCGCCGCGGGCAAGGCCCCGGCCGACGAGGCCAACCCGCGCAACACCAACAAGCACGGCCAGGTCCTGGAGCTGACCGAGCGCTGGAACTGCGCCGACAGCGAGAAGTTCGCCTGGAAGCTGTTCCTGGTCGCCGGAGACCCGAACGACCCGGCCACCTACTTCGCCGGTTTCCCGAAGGAAGACGTCTCCCCGATCTCCTGCCCGGACAACGTCGCCTTCGACTCGTACGGCAACCTGTGGATCTCCACCGACGGCAACCAGCTCGGCTCCCACGACGGCCTCTTCGGCGTCGCCACGCGCGGGGAGCGGCGCGGTGAGCTCAAGCAGTTCCTCACGGTGCCGAAGGGTGCGGAGACCTGCGGCCCCGTGATCCAGGACCGGCGTGTGCTCGTCGCCGTGCAGCACCCGGGCGAGATCGACGGCGCGACGGCCGAGAAGCCGCTGAGCGCCTGGCCCGACGGCGCCGGAAAGATCAACCGCCCGGCTGTGGTGGCGGTCTGGCGCAAGGACGGCTGCGACATCGGCGTCTGACCCCCACGGACACCGATCACGGGAGGGCTGGGACCGGCGGCTGCCGCTCACCGTCGTGTTCCGGCCATTCCCGTTCCAGCCATTCCCGGTACGCCGGCGCCTGCCGCGCCACCTCCCAGTACGCCTCCTCCAGCGCGGGATAGACCCCGTCCAGGTCCGTCTCCGTACGGGCCGCGAGGAGCAGGCGTACGCCCAGGGGGTCGCCGTGCAGGCGCCGTACCGCCATGGTGGGGCTGTCGGCGTGGGTCGGCTGGCAGACGGCGACCACCTCACCGGTGGCGACCAGGGCGTCGGCCGTGTAGTAGTCGCCGTGCAGCACATGCGGGCTGACCCCGGCGGCGCGGAACATCCGCTGCACGGCGTCCCACTCGCCGTCCACCGTCGGGTCGACCATCCAGCGGTCGTCGGCCAGATCAGGGAGGGCGACCTCCGCCTTCGCCGCGGCCGGATGGTCGGTCGGCAGCGACACGAACTGCGGCTCGCGTTCCATCAGCACGCGGAGACGAAGCTCGGGTGGGATGCGCAACGGGCAGCCCTCCACCTCGTGCACGAAGGCGACGTCCAGCTGGCCGTCGGCGACCATGCGGAGCAGGGCGTTCGGGGAGACGTTCATGTGCAGGGTCGGATCCTGGCCGTGGCCGCGCAGCCGGCGCAGCCAGCCCGCCAGGGCCTTGCTCGCCGTCGACCCGACCCGCAGCTCCGCACCGCCCACCGCGGCCGCCCTCGCCTCCGCGACCAGGGCACGCATGTCGGCCACCAGCGGACGGGCCCGGCTGAGGACCAGCCGGCCCAGCGGCGTGGGCCGGCAGCCGGTTCTCGCGCGGACGAACAGCGCGCCGCCCAGCTCCTGCTCGATCCGCCGCAGTTGCGTGCTGAGCGACGGCTGGGCGACGCCCAGCTGGCGTGCGGCCCGGTGCAGACTGCCGGTGTCCGCTATGGCGCACAGCGCGCGGAGGTGTCTCACCTCGAGGTCCATGCCCTCGCACACTAAAGCGGAACAACAGGTTTCACCAGCCGCACAAATCCCCCCCGATCCCTGCCAATTGGGGCCCCGATAGGGCGGGGCTATCACCGATTGCCATCATCACAGCGGCCTCACAGGCGCCGACACTCGCCTTGACGACTCACCCCCCACCCAGGAGTCATCAATGCGCATCTCCACGTTCACGTCCAAGTCCCTGTCCGCCCGTACGGCGGTGACGGTCGGCCTCAGTGTCGCGGCCCTCGGTCTCGGTACGGCGGCTCCGGCCACGGCGGCCCCCGCCCACACCGCCCAGGCCGGCTACGTCGCCAAGTCCGCGGAGGCCGACGGCAGCCGGGCGTTCTTCGAGGCGGTCCTGAAGTCCGTCGCCGAGAAGCGCGCCGCGGACCCGAGCGCCGCCGCCGTCACCGTCACCTACGACGCCTCCGCGGCGCCGACGTTCAGCGCGCAGATAGCCCGCAGCACCGAGATATGGAACGGCGCTGTGTCCAACGTCAAGCTCCAGCAGGGCTCGAACGCCGACTTCACCTACCGCGAGGGCAACGACTCGCGCGGCTCCTACGCCTCGACCGACGGTCACGGCAACGGCTACATCTTCCTCGACTACCAGCAGAACAAGGAGTACGACTCGACTCGCGTCACCGCGCACGAGACGGGGCATGTGCTGGGGCTGCCGGACCACTACGAGGGGCCGTGCAGTGAGCTGATGTCGGGGGGCGGGCCCGGTCCGTCCTGCACGAATTCCGTCCCGGATGCCAACGAGAGGGCCCGCGTGGATCAGCTGTGGGCCAACGGGTTCGCTGCCGCGATGGACAAGGCGCTGGAGAAGGTCGGTCGATAGGTCTGCCCCGGTTCCACCCCCCCACATGGCGCGGTCGCCCTCCTGCACGGGGCGGCCGCGCCGTTTTTTGGACAGTTCGCCCAGTAGCTCGGGTGGTTCCTCTTGTTGGGCGGCTGCGGGTTCGTCGTGGCTTGTCGCGCAGTTCCCCGCGCCCCTGGGGGGGCGTTGCGCCCAGGCAGTCCTAATGAGGCGAGGCGATTGCTCTTGCCGCTGCCACCTCCTGGCGCAGGGGCTCCAGGACGCTGCCCGATGGGCCGGTGAGGTCGGTGCGGACCGCGTACAGGGTTTCGGTCTTTCGTACGCCCTCCGCCAACTCCCTCAGCTGGAGGGCGATCTGGGTGACCTCGGCGGCCGACGGGGGAGCCGAGCCGTATTTCACCCTGACCCGGGCCGCCGTCGTCGCGTCGACGATGCGCTCGACGGAGACGACCAGGGGCCACCAGGCGGCGGCGCGGCGGCCGGTGGGCGGGGGCTCGGTCAGGGCGCGTTGGAACTCGGTGCGGATGGCGGAGAGGTTGCGGTAGAGGCGGCGGCGCATGCGGGCGCGGGCCGCGGGGTCGACGGCACCGGGCCCGAAGGCGCCCTCCACATAGCGGGCCGTGTCCTCCACGGCGTCCGCGAGGCGGTCGCCGACCCGGGTGCGCCAGCTCTCCGGCCAGAGCAGATACCCGGCGATCAGGGCGATGGCGCAGCCCATGAGGGAGTCGACCAGGCGGGGCAGCAGCAGGGCGGTGCCCTGGCGGTTCAGGACGTCCGACAGGAGCAGGATCACCGGGGTGATGGCGGCCGTCTGGTAGCCGTAGCCGCGTGGCGTGAGCGCCGGGACCAGCGGCGCTAGCAGGAACAGCACCGGTACGTCCCACCAGCCGCGCGGCACCTGCGCGAGCACCGCCGCCGCGATCACCAGCCCGGCGACCGTGCCGAGGGCGCGCAGCAGGGCGCGGGAGAAGACCGAGCCGAAATCGGGCTTGAGGACGAAGGTGATGGTGAGGGCGACCCAGTAGGAACGGGGGACCGGGACGATCGAGACGAGTACCTGGGCCAGGCCGATGCACAGGGCGAGGCGCAGGCCGTAGCGCCAGGAGGCGGCGGAGAGGGTGACGCCCCGCAGGGCGCGGGCGGCGCGGATGCCGAGCGCGGCCGGGCGGCCGAGGCGGTCGTCGATGCCGCGCGGGTCGACGTCGGGGCCGGCGACGACCTCGGCGGTGTGGCGCAGGGCGTGGTCGACCGCGCGGGCCGTCTCGGTGGTCGGGGTCGGGAGCCTCAGGCCTGTCGGGCCGGTGTAGCCGCTCTCCACGGCAAAGGCCAGGTGCCGTACGGCCTCCGGGACCTCGGGCGGGAGGGGGCTGCCGCTGAGGCGGGCGGCGGGGGCGGCCTCCACGACCGGGGTGATGGCGTTCAACTGGGCCAGCAGACGGGTGAGTTCGGGGCTGCGGCCGTGATGGCGGGCGCGGTGGGCGAGGATGATGTCGTAGGACTGGTTCAGGGACTGGGTGACGGCGTGCCGGGCGTCGTCGTACGCCAGGGTGCTGCCGGCGCCGCGCTCCTCTCCGGCTTCCAGTAGCTCGGCGACCTTGCGGTAGGTGTCCGCGACCGCCGCCCGTTCCGGCACGCCCGACCTGAGTGGCCAGGCGAGCAGGGCGAGGAGCAGGACCAGCAGGCCGCCGCCGGACATCAGCAGCGGTGCCAGCCACCAGGCGCCCGGCATCGGAAGGCCCGCGCCGACCACGCTGGTCAGCAGCAGCACCAGGCCCGCGGCGGAGGCGACCGCGCCGATCGTCGAGATCATCCCGGAGACCAGCGCGACGCCGGTGACGGCCACGACGGCGGCCCAGCCGTGGCCGTACACCGCGGCACCGAGCGTGATGCCGACGGCGCCGAAGAGCTGGGGGATCGCGATGGTGGGGATGCGGACGCGGTAGGCGGCGGCGGTGTCGCTGATGACGCCGTTGAGGGCGCCCATCGAGGCGAGGGCACCGTAGAAGGGGCGGTCGGCGGCCAGCCCGATGGCCAGCGGGAGGGCGATGGCGATGGCGGCGCGCACCACGGCGGGCCGGTTGACGGGGGCCGGCTGGGCCCTGAGGTTCCGCACCAGCCAGTCGGGAGGGGTGAGGCCGATGGAGAACTCGCGGGCGCGGGACATGCGCCCCATTATCAGCACCCTCGTTCAGCGTGCCGTCGACCTCATCCCCGCTGGTGAAGCGTGACGTCGACGAGCAGGGCCCGGTGATCGGTGTCCGCCAGGTCGAGGAAGCGGGCGGTGTGGGCGGAGAAGTCGGTGGAGAGGAGCACGTGGTCGATCTGCGCGCCGAAGGCCGGGGTGGTGCGGGCCGGCCAGCTGGGTGTGCGGTCGTGGCCGGCGAGCCGGGCGGCGTCGTGCAGGCCGGTGTCCAGGATGCGGCGGAAGGCGGCGTGGTCCTGGGAGGCGTTGAAGTCCCCGGCGACGACGAGGGGCGTCCTCGGGTCTTCCACGGCGAAGTCCCGCAGCTCACCGAGCTCCCGGCGCCACAGGTCGACGTGCCCGGGCAGTGGGGGCATGGGGTGCGCGAGCTGGAGCCGTACGGCATGTCCGCGTACGTCGGCGACGGCGCCGGGCATGGCCATGGTGCCGTCGACTCCGTCGGCCGACTCGAGCGGGAAGCGGCTGAGCACGACCGACCCCGCCGAGCCGGCGGCCACCTGTGCCGCCCGGTGCGGGTAGTCGGCGCCCAGGGCCTCCTTGAGCCCGGCGTCGCAGGTGTACTCGCACTCCTGGACGAACACGAGGTCCGGCTTCTCGCGGCGGACGGCGGCGACGAGGGCGTCGGTGGCCTGCCCGAACTCGACGTTCGAGGTCAGGACCCGGAAGGAGGCGAGCGGACGCCCGTCGGGCTGACCGGCCTTCCCGTACGGCTCGATGAACCAGGCCAGCAGCCCCAGCAGCCCGACGGCCCACACGACGCCGACCCACCAGCGCGACAGCACGGCGACCAGCAGCCCGAGGCCCACGGGCGCGAGCAGCCACGGCAGGAACGCGAGGAACTGCGGGACCGGGGTGACCCCGTCGGCATCGGCGACCCGGCATCCGACGACCACGCTGACGCCCAGGAACAGCAGCCCGGCCGACCAGAGAGCCGCAGTCTTCACGTCCTGGCCTTCCGCTCGTGGATGGTGTCTTGGGCGATGTCGTGGCTGAGGTGCCCGAATCCTCCCTCAAAGACGGAGGTCGTGGGGTGGAGGTTGCGTGGACCGGGAGGGGTCCCGGGGTCCCACGCCGATGATGAGGCGCCGGTCACCAGCGGAACAGTGGGAAACAGTGGAGCAAGGAGACCCGAGATGACGCGCGTCCAGATCGACTGGCTGACCCTGCTGCTCGCCCCCCTCGCGGTCGTCGGGCTGCTGGTCGCCTTCACGGCCAGGCAATCGGCTGCCAGGAGGGGCGCTCCCATGCCTCGCTGGGGGAATGCCGTCCAGGGCGTGGCGATTGCGTTCGTGCTGCTCGTGGCCCTGATGAACATGGCCGGGAGCGGGTCGTGAGCGGACGGGACACCAGGCGGGACGTCGACGATGGCGTCGCGTCCGTGCTTTCCTTCCGGGCCGTGGCCGCTTGATTCCTCCGCAGAAACACGAGAGCCCCCGTCCTCCTGGTCGCGGAGGCGGGGGCGCTGCGTGTGCTGAGGCTCAGGTCTGGGAGCGTCAGGTCTGGCACTGGGAGGTCGCGGCGCTGCTCCAGTTGGACCAGGCGCCCCCCGCGGGCCTGACATGGACGCGGATCTCGACCTTGACGTTGACCGGGCCGCAGACGCGGTCCGTGGAACCGATGGCGATGGGGCCGACCGTGGACCGTCGCTGGACGACGGTACGCCCGTTGCCGATCTTCACCCAGTGACCGCCCGAGACGACGCGGAAGTACGCCTCGTACTCGACCCAGGAGGCTCGCGCGCGGGTATTCGTCAGGACCGTGTGCGCGGTGATGTTCCGAAAGAAGACGTGGCCGTCCTTCCACCGCTCCGCGCTGATACAGCCGTTACCGGAGATGCCCTGGGTCGAGACGGACCCGCCGCAGGCGACGGCGGCGGCGTGGGCGTCGGCGGGGAGGGCAAGTGCGGCAACGGCAGCAGCGGCCACGACAGTCCCCGTACGTTTCAGCATTCAGGTACCCCTTTGGGTTGGGTGCGGTCGGCGAGCAGCAGGGCGAGGGGGCCGCCGGGGAGGCGGAACCGGCCGTCCTACGCGGCCTGGATCGCCTCGTTCACCGGCCCCCAGGACAGCTTGAAGTCCTCTTCGGTGTCGTTGAGTTCCTGTGGTCCGAGCGTGACGTGTTCGGCGAGGAACAGTGACAGACGGGCGTTGGCGTTGTCCGGGCAGCCCTCCAGGGCCGGCGAGGAGCAGTGTCTCTCTAACGGCTGTCGTCCACCCGCGCCAGAAACTCCCCCAGCGCCTCGTTGAACTCCCCCGCCCGCTCCAGATTCGGCATGTGCGCCGCCCCCTCGATCACCCGGAGGGCCGAGTCGGGGAGCGCGGTGTGCATCGCCTCCGCGTCGGAGACGGGGGTGTAGGTGTCGTCGGCGCCCACGACGACCAGGGCGGGGACCGTGACGCGGGTCAGCAGGGTGCGGTAGTCGGGGCGTTCGGCGCGGCCGCGCAAGGCCGCCGCGGCGCCCTCGGGGGGTGTCGCCGTCATCATGCGGTGGACGTGGGCCTTGACCTCGGGGGCCGCGTACGGCGCGACCATCTTCTCCAGCACCTCGTCGGCGTAGCCGCGCATGCCCTCGCGCAGCAGCCGGTCGGCCATGGCGCCCCGCGCCCGCTTGCCCTCGGCCGTCTCCGCCGCCGGGAAGGTGTCCGCGAGGACCAGACCGCGGATGCGGTCGGGGAAACGGGCGTAGCACTCCATGACGATCTGGCCGCCCATCGACAGGCCCGCCAGCACGCAGGTCTCCACCTTCAGGTCGTCCAGCAGGGCCTCGATGTCCCCGGCGAAGACGGAGAGCGGGGTGATGCCCGGGACGACCGGGGAGGCGCCGTAGCCGCGCAGGTCGGGGGCGATGACCCGGCGGGTGGGGGAGAAGGCCTCGATCTGCGGGGCCCACATCGTGCGGTCGAAAGGGTGGCCGTGGACGAGGACAAGAGGGGTCGCCGACGGGGCCGTGGCCGTCGCCGTAGCCGAAGGTGTATCGACGCCTTTGTCCTCGTATGCGAGGAAGGGGCTCATGGAGACGACCCTAGATCGGCTCAACTCCTCGGTGCAATAAGATCTTTGCCCTCGGTGCAATCCGAGGTGTCTGCACAGGGGGAGCACGTGAACCGGACGATGGACGACCGGGACGACTACCGGCGTCTCGCCGACCACATCGCCGACGACATCGCCCACGGACGGCTTCAGCCGGGTGAACGGCTGCCTCCGCAGCGGGTGTTCGCGCGGCGGCGCGGGATCGCCGGGTCCACGGCGGGGCGGGTGTACGCCGAACTCGTACGGCGGGGTCTGGTCGTCGGCGAGGTCGGGCGCGGGACGTTCGTGCGGGCCGCGCCTGCGGGGCCGGGTGAGCGGGCGCTCGTCGAGGCCGCGACCGCCGCGCCGGTCAACCTGGAGCTCAACTACCCCTCCGCGCCGGGCCAGTCGGAACTCCTCGCCCCGGCCCTGGCCCCGCTGCTGCGCCCGGACGTCCTGGCGGAGGCCCTCCGTCCCGCAGCCGCCACCGGCACACCCGAGGCCCGAGAGGCCGCCGCCGCCCTCCTCGCCACCCCCGGCTGGCGCCCCACGCCCGACCGGATCGTCTTCACCGGCAACGCCCGCCAGGCCGTCGCCGCCACCCTCGCCTCCCTGGTCCGCCCCGGCGGCCGGGTCGGCGTCGAGGCGCTGACGTACCCCGTGGTCAAGGAGATCGCCACCCGTCTGGGCATCACCCTGGTGCCGCTGGTCACGGACGAGGAAGGTCCGCGCCCGGATTCGGTGGCCGCCGCGCACCGCACGGCTCCCCTGGCCGCGCTCTACCTCCAGCCGACCCTGCACAACCCGACGTCGGTGACGACGAGCCCCGGACGCAGACACCGACTGGCCCGCACAGCGACCGACTTGAACATCCCGGTCGTCGAGGACCGCATCTGGTCCTTCCTCACGGACGACGACCCCCTCGCCGCCCACGCCCCCGGCCTCACCCACGTCGTCGACGGCCTCTCCAAGCGCGTCGCCCCCGGGCTCACCGTCGGTTTCGTCGTCGTACCGGAGGAACGGGCCGAGGCGGTGGCGGCGGCCGTCCGGTCCGGCGGGTGGAGCGCGGGGCGCTTCGCGGTGGAGGTGGCCACACGGTGGATCGCGGACGGGACGGTGGAGCGGCTGGTCGAGGGCAAGAGAGCGGACGCGGCGCGCCGGCAGCGGATCGTGGAGGAGGAGCTGCGGGGGTTCACCGTGCGGTCCGACCCCCGCGCCTATTACGCCTGGTGGGAGCTGCCCGCCCCGTGGCGCGCTGACACCTTCACGGCCGCCGCGGCCGCGCAGGGCGTCGCGGTGACACCGGGTCCCGCGTTCGCGGCCGGCCCGAACCGCACTCCGGACGCCGTCAGGCTGGGGCTCGGGTCGGTGAGCGAGGTGGCTCTGCGGGGGGCTTTGCGGGTGTTGGCCGGGGTCGTGCGCGGTGGGGTGTGAGCGCTGCGGGCGGGATGCGCGGTCGGGGCGGGGGCGATCGGCCGCGGGGGCCTGCCGCACCGCCCGCCGTCAGGCTCGGGCCCTCGTCGGCTCCTGGGCCGGATCCGCGGTGCGTGCCGCGGAGGGTTGTCGGCGTTGCGCGAGGAACTGCGTCAGGCGGCAGGTGAGGGCCACGGCGAGGCCGAGGGCGATCAGGAGCCAGGAGTCTGAGCGCAGGGTCGCCGTCAGGCTCGGGCTCGGGTCGGTTCCCGAGCCGGATCTGCGGTGGGCGTTGCGGCGGCTTGTCGGCGTTGTGCGAGGAGTTCTGTGAGGCGGCAGGTGAGGGCCACGGCGAGGCCGAGGGCGATCAGGAGCCAGGAGACCGAGCGCAGGGTCGTCGTCAGGGCGTCGTAGATCGCGGCGGCGGCCGGGCGATGGGCCGGGTCGGCGAGGTCGGCCAGGGTGAGGCGGCGGCCGATCGTCACCGCGAGGAGCAGGAGCGCGCCGCCCAGGGCCGTGCCCAGCGCGGTGGCCGTGACCGCGCGGCGGCGGCAGGCGGCGACGGCGATGCCGGTCGAGGCGAGGACCGCCGCCGAGACGGGCAGCCAGAAGCCGGCGACTTCGAGCACCTCGTACCCCTTCCTGAGGCGGTGCACGTCATGGGCCGGGAGCAGCGCGACCTCGGTGTGCTCGACCGGGATGTGGTGGGCCAGCGGGACGTGGTCGTCGGTGAGCCGGCGTTTGATCTGCGCGGTGACCGGCGCGAGGTCGACGGTGACCGCGCGCTCGCGCCTGTCCCGGAGGGCACTCAGCACGGCGTCGTGGACCACCCGGTTGCCCGCCTCCCACGCCGTACGGAACGCCTCGGTCCGGGTGAAGGAACGCACCGCGTCCTGCGCGAACGGCCGCACGGTGCCGGGCTCGGGCGACGCGGGCGACGCCGGGGACGCCTCCATCCGTTCGTCGATCTCGCGCATGATCCCGGCCCCGACCGTGTCCGCGACCGCGCCCTGCACGGCCGGATCGGCGGCGAGCGGCGCCATGGCGGTGACATAGCGACCGGTGTCCGCCAGCCCGTACGTCACCCACGCCGCCAGCACGCCGAACGGCACGAGGAGGCACGCCAGCGCGATCAGCGCTGCCGACAGGGCGTTCCGCAGCCGGGTGAGCACCCTTCCAGACAAGGGTCACGAGAGCGTGCGCGCCAGCCTCGTGCCTGCATACGGGCGCATGATTCAGGCGAGACGGTGACCCTGCGCGTCCTCGTGCGTGTAGTAGCGGTAGAACAGCACGGCGAAGCAGGCCGCGCCGATCACGAGCCCCATCGCCGAGGACCTGAGGACCGACGCGTCGGTCTGGCTGTACAGGAACCCGAACGTACCGCCCGTGAAGGCGGCCCACAGGATCGCGTGCACCTCGCGGATGGCCCGGGAGGCGACCGCGCGGACGGCCACGTACAACACCATGAACGCGGCCGCGGTGACGAAGCCGAAGAGCAGGTTCCAGCCGGTGATCTCGCCGCCGGAGCGCCGGTTCGCCGCGGCCCAGTAGCCGTAGACGAGCCCGAGGACGACCGGTACGACCACGCTCATCGCGCGGTGCGTCCGCGCACTGAACACATCGGGCAGACCCCTCGTGCCGGCCGTGCCCGTTCGCGCCGTCACGGTCCGTCCGCCGGGCGCGGGTGCCGCATGAGCCATGAGAGCACTCCTCTCTCTCCTCGCCCCGCCATCCAGGGCACACCTCAAGCGGCTCGCCGGCAAGTCGGCACCCGGATGCGGCGCGCTGACCGGCGTGCTTGTCTGAGGCTCATGAGGGCCGTCAGCGAGGGTGGAGCCGGCCCGCAGGGCGCCGCCCGCCGGCCGGAGCTGCTGCGCGTGCGCGGCCGCAGTGCCGCCTGGGTACCGCCGCTGCTGCTGCTCGTCGCCATCGTGCTGGTCGACTTCAGGACCGGCAGCGGCTTCCGGATCCTGTCCTGGATCGTGCTGGTGCCCGGTATCGCCGCCACGATCTGCGGGGTGTGGGGAACGGCCGTGTTCGCGGTGCTCGCGCCCGCCACCTACCTCGCCGCGGACGCCGCCCTGCCGCACGAGTACCAGGCGGGCACCCCCGACCTCGTCCTCGCCGGCATCGGCGGCGTCCTCGCCACGCTGGCCTGCGCGGTCCGGGTGCGCGAGGAGCAGCGCATGCTGCACATCCAGGACGTCGCCGAGACGATCCGCCGCACCGTGCTGCGCCCGCTGCCGGCGGGCTGGGGCGGCCTCGACCACGCGGAGGTGTATCTCGCCGCCGACAGCGAGGCCAGGGTCGGCGGCGACTTCTACGACATCCAGACCGGCCTGTACGGCACCCGCGTCATCCTCGGTGACGTCCAGGGCAAGGGGCTCGCGGCGGTGGAGGCGGCGGCCGCGCTGCTCGGCACGTTCCGCGAGGCCGGGTACCACGAACCGGACCTGGCGACGGTCGCCGTACGGCTGGAGGTGCGTATGCAGCGGCACACCCGTATGCGGGCGGCCCTCGGCAGTCAGGACGGCGACCGGTTCGCCACCGCCGTCCTGATCGGCTTCCCCGACGACGAGCCGGACGCGCTGGACGCCCTCGTCCTCGGCCACGAGTGCCCGCTGGTCGTCGGCCCGGACGGCGTGCGGTCCCTGCCGCCCGGCCGGCACGGCCTCCCTCTCGGCCTCGGCGAACTCGATCCCGTCGACGGCCCTCCGTCCGTGCAGCGGGTGCCCCTGCGGCCCGGCGAGACCCTGCTGCTGACCACGGACGGCGTGACCGAGGCCCGAAACGGCGACGACGTCTTCTACCCGCTCGACGCCGAGGTCGCGGCCGCCGTCGCCGCCGACCCGGACGTCGCGCGGCCCCGGCGCCTGGTCGACTTCGTGCGGGACGGCACGCTCAGGCACTGCGGCGGGCATCTGGCCGACGACACGACGGTGTTCGCGGTGCGGCGGAGGAGAACTGGTGTGGGGAATACGGACGGAATAGGGCGCAAAGAGTCCTGAGATCCCGCTTTGCAGCCACAGCGGTTACGGTGCTGCCCTAAGTGATCGACGGGGGATGGGGAGGGACCGATGCCCGGAACCGTGCTGCTGCTGGCCGCCGCCCCGGCGGGCAAGGGCTGTCTGGTGGACGCCGCCTCCGTGCTTCCCGTCCTCGCCGCCGTGCCGCCCACGGTGCTCTCCGGCACGGACACGGCGAACGTCGTGGAACTCGCCGACCCCCTCGAACCGCAGGCCGTCCTCACCCGCCTGCGCGCCGCGGCGGCGTCCCCGGCCCCGCTCACCCTCTTCGTCACCGGCCAGCTCCACCTCGACCGCCGCCAGCACCTGCCCCACCTCGCGCTGGCCCGGACGACGCCGTCGACGGTCCGCTACACCGGCTTTCCCTGGCACTGGTTCCGCGAGGAACTGCGCCTGCGCGCACCGGGCTCCACGTCCCTCCTCCTCGACCTGCACGCCGACGCCGAGACCTGGGAGTGGCTGGCTGCCAACCCCCTCGACTCCGGGCGCAACACCGCGGTCTACGGCCGTGTCGCCCCGCCCCCGAGCCGCCGTACCGTCGCGGGACCGGCGTACATGAAGGCCGTCGCGACCCTGCTCCGCAGCGGCCACCGCCCCTCCCTCGACCAGCTGCACCAGCAGGCGCTGACCCGGATCTCGCGCGAGGGCGGCGTCGGCACGGACATCGTGCTGACGGCCTACGCCCCACCCCAGATCCCGCCCCGCC
>NZ_JAGMUL010000120.1:0-46972 GCF_019049285.1 Streptomyces sp. AC550_RSS872
AGCTCCAGTACCGTCCCGACGTCCTCGACGGCTGCCTCACCGGCACCGGCCTCCGACGCCAGCCACCATGACGACATCACGCATTCAAGGTCAGTAAGTCCGTTTCTGGTAGAGAGCCCCGTCCGGCCCGCATCGCCGCTTCGTCGATGCGGGCCGCAGTGCCGATCAGGTTGGTCTGAGCAGCACCTGGCAGCGCGGGAGCCTGCGCTCGTCCTCAGGCCGCCACCAGTTCCGCCGTAAGGAACCCTTCCACAGCCTTCCGGGTGCGGCGGTCGAACTCGGCATACTGCGCCTCGCGCTCGGCTCCCGCAACTGCGTCGCCGACCAGCAGATTGCCCTCGGCATCGATGCGCTGCGGGCGCTCCTCGGCGTCGGGGAGCAGGGCGACGGAGGAGTAGGAGAATCCGCAGTAATAGGCGATGCCCTCGCTCAGGTTGGTCTCCAGCACGGCCTGCATTCCCTCTGTGATGGGGTCGTCGGAGGTGGCGCCGGCCAGGCCCAGCCACAGTATGCGCTTGCCCGCCAGGCGGGGCTTGCTGCGGCCGTAGGCGAATCCGTAGTTCCACACGCGATCGATCCAGCCCTTGAGGAGGGCGGGCACGCTTTGCCAGTACACGGGGAACACAGCGACGACGACATCGGCGTCGAGAACACGCTGCATATGGGCCTGGACTTCGTCCGAGTACGGCTTCTCCCGGTTGCCCCAGTCCGGCTGGTCCGCCACGTTCATCCGCGGGTCGAACCCTTCGGCGTGCAAGTCGAGCAGGTCGACGCTGTATCCGGCGGTCTCGAGTCGCGCGGCGGTACGGCGGGCGGTGTGCGCGGTGAGGGAATCGGCCCGATGGTGTGCGATGACCACAAGGGCGGTCCTGGCAGCGCTGCTGCGGTGCGACACGGTTTCTCCTGGCTGGTCTCGGTCAGTTCGACCAGTCCAGTACACCCGTGATCAATTAGATGATCCATGGGAGAAACGCTCCGCTGCATAGGAGTTCGTCTACGATGGCATCCGTGGATCCTTTGAGTACGCTGCTCAGTGGCATCCGGGCCGAGGGCTCGGTCGTCAGCCACGCCGTGCTGGAAGCGCCCTGGACCATCCGCTTCGCCGACGGCGCCCCGCTCACGATGGTCAGCGTGTTGCGGGGCGGTGGCACCCTGCTGCTGCCCGACGGCGCCGAACAAGCGGTCGGCGTCGGCGACACGGCCATCGTGCGCAGCCCCGACACATTTCACCTCGTGGACCAGCCGGCCACCCTCGACCGCCCCCACATCGAGTACGAAATCGCGTGCTTCGCAGCGGATGCCGAATGCACTGCCCAAGACCTCGGCGGCATCCGCTGGGGCAACGAACCGGACGGGGCAACCGCACTGATCGTGGGCGCCTACCGCGCCTCGGGCCATCGCCATGAACGACTGCTCCGCGCGTTGCCGCCCGTACTCGTGATCAACGAGGGCACAGAGGTCTGCGCCTGGCTGGAGACGGCCGCCGCCGACGCCGCCCTGCGCTCTGCCGGCTCCCAGGCTCTGATGGACCGACTGCTGGACTGGGCCCTGGTGTGTACGCTGCGTACCTGGTTCGACCGGGCGGGCTCGGAAGCCCCAGAGTGGTACCGCGGCTTGGCCGACCCAGTCCTCGCCCCCGCCCTCGAAGCCTTCCACGCCCGGCCCTCCAAGGGATGGACGGTAGAGGCGCTCGCCACCAAATCCGGTGTCTCCCGAGCGCTGTTCGCCAAACGCTTCACCGAGGTGATGGGTCGCCCGCCGCTGACCTACCTCACCGAATGCCGTATGGACGAGGCCGAGGCACTCCTGTCCGACACCGACTCCTCCATCGCTCTGATCGCCAAGTCTGTCGGCTACGCCGATGCCTTCGGCTTCAGCGCCGCCTTCAAACGCCATCGGGGCGTGAGCCCCAGCGCCTTCCGCGCCGCAACAGCCCCTGAAAGGGCGTTGCGTCCCTTCCCACTCGGTTCATGATCGCTCGGTCTTGGTACTGCTGTTGTTCGGCCCAACTGATCGGCATATTCAGCTGAGATGCGAGGCATGGAGCGAAGCCCCTACCCAAGCGACTTATCTGACGAGCAGTGGGCGTTCATCGAACCAATGATCACGGCCTGGAAGCAGGACCGGGTGAGGCGGTCGGCGACCGGAGACCCCGGGGACCTGCGATCTCCGGGAGGTTCGTGAACGCGATCTTCTACCAGAACGCGGCACAGGAGTACTAGGCGAGCCGGATCACGTTCCATGACAGCGGTTCGAGGACGGCGCTGAGAGTGCCGTCGCTCAGGGTGGTCCCGGAGACCTGGTGCGGGGTCACGCGTTGTGGACCGGTGAGGGTGTTGCGTGCGTCGGGGTCGGCGTCCGCGAGGGCGCTGTGCTCGACGACCGACGTCAACGCGAGGCCGTTCAGGGTGACTTGCAGTGGCAGGGATTGCGTGCGGCTGCGGTTGACGGCGAAGACGGTGACCGAGCCGTCCTCGGCGCGCACGGCGGTGGCGTGCAGCAGGTCGGCCTCGCCGTACTTCTCCGTCTCGTACGTCGGCGAGTCCACCCGCACGTCGAGGACCTGGCCGCGGCCGTACTTCGATGCCTGCGCGAAGGGGAAGAACGTCGTCTGCCGCCAGGCCGGGCCGCCCGGCTCGGTCATGATCGGGGCGATCACGTTGACGAGCTGGGCGAGACAGGCGACGGCCACCCGGTCCGCGTGGCGCAGCAGCGCGATCAGCAGCGAACCGACGACGACGGCGTCCAGGACGCTGTAGCTGTTCTCCAGCAGACGGGGTGCCTGCGCCCAGTCCCGCGAGTCGGAGTCCTCTGCCCCGTTCAACTCCAAGCCGTAGCAGACGTTCCACTCGTCGAAGGACAGATTGATCTTCTTCTTCGACTTCAGCCTCGCACCCACGTGGTCGCAGGTCGCGACGACGTTCTCGATGAAGGACTCCATGTCGACGGCGGAGGCCAGGAAGGAGTCGATGTCGCCGTCCCGGGGCTCGTAGTAGGCGTGCAGGGAGATGTAGTCCACCAGGTCGTACGTCTCCTGCAGCACCGTCGCCTCCCACTCGGCGAAGGTGGTCAGCCACTGGGCGGAGGAGCCGCAGGCGACCAGTTCCACGGACGGGTCGATCTGGCGCATGGCGCGCGCCGTCTCGGCGGCGATGCGACCGTATTCCGCGGCGGTCTTGTGGCCGGTCTGCCAGTGGCCGTCCATCTCGTTGCCCAGGCACCACAGCCGGATACCGAAGGGATCCTTGTCGCCGTGCGCTCTGCGCAGGTCCGACAGGGCCGTGCCCTGCGGATGGTTGGCGTACTCCTGGAGTTCCAGGGCCTCGGCGACGCCGCGCGTGCCGAGGTTGATCGCCATCATGGGCTCGGCCTGGGGGCCGATCTTCTTCAGGAAGGCGATGTACTCGGACAGGCCGAAGCGGTTGGTCTCGGTCGACCGCCAGGCGAGGTCGAGGCGGCGCGGGCGGTCCTCGACCGGGCCGACCGAGTCCTCCCACTTGTAGCCGGAGACGAAGTTGCCGCCGGGATAGCGGATCGTGGTGACGCCGAGCTCGCGGATCAGCTCCAGTACGTCCGTGCGGATGCCCGCCTCATCGGCCGAGGGATGGTCCGGCTCGAAGATTCCGGTGTAGACGCAGCGGCCGAGGTGTTCGACGAAGGAACCGAAGAGGCGGGGGTCGACCTCGCCGACAGTGAAGGAGGGGTCGAGGGTGAACCGGGCCGGGCGGGTGGGAACAGCAGCGGCGGTGCGGGGGCTCATGGGGTCCTTTCCACAGGTCTGCTTGAGCGCGTGGGCCAACCGTTGCGCATCGGTGTGCCCGTCACGGACGTGGACCTGCCGACTCTGAATTTTGCAGGTCGAGTTCACGCAGCGCAGGGATGTCGTAGGAGGCGAACAGGCAGGGGTAGAGGCTTGCTTGACCACGTACGCGCCCTCGGCGTACCAGGCCTTCCGGTGGAGGAACGCGAGTTGGCTGGTACCTGAGGTGGGGCTGCCGGTGATGAAGCCGCGCGGCGGTACGCGCCGCGCCCGGTGCGGAAGCCGGCCCCCGGCCCACCGCTGCGGCAACGCCGGCGGCCGCCGTCACCGCCCGCGCCTACGCCCTCAACCACCAGAGCAAGCAGGCCCGCGCCGCGCTTGAGGCCGCCGACGCCCTCATGAACCGGCTCCCCGTATCCGAGCGGTCGGACACGTGGCTGACGTACGGCGAGCAGAAACACCACGTCCACCTCAGTCACGCCTACACCACGAGGGGACACCCGACGCGCCCGGGAGCGCCGGCAGCGCGCCTTGGAGCTGTCCGCGCCGACCGGCACCATGACGCGCACTCCGCTGCACATCGACGCCTGCGGCACCACCAAGCCCGGATGAGATCCTCGGTGCACGGCCGGCACGAGACCTCGAACCAGCCCAGGGAGAACGACGGCCGGCGAATGTGCGTCCTGCGGTCGTCTTCATCGGCGCACGCATCAGTACACCTGCGTTCCGGTGAGAGCGGACCCCGAACGGACGAAAACGGGTATGCGTTCCAGGGGCGCAGCGACGGTCAGCGTCCTGCCGCCCTCGTGTTCCGTCCCGGTCGCGGTGTCGATCCAACGGGCCCCGTGCGGCAGGTGGACGGCACGCTCGCGTGCGCCCGCCTCGACAACCGGTGCGACGAGCAGGTCGGGGCCGAGCATGTACTGGTCGTCGACGTCCCAGGCGGTCGCGTCGTCGGGGAAGTCGAAGAACAGCGGGCGCATGGGCGGGGCGCCGGTGCGGTGCGCGGTCTCGGCGAGTCCGTGAAGGTAGGGGCGCAGGCGTTCACGCAGGAGGAGATGGTGGCGCAGGATCGGATAGGCCTGCTCGCCGTAGGACCAGACCTCGTTGGGGCCGCCGCTCATCCGCGCGCTGAAGGGCTGGTTCGGCTCGCGGTCACCGTGCAGTCGCATGACGGGGCTGAAGGTGCCGTACTGGAACCAGCGGATGAGCAGTTCCCGGTAGGCCGGGTCGTCCGGGTTGCCGCCCAGGAAGCCGCCGATGTCGGTGTGCCACCAGGGGATGCCGCTCAGGGCGACGTTCAGGCCCGCGCGGACCTGGGCGGCCAGAGAGTCGAAGGTGGGGAGGATGTCCCCGGACCACAGCGCGATTCCGTGGCGCTGGCTGCCGGCCCAGGCCGAGCGGATCAGGCTCAGCGGCCGGTCGTCGCCGGTTGCGCGGAGTCCTTCGGCGACGGCGCGGGCGTGTTCGTCAGCGTATGCGTTGCCGACCTGTGGGCCCGGGCCGGCGTGGTAGACGGCTCGCGGCGCGAGGCTCGGCGGGAGATCGGGTTCGCAGGCGTCGAGCCAGAAGGCGGTGACGCCTGACCGCAGGTAGTTGGCGCGGAGTTGCTCCCACAGTAGTTGCCGGGCACGGGGGTGCGTCGCGTCGTAGTACGCCATCGGCAGGTAGCGCTGGTCCCCGCCGCGCGCCGGCCAGTGGTGGCGCAGCAGGCCGCCGTGGCTGTCCCGGACCAGGCCGCCGCAGGCGCGCAGGGCATCGTGGTGGGCGCTGTCGTCCTCCAAGGTGGGCCAGACGGACACCACGAGCCGTACGCCGAGGGAGTCCAGCTCCTTGGTCATGGCGGCGGGGTCGGGCCAGTCCTCCGGGTCGAACGACCAGTCACCCATGCGGGTCCAGTGGAAGAAGTCGCAGACGATGACCGACAGCGGCAGGCCGCGGCGGTGGTGCTCACGGGCGACGGCGAGGAGTTCGTCCTGGGTACGGTAGCGCAGCTTGGACTGCCAGAAGCCGCTCGCCCAGTCGGGCAGCAGGGGCGGGTGGCCGGTGGCGTCGGCATAGGCGGACATGATCTCGGCGGGGGTGTCGCCCGCGACGATCCAGTAGTCGATCTGGCGGGTCTGATCGGCGACCCAGCGGGTGGCGTCCGCGGCGAGTTCGACGCGGCCCGTGGCGGGGTTGTTCCACAGCAGTCCGTAGCCGCGGGAGGAGTGCAGGAAGGGGATCGTGACGACGGTGTTGCGCTGGACGAGGTCGATGACGCGGCCCTTGTGGTCCAGGCCGCCGTGCGGCTGCTGGCCCAGACCGTGGATGCGCTCGCCGTCGTAGCCCTCGAAGGACTGCTCGGCGGTGTAGGTGCCGTCGCCGCGCGGGGTGTGGACGCGGGGGCCTGGGTAGCCGTGGTGAGGCCGCTTCTCTGCCAGCAGCTCGCGGGCCTCGTGCGCCTCCCCGGTACGCAGGAAGCGCAGTCGCCCGTCCGCGTCGGCCTCCACGGTGATGCGTCCGTTGACGAGGCGGGCCGTACCGTCCTCGCGGACGTGCACGTCGGCCTCGCCCGCGTCCCACACCGGCAGGTCGAGCGCCCAGCTGCGTTCGTCGTCGATGGTGTCGGCCGCCGCGCGTACCCGGACCGCGTGCGGGCCCCAGGGCTCGACGCGCAGCACCTCCCCCTGGGTGCGGCGCTCGATCCCTGCCTCGACGTGCTGGTACATGGGCATACCGTTCCTTCCGATGCGGGTGGCGATGGCGAGGTGGTGGGGTCTGTGTGCGGCCGATGCCGCGGGAGAGGTCGGGGTTCACCGTCGAGTTCGACGGTGAGAACCGTGGCGTGCCAGTTGAGTGCGGACGCGGGCGCTGCGATGGTCCACGGACTGAACCACGGCTGGAGGGGCAGGACGTCAGTCCTCGAAGGGGAAGTCGGATACTCGTCGTCGCCCCGATACCAGGTCTGCGGCAGCCCGCCCGTGGGGTCGGCCTCGCCGAGCAGTACGGCGGCCGGCGACCAGCCTGTCTCCTGCCCGCCGTAGGACGTCCACACCACGGCGGGCAGGTGCTCGTCGGCCCAGTCGTGGGCGTAGGGGGTGTTGCGAAAGTCCCGTGCGGTGCCCGCGGTGTCCGGTGCGTGCCCTCGGCGTGCCGGACGAAGGCCCTCGTACTGGATGCACTTGGGCCTTTGGCGGGTGCGGCGAGGGTGCGTGCCGGGCGGCGTGGGTGCTGTGCGGGACTTTCGCAACACCCCCCAGGGGTAGCTCCAGGTTGGACGGCGCCTCGGCGTCGCTGACGGCGAACCAGTCATGTCCGGTCGGCGGGGACCAGCTGCGCAGTTCGGTCTCGATGAGTGGGCTGACGTGACAGGGGCGGCCGTTGACCAGGTGGTACGCGGCCATCGCGCCGGTCGCCGCGCCCGAGGCGACGACGGGCCGGAAGGCGGCCAGGTCGTACTCCCGCAGGACGCGCGGGCGCAGGCCGGAGGAGGTGACGCAGCGGTCGTCCTCGTTGTTGTAGGCGAGGAAGTGTTTGAGCACCGCGGCCGCGCGCAGGCAGGTGGGGTGGCCGCCGGCCAGGCCCGCGCAGTAGGCGGTGCCCAGCCGTGCCGTGTGTACCGGGTCCTCGGAGCAGCCCTCCGCGTTGCGGCACCCGCGCGGGTCGCGCAGCGGGTTCACCACGGGGCCCACGCCTGGAGGGTGTTGCTGCCGATGCCGTTCGCCGTCGGACGGTGGCAGTTCAAGGCGCGCAGCTCGACGGAGACGGCCTCGGCGACCTGGTGGACCAGGTCCTCGTCCCAGGTCGCGCCGAGTCCTACGGCCTGGGGGAAGACCCTCGCCTCGCCGAGCCGGGAAACGCCGTGCAGCGCCTCCGTGCCGGTGCGGAACGAGGCAATGGCGAGGCGCTCGACGGCCGGTGCGTACTGGTGCAGCAGCGCGATCCGCTCGTCGAGCGTGAGCCGCCCGAGCAGGTCGTCGACGTGCTTGTCGATCGGCAGTACCGGGTCGAGGAACGGAAGCCGGGCGGCGGGCAGGGACGAAGAACCCACGAGGAAAACCCCTAAGCAGGCTGGTTGCGAGCTGTCGAAGCGCTTCGACGCTCGCACTGCTGCGACAGGCTGTCAACGATCTGAGCCAATGAGATTTTCTTGACGCCTGCCCTCTTGTCTCGCAAGAGACGTGTCATTAACGTTCCCGGCCAGGTGAAGCGCTTCGACGATCGGGAGGGAAGGGCCGCCGCCTTGAGCAACGAGCTGAACCGCGGAAGCTTCGTCGGCACAGCAGGGTCGACTCCGGCCTCGGCTCCGGGCACGCACAGACGGCCCCGCTGCCCCTGCAAAGGGCGGTGGTCGTTCTGACGCTCGTACCGCTGCTGATCATCTGCCCGTGCGGGCAGAAGCACTTTCCCACCGGCGTGCTCTCGGGCGCGCTCAGGGGGTGAACCGGCCGCCCGTATGCGCCCCCGCCCTGTGACCGGGAGCGGCTCCACCCGCCCATTCCCCGCTGCTGGAGCGGAGCCGCTCCCTCACCACTGTCGGCAGGGCCGGAGCAGTCGCCCAGCAGTTGCCGAGTCCCTTCTTCCCGAGGACCAGTCATGACCATCCGCAGCCTGACCGACCGCCTGGGCGGCCTCGCCTACGGCGGTGACTACAACCCCGAGCAGTGGGACGAACCGGTGTGGAAGGAGGACGACGCGCTGATGCGCCGGGCCAGGGTCAACCTGGCCACCGTAGGTGTCTTCTCCTGGGCCCTGCTGGAACCGGACGAGGGCCGCTACGACTTCGCCTGGCTCGACGCCCACATCGACCGCCTCCACGCGAACGGCGTGGCCGTCGACCTCGCCACCCCGACTGCCTCCCCGCCGCCCTGGTTCACCCTGGCCCACCCCGACGCGCTGCCGGTCACCCCGGACGGCACCCGCCTCACCCACGGCAGCCGCGACACTTACTGCCTCACCGCGCCCGCCTACCGCACCGCGGCCCGCCGGATCGCCTCCGCCCTGGCCGAACGCTACGGAGAGCACCCCGCCCTCGCCCTGTGGCACGTGCACAACGAGTACGGCACGCTCTGCTACTGCGACCACACGGCCGCGGCCTTCAGGGTGTGGCTGCGCGCACGCCACGGCTCGTTGGACGCCCTCAACGAGGCCTGGGGAACGGCTTTCTGGAGCCAGCGCTATACCTCCTGGGAGCAGGTGCTGCCGCCGCGCGTAACGCAGTGGCACAAGAACCCCGGCCGGGCACTGGACTTCCACCGCTTCTGGTCGGACGAGATCGTTGCCGCCTACTGCGAGCAGCGCGACGCGATCCGTGCCCACAGCGACCGGCCGGTGACGACCAACCTGATGCTCCCCGCCTACCAGAACGTCGACCTGTGGGCCCTGGCCCGCGAACTCGACGTCGTCACGTCCGACCAGTACCCCGGCTCACCCGGTCTGGACGCCGCCGCCGACGCCGCCTTCCACGCCGACCGCACCCGCTCCCTGGCCGGCGGCCACCCCTGGCTGCTGATGGAACAGGGCACCAGTACCGTCTACGACCGCGACCGGGTCCTGGCCAAGGAGCCCGGGGACATCCTGCGCCACACCCTCGGCCACATCGCCCGCGGTTCGGAGGGCGCCCTCTTCTTCCAGTGGCGCCAGTCCCGCGCCGGCGCCGAGACGTGGCACTCGGCGATGGTCCCGCACGCGGGCCCCGACAGCCGCATCTTCCGTGAGGTCGCGCAGGTCGGCGAGGCGGTCGCCCGGCTCGGCGAGCTGGCGGGATCGACGGTCACCGCTTCGGTGGCGGTCCTGCACGAAGCGGACGCCTGGTGGGCGCTCGGCGTGGACGGCCTGCCCTCGGCGGACCTCGACTACCACGCGGCACTCGGCCGGGCGCACCGGGCACTGTGGGACGCCGGCGTCACCGTCGACTTCGCGCACCCCGAGCACGACTTGAGCCGCTTCCCGCTCGTCATCGCACCGGCCCTGTTCCTCCTGTCCGACGGGGCGGCCGAGAACCTGCGCCGTTACGTCGCCGACGGCGGAACCCTCCTCGTCCAGCACGCGAGCGGATACGTCGACGACCGCATGCACGCCCGCCTCGGCGGCTACCCCGCCGAGCCGCTGCGCGAGGCGCTGGGCATCCGCGTCGAGGAGTACCGGCCGCTGCGGCGGGACGAGCGGATCGCCCTGTCGGACGGATCGCACGGCACCGTCTGGAGCGAGTCGCTTCGCGCCGAAGGTGCGGACACGCTCGCCGCCTACGCCGAGGGCATGCTCGCCGGCAGCCCGGCGCTGACCCGTCACCGCTTCGGCACCGGACAGGGCTGGTACCTCTCGACCCGCCTGGACGACGCCGGCTACGCCGCCCTGGTCGCCCGGCTGCTCGACGAGGCGGGGGTGGGTCCCGAGGTGCCGGGCCTGCCCGCTCAGGTCGAGGCCGTCATCCGACGCGCCCCGGACGGCCGTCGCTGGCGCGTCCTGATCAGCCACCGACCCGAGCCCGTGCCCCTGCCCGAGCCCGCCCACGACCTGCTCACGGGCAGCACATTGTCCGAACTGCCGCCCGGCGGCTGCGCGGTGCTCCGTACCGCCTGACTGCCCCCCGCGTCCCTCCCTTACCGTCAGGGCCCGCCCCCGCGCGTCCTGCCCCCTACCAGAAAGACCATCATGACCGGCGCACCGCAGACTCTCCGCTGGGGCCACGCGGCCCTGGAGGTCGAGATCGACGTCGGCGAGGACTGCACCGCCCGCCTCACCCGCATCGGCCTCCCCGGCGGGACACCCCCCGAGCGGCGTAACTGGCCTCCGCTGCCCCTGCTGGAGGTGACGGCCACGGGGCACGGCCGCGCCTGGTCGAGCGGGCGTCTCATCGACTCGCAGCACAACGGCGGCGGCTGGCACTGGGAGTGCGGTGAACGCGACCAGCTCGCCTACCTGGCCCTGTTCGGCCCCACCGACACCCACCACGGATGGCGCCATCCCCTGGGGCCCGGCGGCGAGTTCCACACCGTACCCGTCGCCCTCGCCTTCAGCGCCGACGGCGGCCCGGACGACGCGTTCGCCGCGCTGACCCGTTACCGCCGCACGGCCCGCCGCCCGCACTCCGACCACCGGCGCCTCCCCGTCATCTTCAACGACTACATGAAACTGCCTGATGGGCGACCCCACAACGGAGAAACTGCTGCCGCTGATCGACGCGGCGGCCGAGGCGGGCGCGGAGTACTTCGTCATCGACGCCGGCTGGTACGACGACGAGAACGGCGGCTGGTTGGGACAGCGTCGGCGCCTGGGAGCCGGCCGCCTCCCGATTCCCCGGGGACCGCGGGATCCACGAGGTGCTGGACCGCATCCGGGTGCGCGGCATGGTGCCCGGCCTGTGGTTGGAGCCGGAGGTGATCGGCGTACGCAGCCCCATGGCGAAGGCCCTGCCGGACGAGGCCTTCTTCCGCCGCGACGGCGTTCGCGTCACCGAAACCGGCCGCCACCACCTGGACCTGCGTCATCCAGCCGCCCGCGCCCACCTCGACCAGGTCGTGGACCGTCTGGTCGGCGAGTGGGGCGTCGGCTACCTCAAGCTCGACCACAACATCGACCCCGGCTCCGGCACCAGCGCCCACCCCGGCGAGACCCCGGGCGCCGGTCTGCTCGGCCACAACCGGGCGCAGCTGGACTGGCTCGACGGCATCCTGGACCGCTACCCGCACCTGGTGGTGGAGAACTGCGCCTCCGGCGGCATGCGCTGGGACCACGCCCTTCTGTCGCGGCTGCAACTGCAACCAGCAGAACCTCCAGCTGTACGCACCGATCGCCGCCTCCGCGCCCACCGCCGTCACCCCCGAGCAGGGCGCCGTCTGGGCCTACCCGCTGCCGGAGGACTCCCTCGACGAGGTCGCCTTCACCATGGCGAGCGCACTCCTCGGCCGCATCCACCTGTCCGGCCTGCTCTCGGATCTGCGGCCCGAGGCCCGGGCCCTGGTTCACGAGGCCGTCACCGTGTACAAGGCCATCCGTGCCGACCTGCCTCAGGCCGTCCCCGCATGGCCGTTCGGCCTGCCGGCCCGGGACGACCCGTGGCTCGCCCTGGCCCTGCGCACCCCGGCCACCACCTACCTCACCGTGTGGCGCCGCCCCGGCGCAGAGTCCACCATGAGCCTTCTCCTGCCTCACCTCCGCGGCT
The DNA here is from genome assembly GCF_019049285.1 of Streptomyces sp. AC550_RSS872. Classification (GTDB taxonomy): domain Bacteria; phylum Actinomycetota; class Actinomycetes; order Streptomycetales; family Streptomycetaceae; genus Streptomyces. The sequence goes on from NZ_JAGMUL010000120.1 coordinate 11,907, forward strand.
CCGCCGCTCGCGTCGACGGCCTCTACCCCACCGCGAGCCAGGCCGTCGCCGCCTGGAACCCCGATGCCGCCGACCTCACGCTGACGCTGCCCACAGCTCCGTCCGCCGTGCTGCTCCGCCTCACCCACACGGTGCCGGACGCACCCTGAACCGCCGGTGTCACCTGACAACGACCCGCTGAAGGAAAGGGACTTGGCCCAATGTCAGAAATACAGCGGGCGGACGCCACCATGACCAACCCCGTGATCCCCGGCTTCCACCCGGACCCCAGCGTCTGCCGCGTGGGCGACGACTACTATCTCGTCTGCTCCAGCTTCGAGTACTTCCCCGGCATCCCCGTCTTCCACAGCCGGGACCTGGTGCACTGGACGCAGATCGGCAACGCCCTGGACCGGCCGGCCCAACTGCGCCTGCCGGCCTCCATGCCATCCTCCGGCGGGATCTACGCTCCCACCCTGCGCCACCACGACGGACGTTTCTGGCTGATCGTCACCAACGTGGCCAAGGGCGAGGGCAACATGCTGTTCACCGCCACCGACCCGGCCGGGCCCTGGTCCGACCCGGTCCGACTGCCAGAGGTGAAGGGCATCGACCCGGATCTCGCCTGGGACGAGGACGGCACCTGCTGGTGCACGGTCGCCGGAGGCGCGCAGGTCCGTATCGACCCGTACACCGGCGAGACGTTCGGATCTGCGCACCAGGTGTGGGCCGGTACCCCTGGCGCCCAGGCGCCGGAGGCGCCGCATCTGTACCACATCGGCGCGTACTGGTACCTGCTCATCGCCGAGGGCGGCACCGAGCGCGGCCACGCCGTCTCGATCGCCCGCGGGCGTACGCCCACCGGCCCGTTCGAGCCGTGCCCGGCCAATCCGGTCCTCACCCACCGCGGCACTCACCGCCCGATCCAGAACACCGGGCACGCCGACCTGGTCCAAGGACCCGACGGCTCCTGGTGGTTGGTGCTGCTGGGGGTCCGCCCGCGCGGTGGCACCCCCGGCTGGCACGTGCTGGGACGCGAGACGTTCCTCGCACCGGTGACGTGGGTGGGGGACTGGCCCGTCGTCGGCGAGGTGCCGTCCGTTCTGCCCGCGCCGGCATGGCCGCTCGTGCCCGGCCCGGCCGAGGAGGTCCGGGACGACTTCGACCTCAGCGAGCTGCGGCCGCAGTGGATCTCCGTGCGCGACCGTCCCGCCAAGCACTGCACCACCAAGGAACGGTCCGGCTGGCTGACCCTGCGGGCCGGCGGCGCCTCGCTGGACGAGCCGGACGTCGTCTTCGCCGGCCGCCGTCAGCAGCACCTGTCCTGCCGGGTACGCACCCGGATCGACCCCGCCGAAGGGCGCGGTGGCCTCGCCGTCCGCCTGGACGAGGAGCACCACTACGAGATCGAGGCGGCCGAGGGGCAAGTACGCGTCCTGAGCCGCGTCGGACCGTTCCGCACCGTCGTGGCATCCCGTCCCGTGCCCGCCGGGCCCGTGGTTCTGCGCCTCGACGTCTCCGACGCCCCTCCGAACGGCCCCCGCACCGGTCCCGACGTCCTCACGTTCGGCGTCGAGGAGCCGGACGGCACCTTCATCCCACTCGGCGCACTCGACGGCCGCTACCTGTCGACCGAGGTGGCAGGCGGCTTCACCGGACGGGTCATCGGCCTGTACGCCGCGGCCGGCACAGTCCACTTCGACTGGTTCGACTACGAGCCGCTCGGCCTCTGAACCGGCGCGGCGAGCCGAGACACCACGTCGGCTTCCGAAGACGCCCCGCCCCCCTTGCTGCCTGCCGCTCCATCCCCAAACGGGCGGAACCCGCTCGGCCAACAGAGAGAGGTCAGAGATGAAGGGAACGCACCACCCCACCGACCGACGCAGAGGCGGCCCACGCCGGGTGCTCGGTCTGCTGCTGGCGCTGGTCGCCGCGATCGGGCTGACCAGCACCACCGCGTTCGCCGAACCGTCCCACAAGGACGCGTCCGCGGCGACGAAGAACATCGCGCTCAGCCCGATGGGCACGGTGGCCGCGATGCAGCCCAGCTGGAACCTCGGCAACACCCTGGACGCCATCCCCGACGAGACGTCCTGGGGCAACCCGCTGGTCACCAAGTCCCTGTTCGACACCATCAAGGCCCAGGGCTTCCGCAGTGTCCGTATCCCCGTGACGTGGACCGACCACCAGTCCTCCACCGCCCCCTACACGATCGACGCGACGTGGATGAACCGCGTCAAGCAGGTCGTCGACTGGGCTCTGGCCAATGACCTCTACGTCGTGATCAACATCCACCACGACTCGTGGCAGTGGATCGCGAAGATGCACACCGACCACGACAACGTCCTGGCCCGTTTCAAGGCCTCCTGGACCCAGATCGCCGCCACGTTCAAGGACTACCCGCAGAGCCTGCTCTTCGAGAGCAACAACGAGCCGCAGTTCGACAACACCACCGACGCCCAGGGCATCCAGTACAACGACGAACTGAACACCGCGTTCCACACGGTGGTGCGCCAGTCCGGCGGCAACAACGCGACCCGGCTGCTCGTCCTGCCGACCCTGCACACGAATTCCGGCCAGGTCTTCCTGGACGCGCTGGTCAGCAACATGAAGTCGCTGAACGACCCCAACCTCGTGGCCACCACGCACTACTACAGCTGGTACCCGTTCAGCGTGAACGTCGCCGGCGGCACGCACTTCGACGCCACCGCGCAGAAGGACCTGACCGACAACTTCGCCCGGCTCCGCGACACCCTCGTCTCCAAGGGAATCCCCGTCTACCTGGGCGAGTACGGCCTGTTGAGTTACCCCGACCACTTCCAACGCGCGCCGCGTGTCGAACGTGGCGAGGCACTGAAGTACTTCGAGATGTTCGGATACGAGGCCCGCATCTCCGGGGTGACCACGGCCCTGTGGGACGCCTACAACTTCCTGAACCGCTCCACGATGGAGTGGCGAGAGCCCGAGCTGGTCAACCAGATCAAGTCGGGCTGGACCACCCGCTCCGGCACCGCCTCCTCGGACCGTGTCTTCCTGGCGAAGTCGAGTGCGATCACCGCAAGAACGCTCACCCTGAACCCGAACGGCACCACCTTCCGGGGCGTGTGGCAGGGCAGCACAAAGCTCGTCCGGGGCAAGGACTACACCGTCTCCGGCAACCAGCTCACGCTCACCGCCGCCGCGCTGACCCGGCTCGCCGGGGACCGCGCCTACGGGATCAACGCGACGATCGAGGCCCGTTTCTCCCGGGGTCTGCCCTGGAAGATCCACGTGACCACGTATGACAGGCCCGTGCTCTCCGACGCGACCGGCGACGCCGGCGGTCTCACCATCCCCACCCAATACCGCGGTGACCAGCTGGCCACCATGGAGGCCACGTACGCCGACGGCACCAACGCCGGCCCGACCGACTGGACTCCCTACCAGGAATTCAACGAGGCCTTCTCTCCCGACTACCCGGGCAACGGTCTTCTCCTCACCTCCAAGTTCGTCAACTCACTGCGTGACAACACCCAGGCGACGCTCGTCTTCCACTTCTGGAGCGGAGCCACCGTGACGTACAAGGTGACGAAGAGCTCAGGCTCGGTGACCGGAACCGTCGCCTGACCCTTCCCCGCCCCGGGTGTCCCCTGGCGCCCGGGGCTCTCTTCCTGCCCGGTCACGGCCCAGTTCACCATCCCCGTCCAGTTGGCCTCACCCTGCACTGGCTGGGCGTGGCCGCCCCCGAGACCCCGGCCCGGGGGCCCCGCCCAAGCGGCCCTGGACCTGGCGCTGGGCTGCCTCGCCGTCGCCCAGGGCAGCTGGCCCGCCGTCGTCCTCCTCGGCGCGGACGCCCGTATCACCCTGGACCCCGGCGTTTACGCCACACCGTCTAGAGGTTGTCCCGCAAGCCTCCTGCGCGGCGTCAGGCTTCGGTGCGGTCCTGTGCGGCGGCCGATTCACGCAGCTGTGTGCCGGAAGCCTCACGCCACTCGTTCGCGACGTCGCGGGTTTCATCCAGGGCTGGATCGCGACGACCCCCAGGTGCATAGGCCGGGGATCGATCTGCACGTAGCGGCACGTGGGCGCAGTACCACGCCCGCTTGGCGCCTGCTCGCTCCGCTTCCGTGGCTCGACGAGCACGGCGGTGGCCAGTCGGTTCACGGAGTGATTAATCCACGGTTCAGTCAGTGCGATCTTGTCGCGGACCCGGCTGGGTACGGGTACGGCCATCGCGTGATCATCGGGGGTTGTGTGGACTCCTGAAGATCGTGCGGTGACCGCAGGCCAAAGCGTAGACACTGTCCGCTGGTGGGCGATGTTCGAGCAGGTCATGGCCCGGCATCGTCGCCCAGGAAGCCCAGTTGCAAGCTTCCGACGATAACGGATGCGATCGCCACCGCGAAGAAGCCGACCGGCATCGGGGAGGCGATGGGGTGGAGGTTGATGCGGGTCATCGCCCGCAGGTCCGGTTCGAAATGCCTGCCTATCGGCTCGGCCCGCTGCCCAGACGATTCGGGACTGCTCCTCATGGTGAACTCTCCTGTAAGTCGCGTTTGTGGTTGCAAGGGAGGGGGGGTGACCCTTGCGACAGTCGGCATGTGTCGCTCGGGGCATCGCCAGTGCCTGCCCCACCGAGGGCACTCCGTTCCGGTAGGTAGTTGAGCCCGCTCCGTGTGAAGTGGCGATTGCTGATCGTCCGTGCACGGCACCTGCACTACACGCGCACCTCGCGAGATGTGCTTCGCTCAGCAGCCCCGCACCTGGTGCGGGGCGCGGGCGCGGGAGGCCGGTGTCCGGTTCCCGCCCCAGAGCCCGCGCCAGGCCGACCACGATGCACGCCGCGTAACGGCACGACGTGGCGATGCTCGCACCGAGCCACGGCCGTGAGCACTGGCGGTTGAGGCCCGTTCAGGCACCGACAAGGGGTGTGTCGACCAAATGCTCGGCCAGGAACCATGCCTGGAGTTCGCCGGTCCGGATCACCTGTGAGACCAGAAGGTCGCTGGTGCCGTCATCGCCCAACTCCGCGATACGGGCCGCCGCGTCGTGGGCCTGGGTCAGGATGGTCTCGTGTGCCTCCAGCAACCGCGACAGCATGGCCGGCACCTCCTCCACACCGTCCGGAGGACGCGGGATCGAGGTGATCGCGGCGACGTGCCGGGGATCCCCCACCGCGACACCGCCCAGGGTCTGGACCCGTTCGGCGAGGGCGTCGATGAGTTCGAGCTGTTCTCCCGCGTGCTTGTCCAGTACCAGATGCAGCTGGTAGAAGGTCGCCCCGCGCATCAGCCAGTGATGCTTCTTGTAAAGGCCGTAGAGGATCGGAGTGTCGGCCAGGACTTTATTGAGCCGCTGGCAGGAGTACACACGGGTTTCGTAGGACAGGCCGAGGGGGAACAGCTTGACGGTCGCGAACTCCTGGATGATCTGGCCCTTCTGATGCAGCCGCGGCTGGCTGCTCACGTGCTGCGAGCTGATGGTAGCGATCTGCGCGTACGTCCGGAGCGTGAACCCTGGGTCCGAGTGACCGAGCCACCGGGCCAGGGAGGCGACCGACTCGCCGACCTCCAGCTGCTCGGCGGCATAGAAGTGGCGGCTGGCCTTGCGATTAGGCCCGGTCACGAGGAGTGGTACGTCCTCGGCCGGCGGTGCTTGGCCTCCACCGGCGTCTCGGCCGGGCGCGGGTCGTCCCACGCCATGGTGACCGGCACAGGAGCGAAGAGCTCCATGTGCTGCCGCACAGCCTTGGCCACATCGAGGGCACAGGCACGTCACGGACATTGCGGCCATTGGGCCATGCGAAGCACAGCTTCGTCCGCACCATCTTGAACTGACGCCGGACGTGGACGACTTCTTCGTCCAAGTCAAAGTCCTCCACAGCCAGGCCGAACGCCTCTCCCTGCCGAAAGCCGAGACCCGCGCCCGACGAACCCGCTGCGCGATGCGCTCAAGGGGGACGGGACACCGCTCCGGGTGGGCCACCAATGGGTTGCGCTGTAGTCCTTGAGGGATGGCTCCGTCGCGTGGATCGGCGAACTCGCCTCGGCGCGCGTCGGTCCCGGTAGCGGGTGCGCGTGCCGTACAGCGTGGTGCGTTCGCACTTGCCGGTCTTCGGTCGCCGACACGCGGCTGGTCGTCACCACCGGCCGACTTGTGCGAGGCAACCGCAACAACTGCAAGGCGTAAGCATGTCCGGCGCCAAGGATGCCGTCGGCGACCAAGACGAACTCCCGGCCCGGGAGGGGGAACACAACGCCTCCATCGCAAGGTTCGCGCCTGCGTGGAGCACACCTTCGCCCGGATGAAGGTCTCAAAGATACTCCGCAACTGCCGCCTGAAAGACGACGGTTACTTCGGCCGGGTCGTGACGTTGTCTGATCACCAGGAAGTGACCACGTTCGCCCCCCGATGAGAGCTCTCCATGAACACGCCTCTCGAACTCGCCCATGCCTACGAGACCGACAACAACCCGCTCTTCGCCGTGCTGCACGGTCTTGGCTGGGGAAGCCTCCTCAACCTCGGCTACTTCACTCCGCTGACACTGCTCCGCCTCACCGGCGGCCTGTCGTCCTTCCAGGAGGACCTCGTCAGCCGTTCCCTCGCCCTGCTGCGGATCCAGCCGGGCGAACAGGTTCTCGACGTCGCCTGCGGCACCGGCCACACCACCCGCCGTATCGCCGAGCAAGGCGCCTTCGCCACCGGCATCGACCTCTATCCGCCCCACGTGGCGCAGGCCGTCCAGCGGCACGGTGACCGTCCCCGTATCCGTTTCCTCCAAGCCGACGCCACCGACCTGCGCTCGGCTCCCGCCTCTTTCGGCAACGCCGCGTTCGACAAGGTGCACTGTCTGGAGGCCGCGTTCCACTTCGGCCCCGATGGCCGCCGCGCATTCCTGGAGGAGACCTACCGTCTCCTCAAGCCCGGCGGCCGGCTCGTCCTCGTCGACTTCGCCTGGGCCACCGGTGACCCCGCCGAGATCAACGCGGCGGACCCCGGCCGTGTCGTTCGCGACACGTGGGCGTTCGAGGAGTTCGAACCGCTCGTCCGCTATATCCGTCATGCGATCGACGTCGGATACCGTCCATGCCGTGTCCATGACTGGACCCGCCCCGTCACCCGACGCTTCATGGCCCTCGGCGCTCTCGGCGCCAGGCTGGCCCTCACGCCCGCCGGGCGCCTGCTCCTGAGCCGACTGCTGCCCCCTCTGAAGGATCTGACCCATGCTCAGTGGCTCTCCTTCTCCGGCATCGTTCTGGCCCACGTCCCCGTTCAGCGCGCCAGCCGTTACGTCGCGCTCGTTCTGGACAAGCCGATCCATGGGACATGACAGGCGCACGCGTCACAGGGCGGCCGGTCGGTGGTCGACGAGCCTGGCGATTACCCGAAAGGAGGACTAACCCGGGACGACGGTGCGCCGTTGAACGGGCCAGGCACCGAAACCCGGGAGGAACACCTTGGAGCTGACCGGCGCACGTGACGACGTTGCCCCCGGGCATCGGGGGGTCGCTGGGCGGGGGCGGACGAGTTGGCGGCGGTTCGCTCTGGCGGCGGCCGGCTCGTTCGCGCTGGCCGTCGGCACGATCGCGACCACGACGGCGGCGGCCGTCCCCGTCTCGTTCGCCATGGCGGACAGCCCCTTCTCAGTCACCGCCCAGCGACTTCAGGCGCAGGGCGCGGTGCAGTTCGCCACGTTCCGCCAGGACGCTTCGGGCAGGCAGCGCCCCGTCGCGGCCGTCGGCCTGCGCGAGGCCACACTGTACGGCTTGTGTCAGTCGGCGGTGGCCCGTACACCGCTCGGCACCGCGACGCTGCTGATCCGTGCCGATGAGCACAAGCCGGTACGGGCCTCGTCGATGGCCCTTGATCTTGCCTTGCTGCAAGGGGACATGGCGTTCGGGCAGGTGGAGATGGGCCGGGACGCCGCGACGCTCACAGGTGGCGGTGTCACCGGGCCGTCGGGGACGTACGGCCAGCAGGCGGCCACGTTGACGATCAAGCGCATGCGCCTGGAAGCCTGGTCCGTCACAGCCGGGATGTTCTCGCTGGACGGCGCCACCATGCAGGTCCGTGCCGGGGAGCACCCATGCCGGTGAGGCGGGGCCGCCGTCCTGTCGCGGCGTCGGTGTGCACCGCCGCTTCCGGCGCGGAACTCGGCTACTTACCGCTGGCCGACCCGGGGATGCTGCCCGTGCTGGGCACCAGTGGGGCGACCGCGGTGATGCTTGCGTTCACGCTGGCCGGCTGCGCGGTCCACATGTGGACCCGCCCCACGCGGGCGGCATACAGCGGTGGCGCCGCTGTCGCACTCGGGCTTCTGTCCTACCCCCTGGCCAACCTCGGCGGTTTCCTCCTCGGTATGGTCCTCGCCCTGCTGGGAGGCTCGCTGGCACTGGCCTGGCAGCCACCGCTCGCCCACGCGCCGGCCCACGGGGGTGCGCTGGAAGGGCGGGCACCGCGCACCGCCGACGACGCCAGGAACGACAGATGAGGCGCAGGGTCAGGCTCCAACGGTCGTTGCTCGTCGCACCGTTCGCCCTGATCCTCTGCCTGGCTTCAGCGGGGGCACATGTCACCCCCGCTGCGCGGCCGGGCGGCCGGGTGGCAGGTGCGGTGGCTGTTGGCGCCGATGGGGCCGATGGGGCCGACCAGCCTGATCGGAGCTGCAACCCGAGCGGGTTGCCCTCCGCCGCTCCCGACCGAGGGCAACGCGACCGGGCGGCCCGTGCCATGGCGGCATGCCTGTCCGTGACCGTCGAGCACAGGGGTGTCGCCGGTGACGGGGTCATCCTGCGGGCGGCCACGCTCACTGTCACCGGTCTGTACTGCCCACCCGCCACGGACACCTGCCGGGCGTCCTCGATCGACCTGCGCAGACCTCGTATCCGATACCCAGGTGGCGAAGGTGCATCATGCGTGACCGCCGAGCGGATCACACTGGCGGGCAGCGTCCGGTTCCGCGCCTCCGGCGTGCGCGGAAGGGTCTTCGGGGTGCTGCCTCTGACCCTGTCCAGCCGCACCGTGCCGCCTGTGCCCGTGCCGTATCTGGTGCTCGACGGCGTCGTGGCGCACGGCCTGTGGACGCGGGCCGGCCACGGTGAGGCCACGGCGACGAGCGTCGGCCCCGACAGCGTCTGCGAGAGCGCTGCGCGGCATCACCCTGACGTGGCTTCGACCGGTTCGGCCGCCCGCGCAAGGTAGTTCACGTCGATCGACTTCGGGTCGGGGAGGTCGCCGACCGCGGCCAGCAACCACGTCCGGTCGTAGGTGCGGCGTTGAGCGCTGTAGCCGAGGATGCGGGCCCATGGCGCGATGAGCTCTTCGGCGGGAGTCGGGTCGGGGAGTTCCGGCACCGCTGTCAGCGTCAGGCCGGGAAAATGCCGCTCACAGGCGTCCAGCAGCGTGGCGACCGGGGTGTTCGTCGGGTGGGTGACGTGGAGCGTCCGTACCGGTGCCTCATGAGGGGCTTCTACGGCCCGGAGCATGGCCTGGGCGGCGTAGTCGGCCTGGAGCAGGTTCAGGGCGCCTTCGGGGTTGACGACGACACGCAGACGCAGCGTGTCGCCGCCGCGTCGGGGTCGCCTGAGGATCCCGGCAAGTCCCTTGCTGCGCGCTGCCCATGAGCGCAGCCCGTCGCGCGCGAGCCGAGTCGCGGTGTCCAGCGGCTGGCCGGGCAGCCCCGGGGGCACGGGCCGGTCGGTGACGAGGAGGCTGGGCCGCATGATGGTCGCCGTCCGTCCCCTGCTCCGTGTCCAGGCGTGCACCATGGTCTCGGCGGTGTACTTGCTCTGCTCGTACGGGGTCTGGAAGCCGCTGTCCTCCCGGAGGTCGTCCTCGAGTACATGGCCGGTGAGCCGCCGGCCCGCCACATAGGCGGTGCTGACGTGCACGACTCCGGCTTCCGGCGCTTCGTCGGCGAGGTCGAGGACATGGCGGGTGCCGAGCACGTTGGAGCGGTGCAGGGGCACCGGGTCGCCGTCCAGGGTGAGCAGTGCCGCACTGTGCCAGAGCTGGGTGAGGCCGTCGGTCACCCGTGCCCGGTCGTCCGCCGGCAGTCCCAGGCCGGGTTGGGTGATGTCACCGCTGACGAACCGCAGACGTCGCAGGGCCCCCGTCGGCAGCGGCGGGCCGCCCAGCCAGGTGACGGCGGCTTCGGTGCGAGTGCGGAGGTCGTCCTCGCCTCCGCGTCCGAGGACGGTCACCAGTTCGTCGGAGGGACGAGCCAGCAGTTCGCGCAGGAGGCGGCAGCCGAGGAATCCGGTGGCGCCTGTGAGCAGGATCGACAAGTTGTCTCCACAGCAGGAGTCGCGAGCAGGGCCGATGCGTGACGCTACGGACGTGACGGGCTGTACGGCCCTCGCACGAGCGATTTCGTCACCCGAAAGAGTTGCTGGTCAGGGCAGGTTTCCTCGACCCCGACCGGTTCGGGTGACAGTGCCCCGACCACGTCGGCAGTCCGTCACCGAACCCCTACGGTGCGTGGTGATCATCGAATTGCCAACCCTCTCAGGAAGGTCGCGCCCGTGCACCAGGAACCGGACGGCCACGACGAGCGTGCCATCGCTGTCGTCGGCGTCTCCTGCCGCCTGCCCGGCGGCATCAACGCCATGGACGACCTGTGGAAGGCCCTGAGGGAAGGGCGTGACCTGGTCACCGAGATGCCTGCCCACCGGTTCGCCGTGGACAGGTTCGTGAACACCGAGATGCCGCGCCCGGGCAAGAGCTACACGGCGGCAGGCGGCTTCCTGGACGACATCGCCGGCTTCGACGCCGCCTACTTCGGCATCTCCCCCAAGGAAGCCGCCCACATGGACCCGCAGCACCGGCTGCTGCTGGAGCTCTCGACAGAGGCGCTGGACGACGCCGGCATCGATCCGGACCGGCTGGCCGGCAGCGACACCGCCGTCTACGTCGGTATCTCCGACGCCAGCTACGCCGGTCTCCAGGTCGCAGACCCGCGGAGCATGAACGCCTACACGATGTCGGGCACAGCCTCCTCCATCGCGGCCAACAGGCTGTCGTACGCCTTCGACCTGCACGGTCCGAGCATGGCCGTGGACACCGCCTGCTCGTCCTCCCTCGTGGCCCTGGACCGGGCCTGCCACACCCTGTGGGAGGGCACCAGCCGCACCGCCTTGTGCGGGGGCGCCAACATCCTGCTCAGCCCGTTCCACTACGTCGGCTTCTGCCAGGCGTCGATGCTCTCCGTACGCGGCCGGTCCTCCCCTTTCTCCGCCGACGCCGACGGGTTCGTACGGTCCGAGGGCGGCGGCATGGTGGTGCTCAAGCGGCTGCCCGACGCGCTGGCCGACGGCGACCGGATCCACGGGGTCATCCTGGGCAGTGCCAGCAACTGCGACGGGCGGACGATGGGCCTGGCGCTGCCCAGCGCCGAGGCCCAGGAGGACCTGCTGCGCAGGGTGTACGCGCAGGCCGGCGTGCATCCCGACGAGTTGGTGTACTTCGAGGCCCATGGCACGGGCACCCCGGTGGGCGATCCTCTGGAGGCGCGGGCCATCGGCCAGGCGCTGGGCATGCGCCGGATCACGGGGCCGCTGCCGATCGGTTCGGTGAAGTCGAACGTGGGGCACCTGGAGCCCGCCTCGGGCATGGCGGGACTGTGCAAGGCGCTGCTCGTCCTGCGGCACCGGACGATCCCGGCCTCCCTGAACGCCGAAGAGCCCAACCCGGTCATCGACTTCACCGGACTCGGCATCGACCTCGTCACCGGCAACCGCGCTCTGACCGAAGCACCGCGCCCGGTCGTCGGCGTCAACTCCTTCGGCTTCGGAGGCGCGAACGCGCACGTCGTCCTCACCGGAGCGGCCGTCGAACCGCGGCCCAAGGCATGCCCCATGCCGCGGGAGGGGCTGCCGGTCCTGGTCAGCGCCCGCACGAAGACGGCGTTGGCGGAGTCCTCCGCCCGCATGGCCGAACGCCTGACCGCTGCCGACGCGGACGAGTTCTACGACATCGCCTACACCTCGTGCCTGCGCCGGGGCCGGCACGAGTACCGGGCCTGCGTCCTGGCACCGACGGCAGACGAGGCCGCACAGCGGCTCACCTCACTCGCCGAGTCCGGTGAGGGCGCGGCCGTGGAAGGGGTGCGCGGCGGGCGGGTGGCCCTCGTATTCTCCGGCAACGGATCGCAGTGGGCCGGAATGGGCGCGGACCTGATGGTCGACGACGCCGTCTTCCGGCAAGCGGTCGAGGACGTGGACTCCGAACTGGCCCCGCTGCTGGGCTGGTCGGTCGCCGAGTACCTGACGTCGCCGACCGAGGACTGGCGGCTTACGGCCACCGAGGTGGCTCAACCGCTGTTGTTCGCAGTGCAGTTGGCGCTGACCGAGACACTGCGCGACCAAGGCGTCGAACCGGCCATGGTACTCGGGCACAGCGTCGGGGAAGTGGCCGCGGCCTGCACCGCCGGTGCGTTGACCCTGACTCAGGCGGCCCAGGTGATCGCCGTGCGCAGCCAGGCGCAGGCGGCCACCGCGGGCACCGGGCGGATGGCCGCGATCGGACTGGGCCCCGACCGGGCGGCCGGCGTCCTCCAGGCGTACGAGGGACGCCTGGAGATCGCGGGCGTCAACAGTGCCAAGGACGTCACCGTGGCCGGAGACGCCGACGCGCTCAGCGCCCTCGGCGGGCAACTGGAGCGGGACGGCGTCTTCTTCCGCGAGCTGGACCTCGACTACGCCTTCCACAGCCGCACCATGGACCCGCAGCAGGCGACGGTCACGACCGCTCTGAAGGCCCTGCGGCCGGGCCCGGCCGAGGTCCCGTTCTACTCGACGGTCACCGGTTGCCGGATCGCCGGGACCGACCTGGACGGCGGGTACTGGTGGCGCAACGTGCGCGAACCGGTGGCGTTCGCCTCGGCCGTGGACGAGGCCCTGACCGACGGCGCGGACATCTTCCTGGAGATCGGCCCGCACCCGGTGCTGCGCACCTACCTGCGCCGCATCACTCAGGCACGCCCGCAGACAGCAAGCGCTGTCCTGCCGACACTGCGCCGTGACACGGGCGGCCCCGGCGCCCTGGCCACCGCCCGGGCAGCCGTCCTGGCCGCCGGGGCGCGCACCGACTGGACCCGCTACTTCTCCCACCCGGGCCGGGTGACCGAGCTGCCCGCCTACCCCTGGCAGCGGGACCGGCACTGGGCCGTGCCCGAGGAGCGGGTCGGCGGGCCGGTGGCGGAACACCCGCTGCTGGGCAGCCGGGTGCCCGCCCCCACCCCGCTGTGGTCGGGGCCCGTCGAGCCGGCCCGGGTGCCCTGGCTGGCCGATCACCGGGTCGCCGGCAGCGTCGTCATGCCCGCGACCGGCTACGCGGAGATGGCGCTCGCCGCCGGACACCTGCTGCGGGACGCGCCCGCCGAGGTCGAGCACCTCGACATCAGCAGCGCCCTGGTCGTGCCCTGGGCCGACGCCTCCGCCGTACAGGTGCAGGTGGCGCTGAACCCGGACGACGGCGTCCTGCTGATCTCCAGCACCGACGAGCACGGCGGCGAGCCCCGTCCGCACGCCCGCGCACGGGTACGCACCCTGCTGGCGTCGCGGCCCGGCCCGCTCGACCCGGACCGCTTGCGCGAGCGCTGCCCGCGGCGGATGACCGGCGAGGAGCACTACACGAAGTGCGAGGAGGCCGGACTCGGCTACGGCCCCGCCTTCCGCGTGCTGACGGAACTGCACGTGGGCGACAAGGACGTCCTGGCCCACTACACCCACGAGGCGCCCGGAGCCCCGTACACCGCGCACCCGGCCCTGCTCGACGGCGCCCTCCAGGCGGGCTCCCCGCTCCTCGCAGGCCTGATCGCGCAGGGCCACGCCTACCTGCCCGCGGCCATCGGCGCGGTGCGGGTGTGGGCCACGCCCGCACCGTCCGGCGTCATCGCCGTACGGGAACGCTCCCGCACCGACCACGAGGTCTGCTGGGACATCACTGTCGCCGACCCGGACGGCACCGTCACCGCCCAGCTCGACGGCTGCCGCCTGCGGCGCTTCGCCGGCTCCCGCGCCACCCCGCTGACCGTCCAGCACACGGTCCTGCGCGCCGCCCCGCACGACGACGAACCTTGCTCCGCGCCCTCGCCGGTGCGCCTTCCCGAGCAGGTGATCAACGCCTGCGGGCCGGCGATCACCGAGGCGCGTACCGCTTGGCGGGAGCTGCGCTACGGCAGCTCGGTCGCTCATGCCGTCGACCTGTACGCCGGTGAACTCGCCACGGCACTGGCCTCCCTGCTGCCCGATCCGTCGGCCACCTTCACCTGGGGCGAACTCGTCGAGCACGGCATGCAGAAGCGGCACCTGCGCCTGCTGAAACTGATGCAGCCGGCCATGGCGCGCCGTGGGCGGTTGCGCACCGGACCCGATGGGCGGCACCACCTGACAGTCGAGCCCGCGTGCCCGGAGATCGATCACGCCACATTCGCGGAGAACCATCCGCAGTACGCCGCCGAACTGGCCCTCGCCACCCACCATGCCGCCCACCTCACCGACGTCCTGCGCGGACTGCGCGACCCGATGGAACTGCTGACGGACGAGGCATCGGCGAAGCTGCTCGAACAGTTCTACGACATCGCACCGTTCTCCCACTTCCACAACCGCCTGGCCCAGGCGCTGCTGAGGGAGATCGTCCGCACCTGGCCGGCGGACCGGCCGCTCAGGATCCTCGAAGTCGGCGCCGGCACGGGCGGCCTCACCGCCGCCCTGCTGCCGTTGCTGCCCGCGGACCGGACCCGGTACTGCTTCACCGACGCCTCCCCGTTCTTCTTCTCCCGGGCCCGCAGCCGGTTCGCCGCCCACGACTTCGTCGAGTACCGCGCGTTCAACCTGGACACCGATCCCGCCGAACAGGGCCTGGTCCCCCGGTCGTTCGACCTCGTGGTCGCGGGAAACGCGCTGCACACCGGCAAGGATCTCGCCCTTGCCGTGCGGCACGTCGCGGGCCTGCTGGCACCGGGAGGCGCACTGCTGGCCATCGAGACACACCGGCCGGAGATCCTCGCCCCGTTCTTCGGCACGCTCGACAGCTTCTACAGCAACAACGACACCACCCTTCGCCCCCGCTCCCTGCTCCTGCCCCGCGAGGAATGGCCCGGCCTGCTTCAGGAGTGCGGCTTCGCACACGTCTCCCAGACCGGGGACGACGAGTCTCCGGCGCGCGAGGACGCGTCCGTGCTGCTGGCCACGGTTCCCACCGATCTCACCGATGAAGCGGACGACGACACCACACCGGCCGCTCCCGCCGCCCGCACGGACACCGTCTTCCTCGTGGCCTCGGAGACTCCGGACGAATTGCCGCTCGCAGCCGAGCTGACCGGCACCCTCACCGCGTGGGACGGGAAGGCGGCAGAGGCCACCCTCATGCCCGGTGCGACCGAGGAGTGGGACGCCCTCCTCGCGCGTGCCGACGAGGTCGCCCAGGGTGCCGCACCGGCCGTGGTGATGCTTCTCGGCGAACCGCAGGCGGACGATCCGGATGCGGTGGTGGCACGGGCCGCGGAGCGCGCGGAAGCCCTCCGGACCTGCGCGGCCGCGCTCGAACAGCGGCACGACGGCAGCAGCCGTACCGAGCTGTGGGTGGTGACTCGCCCCAGCGGCGCCGTCGAAACCGGCCTGGACGCCGAGCAGCCCGCCGACGCCGCGGTGTGGGCCATGGCGCGCTGCCTGGCCAACGAACAGCCCGACACACAAGCCCGGCGGCTGTCCCTGCACCGCTCCACCGACGTCGGGCACGACGCCCGTCGCCTGGCCCGGGAGCTGTGCGCACCCGAGGACGAGGACGAGATCGTGCTGGCCGCACAGGGCCGGTTCGTCCCCCGCGAGCAGCATCGTCCCGCAACCCGGCCGGCCACCCGCGGCCTGCCGTACACCGTGCAGGTCCGCAATCCCGGCCTGTCGTACGAACTGGCCTGGCAGGAGATGCCACGGCCCGAGCCCGGCCCCGGCGAGGTGCTCGTCGAGGTCAGGGCGACCGCCCTGAACTACCGCGACATCATGCAGAGTGTCGGCCTGCTGCCTGCGGAAGCCGTGGAGGGCACAGCGTGGGCGCCCGGGATCGAGTGCGCGGGCGTCGTCGTCGCCTGCGGCGACGGTGTGCCGCAGTTCAAGCCGGGCGACCGGGTCGCCGGCATGGCGCCCGCGTCCCTGGGCTCCTACACGGTGACCGTGCCCGAGGGCCTGTTCCCGCTGCCGGACGACATCACCTTCACCGAGGCGGCCACCATGCCCGTGGCCTACTCCACAGTCCTGTACAGCCTGGGCACCCTCGCCCGCCTCCAGCCCGGCGAGACCGTCCTCGTCCACGGCGCGGCGGGCGGGGTCGGCCTCGCCGCTTGGCGGTACGCGAACGCCCGCGGCGCCGAAGTCATCGCCACCGCGGGCAGTGACCTGAAGCGGAACTGCCTCAGGGCCCTGGGCCTGCGGCACGTCCTGGACTCGCGCTCCCTGGACTTCGCCGAACAGGTCCGCGCGATCACCGAGGACAGGGGCGTCGACGTCGTCCTCAACTCGCTGGCCGGCGAGGCCATCACACGCAGCCTGGAACTGCTGCGGCCCGGCGGCCGGTTCCTGGAACTCGGCAAACGGGACTTCTACGAGAACAAGCCGTTGCTGCTGAGGCCGTTCATCAACAACATCGCCTTCTTCGGAGTCGACCTCACCAAGGTCACCGCGGACCGGCACCGGCTCGCCGAACTCGTGGCACAGTTCGACGACCCGGCTCTGCGCGACGCCTGCCGGCCCCTGCCCCACACCGTCTTTCCCGCCGCACGCATCCAGGAGGCGTTCACCCTCCTCCAGCACTCCCGCCACATCGGCAAGGTCGTTGTCACCTTCGACCCGCTGGACGAACCGCCCCTGGTCGAACCCCTCACCCGCTCCCCGCGGCTCGACCCCTCCGGCACCTACCTCGTCACCGGCGGCACCGGCGGGTTCGGCGCGGCGACCGCCGAGTGGCTCGCCGACCTCGGTGCCCGGCGCATCGTCCTGGTCAGCCGGCGCGGCCCCGACGCACCGGAGGCCGACGCGGTCCTCACCGCCCTGCGCGACAGGGACGTCCAGGCCACCGCGTACGCGGCCGACGCCGCCGACCTCGCCGCCATGACCGAGCTCGTCGCCCGGATCGACGCCCAGGGCCATCCGCTGCGCGGGGTCGTGCACGCGGCCATGCACCTCGACGACGACGCGCTGGTGGACCTGGACAGGGACCGCCTGGCCGCCGTACTGCGTCCGAAGATCGGCGGCGCGGCCGTCCTGGACCGGCTCACGAGGGACCGGGACATCGACCTGTTCCTGATGTACTCCTCCGGCACCGCAATGATCGGCAACATCAAGCAGGCGCCCTACGCAGCCGGGAACCTCTACCTGGAGGCGCTGGTCCGCCGCCGTCGCCGAACGGGCCGGCCGGGGCTGGCGATCGCCTGGGGCGCGCTCGCCGACGCCGGATACGTGGCCCGCAACCAGCTGGCCGCCGCCCTGGCGAGCCTCGGCCTGGAGACGGTGGGCGTGCGCGAGGCATTCGACAAGGCCGAGTCGCTCCTTCAGTACGACGCCGAAGTGGCGGGCGTGATGCGCTGCGACTGGGCCCGCATGCGCAGTCTGCTGCCTCTGACTGCCGGCCCGCGCCTGGCCGGGCTGATCCCCGCCGGTGGTGCCACGCAGGACGGCAGGGAGGACCTGTTCCGCCGGCTCCGTCAGCTGCCGCCCGACGAGGCCCTGACCTTGCTCACCGAGAGCATCGCCGCGCTGATCGCCGAGGTACTGGAGATGGCCGTCACGGACATCGACGTGCACCGGCCGGTGGACTCTCTCGGCCTGGACTCGCTCATGGCGGCCGAACTGCTCGTCAAACTCCAGCAGGGCTTCGACATCGAGATCCCGCCCATGGAGTTGATGCGCAGCGCGCGCGGCACCATCGCGGAGCTGGCCCAGGCGGTCCACCTGCGCCTCGGCCTGGCCCACAGCGTGGAGCCCGCGGCGGCCCACCCGGCCCCACGAGCCGAACAGGCCGAGGAGGCCGAGGAAGCCGAAGAGGCAGTCGTGCTGCCCCGTCAGACGAGCCCCTCCTCGGGCAGGCCGACGGTGCCTCCCTCCGAGCTCCGGCTCCCCGTTGCCGCCCAGCGGAGCGACGAGGCCAGTCGGCCCTCTGCGCCCTGACGGACCCCATTGAGGCCGGTGGTATCAGGGGCGCTACAGCGCAGCCCCTGGTACCACGCGCGTGCCAATCTCATACAGGAGGGCAGGTTCGTCGTCGCTGAGATCCTTGCGCGTGTGAGGTCACCACGCACGCAGTCGGCCGCTGTCCGTCGTCGAGGGGCGCGGTAGCCAGTAGTACGACCGGCCTCACCACACCTCGTGCCCGCGCCGAACCGCCTCGGCAGCGAACACCTTCAGAATCAGTAGTGACCGGCGATGGAGCACTGGAGCAATCACCAGCCGCTCCTTCGTCCCTGAGCGCAGCCACGACAGGATGGAGGAAACCACGTGAGCCGAAGCGGGCCTTCTCGATGCGATTGCCCTGTGGTTCCAGGCCGTGTCGCTTCGCGTGGTCGACAACACGCCGCCATGGCGCGATCTCATCGTGCTCGGCGGCACGTTCACTGTAGGGCGTCGGACTACGCGATCAGCTTGTGTATCCTCGCCGCCCAACGCCTGTTGCTGTCGAAGGCCCGGCGGGCAGCGCCCGGGCATCGGCGCCTGTGAACGACGGGGCGTCGGGATGATGACCGTGCCGAAGGTGGAACCGGCCGGCATCGGTGACCTCTGCCTGCCCCGCTCTACCACCGGACCCGGCTGTCAGAAGTCCACGGTCGCGCAGAGCGTAAGCCGACCGCCAGTCACCCGGCGCCCAGGGAGCGGGATCTTCACCGGCGGCGACCTGTTCGAGAAGCGCGCGTTGCCGTTCATTCGGGGCATGCCACGGATGCACGGCCACCGGCCCATACCTCTCCGTCGCACCCGGTGCAGAGCCGAAAGAGTGGCTGCGGGTACCGGGAGTCCCCTGGGACTTTCTTGGGACTTCCGGCTGCATCAACGGACACGAGCGTGAAACAGCCGAAAGTCCATTCGCGCAGGTCAGAGACCCGCAGTCACCCATCCCGGCAGGTCACGGCGCCCACTGGTCTCGTCCGGGACATCTGACCAGCAGGAACCAGCAGCTCGGCACTGAGCGTCGTCTGCCCTCGGCGTCACATCGCTGTCGTGTAGGCGTGGGCGGTGCCGACGGAGATACCGAACCCGGCAGCAAGCCGGGCGAGGGTGTTGTGCTGGCGCAGGTACACCAGGCCGACCAGGGCACGCTGGCGCAGTGGGAGCCTGCAACGGCGCTCACCCTCACGGGTGACGATGAGCATGGTGACCCACTCGACCAGGGCGTGAGGCAGGTCAAGTGCGGCAGAATACGGAACCAACGCGGCTCCTGTGCCTGTGGGTTGAGACTTCGAACACCTCCCTCAACGGCACGGGAGCCTCCTGCGTTGCGCGAGGGCTCACTGACACCAAGTCGCTCCGACAATCAGCCGCCGACGCGGGCATGACGATCACCACACAAGTGGTGAAGACTGGATAGATGCGACCTCACGCCCCCGGCGGACTCCTGTTCGTAGCGCTCGGCCTCATCCTTGTCGCCGCCGGCTACGTCTGGAGGGGACGTGTCCTGCGCCCCCTCTCGGCGAAACGCGCCCAGGCGGCCGTGATCCGGGATCGTTCCAGAAACCTGCTGCGCTCTGCGGACATGGCAATCGCCGGAGCGCGTCGACGGGCCGCACACGGCGAACCGGTCATCGTCACGGTCGGAGACGTGACCAGGGTGGCGCGCCAGCACTACGGGTACCTCTTTGTGGAGCGCGAAGAAGCAGCTGCCGCCCTCCGCCAGCGCTATGAGGCTGCCGACTGCTGGGTGGACAGCATGACCGACGCTTTCAACTGACTGCCTCCCCGGCAAGTGCTTGACGCCAGAGGCGCCGGATCTGTCACCTGATAGGTGGTCACTCTGAAAATGATCACTGAGAGTCCGGTGTTTATACCTTGCTCGCGACCGCCATGTAGTTCTCGGCCTCCAGATCGAATGTGCTCAGTTCCATCTGGAGTCCGACCCGGCGCAACTCGACTTCGAGTTCCTCGTACCGGTAGGGCCAGCAGGACAGCACTTCCGAGCGGACAAGAACCAACCCGGTCGCATCAACTTGCGCGATCGCAATCTCGATGTGGTGCTCCTCCTCCCACTGCGGCGCAATCTCCCAGCGGTAGACCACAACAGCATCGCGACCGTTCCGGCGGACGAGTCGGTCACTGATCTCCAGCCGGGAACCTCTGGCCCTCACGATTTCCCACGTCCGGGAGGTGAGTACCAAGCGCCCGCCGGGGCGCAGAAGCCGTGACATCGACTCCAGAGCAGCACCCCTGCCTGTCGCGCCCGCGGCATGGTGAAGCGAGTTGCCAACACAGAACACCATGTCGAACGTGTTGTCCTGGAAATGGTCGGGCAACTCTTCCCAGTTCGCCCGTAGGGTACGGACGGATGCCCCGAACTCCTCAGACAACTCTGCAGTCCGACGAACCATCGCCTCGCTGGCGTCAGTTGCGACAACCTGCATGCCACGACCGGCGAGGCCAACCGCCAACTGTCCGGTTCCGCACGAACAGTCCAGGACGTGAGCGCTCGACGGCAGGAGATTGAGGACGTCGTCGAACGACGCAGCGAACTCGGCTGGAGGCAACTTTGCATCCGAGATGAGCCATTCGTACACCTCGGCAAGCACGTCATAACCCGTCACAACCACTACCTCCGTCGCGCGGCATACTCACGGCAGGACGTCAGTCCATCAGCGGAGCAAACCGAGCACCAATGATTTTCGCAAGGATGACTCTGACGGTGTTTGTGGATTTTCAGCTGTCCGTCTGAGTGGATGTCACCGGCTGGTTGGCTGGAAAATTGTTCGTGAGAAGTAGTGTCACTCGCGGCGTTGCGGCGGCAAGGGGAATGTGCTCAGTGCAGGAGCACCGCCGATGCCGCCTGGTCAGTCGAAGGTCGAGTTGTACGCCGCGCTACGGCGTGACGCTCGCGAGGGCATGTCGAACCGAGCGCTGGAGCGCAAGTACCGGGTGTTTGCTCACCCGGTTCGCGATGACCTCGTTGGCGTTCACGCTGGTGGAGGTACCGGCGCCGCCGCCCTGGATCACGTCGACCACGAACTGGTCGTGCAGCTTCCCGCCCCGGATCTCCCGGCAGGCCTCGACGACGGCGGCCTTCCTGGGCTCCAGCAGCCCCAGCTCCTCGTTGGCGAGGGCGGCAGCAAGGGGCGAGCGAGCCGACCCGCGAGGGCGGTGGGGACTTCCCACGATCACGTGGCGGAAGTCTGCGCGGTGTCACCGCCGTGGGTATCGGCTCAGAACGACTTCTCCTTCGCCTTGCGGTAGGCGCGGCCGAACGGCAGGAACCTGGCGGGCGGCAGGACCTCGGTCCCGCGGTCCCGATGCCGTCACCGGGGATGAACGAACGGAAGGCCATCGGCGTCGGTGGCTCCGGCGCACCCCTGGCCTCCGGGCCCGTCAAGTGGGTGCTCCCTGACGGGGCGACGCCGTTCATGTCCTGGGGACAGCGAGCCGCGATCCTGAAGCAGGCCAAGAACTCCACTGCTGCCGAGCTAACGTATTGCCTGAGCTGGGGTGTTACGACGCCACTGGACGCCGTCATACGGTCGCGGTACTCAGCCAAGCGCGATGGCGGTCCACGACACCGGTGGCAGTTCGACGGTGAGCACGCCGTCGGCGAGTTTCGCGGTCGTGTTCGCCGCCGGGGTCACGCGGTTCTGCTCCGTGAGTGTGTTCTTCGCGTACACGTCGGGGTCGGCGAGTGTGACCGCCTCGGTGACCTGCGACGAGCCGAGGTCTCGGACGTCGATCGTGATCTGCGCCGTCTCCGCCAGGTCGCGGTTGACGAGGAAGACCGCGGCCCGGTCCTCGTCCACGGTGGCGACGGCGTCGATCACGGATGCCTCGCCGTGGCGCGCCGCCTCGTACACCGGCGCCTCGATCACGGGCCGGATCACCGCACCGGAGGCGAGCCGGCTGGTGATCGAGAACGGGTAGAAGGTCGTCTGCCGCCAGGCCGGGCCGCCGGGCTCGGTCATGATCGGCGCGATCACGTTGACGAGTTGCGCGAGCGAGGCCGAGGTGACGCGGTCGCTGTGCTTGAGCAGCGTCATCAGCAGGTTGCCGACGACGACGGCGTCCGCCACCGAGTAGACGTCTTCCAGCTGCCGGGGGGCGTGCCGCCACTCGTCGTTGACCTCGTCGGACTCGTGGAACTCCTTCTGGTACCAGACGTTCCACTCGTCGAACGAGAGGTTGATCTTCTTCTTGGAGCGTTTCTTGTAGCCCACGTGGTCGGCGGTCGCGACGACGGTGTCGATGAAGTAGTCCATGTCGGTCGCCGAGGCGAGGAAGGAGCCGAGGTCGCCGTCGAGCTCCTGGTAGTAGGCGTGGCAGGAGACGTAGTCGACGTGGTCGTAGGTGTGCTCGAGCACCGTGCGCTCCCAGTCGCCGAAGGTCGGCATCCAGGAGCCGGAGGAGCCGCAGACCACGAGTTCGAGGTCCTTGTCGGCCATCTTCATCGCGCCGGCGGTACGGGCGGCGAGCTTGCCGTAGTCGTCGGCCGACAGGAAGCCGGTCTGCCACGGCCCGTCCATCTCGTTGCCGAGGCACCACATACGCACGTTGTGCGGCTCCGGCGTGCCGTTGGCGATACGCAGATCCGACAGCGCCGTACCGGAGGGATGGTTGGCGTACTCGAGCAGGTCCAGGGCGGGCTGGATGCCCCGCGTGCCGAGGTTCACCGCGAGCATCAGCTCGGAGTCGGTGAGCTTGAGCCAGCCGGCGAACTCGTCCAGGCCGACCTGGTTCGACTCCAGCGAGTGCCAGGCGAGGTCGCGGCGCACCGGGCGCTTGTCCCGCGGGCCGACCGAGTCCTCCCAGCGGAACCCGGAGACGAAGTTGCCACCCGGGTAGCGGATGGTCGTGCTGCCGAGCTCCCTGACGAGCGCGACGACGTCCATACGGAACCCTTCGTCGTTCGCGCTCGGGTGTTCCGGCTCGTAGAGCCCGGTGTACACGCAGCGGCCGAGGTGTTCGACGAACGAGCCGAAGGTGCGGCGTCGGACAGGAGCGATGACGGCCTGCTTGTCGAGAATGATGTTGGCCCGGGGCAATTCAGGGGTCCTTTGCAGTTCAGGGCGGAAGTGGGGCAGCGAACGCGTTACTTGACGGCGCCTGCGGTCAGGCCCTTGCGCCAGTACCGCTGGAGGCTGACGAAGGCGACGAGCAGGGGGATCAGTGACAGGAACGCACCGGTGATCGGCAGCAACGGCGGCACTCCGCTGGCGAACTGCGCGCGCCACTGCACCAGGCCCACCGTGACGGGCTGCAGTGAGGGGGTGTTGAGCATGAGCGAGGGCAGCAGGTAGTTGTTCCAGATGCCGACGAACTGGAACAGGAAGACGGTCACCAGTGCCGGGGACATCAGCGGCAGGGCGATCCGGAAGAAGGTGCGCTGTTCGCCTGCTCCGTCGATCCGTGCGGCCTCAAGGAGTTCGTCCGGGACGGACGCCGCGGCGAAGATCCGGCACAGGTAGACGCCGAACGGGCTGACACAGCTGGGCAGCAGCACCGACCAGTAGGAGTTGGTGATGTCGAGCTTGGCCATGAGCAGGAACAACGGCAGGGCGAACATCGGCGCCGGGATGAGAACCGAGGCGAGGACGACGTTGAACACGCTTTCCCGGCCGCGGAAGCTGAACTTGGACAGCGCGTAGCCGGCCATCGCGGACAGCAGGGTGCCGACGGTGGCGCCGACGAAACTGTACAGCGCGCTGTTGGCGAGCCAGGTGGAGAAGATGCCGCCCTCGAAGCTGAACACGTCTCTGATGTTGGTGACCAGGTCGAAGTGGGAGAACCACAGCGGCGTACCGGTATAGAGGTAGCCCGAGGCTTTGGTCGCGGAGACGAACAGCCACCAGAGCGGGATCAGCGTGTACAGGGCCATCAGGCCCAGCATGCCGTTGACGACGACCTTGCTCGCGATGTCGGTGCCGCGGCGGGCCGGTCGGGTCGGGCGGTCGGCCGAAATCACGCTCATGCCATCGCTCCCTTGCGCTGGTTGTACTTGAGAAAGCCGAACGAGAGCACGAGGGTGATCAGCGCGAGCACGACGGACTGGGCGGCGGCCAGGTTCTGGCCGCCCACGTCCATGCCCAGGGTCGCGTTCATGATCGGGGAGAACTTCGGGTCGATGCCCGGGATGCGCGCGCTGACCAGCACCGCCGGCTCGGTGTACAGCTGCGCCGTCCCGATGATGGAGAAGATCGTGGTCAGCACCAGCGCGGGACGTACCAGCGGGATCTTCACCGCCCACGCCAGGCGCCATCCGGTGCAGCCGTCGAGCGCGGCGGCCTCCATCACCTCCGCCGGGATCGTCTGCAGCGCGGAGTAGATGATCAGCATGTTGTAGCCGGTCCAGCCCCACGTGATCATGTTCCCGATCGAGAACGGGACCCACGACGGCGACAGGAAGTCGACGTCGATCCCGAGGTGGGACAGCGGTCCGGTGAACGGCGAGAGGTCTTTTGCCAGGAGGAAGGACCACATCAACGCGGCGATCGCACCCGGCAGCGCGTAGGGCAGGAAGAACGTGAGCCGGTAGGCCTTCCGCAGCCGGGCCGAGCGGGAGTCCAGCAGGAGCGCGAGCAGGAGGGCCAGGCCGAGCATGACCGGGACCTGGACGCAGCCCAGCAGCACGACCCGGACGATCGACGCGGTGAAGTCGTGGTCGCTGAAGGCGGCGGCGTAGTTGGACAGTCCCGCGAACTCGGTGGACTGCGCACCGCCGAACAGCCCGGCGCGGCGGACGGTGAAGAAGCTCTGGTAGATCGCGTAACAGATCGGCGCGACCATCATGGTCAGGAAGAGCACCGCGAACGGCGCCAGGAAAGCCGACGCGGTCAACGCGGTACGGCGGCCGGTGCGCCGAGGCCGGCCGGAGGCGGAGACCCGGGGGGTGCCCGCGGGCACCGGCCGCGGCGGTGACGCGGCCCGGGTGCTGCTGGGACTGCTCATGGAAACCTCGCTGGGCGGTTCGTCGTCAGGGAGCGGGTCCCCGCGGCGCCGGGTACGGGCGGCCGCGGGAACCCTTCGGGGCGGCTGGAGTTCCACGGCCTCAGCCGTTGGTCACCGACAGTCCGAGCTTCTTGATCGCGGCGACCGTCGAGGCCTGGACCTTGGTGACCGCGTCCGGCAGGGTGCCCTTGCCCATGGCGCCGGTGAGCTCCGTCTGGACCTGCTGATAGGTCGGGCCGTTGGTCCAGGTGCTGGGCACCTGCGCGGCGGAGGCCTTGTAGACGTCGCCGACCTTCTGGCCGCCGAAGTACGGGTCGCCTGCCTTCAGCGCCGGGTCGTCCTGTCCGGCCTTCGACGCCGGGTACAGCCCGCTTTCGATGCCCGTCTTCACGGCCTGCGGGTCGCTGGACAGGAACGCGGCGAACTGCGCGGCTTCGCGGGGCGACTTGCACCCGGTCATCACCGAAGTGGCCGAGCCGCCGTTGCTGGAGCTCTTGCCGTCGCCGGCCTCCCAGGTCGGCATCGGGGCGACCGCCCACTTGCCGGACAGGTCCTTCAGGTCGGACTTCAGGCCGCCCGCGGCCCAGGACGCATTGACGAACGTCAGCACCTTGCCGGCTGTGGCGGCCTTGTTGAACTTCGGGTCCCAGGCGTTGCCGGTCTTCGACACCAGACCCTTGTCCGTCAGGTCCTGCCAGAATTCGGCGACCTTGCGGGTGCCGGGGTTGTCGACGCTGACGGTCCAGCTGTCTCCCTGGACCGAGTACCAGGACTGGCCGGTCTGCAGGCTGTAGGCCGCCAGATCGTTGCCCTCGCTGGGCGCGTTGCCGAACTTCACGCTCGGATCGGCGGCGGCGACCTTCTCGGCGTCGGCCTTGTACTCGGCCCAGGTGGCCGGCGGCTTGGTGATGCCGTACTTGGCGAACAGGTCCTTGCGGTAGAAGAGGACCATCGGGCCGACGTCCACCGGGACTCCGTAGGTCTTGCCGCCGATGCTGGAGGCGGAGACCGCCGACGGGACGTACTTGGCCATGTCGGCGCTCGCGTACTTCGTGATGTCCATGACCGTGTTCTTCACGAGCATGGACGGGATGGCCTGGTACTCGATCTGGGCCAGGCACGGGCCCTCGCCGGCGGTGATCGCGTTGCTGATCTGGGTGTAGCCGCCCGTGCCGCCCGACGGGATCTTCTTGTAGGTGACCTTGGCGTTCGGGTGGGAGGCGTTCCACTGGTCGACGATCTTCTCGTAGCCGGCCCAGCCCCAGAACTCCATCTTCACCGGCCCGGCCTGGCTCGTCTCGGAGTCGTCGGAGGTGCTCTCGGTGCTGCTGCACGCGCCGAGGCCGGCCACGAGGAGCGCCGCGGTGGTGATCGTCAGGAGTCTGCGGGTGCGTATGGTGGTGCTGTTCATGTGAGGAACCTTCTGTGACAGAGGCGGACTTGCTGGATGGCCGGTGGGCGGGCGGGCAAGGCCCGTCTACCGGCTGGTGCTGAACTCCACGCCGAACGCCGTGGTGACCGCGGCCAGGACGTGCGGTGCCGACGGGCCCGGGCCGCAGGCCGTGCTGCCCAAGCCGTGGTGGGCGTGATCAAGGTGCAGGTGGAGTCTGCCGTCGCGGACCAGGTCGTGCTGGTGGGCCGCGGCGGCCAGGGCTTCGGTGCTCCAGGGACGAACGGTCAGGTCGATGACCGGGGCGCCGGTGATGAGCAGGGTGCCGTCCGGGGTGGTGATCCCGGCGCGGCGGACTTGGTGGCGGTTGCCGTTCTCCTGCGGGCGCACCTGAGGGATCTGCATCGCGGAGACGGTCGACCGGTGGCGGCCGACGCGAGCCGCGGTGCGGGAGTCGCGGTACGCCTCACCGGGACCGGGACCGAACCACTCGACGTCGGCGTCGGTGCCGGGCAGCGACATCGCGACGCCCAGTCGGGGCAGCGGCATCGGCCACGGG
Source organism: Streptomyces sp. AC550_RSS872 (assembly GCF_019049285.1). Lineage (GTDB taxonomy): Bacteria > Actinomycetota > Actinomycetes > Streptomycetales > Streptomycetaceae > Streptomyces. Next base: position 38,929 of record NZ_JAGMUL010000120.1, read on the forward strand.
CCGTCGGGGGTGACGACGGTTTCCAGCCGGAGCCGGGCCTGGTCCACATGCGGTGTGTCGCAGGCCGTCCAGTGGTAGACCACGCCGAGGCCGGACGAAGACCCCGCGGCGGCGAGGCGGGCGATGACCGTGAGTCCCGACGCGTCGGGCTCGACACTCAGGACGTCGTGGCGCATCCGGTGCAGTCCGGCGGCGAACCAGGCGTCGGCCTGCGGCTCGCCGAAGGCGCTGAGCAGGTCGTTGTCGACCGGAGCCCGCCAGATGTCCAGTCGCGGACCGTCGAGCTCCAGGTCGCCGAGCCGAATCAGCGCCCCGCTGCGGGCGTCGAACCGCGCGGGACCCAGTGCGATGTACCCGTCGTGGGCGATCGCCGGGGCCGGCGTGAACGGGACGGGCGCGGCGGCCGGAGCCACGACCAGCCCCTGGGCCCAGGCGATCTCGTGGCCGGCCTCGGCCCAGGTCTCGTCGGCGGCGAGCACCGCGGTCACGGTCAGCCACACCTCGTGGCCGGAGTCGTTCTTGCGCGCCGCATCGAGCGCGGCGGTGACGTCGGCCGGCCAGGCGACGGTGGTCGTCGTACCCGGAGCGGTCGCGAGCACGGTGAGGCCGCCGGAGCCCGTCGGCTCGCCGCCGTCCTCGACGGTCCACCGGAAGTCCAGGTAGCCGCTGTCGCGGACGTGGTGCAGGTTGTGCACGTCGATCTGCCGAGTCGCCGGGTCGATGCGGATCCGGACCGGTTCGACGACCTTCTTGTACTCGACCAGGCCCGGCGACGGCGTGCGGTCGGGGAAGAGCAGCCCGTCGGCGACGAAATTGCCGTCGTGGACCTCCTCGCCGAAGTCGCCGCCGTAGGCGTAGAACGAGTGGGGGGCGTCCTGTTCGGTGCGCCGGAGGATCCCGTGGTCGATCCACTCCCAGATGAATCCACCGGCCAGGCGCGGATGTGCCTCGATGACCTGCTGGTACTCGGACAGCCCGCCGGGGCCGGTGCCCATGGCGTGTCCGTACTCGCACAGCACGGCCGGCAGGGCGCGGCGGTGCGCGTCGTCGGCCGGATCAGCCGCCGGTGCCTCCTGGCCGCGTCCCACGGCGGCCAGCTCGTCCACACCGATGTACATGCGCGAGTACAGGTCGACGTACGCGCAGCTCGCCCAGTCGCCCTCGTAGTGGATCAGGCGGCTGTCGTCGCGCTGCCGGATCCATGCGGCCGCGGCGGCCAGGTTGGCTCCGGTGCCGGATTCGTTCCCCAGCGACCAGACGATGACGGAGGGGTGGTTCTTGTCGCGTTCCACCAGCCGCGCGGCCCGCTCCAGGTACGCCTCGCGCCACGCGGGGTCGTCGCTGGGGTTGCGCCGCCAGCCGCCGGGTTCGAAGCCGTGCGTCTCGAGGTCGCCCTCGCAGAACACCCACAGGCCGTGCTCGTCGCACAGGTCCAGGAAACGGTGGTCGGGTGGGTAGTGGCTGGTGCGCACCGCGTTGATGTTGTGCTGCTTCATGAGCAGCACGTCGGCCAGCATGGTGTCCTCGGTCAGGGTCCGCCCCGTCAGCGGATGCCATTCGTGGCGGTTGACGCCCCGCAGGGAGATCGGCCTGCCGTTCGCGGTCAGGACGCCGTCCACGACGGCCACGGTGCGGAAGCCGATGCGCAGCGGTATCCGCTCCCCGGCTTCGGAGATGAGTTCCCCCGCATAGAGGCGCGGCTGCTCGTCCGACCAGGGCTCGACGCCGTCGATCACGTGCGGGCCGGCCGGATCGGCGGCGGATATGCCGAGCTCGGGCACCGACAGGGACACCCGGGTGGGGGCGGTGACGTCGACGGCCAGGGTGCCCTGCCCGGTGGTGTGGTCGTAGGCGGCGTGGACGAAGAAGTCTTCGACAACGCGGGCGGACACGGACACCGACCGGAAGATCCCGGACAGCCACCACATGTCCTGGTCTTCCAGGTAGCTGCCGGACGACCACTGGTGCACGCGCACCGCGAGTACGTTCCGGCCGGGCCGCAGAGCAGCGGAGACGTCGAACTCGGTGGTCAGCCGGCTGCCCTTGCCGTCGCCGAGCCGGATCCCGTTGAGCCACACCGCGAACGCGGAGTCGACGCCCTCGAACCGGAGCACCGCGGCCGATGCCGTGAACCCGTCCGGTACGTCGAACTCGCGGCGGTACTCGCCGGTCGGGTTCTCCCGGGGCACCCGCGGCGGGTCGACCGGGAACGGGTACAGGATGTTGGTGTAGGCGGGGGCACCGTAGCGCGGCTCGCCGGGCAGGCCGGTCATCTGCCAGCAGGACGGTACGGCGAGCAGGTCCCAGGCGGTGTCGTCGAAGTCCGGCGCGGCGAAGTCCCCGGTGAGGTCGTCCAGCCCTGACGCCAGCCGGAATCTCCAGTCGCCGTCGAGCGCGATCGTGGGCAGGTCGGAAGCGAACGCGGCGCGCGGCCGCAGCCGTCCGGTGCCCGGCGACCGGTCTTCGACGTAGGCGTTGGGGTCGAGGTCTCTCATCAGTGGAGGTGCTTTCTGTCGCAACTCGTGGCAGTGGCGGGAAGCCGGTCCGGCAGGACCGTCCCGGCCACTCATGGGGGTGACGTGCAGGTCGAGCGGTGCCCGGTGCTATCCGATCGCCCGGGGCGGGGCGCTGCTGTCCCTGATGGTCAGGGTCGGGCGCAGTAGCGTGAAGACGTTGGTCGGCGGCCGGCCGGAGTCGACGGCGCGCAGCAGCAGCTCGACAGCCTGCTGGGCCATCTCCCGCTTCGGGACGGTGACCGTGGTCAGCGCCGGCTGGATCTGTCCGACCTGGGCGATGTCGTCGAAGCCGACGATGCTGACGTCGCCGGGGACCTGCCGCCCGGACCGGACCACCGCCTCGACGGCACCGACGGCCAGGATGTCGTGGGTGGCGAAGATCGCCGTCACATCCGGATCGGCCTCCAGCGCCGCACGGCCCGCGTCGAACCCGCCGACGACGTCGTCCCTGGTACAGGCGAACACCTTGTGGTCGTCGATGGCCAGACCGTCGTCGGCGAACGCCCGGCGCAACCCGGCCACGCGCGGCGTGTGCGCGGGGAGATCGGCGATCACCGCGACGTTCCGGTGGCCGAGATCCCTCAGGTAGCGCCCGGCCAGGTACCCGGCGTGTTCGTAGTCGATGGACACCACCGGCAGCGTGGTCGGCGGGTCTCCCTCCCAGGCGAACAGCGCGACCGGGAAGGCGGCCTCGACGAGCATCGGGATCTGCTGTGCGACGCCGTTGTCGCAGGCGACCAGCAGTGCGTCCACCGAGCGCGCGGCGAGGTTCTCCAGGTGGGCCCGGGTGTAGTCGGGATCGTCGCGCGTCGTGGCGAGCAGCAGGTTGTATCCGCGGCCGACCAGGAGGTTCTCCACCTCCTCGACCACCTCCGAATAGAACGGGTTGGCCACCGACGGCACGAACAGCCCCACCGTCGACGTGCTGCCGGTGCGCAGCGAGCGCGCCACCAGGTTCGGCTTGTAGCCGAGGTCGGCGATCGCCTTGTTCACCTTCGCCAGCGTCTCCGGCCGTACCTTCTTGCCCGAAACCACGTTGGAGACGGTCTGCTTGGTGACTCCCGCTCTCGCGGCCACATCCGCCATTGTCACCACGTAGGCACCCCGAAACTTTTATCGATCCACGAAAGTGGCGTCAGCGTAGGGCGGCTGTCGCAGGAGGGCAAGACTTCGCCCCGTGGCCGTGATGCAGCCGTTACGGAGCACGGTGACGGCGTCATGAGCAGCTCATGACTGTTTCCGCGACTTGGCGTGCACGGAGCATTGACGGTTCCGGAAATGCGGCAGTAACGTCCCCGCCACGTCGATCTCATGGATCGGTCAATGTGGTGGGTGTCCCCCTGGCCCGCCGCGCGCAGCAACACTCGATGTCACCTCACGCTCCCGCGCCAGGTGCGTCGGGCTGGTCCTCTCGGCCGCGACGGCCCCCCAACGGCTGCGGTCCGGCCGCGGCATCGCGAATGCTCCGTGCCGTCTCCAGCAGGCGGCGAGCGCCTGAACAGACCTGCAAAGGTCTCGTCCTGAGGAGAGACAGGCATGATCAGACCGGCCGGCGGCGACGCCGACCCGAACCCCGTCCAGGCGCGACGCAGAACGCGCGTGAAGCGCTTCATCGCGGCCGCTGCCGGCGCCACCATCGCGGTGGCAAGCCTCATGCTCACCGGCACCGGTCCCGCACACGCCGCCACCACCGTCCACACGTACGCACCGACGGGAGTGGGCGGCGGTACGACCACGTCCCCGGACCAGGTGTCCACCAAGTACCAGGTGCAGGTCGCCGGAACGCCTGTCCAGGCTGTGCGGTACACCGCGAACCGCAACAACTTCGACGTCGCGCGCTTCGCGTCGGACTCCCGGACACCGACGATCACGGTCACGCTGCCCAGCACCACGATTGACACGGTGCACGTCTACCCTGAGCGCTACTACCCGCCCGGCAGCGTCTCGGTGAGCGCGGACAAGCACACCCTGACGTTCCAGATGTCGGCCGACGCCGGGTTGAACCAGGCGATCGTAATGGTCAACGGCGACTCGACCAGCGTGACGGGACAGCCCTACCTGGCAGTCATCAACGACCCTCTGGAAGACCCGGCGCAGCGTCCGAACACCACGAGCGCACCGGACGGTTCCGGCGTCAACCTGCAGACCGGTGTCCTCAACTTCCAGGAGTTCGCCGCGAAGTACCTCGCGGCGCACCCGAACAGCACGGCTCAGAAGGCTCCCGCCGCGACGACGAGCTCCATGGCCGGCAAGACCGTCAACGGCACCGCCATCCCCGCCGGTCAGAAGACCTCGGCCGGGACCCTGGTGAGCGCGAGCACCGTCAACGTGCGGTACCCGAATGTGCGGACGATGGCCGCGGGCGACGTCACGTACGCCCTGAAGGCCGCCATCGACACCATCAAGGCCAACCCCACGGCGCTCAACACGCTCTACTTCCCGAACGGCACGTACATGTCGTCCGGTCTCCTGGTCAACGGTGTGGACGGCAGCAAGCTCAAGGGCGGCAAGCTGAAGATCTACACCAGCGAAGGGGCCCTGCTGAAGAACCGCATCCAGGGGTACATGGAGGCGTTCGAGCCGGCGGTCGGGATCATCAACTCGAGCAACATCGAGATCGACGGTCGCGGAGTCTTCGACGGCAACGGCGTGGCGAACTACAACGCCCGCAGCGTCGGTGACTCGCACGACGCCTACCGCAGCCAGCACCAGGGCGGCGTCATGGTCATGCACTCGTCGGACATCACGTTCGACGACACCTACGTGCGCGACTCGAAGCAGTGGAACTACGAGACCCACAGCGCCAAGAGGGTGACGTTCAACAACATCAAGGCCCTCACCCCGTACCCCCAGCCGTGGATCGACGGGATCGACTTCGCGAGCGGCCAGGACATCACCGCCAACGGCGTCTTCACCCTCGGCAACGACGACGCGTTCGCCTCCGGCCACTACAACCCCAGCGACGGGTTCACCCCGATGGCCGCCGGCGTGTGGGGCAACTTCCAGCTCGGCACCTCCACCCCCGACGTCCAGGGCTATGCCAACGCGGTGGGCGCCCACGACGCCGTCGCCGACGAGCTCGGGTTCGACAACTACCACTGGGACAACGCGGAGTCGAAGAACATCTCGGTCAGCAACACGCTGAGCTGGTCCGCCGGTGCCGGTAACTCGATCCGCATCGGATGGAGTTCGTGGGGATACAAGCTCAACAACTACACGTTCGACAACTTCAACTCCATCTCGCAGGGGGCCGGCGGCATCTTCACGCAGAACAGCCCCAAGCCGTACCCGCGTATCTCGAGCATCGTGATCAAGAACAGCTCGTTCGACACCTCCCGGTACGGGTCGGGACCGATCAGGCTCAACGGCGGCAACGGTTCCATCCAGACCATCACCGCCGAGGACCAGGCGACCTACGGGTTCGCCCCCAACCCCGACGGGTCGGGCACCACGTACACGTACACCAAGACCCCGATCAGCACCTTCAAACTCGACAACGTGTGGTTCTCGCAGCAGAAGGCGAACAGCAGCCCGTTGAACGGCGCCACGAACGTGACGCTGAACAACCTCCGCGTCGGCGGCGAGCTCGTCCGGTACACCAGCCAGTTCCCGCTGGCGACGAGCGGGATCAACACGCTGACCACCACCTACACGGACGCGAACGGCCAGACCCAGAACGTCAAGGCCGGCGCGCTCGCCGACGGCGACACCTGGGTGGGTGCGTGGTCGGGCGACCAGACCAGGAACAACTCCTCGATCCCGACCCTCATCACCCGCAACAGCGGCGTCGGCCTGATGGGCGAGCAGTACACCACAGGATCCGGCGACGGAAAGCTCACCTACATCCAGTTCCCCCTCAACAGCCTCACCAAGTCACCGACTCAGGCGACCCTCCGGCTCACCTACGTCGGCCACCGCTATTCGTCGGTCCCCTCGACCGACACCGACCAACTGCTCGTACAACCCGTCAGCGCCACCACATGCACCGGCGGCGGCACCTCCTGCCCGGTCGACACCATGACCTGGCAGAACCGGCCGAGCTTCACCGCCACCAACTCCTCCGTCGCGAAGTCGGCCGCCTTCAGCCTCGGTTCGACCATCGTCCCCGAGGGCGGCGGGACCCATCAGGGCAACGCCATCGACGGCCGCGGCATAACCGTCGACATCACGTCCTTCGTCCAGAACGCCTATGCGGCCAAGCAGCCCACGCTTCTGCTCGCCGTGGGCAACGCGGGGGGCACCAACCACGAGCTGCGCTTCGTCAGCTCGGAAGGCGCCACCGGCTCCGGGAAGCTCACCAACGCGACCGCCGAGATGGCGCCCGCGATCACCGTGACTCCGTAGACGCCGGAGACCGGCCCGCCCCTTGAGGGGCGGGCCGGTCTCGACCGTCCGTCTCCCCCGTCTACCGCTGACAGGACCGGATCGGCTCCGACGGAGGACAGCGTCCGGGGACGACGGAGGACTCCGAGCAGATCAAGGCGATGGTAGTTCATCGACGAGCACCGGGGCCGCTTCGGCGATCGGTGCTGGTCGATGAACTCAAGGAGCTGCTCCAGGAGGTAGACCGGTCCATCTGCCTTGTATACGCGGCGAGAAAGATCTGGAGGGAGCTCAACCGCCGGGCCACCGAGTGGTCCGCTGCACCGTCGAACGCCTGGTGCACGAGATCGACACCGTCGGCGCCGGCGCGAAGTCGATCGCCACCATCCTGGAGACGACCGCACCCGGGTAGACGCGGCCGCCTTCATTCACGTCGCCGCCTGGGTGGGCGACGTCTTTGTCGTTCGTCTTGGACACCTGGGGCGGCTACCGCGGTGACCGGCTCGGCCTGTACACCTACAACCCCAACGGCACCGGCCACGTCAACGTCGACTCGGTGCAGTACACCATCGCACCCACCAGGGCCACACATGCGTCAGCGTGCGCAGCGGCAAGGTCGTTGACGTCTTCCGCGCGTCGAACGCGGACGGTGCTGCCGTGGTCCAGTGGCCCGACAACGGCAAACCGAACCAGCAGTGGGCCTTCCAGTCCACCGGGGACGGCTACCACACCGTCACCTGCGTCGGCAGCGGCAAGGTGCTCGACGTGGAGGGGTCCTCGACGGCGGACGGCGCGGCGGTCGTGCAGGCGACCGCAGACGGCCGGACGAGCCAGCAGTGGCAGCTGCGCCCGCAGACCGGGGACGAGTTCATCCTGGTCAACCGCAACAGCGGCAAGGTGCTCGATGTCAAGGCAGGCAGCACCGCCGAGGGCGCCGCGCTGATCCAGTACCGCGACGTCGGCAACTCCAACCATGGCGGCCGCCGCCGGACCGGGATTCCGTGGGAGTACCTGCCGCACGACTTCCCGCCCTTCAAGACTGTCTACGACTACTACGCGAAGTCGGAAGCCGACGGCACGACCCAGCAGGTCCACGACCTGTTACGCGACAAGACCCGTCGCGCGCAGGGCCGCAGTGCGGAGCCCACCGCGGCCGTGATCGACGCGCAAAGTGTCAAGACCTCGGCGAACGTGGCCGAGAGCAG
>NZ_JAGMUL010000120.1:46982-288226 GCF_019049285.1 Streptomyces sp. AC550_RSS872
TCAAAGGCGCAAACGCCATCTGATCACCGACACCCTCGGCCTGGTCCTGGCCGTCCTGGTGACCGCCGCGAACGTCCACGACACCGTCGACGGAACGTATCTGCTCGACGACCTGGCGGCGCGTCATCCCAGCGTGGTCAAGGTCTGGGCCGACGGCGGCTACCAGAGCAGCATCTTCAATCACGGTGCCGGCCACGGCATCGACGTCGAGGTCGTGCAACGGACCCGGACGAAGGGGTTCGAGCCGCTGCCAAAGCGGTGGGTGATCGAGCGGACCTTCGGCTGGCTGATGCAGCGCCGCCGCCTGGCGCGGGACTACGAAGCCCTCCCGCAGAGATCCCGGACGATGATCCACTGGGGCGATGGCTAACAAAATGTCCCGCGAGTTGCTCTCTTAGTCAGCACCAAACCAGCACGGGAGTCAGCACGCCAGCATCAAATCACCCCGAATGACGCAACAAGGACACTGCCCGTTCTGCCATCGATCAGGCCCTCGGGACGGCCGTCGAAGCACCGGCATAGGGGCAACACGCACACCTCGTCCGCGAACTATGTAGTCCCACCACATGTGCCCCTGACCTGCAGATTCCTACGGTGTGCGAACACGTACCCGTCTCCACCGCACACGAGGAAGTGGCGCACATGGCCTCCGGAACCACCGCTCCCCCACCACCCGCGAACCTCCGTCGCATCGTCGCCGCCAGCCTCATCGGCACCACCATCGAGTGGTACGACTTCTTCCTCTACGGCTCCGCCGCCGCCCTCGTCTTCAACAAGCTGTTCTTCCCGGACTCCGACCCGGTCGTCGGCACTCTCCTGTCGTTTCTGACGTACGCCGTCGGATTCGCCGCCCGTCCATTGGGCGCGCTGGTCTTCGGGCACTACGGTGACCGGCTCGGACGCAAGAAGCTGCTGGTGTTGAGCCTGCTGCTGATGGGCGGGGCGACGTTCGCGATCGGGCTGCTGCCGACCCACGCGACCATCGGGTCCGCGGCGCCCGTGCTGCTGACCGTGCTGCGCCTGGTGCAGGGCTTCGCGCTCGGTGGTGAGTGGGGCGGGGCCGTGCTGTTGGTGTCCGAGCACGGGGACGCGCGGCGGCGTGGTTTCTGGGCCTCGTGGCCGCAGACCGGCGCACCCGCGGGGCAGCTGCTGGCCACCGGAGTGCTGTCCCTGCTGACGGCCCTGCTGTCGGACAGCGCCTTCGGCAGCTGGGGCTGGCGCATCCCCTTCCTCCTGTCCGGCGTACTCGTGATCGTCGGTTTGTGGATTCGTCTGTCTGTCGATGAATCGCCCGTCTTCAAGCAGGCGTTGGCACAGGCGGAGGCACGCAAGGTCACGCAGACGGCTGACGCCGAGAAGCTGCCGTTGGTCTCCGTGCTGCGGCACCACTGGCGTGATGTGCTGGTGGCGATGGGCGCGCGGATGGCGGAGAACATCAGCTACTACGTCATCACCGCGTTCATCCTCGTCTACGCCACCACGTCGGCCGGTGTCTCCAAGCAGACCGCTCTCAACGCCGTGCTCATCGCCTCCGCCGTGCACTTCGCGGTCATTCCCGCCTGGGGCGCTCTGTCGGACCGGATCGGCCGTCGTCCCGTCTACCTGCTGGGCGCCGCCGGCGTCGGGCTGTGGATGTTCCCGTTCTTCTCACTCATCGACACCGGCGGTTTCGGCAACCTGATCCTCGCCGTGACCGTGGGCCTCGTCCTGCACGGCGCCATGTACGCGCCCCAGGCGGCCTTCTTCTCCGAGATGTTCGCGACCCGGATGCGCTACTCCGGTGCCTCGATCGGTGCCCAGTTCGCCTCGGTCGCGGCGGGCGCGCCGGCACCGCTGATCGCGACCGCGCTGCTGGCCGACTACGACAGCTCCACCCCGATCGCCCTGTACGTCATCGCCGCGGCCGTCCTGACGTTGATCGCGGTCGGCGCGGCCAAGGAGACCCGTCACCGGGACCTGGCCGACATCGACTCCCCGACCGACGCGGAGCCGACGGCGGCCCGGGCGGCGGACGCGCGCATCGTCTGATCCACCCAGCGTCCACCGCGCACACTGCCCCTTCCCGGCAGCGCCCCGTACGCCCGCGCGTGCGGGGGTCAGCGCTGTGCCGGTGCCGACAACCGGTGCAGGCGCAGGGCCAGTTGGATCTCCAGGGCGCGGGCGGGGCTCTGCCAGTCGTCGCCGAGGAGGCGGCCGACGCGCTCCAGGCGCTGGGCGACCGTGTTCACATGGACGTGCAGTTCGTCCTTGGTGCGGGCCGGGCTCATCCCGCTGGCGAAGTACGCGTCGACGGTGCGCAGCAGGTCGGTGCCGCGCCGTTCGTCGTAGGCGACGACCTGGCCGATCGTGCGGTCGACGAAGCCCGCGATGTCCCGGTCGCCGGCCAGCAGCAGCCCCACGAACCCGAAGTCCTCGGCGGCGGCGCCGTCGCCAGAGCGGCCGAGCAGTCGCAGGGCGTCGAGGCAGCGCCGGCCCTCCTCGTAGGCGGCGGCCACGGCGTCCGGGTGGGCGGCCAGGGCCTCGACCGGGGCGGAGGCACCGACGGTGACCGCCTCGTGGACGGCCGTGCCGAGGTGACGGGCGGTGCTGCGGGCCAGGGTGGTGGCGGTGTCTCCCGCAGCGAGGGGCAGGAGCAGGACCGTGCCGCCGTCGCGCGCGGCCGCCAGGCCGTGCCGGGTCGCGGCGAGGTGGGACGCGGCGGACCACAGGCGTCTGCGGGCGGCCGCCTCCTGGTCGGCGTCGGCCGATGTGGCGTCGAGGCGGGCGGCGAGGACGACATGGGTGGCGTCGAGGTCGGCGTCCAGCCGCGCCGCACGCTCGCGCAGCAGACGCGGGTCGCGGTCGCGGGCGTCGAGCAGATCGTCCAGCAGCTCGCCCCGGACCCGCTGTTCGGCCTCGGCGGCGGAGCGGCGGGCGAGCAGCAGGAGGGAGGTGACCATCGCGGCCCGCTCCAGGGTGCGCTGGTCGACGGGGTCGAGGCCGGGGTGACCGCGCAGGACCAGCGCGCCGAGCAGCTCTCCGCCCGCTGCCACGGCGGCGATCCAGTCGTCGTCGTGTCGTACCGCGTGGCCTTCGACGCGGGAGATCTCCAGGGCGTCGGCCGGTGCGGCGGTGGCCTCCGCGAACTCGACCGTTCCGTCGAGGACTTCGGAGACCGCGGCGGCCACGTCGTGCACGCCTCCGCCGCGCAGCACGAGTTCGGCGAGCCGGTCGTGCACGTCGGAGGCCCGTTCGATGACTCCGCTGCGGTCCTGGATGATCTCGTTGGCCCGTTCCAGGTCGGCGAGGGCCGAGCGGGTCTCGGTGAGCAGGTTCGCGGTGTCGATGGCGGCTGCGGCGAGGGCGGCGAAGGAGCCGAGCAGCGCGATCTGCTCTCGTTCGAAGACCCGCGCCCGTCGGTCCGCGGCGAACAGGACGCCGATGACATGGTGTCCCAGCATCAAGGGCACCCCGAGAATGGCGACCAGTCCCTCGTCGCGCACGCCGGAATCGATGGTGAGGGTGTGCTGGAAGCGGTCGTCCTTGAAGTAGTCGTCGGTGACATAGGGGCGGGCTGTCTGCGCGACGAGGCCGCCCAGGCCCTCCCCCATGCCGAGCCGCAGCTGCTGGAAGCGGGCGGCGACGGATCCCTCGGTCACCCGCATATAGGTGTCGCCCCTGGCCGGGTCGTTCAGGCTGAGATAGGCGACGTCCGTGCCGAGCAGCGACCGGGCGCGCTGCACGATCGCCTGGAGCACGGCATCGAGGTCCCGCAGGCCGGCCAGGTCGTGGGCCGTCTCGAACAGGGCCGACAGTTCGGCCTCGCGCCTGCGCCGTCCCTCCAGCTCGGAGCGCACGCGCAGCGCGAGCAGCCTGGCCTGTTCGAGGGCGACGATCCGCTCGGTGGAGCAGCCCTCGGCGCGGGCGAGCAGCACCGGCTGCTCATAGGCGTCGGCGGATGCGCCCCGGGCCAGCAGCTCCAGGAACGGCGTCTCCGCGCTGCTCAGGGGCGCTCCGGCAGGGGCTGCGGAGCGCTCGGCGGGGTGCACGTGATCGCGAGACATGCCGACAGGATTGCTCATCGCACCGCCATCCCGTCAGCCCTGTGGATAACTCGGAATTCCGCCGCCCTCTCGGCCGGTCAGTGCGCTGTCCAGCCGCCGTCGAGCACGAGCGACGTACCGGTCACGAAGGAGGCGTGCGGACTGCACAGATACGCCACGGCCTCGGCGACGTCCTCCGGTTCGATGAGCCGCTTGACCGCGCTGTCCTGCAACAGCACCTCGGAGAGCACCCGTTCCTCGGGAAGCCCGTGAGCCCGGGCCTGGTCGGCGAGTTGCTTCTCGACCAGTGGGGTGCGCACATAGGCGGGGTTCACACAGTTGGAGGTGACGCCATGGGGTGCGCCCTCCAGGGCGGCGGTCTTGGAGAGTCCTTCCAGGCCATGTTTGGCGGCCACATAGGCCGACTTGAAAGCCGAGGCGCGCAGCCCATGTACGGAGGACACATTGACGATCCGGCCCCAGCCCTGCCCGTACATATGGGGCAGGGCTCCACGGATGAGCCGGAACGGTGCCTCCAGCATCACGGTGAGCACCGTGTGGAAGCCCTCGGGCGGGAACTCCTCGATGGGACGCACCAGTTGCAGCCCGGCGTTGTTCACGAGGACATCGGTGCCGGCGGCTGCGAGTTCGGCGGCGTTCAGGTCGGTGAGATCGAGGACGTGCGGTTCGACGGCCCCCGCGATGCCCCGGGCCGCTTCGGCGAGCTCCTCAAGACCGGCGGCGTCCCGGTCGACCGCTCTCACCTTGGCCCCAGCTGCCGCGAGCCGTAGCGCGCAGGCACGGCCGATACCGCCGGCGGCGCCGGTGACGAGGGCGGTGCGGCCGCCGAGGTCGAGCGGGAGGGGCAAGGACGAGCCTTGGGCCGGGAGGATGCTGCGCGGGGTCATGGCTCGACCCTAGACAGCACCCTCGCCAGGCCACATATGGTCACAACCCATACTTCAGTCCGAGCTCATGGGCTCGAACCACGTGGGTTCATCGCACTGTGCCTGCTTGATCCGGAACAGCTGACGCTCGCCCATCGCGGGCAGCGCGTCCACCTCGAACCAGCCCACCTGAAGGGATTCGTCGTCGTTCACGCGTGCCTCGCCGCCGACGGCACGGCAGCGGAAGGTGATGTCCATGAACTGGCACATGTCACCGTTGGGATAGGTGACCTCACCGCCCGACCTGACCAGGACGATCCGCTCGGCGACACAGTGGACCCCCGTCTCCTCGTACACCTCCCGCACGGCGGCGACCGCGGGCTGCTCGCCCGGGTCCGGGATACCGTTGATCACCGTCCACTCACCGTTGTCCGCGCGCTGCCCCAGCAGGACCCGGCCGTCGTCGTCGAAGACGACGGCGCTGACTCCGGGGAGCCACAGCATCTGATGACCGGCGGAGGCCCGGATCGTACGAATGAAATCAGGAGTAGCCATGGCCCCGACCCTAACGGGCCGTTGGCGATGCCCCCGGTGACTTCCGGGGGCGCACGTCCGGCGTACGGCTACAGGTCGCCCGCGCGTCGCGCCTTCAGTCCGGCGCCGATCGCCCAGCCAAGCCCGCCCGCGGCGACCAGCAGCAGCGCGATCTCCGGCAGGATGCCGAGCCGCGTGGCCGGCGTCTCGCTGGAGCGCAGCGGCACCTTCTGGACCAGCGAGTCGGCCACGAACATGCCCGTCTTCTGCGTGATCGTCCCGTCCGGCATGATGATCGCGCTGACGCCGCTGGTCACCGGGACGGTGACGGTCCGGCTGTGCTCGACGGCGCGGACGCGGGACATCGCGAGCTGCTGGTAGGTCATCTCGCTGCGGTCGAAGGTCGCGTTGTTGCTCGGCACGGAGATCATCTGGGCGCCGTCGGTGACCTCGGAGCGCACCGTCCAGTCGAAGGCCGCCTCGTAGCAGGTGACGAGGCCGACCTTGGCGCCGTCCATCGTGAACACACCGGGTTCGGTGCCCCGGCTGAAGTCCTGGCGGACCATCGACGTCCAGTTCTCGTTGATCGCCCCGACGATCGAGCGCAACGGCAGGTACTCGCCGAACGGCTGGATCTGCCGCTTGTCGTAGGTGTCGACCGGCCCCTTGGCCGGGTCCCACAGGATCTGCTCGTTGAACAGCTTGCCGTCGCGTTCCACGACGCCGCCGACGGAGATGGGCACGCCGATCGCCTGGGCTGCGTTGTCGATGACGGCGCGGGCGTCGGGGTTGGCGAACGGGTCGATGTCGGATGAGTTCTCGGGCCACAGCACGAAGTCGGGCCGTTCGGCCTTGCCCGCCTTGACCTGGGCGGCCAGGCGCTCGGTCTCCCGCGCGTGGTAGTCCAGTACGGCTCGACGCTGGGCGTTGAAGTCCAGTCCGGCACGCGGCACGTTGCCCTGGATGACGGCGACGGTAGCGGTGCCGTTCTCCGCCTTGTCGCTGACCAGCGGGCGCGCGGCCACGGCGCCCACCACCGGTACGGCCACGCTCAGCAGGGCCACGGCAGCGGCGGATCGCTGTACGGCCCGGGTGCGCCGCCGCTCCAGGAGCAGACGGACGATCTCGTACAGGCCGAAGCCGCACAGGACGATCGCGAAGCCGAGCACGGGTGTGCCGCCCACCGCGGCGAGTGGCAGGAAGACGCCGTCGGCCTGGCCGAAGGCGATCTTGCCCCAGGGGAAGCCGTTGAACGGCGCACGCGCGCGTGCCGCTTCTCCGGCGATCCACAGTGCCGCCGCCCACAGGGGCGAGCCCGGGAGCTTCGACACCGCGGCGACTCCCGCGCCCACCAGCGCGACGAAGACCGCCTCGATCGCGGCCAGCGCGAGCCAGGGACCGGGTCCGACCTCCACTCCGGTCCACACCAGCAGCGGCAGCAGGAAGCCGAGGCCGAAGAGATAGCCGAGGCCCAGGCCCGCCTTCCAGCTGCGGCCGCGCAGCACCCAGCCGAAGACGGCGAAGGCAGGCAGGGCCAGCCACCACAGGGTGCGCGGCGGGAAGCTGACGTAGAGCAGCACTCCGGAGAGCGCGGCGGCGAGGGCCGGAACCAGGCGCACGAGCCGTGCCGCGCGCGAGACGGGCGCTGTCTGCGACGGCAGCTGGTCCGACTCGCCCACGGAAGTTGCGGTGACGGTCACTCCGGGAGTGTACGGCGGCTGACCTCGGCACCGACAGCGCGGTCCGTGGCGGCAGGGGGCCCGGGCCTGCCCTGTGGGCTGCATCGACTGTCGTTTCTGCACGAGACATCCACAAATCGACCATCAGCCGTTACGGTAAGCCGGAGCCTCAGTCGTACCGGCCGGTCGGGTCCGGGCGAGCGGGGTCCGTCACAGGTCGGGGGACCGGGTTCGGGGGGCGGGGTGGATGTCACGGGGATGACGTCTGCGGCAGGTCCGGATGAGGACAGCGACAGACGAAACGTTTCTGATGCGGCCGGCGTGGTGGTGCTGGGGGCCTGCGCCGCCTGGTCGCTGATCTCGGCCGCCGTGCACGGCGGCCGGCCGGAAGGGGTCCTGCTCGCGATCCTGGCGGTGGCCGCCGGCTATGCCGCGGGGCGGATGAGCGGGGCGCTGCTGTCGGTCGCCGCGCCCTGCGCCGGAGCACTGGCCGGAGTGGGCCTGACGGTGGGTGTTCCGCATCTGTCCCCCGGCCCGCAGATCGTCGACCCGCTGGGTCATGCCGGGGCCACGGCTGCCGTACTGACCCTCTCGGCCGGCGCCGCGTGCTCTGCCGCCTGGGGAACGGCGGTGCCGGCCCTGCGCCTGGGTCTGCGCGTGCTGGCCGCCGGGATCGCGGTGACGGCGGCCGTGCTGGGCTCGACCACCGGCTTCGTGGCCTGTTCCGCCGTCCTGCTGTGCTCGCTCGCCGCGGGCCACCTCCGCCGTCGTGGCGTGGGCATCGCGGGGCTCGCCCTGGCCGCTGCCTCGGTCACCGGTTTGACCTGGGCGGTCGCAGCGAGCGCGGTTGCCGACGGGCTCGCCGCCTGGCTGGAGGCTCAGCTCACCCCTCACCGGGTCGAGCTGTGGCGCGACGCCCTGGACATGGCAGGTCGGGAGCCCGCGCTGGGTGTGGGCCCGGGGCGCTTCGGGGAACTCAGTGCGACGGCCGGCGCGACGCTGCCGTCCGACGGCAAGCCCCACTCGGCGCCCTTGCAGCAAGCGGCGGAACAGGGAGTCGTCGGCGTACTGCTGCTGGCGGCGGCCTTCTGCTGGATGCTGTTCGCGCTGTGGCGCACGGCGCGCCCCACGCCGGTCGCGCTCACCGCGGGCACGGCCCTGACGGCGTTGGCGGCCATCGCCGCGGTCGGCAACGCGCTCAGCTTCACCATGGTGTCGGTGGGCGCGGGCCTGCTGGCGGGGCTGGCCACGGCACGCCCGATCGCCGGCGATTCCGCGCAGCGCGAGATCGCCGCACGCGCGCGTGGCGATCGATCGGCCCCTGACGCGTAGCGCTCAGAGCGCTGGGCCGGCTGTCCGTGCGCGCAGCCGGTCCCTGATGACCGTCACGGCAGCCTCGGCGTCGTCCACGGTGACCGTGAACGTGTGGCCGTCCCACAGCCGCAGTACCAGGCCCTCACCACGTCGTACGACGACCGCGGTGCCCTTCTCGGGCCGCCAGCGGTAGCCCCAGCCACCCCAGTGGCGCGGGGTGACGAGCGGGACGAAGTCGGCCCCCACGACCTCGGACAGCGGGATACGGCGGCGTGGCACACCGATGTGGCCGCAGCGCACCTCGAGACACTCGTGGTCGACCTTCAGGGCGACATGCACGAACGCCAGGGTTCCGAAGAGGACCAGCAACCCGGCCGCGATGCAGCCGACGACTGCCATGACGAGCGGGGCGACGCCGCCGGTCCACGGGGAGTCGACGGCCAGCTCGATTCCGAGCGCCATGCAGGCGCCGCCGACGAGCGCCAGCAGCCATTGGACCCGGTTGGTCGCCCGCCCGGTCCAGACATCGGGGTGCGGCTTCCTGCCGTGGGGGTGGTCCCTCATGTCTATGAGGTTACTCAGGTTTCGCTGCGCTGGTACTGCGCTGCACAGGGTGACTGCGCCGACCGGGCCATGGCGGACTGAAGGCGTCCGCTTTGTGCCCGCCGGTCAGCGTGCGGGGCTGATCGCCTGTAGGAGACGGCCCTCTTCGTAGGAGAGGGCGGGCTCGGGAAGCGTGCCCTCGCGGCCGCTCAGGAGCACGGTCAGAGTCCCGTCAGCCGCCGCCCCGGGAGCGGGCTGCTCACCGAGGCGGCGCAGGGCCTGCGCGGCGACCGCTCCGGCGGAGCCGTGCAGGACGAGCGGCGGGAAGCCGGGGCGCTGGACGGCCTCGCGGATGCGTTCGGCCACGAGTTCGTAGTGCGTGCAGCCCAGGACTACGGTCGTCACGTCGTCGGGGGTCAGTGCGGCTGCCGCGGCGACGGCCGCCTCGATCGCCGCCTCGTCCGCGTGTTCCACGGCCTCGGCCAGGCCGAAGCACGGGACTTCGGTGACGGTCACACCGTCGGCGAAGTCCTCGATGAGGCCGCGCTGGTAGGGGCTGCCGGTGGTGGCGGGTGTGGCCCAGATGGCGAACGGGCCGCCGCCTGCCGCGGCCGGCTTGATCGCCGGCACCGTGCCGATGACCGGTGTGCCGGGTTCGAGGCGGGCGCGCAGGGTGGGCAGCGCGTGCACGGTCGCGGTGTTGCAGCCGATGATCAGTGCGTCGGGCCGGTGCGCGGCGGCGGCATCGGCGACGGCCACGGCGCGCCGCGTGAGGTCTTCGGTGGTCCTGGGGCCCCAGGGCATGCCGTCGGGGTCGAGTGAGAGCACGAGATCTGCGTCGGGTCGCAGTCGCCGTACCGCGGCGGTGGCCGCGAGCAAGCCGATTCCGGAGTCCATCAGCGCGATCTTCACCCGGTCACGATAGACGATGGGCCCTCGCCGGCCCCTGCGGTGGGGCAGACTGCGCGCGTGAGCGCCATCACGTGGACCGCCGCCGGATCACTCGCCGCCTGGCTGTGGCTACTGCTCTGCCAGGGCTTCTTCTGGCGTACGGACGTCAGACTTCCCGGGCGGACGGAACCGGTCGAGTGGCCGCCGGTCTGCGTCGTGGTCCCGGCTCGCGACGAGGCCGCGGTACTCCCGGCAAGCCTGCCGTCGCTGCTCGCGCAGGACTATCCGGGGCGCGCGGAGATCTTCCTGATCGACGACGGCAGTTCGGACGGCACCGGAGAGCTGGCGCGCGAGCTGGCGCGGCGGCACGGCGGGCTGCCGTTGACCGTGGACTCCCCCGGTGAACCACCGGCCGGCTGGACCGGCAAGCTGTGGGCGGTGCGCCACGGCATCGGGCTGGCACGCGCGCGTGGCCCCGCGTACCTGCTGCTGACGGACGCCGACATCGCGCATGCGCCCGACAGTCTGCGGGAGCTGGTCGCGGCGGCGCGCACCGGGGGCTTCGACGCGGTCTCGCAGATGGCCCGGCTACGGGTGGAGAGCGTGTGGGAGCGGCTGGTGGTGCCGGCCTTCGTCTACTTCTTCGCGCAGCTGTACCCGTTCCGCCGGATCGGCAGGAGGGGGGCGCGTACGGCGGCCGCGGCGGGCGGCTGCGTCCTCCTGCGCGCCGAGGCCGCGGAGCGGGCGCGGATTCCGGACGCCATCCGGCACGCCGTCATCGACGACGTGGCGCTCGCGCGGGCCGTCAAGCGCGGCGGCGGCCACATCTGGCTGGGGCTGGCCGAGCGGGTGGACAGCGTGCGCCCCTGTCCCCGGCTGCACGACCTGTGGCGGATGGTGTCGCGCAGCGCGTACGCACAGTTGCGGCACAACCCTCTGCTGCTGGCCGGAACCGTCGCCGGGCTCGCTCTGGTCTATCTGGTGCCGCCCGCGGCCGTGATCGCCGGTGCGGCCGTCGGGGACACGGTGACGGCGGTCATCGGCGGGCTCGCGTGGCTGGTGATGACGGGGACGTATGCCCCGATGCTCCGCTACTACCGGCAGCCACTGTGGCTCGCTCCTCTGCTGCCGTTCACCGCGTTCCTCTATCTCCTGATGACGGTTGATTCCGCGGTGCAGCACTACCGGGGGCGCGGCGCGGCCTGGAAGGGCCGCACGTACACGCGTCCGGACGCGGTGCCCGACGAGGGCTGACTACTTGCGGCCGGGCGTCCAGTTCATGCCCCACGCGTACGCGTGGTCGACCGTGCGCTGCGGGCTCACCCCCCGCTCGGGCACCAGGTAGCGGGCCTCGCGCTGGACGACCAGATCGCTGCCGGTGTTGGTGAGCAGGGCGAGGGCGCAGACCGTCGAGGGGACCGTGCACTCGTCGAGCGAGAAGTCGACCGGTGCGCCGTGCTGCGGGGTGAGCGTGACCGTGGCGTGCAGGTCGGCGAAGGAACGCGCCCCTTCGTAGATGGTCACGAAGATCAGGATGCGCCGGAAGTCCCGCTGGTGGTCGAGGTTGACGGTGAGGTTCTCGCCGCTCGCCATGGCGCCGGTGCGGTCGTCGCCGTCGAGGTGGATGTACGGGGGTTGGTTCAGGGCGCCGTAGGCGTTGCCGAGGGACTGGATGACGCCCTTGCGGCCGTCGGTGAGCTCGTACAGGGCGCACAGGTCGAGGTCGAGGTCGTTGTGCATGGCGACCGGGCGGCCCAGCTTGCTCGCCCAGCCCGAGAACTGCTTGCGCACCTGCCAGTTGAGGTTCACGCGCAGGGCGCCCGAGGTACCGCCCTGCTTGGTCAGCGAGACCGACGGGGCCGCCTTGGTGAGCGTCACCTTGCTGAGGCTGACCGGCGCCTGGGGTGCGGACGGCGGGACCGGTGGCATGGCGGGCGGCTGCATGGGAGCCGGCGGCGCCACGGGCGGGGGCGGGGTCATCGGGTTCGTGGCCGGCGGGGTGAGCGGCGCCGGGGCGGGCGCCGTCTGCTGGGGTTCGTCGACCGTGATGCCGTAGTCGGTGGCGAGGCCTTCGAGGCCGCTGCCGTAACCCTGGCCGACGGCGCGGAACTTCCAGGCGCCCTGCCGGCGATAGAACTCGCCGAGCACGAAAGCGGTTTCCACGGTGGCGCCCGTGCTGTCGAACCGAGCGACGACGGCGCCCTGAGCGCCGTCCTTGACCTCGATACAGAGGTCCGGAACCTGGCCGAAAGAGCCGCTGTCGGACGAGGCGGCGAGGATGACGGTCTCGATCGCGGGCTCCACGCGCGCGAGGTCGACGAGCAGACTGTCGGTCACCCGGCCGCCGGCGTCCCGCTTGCCCTCGTGGCGGACGGCGCCCGAGGAGTGCACGGGCTGGTTGTAGAAGACGAAGTCCCCGTCGGAACGGACCTTTCCGCCGACCAGCAGCAGCGCCGAGGCATCCGCGTCGGGCACGCCCGGCCCGGAGCGCCAGCCCAGTTCGACCCGCAGCGCCGTCGTCGGCACCGGAACGTTCGATCCTTTCGGCATTGACATGTCCGCCCCCATCACGGGTCACCGCGCCAGGGATGTCCCGGCAGCTCATCGGGTTTCTACAGGGTCAACCTATTCCCCGCTCCGGAGAACTCCCATGAGGGGCACGGGAACACCGACGGTCAACCCCCGGTAACCCGCCCGGAACTCGGCATTTACACGATCCGAGCACGGATTGGCGTCCCTTTTTGCCAAGTTCGCTCGCATTGGGGATCCGGCGTCACTGCGGACACATAAAACAACCCTCTTATCGGTCTCCCCAACCAGCACATCGTGGGCTTAACGTATGCGCCATGACCTCCCCCCGCTCCACCTATGGCGGCGGCTACTACTCCGCCTCCTTCCCGGACACTCCGATCTACGACTCGCTCGTGGCCGAGCGGGGCACCCCGCAGATCGCCCCGATCCGGGTGCCCGCCGCGTACGACACGCCGGGCAGCCATCTGCCCGCGCTGCCGTCGGCACTGCCCGCCCTCCCGGCGGCCCCGTCCCAGCCCTCCTACGGCTATCCGCAGGCGCAGCAGCCCGCTCCGCTGCAACAGGCGCCCGCGGCGTACATCCCTCAGCAGGCGGCCGCGCCGCGCGGCTATCCGGGCCCGCAGGGGCAGCAGCCCCGTCCGGTGGCTCCCGGCGGCATGGGCTACGAGGCGATGCGCCCCGCGGCTCCCCGCCCCGCCGCGGCTCCCTACCAGGACCCGTACAACAACCAGCAGTATCGCGGCTACTGACCCGTTCCCCCGGGCTGTCGGCGCCACCTGGCACGATGGGCCCATGGGGCACGCACAGTTGCAGTCGATACATGTTCATCCGGTCAAGGCGTTCCGGGGCACCGCGCCCCGGGAGGCCGTCGTGGAGCCCTGGGGGCTGGCCGGAGACCGACGCTGGGCGCTGATCGACGACGGGGGAAAGGTCGTTACACAGCGCCAGCAACCGCGCCTCGCGCTGGCCGCCGCCGAGCTGCTGCCCGGCGGCGTCCGGCTGTCCGGGCCCGGCATGGACCCGCTGACCGTGCCCGTGCCGACGAGGTCCGGCACCGTGCCGATGCAGATATTCCGCGACAAGGTCGAAGCGGTCCTCGCCGAGGACGACGCCGCGCACGCCTGGTGCACCGCCTTCCTCGGCGTCGACACGCGCCTCGTGCACATGGACGCCCCCGGCTCACGCCGTCCCGTCGACCCGGCGTACGCGCTGCCGGGCGAGACGGTCAGCTTCGCCGACGGCTTCCCGCTGCTCGTCACCACCACGGCCTCCCTCGACGCGCTCAACTCCCTCATCGCACGAGGTGATCACGCGGACGAGGGCCCGCTGCCCATGAACCGCTTCCGCCCGAACGTCGTCGTGTCGGGCACCACCGCCTGGGCCGAGGACGACTGGTCGCGCATCGCCATCGGCGAGGTCACCTTCCGTGTCCCCAAGAAGTGCGGGCGCTGCGTGGTGACCACGACCGACCAGGCCACCGCCGAGCGCGGCCGGGAGCCCCTGCACACCCTGGGCCGGCACCGCAGGCTGGACGGCAGACTGATCTTCGGCCAGAACATGGTGCCCCTCTCCCGCGGCACGATCCGGGTAGGCGATCCGGTCACGATCCTCGGCTGAGAATTCACCCCTGCGGGCGGCGGCGTACGGGAACCGGGGCCGGGCGCCCGCGCGTTGGGCCTTTCGTGAGAAGTTCATGAGAGGCCCGGTGGCGGTGATTTCACTCTCTCTTCGCCGGACTCGCGCGTGAGCTGCTCTGTCCGGGGTTATCACGGAGCGGGAAGGGGGTGGCCGGACGATGCGGGCGATCAGCGGACTCTGGCGCTGGCGGGACAATCCGCTGCGCCGTGCGACCGATCTGGCCGAGGCCTGGCTCGCCCTCGCGGCCCTGCTGCTGATCCTCGTCGTCATGCCCGTGGCCGGCTCGCTGGTCGGCGGCCTCGCCGAGGACGCCTTGCAGGAGTCCGTGCGTGAACAGCGTGCGTCCCGGCACATGGTGACGGCGAGCGTGGTCCGCAAGCTGGACGGTTCCCCGCTGGACGCCGACCCCGAGGCCGCCACCGGGCGGACCATGCGCACCCGGGTCGTGGCCGGCTGGACCGCCCCGGACGGCACCGTGCACCAGGGTCCGGTCATGACGAGCCTGGACACCCCGCAGCCCGGCGACCGGTTCAGGATCTGGACGGACGAACAGGGCCGCACCGTGGCCCGTCCGCTGGACTCCTCGACCGCGGCGACGCATGCCGTCCTCGCCGGGTTCGGCGCGGCCCTGCTGGCCGCCGGTCTGATCGAGGGCGGCAGACGGCTGATCGTCTGGCGCATGGTCCGTCGCCGGTACGCCCGTTGGGACCAGGCATGGGACAAGGCGGGTCCGGACTGGGGCCGGACCGGAGCCGGCAGCTGACGGCCTTACGGCTCTGGTCAACCCACCGCCCGCGCGCACGCTACGGTGGACCGGCCGAACTCTCCGGCAGCAGACCCGCGTACGACGAGGTGGGGGCACATCAACGCCATGGCACAGGGCACGGTCCAGGTGACGCACACCGGCACATCGCGGTGGCGGCGCCGCACGGGTGAGTACGCGTCGCTCGCCGCCGCCCTGGAGGCCGCGGCAGACGGTGACGTCCTCACCGTCGCCCCCGGCACCTACCGGGAGAACCTCGTCGTCCAGCGAGCGGTGACCCTGCGCGGCCCGGAGGGCTCTCCGGGCTCGGTGCGCATCGCGCCGCTGGACGGTGTGCCGTTGACCGTGCGCGCCTCCGCCGTGGTTCAGGACCTGCATGTGGAGGGCCAGGACGCGGCGGCGCCCGCCTTGCTCGTGGAGGAGGGCGCCCCGGAGCTGTCGGACGTCCGGATCGTCACGCGGTCCGCGGCCGGGATCGAGGTGCGGGGCGGCGCGCGACCGACCGTGCGGCGGTGCACCGTGGACAATCCCGCGGGCATCGGCATCGCCGTACTCGACGGCGGTGGCGGCGTGTTCGAGGAGTGCGAGGTCGTCGCGGCCGGCCAGGCGGGCATCGCCGTACGCGGGGGCGCGCATCCTCGTCTGGAGCGCTGCCGGATCCACCACGCCTCAGGTTCGGGGCTGACGGCGACCGGGGAGAACTCCGCGTTGGAAGCGGTGGGTTGCGAGGTCTACGAGGTCCGGGGCTCCGGCGTCCAGATCACCGGCCGGGCCACCGCCCATCTCACCGACTGCGATGTGCACCGCACCACCGCCGACGGGGTCACGCTCGACACGGACGCCGTGCTGACCCTGGCCGACTGCCGTATCCACGACATCCCGGAGAACGCGGTCGACCTGCGGTCCCGCTCGGTGCTGACGCTGACCCGCACGACGGTGCGTCAGTTCGGACGCAACGGCCTCTCGGTGTGGGATCCGGGCACGCGCGTGGACGCCAACCAGTGCGAGATCTTCGACAGCACGGGCGACTACCCGGCGGTGTGGGTCAGCGACGGGGCCACTGCGGTGCTGGACTCCTGCCGGGTGCACGACGTGCCGGACGCCTTGTTCGTCCTCGACCGCGGTTCGCGCGCGGACGTCGTCGACAGTGACCTGTCCCAGGTGCGCAACACGGCCGTGTCGGTGAGCGACGGCGCCACGGCCCAGCTCGACGACTGCCGGATCCGGGACGCCGCGACAGGCGCCTGGTTCCGGGACCACGGCAGCGGCGGCACCCTCAACAACTGCACCCTGGACGGCAACCAGACCGGCGTGATCGTCACCAAGGGCGCCGACCCCACCGTCGAGCGCTGCACGGTCGACTCCCCCGCCGAGGCCGGGTTCTACGTCTCGGCAGGTGGCCGCGGCACCTTCCTGGACTGCCGGGTGCGGGGCAGCGCCGGATACGGCTTCCATGTGATCGACGGCTGCCGTACGACGCTGAAGAAGTGCCGTACGGAGCGGTGCGCGCGCGGCGGGTACGAGTTCGCGGACGGCGGCCCGGACGCGGCCTTGGGAGTGGGCCCCGACGTGGAGGACTGCACCAGCGACGAAAGCGCGGGCCTCAGGCCGCCGGCCCCGGCGCCCGCCGTACAGACCGCGCATCAGTCCCCCGGGCTCCTCGGCGCGATCCCCGGCCAGCGCAGCACCGAGCAGGAGCCGCTGATCGCCGCCTCGGAGCCCGAGCAGCCGACGCGGACCTCCAAGGCCGTCCTCGGTGAACTGGACGCGCTGGTGGGCCTGGAGAGCGTCAAGCGCGAGGTGCGCGCCCTCACCGACATGATCGAGGTGGGGCGGCGCCGCCAGCAGGCGGGCCTGAAGGCGGCGTCGGTCAAGCGCCACCTGGTCTTCACCGGCTCCCCCGGCACCGGCAAGACGACGGTCGCCCGGCTCTACGGCGAGATCCTCGCCTCCCTCGGTGTGCTGGAGAAGGGCCATCTGGTCGAGGTGTCCCGTGTCGACCTGGTCGGCGAGCACATCGGCTCCACCGCGATCCGCACGCAGGAGGCCTTCGACAAGGCGCGCGGCGGTGTGCTGTTCATCGACGAGGCGTACGCGCTGTCGCCGGAGGACTCGGGCCGGGACTTCGGCAAGGAGGCCATCGACACGCTGGTGAAGCTGATGGAGGACCACCGGGACGCGGTCGTGGTGATCGTGGCGGGTTACACGGCCGAGATGGAACGCTTCCTTTCGGTCAACCCCGGTGTGGCGTCCCGTTTCTCGCGGACCATCACCTTCAGCGACTACGGCCCCGACGAATTGCTGCGGATCGTGGAGCAGCAGGCCGAGGAGCACGAGTACCGGCTCGGTCCGGGCCTGGCGGAGGCTCTCCAGAAGTACTTCACGGCGATTCCCAAGGGCCCGGCGTTCGGTAATGGCCGCACCGCACGTCAGACCTTCGAGGCGATGGTGGAGCGGCACGCGGGCCGGGTCGCCCAGTTCGACGAGCCGAGCACGGACGACCTGACGCTGCTGTACCAGGAGGACCTGCCGGAGCTGCCCTGAGGCGGCCCGGCAGGCCCGGGGTCAGCTCTGCACGTCGGACTCCGGCCGCTGTGCCGGCACCTCGGGCCGCAGCCGTTTCAGCAGCCGCTGCCGCTCCTGCGCGAACGCCGGGTCGGCCTGGTAGTCGCCGTGACCCAGGATCGGGGCGGGCAGGGGGTGTGCGGGGGTGCGGCCGTAGGCCAGCGGATCCTTGAGGGCCTCGCGGTCCACCGTGGGGGTGCAGCTGCCGGGCAGACGGACCGGGCCGCCGATGGGGTCGGTGACGCGGTACAGGTTGCGCCAGCAGTCGACCTCGGCGTGCAGGGAGGCGAGGGCGGCCGGGCCGAAGTGGGCCGGGAACCAGCGGCCGTAGAGGCGCTCCAGGGGGGAGCCGTAGGTGAGGAGTGCGACCCGTTTGCGGTCGGCGGGGGTCAGCTGCCAGGCCGCCGCGGCGGCGAGCACGCTGCCCTGGGAGTGCCCGGAGATGACGAGCCGGCGGTCGTCCTCGGCGCGGGTCCAGGTCGCCATGCGCCAGGTCAGGTCGGGCACGGCCCGCTCGGCGTAGCAGGGCGGTGCGAAGGGGTGAGCGGCGCGTGGCCAGAAGGTGCCGACATCCCAGAGGATGCCGATGGTGCGCCGTGCGGAGGCGTCCTTGTAGGCGCGTCTGCCCCAGGTGACGAAGAGTATGAAGCCGAAGCCGATCAGCCAGGAGCCCAGTGCCTGCGCGGTCTCGGCGGCGCCGTGCACGAAGGCGTGCGTTCCGTCGGCGGCCTCGCTCGGGGTCTGGTCGGCCAGGGCGCCGACGAGGGCTCCGGCGCCCAGGAGCAGGGTCGCGGTGGAGGTGACGGCGACGAAGAGGGGGGCGCGGTCGGTGAGCGTCGCCATCGCGCGCGTGCTCGCGATACGGCGGGTGCGGGCCGTGTCCCGGGGCTCGCCGGCGTAGTCGCGTTCCACGGTGCCCAGC
This sequence comes from Streptomyces sp. AC550_RSS872, assembly GCF_019049285.1. Taxonomy (GTDB): domain Bacteria; phylum Actinomycetota; class Actinomycetes; order Streptomycetales; family Streptomycetaceae; genus Streptomyces. The sequence goes on from NZ_JAGMUL010000120.1 coordinate 65,273, forward strand.
TCGGTGCGGCGCAGCAGCCAGGCCCGCCACGCCAGCCAGCCGCAGAGCGACAGCAGGACGACCAGCAGCGGGGGGATCACGGAGGCCTGCCAGGTCAGCAGGACCGGCGGGCCGGCGATGGACCCGCCGGTGCCGTCCAGCCAGTCGGCGACCCGCTGGGCGACTCCGCCGGACATCACTCCGCCGAGAGCGCAGGCCAGCATCACCACGGCCGGTCCGCCCAGGCCCCGCATGGCGGCACGCGGGTCGGGTCGGGTGCGGTGCAGGACGTGGGCGACGACTGCGAGGACGATGACGAGCAGGCCTTGGAAGAAGGCGATGGCCCCGAAGGTAGGGTCGCCGGGGAGGCGGCCGGTCGACTGCCAGCCAGGGCGGTCCCAACCGGCGTAGACCAGGGCGAGCGCCAGCAGGACGAGGGCGGCGAGCGGCAGGCGTCGTACGAGGTGCTCGTCGAGTTCCTGGTCGAGGCGGTTCTCGCTGCGGCCCCGGCGGCAGACCACCCATACGACGACGCCGGCGCAGGCGACGAGTGCCGCGTCCAGGAGCCACCCGAGCGTGTCGAGGAGTGCGGGGCCACCGGGCCCGCGGTCGAAGCGCGCCGCCGCCGAGCCGACCGCCGCGGCCACCGTCAGCAGACCGGCGGCGGTGTGCGCGGCGCGCAGCCGGGCGACCAGGCGACGGCCGTACCAGAAGCCGGGGCGGCCGAGGGAGGTGCTGCCGGACTCCTCGTCGGGTTCGGCGTCGCGGGACATCGGCTGCTGGGACTCGTAGGCGCTCCAGGTGCGGCGGGACAGGTACCAGAGCAGGCCGGTGAGCGCGGCGGGCACCACGGCCGCGAGGGCGAGTCTGCGGCCGGGGTGGCTCCACCAGCCGCCGTTCGAGACCGTGGGCGACAGGAAGCCCAGCCAGCTGTTCCGCTCGGCGCACGCGCCTCTGCCCGCGCACTGCCAGGCCGCGAGGTCCAGGGCGACCTCGCAGGCGGCGGCGACGAGCAGCACTGTCAATGTCAGACCCGCGAGCCGCACGAGCAGGCCGTACAGACGTACGGTCCGTGCGCGGTCGCGCGTGGTGGGGCGCATCCAGTGGGCGAGGTTGACGACCATGAACGGCAGTAACAGCAGCCACAGGGCGCGGGCGCTGTTGCCCGAGGTGAGGTTGCACCAGACGTAGGCCTCGGGCACCGGTCTGCCCCGGTAGTCGTCCGGTCGGTCCTCGGCGTCGACGTCGTCGGCACGCCGGAACACGGCGGCCGTGTCGTCGCCGGTGATCCGTACGGTCCGCGGATCGTCGAGCATCTCCTGTGGTGTGGTGCCGCCGACGCCGTGAACCAGGAGTTCCAGGGCAATTCCGGCGTTTTCGTGTCTCTGTGCACGTTCCACTGTTCGCACTTCCCCCGTGACGAGCCGTTGGCTTCTGTCTGTGCGGGCACAAGGATCTCCGCGAAGAGGGTCCCGTACACCTCTCGTCACGGAATCTCCCCGATCCGCGTGAAGAACAGGGGAACGGGAGTTGTGGTCGTGACATGCCCGCGTCGGGACAGTCAGTGGCGCGACCGGTACCGACCCGTGCGAGTATGGGACCTCCCGCGCGCCGGGAGGGGTGAGAATGTCCTCATCAGAGCAGGTGCGCGGGTGTGGCGGACGGCTTGAGGCGAAAGGACCGGAGCGTACGTGAGTGAGAATCAGAACCTCCTCGCGGAGCAGCGGCGCGCCCTGATCCTTGACGAGGTTCGGCGCCGGGGCGGGGTACGCGTCAACGAGCTGACCCGCAAGCTCGGCGTGTCGGACATGACGGTGCGGCGCGATCTCGACGCGCTCGCCCGGCAGGGCGTGCTGGAGAAGGTGCACGGCGGCGCGGTCCCGGTGGTCGAGGCCAGCACGCACGAGCCGGGCTTCGAGGCCAAGTCGGGTCTGGAGCTGACGGCCAAGGAGGACATCGCGCGAGCGGCGGCCGAGCTGGTCGCGCCCGGCAGCGCGATCGCACTGTCGGGCGGTACGACGACGTACGCGCTGGCCCACCAACTGGTCGAGGTGCCCGACCTCACGGTGGTCACGAACTCGGTGCGGGTGGCCGACGTCTTCCACGCGGCGCAGCGCACGTCGGGCCCCCGGCAGGGCGCGGCCACGGTCGTGCTGACCGGCGGGGTGCGCACGCCGTCCGACTCGCTCGTGGGCCCGGTGGCCGACCAGGCGATCGCGGCGCTCCACTTCGACGTGCTGTTCCTCGGTGTGCACGGCATATCGGTGGAGGCCGGCCTGTCCACGCCGAACCTCGCGGAGGCCGAGACGAATCGGCGCCTTGTGCAGTCGGCGCGGCGGGTCGTGGTGGTCGCCGACCACACCAAGTGGGGTGTGGTGGGGCTGAGTTCGTTCGCTGCGCTGGAGCAGGTCGACACGCTGGTGACGGACGCCGGCCTCGACAGCGAGGCGCGCTCGGAGATCTCGGAGCAGCTGCGCCGGCTGGTGGTGGCGGGCGAGCCCGAGGAGGGTGCAGACATCTGACGGGGCGCCAGCTATGGTGACGCTGCCCGTAGCGGCGTCGGCATAGGGGGTTTCGTCCATGGCTCACCTGCTGCGTGAGGTGCGGCTCGACTTCGTCGGGACCGCGCCCGTACGGCATGTCTTCGCGCGGGAGGTCACCGCTCCCCCGGAGACGGTCTATCGCGCGCTGGCCGAGGACGTGCCGGGCTGGACGCAGTGGTTCTCGGCGGTGACGCTGGCCCGTCCGCTGGACGACGGGGCCCGGCGCGAGATCCGGCTCAGGGGAGGTACGCGCTTCGAGGAGACGATCCTCGCGGCGAAGAGCCCCGAGGTGTACGCCTACCGCGTCGACGTCACCAACGCGCCGGGAGCGCGGGCCATGGTCGAGGAGTGGCGGCTCGCCCCGGCGGGGGCGGGCACGCGGGTGCAGTGGACGTTCGCGGTGGACGGTACGGCGCCCTTCCGGTTCGCCTTCGGTGTCGCCCGGCCCGGTCTGGGACGGGCGTTCCGGGACGCGGTGACGGCGCTGGACCGGCGCCTGGCGGCCGCGGCGCGCTAGGACGGCCGTCCGGCGGACGTCGTCCGGAGACCGATGCCGTCGAGGATCCCTCTCAGGACGTGGTCGCTGTCGGCCGTATCGGTGGTGGGGGCGTGTTCCGTGATGCCCATGCCGGCGAAGGTGAAGCGTTGAGTGAGCGCGTGCAGGGCGGTGCGCAGCTGGTCGGGGTGCAGGCCCCCGGGTTCGGGGCAGGACAGGCCGGTGAAGTGCGCGGGGTCCAGCACGTCCAGGTCCAGGTGGACGTAGACGTGCGTGGCTCCCGTGGCCGCCACCTCGGCGAGCAGTCGGTCCGGCTCCCGGAGGCTCTGAACGGACAGGGCTCGGATTCCTTCGGAGTCGATGAAGTCCCGCTCCGCGGGATCGAGGGCGCGGACGCCCGCGAGGACGATCCGGCGGGTGGAGAGGCGTTCCTCCGGCTCGGGCACCAGTGCTGCCGGTCCCTGGCCGAGCAGGGTGCGCAGCACCATTCCGTGGAAGCCCCCGGAGGGGGACGTGTCGGGGGTGTTGAGGTCGGCGTGGGCGTCTAACCAGACGACGGCCAGGCTGTCGCCGTGGCGGGCGACGGCGCGGGCGACGGGCGCGAGCTCGATGCCGCAGTCGCCGCCCACCGCGAGGAGGGTTGCGCCGTCGCCGGTCCGGCACAGCGCGGTCCTGGTTGCTGCCAGGGAGCGGGTCAGCGCATCGAGGTGACGTACGCCGTCGTGGTCCTGTCCGGGGCGGGGGTCGATGTCGACGACGGTGCGTGACGCCGTGGGGAGCAGCGCGCCGAGCCGGTGGGCGCCCTCGGCCAGCCGTCGGGGATGGCGGGCCGCGGACCCCTGCCACTGCGGGATCACGAGCACCGTGGGGGATCCGTTGTCGCGGTCGCGGCCGGGCATGTCGTGTAGTCGGCGTTGACGCGGACGTAGCCGGCGGACAGGTCGCAGCCGTAGACCGTGGCTTCGGCCGCCCCGAGGCCGAGCGTGATGACGATGTCGACCTCGTCCCGGCGCATGAGGGCGACGAGCCGGTCGAGGGTGTCGGCTTCGGCTTCCTCGGGATAGACCTCGATGTCGCCGAAGCTGACGGTGACCTTGCCGGGCACGATGGTGGTGTCGTCGGTGTTCTTGCCGATGGCCATCAGCACCCGGCCCCAGTTGGGGTCGGCGCCGTGGACGGCGGTCTTGACCAGCGGGGAGTTCACCACGCTCTTGGCGATGCGTTTGGCCTGCGCGTGGTCGCCGGCCTCGCTGACCGTGACGCGCAGGAGCTTCGTGGCGCCTTCGCCGTCACCGGCCAGTTGCCGGGTGAGGTCCAGGCACAGGTCGGCGAGAGCTTCGGAGAACCGAGCCGGATCGACCGGGCCCGCGGCGCCGTTGGCGATGACCGCCACGGTGTCGGAGGTGGAGGTGTCGGTGTCGACGCTCAGGCAGTTGAAGGTGTGATGCACCGCTGTGCGCAGCGCGCTGTCCAGGTCGGCCGCGGGCATCTCCGCGTCCGTGAACACATAGGCCAGCATCGTGGCCATGTTGGGCTCCAGCATGCCGACACCCTTGGCCACGCCCACGACGCGGGCCTGTCCGACGGTCCGTACAGCGGTCTTCGGGCGGGTGTCGGTGGTCATCATCGCGCGGGCCACGTCCAGCGGTGCGGCCTTGAACGCCGCGAGTCCGTGCTCGGCGGTCTTGTCGAAGTGGGCGCGGATGGTGTCCATCGGCAGGGGGCGTCCGATGACGCCGGTGGAGCCGATCAGGACCTCGCCGTGCGGGATGCTCAGAATCCCGGCGACCCGGCGGACGACCTCGGCGGCGTTCTCCTCGCCCTGACGGCCGGTGGCGACGTTCGCGTTGTTCGCCAGCGTCGTCACGGCACGCAGCTTCTGTTCCGCGGCGTGTACCCGGCTGAGGGCCACGGCCGGGCCCGCGAAGAGGCTCTGGGTGAACATCGCGGCACTGACGGCCGGCCGGTCCGACGCGACTACGGAGATGTCGTCGCCGTGCTCACGCAGTCCTCCGTGCCCCGTGTAGGCCCGGAAGCCGGTCGGCCACTCCAAGGATTCCGCATCCCGAGGCAGTGAATGATCATGCACCATGTCGCATATGCTTGCATGGTAGGCGTGGGCTGTCCACGTACTTTCAAACGCCTCCCGAAGAAACGCCGTTCGGACGGGCGACTGCCGATCCGCCGGCCAGGCCGGCCCCGGACGCCGCCGGTCACTCGGGCCAGACCCCCGTGGCCAGCAGATGCTCGATGGCCGTCGAGTACGGCGCGATGTCCAGGCCCTGCTCGGTCAGCCAGGTGTCCGAGTAGTACTTGTCGAGGTACCGGTCCCCCGGGTCGCACAGCAGCGTCACCACACTCCCCTGGCGCCCCTCGGCGACCATCTCGGCGACGATCTTCAGCGCGCTCCACAGCCCGGTGCCGGTGGAGCCGCCCGCCTTGCGGCCGATGGCCTGCTCCAGAGCCCGTACGGCGGCGACGCTCGCCGCGTCCGGCACCTTCATCATCCGGTCGATGGCACCCGGCACGAAGCTCGGCTCCATCCGCGGCCGGCCGATGCCCTCGATGCGCGAACCGCAATCGCAGGTGACGTCCGGATCGCCGGTGGTCCAGCCCTCGAAGAAACACGAGTTCTCCGGATCGGCGACACAGATGCGGGTGTCGTACTGCATGTAGTGGACGTACCGGGCGATGGTCGCGGAGGTGCCGCCCGTGCCGGCCGTGGCGACGATCCACGCGGGCTCGGGGAACCGCTCCAACTCCAGCTGACGGAAGACGGATTCGGCGATGTTGTTGTTGCCGCGCCAGTCCGTGGCCCGTTCGGCGTAGGTGAACTGGTCCATGTAGTGGCCGCCGGTCTCCACCGCGAGGCGGGCGGACTCCTCGTACATCTTCCGCGAGTCGTCCACGAAGTGGCACCGTCCGCCGTGGAACTCGATCAGACGGATCTTCTCGGCGCTCGTCGTGCGCGGCATGACCGCGATGAAAGGCACGCCGATCAGCTTGGCGAAGTACGCCTCGGAGACGGCCGTGGAACCGCTGGACGCCTCGATCACCGGGCGGCCCGGCCGGATCCAGCCATTGCACAGGCCGTAGAGGAAGAGGGAGCGGGCGAGCCGGTGCTTGAGGCTGCCGGTCGGGTGGGTCGACTCGTCCTTCAGGTACAGGTCGATGCCCCACTGCTCCGGCAGCGGGAAGCGCAGCAGATGGGTGTCGGCCGAACGGTTGGCGTCCGCCTGGACCTTGCGTACGGCCTCTTTGAGCCAGGCGCGATAGGTGGCGTCGCTGTGGTCGACGTCGAGGGTCACGCCGGACGGGGTCTGCTGGACGGTGCTCACGGCGCTGCTCCTCATACTGTGCGGCGACGGCGACTCACGCGGCCGTCGCTTCGAGCATAAACACCTTTTCGCACGCTTCTCACCTGCATAAACACACCTTTGAGAGCCTCAAAGGCACCACTGCACCACTGGGGCAACGGTCTCACCCGGTTGTCGGGGGCGCATTCGCGCGAGTGCTCCGAACGCCCCGCTCAGCGACCACGGGCGCACTGGTGCTCGCCGCGGGACGCGGGCAGACTGCACCGGACGGGACGCGATCCCGAACGGGGTGCACACTGGATCACGACCAGAGCCGGCACCCGTACCAGGACGAGCCGGCCACTGACGCGCACAAGGGGGCGGGGCATGGCGGAGCCGGAGTTCAGGGCCACTGGCGTGCGGATCGGGAAGCGGCTGCGCTCGCTGACCCGGGCCGGGCAGGTGCGCATCAGCGACGGCAGGGTGCAGCTCCTCACCAGCTACGGCAGTGAGATCGACAGCGCGCCGGTGCAGGCCGTCCGGGCGTCCAAGCCCTGGTTCTCGGACGACCGGGCGCTGGCGGACCTCAACGGCAAGCGCTACTCCCTCACCCTCGGCGATCACGACCCCGCTCCGGGAGAGCCGGGACCTCCCGCGGCACGCCGGTTCATAGAGGCCGTACGGAAGGCCGCGGGGCGTAAGGGCTGAGTCACCGCGAGTTGCGGTACCGCACCCCCTGCGTCACGCTGGTCTCACGTCACTCTGGGTTTACCGGCGATAACGCTGCGAACCAGCCCGCCGGCCACGTCAGCAGGCGGCCGTTTTCCTCAAGCACCCTGCTGGATCCGTATCCGTGTTCTTCCGGACCTCTTCAGTCGGGGAGTCGCAGCCGTGATCAGTTACCCAAGCAGGCACTGCACGGTGGAGCTCCAAGCCCTGCCGTCGCGGATCGGCCAGGTCCGCAGAATCGTATCGGCGCAGTTGCGCTACTGGCATCTGGATCCCTTGATCGACCGCGCCGCGCTCGGTGTGACCGAGCTACTGACCAACGTCCACCAGCACGCCCAGCCGGACAAGATGTGCACCGTCGAGATCGAGCTGCTGCTCGACCGGCTCATGGTCTCGGTGCGCGACCACGACCCGCGGTTGCCGGTCGTGGCGGACGTCAAGGCCGCCGACGCCAAGGACGCCGACACGCTCGCCACCTGCGGGCGCGGGCTGGCGATGGTGGCCGCCGTCAGCGAGAGCTGGGGTGTGCGGCCGGACGGCGATTCAGGCAAGGTCGTGTGGTTCGCGCTGCCCACGCCTGTGACGGCGCGGGGCGCGAGGGCGCGAGCGCGGGCGCCACAGCGGACGGCCGCGGTGGCAGTGGCCTTGGAGGAGCCCGCGCGGCGGTTCGCGGAGGTCGGGGCGCGGGTTGATCTGCGCCGGCCCGAGCATGCTCCCGCCCGGTCGGCCGTTGTCGGTTGACCGGGCGGTGAGGGGTGGAGCGGTCGGGTACGGGCAAGCTCTTCGCACGCACTGTGCCCGCCCTGTGCCAGCCCTGTCCCGCCCGTGCAAGCCCTGTGCACGGGCGGGACAGCCGGCCTGCCGAATATCTGGTTCGGTCGCCTGCGGGGCGCCCCGACGGCTCCTTCACGGCCGGCGCGTTGGCACGGCTGGGTGGGTGGGCCGTTGCTGTGGGTCATGCGGGCCGCTTGGGCCGGGGTGGGTCATGGGTCACTCGGTGGCTATGGCGCGCAGGATGTCCAGGCGTGCCGCGCGGCGGGCTGGGCGAAGGCCTGCGAGGGCTCCGGCGGTCACGCCGACCAGGGCTACCACCAGGAGTTGCAGGGGTGGCATCGCGAAGGCGAAGGCGCTGTCGCTCGCGCCGTCGGAGGCCTTGACCAGCACCCAGCCGAGGAAGGAACCGAGGGCGAGGCCGCCGACCGTGCCGAAGGCTGCTACGAGGACCGACTCCCAGCGGACCATGGCGCGCAGTTGGGGGCGGGTCTGGCCCACGGCCCGCAGGAGGCCGAGTTCGCGGGTGCGTTCGTGGATGGCGAGGGTGAGGGTGTTGGCGATGCCAAGGAGGGCGATGAGCACCGCGAGGGCCAGCAGCGCGTAGACGAGGGTGAGCATCATGTCGATGCCGCCGGCCGAGGACTGCGCGTACTCGTCCCGGGTCTGGACCTCCGGGTTGCCGTACTGGGCGGCTGCCTTTTCCACCGCCGCCTTGCCGGTGTCCGTGCTCACGCCGTCCTTGAAGGAGACGGCTAGGAGGGTGTCGGCGTCCTGGGTGCGGTGCGGGGCCCAGGCCTCGCGGGTGATGACGTAGTCGCCGGCGAGTTCGGACTGACCGTAGACCGCGCGGACCGTGAAGGTCTCGGTGCGGCCGTCGGTGAAGGTGAGGCGGGCCTTGTCGCCGGTCGTCAGGTGTTGTTCGTCGGCCTCCTTCTGGGTGATGGCCATGCCGTGGGTGCCGAGGTCGTTCAGGGAGCCGTGGACGGTGCCGAGGTCGAAGGTGCGTTCCAGGGCCACCGGATCCGTGACCGTCAACGCCCTGCCCTTGCCGTCCACTTCGGCGACTCCGCGGCCGAGTCCGACGGCCGTGTCCACCTCGGGCAGCCGCTGGACCGCGTCGGCGAGGCGCGGGCTCAGGCCGCTGCCGCCCGCGCCGAACGACGGGGTGCTGACGGCCACGTCACCCGCGAAGGACCTGGACACCGTCTGGTCCATCGTCGCCTTCAGCGAGGCTCCGAACACCGTGAACAGGGAGACGACGGCCACGCCGATCATCAGGGCGCTCGCGGTGGCGGCCGTGCGCTTCGGGCTGCGCAGGGCGTTGCGCCGGGCGAGGCCGCCGGTGACGCCGCGCAGTCGGTCGAGGGGGCCGCCGAGGATCCGTACGGCCGTCGTGGAGGCGACCGGGCCGAGGACCACGAAGGCGGCCAGGGCGAGGGTGGCGCCGGTGCCCGCCAGCCAGAGGGACGGGGTCAGCAGGACTCCGCCGAGCGTCACGCCGATCGCCAGGGCGATCAGGCCCACGCCGGTGACGGCGCGGGCCCGGGAGGCGCCGGAGGTGTCGACGGCCGTCTCGCGCAGGGCGGCCAGGGGTGCGGTGCGGCCGGCCCGGCGGGCGGGGAGCAGGGCGGAGCCGAGGCAGACCACGACGCCGACGGCGAGCGGCAGGGTCATGGAGAGGGTCTTCAGCACCAGGTCGCCCTCGGGGAAGGGGAATCCGATCGCGGGGAACAGGGCCTGGAGGCCCGCCGCGATGCCGATGCCGCCGGCCAGACCGGCCACCGACGCGGTGACGGCCACGGCGGTCGCCTCGACGAGGGTCGACGCGGTGACCTGGCGGCGGGAGGCACCGAGGGCACGCAACAGGGCGTTCTCGCGGGTGCGTTGGGCCACGACGATCGCGAAGGTGTTGTGGATGGAGAAGGTCGCCACCAGGAGAGCCACGCCGGAGAAGACGAGGAGGAAGGTGGTGAAGAGGGTCAGGAACTGGCTGGAGATCATGTCGGTGTTCTCGGCGGCCGACTCCTGGCCGGTGATGGCCTCGACGCCGCTCGGCAGCACCGTCGTCAGTTCGTCGACGAGGTCCTGCTGGCCGGTGCCGGGTGCGGCCCGCACCTGGATGCTCGCGGCCTCGCCGGGCCGGGCCGTGAGGTACTTCTCGGCGTCGGCCCGGGTCATGCCGGTGAAGGTCACCTGGGCCATGCCGTCCTCGCCGCCGAAGGTCGCGAGGCCGACGATGGTCACCTTGACCGGGTCGGGCGTGCGCAGGGTCGTGGTGTCGCCGATCTTCAGGTCGCCGCGTTCGGCGGTCCCCCGGTTCACGACGACCTCGCCGGACTTCTCCGGGGCGCGGCCCTCGGCCAGACGGTACGGGTTGAGCTTCGGGTCGGTGATCCAGTTGCCGGCGAGGGTGGGCGGGCCCTGGCCGCCGACGGGGTCGCCGTTCCTGCCGACGAGCTGGCCGGCGCCCTGGATGTTGGGCGCGGCGGCCGCGACGCCGGGGGCCTGCTCGATCGTGGTGACGAGGTCGGTGCCGACCGGTTCGCGGGCGCCCTCGCTCTCGCCGGGCGTGGTGATGGCGTCGGCGCTGCGGACGACGGCGTCCGTGCCGCTGGTGGCGTTGCCGAACATGGTGTCGAAGCCGGCGCGCAGGGTGTCGCCCATGACGAGGGTTCCGACGAGGAAGGCCACACCGAGGAATACCGCGAGGAACGTGCCGACGAAGCGGCGCTTGTGGGCACGCAGGGAGGACACGCTCAGGCGGACGGAGGCCTTCATGCCGTTCATGGCGTTCATGGCGTTCATGAGGGCACCTCGAAGGCTTTCATGCGGTCCAGGACCTTGTCGGCGGTCGGGGATTCCATACGGTCGACCAGCCGCCCGTCGGCGAGGAAGACGACCTCGTCGGCATGGGCGGCGGCCACCGGGTCGTGGGTGACCATGACGACCGTGCGGGACGTCTGGCGCACCGTGCGGCCGAGCAGGCCGAGGACCTCCTCGCCGGAGCGGGAGTCGAGGTTGCCGGTGGGCTCGTCGGCGAAGACGACGTCCGGCTGTCCCGCAAAGGCCCGGGCCACGGCGACGCGCTGCTGCTGGCCGCCGGAGAGCTCGGAGGGGCGGTGGTGGAGCCGGTCGCGCAGGCCGACCACGTCGATCAGCGCTTCGATCCACTCCCGGTCGCCCCTGCCGCCCGCCAGGTCCAGCGGCAGGGTGATGTTCTCCGCGACGGTCAGCGTCGGCACCAGGTTGAAGGCCTGGAAGACGAAGCCGACCCGGTCGCGGCGCAGGAGGGTGAGGCGGCGGTCGTCGAGGCTGCCGATCTCGGTGTCGCCGATGTGGGCGGTGCCCGAGGTGAGCGTGTCGAGGCCGGCCGCGCAGTGCATCAGGGTGGACTTGCCGGAGCCCGAGGGCCCCATGATCGCGGTGAAGCGGCCGACCGGGAAGTCGACGCTCACCCCGTCCAGGGCCCTCACGCTGGTGTCGCCGGCGCCGTACACCTTCACGGCGTCGACGACCCGGGCGGCCGTCGGCACGGTCGTCGTGACGGTCGTGGTCGTCATGCCGCACCGCCCTTGCCGGTACGGCCGAACTGCTCGTCCAGGACGGACAGTCGGCGCCAGTACTCGTCCTCGTCGATCTCGCCGGAGGCGAAGCGGTGGCCGAGCACGGTGATGGGGGAGTTGCCGTCGGCCGCCGGCCGCCAGGGGCCGCGGCGTCCGCGCCACACCGTGCGGCGCAGCAGGGTGATGCCGCCGATCACGACGGCCGCCCAGATCAGCGGGAAGAGGAGGATCCACGGGCCGGGGCCGCCGTCGGCGAAGTGAGCCAGCGTCTGCATCTCGAGTCATCTCCCGAGTCGGTTCGGATGGGTCGTTCGGTGATGGTTCGAGGCTCGCGCCGGAAGGGGGGCCGGGTCGTCGTACGGCCAGCGGCAGTGTGCGTACCTCGCGGGGAGTACGCCGGGCTGATCGTGCTGCTCCCAAGAGGCTCGACTTCTGTAACTACTAGTATGTACAGTGAGGGTGTGAGCACCTCGGACACTTCGGACCGGCTGATCGAGTCCACCCGTGAACTGCTCTGGGAGCGCGGCTATGTGGGCACCAGCCCCAAGGCGATCCTGGAGCGCGCGGGTGCCGGACAGGGCAGCATGTACCACCACTTCAGGGGGAAGCCGGATCTCGCGCTGGCCGCGATCCGGCGTACCGCCGAGGAGATGCGGGCTACCGTCGCGGGAGTACTCGACGGGCCGGGCACGGCGTACGAACGTATCGAGGCGTATCTGCGGCGGGAGCGCGATGTGCTGCGCGGCTGTCCGGTCGGGCGGCTGACGATGGACCCGGACGTGATCGCCAGCGACCAACTGCGGGCCCCGGTCGACGAGACGCTCGACTGGCTGCGCGAACGGCTCGCCGGGATCGTCGAGGAGGGCAAGGAGCGGGGGCAGTTCGCCTCCGGGCTCGACGGTGAGTCGATCGCGGCGACGATCGTCGCGACGGTCCAGGGCGGCTATGTCCTCGCCCGGGCGTCCGGTTCGCCCGCCGCCTTCGACGCGGGCGTCCGGGGTCTGCTGTCCCTTCTCACGCCGTGCCAGGACCAAGAACAGGACCAGGACCAGGACCACTAGGAAGGCACCCGATGCACGCGACGCAGTACGAGCTCACCCTGCCTGCCGACTACGACATGGAAATCATCCGCCGTCGCGTCGCGAGCCGGGGGCATCTGCTCGACGACTGGCCGGGCTTGGGCTTCAAGGCGTACCTGACGCGCGAGCGCGGTGTGCACGGATCGCCGGTCAACCAGTACGCGCCGTTCTATCTGTGGAACACCGTCGCGGGCATGAACGCCTTCCTCTGGGGAGGCCCCTTCCAGGGCATCGTCGACGACTTCGGGCGGCCGTCGGTCCGGCAGTGGTCCGGGCTGGCGTACGAGGAGGGCAGTGCCGTCGGCTCCCCCGCGCGGGTCGCGGTACTGCGGCGCCAACACGTGCCGGACGAGGGGCTGTTGACCGACGTCATGGCGGACGCGACGCGGGAGACCGAGCGGATCGCCCGCGAGGGCGGCGCGGTGCTCTCGGCGGCCGCCGTGGACCCGAGCCGTTGGGAGCTGATCCACTTCTCCCTCTGGGAGAACGACACGCCCAAGACCGACGGCGACATGTACGAGGTGCTGCACCTCTCCGCGCCCGGGCGGGAACGGTTGCGGGGCTGACGAGGAAGTTCACAGCGAGGAGACCCACGCATGCCCTTCGTTCGCATCGACGCCCTGGGAGCCGGCCCCGAGCGGCTGGACGCGCTCGGCCGTGCCGTGCACGACGCCCTGGTGGAGGCCGTCGGGATCCCGCCCGACGACCGGTTCCAGGTACTGGTCGGGCACGACGGCACCCGCAGCACGCTCCGCTACGACGCCGACTACCTGGGCATCCACCGGGACGACGGCCTCGTGTACGTCACGATCACCCTGCGCTCCGGGCGAACCCCCGCGCAGAAGCAGGCGCTTTACCGAAGGATCGCCGAACTCGCCCACGGCTACGCGGGCACCGACCCACGGAACGTGTTCGTCAATCTGATCGAGAACGAGCCGATCAACTGGTCGTTCGGCGACGGGGTGGCGCAGTACGCCGACTGCCCCGCCCCCGTCGACTCCCCCGCCCCCGTCGACCTCACGTCTCCCTGAGGTCCAGGCGTCCGATGCAGGCCACGTTCTCCCGGTCCTCCGCGTCACCGCTCGCCGCGCCGGCGAACCAGGCGTCGAGGATCTCCTTGAGCAGGGGCTCGGACGTCAGGCGCAGGCTGAGGGCGAGCACATTGGCGTCGTTCCAGCGGCGGGCGCCGTCCGCCGTGTAGGCGTCCGTGCACAGGGCTGCCCGTACGCCCGGCACCTTGTTCGCGGCGATCGACGCGCCCGTGCCGGTCCAGCAGCACACGACCGCCTGGTCCGCCGTCCCGTCGGCGACCTCGCGGGCGGCGGCCGAGGAGCAGGCGGCCCACTGGGGGTCGTCGCCGGGGCGGAGCGCTCCGTGGGTCACCACGTCGTGGCCGCGGCCGCGCAGCTCGGTGACGAGGAGGCGGGCGACGGGTTCGTCCATGTCCGAGGAGACCGAGATCCGCATGTGCCGAGCCTACCGCTGGGCATGCGCCCGCCCGGCGCGCGGCCGAGCATGGAGATGAGCGGTGGGAACGGCCGAGGAGGAACCATGCCGACCCTGCACATCGAGCATCCGATCACGGACTTCGCCAGGTGGAAGACGGCCTTCGACCGCTTCGCCCCGGCACGTGCCGACGCGGGCGTACGGCACTACCGCGTCCAGCAGCCCGTCGACGACCCCGCCTATGTCGTCGTCGACCTCGACTTCGACGACGTGGCCGAAGCCGAGCGCTTCCTGGGGTTCCTGAGGTCGAGGGTGTGGTCGTCGTCCGAGAACGCGCCCGCGCTGGCCGGGGCGCCCCGGACGCGGATCCTTGAGACCGCCGACGAGCGGTGACCTACGGCGCCAGCGCCCCGAGCGGATCGTCCAGCACCGGCTGCCACGCCAACTCGGCCGCGCCGACCAGGCTGTTGTGGTCGAGGGTGCAGGCGAGGATCGGGACGCCGCCGCTCTGGCCCCACAGGCTGCGGTCGGCGACGACGGCGCGCAGGCGGTCGGGGTCGGTGTCGAGCAGGGTGCGGTGCAGGCCGCCGAGGATGATGCGGTCCGGGTTGAGGATGTTGACCAGTCCGGCCAGACCCAGGCCGAGCCGGTCGATGAGGGCCTCGGTGGCCGTGCGGACCGCGGGGTCGTCGTACTGGGTGCGGATCAGGTCCTTGGCCTGCTGGAGCAGGGAGCCCTCGGGACCGGGCTCACGGCCCGCCGCCGTCAGGAGCGCCAGCGGGTCGGTCTCGACGTCCAGGCAGCCGCGGCTGCCGCAGTGACAGGGTCTGCCCTCGGGGTGCACGGTGAGGTGGCCGACCTCCAGGGCCAGGCCCGAACTGCCGGTGTGCAGGCGGCCGTCCAGCACGAGCGCGCCGCCGACGCCGCGGTGCCCGGTGGCCACGCACAGCAGGTCGCGGGAGCCGCGCCCGGCGCCGTGCCGGTGTTCGGCGAGGGCGGCGAGGTTGACGTCGTTGGCGGCGAAGGCCGGTCCGGTGATGCCGGCCGCGCGCACGCACTCGGTGAAGATACGGCGCACCGGCGCGCCCACGGGCCAGTCGAGGTGGAGGGGGTTCAGTGCCAGGCCGTCCGGGTCCGCGACCGCGGAGGGGACGGCGAGGCCGGCGCCGACGCAGCGCCGGCCCGTCGCGCGCAGCAGGTCGGCGCCGGCCTCGACCACCGAGCCGAGGACCTTCGCCGGATCCGCGTCGACCGTCTCGCGGCCGGGCGCGGTGGCGACGATACGGCCGCCCAGGCCGACCAGCGCCGCCCGGAACCCGTCGGCGTGCACCTGTGCGGCGAGGACGACCGGGCCGTCCTCGGCGACCGCCAGCCGGTGCGAGGGCCGCCCCTGCGACCCGGCCGCCGCGCCGGGCCGGGCATCGACCCGGATCAGCCCGAGAGCCACCAGCTCGGCGGCGACCGCGCCGGCGGTGGCCCGGGTCACGCCGAGTTCGGCGGTGAGGACGGCGCGCGTGGGGGCGCGTCCGGTGTGCACGAGCTCCAACGCGGGTCCGAGCGCACCGCGCCCCCGGTCCAACCGCGTCCTCGAGGTGGTCCCTTCCCCCGCCGTCCGGGGGTCCGCCTTGCCGCTCATGAGGGCGAGTCTCCCATGATCCGCAGCTGCGGGGGCCTACCGGCCGCTCACTCTGAGCGTGATGTTCAGCCGCCCGGTCAGCCCCAACTCCGGCGGTGCGGTGCCCGGCTGCACCTTCGGCACACCGTGGTGGGCGAGCCGCGACGGGCCGCCGAACACGAACAGGTCACCGCTGCGCAGCTCGATGTCCGTGTACGGCCGGGTCCGGGTCTCGGGGTTGCCGAAGCGGAAGACGCAGGTGTCGCCGAGGCTCAGCGAGACCACCGGGGCGTCCGCCTTCTCGTCGCTGTCGCGGTGCATGCCCATGCGGGCCTCGGCGGCGTAGAAGTTGATCAGGGCGATGTCGTACGCCGCTTCCGGTTCTCCGTCCGGTGCGCCGAGGGTGTCCCGCACCGCGCGCCTGCCCAGCTCGCCGAGCCACTCGGGGAACGGTTTCACCGGGGCGTCGTCGCCGTCGACGACCGTGCGGGCGTAGCCGTACGGGTACCAGTGCCAGCCCAGACAGACCTGCCGGGCGGTCATGGTGCCGCCGCCGGGAGTACGCACTGTGCGCAGGCCGGCCGGAGGGCGAGCCCATGCGCGGCAGGCGTCCACCAGCTCGCGCTGGCGGTCCGGATCCAGCCAGTCGGGCACATGCACCGCGCCCGGCGCGACCTGCGTACGCTCCCGGGGGAACAGCTCGGCGTCCATGCCTCCCATCCTCCCCCACCGGCCTTGAGCTGCGGCTCGGCTAGCCTTGACGCACGATGAACGACCGTATGACGACGCCCTGGGGCGAGCTCGCGCTGACCCGTTTCCCCGAGGACCCCCGTGACAGGCTGCGTGCCTGGGACGCCTCCGACGAGTACCTCCTGAGGCATCTGGCGGAGCGGGAGGTCCCGCTGTCCGGCACGGTCGTGGTCGTCGGTGACCGCTGGGGCGCTCTGGTCACGGCGCTCGCGGCGCACGGCCCGGTGCAGATCACCGACTCCTGGCTGGCCCAGGAGGCGACCCGGGCCAACCTCGCCCGGCGCGGTGTCGAGCCCGGCACCGTCCAGCTCGGCACCACCCAGGATCCGCCGCCTGAGCGTGTCGACGTGCTGCTCGTGCGGGTGCCGAAGAGCCTGGCGCTGCTGGAGGACCAGCTGCTGCGACTGGCGCCCGCCGTGCACGAGGGCACAGTGGTCGTCGGCACCGGGATGGTGAAGGAGATCCACACCTCGACGCTCCAGCTGTTCGAGCGGATCCTCGGCCCGACCCGCACCTCGCTCGCCGAGAGGAAGGCCCGGCTGATCTTCTGCACGCCCGAGCCGTCCGTGGCGCGCCCCGCGAACCCGTGGCCGTACACCTACGCCCTTCCCGAGGGCATCGGCGCGGTCTCGGGGCGCACGGTCGTCAATCACGCGGGCGTCTTCTGTGCCGACCGGCTCGACATCGGCACCCGCTTCTTCCTGGGGCATCTGCCCGGCGGCAAGGGCCCCCAGCGGGTGGTGGACCTCGGGTGCGGCAACGGCGTCGTCGGTACGGCGATGGCGCTGGCGAACCCGGACGCCGAGGTGTTGTTCGTGGACGAGTCGTTCCAGGCCGTGGCCTCGGCGGAGGCGACGTACAAGGCGAACGGGGTGCCCGGGCACGCCGAGTTCCGGGTCGGGGACGGAATGGCGGGGGTGCCGGCCGGGAGTGTGGACCTCGTGCTGAACAATCCGCCGTTCCACTCCCACCAGGCGACGACCGACGCGACGGCCTGGCGGATGTTCACAGGGGCGCGGCGTGCGCTGCGGCCGGGCGGCGAGCTGTGGGTGATCGGCAACCGGCATCTCGGCTACCACGTGAAGCTGCGGCGGTTGTTCGGCAACAGTCAACTCATCGCCGGGGACCCGAAGTTCGTGGTGCTGAGGGCCGTCAAGAGGTAGGCGTCACGGTCCTGGACCAGTACTTCTGTCAGGCCAGTACCTCGATGATGTCGGCCACCGCCCGCACCATCGCCTCGCGCCCCACGCTCAGGTACTTGCGTGAGTCGACCGCCTCGGGATGGGCGGCGAGGTAGTCCCGGATCGCTCCCGTCATGGCGATGTTGAGGGCCGTGCCGACATTGACCTTGGCGATGCCGCCCGCGACCGCGGCGGTCAGTTCGCCGTCGGGGACGCCGGAGGAGCCGTGCAGGACGAGGGGGACGTCCAGGGCGCCGGCCAGGCGCTTGAGGAGGTCGTGGTCGAGGGTGGCGGTGCGGGTGGTCATGGCGTGCGAGCTGCCGATGGCGACGGCGAGGGCGTCGACGCCGGAGTCGGCGACGAAGGCGTGGGCCTCGGCCGGATCGGTGCGGGCGCCCGGGGCGTGGGCGTCGAGGGGCGGCTCGCCGTTCTTGCCGCCCAGCCGCCCCAACTCGGCCTCGATCCACAGCCCTTGGGCATGCGCCCAGTCGACGGCGGCCTTTGTCGCGGCGAGGTTGTCGGCGTACGGCAGTCTGGCCGCGTCGTACATCACGGAGCTGAACCCGGCCTCCGGCGCCTGGCGCAGCAGGTCGTCGCTCTGGATGTGGTCGAGGTGCAACGCGACGGGGACGGCGGCGCGTTCGGCGGCGGCGACGGCGGCGCGGGCGAGCGGCAGGAGACGTCCGTAGCGGAACTTGACGGCGTTCTCGCTGACCTGGAGGACGACGGGTGAAGTCACCGATTCCGCACCGGCGATGACGGCCTCGACGTGCTCCAGGGTGATGACGTTGAAGGCGGCGACGGCGGAGCGGGCTGCGGCGGCGCGGGTGATGAGTTCGCCGGTGGTCACGAGGGGCACGGCCTGTCCTTTCTCGGCGCGTGAGGGGGGTGCGAAGGGGGCGCGTCAGGGGGTGAGGATCACCGAGCGGGTGAGGTGGCGTGGCCGGTCCGGATCGAGTCCGCGGGCCGCGGCGACGGCGACCGCGAGGCGCTGGGCGCGGACCAGTTCGGCGAGCGGGTCGAGGCGGCCCTCGATCCACAGTCCGCCGGTGGAGTGCACTTGTTCGGCCAGCCCCTCGGGCGCCTCGCCGAACATCCAGGTCGCGGTGCCGCTCGTGGTGATGCTGATCGGGCCGTGCCGGTACTCCATGGCCGGGTAGGCCTCGGTCCAGGCGAGCGACGCCTCGCGCATCTTCAGCCCGGCCTCGTTGGCCAGCCCCACCGTCCAGCCTCGGCCGAGGAAGGTGAACTGCCCGCACTCCACGAGCCCTTCGGGCAGGTCGTCGGCGAGTGCGGTGCGGGCGTCGGCCACGACGGCGTCGGTGTGCAGGCCGAGGTGGGCGCGGAGCAGGGTGAGGGCGGTGGTCGCGAACCGGGTCTGCACGACGGACCGTTCGTCGGCGTAGTCGAGGACGACGAGCTCGTCGGCGGTCGTCATGACGGGCGTGTTCGGGTCGGCCGTGAGTGCCGTGGTAGGCGTGCGGCCCTTCAACTTCCCCAGCAGGTCGAGCACTTCGGTCGTCGTGCCGGAGCGGCTGAGGGCGAGGACACGGTCGTACGCCCGCCCGTGCGGGAACTCCGAGGCGGCGAAGGCGTCCGTCTCGCCCCGGCCCGATCCCTCGCGCAGTGCGGCGTAGGCCTGCGCCATGAAGTACGACGTCCCGCAGCCGACGACCGCGATCCGCTCGCCGGGTTCCGGCAGCACCCCGCCGAGCCCTGCCGCCTCGGCCGCGGCGCGGGTCCAGCACTCGGGCTGGCTGTTGAGCTCGTCCTCGACATGTGTCATGCCGCCGCCCTTTCACGCTCTCGATGAGCCTCGCCCAATACCTGTGATTGTTCTTGCAAGATATCGCTAGCTTTCGAGCAGAATCAAGCATTGCGCCGCAAAGGGGTGCGCTAAGGTCGCCGGAGATCGGGGAATGATCGAGGAATGGAGGGCGGATGTCGCGCGACGCCCGCTGGAAGGCGCTGCTGGAGCTGCTCGTGGAGCGTGGCCGGCTGGACGTCGAGGAGGCGGCCGCCGAACTGGCGGTCTCGGCCGCGACGATCCGACGTGACTTCGATCAGCTCGCCGAGCAGCAGATGCTCGTCCGCACGCGGGGCGGCGCGGTCGTGCACGGGGTGTCGTACGAACTGCCGCTGCGCTACAAGACCGCCCGGCACGCCTCCGAGAAGCAGCGCATCGCCAAGGCGGTGGCCGACCTCATCGCGCCCGGCGAGGCGGTCGGGCTGACCGGCGGCACGACGACCACCGAGGTGGCGCGCGCCCTGGCCGTGCGCAGCGACCTGGTGTCCGGGACGCCGGCGCTGACCGTCGTCACCAACGCGCTCAACATCGGCAATGAGCTGGCCGTCCGCCCCCAGTTCAAGATCGTGCTCACCGGTGGGGTCGCGCGCCCGCAGTCGTACGAGCTCATCGGGCCGCTCGCCGACGGGGTACTGTCCCAGATCACCCTCGACGTGGCGGTCCTCGGCGTCGTCGGTTTCGACGCGACGCACGGCGCCGCCGCGCACGACGAGGCGGAGGCGGCGATCAACCGGCTGCTGTGCGAGCGCGCCGAGCGGGTGGTCGTGGCCGCCGACTCCAGCAAGCTGGGCCGGCGTGCGTTCGCCCGGATCTGCGCGGCCGACGCGGTGGACACGCTGGTCACGGACACGGCGGCCACGCCCGACACCGTGCGGCGCTTCGAGGAGGCCGGCCTGCGGGTCATCGTGGTCTGAGCCCTCGCGGTCCGGCCCCCGGATCCCGGCTCCCGCCCGTCCGATTCCACCTACGCTGGGAGCGAGGCGCACTGCGGGTCAGGGAGTCGGCGGGCCAGGGAGGCTGCGATGAGCACAACCCCGATCGGGACGGACGCACCCACGACATCGCGCTGTCTGCCGATCGCCGAGCACGGGCTGATCGGCGATCTGCGCAGTGTGGCCCTGGTGGGGACGGACGGCACGATCGACTGGTACTGCTGCCCGGCCTTCGACGCGCCGAGCGTCTTCGCGGCGATCCTGGACGCGGAGCGGGGCGGCTGCTTCGAGCTGGCGGCGGCGGTGCCGGCCAGGACCAAGCAGTTCTACTTCCCCGACACGAACGTCCTGATCACCAGGTTCTTCACCGAGGACGGCGTCGGCGAGGTGCAGGACTTCATGCCGGTGGACGGCAGCTCGGTGGAGTCCGAACGGCACCGGCTGATCCGGCGGGTGGTGTGCGTCCGCGGGTCGATCCCGTTCCGGACGCGGGTCGCGCCGCGCTTCGAGTACGGCACACAGCCGCACACTGTCCGCATGGTGGGCGAGGTCGCGGTGTTCGAGTCCGAGAAGCTGTCGCTCGGGCTGACCTCGACCATGCCGCTGGAGGTCGACGGACCGGACGTGCGCGCCGACTTCAAGCTCGCGCAGGGTGAGTCGGCGGTGTTCGCGCTGGACCAGCTCGGCGCCGAGGTGACGCTGCGCCGGTGCGCGCGGAGCGAGGCGGAGGAACAGTTCAACAGCACGGTGGCGTACTGGCGGAAGTGGCTGTCCGCCTCCCAGTACCGCGGCCGCTGGCGGGAGATGGTGCACCGCTCCGCTCTCACCCTGAAGCTGCTCACCTACGCGCCGACCGGCGCGATCGTGGCCGCGCCGACGACGAGCCTGCCGGAGCAGCTGGGCGGGGAGCGCAACTGGGACTACCGGTACGTGTGGGTGCGCGACGCCGCCTTCTGCGTGTACGCGATGCTGCGGCTGGGCTTCACGGAGGAGGCCGAGGCGTTCATGAACTTCCTGACCGAGCACGTCAGCCGCGGCGACGGCTGCCAGACCGGCCCGTTGCAGATCATGTACGGCATCGACGGCCGCGCCGAGCTGCCCGAGCGCGAACTCGGCCACCTGGAGGGGCATCGCGGTTCCGCCCCCGTGCGCATCGGCAACGCCGCCGCCGGTCAGCTCCAGCTCGACATCTACGGCGCGCTGATCGACTCGATCTACCTCTACGACAAGTGGGCCAAGCCGATCTCCAGCGGCCAGTGGGACGACGTGTGCGCGCTGGTGGACTGGGTGTGCGACAACTGGGACCAGCCGGACGAGGGCGTCTGGGAGACCCGCGGCGGCCGGAAGAACTTCCTGTACTCGCGGCTGATGTGCTGGGTGGCGATCGAGCGGGGCATCCGCATGGCCAACCGGCGCGGGCTGCCCGCCGATCTGCCGCGCTGGCAGGCGTGCCGGGACACGATCTACCGGCGGATCATGAGCCGGGGCTGGTCCGAGCGGCGCCAGGCCTTCGTCCAGCACGAGGACGGCGACGTACTGGACGCCGCCGTGCTGATGATGCCGCTGGCGAAGTTCATCGCGCCGACCGACCCCAAGTGGCTGTCCACGCTGGACGCTCTCACCCAGGACCTGGTGTCCGACTCGCTGGTCTACCGCTACGACCCGCAGGCGAGCCCCGACGGGTTGCGCGGCGACGAGGGCACGTTCTCCATCTGCTCGTTCTGGTACGTCGAGGCCATGGTCCGGGCCGGCCGGGTCGACGAGGCGCGACTGGCCTTCGAGAAGATGCTGACGTACGCCAACCATCTGGGCCTGTACGCCGAGGAGATCAGCCACACCGGCGAGCAACAGGGCAACTTCCCCCAGGCGTTCACGCATCTCGCCCTGATCAGCGCGGCGTTCAACCTGGACCGCGCCCTGGGATGAGGCCGGTTCACAGGACTCAACGACATGCGGCTCAACCGGGCACCCGGCGCCAGCGGCGGGCGGGGCGGATCCGAGGTCAGTGGCCGTGACCGGGCTCGCCCTCGTGCCCCCCTGAGGACGAACCCGACGGCGCCTGCGAGGACGCCTCCTCAGCGGCCGTCGCCGCACCCGCCCGGACCGTGAACGCGGCCGTGTGCACCTCTCCTTCGTGCTTGAAGTCGAGGAACAGCCGGTACGTGCCCCTGCTCGGTGCCGTCGCCGTGAAGGAGATCTCCGGTCCGGGCTTCGTCGTGCCGTCGCCGGGTTCGCCGTTCGGGTGGACGTGGAGGTAGGCGAGGTCGCCGGAGCGCAGGGCCACCAGGTGGCCGTACGCGCCGAGGTAGGGCTGGAGGTTGGTCACGGGCTGTCCGTCCCGCGCGACCTTGAGCTTCAGTTCGCTCTCCTTGCCGGGACGCAGGCGGCCGTCCAGTCGGACGTCATAGCCGTCGATCTCGGCGGTGGTGTTCGGGGTGGGCAGTCGCTGCGGCTCGTATGGGCCGGAGGCCGCCAGGTCGGCGCCGAGGGTGAGGTTCTCGGCGCCCTTCTTCGCCGGGGTGAAGTCGGCGAAGACGCGGTAGCCGCCCGCGCGGGGCAGGTCCACGGGGATGCTCCAGGTGCCGTCGGCGGCCCGGGTGGGGTGAAGGTGGCGGTAGGTGCCCAGGTCGCGCGAGGCCACGATGAGGTGGAGTTCCTTGTCGTGCTCGCGCCGGTAGGCGGTGACCGCACGGCCGTCGTCGTCGCGGATGACGAAGCTCAGGTCGGCGCGCCGGCCTGCCGTGATGCTCTGTGTCCGCAGGTCGAGGGTGTAGCCGCCCGCGGAGATCTCCAGTCCGCCGGCCGGTTCGGTCTGGTGCCCGCCGTGTCCGGCGCCTCGCTCCGGTGCCGGTGACGCCTCGCTGTGGCTTTCGTGGCGGGCGGGGGCGGGGTCCTCGACGACGGGGTCCACGGCCTCACCCACACCGTAGGCGGTGCCGAAGGTCGCGGCCAGTGCGGCGGCGAACGCGGTGATCCTCAGTCCGGCATGCATGGCGGTCTCCTGCGGGTCGGTCTCTCCGGGCTTCACTGCACCTCACAATACCCCTGGGGGGTATGAAGTCAATCCGGTTCAGCACTTGCCTCCGCTACCCCCTGGGGGTATACATGGACACCGGCAAGGATACCCCTGCCCGGTACCCTGGTCGACCGCGGCCCCACCCTCAGGAGGAACCCATGTCCATCACCACGTACGCCGTGGCCGGAATGAGCTGCGGCCACTGCAAGGCCACCCTCACCAAGGTCATCGGCGAGCTCGACGGCGTCACCGACGTCGGCGTCGACCTCGCGACCGGCCAGGTCACCGTCACCAGCGCCGCCGAGCCCGACGACGCCCTGGTCGCCGAGGTCGTCGACGAGGCCGGCTACGAACTGACCGGCCGCGCCGCCTGACCCGCACCCGACCGCAGGAGCCCGGCCCGCGCCCGGCTCCGCCCGCACCCCGCACCAGGAGCAGCGATGACCACCACCGCGTCCCACCCCACGGCCGAGGTAGAGCTCGCCATCGGCGGCATGACCTGCGCCTCGTGCGCGGCGCGCATCGAGAAGAAGCTGAACCGCATGGACGGCGTGACCGCCACGGTCAACTACGCCACCGAGAAGGCGAAGGTCAGCTACGGCGACGAGGTCTCCGTCCAGGACCTGATCGCCACCGTCGAGGCGACCGGGTACACGGCACAGGAGCCCGCGCCGCCCGTGCGGGACGCGAAGGACGCGCAGGACCCGCCCGGGAGCGGCGACGGACAGGATGAACTGCGGCCGCTTCGGGAGCGGTTGATCACCGCCGTCACGCTCGCCGTGCCCGTCGTCGCGATGGCGATGATCCCGGCCCTCCAGTTCGAGTACTGGCAGTGGCTGTCGCTCACGCTGGCGGCGCCCGTCGTGACGTATGCCGCCTGGCCGTTCCACAAGGCGGCGTTCACCAATCTGCGGCACGGCGCCGCGACCATGGACACGCTGATCTCGGTCGGCACGTCGGCCGCGTTCCTGTGGTCGGTGTGGGCACTGTTCCTCGGCACGGCGGGCGAACCCGGCATGACGCACCCCTTCGAGCTGACCATCTCCCGCGGTGACGGCTCCGGGAACATCTATCTGGAGGCGGCCGCAGGAGTCACCGCCTTCATCCTGGCCGGGCGCTACTTCGAGGCCCGTTCCAAGCGCAAGGCGGGCGCGGCGCTGAAGGCGCTGCTGGAGCTGGGTGCCAAGGACGTCGCCGTGCTGGGCGCGGACGGCGGTGAACGGACCATACCGGTCTCGGAGCTGAAAGTCGGCGACCGCTTTGTCGTACGCCCCGGAGAGAAGATCGCCACCGACGGCACGGTGGTCGAGGGCTCGTCGGCCGTGGACGCGTCGATGCTCACCGGCGAGTCCGTGCCGGTCGAGGTCGCCCGGGGCGACGCGGTCACCGGCGCCACGCTCAACGCGGGCGGCCGTCTCGTCGTCGAGGCCACCCGGGTCGGCGCCGACACCCAACTCGCCCGGATGGCGAAGCTGGTGGAGGACGCGCAGAACGGCAAGGCCGCGGCACAGCGGCTCGCGGACCGGATCTCCGCCGTGTTCGTGCCGATCGTGATCGCCCTGGCGCTGGGCACCCTCGGCTTCTGGCTCGGCAACGGCGCCGGGCCTGCCGCCGCCTTCACCGCGGCGGTCGCCGTACTGATCATCGCCTGCCCGTGCGCCCTGGGTCTGGCCACGCCGACCGCGCTGATGGTGGGCACCGGTCGGGGCGCGCAGCTCGGCATCCTGATCAAGGGCCCGGAGGTACTGGAGTCCACTCGCAGGATCGACACGATCGTCCTCGACAAGACGGGCACGGTCACCACCGGCCGGATGACCCTGCTGGCCGTGCACACCGGGGACAACACGGAGGAGGCCGAAGTCCTGCGGCTGGCGGGTGCGTTGGAGCATGCCTCCGAGCACCCGATCGCACGCGCCGTGGCCGACGGGGCGCTGGCGAAGCTGGGTTCGCTGCCCACGCCGGAGGACTTCGCGAACGTGCCCGGCCTCGGGGTGCAGGGCGTGGTCGACGGCCACGCCGTGCTGGTGGGCCGGGAGCGGCTGCTGGAGGAGTGGGCCATGGAACTGCCGGAGCACCTGGCGCACGCCAAGTCCGAGGCCGAGGCGTCCGGTCGCACGGCCATCGCGGTCGCCTGGGACGGCGAGGCGCGGGCGGTCCTGGAGGTGGCCGACGCGGTCAAGGAGACCAGCCCGGAGGCGATCCGGCGGCTGCGCGACCTCGGTCTCACCCCGATCCTGCTGACCGGCGACAACCGCGCCGTGGCCGAGTCCGTCGCCCGCGAGGTCGGCATCGCGCCGGAGCACGTCATCGCCGAGGTGCTGCCGCAGGACAAGGCCGACGTCGTCAAGCGGCTACAGGGCGAGGGCCGTTCGGTCGCGATGGTCGGCGACGGCGTCAACGACGCGGCAGCCCTGGCCCAGGCCGATCTGGGACTGGCGATGGGTACGGGCACGGACGCCGCGATCGAGGCCGGCGACCTCACCCTGGTGCGGGGCGACCTGCGCGTCGCCGCCGACGCCATCCGGCTCTCCCGCAGGACGCTCGGCACCATCCGGTCCAACCTGTTCTGGGCCTTCGCCTACAACGTCGCCGCCCTCCCGCTCGCCGCGGCGGGACTGCTCAACCCGATGATCGCCGGAGCCGCCATGGCCTTCTCCTCGGTGTTCGTCGTCGGCAACTCGCTGCGGCTGCGCTCGTTCCGGGCCGCGGACTGATCCCTTCCACAGGAAGGTGAGGGCGCCGCACACGCGGCGCCCTCAGTCATGTCGACGGCGTGTCAGCCGAAGGCCTTCACCGCCTGGTAGTACGTCCACGCGGTGCTGTTGCAGGCGGCCTTCGTCCCGCCGCCGTAGCCCGCGCACACGCGCTTGAGGTCCTCGTAGAAGGCGCTGTCGAGGCGCGACTTGTAGGCGCTGAAGGTGCCCAGCGCCTTGTAGTTGCGGTAGCCGAAGTCGTGGCGGGCGCAGGACGTGGAGAACGGGAAGCCGAAGGGGTTGTCGGGCGAGGAGGAGCAGTAGTCCGTGGACCAGTCGAACCCGTAGCCGGACCAGGCGGACTGGTGGGCGCGGGCCGCGGCCCAGGCGTTGTGGCTGGACGCGCTGGTCTGGGTCCAACTGGCGAGGACCTGGGGCTTGTCGGCGGGCGCGGCCTCGGCGGCCGAGGCGGCGCCGAGGACCGTGACGAGGGCCAGGGTCGAGGTGGTCAGTGCGGTGGCGAGTCTGCGGTGCATTCCACACCTCCATGAGACTGCGACCCGTCCATCGAGCCGCAGGTTCATGACAAGATGATGGGCGCGCCAACCATCCTTCACACCGCATGTACCTCAAATGCGCCCTTAACTCTTGGACATGCCGGCCCGTCGGATATGAACGGCGGTCAGCGCCAAGGCCAACGGCCCAGGAGCGAGGAACGCGAGCGGCACCAGCATCCAGGCGCACAGGACCCCGGTGGCCACCGCGAGCAGCACCAGCCCGCTGCCTCCCAGGTCCCGTACCGAGTCCCCGGCGGACTCCCGCAGCGCCGCCCGCCAGTCGGTGAGCGACTCGGGGCGGGCGCAGGCCCCGAGGCCCACGGCCAGGGCGGCCGCACCGATGGCACCGGCCGCCACCGCGAACAGCTGTGCCCCCGGCAGCCCGGCGCCGGCGAGCGCCAGATCGGCGGCGAAGAGCAGGGCGCCCAGGAGGGCGACGGCGCCCGCCGCGAGGTCACCGGCCCGCAGCCGCCGCCGTAGCACCGCGAAGTACCGCCCCGCGGTGGCCGGTTGCCCCTCCCCCGCGCCCCGCAGCACCGCGCACGCGGTCGACAGCGCGGCCGGGACCGTCACGACGGGCAGGCACGCCACGGCCGTGGCGAGGCCGACGCTCAGCACGTCGGCGAACAGGGTCATCCGGGGTCCGAAGACCTCGCCCGGCTCACGGGTTCCCATGCCGCTCACCCCTTCAGCCCGGAGCTGGCCATGCCCTCCACCAGCAGGCGCTGGAAGGCGAGGAAGAACAGCACGATCGGCAGCAGCGCGATCACGGACAGCGCGAACATCGGGCCGAACGCCGAGGTGCTGGACGCGTCCACGAACGACCGCAGGGCGAGGGTGAGGGTGAACTTGTCCGGGTCGAAGAGATAGATGAGCTGGGTGAAGAAGTCGTTCCACGTCCAGATGAAGGTGAAGATCGCCGTGGTGATCAGCGCGGGACGGGTGAGCGGCAGGACGACCTTGAAGAAGCTGCGGAACGGACCGCAGCCGTCGATCCGGGCCGCCTCCTCCAGCTCGCGCGGCAGTCCGCGCATGAACTGGACGATGAGGAAGACGAAGAAGGCTTCCGTGGCGAGGAACTTCGGCAGGATCAGCGGCCAGTAGGTGTTCACCAGGCCGAGCTCGTTGAAGATGATGTACTGCGGGATCAGCACCGCGTGGTGCGGCAGCATGATCGTGGCGATCATGAACGCGAACAGCGGCCCCCGGAAGCGGAACCTGAGGCGCGCGAAGGCGAAGGCGGCGAGCGAGCAGCTGATCACATTACCGAGGACCGCACCCCCCGCGATCAGCAGCGAGTTGCTCAGCAGCCGCCAGATGGACACGTCGTTGACGCCGTCCAGGGCCGTGGAGTAGTTGGACCACTCCAGATGGCTCGGCAGCAGGTCGAGGCTCGCGATGACCTCGTCGGCGGGCTTGAGCGAGGTCGCCAGCAGCCAGGCCAACGGGTACAGCATGACCAGCAGCGCGGCCAGACAGCCGGCGTGCAGGGCGATTCGGCCCCAGGCAACGGGCTTGCGGACGACGGGAGTTGTGGTGCTGGTCATCGGTCCCCCTCGGAAGCGTAGAAGACCCAGGAGCGCGAGGTGCCGAACAGCACCGCCGTGACAGCGGCAATGACGATCAGCAGGACCCAGGCCATGGCGGAGGCGTAGCCCATGTGGGAGGCGACGAAGCCGCGGTCGTAGAGGTAGAGGGTGTAGACGAGGGTCGA
Source organism: Streptomyces sp. AC550_RSS872 (assembly GCF_019049285.1). Lineage (GTDB taxonomy): Bacteria > Actinomycetota > Actinomycetes > Streptomycetales > Streptomycetaceae > Streptomyces. The sequence goes on from NZ_JAGMUL010000120.1 coordinate 93,443, forward strand.
GTCGGCGGGGCCGCCCTTGCCGGCGCTCAGCGCGAAGGCGGGCGTGAAGACCTGGAAGGCCTGGATGGTCTGGAGGACGAGGTTGAAGAACAGCACCGGGGACAGCATCGGCACGGTGACGGACACGAACTGCCGCCATTTCCCGGCCCCGTCGACGGCGGCCGCCTCGTACAGCTCGCCCGGGATCTGCTGGAGCCCGGCGAGGAAGATGACCATCGGCGCGCCGAACTGCCACACCGTCAGCAGGGCAACGGCGAGCAGCGCCCAGCCGGGCTCGTTGACCCAGCCGCCGGTGCCGAGCAGGTTGTCCACGGTGCCGCCGTCGTTGAAGACCGCTCGCCAGACGAGGGCGATGGACATGGACGCGCCCAGCAGTGAGGGGGCGTAGAAGGCCGACCGGTAGAAGCCCTTGCCGCGCTTCATGGACTTCAGGGCGAGCGCGACGGCCAGCGCGAGGGCCAGTTGCAGGGGCACGGCGATGACGACGTACGTCAGAGTGGTCACCACCGAGCGCCAGTAGCGCGGGTCCTCGGTGAACATCTGGACGTAGTTGCGCAGGCCCACCCAGCGCGGCGGATTGAACAGGTCGTAGTCCGTGAAGGACAGGTACAGCGACACGGCCATCGGCAGCAGCGTCAGGACGATCGCGCCGAGCACCCACGGGGAGAGGAACACCCAGGCGGGGCCCTGGCTTTCGCGCCTGGGGCGGCGCTTCGGTGCCGGGGTGGCCCCCGGCTTCCTGGCGGCGGGCGCGGGAATGTCGGTGGTGGTCATGACCTCAGCTCCGCCTTCGCCTCGGTGACGTAGTTCTCGGCCGCCTCGCGCGGCGACAGGCGCTCGTACGACACCTGGTCGTAGTCGCGCTGGAAGGTGGCCTGGAGGGCGTTGTCGCCTGAGGGCGGGGCCTGTGGCGGGTCCTTGAGCGTGCCTTCCAGGGAGGACTGGTAGTCGGCGATCGTCTTGTCGAAGTCCTTGAGCTGCGGTGCGGTCTCCTCTCGGATCGACTCGTTGACGGGGATACCGCGACTGGCGCCGAGGATCTTCGCCGCCTGCTCGTCGTTGATGAGGAAGTCGACGAGCTGGGCCGCCTCCTTCGGGTGACCGGTGCCCGCCCCCACGCCCAGGAACATCGACGGCTTGAAGTACTGGCCGGGGGTTCCGTCCTCGCCGGACGGCATCGGAGCGAGCGCGACGCCGGTCGGTATGAGGGCGAGGAAACCGCTGGCCGGGGCGTCCCAGTTGGCGTCGGAGACGGCCTCGCCGCGCCCGAGCGGGGTGTTCTCCACGGAGCCGTCGAGCTGTGTGGTCTGCTCGGCGGGCGAGACGACGCCCTCGCGCCGGAGCTTGTCGGTGAAGGTCCACCAGCGGGTCAGGTCGTCGGCGGTGAAGCCGAGCCCGCCGTCCTTCGTGTAGAGGGACTTGCCCTGACCGCGCAGCCACACCTCGAAGCAGTCCTCGCTCTGGCCGGGGTCGGTGGCGCCGGGCTTGCCGGTCTTCTTCGCCAACGCCCGCATGGCGTCGGCCCATTCGCTCCAGGTCCAGCTCCTCCCCGGGAGCGGCACACCGGACGCCTTCCACGCCTCGACGTCGTACGCGACGGTCTCGGTGCCGCGCCCCTGGGGGATGGCGTACTGCGTGTCGTCCAGCCGGCCGGTGGCGAGCAGACCGGAGTCGATCTCACCGGTGCGCAATACAGCCTTCTGCTCGGCGAGGTCGAGCAGGACGCCGCCGGAGGCGTACTGGTCGATCTGCCGGTAGTCGAGCTGCATCACGTCGGGGGCGTCGCCGCCCGAGGCCTGGACGGCGAGCTTCTGCTTGTAGGCCTCGTAGGCCGAGAACGACGTCCGCACCTGGATGTCCGGGTGCTGCTTCTCGAACAGGGCGACGGCCTGCTCGGTGCGTTCCGCGCGGTCGGGGTTGCCCCACCACGTGTAGCGCAGCACGACCTTGCCGCCGCCGACCGACTCCCCGGATCCTCCACAGCCGGCCAGCATCGCGCAGAGCGCGAGTGCGGCGGCCGACGCGCAGAACCCCTTTGTCCTGTGTCCGGGCATGCCGAGGTCACCTCTTTTCTCCTCGGTCCTTCTGTTGGCCCCCCTCGGCCCCCCTCGCTCCCCTGGGCGAGCTACTCGCCCTGGTACGGCAGCGTGACCCCGGGCAGGTTGTACTCGTCCCGGCGGCCGCACATCCCGAACCCGCCGAGCCTGGTGGGCCCGGCCTCGTGCGCGGTCGCGTCGGCGAGATACTCCGGCTCGCCCGCCTCCAGCGCGTCGAGCTGGGCACCCGTGCGCTCGACGGTGGCGAGCGCGCCCGCCCGCCACAGCTCCCGCCAGTTCGGAACCTTGGCGCGCACCAGCCGGGCCGCGGCCCGCTGGAACGCCACGTACGGGCCGCTGTCACCGGCGACGAGCGCCTCGCGCAGCAGGAGGTAGCCCTCCACGGCGAGGTCCCTGCGGCGCCGCGCGGCGGCCGCCGTGTCCGGTCCGGTGCCGGGTGGCAGGGCCGCCACCGCCGCGTACCGCTCCGGATCCGCGAGCACCTCGGGCGGGAAGGTGAAGACGGCGTCCCCGGCCTCGGGCAGCCCGCTGTTCTGCATCAGCACGGTGATCCGCAGATCACCGCCCTGGACCATACGGTGCACGGTCCCGGGCGTGAACCAGGCGACCGAGCCCGGCTCCAGGGGGATGTCCCGGTAGCCGTCGGGGCTCAGCGTCTGCACGGCGCCCCGGCCGCCGGTCACGACGTACGCCTCCGTGCAGACCAGGTGCAGATGCGGGCTGCCGCCGCACACGCCGTCGGCGGCCTCCCAGTCGTAGGCGCTGAGGTGGGACAGGCCGACGGCGCCGGGCAGCGGGTGGGGCAGGTTCGGCTTCACCACGGCATTCCCTCCAGGTGGGCGGCCACCTGCTCCCGGTCCCAGGCCCCGTCCGCGAACACGACGCGGTAGCGGTAGGCGAAGGACTCGCCCGGAGGCAGCTCGAACTCCTCGAAGAACGCCCAGGAGAACGCGACCGTCGGGATCGGCTCGGAGCGCACGAACCAGTGGGACTCGTGGATGGCCTCCGCGTTCTCGGGCGCGTGCGCGAACACGAGCGTGGAGTGCCCGTCGATGTCGTCGTGCTCGGTGGTGAAGGCGAGCCACGGGCCCTGACTGCCCATCAACTTGTCGGCGTCGGCGTCGGATTCCGGCGCGAAGGCGGTCCCGCCGGTGAAGTCGCGCGGGCCGCGCCACTGGAGTCCGGTGTAACCGGCCAGCTCCCGGCCCTCGGTGGTCGGGGATCCGAACCGCAGAGGCTCGGCACGGGTGTTGGTGAGCCGGATCGACCAGTCCAGCGCCCAGGCACCCGCCTCCTCGTCCACCGAGTGGACGGTCAGTCCGCGCACCTCGCGCGCCCACTCCTCGCCGCCGTTCGCCACCCAGGTGAGCTCCTCGGTGAACACGAGCCGGTCGTCCTCGACCGTGAACTCGCCGAAGCCGTCGTGCCGCATGGAGCCGACCCGCTCGGGCAGGGGCAGATAACCCTGGCCGTGGACATAGCAGTTGCCGCCCCAGAAGTTCTGCCCGGACAGATGACTCGCCGTCATCTGAAGGCCCTTGTGCCAGCGGTGGTCGCTCGGCCGGTAGCCGGTCACGGTATGTCCGGCCAGGGTGCGCACGGGATGGGCGTACGGCTTGCGGGACTCGAAGGCCTCCGGGTCGGGGCGGTAGACGTACCGCAGGATCTCGGTGCCGTTCGCGGCCGTGACGGCGATGTGGTCGCCGTGCGCGTGGGTGACGCGGATGCTCATGCGCGCTCCTTGGGGGCCCAGTGGGGGTGGTCTCCGTGCATGGCCGGGTAGAAGGGGTCGCCGGGCCGGATCTCGCCCGCGTGCACCGGGCTGCCCGTGAACGCGGCCTTGTAGAGGGCGGCCGCGAAGTCGAGCGTGGCCCGGGCGTCGGGTCCGCTGCCCGGGGGCCGGACACCGTTGTCGTAGGCATCGAGGAGGGCGCCGAGCTGTGCCGTGTGCGAACTGGGCAGGTCCGTGGCCTGGGTGCGCCAGGCGGTGGCGCGCTCGGAGGGGACGTGCGGGGCGGGGGTGTAGGCCCAGTCGTCGTTGCGGTGGCCGTACAGGTGGGTGAGCTCGACCGTCGCGTCTGCGCAGTCGATGCGGATGCGGCTCACCTCGTGCGGGGAGAGCACGCTGTTGACGACGGTGGCGAGGGCGCCGTTCTCGAACCGGACGAGGGCCGTGGAGACGTCCTCGCTCTCGGTGTCGTGGACCAGGCGGGCGGCCATCGCCCGGATCTCCGCCCACGGCCCGAGCAGATGCAGCAGCAGGTCGTACTGGTGGATGCCGTGCCCCATCGTCGGCCCGCCGCCCTCACTGGCCCACTTCCCGCGCCACGGCACCGCGTAGTACGCGGCGTCCCGGTGCCAGGTCGTCTGGCAGTGCGCGACCAGCGGGGTGCCCAGTTCACCGCTCGCGATCAGCTCCCGGGCGTGCACGGCGCCGGAGCCGTAGCGGTGCTGGAAGACGACCGACGCGTACGCGCCCGACGCCTCCTCGGCCGCCGCGATGTCGTCGTACTCGGCGAGCGACAGACACAGCGGCTTCTCGCACAGCACCCAGGCGCCCGCCTTGAGCGCGGCGACCGTCTGCTCCCGGTGCAGCGACGGCGGCGTGCCGATCAGGACCAGGTCGGGGCGTACGGCGTCCAGCATCTCACCGGTCGAGGTGTACCCGGCGACATCCTCGCCCGCGAGCTCCCGGAAGGCGTCCAGCCGGGCCTGGTCCACGTCGACGGCGGCGACCAGTTCCACCCGGTCCGCGTGGTGTCTCAGGGCGGAGAGATGGCTCCCGCTGACGATGGCGCCGGTGCCGATCACGGCGACGCGGCGGCGGGCAGGGCGTGGGGACATGCGGTACTCCTCGGACGGCCGGCGGACAGCCCGCTCAGAAAGCGCTTGCACTTCGAGGGCGACCCTAGGCAGGGAGCGAATGTCAGGACAACCCCTCTGCGGCGACATGAGCAAAGCCTGACCTGTTCGGCTCGGCTCACCCCGGGCACGCTCCCCTTCCGGACGGGCGCTCAAACGGGATGAAGATCACGAATGGCCAAGGAGCGGTGGCGTGGCGCGACCCGGCACGGCGACGGGCCGTCGGGCGCCCGCGTCAGCCGATCGGCTGGGCGGTCCCGGCACCCGGGCCGGGTGCCGGGCCACCCGTACTCCCCCCTCAGTCGGTCGGTCCCCCCAGCCACAGCGTCCGGATCTCCGGCGTCTCACGCCCCTCGATACCCTGCGCGAGCAGGGTCAGGCCCGGCCAGTTCGGCGGTACCCAGAGCGCGTCGGGGTCACCGCCCGAGAAGTCGGGCCGGTCGCCCGCCCAGACCCGCCCCACGCACTCTCCGCCGGCCCATCCGGTCACCCGGACCTGCGTGGCGTCCAGCCGGACCAGGAATCCGTCCGGTGACGCCGGCAGGTCGACGTCGAGCCATGCCTCCTCCCCCGGTTTCAGCGCCAGCGGGAACCGTACCTCCTCCGTGCGGCCGGATCCGACGGCGAACGCGGTCAGCAGCTCGTCGTCCTGCACCGCGCACGACCAGTCCCGTACGGCGTCGAGCGCGAGCAGTTCGGCGCGCAGGCCGAGGCCGCTCGGGTGGTGCGGCAGCGTGGCGGAGATCCGGTGGGTGCCGGCGGTCAGCAGCACCCAGGGGTTCTCGGCGTGGACGGTCTCCGGCTCCCCGTCGTCCACGCTCACCCGCAGCGGTTCGACGACCCCGCGCAGATGCAGCGCCGACGGGGTGGGCGAGTGGACGGTACGGGTGTAGGTGAGCGGTGCCGCGACGCGGGTGCTGCTCCAGCCTACGAGCACCCGGATGGGCGCCGGAGTGCCGGCCCAGTGGCCGTGCACCGTCCACAGGGCCGACACGTCCGTGGTGTCCCGGACCTTCCAGAGGGTGCCGAGGCCCCGCAGCGCGCCGAGGCAGAGCGCGGGCAGACGGGCATCGTCGAAGTTGGCGTGGCCCCAGATCTCCACGACGGCCTCGATCGCGGCGGCCCCCGTCACATCCCGGACGTCAATGCGGCGGGCCGCACCGAATCCGGCGACCGTCGCAAGCGCCCGGCCCGCGACCGACAGATCGACGATGTCGGCGGCGTCGGTGAGCAGCAGCTCGTCGACGCCGGTCAGGTCCGTGGTGGTCCGGTAGGCGCCGCGTCCCCGGTACACGCCGAGCGACTCCAGGGCGGGTGGCAGTTCGTGCTGACCGGCCGGCTGCTCGGGGGCCGCCTCGGAGCGCCGTCGCACCTCGCGTACGGCGGCCGGTTGCCGGGCGGCGGGTTTCTCGGAAGGCTCCGCGAGCCGGACGGTGCCGTCGCCGTCGACCGACCGCAGCCGCGCGGCCTCGGCCGGCGACAGCACCACGAGCGTGGTCCCAGCCACGGTCTCCCGTCCGGACACCGGGATCTCGGTCCGTGTCCCGTCCAGTACGACGGTGACGGGCACGTCGGAGGAGAACACCAGCACCCGGTCCGTCCGCGCCACGAGGTCCGCCGAGGCGAGTTCCAGGGTGGCCTCGGCGAGCGGTACGTCCACCGCCATGAGGGGGCACGATCCCGGCGCCACCGCGACGGGCACTCCCTGGACGACCGCCGTGCCCGGCTCGGTCCCGAGATGCGGTACCGCCACGAGCCGGCCGCCCTCGGGAAGGTCCAGCGCCGCCGGGACCGAGCCCGTCGGGAAGTCGCAGCTCAGCTCCGTGTGCAACGACGGTGTCGCCAGGGCCAGTTGAGGGCCCCAGGTCTCGACGACCCGTGCGAGTACCTGCGCCTCGGCGTACTCCGGGCGCTCCAGGCCGGTGGAGGTGACGTATCCGCCGAAGTCGTAGCCGTGGCTCATGAGGTTGCCGGGGCGCCCCCAGTTGCCGCTCGACGGGGTGTACCCGAAGTTCCAGCCGGACGACTGGAGATACGGCGCGATCAGCTTGGCGCCGCTCGCCAGCAGCCGCCGCAGCGTCCGGTGGCGCCGGTTCGTCTCGGTGACCAGCAGCGGCACCCCGCGCTCCGCGACCAGAGCCGCGTAACGGCGCACCTCGGCCTCGATGTCCGGGGAGTCGTCGTCCGGGTAGAAGTTGCAGGCCGGTACGACCCCGTCCACGTCCCCGGTGGCGCCGGCGAGGTCGCCCTGGCCGGAGCAGGCGATGAGCGGCACGGTGATGCCGTGCCGAAGTGCCGTGTCCCGCAGGGCTGTGAGGTAACCGGGGCGGTCCGCGCAGTCGAAGAAGTCCAGCTCGTTCTCCAGCTGCACCATGATCACTGAACCGCCCGCCCCGTACTGGCGCTCCGCCAGCAGCGGCAGCACCTGGTCGAACCACGCCGTGACCTGCTCCAGATAGCGGGGCTCGTTCTGGCGGACCTTCAGCTCCGGGTCCAGGCCCAGCCATGCGGGCAGCGCGCCGCCGTCCCACTCGGAGCAGATGTACGGGCCTGGCCGCGCGATGACGTACAGGCCCGCCTCCTGCGCGAGGTCCAGGAAGGCGGCGACGTCCCACCGGCCCCGGAAGGACCAGCGACCGGGCGCCAACTCGTGGAAGTTCCAGGGCAGATAGACGTCGACGCAGGTGTACCCCGACGCCCTGACCTGTTCCAGCCGCGCGCGCCACTGCTCCCTCGGGAGACGGAAGTAGAACAGGGACGCGCACAGCAGCGTGCGCGGACGGCCGTCGATCCACACGCCCTGGCCGTCCACATGGATGGTGGTCACTTCACTCCCGCGCTTCCGCCGCTGATGTCCATCTCGTACAGGTACTTCTGGCCCAGGTAGTAGACGATGATCATGGGCAGGGCGAGCAGGACCGAGCCGACCATGACCAGGTTCCACGCCGGTGACTGGCCCGCCGCGGAGGTGCTGGTGATGTACTGGATGCCCAGCGACAGCGGCATCTTGGACTCGTCGTTGAGATAGATCAGCGGGCCCATGAAGTCGCCCCAGGTGTGGGTCAGGGTGAAGATGCCGATCGCGATCAGCACCGGCCACAGCATCGGCAGCATGATCCGCCGGTAGATGCCGAAGAAGCCGAGGCCGTCGACCATGGCCGCCTCGTCGAGCTGGCTGGGCAGCCGGGAGACGAACTGCCGCACCAGGAAGACGTTGAAGGCGTTGGAGAAGAAGTTCGGCACGATCAGCGGCAGATAGCTGTTCACCCAGCCCAGGTCCCGGAAGAGGATGAACTGCGGGATCATCGTGATCTGTGTCGGGATCATCATGGTGGCGATGACGATCAGGAACAGCGCGTTCTTGCCCGGGGCCCGCAGCCGGGCGAAGGCGTAGCCGACCAGACCGCTGGAGAGCATCTGTCCGGCGACCGAACAGAGCGAGATGATCACGGAGTTGATCAGGAAGCGGCCCATCGGCAGTTCGGAGCCGAAGACCCGGCTGAAGTTCTCCCAGTGGAACTCGGTCGGGAAGAGCGTGAAGGAGTTGGTGTTCACCGTCGCGTCGCTGGAGAGCGCGATGGAGCCGACGAACACCAGCGGCATGGTGAGGATCGCCGCCACGACGATCAGCGTGGCGTAGGTGAACGGGGTGGCCCGGAACGCCCGTACCGTGCCGGGGCCCCGTCCCCCACGGGGCTTGCGCGGCACGCCGCTCTCCTTCGTCCGCTGCGGCGCCGGGGTGGTCAGGAGGCCGGTCATCACTTCACCTCGGTTTCGTAGAACACCCAGCGCCGGGCGGTGCGGAATGCGATCAGCGTGAAGACGAGGACCACGAGGAACAGCAGCCAGGAGATCGCCGACGCATAGCCCATGTGGTAGTTGCCGAAGGCCTCGTCGAAGAGGTACGGCACCATCGTCTCGGCGCCGTCGTAGGCCGCGCGCAGCTTGCCCTTCGGCACCAGGATGTACACCTGGGCGAAGACCTGGAAGGCGCCGATCATCCCCATGATCAGGTTGAAGAAGATGATCGGGGTCAGGTGCGGCAGCGTGATGCTCCAGAACTGCCGTACCGCGCCCGCGCCGTCGACCTCGGCCGCCTCGTACAGCTCCTTCGGGATGCCCTTCATGGCGGCGAGCAGCAGCACCGTCGCGGCGCCCGCGCTCCACGCCGACATCACGACCAGCGCGGGGATCGCCCAGTCGCCGTCGAGCAGCCAGGCCGGGCCCGAGACGCCGAACAGGCCGAGCCCGTCATTGAGCGGGCCGTTCGGGGCGAGTACCTGGCGGAAGATCATCGCGGTGGCCACGAGCGGCACCAGGGTCGGCAGATAGATCAGGGTGCGCAGGAGTTTCCGGGCGCGTACCTGTTTGTTGAGCAGATTCGCCAGCCACAGGCCGAGCACCAGACCGAGCGGGACCGAGACGGCCGCGTAGTAGAAGGTGTGCCACAACGTCCTCCAGAACCTGGGGTCGTCGGTGATCAGCGTGACGTAGTTGTGCAGCCCGATCCAGGTGGGCGAGGTGAACGAGTCCCAGTCGGTCATCGAGTAGTAGACCGACGCGATCATCGGCCCGAACAGGAAGACCAGGAACCCGATCACCCACGGTGAGACGAAGAGATAGAACCAGAGCGCCTCACGGCGCCGCCGCTTCGAGGACGTCCCGGTCTTCGGGACCGCCGCTCCGGCCGTCTTCGAGAGGATCGCCATCGCCGGTCATCCCGCGGACTTGATAATGGACTCGAGGTCCTTCTGGAGGCCGGTCAGCGCCTTCTTGGCGCTCTCCTTGCCAAGCCAGAAGTTGGCGAGCCCGGAGTCGATGGCCGACGTCATCTCGTTCCACTCGGGGATGAACGGCGCGCGGAAGATGAAGTCGCTGGACTCGGCGAACGCGCCCATGTTGACGTCGGTCTTCATCCACGCAGGCTTGAGGAACGCGTCGCTCTGCTGCACCGCGAGACTGGCCGGTACGTCCTCGCCGTCATCGATGATCTGCCGCTGCGCCGCGTCCGAGGTGAGGAAGTCGATCGCCTTGAAGGCGTTGTCGCGCTGCTTGGAGGTACGGGAGATGGCGAGGCCGCTGCCGAACGCGGACACGGCCTGCTTCTTGCCGCGCCAGATCGGCGCGATGTCCCACGCGAACTTGGCGTCCGTCAGACCGGCGGTGACCCAGAAGCCGTTGGCGTGCGTGGCGCACTTCTGCATCGGGAAGGCCTGGTCGCCGCCGACCTCGGAGCCCATGTCGGCGTAGTCCGCCTTGCTCGGCGCCACCTTGTGCTTGAAGACCAGGTCACCGGCCCACTGCAACGCCTCGACGACCTCGTCGCTGTCGACGGCGGGGCGGCCGTTGGCGTCGATGATGGTGCCGCCGTTCTGGTACGCGAGGCTCCACCACTGCGGGAACCACTCGGCGCCGGTGTATCCCCACTGCTTGCCGGGGACGGTGAGTTCCTTGAAGGCGTCGAGCGCGTCGTCCCAGGTCCACTGGGCGGTGGGCGCCTCGATGCCCTTCTTCTCGAACAGGTCCTTGTTGTAGTACACGGTGATCGCGCCGGAGCGGTCCGGGATCGCGTACAGCTTGTCCTCGTACGTGTAGATGGAGCCGACCGGACCGAACCTCTTCCCGGTGTCGAGGCCGGCCTTCTTGGCGAGGTCGTCGAGGGGCAGGAGCTGGTTCTTGCTGGAGTAGGTGTTGACGCTCTCGGCGACCTGCATGATGTCCGGGCCGCTGCCGCCCGCGATCATCGTCTGCACCTTCTGGGCGTACGCGTCGCTGGGTATCAGCTGGAGCTTGACCTTCAGCTCCGGGTACTTCTTCACCAGCAGGTCGATGCGCTTCTGGTACGTCTTGCGGTCGGCGTCACCGCCCCAGACGGTCATGACGAGCGGCCCGCTCGAACTCCCGCTCCCCGAACCGCAGGCAGTGAGTGTCACGACCCCGGCCGCGACGGAGAGCCCGAGGAACCCTCGGCGCGACATCTGGACCTTGTCAACTGGCATGGCACGACTCCTCGATGAAAAGGCGAACACACAGGGAACAGCCCTCGGGAGCCCGGGCCCGGCTTCGAGTGACGGTTAAATTAACCCTCGTCAAATCTCGCTACAAGCCCTTGATTCCCACGAGTTTCAACCTGCACGACTCGCACACGAGGGAGAGCGGACCGCGCTCGACGCCCGCCGGGGCCCGTCGCCGGAGGTCAGCCCTGGTCCAGGAACCGCCGCAGCCGGGTCAGTGGCCAGGTGTTGATCACGTCGTCCTTGGTGAGCCAGCCGCGCTGTGCCGTGCCGACGCCGTAGCGCAGGTTGGCCAGGTGGACGACGGCGTGGGCGTCGCTGTCGACGGCGAACTTCACGCCGTGCCGCCGGGCCCGCAGGATGTCCTCGTCGCGCAGGTCGAGCCGGTCGGGATGGGAGTTGATCTCCAGGGCCGTGCCGGTGCGGGCGCAGGCGGCGAAGACGGCGTCGAGGTCGACGTCGATGCCGGGGCGCTTGCCCAGGAGGCGGGTGGTGGGGTGGCCGATGACGTGGACGTACGGGTTCTCGCAGGCCCGGACGATGCGCCGGGTCAGCGCCGCGCGCTCCTGGTTGAAGTGCGAGTGCACCGAGGCCACACACAGGTCGAAGCCGGCGAGGAACTCGGGCGGCCAGTCCACGTCGCCTTCGGGCCCGATGTTCAGCTCGGCGCCGTGCAGCAGCCGCATGCCGCCGCGCCGGCCCCGCCTGCCGTACTCCCCGTCGAGCTCGCGGACGCGTGCGCGCTGGGCCAGGATCCGTTCGTCGGTCATGCGCTGCATGGCCATGTCGGGGCCGTGGTCGGTGACCGCGTAGTAGGCGTAGCCGCGCTCGGCGGCCGCGGCGACCATCTCCTCCAGCGGGGCGAGCCCGTCGGTGAGGTCGGTGTGGGTGTGCAGGTCGCCCCGGATGTCCTGCTCCTGGATCAGCTCGGGCAGCTCGCCGCGCAGCCCGGCCTCGATCTCGCCCCGGTCCTCGCGCAGGGTGGGCGGGATCCACGGCAGGCCCAGGCGCGCGTACACCTCCTCCTCGGTCTCGGAGACGATCTTCTTGCCGGTCTCCGTGTCGAAGAGCCCGTACTCGGAGAGCTTGAGCTTCTGGTGGACGGCCATCTCCCGGGTGCGGATGTTGTGCGCCTTCGAGCCGGTGAAGTACTGCATCGCCGCGCCCCAGGAGTCCGGCGGTACGACCCGCAGGTCGACCTGAAGGCCCTTGTCGGTGCGGACCGACGTCTTCTTCTCGCCGTGCGCGATGACCTCCGAGACGTACGGCAGCTCGGTGAAGGCCCGCATGACCGGCTCCGGGTTCTTCGCCGCGACGAGGATGTCGATGTCGCCGATGGTCTCGCGGACGCGGCGCAGCGAGCCGGCGTAGGAGCAGCGCTTGCAGCCGGTGACCTGCGACATCTCGGCGACGATGTCCTCGGCGAGGCTCATGGCGACGTCGATGAGGACCCGGTCGCCGGAGGACTGGAGCAGACCGATGCCGCGCAGGATGTTCTCCTCCGTCTTCGGCCCGAAGCCCTTCAGGTCGCGCAGCCGCTCCTCGTGGATGGCGTCCGCCAGTTCCTCGGTCGTGGAGATGCCCAGCTCCTCGTAGATGACCAGGGCCTTTTTCGGGCCGAGCGTGGGGATCGCCGTCAGCTGCCGGACACCGGCGGGGATCTTCGCCCGCAGTTCCTCGACGGCGGACACCTTGCCGGTGGTGAAGTACTCGATGATCTTCTGGGCGGTCGACTTGCCGACATTGGGGATCTCCTGGAGCCCCTTGACGTCGAGCGTGGACACGTCGGCGTGATGGCCACCGATCGACCGGGCGGCCTTCTCGTAGGTACGCGTCCGGAACGCGTCTCCTCCGGTGATGGAGATCAGATCCGCGTACTCCTGGAACAGCGCGGCGACCTCGTCGTTGGACCGTGCCACGGTTTCAGGGTAGGCGGGGGAGGTGGGTGCCGCGATGTGCCGTCGACCGTCTGCGGGATTCATGTGGCTGGTCGCGCCCACCCGGCGGAGCCGCAATCGTTTCAGCCCCTCGCCCCTTCAGGGGCGCGGCCGAACCGTTCTCCATTTCGCCAGGTCGGTGGGTGGGCCGGCGTTGCCCCTTCCTTCGTCAGGGCGTCCGCGATCCTGCGGGCCACCAACGGGTCGGCGGGCAGAGTGTGGGACGCGAACCAGCGGGCCGCCTCGGGTGCGGGGGACGGTTCCGTGAACTCGGCGCCCGCGTAGTCGTCGAGCGGTGGGTCGTAGACGTAGCCGGCGACCACGCCGTGGTCGACGAGGCGTTCGAGGAGCGCGTCGCGGTTGCCGACCAGGAGCGGTACCCGGAAGAGGGAGGGCGGGCCGTCGCCCGTGCGATCACGCAGGGCCGGGGTGGCCCAAGTGGTGCCGGACAGAAGCGACACACCGGCCCTGCGGCGGGCGAGGTCGCCGTCGAGCAGGGCCATCCGCAGCTCCAACTGCCCCCGGACCAGGCTTCCGTGGCGGGTGCGGAAGCCGTGCAGGTCGACCCGTACCCAGGGCTCGTACGCCGCCAGGCTCGGGGCGTGGCGGGCGCTGCCGGCGAGACGGGGTGCGTGCAGGGCCATACGGAAGTCGTCGCGTTCCAGGAGCCGTAGGCGCTGCATGGTGCGCCACACGGGACGGACCAGGTGGAGCGTGCGCACGGCTGAGCGGGCCAGCGGGCGCAGTGTGGTGGACAGGTCCTCGCGCAGGCGACGCGGGGTCAGCAGGTCGTCGCGCAGGAGCTCCAGCTCACGGCGGGTGCGCGCGTCCTCGACGGCCAGGAAGCCGCCGGCCATGGCCGCCACGTGCTTGGACAGGCTGAACGCCGCCGCCGTCCCGAAGGTCCCGATGGGCTGCCCGTCCACATGCGCGCCGATGGCGTGCGCCGCGTCCTCGAACAGGGGTATCCCCAACTCGTCGCAGCGGCGGCGCAGTTCGACGACGCGGTCCGGCATGCCGTACAGGTTCGTGGTCAGGACGGCGTCCACGTTGCGCCAGGTGGACTCCGGTACGGCGGCCGGGTCGATGTTGCCGTCCCATGGGGACACGGGGGCCTGGACGGGGCGCAGGCCCGCCGCGAGGACGACGAAGAGGATCACGTCGTCGTTCACCGGGGACATCAGGACCCGTGCGCCGGGCCGGCACCAGCGGCGCAGCGCCAGGTACAGGGCCAGTCGGGCCGAGGGCGTGTAGACGCATTCGCGTCCGATGCGCCGTGTCATCATCGCGGCGAGCCGCGATCCGTACGGCATGGTCACCTCTTCCGTGGAAGGGTCCGACGAGGGGCCGCCCGGAGGCGGGCGGTGCGTGCTCGCGCGCGTCGATCCGGGCCGCCGCGCGGGGTGAGGGGACCGCGGGGGGCGTGAACGCACGACACGGGCGTGTGCGAAGGGCAGCGGGGACGGACGGGCACGGGCCCGCTCAGTGGGTGCGTGCTCCCGCTTCGCGCGAGTGGGCCAGTCCCGAGGTGCGCAGGGTGCCAACGGTCTTCAGCAGCCGGTCGGCGGGCTCGCGCAGTCGGGGGTGGGCCAGGACGGTGTTTCTCAGGCCGCGCACCGGTCTGCGCCACAGCCGGTGCGCCGCCGCCACCGGGTGCGGGCGGATCGCGAATCCCTCGGCCACCCGCAGCTCACGGGTCTTGAGCCAGTCCTTGTACTCCTTCTCGCCGCGCCCCATGTCCATCAGTGTCACGCCGTCCCGGCCGGCGGCGTCGGCCAGCCGTAAGTGCATCATCAGTCCGGGCGAGTAGTAGCCGAACTCGGGGTCGTACGCGGTGAACCAGGCCGCGAAGACCGTCCGCGACCTCGGCCCGAAGTGCGCGGCGACCGGCCGGTCACCGGCGTACACCACGGACAGGACGCCGGTGAAGTGCTCCTCACGGACCTGGAACAGGTGGTCCACCAGGTCGACGATCCACGGCTTGGAGAACCGGTCCATCCGCCCCGTCCTGCGGTACTGGGCGGACTTCCACCGCATGAGCGTGCGCAGCATGCGCGGATCGCGCTCGTCGTACACGAACCGCACCTCGCCCACGTCACGGCCCAGGCGGCGCTCCTTCTTCAGCGTCGTCTTGGCCTGCCCCGGGTAGGTGGCGCGCAGCCACTCGGCGTAGCTTCCCTCGCCGGGCTTCAGATCGAGCACGGGAGAGGCGAACGTCCCCGTGACGTAGGGGCCGAAGGGCTTCTGTTCCTCGACGAGGTGGTCGAACTCGAACACGGACAGCCCGCAGGCGCGCAGGAGTTCCCGGGTGTCCCAGCTGACGCCGGGCCGGTGCACCAGGGCCTGGCAGTCGGAGAGACCGAGGCCGATGGCCCGGCCGACGCCGAGCGGGCCCCGCTCGTAAGGGAGGAAGCCGACGGCCTCCCCGTTCTCGTGCAGGACCGCCACCTGCGCACCGCGGCGGCGTCTGCCGACTCCGATCGCGAACTCCGGCGCCAGGAAGGGGTTGGCGTAGTCCGGCGACTCGTCCATGGCCCGGTACCACGCCCGGCGCAGCGACTCGTCCAGCTCTTCGGGTCTGTGAATCGTGATGGCGTGCGTGGATCGCATGGCGACCGCTCCCCCCAAAAAATCCCCCAGGAGACGCTTCTTGGGCGCCTCGCCACCGTTTCCCCCATGTCGAACTTTGTGGCGAGCTCAAACGTCGCGAAACAGCACGCACCCTGTCAAGGTGGATGATGAATCCTTTAGCTGTGCTTGGTGACGCGCGCTCTTGGACCGGTCAGCGGATCGCGACGAGGACGTGACTGTCGCCGTACTGCCAGACGGCACCGACGTGCCTGAATCCCGCCTGCCGCAGGAGCCGTTCGTGCGCGGACACGGACAGGCAGGGCGCGCCGCCGGTTCCGGCGCTCGTGCCGGTGACGGCCGCCTGCCGCCGTCGGCGCTCCGCGAGCAGGTCGGTCAGCTCCGGGTCGTGTGCGACCGCCGCCCACCAGGAGGCCCAGTCCTCGTGCGCCAGGGCCTGTCCGCGTTCGGCGTGACGGCGGCCGACGCATTCGGCGAGTCCGGCGAGCGCGCAGTCGTCGTGCGGGAAGTGGTCACCGTTGACGAGGACGCCCCCGGGTCGCAGGAGGCCCGCGAGCTGCCGGTAGGTGCGGTGCAGGGCGTCCGGGTCCAGGTAGTGCAGTGCCGTCGTCGACACCGCGGCGTCCAACGGGCGGTCGAGGCCGAGGGCACGGGTCCAGTCCTCCGCGCCGATCACGACGTCGACGTAGCGCGCCGCGTCCGCGTGGTGGGTGCGGGCCAGCTCCAGCAGCAGCGGGTCCATGTCCACGGCCACGATGTCGGCGTACGGCATCCGGCGGGCGAGCCGGGCCGCGAGGGAGCCGGGACCGCAGCCGAGGTCGACGACCGACGGTCGGCCCGGGACGCCCGCCACGGACTGTTCCACCACATCCGCGATCACCGTGAAGCGCTCTTCGCGGTCGACGGCGTACCGCTGCTGCTGGCGCTCCCAGCGCTCCACCCATCGCTCCGCCGTCGCCAGGCTCAGCCCCATCCCGTCGTGCACCTCGCCGTTCCGCACCTGTCCGCACCGTCTGCGTCAGACCCTACAGGTGGAAACGGTTCCCATTCCCTCTAATGGCGGTACGTCACCCGAGCGTGGCGAGGACGTCCAGCAGTCGGTCGATCTCCTCGGCGGTGTTGTGGACGTGCAGGCTCACCCGCACCGAGCCGGTCCGCTCCCCCGCGCCGCCCTGGCAGTGGTGGTCCGAGCGGACCATGAAGCCGTGGCTGAAGAGGATGAAGCCGAGGTCTGCGGAGTCGATGGCGTGGTGGCGGAGGGTGACGATGCCCTGGCGCCGTTGCACGGACGAATCGGCGGCCAGGCTCTTCTGGCAGCCGAGGATCTCGTACGCGTCGAGGTGGCGCAGGCCCTCGGTGAGCCGGGCGGCCAAGGCGACCGTCCACCGCTCGATCCGGTCCGTACCGGCGGTGTCCAGCCAGTCCAGGGCCGCGGTGAGGGAGGCGATGCCGACGGTGTTGGGGGTGCCGGACCAGCCGCCAGGCGTGAAGTGCGGTCCGCGTGACTGGCGGGCCCAGACGGCTCCGGTGCCGGGCAGGGCCATGGCCTTGTGGCCGGAGAAGACCACGAAGTCGACGTCCGGATCGGCGACGGACACGGGCAGATGGCCCACGCTCTGGGCGGCGTCCAGACAGATGACCGCGTCCGGGCCGACGGCCTGGCGGATGCGATGGACGTTCATGTTGCCGCCGTACACGTGGTGGACATGGCTGACGGCGACCAGGCGGGTGCGGGGGCCCGCGAGATCCGCGAGCGCGGTGTGGTCGTAGTCACCGGACGACCGCTGGTACGGCATCGGCCGTACGCGGATGTGGACGCCCTGCGCCGCCAGGTGCCGTTGGGTCTCCAGCCAGGGCGCGATGTTGGCCTCGTGGTCGGCGACCGGCACGACGATCTCGTCGCCGTCGGCGAGGAGCCCGGGCAGCCAGTCGCGGGCGACCGTGCGCAGACCGTCGGTGGTGCCGCTCGTGAAGTGGACGGTCGAACGGTCGGGAGCGGGGTCGCCGAGGAACCGCTTCACCCGGTCGCGGGCCTGCTCGACGAGGTCCGTGGTCCGGTTGGCCCAGGGGTAGGTGCCGCGGCCGGCGTTGGCGTTGGTGGTGGTGAGATAGGTGTGGACGGTGTCGAGCACGGCCTGCGGTTTCTGGGCGGTGGCGGCGCTGTCCAGATAGGCCAGTTCCGGGTGTGCGGTGATGATCGGGAACTGGGCGCGCAGGGCGCGCTGCCACTCCCCCAACTCCTTGATGACGGCCGCCCCTTGGGTGTCGGTACTCGGTGTGGTCATGGGCGTCAGTCCCGTACGAGGGGTGCGCCGGCGTCGCGCCAGGCGATGATGCCGCCGGTCAGGCTGCGGACGTCCGGGTGCCCCATCCGGGTCAGCAGGGCGGCGTGCCGGGCGGACTTCTCGCCGACCGGGCAGGCCAGCAGGACGGGGCGGTTGCGACTGAACGGCAGTCCGCCGTGGAGGAGTTCCTCGAAGAGCTCGTCGACGATGTTGACCGAACCGTCGATGTGCAGCGCGGCGTAGGCGTGGGGGCTGCGCAGGTCGACGACGAGCGGTGCTCCGGTGGCGATCCACGCCTGGGCGTCGGCGACGCCGATGGCCGGTGCCGTACGGATCTCGGCGGGCGTCAGGTCGGCCGGGGAGTTCCTGCGGCGCGGGCGGCCGAAGAGGTCGGGGCGCCGCTGACGGACGTAGCTCAGATAGCTCTCGACGCGGTCGCAGACGATGAAGACCGCCGACTGCCGCGCCGTCAACTCCTCGTCAGCAGCGCGTAGTTGGCGCACGGCACCGAAGAAGGCCGCCCCTCCCGTGGGGCCGGCGAGTATGCCGCAGCGGCGGTTGAGGGTCAGCATCCCCTCGATCGCCTCGTCCGCGGTGACCGCGTCGATGGTGTCGTAGGTGCCGGGGTCGAACAGGCCCACCTCGTGCGCCTCGTCGATGGTTCGGATGCCGGGGATGAAGTCGGACTTGGCCGCGACCAGGCCGGTGACCCGTACGGCGGGGTCGTGTTCGCGCAGGGCGCGGGCGACGCCGGTGGAGGAGCCGGCGGTGCCGACGCAGGCTATGAACCAGTCGGGGGCGCGGCCGTCCAGGTCCTTGACGATCTCCGGGCCGGTGCCGGTGAAGTGGGCTTCGGTGTTGCGGGGGTTGAAGTACTGGTCGGTGTGCAGATACGTGCTGTCGGGCTCGGAGAGGGTGCGGTGGAACAGGGTGAGCGGGTCGTCGGTGGCGGTCGGGTCCAGGCACTCGCTCTGGCCGGGCAGTTCCTCGATCTCCGCGCCGAGCAACAGCAGCAGGTCCTTGATCTCCGGGATGCGCATCCGGTTGGTGACGCTCTTGAAGGTCAGGCCGTGCATGCCCGCGAGGACGGCGAGGGCCTTGGCGGTGTTGCCGCTGGACAGCTCGACGACCTGGCCGCCCTCCTCGGCCGCGGCGGCCAGATGAGGACGCGCCATGTTCCAGGCGGCCCGGTCCTTGACCGATCCGAAGGGGTTGAGCAGCTCCAGCTTGGCGTACAGGTCGATGTTTCTCAGGCCGTGCACGGCCGGGTCGATGCGCACCAGCGGTGTGTTGCCGATGGCCTCGGTGATGCTGTCGTACCTCACTGCGCTCCCCCCACGGGTGTGGTCGGCCAGTACTGGTCGTCCAGGCACCAGCGCCAGGTGTCGCCCTCCTGCCAGGCGGCGACCTTGCGCGCGGCGGGCTGGTGCTGGGCACGGGTGGCGTGGAAGTCCATGCAGTATCCGGCCGTGTTGGCGAAGGCCAGCAGGTCGCCCGGTGCGGGGCGGCGGGGCAGGAAGACCGTGCGGCGTGTGATCAGGTCGGACTCCAGACAGCGGCTGCCGAAGAGATGGACGGCGACCGGGCCTGTGCCTGCGTCTACGCTTGCGCCTGCGGAGTCCCGGGGTACGACGACGGGGTCCATGAACACCCCGTGCTCCTCCAGCGCCACGTCGTCGGCCTTGGCCGCGAGCCGTACGGCGAGCGGGCCGCCGGTCTCCTGGTCGCGGACCTCCAGCACCTTCGCCAGGGTCAGTCCGCACTGGTCGAGCAGTGCTCGGCCCGGTTCGGTGTGCAGGTCGTAGAGATGCTCCAGGAGCAGCGTGGCCAGGGGGCGGCCGTCCAGGGAGGCGGCCGGGTGTGCGAGCAGTTCGTCGAGGTAGCGGGCTCCGGCGACCGGGCGGTGAGCCGGGTACACGCCCAGGGTTCCGCGCAGGGTGCCGGCCTCGCTGCGCAGTCCGTAGCCGTGGCCACCGTAGGTCATCGGCGGGCGGGTGCCCAGTACGGCTTCGGTGAGCTCGGTCGTGTACCGCTCCCACTGTCCGCCGTCGGCCAGGTAGTTGACGCCGAACCCGCCGCCGATGTCCACGGCCCGGGGCCTGAGCCCTCGGCTGCGGCACTCCTCCAGCACCCGCAGACAGCCTTCCAGCGCCGTCGCCTTCTCGGCGAGGCTCGTCGTGTCCAGGTGGTAAGCCACACCCACGGGCTCGACCACGTCGGCGTGCCGTTCGACGGCCTCCAGCAGGGGATCCAACTCCCCCACTGCGGTTCCGAATCGGCTGCGTCGGCTCAGCACTCGCACACCGGACGCCTCGAAGCCCGACAGTCGCAGCAGGACTCGGGTCCTCGGCAGCGCGTGTTTGCGTACCAGCGTGGCGAGTTGGTCCAGTTCGCCTCGCGTGTCGAGGCTGACGGTGACGGATGTGCGGGCCGCCAGCCACAGGAACTCCTGGTTCTTCGGGCCGGTGGCGGTGATCCGGTCAGGGGTGAAGCCGGCGCCGAGGGCGTGTTGCAGTTCCCCCAGCGAGGCGACGTCCACGCCGGCGTCCGTGGCGGCGAGCCGCCGCAGCAGGGCGCTGGACCGGTTGGCCTTGTGGGCGAAGAACACCTGGCCGGACAGGTGATGCTTGCCGTACACGGCGCGGAACTTCAGGAGGTTGTCGGCGAGTTGGTCCGGCACGACCAGGTTCAGCGGAGACCCGAGTCCGTCGGTGAGCGTGTGCAGCAGGGCCGGTGAGTCCAGCAATGTGCGCAGCCGGGATTCCAGCCGCGGTTCGAGATACAAGGGCTCCCCGCCCATGCACGGACCCTCCCAGCGCTTCGGGCCCGACGTCCGGGCACTGACGACCACTCCCCGCGGTTTGCCGTATAGCTCCTTTCCCTTCCTACGGGTGGTTTACGCCCCGTACCTGCGCTCCTGGGCGGTACGTCAGCGGGCGGGCCGGAACTCACCGGCGCCGAAAGCCTCGGCCGCCCCGAGAGACACCGGTTCGCGCCCTTCTGCTCAACTGCCTTCTCTCGTAACGTCATTGCCGCTTGAGATGACCATGACGATGGAAGGGACTTCATGGGCAGAGGTCTGCTGTCTCTGGTTCTGGCGGCGGTGACCGGCGCCGCGTTGCTCGCGGCACCGGCGGCGGCCGCACCGACCCCGCCGACCGGGTCGTCCGCGCCGCCAGGCCCGTCCGATGTCTACCGGCCGGTCCGTGGACCGGCCGCGCCCGCGGAGTACCGCTACCTCCAGAAGACCCTGCCGGGCGAGTCGATTCCGCGTCACGCGCACGACCTCGCCGCCGCGCAGGCCCGCGAACTGCCCACCGTCGGTGGGCGCTGGAAGAGCGTCGGCCCTACCAACATCGGCGGGCGGATCGTCTCCCTCGCCCTCGACCCCAAGCGCGCCGACACCCTGTACGCCGCGGCCGCGAGCGGCGGGCTGTGGCGCAGCACCGACGCCGGGACGACCTTCCACTCGGTGTGGCCCGACAGTTGGACGCAGGCCATGGGCGCGGTGGCCACCGCCCCGGACGGCACCCTTTACGTGGGCACCGGTGAGCCGAATCCGGGTGGCGGGAGCATCACCTACGAGGGGACCGGGCTGTACCGGAGCCGGGACGGCGGCCGGACCTGGAAGCCGCTCGGCCTGCGCGACTCGGGCGCGATCAGCGCCATCACCGTCGACCCCGCCAACCCCCGCCGCATCTACGTCGCAGCGGCCGGCTCCCTCTACAGCGGCGGTGGAGACAGGGGTGTCTACCGCTCGGAGGACGGCGGCGCCACGTGGGAGCGGATCCTCGCCGGCGCGGGCGAGTTCACCGGCGCCACCGAGATCGTCGTCGACGGCGACCGGCTGTACGCCGTGCTGTGGGACCATCGCCGAACACCCGAACTGCGGACGTACGGCGGGGTCGGCTCGGGCGTCTTCCGCAGCACGGACGACGGCGCGACCTGGCAGCGGCTCGGCGGTGGGCTGCCCGCCGCGGGCCCGGACGTGGGGCGCATCGGCCTGGCGGTCGCGGGCGAGCGGCTCTATGCGATCGTCAACAAGGCGAGCGGCCCCTTCGAGGGCTTCTACGCCTCCTCCGACGGCGGCGGCAGCTGGACCCGCACCCCTGCCAACGAGGACATGACGGGCTCCCAGTCCAGCTTCGGCTGGTGGTTCGGCAAGGTGTGGATCGACCCCCGGGACAGCGCGCACGTCCATGTGGCCGGCGTCCCCCTGATGACCACGAAGGACGGCGGCGCCACCTGGACGGCCGACGACACCAGCATGCACGTCGACCAGCACGCCATGGTGTGGGACCCGCGTCGTCCGGGCCGCGTCTACCTCGGTAACGACGGCGGCGTCTACCGCTCCGACTCGGGCGGCGACGGCGGCTGGGTGAAGTCGCGCCACCAGCCGTACACCCAGCTCTACAGCGCGGCGATCAGCCCGCAGGACGTCACCCGGATCTCGGGCGGCGCCCAGGACAACGGCTCGCTGCGCTCCTGGGGCGGGGAGGGGTTCAACGAGTACCTCGGCGGCGACGGCGAGGAGAACCTGATCAACCCGACCGACGTGAACAACGTCTTCGCCTGCTACCAGTACGGCAACTGCTTCAGCTCCACCGACGGCGGCGACACGCTCACGTACTTCGCGGACCGGACGACGTACCAGCGGCGCAACTGGTTCACACCCGTGGTCTTCGACCCGCGCGACCCGAAGATCCTCTACTACGGCTCCGAGGTGCTCAACCGCTCCACGGACGGCGGCGCGACCTGGCAGCCGATCAGCCCCGACCTGAGCGGCGGGCCGGGTCCCGACCCCATCTACACCAACTACGGCACGATCACCTCGATCGCCCCGGCGAGCGACGGGCGCACCGTCTACGCCGGCACGGACGACGGCCGCGTCTGGGTCACCCGGGACCTCGGGGCGACCTGGACGAAGCTGGCCGAAGGGCTGCCCTGGGTGACCCGGGTGGTCGTCGACCCGAAGAACCCCGACCGCGTCTGGACCACCCACTCCGGCTACCGTTCGGGCTCCCCGCTGGCCCACGTGTACGGCAGCACGGACGGCGGCCGGCACTGGCGGAACCTGTCGGGCAACCTCCCGGCGGCACCGGTCAACGACCTGGTCGTCGCCCGCGGCGGCGTCCTCCATATCGGCACCGACCAGGGTGTGTTCACCAGTGTCACGGGCGGCGGCCACTGGCTGCGCCTCGGCCGCGGCATGCCGCAGGTGCCCGTCGACGACATCGAGTACGACGCGGGTCACCATCGCCTGGTGGCCGCGACCTTCGGCAGGGGCTTCTACGAGCTGACCACTCCCTGACCACCACCAGGTACGCGATTGCCGGGTGGGGGCGCTGTGTTCGGCTCAGCGCCCCTCCCCGGCGATGTTGACCATCCAGGTGATGCCGAAGCGGTCCGTACACATGCCGAAGACGTCACCCCACATCTGCTTCTCCAGCGGCACGGTCACCGAGGCGCCCGCGGACAGCTTCTCCCAGTAGCCGCGCAGCTCGGCGTCGTCGTCGCCGCTCAGGCTCACGGCGATGTTGTTGCCGGGCCGGTGGTCGTCCGTCGGGGTGTCGGCGCCCATCAGGGTGAGGCCACCGGGGGACTCCAGCATGCCGTGCATGACCTTGTCGGCCATCGGGGTGTCCGTCTGACCGAACTCGGCGTACGTGTTGAGCACGAGGGTGCCGCCGAAGACGTCCTTGTAGAACTCCATCGCCTGCCGGGCGTCACCGGCGAAGGTGATGTACGGGTTGAGACGCGAGGCCATGAATCCTCCAGGAGTTGGGCAGGTAGCCGACTTCAAGGAAGGTAGCGCGGGCCACTGACAACGGCCCGCGCTCACGCCCACATGGGCTACCTGGCCCCATGGCCCACAGCGTCGGCTACAGGGTGCGTTCCAGGCGGTCCGCCACCAGCTTCACGAACCGCGCCGGGTCCTTCGGCTGCCCGCCCTCGGCGAGCACCGCCAGCGTGTGGAGCAGTTCGGCGGACTCGGCGAGCTCCGCGCGGTCCTCGCTCGCCTCGTACGCCTGGTGCAGGCCCTTGACCAGCGGGTGGCCGGGGTTGAGCTCCAGGATCCGCTTGGTGCGCGGAACCTCCTGGCCCATCGCCCGGTACATGTTCTCCAGGGCCGGGGTCAGGTCGTGCGCGTCGGAGACGACACAGGCGGGCGAGACGGTGAGCCGGGTCGAGAGGCGGACTTCCTTGATGTCCTCGTCCAGTCGCTCCCGCATCCAGCCGAGCAGACCGGCGTACTCCTCGGCCTGCTTCTCCCGCTCCTCGTCGGCCTTCTCGTCGCCCTCGCCCTCCAGGTCGATCTCGCCCTTGGCGATGGAGCGCAGCTTCTTGCCCTCGTACTCGCCCACGGCGTCGACCCACACCTCGTCGACGCCGTCGGTGAGCAGCAGGACCTCGATGCCCTTGGCCCGGAACGCCTCCATGTGCGGGGAGTTCTCGATGCTCTGCCGGGACTCGCCGGTGATGTAGTAGATGTCGTCCTGGCCGTCCTTCATCCGCTCCACGTACTGCGCGAGCGTGGTCGGCTCGTCGTCGGCGTGGGTGGTCGCGAACGACGCGACGGCGAGGATCGCGTCGCGGTTCTCGGTGTCGGTGAGCAGGCCCTCCTTGAGGACCGTGCCGAACTCGCGCCAGAAGGTGGCGTAGCGGTCGGCGTCCTTGGCCATGAAGTCCTTGACCGTGGACAGGACCTTCTTGGTCAGCCGGCGCTGCATCATCCGGATGTGCCGGTCCTGCTGGAGGATCTCGCGGGAGACGTTGAGCGAGAGGTCGGCCGCGTCGACGACGCCCTTGACGAAGCGGAGGTACGGCGGGAGCAGGGCCTCGCAGTCGTCCATGATGAAGACGCGCTTCACATAGAGCTGGACACCGCGCTTGAAGTCCCGCGTGAACAGGTCGTGCGGGGCGTGCGAGGGGATGAAGAGCAGCGACTGGTACTCGAAGGTGCCCTCCGCCTGTAGCCGGATCGTCTCCAGCGGCTCGCGCCAGTCGTGGCTGATGTGCTTGTAGAGCTCGTGGTACTCGTCGTCGGACACCTCGTCGCGCGAGCGTGCCCACAGGGCCTTCATCGAGTTCAGCGTCTCGGGCTCGGGCGTGGTGTCCCCCTCGGCCGGCTCCGGGACCATCCGGATCGGCCAGGTGATGAAGTCCGAGTACCGCTTGACGATCTCCCTGATCTTCCACGGCGAGGTGTAGTCGTGGAGCTGGTTCTCGGGGTCGGCGGGCTTGAGGTGGAGCGTGACCGACGTGCCCTGCGGCGCGTCGGCCACGGTCTCCAGCGTGTACGTGGCCTCGCCGCGCGACGTCCAGCGGGTGCCCTGGCTCTCGCCGGCGCGCCGGGTCACCAGCGTCATCTCGTCCGCCGCCATGAAGCCGGAGTAGAAGCCGACGCCGAACTGGCCGATGAGCCCTTCGGCGCCGGCCTCGTCCTGTGCCTCGCGCAGCTCCTTCAGGAAGGTGGCGGTGCCCGAGTTGGCGATGGTGCCGATGAGCTGCCCGACCTCGTCGTACGACATCCCGATGCCGTTGTCCCGCACCGTGAGGGTACGGGCCTCCTTGTCGACGTCGATCTCGATGTGGAGGTCCGACACGTCGGCGTCGAGGGAGTCGTCCCGCAGCTTCTCCAGACGCAGCTTGTCGAGCGCGTCGGAGGCGTTGGAGACGAGTTCCCGCAGGAAGACCTCCTTGTTCGAGTAGACCGAGTGGATCATCAGCTGGAGCAGCTGACGGGCCTCTACCTGGAACTCAAACGTCTCGGTCGGCATGGTTCGCGACTACCTCACATCAGTTACCGGAACTGGGTCGCAGTCACTGTAAGACACGAGGTCAGCGCTGTGGGGCGCGATATCGGAGAAGGGCTCAGACCAAGTGGGCGAAGACCACCAGATTCGCCGTGTAGTCCTTGACCTGCCGGTCGTAGTCGCCCGCGCAGGTGATCAGGCGGACCTGGGCACGGGGGGTGTCGCGGTACACGCGGTCGCTGGGGAAGTCGTCCTTGTCGAAGGTCTCGGCGCTGTCGACCACGAAGGACGCCTTGCGGCCGTCGGCGCGGAGCACCTGGAAGCGGTCGCCCTTCTTCAGCTCGCGCAGGCTCGCGAAGACCGCGGCGGACGTCGTCGTGTCGACGTGCCCGGCGATGATCGAGGTGCCCGCCTCCCCGGGGGAGGCGCCCTTGGCGTACCAGCCGACGAGGTTGGTGTCGTGGGCCGGCGGGGGCTCGAGCTGGCCCTTGCTGCCGATGGCGAGGTCGGTGAAGGGGGCGTCGACGGAGATCTTGGGGATGAGCAGCCGGACCGGCCTGGACCGCGGCAGATGCTTGCCCACGGGTCGCGAGGAGTGCGAGGAGGGCTTGGCCGCACGGGGGACGTGCGACTCGATCGCCGGGGCGGCGTACGGTGCGCCGCGGCCATCGGGTGCCTCGTCGTGGCCGCCGGGCAGGGCCACCACCAGGAACACGGCGGCGACCGTGCTCCAGAGCAGCCCTCCCGCCACGCGCCTTATCCGCCGTGAGCGCGCGGAAACGGTGTCGGCACGGGCCGGGTCGTGGTCGGGGGACGAGGGACGGCCGGCGGCCATCGGGCACCACCTCACTCGGGCACAGCAGCGAACACGGCAACGGGAGGAACAGGGAGGACCGGCAAAACCGGGACAACGGGGTGGACGAACGGGGCCGCCGCGACGCGCGGCGCACGTGCGGCGGCCACGGCCGCTATGAGGGAGGGCATGGGTCAGGCCGCGGATCCGCCGGCCTTCCTGCGACGCAGCGCGTACCAGCCGGCGCCGGCGACGCCCAGCATGGCGAGGCCACCGCCGGTGACACCCGGGCTGGCGAGGCCGCCGCCGCCGGTGTGCATACCGCCGCGCGGCCCGTCGTGGTCACCGCCGCCCCACGAGTCGTTCTCGTGGTCGCCCTTCCACGAGTCGTCGTCTTCCTTCCAGCCCCCGCCGTGGTCGTCGCCCTTGCTGCGGTAGCTGTCCGGGTCGTGCTTCGGGTCCTTGTCGCCGCCCCAGTCGCCACCGTTGTTCACGAGAGCCAGCGCGCCACCGCCCGTGTGCACACCGCCGTGCGGCTTCTCGTGCTTGCTCTCCTTGTCGTACTTGCTGTCCTTGCCGTAGTCGCTGCCCTCGTCGTGCTTGCTCTCCTTGCCGTGCTCCTCGTCCTTGGAGCCGCTCCAGTCGTCGTCCTTGTCGTTCAGGAGAGTCAGCGCGCCACCGCCGGTGTGCACACCGCCGTGCGGCTTGTCGTGCTTGCTCTCCTTGTCGTACTTGCTGTCCTTGCCGTAGTCGCTGCCCTCGTCGTGCTTGCTCTCCTTGTCGTACTTGCTGTCCTTGCCGTGCTCCTCGTCCTTGGAGCCGCTCCAGTCGTCCTCGTCGGTCACGAGAGTCAGCGCTCCGCCACCCGTGTGCATACCGCCACTGGGCTCGTCGTGCTTGCTCTCCTTGTCGTGCTCCTTGCTGTAGGACTTGTCATGGTCCTTGCTGTAGGACGAGTCCTCGTGGTCCTTGCTGTGGGACGAGTCCTCCTTGTCCTTGCTGTGAGACGTGTCCTCTTGGTCCCAGTCTCCCGTCGTAACGGCGTAGGCTGCGGGCGCGATCGCCAGTGCGGCCGTGGCCGTCGCGGTGGCGAGCAGCATGCGGACAGAGCGCATAGTGAGTCCTTCCGTCATGGCCTGGGCGGCTGACGCTTCATCACCACTGGGGCCAGGCCCGACGTGATCCACCGTCAGCCATTCCTCCCGGTCGCACCATTCGGAGCGATCACATGGGTTACGGCCACACCCCTACGGCCCTATGGCCGGCGCTTCCGCGCAGGTGAGAGCCGTGTCCGGCCGGGGAGGTTTGCCTCGTCCACATGCGGTGAGACGCGTGGGATGCCGAAGCACAGCGCCGCCGTGGGCACCGCTCCCATCCCCGCCACTCCGCCGCCACCTGCGCATTCGAAGCAGCGGGACGCCTTCTTCGACAACGCCAAGTACGCGGCGATCGTCCTGGTGGCGGTCGGCCATGCGTGGGAGCCGCTGCGCGACGGCAGCCGGACCGTGGACGCGCTGTACATGCTCGTGTACGCCTTCCACATGCCGGCGTTCATCGTGATCTCCGGCTATTTCTCCCGCGGCTTCGACGGCCGCCCGCAGCGGCTCAAACGCCTGGTGACCGGCCTCGTCGTCCCGTACGTCGTCTTCGAGACGGCGTACACCCTGTTCACCAGATGGACCGACCAGGAGCCGGACCGTCCGGTCAGTCTGCTGGACCCGCTGTATCTGACGTGGTTCCTTGCGGCCCTGTTCCTGTGGCGGCTGACCACCCCGCTGTGGCAGCGGGTGCGCCTGCCGCTGCCCCTCGCGCTCGCGACGGCGATGCTGGCCACCCTGTCACCGTCCATCGGAAACGACCTCGATCTCCAGCGTGCCCTTCAGTTCCTGCCGTACTTCGTGCTGGGCCTGTCCCTGAAGCCGGAGCACTTCCGGATGGTCCGGCGCCGTGCGGTGCGGATCGCCGCGGTGCCCTTGTTCGCGGGCGCGTTCGTGGTGGCGTACTGGGCGGTGCCCCGGATGACCGGCAGCTGGTTCTACCACCGGGACAGCGCGCAGGAGCTGGGCGCGCCCGCCTGGTACGGGGCCGTGATGACGCCGGTCCTGTTCGCGTGCTCACTCGTCCTGGTGGCCGGTTTCCTCGCCTGGGTGCCCGGGCGGCGGCTGTGGTGCACCGTGCTGGGGACGGGCACGCTGTACGGCTATCTGCTGCACGGTTTCGTCGCGCAGGGCTCGAAGTACCTCGGCTGGTACGACCCCGCCTGGGTCCAGCGGCCGCTCGGCGCGGTCCTCGTCACCGCCGTGGCCGCCGCGGTCGTGACGGTGCTGTGCACGCCGCCCGTCCGGCGAGTGCTGCGCTGCGTGGTGGAGCCGGACATGCGGTGGCTGTTCCGGCGCGAGGCGGCGGAACCGGCGCGGGACCGGGCCGCCGCAGGCGGCTGACCGCCCCTGTCAGGTCTCCTGCACCAGCCCGGCGATGTGCGCGGTGACCGTGTCGAGGATGGCGGTCCAGGCGGCGTCGTCGCCGAGCACGAGGTAGTTGAGGGTCAGGCCGTCGGTCATGGCGGCCAGGTAGCGGGCCAGTACGGGGACGGGTACGCGCAGCCGGAGGCCCATGGTCTGCCGCAGTTGGTCGACGAGCTCGGCGTACGTCTCGGCGTACAGCTCGTACTGGCGGCGTGCCAGGTGCTCGAAGCCGGGCTGGCGCAGGGCGTACTGCGTGAGCTCATAGGTCAGCATGTGCTCGTCGGGGTGGGTGCGGACGTGGTCCCAGTAGGCCTGGAAGCCGGCCCGGACGGTGTCCTCAAGGGTGGATCTGGGCCGTATGGCGTCCTTCACGAGCGTCACGGAGTGCTCGGTGAGGGTCGTGATGACGGACTCGATCAGCTCCTGCTTGGAGTCGAAGCAGTAGTGGAAGACGCTCAGCGAAACGCCCGCCTCGGCGGCGATGGACCGGGTCGTCGTCCTGGGGACGCCGTCCCGGCTCATCGCTCTGATCGCCGCCTCGGTGAGCAGTCGCCGCCGCTCGGCGGACGGCAACCGTGCCATGGAACCCCTCTCGTGGGTGTCAGCTGCTGTGGACGCCGACCTCGTGGAGGGAGTAGCCCCAGTCGGTGCCGCGCTGCGAACCGTGGACGCGAACATACCTGGCCGGTGTGCCGGCGAACCGGGCCGTGTCCAGGCCGCCGTCGCCGGCGGTCGTGGACCAGGCGGTCCGCCAGTTCACTCCGTCGGTGGAGAGCTCGATGCGGTACGACTTGCCGTACGCGCGTTCCCAGTCGAGGGTGACCCGTCTGACGAGCTGCGTGGACCCGAGGTCGACCTGGTACCACTGGTCGTCGCTCCAGTCGCTGGCCCAGCGGGTACGGCTGTCGCCGTCGACGGCGCGTTTCGGCTGGTAGCTGGTGAACAGGCTCCACTCCGACGAGCTGGCGGACGTGCTCGCGCCGCTCGCGAGGTTCACGCCGGACGCGTGGTTCTCGGAGGCCGCCCAGGTGTCGAGGTAGGACTCGGCGCCCCGGAAGAGGTCGTCGACCACGTCCTGGCCGCCGACGCGGCGGATGTCCTCGATCCAGTCCGGGACGAGGCCGTAGTGGGCGGCGCCGTCGGTGTTCAGGTCCCAGGTGCGCTCACCGGTGGTCTGCCGGTCGATGACGGAGCCGCCGTCGACACTCTTGAACGGGTACGTCACCTTGTGGGGCGCGTCCGCCCCGCGCGGCCCCGGCCAGCCGCCGACGCCGTTCATGTCGGTGCCGTAGCCGTAACCCACGCCGTACTTGTCGCGCAGGGCCTCCGTGCGCTCTGCCTCGGCGACGAAACCCTCGGAGCCGTGCATGTACTGGGCGATGAAGCCGCCGAGGCCGTAGACCCGTTCGGTCCAGTCGAGGTCCATCCAGCTGTGCGAGGACAGGACGCCGGGGTAGGACGAGGACTCGAAGATGTCGAGCACCCGGCCGGTGGCCTTGACGCTCATGTGGTCGATCTCCAGCATCATCTTGCGTTTCATCATGCCGCGCACGGCGTATTCGCCGAGGTCGGTGAGGCCTCGGACGTTGCACTGGGCGTCAGCACCGTACGAGGGGACCTCGACGCCCGCCGGGAGCTCGTCCTCGGCCTGGGCCGCCGAGGCGTTGCCGATGGGGTTGTCGTGCTGCGGGCCCTTGCAGGTCTCGGTCTTCCAGAAGGTGCCGGTCGACAGGAACTGGCCGACGTTGATGGCCGTGCCGAGCCCGCCCGAGTCGAAGCGGACGCCGCACAGGGCGTTGTCGAACTTGTGGCACAGGAACATGCTGCGCACGCCGAGCGCGTGGAGCTCGTCGAGCCCCTTGTCGATGTCCTCCTTGCCGCACTGCGCGATGTCCAGGATCTGCTTGCAGCCGAAGGGCTCGGAGGTCTCGACGCCGAGGATGACCGCCAGCTTGCCCTGCTCGATGACCTTCCGGGCCTGGGCGCTGTCGGTGACGATGCGGAACCAGCCCTTCCCGGTGCCGCCGTACATCTTGTCGACGAAGGCCTGCATGTCGTACGTCAGCTTGGCCTGGAGCCGGATGGACGTCATCTCGTCGCAGGAGCGGTCCTTGAAGAAGTACACGGAGCAGATCACGCCGTTGGTGACGAGGTCGTTGACCAGGACGCGCTGGCCGCCGCGCCAGGCCCGCTCGATCCAGGCGTAGTAGTTCTGCTGGTGGGTCAGTGAGTCATGGGCGGGCCAGTCCTTGAAGGTGGGCCAGCCGACCGGGTCGTGCTTGCCGTCGCCGCCGTTGGTGATGAAGTCGAAGATCGCGAGCGAGCCGTCCGGGTAGTGCTCCGGGCAGTCCTTGAGGGCGTCGGCGACGCCCTGCTCGGAGAAGGGCTTTCCGCAGATCAGACGGCCGCCGAAGGCCTCGTTGGAGAAGATGTGGTCGTGCGCGTCGACGAATCCGCGGACCTCGCCCTTGGAGTCGGTGCCGGTGAAGGGCTCTCCCGTGACGTTGACCTGGGAGTCCGGTGCGGGCCGTGCGGTCGGGTCCCACCAGTCGGTCCCGGCCGCCGAACTCGGGGTGGGTCCGAGCGTGAGGGACAGCACGAGCAGGAGGAGCGACACAACGGTGACGTTCTTGCGTCTGCGGTACGGGCGTCCGGCACTGGTCACAGCCCACGTCCCTCGGTCGGCGGGAGAGCGGGGTCGAGTTGTCATGACCTCGCACAAGGTGCGACGAGGATGGCCACTCCCGCTTGACGAGTCAAGGGTCCGGGACAGATGACCTGCTTCGGCCTGGACATGGGCTGCTGACGGGGAGTCGGTTCACATCGCGTGCGTGACCCGGATCTTCGACTGACCGTGCGGGAGCTTCTCCCAGTCCGTCATGAAGCGGGCCCGCAGGCCGTGCTTCTCGGCCAGCGCCACGAGGGTCTCGGTGCGGTAGTAGAAGTCCTCGCGCAGGACGTGGTGTTCCTGCCCCTCGGTGCGGTCGAAGGTGAAGTCGAACCAGCCGCCGGGGGCGAGCACCCGGCCCACGTTGGCCAGGCACTCCTCGATCACCGGGAGCGGCGAGTGGGAGAAGACGCTGTGCGCGTGTACGACGTCGAACCGGGAGTCGGGCAGGAACCGCAGCGTCAGGTCGCGCACCGGGGTCAGCGTGGGCAGCCGCTGTTGCAGGCCCATCTCCACGACGGTGTCCTGGGCGGCGAACAGGATGTCGGGCGAGATGTCGATGCCGTAGTAGTGGCCGGGGTCGAGGTGGCGGATGAACCGCCAGCCGCCTCGCAGGTTGCCGCACCCGATCTCCAGCATCCGGTGCTCGGGGCGCAGACCGTGGCCGACGAGGTAGTCGAACTGCATCGCCCCGAGCGCCATCCACCGCTCCCGGTTGTGGCTGCCGACCGCCGCGTCCGGATCGGACCGGGTGTCGGAGCGCATCACGGCGCGGTAGTAGGAGACGTGGTCCGGGTGACGGCGGCGCAGCCACATGTCGCGGGCGGTGCGGGCCAGATGGCGGGGCACGCGGTCGGGGTGGCGCAGGGCGTAGGCGACGCGATGGCCTAGGGCAGCGCGGTTGGCGGTGAGGTTGTTGGCCGGCATGGGTGGGGCCTCCCTGGGGACGCGGTACCACCGAGGATGCTCAAGCGGGCGTCACGGCGCCACAGGGGCGGGCAGGCGGACGTGCGCGGCCGATGACTTCTCGCGGCCCCGGGAGTCGTACCTGCGACGACCACCTCGAACCGGAAGGCCACTGATGAGCGCGCTGCGAGACACCCTGCACCGGTATGTCGACGACGGAGGCGTGCCCGGTGCCGTCGGCCTCGTGGCCCGCGGCGACGACGTCGACGTGGTGACCGTCGGCTCGGCGGACGTCGACGGCACCGCCCCGATGACGAGGGACTCGCTGTTCCGCATCGCGTCCCTCACCAAGCCCGTCACCGCGGCCGCGGTGCTGATGCTGGTGGAGGAAGGACGGCTCGCCCTTGACGCTCCGGTAGAGGAATGGCTGCCGGAGCTGGCGAGACCGAACGTGGTGCGCACCCCGGACGCCCCGGTCGACGACGTCGTCCCGGCGAACCGTCCGGTCACGGTCGAGGACCTGCTCAGCTCCCGCACCGGCTGGGGCTTTCCCGCCGACTTCTCCCTCCCGGCCGTGCAGTCCCTGTTCACGGTGCAGAAGGACGGTCGCACCCTGCGGGACTGGCCGGACCCGGACACCTGGTTGGGCCGCCTCGCCCAGGTACCGATGCTCTACCAGCCGGGCCAGGCCTGGCTGTACGACACCTCCTCCGACCTCCAGGGCATCCTGGTCGCCCGGGCGTCGGGCCGCACCCTCCCCGAGTTCCTCGCGGAGCGCGTCTTCGAGCCCCTGGGCATGAACGACACGGCCTTCGAGGTCCCCGAGCCGAAACGGCACCGCTTCGCCTCGGCCTACGCGCCGGCTCCGGGAGGAACGCTGGAACTGACGGACGCCCCCGACGGTCAGTGGAGCAGCCTCCCCCGCTTCCACTCCGGCGGTGGCGGCCTGGTGTCCACCGCCGACGACTGGCTGGCCTTCGCCCGCATGCTGCTGAACGGTGGCGAGAGCAACGGCCACCGTCTCCTCACGCCCACCTCGGTCAGCCGTATGACCACCAATCACCTCACGGCCGGGCAGCGCGCCGACGTCACGCTCTTCCTGGAGGGCCAGGGCTGGGGCTACGGCGGCCAGGTCGACGTCACCCCGGCCGACCCCTGGAACGTCCCGGGCCGCTACGGCTGGGTGGGCGGCACCGGTACCACCGCGCACGTCGTCCCGGCGACGGGGACGGTCGCGATCCTGCTGACGCAGGTGGCGATGGAGAACCCGACGCCGACGCCGCTGATGAGGGACTTCTGGCGGAGCGTGGCGGGCGGCTGAGACCCGTCCGGCGGGTCGGCGGCCTGCCGAGGGCAGTCGGCGGAGCCGTGACAGGGGATCCTGGAAGCCGGATGCGGATCGTATGTGCTGTCGCCGTTCTCGCCGTCGCGAACCTGCTGAACAACTGGCTCGCGCGGAGCCCCGCCCTGTACGTGGTCGTCTGCGTGACCGCGACGGCGGCTCTGCTGCTGATCGCGCGGTGGGACGGGCTCACCCTGGCCGACCTGGGGCTCGACGCGGCGGCCGTGCGCAGGGGGCTGCGGTGGGCGCCCGTCCTCGTCGGGATCGTCCTGCTGGTGCTGGTGCTGCTCCTCACCGCTCCTGCCGGGCGCGAGGCCTTCCGGGACGCCCGGGCCGCCGACCTGTCCGTGGGGCGGCTGCTGTGGGTGACGCTGGTGCGGGTGCCGTTCGGGACCGTGCTGCTGGAGGAGACGGCCTTCCGTGGTGTGCTGTGGGCGATGATCCGGCGGCGGCACGGCGCGGCGTGGGCCACGGCCGTGTCGTCGCTGCTGTTCGGGCTGTGGCATCTGATGCCCGCCCGGGGCATCAACCGCTCCAACGCCGCCGTGGGCTCCGTCTTCGGCGACGGCACGGCCGGGGTGGCACCGACGGTGGCCGTGGCGATCGTCGCCACGGCCGTCGCCGGGGTCGTGCTGTGCGAGCTGCGGCGCCGCTCCGACAGCCTGCTGCCGCCCATGGCACTGCACTGGGCGGTCAACAGCCTCGGTTACGCCTTCGCCTGGGCAGCGGCCCGCTGGTGGCTCGACGGCTGAACGAATCAGAAGTTGATCATGTGACCCGCGAGGCCGTGCACCGCCTCCTTGACGGCCTCTCCGAGGGTCGGGTGGGCATGGACGTTACGGGCGACCTCGTGCACGGTGAGGTCCCACTGCTGGGCCAGCGTCAGCTCGGGCAGCAGCTCGGTGACGTCCGGGCCGATGAGGTGGGCGCCGATGAGTTCGCCGTGGGTGTCGTCGCTGATCAGCTTCACGAAGCCGGTCGCGTCACCGAGGCCGTGCGACTTGCCGTTCGCCGTGAACGGGAACTTGGCGACCTTGACGTCGTAGCCGAGTTCACGGGCCTGGGCCTCGGTGTAGCCGAAGCTGGCGACCTGCGGCTGGCAGTAGGTGGCCCGCGGGATCATCACGTAGTCCAGCTCCATCGTCTCGGCGTCCGCGATGGTCTCGGCGGCGATGATGCCCATGGCCTCGGCGGCGTGCGCCAGCATCAGCTTCGCGGTGACGTCGCCGATGGCGAAGATGTGCGGGACCGAGGTACGGCAGCGGCCGTCGACGTCGATCGCGCCGCGCTCGGTGACACTCACGCCGGTCTTGTCCAGGCCGTAGCCGTCGATGTTCGGCTGGAAGCCGATCGCCTGGAGCACCTTGTCGGCCTCCAGGACCTGCTGGGCACCGTCCTTGCCGGTGACCGTGACACGCACCCGCTCACCGGACTCGTCGACGGTGTCGACCCGGGTGGAGGTCAGCACGTCGATGCCCAACCGGCGGTACTGCTTGGCGAGTTCGGCGGATACCTCGGCGTCCTCCAGCGGGGCCATCCGGTCCAGGAACTCGACGATCGTGACTTTCACACCGTAGTTGTGGAGTACGTAGGCGAACTCGACGCCGATCGCGCCGGCGCCCGCGATGACGATCGACTCCGGCAGTTCCTCGGCCAGGATCTGCTCCTCGAACGTCACCACGCGCGAGCTGCGCCGGGTGCCGGGCAGCAGCTTGGGCGTGGCGCCGGTGGCGATGATGCAGTGCTCGAAGCCGATGGTGCGGGTCTCGCCGTCGTAGCCGGCCACCTGAAGGGTGTGCGGGTCGAGGAACGTGCCGCGGCCGTCGATCTCGGTGATCTTGTTCTTCTTCATCAGGTAGTGGACGCCCTTGACCCGGCCGTCCGCGACCTTGCGGCTGCGGCGGAAGGCCTCGCCGAAGTCGAAGGTGACCTGACCGTCCACCTTGATGCCGAAGGTCTTCGCCTCGCGGGTGAAGATGTGCGCCAGTTCGGCGTTGCGCAGCAGTGCCTTGCTGGGAATGCAGCCGACGTTCAGACAGACGCCGCCCCAGTACTTCTCCTCCACGACCGCCACCCGCTTGCCCAGCTGGGCGGCGCGGATGGCGGCGACGTAGCCGCCGGGGCCCGCGCCGAGGACCACGACATCGAAGCGCTCGTCCTGCTCGACCATGGAGAGTTCCTTCCTGAGTTACGACGTCCTGCTCTGCTGGTGCCGGTGCGCCAGGTGGTGGCGGCCGGCTTCTTCCAGCATGACCGCATCCACGAGGTTGTGTGGCGATGCGGGAGGGTGACGACGATCTCAGGTGGCGGGCGCTCCGATGACCCTGATCCAGTGGCGGTCCGGCGGCTCGGTCAGCCGAGGCACACGAGGTTGAGCACGCAGAGCTGCGTCGGCGAGGTCGCTTCCGGTGCGGGGCTGGACGGTGACGTGGCGGTGCCGGAGTCGGAGCCGTCGGTCGCCGACGGGGCCGGCGTCTGCTGCTGCTCGGCCGACGTGTCACCGCTGTCGCCGGAACCGGACCCGGAACCGGAACCGGAGTGGGATCCGCCCGAGCTCGCCCCTTCGGAGTTCGCACCGCCGGCGGCGGACGAGACGCTCTGCGACTGCGGGCCCGTGGTCGGCGCGGGGCTTGGCGTGGAGGCGACGTCCGGTCGGGTGAACTCCCGGGTGGTGCGCTGCGTCGTGATGGGCTCGCGGGCGGCGTCGGTCGGGGACGCCTTCGAAGGAGACGTGTCGGCGCGCCGGGCTTCGCGGGTGTCCGCGGGGGTGGACACCGGGCGGGTGAGCTCGCTCTCCTGCTGCTCGGCGGCCGCCGTGTTCGGCCGTTCCGGAGCGGTGGCCGCCTGGGCCTTGTCGCCGCCCTGCCGGTCCAGCGCCGACACGGTCAGTCCGCCGCCGACCAGGGCGACGGCGGTCGCGACCACGGCACGGCGCTGGTTCTTCTTCCATCGGGCCCGCTGCCGACGGCGCGCCGCGCGGCCCAGGGGGGCGGCGGCAGGTACGCCTTCTGCCCCGGCGAAGCCTTCCACGTCCTCGGACGCGGCGAGCGGCACGGTTTCGGCCGGACCGGCCGAGGGCACCGAGGGTGCCGCCTGCTCGTCACGGAAGTAGCCGTCGTACCAGGTGTCGGCGGCATGACCTCCTGCCGCGGAGGGAGCGATGTCCGGGGCGTAGGCGCCGCACCCGGGGCACACGAGGGCCCCGTTGAGATGCCGACGGCACGAGGAGCAATAGTCCATCTGCGGTCTTTCGTTAGCACGCGGTATCGAACGGCCAGAACGCTAACGACGCTTTGGACAGGCTGTGTGCAGCCCAAGTGATGCTCCTGCACAGATGTCCCACGAAGTGTGTGTGGAGTATGACCACTCAGACTTCACAGCATCCCTCACGGCGCATACGGCGGCTCACCTCCAGCCATTCCTGGGCCGCTCGCCGCCCTGCCGGGACGTCGAAGACGTCGACCAGGTCCGACTGCTCGAACAGCACGCCCCCGCGCAGCACCGCCACCGTACGGGTCAGCTCGGCGAAGTCGGTGAACGGGTCGCCGTCCACGACCGTGAGGTCGGCGAGCTTGCCCTCCTGAAGCGTGCCCAGGTCGGCGTCGGCGCCGAAGACCCGCGCGGGCAGCAGGGTCGCGGTGCGCAGCGCCTCGGCCGGTGACAGGCCGGCTCGATGCAGGGCACGCAGGGCCAGGTGCAGATGCAGACCGACCGGGACGAGCGGCTGGTCGGTGCCGAGCGCGACCAGTCCGCCGCCCGCGAGGATCCGCCGGTAGACGTTCATCTCCCGGCCCAGCGTGGCCAGTTGGGCCTCGGTGGGCGGCTGCCCGGCTTGCTGACGGACCATCGCGGTGTCCCACGGCGGCATGAGCGCGGTGACGCGCGGGTCGTCCGCGAGGGAGGGGTCGGCGCCGAGCAGGGCCAGGGCGGTGAAGGGTGTGGCGACGAGACGGAAGTCGGTGGCGGTGTAGATCTCCTCGACGTCCTGGTAGGCCCGTCCGGTCGCCGAGGTCGCGTGCCCGAACTCCAGCCGCTGCGTCGCCTGGAGGTGGGTCGTCAGGTCCTGCCCCACCTGTACCCCGGGGCTGCACAGGTGGCTGCCGCAGCGCACCCCGAGCCGGTCGTGCGCGAACTGGGCGGCGTCCTTCATCACCCACCCGGGAGCGCGTACGTACGTCTTCACGAAGTCCCAGTCCAGCGCGGCCCCGCGCGCCAGCGAGCGGTGCAGGCCCTCGCGGGTGCGATGGGCGCGGCCCATGCTGTAGGCGACCCGCGCCCCGTCGAGGAGTTCGCCGGTGGTCAGCAGCCGGGGTCCGGCGAGGGCACCGGCGGCGACGGCCTCCCGGATGCGGGCCTGCTCGTAGGCGAAACCGCCCAGCGAGACCGCCGTCGTGATGCCGTACGCGAGTTGCAGCGCGCTCTGGCGGCCGCCGTACGTGGTCTGCCAGGGGTGGGTGTGCGCGTCCCACAGGCCCGGGATCACGGTGCGGTCGCTCGCGTCGACGCGACGGGCGGCAGCGCGGCCGGCACGGTGCGGAGAGACCTCCGCGATCCGGCCGTCGCGGATCACGACGTCGATGTCCTCGCGGACGTCCGACCCCGCGCCGTCCCAGAGGCGGCCCGCGTGCACGACGGTGTCCGCCGGGCGCGGTCTGCGGTAGTCCAGCGGTACGCGCACGGTACGGGTCCTGCCGCCGCGGATGTCGACGAGTCGCAGGGTGCCCGCGGAGAGGTAGAGCAGGGTGCGGGCGTCGGCGGACCAGGAGGGGTGGTCGGCGGGTTCGGTGGTGAGCCGGCGTGGCTCGCCGTCCGGGGTGCCGTCGGCCCGGACGGGCAGCAGCCACAGCGCGGACTCGGCGACCACGGCCATCCAGCGGCCGTCCGGGGACCAGACGGGTCCGCAGTCGTAGCGGTCGGAGAGCGAGGTGTGCGGGGCGAGGGCGTGCAGGGCGGCGGCCCGGGTGGTCGTGTCGACGACGCGGATGAGGTTGTAGCCCTCGCGGAAGCGCTGGTTGAGGCGGTTCCGGTCGCACAGCGCCAGGTACCGGCCGTCGGGCGACCAGCTGGGGCGGCCGGGCAGTCCGCCCGCGCCGAGCGGTGCGGCGAGGACCCGTTCGATGCCGTCGGCGAGGTCGCGGACCACGAGGTTGCCGGACATGTCCAGGCAGGCCAGCCGGTTCCCGTCCGGCGCGAGGGCGGGGAAGACCCGGCCGCCGTCGGCGAGTACGACCTCCTCCCCCGAGTCGAGATCCCGGCGCCGTACGGTGAACAGTCCGTCGCGGTCGTCTGCGTACACGAGCGCCGTGCCGTCGGGCGTCCAGGTCGGCGCCGACACATAGCGGGTGGCG
Organism: Streptomyces sp. AC550_RSS872; assembly: GCF_019049285.1. Classification (GTDB taxonomy): domain Bacteria; phylum Actinomycetota; class Actinomycetes; order Streptomycetales; family Streptomycetaceae; genus Streptomyces. The sequence continues at coordinate 132,466 of NZ_JAGMUL010000120.1, forward strand.
GGGACTTGGAGCACCCTGCGGGGTGCGCGGCCGCCCGTGGTCCCGGCGGTCCACAGCGCGTTGAGCGCGGCGAAGGCGACGCTGCGGCCGTCCGGCGACAGGGCGGGCAGGTGCAGGGCGCGGACGGGACGGGTGCCACCGCCCTCGAAGTCGTATGTCTTGGTGCGGTAGTGGGGCCGGTGCACGGGCAGTGTGGCCGTGAACGGGATCTCCTCACCGCCGCCCGGCGCGTCCGGGTCGACCAGGTGGAAGTGGCCGTCGACCGTGAGGAGCAGCCGCTCGGCGTCCGTCCAGCGGGGCGGCGCGGGCAGGACGTCGCCCTCCACCGCGACCGGCCTGCCGTCCACGACGAGAGTGCAGGAGGCCGCGGGGGCGGCCGTGGTGCGCAGGTGGGCCAGGCGCCCGGCGGGCGAGACGGCCGGGGTCATGAGCTGGGCGCCGGAGTCGTCGGTGTGCTCGGCGGTGACGGGACCCGAACCGTCGGCGGCCACGGACGCGATGGTGTTCGCGCGGAGGGCACCCGTCGCGGTGACGCCGGCCCGCACGAACAGCACCCGCTCGCCGTCGGGCGACCATGTCGGGTCGAGGTCCTCCCAGCCTCCGTCCTGCCCGGGCCCCTGCTGACCGGGGCGCCCGGTGAGCCGGGTCAGCGCGCCGGTGCGCACGTCCACGACCCAGATGCGGTACGGGGCACCGGTCACGGTGTCGCCGCCGCGCTCGGAGGCGAACGCGATCCGGGTGCCGTCCGGTGACCAGGCCGGCCCCCGGTCGTCCCACGGTCCGTCGGTGAGCTGCCGAAGGCCGGCGCCGTCGGGCCGCAGCGTCCAGAGGTGGAAGCCGCCGCCGCGGTAGGCGCAGACGACGATGCGGCTGCCGTCGGGCGAGAACTGAGGGCGGGTGGGTTCGAGGCCGGGCGTGGTGATCGGGGTCGCGGTGCCGCCGTCCCTCGGGACGGACCAGAGCACGTTCTGGACCTCGGCGACCAGCCGGTCACCGGACGGGGCGAGGGTGGCGGAGCCGCCGGTGACGGCGGTGAAGGAGAGGGAGGTCCCAGTGGCGGCGGCCGTGGCCGGAGTGCTGACGCCGGCGGCCGCCGTAGCCGTGGCCGCCGCTGTCGCGGTGGCGGTGGCGGTGGCCTGGAGGAATCTGCGGCGGGAGAGCGGGCCGGGACGGCGGGCGTCCGAGGCGGCTGACGTGTCGTCGAAGTCCAAAAGGGCTCCCGGTGCGCGGAGTTGACGAGCCGGACAGGAGAGACTCCCGAAGCCTGCCCGGTCACCGGCCGTCGATCGCCTCCGAGCGAAAATTTCGCGCAACCCGGCGACTCTTTCCTGGAGGCGGGCGCCTGGCGCATAGTGAGGGCGCTGTCCGTCGACCCCCGAAGGGACGATTCGTCCCGACGAAAGGACGAGATGACGCGGAAGAAGGCCCTGGTGGTCCGAGGCGGATGGGAGGGGCATCAGCCGGTTCGGGCGACCGAGCTGTTCCTGCCGTTCCTGCGGAGCAACGGATACGCCGTCCGGATCGAGGAGTCCACCGACGTCTACGCCGACGCCGCCGAGATGGCCGCCACGGATCTCGTCGTCCAGTGCGTCACGATGTCGCAGATCAGCGCCGAGCAGCTGGCGGGACTGAGCGCGGCCGTCGTCGCCGGCACCGGCTTCACCGGCTGGCACGGCGGCATCGCCGACTCGTTCCGGGCCTCCTCCGACTATCTCCACCTGGTGGGCGGGCAGTTCGCCACCCACCCGGGCAAGGAGCCGTGCGAACGCGTGGGAGGTCAGGAGGACAACTACCTTCCCCACGCCGTCAACATCACCCAGCTGGGCCGCGAGCACCCCGTCACGGCGGGCATCGAGGACTTCGAGCTGGACACCGAGCAGTACTGGGTGCTCCACGACGACCTGATCGACGTCCTGGCCACCACCACCCACCCCGCCCGGCCGTGGCAGCCGTGGCACCGCCCGGTCACCTCGCCGGCGATCTGGACCCGGCAGTGGGGCGCCGGGCGCGTCGTGGTGACGACTCCGGGGCACAGCCTGGACGTCCTGGAGGACCCGAACGTCCGTACCGTCATCGAGAGGGGCATGCTGTGGGCGACGCGCACCGCATCGGCGTCGTAGGACTCGGCGTCATCTCCCGCGCGTACCTGGACACGCTCGTCGGCCACCTCCGCGTGCGCGTCACCGCGGTCGCCGACCTGGACGCCTCCCGGTCGGCCGCGGTCGCCGCCGAGGTACCCGGCGTCCAGGCGCTGACCGTCGAGGAGTTGCTGAGCAGCCCTGACGTGGACACGGTGCTCAACCTCACCGTCCCCGCGGCCCACGCCGAGATCGCCCTCGGCGCCATCGGGCACGGGAAGCACGTCTACGGGGAGAAGCCGCTGGCCGCAGGCCTCGCCGACGCGCACGCCGTGATCGAGGCCGCCGCCAAGGCAGGGGTCGGTGTGGGATGCGCGCCGGACACCGTCCTCGGCACCGGCGTCCAGACGGCACGGGCGGCCGTCGCGGCGGGGAGCATCGGGCGTCCCCAGTTCGCCACGGCGGTGATGGTCACGCCGGGCCACGAACGCTGGCATCCGCATCCCGACTTCTACTACACGGCCGGTGGGGGCCCGCTGCTGGACATGGGGCCGTACTACCTCGCCTCCCTGGTCCATCTGCTCGGTCCCGTGCGGGCCGTGACTGGGGCGTCCAGCCGGTTGCGTGCCGAGCGCGTGATCGGGTCCGGTCCGCGCGCGGGCGAGCGGATCCCGGTGGAGGTGGACAGCCATGTCTCCGGAGTCCTGGAGCACGCGGACGGCACCCTGACGACGATCACGACGAGCTTCGACGGCGTCGCGACGAACGCCGCGCCGATCGAGGTGCACGGCGCGGCGGGCACCCTCGCGGTTCCGGACCCGAACCACTTCGACGGTGAGGTGCGACTCTTCGAACTCGGCGCCACCCAGTGGCGTACGCTCCCGCCCTCGGCGGGCTACGTCGACGGCGCCCGGGGCATCGGACTGCTCGACTTCATCACCGCCGACGGGCGGCGGGCGCCCAGGGCGAACGGCGAACTCGCCCTGCACGTGCTGGAGACGATGAGCGCCCTGCTGCGCTCGTCGGCCGAGGGGCGCCGTATCGAGCTGGCGACGACCGCGGAGGTGCCCGCGCTCGTCCCGTTGACGCCGGCGGACGACTGGAAGGGGCAGGAGGCCGGCTGACCCGCACCCGCCCCCCCCGGTGCACGGAGGTCAGTCCACGGGCCACGTGTGCGCGGCCGCGTTGAGATGCATGTAGTCCATGTACGTCGTGGTCATCCGCCGCAGCGCCTCACCCCGGTCAATGACGCCGGTCTTCTCCAGCTGGTGCACCGTCTCCGCCTGCCACAGGGCCCCGTTGCGGGCGACGACGCAGCGCTGCTCGACGATGCCCAGCAGGGGTTCGCGCCACGCCGCGTCCAGGCCGGCCAGTTCCAGGCCACGATGGGCGAGGGGCAGCAGGCGGCGCAACACCAGCTCCGGGACCGGGACTTCGCCCATGCCGGGCCAGTACAGGCGGGCGTCGATGCCGTCGCGGGCGGCGGTGTGGAGGTTCTCCTCGGCGACCGAGAACGACATCCGCGTCCAGATCGGCCGGTCCTCGTCGACCAGGGCACGTGTCAGGCCGTAGTAGAAGGCGCCGTTGGCGATGATGTCGGCCACGGTGGGCCCGGCGGGCAGGACGCGGTTCTCGATGCGCAGATGCGGACCGCTGTCGGTGACGGCGTAGATGGGACGGTTCCAGCGGTAGATCGTGCCGTTGTGCAGGGTCAGTTCGCCCAGTTGCGGGGCGCCGCCGTCATCGAGGGCCCGCTGGGGATCCTCGTCGTCGCACAGGGGCAGCAGGGCCGGGAAGTAGCGCACGTTCTCCTCGAACAGGTCGAAGACGCTGGTGATCCAGCGTTCGCCGAACCACACCCGAGGCCGTACGCCCTGGGCCTTGATCTCCTGGGGGCGGGTGTCGGTGGCCTGCTCGAACAGCGGGATACGGGTCTCGCGCCACAGCTCCTTGCCGAAGAGGAAGGGCGAGTTCGCCGCGAGGGCGATCTGTACGCCCGCGACGGCCTGGGCGGCGTTCCAGTAGTCGGCGAAGTCCTTCGGTGCGACCTGGAGGTGGAACTGGGTGCTGGTGCAGGCGGCCTCGGGCGTGATGGTGTCGGCGTACGTCGACAGGCGCTCGACGCCGTCCACCGAAATGCGCAGATCCTCGCCGCGGGCCGCGAAGATCTGCTCGTTCAGCAGCTGGTAGCGCGGATCGCCGGACAGGGCCCGCTCCCCGACGTCCGTCTCCCCCAGGGTCGGCAGGATGCCGATCATGATCAGGTGGGCGCCGACGGCGGCGGCGCGGTCCTCGGCGTGGTTGAGCGCGTCACGGATCGCCTGCTCCCAGGCCCCGGGTCCCCCGGTCGTCAGCTCCCGGGGCGGGATGTTGATCTCCAGGTTGAAGCGGCCCAGTTCGCTCGACCAGGCGGGGTCCGCGATCGCCTGGAGGACCTCGGTGTTGCGCATCGCCGGCCGCCCGGCGTCGTCCACCAGGTTGAGCTCGATCTCCAGGCCGACCCGGGGGCGCTCGCTCTCGAACGTCGACTCGCGCAGCATCTGCGCCAGCACGTCGAGACAGCTGTGCATCTTCTCCCGGTACCGACGGCGATCCTCCCGTGTGAACACCAGGGCCGGCACATCACGTCCCATCAGCGCCCTCCCGAGTTCCCTCGGCGGATAGCTCTCGTCCCAGCGTCGCACTTCGCACGGCACCCGGACAGTCGGCGGGCACCAGGACCGTCGGCCGGCGCAGCGCTCCCCTTGTCGTCTCCCCCGTCGCCCGCCTAGCCTGATTTTGTGCCGTTAATAAACAAAACCCGATCGCACAACGCCGTGCCGGGTACCCCCGACGACCTGACCCGCCTCCGTATCGCCCTGACCACCTTCTTCGCCCTCGACGGCTTCGTCTTCGCCGGCTGGGTCGTCCGTATCCCCGCCATCAAGCAGCAGACCGGCGCCTCCGCCGGCGCCCTGGGCCTGGCCCTCCTCGGCGTCTCCGCCGGAGCCGTCGTGACGATGGTGCTCACCGGCCGCCTCTGCCGCCGCTACGGCAGCCACCTCGTCACCGTCGTCTGCGGCGTCCTGCTCTCCCTCGGCGTGGCCCTGCCCCCGCTCACCCACTCCGCACCGGCCCTCGGTGCCGTCCTGCTGGTCTTCGGTGCCGCCTACGGAGGGATCAACGTCGCCTTCAACAGCGCCGCGGTCGACCTGGGCCGAGCGCTGCGGCGGCCCATCATGCCCAGCTTCCACGCCGCTTTCAGCCTCGGCGGCATGGTCGGCGCCGGGCTCGGCGGGCTCGTCGCCGGGGCACTGTCGCCCACGCGGCATCTGCTCGGCCTCACCGCGATCGGCCTGGTCGTCACGGCCCTGGCGGGCCGCGTCCTGCTGCGCGTCCCGGCGCCGGAATTGCCCGAGAGCGCACCGCAGGCCGAGTCCGCGCCCCGCCGCCCGGACTCCCGGACGCGTCGTCTGGTCATCACCTTCGGCCTGATCGCCCTGTGCACGGCCTACGGCGAGGGAGCCCTGGCCGACTGGAGCGCCCTGCACCTGGAGCAGGACCTGCACGCCACGCCGGGCGCGGCCGCAATCGGCTACTCCTGCTTCGCGCTCGCCATGACGATCGGCCGGCTCACCGGCGCCTGGCTGCTGAGGCGCCTGGGACAGACCCGTACCCTCGTCTCGGGCGGCGCCACCGCCGCGGCCGGGATGCTGCTCGGCGCGCTCGCCCCCAGCCTCTGGGCGGCACTCGTCGGCTTCGTGATCACCGGGCTGGGCCTCGCCAACCTCTTCCCCGTCGCCGTCGAACGAGCCGGAACCCTGGCCGGTCCCGACGGCGTCGCCATCGCGTCCACCCTCGGCTACGGCGGCATGCTCCTGGGCCCACCCGCCATCGGCTTCATGGCGGACTGGTTCTCTCTCCCCCTCGCCCTCACCAGCGTGGCCGCCCTCGCCGCCACGGCGGCTGTCATCGGATTCGGCACGCGACGTGCGACAGTGCGCTGAACCACCAACAGATGTTTCGGCATAGGCGAGTTGGGGCCCGGTGATTCACATGAGTCGCCCTGCGGGGAATAACGTGGGTGCCCACGACCGGTGTTGGCCGGTTTCGTGGTACTGACCACACACATACGGGAGTGTCCATGACTGATGAGCCGGAGAACACCGAGCACGAGGCGCTCGCCAAGATCGACACCTCGGTGCCGCAGTCGGCTCGGATCTGGAACTACTGGCTGGGGGGCAAGGACAACTACGAAGTCGACCGGGTGGCCGGTGACGCGTTCCGCACGATCTTCCCCGGGATCGAGACCGGAGCCCGCGCCGCGCGCTACTTCCTCGCCCGCGCCGTTCGCCATCTGGCCGCCGAGGAGGGCATCCGGCAGTTCCTGGACATAGGCACCGGGCTGCCCAGCGTGGACAACACCCATGAGATCGCCCAGCGGGTGGTTCCCGAGTGCCGGATCGTCTACGTCGACAACGACCCGTTGGTCCTGGCCCACGCCCGCGCGCTGCTCACCAGCACGCCGGAAGGTGTCACCAACTATGTCGACGCCGACCTGCGTGATCCCGGCACCATCGTGCGGGAGGCCGGGAAGACGCTGAACTTCGACCAGCCGGTCGCTCTGATGCTGATGGGCATCCTGGGCCACATCGAGGACTACGACGAGGCGCGCTCGATCGTGCGGCAGTTGGTGGACGCGCTGCCCTCCGGCAGCTACCTGGTGCAGTACGACAGCACCAACACCAGTGAGTCCTACGTCCGGGCCATCCAGCAGTACAACGACGGCGGCTCGATCCCGTACATCCTGCGCAGCCCCGAGCAGATCGCGGGCTTCTTCGAGGGCCTTGAGCTGCTCGAACCGGGCGTGGCGTCGTGCTCGCGCTGGCGTCCCGACGGGGGCGCCTGGGGTCTGCCGGCGGAGGTGCACCAGTACGGCGGGGTGGCCGTCAAGCGCTGAATCCGCGGGGTCCGCGGCCCGCCGACCGCCGGTCCACGCCGTGGATCAGGTTTCCTGGAGGATGCGGTGGAGAATCGTCGGCGTCTCGTCCGGCGATTCCGCTTCGACCACCAGGCGGTTCATGACATCCCAGTAGCGCTCGATCTCGTCCGGCTTGTCGGGGTAGAGGGCGGTGGCGAGTTGTTCGAGATAGACCATGTCGGGCAACAGACCGCCGGGCAGCCGCAGGATGGTCACGGGGCCACTCTCCGCGGCATGGCCCCCTGCGAGGAACGGCAGGATCTGGACGGTGACCTGAGGGAGTCGGCAGATCTCGATGAGATGCCTGAGCTGGTCACGCATCACGTCGAGACCGCCCACCGGGCGGCGCAGCGCCGCCTCGTCGATCACGGCCCAGAACTGCGTCGTCGGCCGGCGGTGCAGGATGCGTCGGCGTGTCATCCTCAGCATGCACCGCCGGTCGATCTCGTGCGCACCGGCGCCCGGGTGGGCGAGCCGGACGGCGGCGCGGGCGTAGTCGGGGGTCTGCAACAGGTGGGGTACGCGCTGGACCTCGAAGCAGCGGATGAGACTCGCCGCCTGTTCTGCGCCGAGGTAGAGCTGCGCCCAGGTGGGCACGACGTCGCCGTAGTACTGCCACCAGGCGGGGGTGTTGGCCTGTTCGGCCAGGGTCAGCAAGGTGGCCCGTTCGGCCTCGTCCGTGACGCCGTAGAGGGTGAGGAGATCCTCCACGTCACGCGGTTTGACCCCGTGGCGGCCGCCCTCCAGCCGGCTGATCTTGGACCGTGAGGCCCGGATGACGTGCCCCGCGGCAGCGCGGGAGATCCCCTGTTCCTCCCGCAGTCCGCGCAGCCGCGCGCCCAGTACCAGCCGCGCCCCCATGGGCCCGGCCGACTGTCCGTCCAGGCCCCTGCCGCCGACCGGGGTACGTGCTGCCTTGTCGAGGCGCATGGGCAATCTCCCTGCGACGAACGCGACTTGCGCGCATACAAGCGGTGCGGCCGCCATCCTAGGGGCTGTCCGGTACATGATCTCCAAGTCGTGGGAACGGCCATCCTGGAAGTGCGGGCGGCGACGGATGACTCGGCGACTCGGCCAGATGCGGGTGCGCCGCGCTCCAGCCGATCCCGTCGTCGAGTTCGATCAGGAGCCCGTCGGCGCCCCGGGTGGCCTGGGGCTCGGGCCCCTGCTCGGCCGGCCGGCGCACGAGGTCGGCCGGGGCCCGCTGTCCGGCGATGCAGTGCAGCCGGCGCCGGCGCTCGGCGTCGTCGCGGAATGGGGCGACGCACTCCGGCGCGTAGGCCACGTCGTGCAGGCGGGTTGCCGGGCGGGCGAAGTCCCAGGCGATGATTCCCACCGGCGGGCTGCCCTGCCAGACGACGTTCCAGGGGCCGAAGTCCCCATGGCAGACGACCTCGTCGTCGCCCGGGACGGCGGTGTCCGTGGACCAGGTCGCGCCCGGCGGAGCCGAAAAGCCGCTGGAGGCGTCGTGGCAGTCGCGCAGCAGCCGGGCGAAGTTCCGCAGCCCCTGCCCGTCCACGTCCTCGGACCAGCCCGCCGGCGCGGGGTCGGACCTGGTCTCCGGCGCGGGAAGGCAACGAGTTCTGCCTCTTTCCCACCGCGCCCCGAAGAGCGCTTCCCTTCGACCGCACTCCATCCGGCACACTCACCCCCATGGAGACACAGGAGTTCGTCCGCAGCCTCGACCGCGAGGGCCGGCTGCTGGCGGCGGCCGCCGAACAGGCAGGGACCGACGCGAAGGTGCCGACCTGTCCCGAGTGGCAGGTGCGGGATCTGGTGCGGCACACGGGGATGGTGCACCGCTGGGCGGCGGCGTTCGTGGCCGAGGGGCGCATGTCCCCCCACCCCGGCGGCGGCCTGCCCGACCTCGACGGCGCCGAGTTGCTCGGCTGGTTCCGGGAAGGGCACCGCCACCTGGTCGACACGCTCGCGGCCGCCCCCGCCGACGTGCGGTGCTGGCACTTTCTGCCCGCTCCCTCACCCCTCGCCTTCTGGGCCCGCCGGCAGGCACACGAGACGACCGTGCACCGCTTCGACGCGGAGGCGGCACTCGGGGGTACGCCGAGCCGGATCGACGCCGGCTTCGCGGCGGACGGCGTCGACGAGTTGCTGTGCGCCTTCCACGCCCGGCCGAAGAGCCGGGTCCGCAGCGCCGAGCCCCGGGTGCTGCGAGTGCGGGCGACGGACACCGACGGCGCCGTGTGGACCGTACGGCTGTCGCAGGAGCCTCCCGCGGCCGAGCGGGGCGACACCGCTCAGGCCGACTGCGAGATCGCCGGACCGGCCGCGCAGGTGTACCTGTCGCTGTGGAACAGGCAGCCCTTCCCGGACGTGACGGGCGACGAGTCCATCGCCACGCTGTGGCGGGAGAACTCGGCCGTCATCTGAAGCTGAACTCGCGCCCTGCGCCGGTCAGTTCGCCAGCATCCTGGTCAGCACCGCCCGCTGCACGGGCAGCACCTTGCCGTGCAGCGTGCGGCCCTTCGCCGTCAGGTGGACCTTGACGCCCCGCCGGTCCTCCTGACACATACCGCGCTCGACCAGCCCGTCCTTCTCCAGCCGGGCGATCAGCCGTGACAGGGCGCTCTGGCTCAGGTGGACGCGCTCGGAGATCTCCTGCACCCGGTACGACGGGCACTTGGCGTCCGCCAGCACGTCCAGGACCTCGAAGTCGCTTGCGCACAGGCCGTGTTGGCCGAGGGCGCGGTCCAGTTCGCACTGGGTGCGCGCATGCAGCGCCAGGATGTCGTGCCACTGGTCCACGAGTGCCTGCTCGGGCTTCTTCGCCACCATGGGCGCACCGTAGCAGAGTTCCGCAATTATTGCATCGGAATTAAATGCCCTTGCATCTCATGCATACGCATGTACTGTCTTCGTCATGACCTCTCCGCTCACCACCCCCGCGTCCGAAGGACGCTGGACCCCCCGGCTGTGGGGCACCCTCCTGGTGCTGTGCGCCGCGATGTTCCTGGACGCGCTGGACGTGTCGATGGTCGGCGTCGCCCTGCCGTCCATCGGCGCCGACCTGGGCCTGTCCACCTCGACCCTGCAATGGATCGTCAGCGGCTACATCCTGGGCTACGGCGGCCTGCTGCTCCTCGGCGGACGCACCGCCGACCTGCTGGGCCGACGCCAGGTGTTCCTCGTGGCCCTCGCCGTGTTCGCACTCGCCTCACTGCTCGGCGGGCTCGTCGACTCGGGCCCGCTGCTGATCGCCAGCCGGTTCGTCAAGGGCCTCGCCGCCGCGTTCACCGCGCCCGCGGGCCTGTCCATCATCACCACGACGTTCGCCGAGGGCCCGATACGCAACCGCGCGCTGGCGATCTACACCACCTGCGGCGCCACCGGCTACTCGATGGGGCTCGTCTTCTCCGGCCTGCTCACCGAGGCCAGTTGGCGCCTGACCATGCTGCTTCCGGCGCCCGTCGCGCTGATCGCCCTGGTCGCCGGCCTGAAACTGCTCCCGCGCACCGAGCGCGAACGGACGAGCGGCGGTTACGACGTCCCCGGCGCCATCCTCGGCACCGCCGCGATGCTGCTGCTCGTGTTCACCGTCGTCGAGGCACCGGAGGCGGGCTGGGGCTCGGCCCGCACGATCCTGTCGTTCGTCGCCGTCGTCGTCCTGCTCACCGCCTTCGTCCGCGTCGAGCGGCGCAGCCCGAGCCCGCTGATCCGGCTGGGCGTACTGCGCTCGGGGGCCCAGGTGCGGGCGCAGCTAGGTGCGTTGACGTTCGTCGGCAGCTACATCGGCTTCCAGTTCCTGGTCACGCTGTACATGCAGCAACTGCTCGGCTGGTCGGCGCTGCACACGGCGCTGGCCTTCCTGCCGGCCGGCGCGCTCGTGGCGCTGTCGGCGACGAAGGTCGGTGCGATCATCGACCGGTTCGGTACGGCGCGGCTGATCGCGATCGGTTTCGCCTCGCTGGTCGCCGGCTACCTCCTGTTCCTGCGGATCGACCTCGACCCGGTCTACGCCGCGGTCATCCTGCCCACCATGCTGCTGGTGGGCGCGGGCTTCGCGCTGACCTTCCCCTCGCTCAACGTCCAGGCCACCAACGGCGTCGACGAACACGAGCAGGGCATGGTCTCGGGCCTGCTCAACACCTCGGTCCAGGTGGGCGGCGCGCTGTTCCTGGCCGTCGTGACCGCGGTCCTGACCGCGAACAGCCCCGAGGAACCCGCCTCCCCCCAGGCGGTCCTCGACAGCTACCTGCCCGCCCTGGCCGTGACCACCGTGATCGCGGTAGCGGGCCTCCTGATCGCCCTCACCGGACTGCGTACGCGCCCGAAGCAGCGGACCGTCGTGGTCGCCGAGTCCACCGCGAAGGAGGCGGAAGCGGAGCGTGTGGCGCTCCGTGACTGAAGGGGACGCCTCCCGCGTGCGCCCGGTGTGAGCGACTTGCTCCAGCGGGCGCACGCCTGTTTGACTCGAAGGATGGAGAGCTACGGGGGACGGCGCCGTCAGGCCGAGCGGGACGCGATCACCGTCGAGATCGGGTACGCGCTGTTCAGTGCCGCGTTCGCGGCGGCGGTGCTGTTCGGGGCGATCGTCGGGCCGGCGTTCGTCTTCGACCTGTCGGACGGTGCGCGCGGCGCACTCGTCGGCGTGGGCACCACGGTCGCGGTCGTGCTGTTCTTCGCCCGGGTCGTCAGCGTTCTGACGCGGTTCCGCCAGACGTCTCAGCCCAACCAGCCCGGCCGCACCAACCCCGACTCGTAGGCCAGCACCACGAGTTGGGCCCGATCCCGGGCGCCGAGCTTCACCATGGTACGGCTGACGTGGGTCTTCGCGGTGAGCGGGCTGACCACCAGGCGGCGCGCGATCTCCTCGTTGGACAGGCCGATGCCGACCAGCGCCATCACCTCCCGCTCACGCTCGGTGAGTTCGGCGAGGGCGTCGGCGGCAGCGGGTTCCTTGGAGCGGGCGGCGAACTCGGCGATGAGGCGGCGGGTCACTCCCGGCGACAGCAGGGCGTCGCCCTCGACCACCGCCCTTACCGCACGCAGCAGTTCCTCCGGCTCGGTGTCCTTGACCAGGAAGCCGGCGGCGCCCGAGCGGATGGCCTCGAAGACGTACTCGTCGAGTTCGAAGGTGGTCAGCATGACCACCTTGACGTCCTTCAGCTCCATGTCCTCGGTGATCCGGCGGGTCGCGGCGAGACCGTCCAGGAGCGGCATGCGGATGTCCATCAGGACGACGTCGGGCCGCAGTTCGCGCACCTCGCGCAGCGCCTCCTCGCCGTCGGAGGCCTCGCCGGCCACCTCGATGTCGGGCTGAGCGTCGAGCAGCGCCCGGAAGCCGGCCCGCACCAGTGACTGGTCGTCGGCGAGCAGTACGCGGATCACCGGTCCTCCTTGACCTCGTGGGAAGCCTTCAACGGCAGTACGGCGAGCACCCGGAACCCTCCGTCGTCCCGCGGGCCCGCCTCGATCGTGCCACCGAGCGCGGCCGCCCGCTCCCGCATTCCGGCGAGTCCGTTGCCGCTGCCGCCCGCGTCGGCGCCCGTCGCGGGGCCGTCGTCGTCGATACGCAGCCGTAGCGTCGTCCGGTCGTCGTGATCGAGGTGCACGCGTGCGTGCCGCGATCCCGAGTGGCGTACGACGTTGGTGAGGGCCTCCTGGACGATCCGGAAGGCGGCGAGGTCGGTGCCGGGCGCGAGGCGGGGCGGCTCGCCCTCGACCTCCACGGTGAGGCCCGCGCTCGCGGCCTGCTCCACCAGTTCGGGCAGCCGGTCCAGGCCGGGCGCCGGGGTGCGCGGGGCGTCGCCCGGGGTGCGCAGGGTGTCGAGGACCTGGCGGACCTCGCCGAGCGCCTCCTTGCTCTTTGCCTTGATGGTGGTGAGCGCGGTGCGGGCCTGCTCGGGGTCGGTGTCCAGGAGGGCGAGGCCCACGCCTGCCTGCACATTGATCACGCTGATGCTGTGCGCGAGGACGTCGTGCAGCTCGCGGGCGATCCGCAGCCGCTCCTCGTCGGCCCTGCGCCGTGCCGCCAGCGCCCGCTCCACCCGCTCCTTCACCCACTGCTCGCGCCGGATCCTGGCCAGCTCCGACACCGCCACGATCGCCGCCACCCACGCGGCGATCACGCCCTCCTGCCCCCAGGGCGCGGCCGAGTCGCCGGACGGCGGCAGCCACTGGTACAGCCAGTGCGCCACCAGGGCATGCCCCACCCAGAGCACCCCGACCGCGGCCCAGGCGGCCCTGCGGTGCCCCATGACGATGGCGTTGAAGCAGGCCAGGGCGACGGCCACGAAGACCGGCCCGTACGGGTATCCGGCGCCCAGGTAGACCGTGGCGGCCGTCGCCGTCCCGAACACGACGGCCACCGGGTACCGCTTGCGCCACAGCAGCAGCGCCGACGCCACGAACAGCAGCGCACGTGCGAAGGGATCGAGCGGCGCCCGGTCGTCGAGCTGGCCCTGGGCCGCGAAGTTCGAGCCGGCCATCACGAAGAAGGTGACCAGCAGGGTGGATCGCCAGGGCCAGCGTGGAGCGTGCTCCTCGTCGGCCCACCGGTTCCACCCCGGTGGCCCGTGCCGCCACCACATCCGGGGACCGCCGCCCCGGCGTTCCTGCTGCTCGTCCATGTCCGCCACGCTAGACGCGATGGCGGCCGGGCGGCGTCACCCGCGCGTGGTGATCACACGTACTCCCAGTGAAGTACGTCAGCCGCCCCGGGCGGGTAGCCGCCGCCGGGGGCCTGAGCGGGTGCGGGCGTGTCCCGGACCCGTCCGTCCCGGGTCTGTTCGAGGCCCTGTGGAGCGGGGCACCGCCGACGCATGTACGCAACCTCGGCTCACCGGCGTCGGGGCCGGCCCTCTGCGCGATCGACGCCGCCCGGTAGGCGGCGGAGTTGTGGCACGGGAGCCGCATTGCGCACCCTGCACGCCCGGTCCTCGCCAGGACCCGGAACTGCCGCCGTCACCCGTGCCGGCCCTCTGACGACGCGCGTCGGTCTAACGCTCTCCGTCCACCAGGCCGACCCCGTGCGCGAGTCGGCCCACCGCATGCCGGAAGAACGCCGCCCGGTCCTCCACGACCCGGTTGAACTGACCGAACAGCTCGAACCCGACGAGCCCGATGAGCTCGGCCCAGGAGGCGACGAGGGCCGCGACATGGGCCGGCGGGAGGTCGGGGGCCAGGTCGGCGGTCATGCGCTCGGCCTCGGGGCGCAGTTCGGCGGGCAGGGGTGCCGGTTCGGTGAGGCCGGAGGTCCCGTGGGCCTCGCGCACGATGCCGATGAGGACGAGGCCTACGCGGGAGGCGGGCGGGACCGTGGTGTCGGGCGCGGTGTAGCCGGGCACGGGCGAGCCGTAGATCAGCGCGTACTCGTGCGGATGGCGCAGCGCCCAGTCCCGTACGGCCTCCGCCACCGCCGTCCAGCGCCGTACGGGTCCGGCGTCGGCGGCCTTGGCGTGCGCTGCCTCGGCGCGCTCCCCGAGGGAGTCGTAGGCGTCGATGATGAGAGCGGTCAGCAGGTCGTCGCGGCTGGGGAAGTAGCGGTAGAGCGCCGAGGACACCATGCCGAGTTCGCGGGCCACGGCGCGCAGCGAGAGCTTGGCGGCGCCCTCGGCCGCGAGCTGTCTGCGGGCCTCGTCCTTGATGGCCGCGGTGACTTCCATCCTGGCGCGGGCGCGCAGGCCCTTTGCGGTACTGCTCATGGGGGCCAGTCTTCCACGAAGGACAGAGCGGTGCACACATTCAAGAGCACTGCTCTTGCTTTGGATCAGAGATCTCGTACACACTGCTCTCAAGCGAGAGCACCGCTCTCTCAATCGTCCGAACCGGACTACGGAGGTCCCCATGACGTCGCCGTACTACCTCAAGGGCAGCCCGCTGAACGTCCGCCTCAACAGCGTCATCGGCTGGCTCGCCCGGCACGGACTCAGCATCGCGGGCTCGGCGGAGATGTCGGTGCGCGGGCGCAAGAGCGGCAGGATGCAGCGCATCCCGGTCAACCCGCACAGGTACGAGGGCGCGCAGTACCTCGTCTCGGCCCGCGGCCACTCCCAGTGGGTGCGGAACATGCGCGCGGCCGGCGCTGGGGAGCTGCGGGTCGGGCGCAAGGTGCGGGAGTTCGCCGCGGTGGAGCTTCCCGACCAGGAGAAGCTCCCGATCCTGCGGACCTATCTGGAGAAGTGGGGCTGGGAGGTCAACCAGTACTTCCAGGGGGTCACCGCGAAGTCCTCGGACGAGGAGATCATCGCGGCGGCCCCGGACCACCCCGTCTTCCGGATCACCGTCGGGAAGTGACCCGGTCCGGCATCAGGAGGTGCCCCTGGCCACCGTCAGGAAGTGCCCTCGCCATCGGCCGGAGCCGGAGTCGGAGTCGGAGTCTGGCGGCGGTCCATCGCGGTGAGCGCGCGGTGGGCCATCGGGTGGGTGCGGACGATCTCGGCCAGCGACGTCGAGCCGCGGGTGATGTCCATGAAGGCCTTCCAGGCGGGCCGGAAACCGGTCAGCGTGGCGTGGAAGAGCCCGGGCCGGCGCTCGAACACCGTCAGCAGCCGCTTGCCGACGCTCATCTCGACGCCGAGTCCCGCCTTGATCGCGAAGGCGTAGTTCAGGGCCTGGCGCCGGGTGTCCACCGCGTCGTGCGCCTCGGCGATCCTGACCGCCCACTCCCCCGCCAGCCGGCCCGACCGCAGCGCGAACGAGATCCCCTCGCGGGTCCAGGGCTCCAACAGGCCCGCCGCGTCACCGCACACCAGCACACGCCCGCGTGACAGCGGCGAGTCGTCGGCACGGCAGCGCGTCAAGTGGCCGGAGGAGACGCTCGGTTCGAACCCGGCGAGCCCGAGCCGCCCGATGAACTCCTCCAAGTACCGCTTGGTGGCGGCTCCTTCGCCGCGCGCCGAGATCACACCGACCGTGAGCGTGTCCCCCTTGGGGAAAACCCAGCCGTAACTGCCGGGAATCGGACCCCAGTCGATGAGCACCCGTCCCTGCCAGTCCTCGGCGACCGTCTCCGGCACCGGAATCTCCGCCTCCAGGCCGAGATCCACCTGGTCGAGCTTGACCCCGACATGCGCTCCTATCCGGCTGGCGCTGCCGTCCGCGCCGACCACGGCCCGCGCGAGCAGCGTCTCGCCGCCCTGGAGGACGACGGCGACGCTGCGCCGGTCCGGCACCGCCGAGCCGTGCTGCTCGACGCGCTGCACGGTGACGCCCGTACGCAGCTCGGCGCCCGCCTTCTGCGCGTGCTCGACGAGCTGCTGGTCGAACTCGGGCCGGTTGATCAGCCCGAAGAGCATCTGCTTGGAGCGCCGGGTCCGGGTGAAGCGGCCGTTGTTGGAGAAGGTGACCGCGTGCACGCGGTCGCGGAAGGGCAGTTCGAAGCCGGGCGGAAGCGAGTCGCGCGAGGGGCCGATGATGCCGCCGCCGCATGTCTTGTAGCGCGGCAGCTCGGCTTTCTCCAGCAACAGCACGCGCCGCCCGGCGACGGCCGCCGCATACGCGGCCGAGGCTCCCGCGGGTCCCGCGCCCACCACGACGACGTCCCACACCTGCCGCACGTCGTCCGCCGAAGAGTTCTCGCTGCTCACGATGGTCTACTGCTCCCGATCAAGCCGCCGCCTGCTGCTGTCCCCCGCATCCTACGGCGGGCATCGCCGCAGGCCACTGTGCGAGGATCACAGCACTCACACGTACAACGTCGCACCCACAAGGAGCGTGCCCATGTCGTCGAATCCGGTCGCCGAGACCGTCGCCTCGCTGATGCCCAGGGCCAAGGCGGAGCTCACCGAACTGGTGGCGTTCAAATCGGTGGCGGACTTCGACCAGTTCCCGAGGAGCGAGAGCGAGGGCGCCGCCCGCTGGGTCGCCGACGCGCTCGGCGCCGAGGGCTTCCAGGACGTGGCCCTGCTCGACACCCCCGACGGCACGCAGTCGGTGTACGGCTACCTGCCGGGGCCCGAGGGCGCGAAGACGGTCCTGCTGTACGCCCACTACGACGTGCAGCCCCCGCTGGACGAGGCCGCCTGGCGCACCCCACCCTTCGAGCTGACCGAGCGCGACGGCCGCTGGTACGGGCGCGGGTCCGCCGACTGCAAGGGCGGCGTGATCATGCACCTGCTCGCTCTGCGCGCGCTGAAGGCGAACGGCGGCATACCGGTCCACGTCAAGGTGATCGCCGAGGGCTCGGAGGAGATGGGTACGGGCGGTCTGGAGCGGTACGCCGAGCAGCACCCGGACCTGCTGGAGGCCGACACCATCGTGATCGGCGACGCGGGCAACTTCCGTGTCGGCCTGCCGACGGTCACCTCGACCCTGCGCGGTATGACCCTGGTCCGCGTGCAGATCGACACGCTCGAGGGCAACCTGCACTCCGGCCAGTTCGGCGGAGCCGCGCCGGACGCGCTCGGCGCGCTGATCCGCGTACTGGACTCGCTGCGCGCCGAGGACGGTTCGACGACGGTGGACGGGCTGACCGGTGAGGCGTCGTGGGAGGGGCTCCAGTACGCGGACGAACAGTTCCGCCAGGACGCCAAGGTCCTCGACGGCGTGGAGCTGATCGGCTCCGGCACGGTCGCCGACCGCATCTGGGCCCGCCCCGCCGTCACGGTCCTCGGTATCGACTGCCCGCCGGTCGTCGGCGCCACCCCGTCCGTGCAGGCGAGCGCGCGTGCGCTGATCAGCCTGCGGGTGCCGCCGGGCGTGGACGCTGCCGAGGCGACGAAGCTGCTCCAGGCCCATCTGGAGACGCACACGCCGTGGGGTGCCCGGGTGCGCACCGAGCAGATCGGCCAGGGCCAGGCCTTCCGCGCCGACACCGGCAGCCCGGCGTACCAGGCCATGGCGGACGCGATGGCGGTCGCCTACCCGGGCCAGGAGATGCAGTACGCCGGCCAGGGCGGCTCGATCCCGCTGTGCAACACCCTCGCCGCCCTCTACCCGCACGCGGAGATCCTCCTCATCGGCCTGAGCGAGCCGGAGGCGCAGATTCACGCCGTGAACGAGAGCGTGTCGCCTCAGGAGCTGGAGCGGCTGTCGGTCGCCGAGGCGCTGTTCCTCCTTAATTACGCGGCGAGTTGAGGGGCCGCGCGCTGAAGGTGGGCCCATGACCCGGACCGCGCGTCGCGCCGCTCACACCGATGTAGCCACGTCCCTCGCGCTCCTCTCCGACCACGATCTCGCGGCCCTCGTGGCGGAGGGGACGCCGACGGGGGCCGGGATCGGAGGACGGGCGACGCTGGTCGAGGTCGACGGCGTCCAGGTCTTCGTGAAACGCGTACCGCTCACGGACGCCGAGCGGCTCCCCGAGCACGTCCGCTCCACCGCGAACCTGTTCCGGATGCCGCCCCACTGCCACTACGGCATCGGCAGGATCCCCAGCCCCGGCTTCGGCGCCTGGCGGGAACTCGCCGTGCACACGATGACCACGAAGTGGGTGCTCTCGGACACGTTCCCCGGCTTTCCGCTGATGTACCACTGGCGGGTACTGCCCGAGCCCGTGCAGCCGCTGCCGAACGAACTGGCCGACGTGGAAGCGGTCGTCCGCTACTGGGGCGGCGCCCCGGGGGTGCGTGAGCATGTCGAGGCCCGGCGGACCGCTTCCGCGAGCGTGGCCCTGTTCCTGGAGTACGTCCCGCACACGGTGCACGACTGGCTCCGCGCCCGGCTCGCCGCGGGCGACGCGCAGGCCGCCTGCCGACTGGTGGAGCGGGGCCTCGAGGCCACCACCTCCTTCCTTCGCTCACGGCAACTCCTGCACATGGACGCCCACTTCGGGAACTTCCTCACCGACGGCCACCGGCTCTACCTGGCCGACTACGGCCTGGCCCTCTCCCCGCGCTTCCGCCTGACACCGGACGAGCGCGACTTCCTGGACCGGCACCGTGCCTACGACCGCGCCTACACCTCCCTGTACCTGGTGCTCTGGCTCGTCACCGAGCTGTACGGGCACCGCGGGGAGGAACGGTCCGCGTTCATCCGCGCATGCGCCGACGGCGCCCGACCGGAGGGCATCCCGGAGGCCGCCGCCGCGGTGATCTCCCGGCACGCGCGGACGGCGGCTGCGATGGACGACTTCAGCCGACGGTTTCAGGAGCGGGTCACGACGTGGGAACACCCGCCTCCAGATACAACGCCGCCCCGCGTTCCCGAGCCCTGAGCGCCCACCGCAGCCGCTCATAACGCACCGGTGGGAGCAGATCGGCCGCCTCCTCCTCGGTGACGAACCGACAGTCACGCAGCTCGGGTCCGGGCAGCATGAGGCGTGCGGCCTCCGTGGAGTCGAGGCGCCCGCCGTCGAAGAGGAGGCGCAGACCTCCGTACCCCGGGGGCGAGGGCCGCTCCCAGTCGACCACGAGGAGCCGCGGCACGTCGTCGAGCCGTATCCCCGTCTCCTCCGCGACCTCCCGGATGCCCGCCCGCGCGGGCGCCTCACCCCGCTCGACGACCCCGCCGGGGAACTCCCAGCCCGCCTTGTAGGTGGGGTCGACGAGCAGCACCCGGTCCTCCTCGTCGAAGAGGAGGACGCCCGAGGCGACGGTCTCGGCGGTGGGCTCGGGCGTCTGCACGATGTCGCAGACCGGGGCCGTACCGCTGCCGACCGCCTCGGCGATACGGACGGCGGTCTCGTACGGGGTCAGCCCGCCGTTGTCGACGGGATACGCGTCGGCGGTGAGCCAGGAGGCGAGTGCGGCGCGATACGGCTCTATCTGGTCGTACGACCACTGCCGGACCCGTATCTCGCCGTCGGACGGCTCGGGCGGGATCTCCCGCCCGGCTATTCGCTCGCGCAGGATCGTTTCCGCCGGGGCGAGGAGCACATGCCGGACGGTGATGCGGCGCGCTGCCAGGCCGCCGAAGATCTCGTCCCGGTACTCCTGTCGCAGCAACGTCATCGGGACCACGAGGGTCCCGCCGAGCTCGGCGAGCAGCGCGGCCGCCGTGTCGATCACGAGACGCCGCCAGATCGGCAGGTCCTGGAAGTCACCGACCTCGGTGAGGTGTTTGGGCGGAAGCAGGTGGGTGAGTGCTCCGCCGATGACCTCGGGGTCGAAGAGCGTGCTGTTCGGGATCAGCTCGATCAGTTCCCGTGCGGTGGTGGTCTTCCCCGCACCGAACGCACCGTTGATCCAAACGATCACGTTTCCCCCTCTTCTGTTGGCCCCCTGTGGCTTGCCCGCTCCACCCTGCCACGGAAACCAGCTCCCGTAGAGAGCGCATGACAGCGGCGCCGGCCCCCTCGGATGCGGGGGTACGGCGCCGCGGTCGAGTCGGGGGGCCCGTCAGCCCTTCTTTGCCTTCTTCCCGTGCGGGGCATCGTTCACAGCCCGCTCCGTCTCACGGTTGATGGCCCGGCCGACGGTGTCCAGGGCCTTGTCGACGCTCACACCGCCGAGCTTGGTCTCGGCACCGGCCGGCAACCCGGCGTCAGGGGCCCCGGTGGCGGGGGAACCGGTGACGGGGAGCTCGATGGCGTGGGACGGAGTGACCGCCGCGACGACGAATCCGGTGGCCAGGGATGCGATGGCGAGCATGCTGCGCTTCTTCATGACCGTTTCAACTGCGAAACGGAGGTGGGAGTCACGCTCCGCCTCTTGGCGATCGGGACGGCGACGCGATTTCGGCCCCGGGTCGCTCCCTGTGGAGCCGGCGCTGCCGCACGCGCCGTACGAGATCGCCGGCCGCCTCAGGCCACCGGTCGTACTCGAAGACGAACCCCTCGTCGAGCAGCCGGCCGGGCACGACACGGCGGCTCTTCAGCAGGAGTTCGGTGTCCGAGCGCAGTGCGAACGCGCCGATCTCGGCCATCCACTTCGTCGCGGGCAGGCCCACGGGTACGCCCCACGCGGAGCGCAGTGCCCGCATGAAGGCGCGCTGCGTCAGGGGTTCGGGAGCGGCGAGGTTCACCGGGCCGGCGAGATCCGGCCGATCGACCAGGAACTCGACCGCCCGGACGAAGTCCCGGTCATGGATCCAGGAGACGTACTGCCCGCCGCCCGCGACGGGCCCGCCGAGCCCCAGCCGCGCCAGTCGCAGCAGGACGTCGAACACGCCGCCACGATCGGGGCTCATCACCATGGCGGAACGCAGGGCGACCTTCCGGGTGTGCGGTGTGTCGGCCTCCTCCTGCGCCCGCTCCCAGGCCTTGGCGATCTCGACGCTGTACGCCCAGTAGTCCGGCACATCGGGTTCGCCGCCGCCGATGACGCCCGTGGCCTCGTCGTGCGGCGCGTCGAAACGGTGGGCGTAGACGGTGGCCGTGCTCATCTGGAGCCAGACCCGCGGCGGCCGGGCGGCGCCGCTGATCGCCTCTCCCACGACCCGGGTGGAGTGCACCCGCGAATCCATCATGGCCCGCAGATTGGGCGCGGTGTAGCGGCAGCTGACGCTGCGCCCGGCCAGGTTGATCACGATGTCGCTGCCGTCGATCGCCGCGGCCCAGGGGCCCGGCGTCTTCCCGTCCCAGTGGAGCTCGCCCTTTTGCGAGGGCCGCCTGGTCAGGACGACGACCTCGTGGCCCGCGCCGCTCAGCGCACGGTTCAGGACCGTGCCCACCTGCCCGGTTCCCCCGGGGATCACTATCTTCATCGACTCCCCCTCGTGTGTGGAAACGAGCCTAGCGCACACAGTTGAACATGTTCAAAAGCGTGGGCCCATGGCAGATGCCGGGTCAATGAGCGGCCCGGGCCGGGGGTGGAACGTGGAGGTGTCCCACCCCGGCCGGGTGTCATCGGATGTACTTCACCGGCTTGGTGGCGGCGTTGAGGAGGTACTCCAGGGGGCCGCGGCGGAAGAAGCGGGACCAGGTCGCGGCGAACACGATCGCCCCGAGGACGTACATGATCAGCGGCGACCAGGACTGCTGGGTGCCGGTTCCGGCGGCCGTGGACAGTGCGGTCTGTGCGAGGAAGTGGCCGACGTAGGCGGTCAGGGACATGGTGCCCACGGCGATGACCGGTTTCGCCAGGCGGCGCAGTCGCGGCAGGCGGTCCATCGCCACCGTCGCGCCCACGATCACGAGGATCGCGATTCCGACGCTGCCGATGATGTCGAACGTGGTGCCGCTGTGGGGGCCGGCCGCCAGGAGCGACGACGCCGGCATATCGGGGAACGACCCGCCGTCGAGGGGCATCGATCCGCTGCCGGCGGGCATCGACCCGGAGCCGCTGGACGACGGCCCGTCTTCCGCGAGGCTCCGCAACGCGTCCTTGCCGGCGAGCAGCAGGGACATGCCGTAGGCGGTCGCGGTGAGGGTGGCGCCGAGCGCGGCGAGGCGCTTGTGGACAGTGCCGGAGGACAGGTCGAGGCGGCCCAGTGCCATGCCGGCGATCACGAAGGACATCCACGTGAGCGCCGGGTAGAAGCCGGTGAGCAGCAGATCGAGCACTCCCACCTCGCTGAGGTGGCGGAGCGGGTCGTAGGTGTTGATGCTCTGCTGGACCGAGGGAGTCAGCAGCGAGGTGAGGAGGAACGCCAGCTGCGGTGTGACGAGGGCGAACGCGGCCGCGATGATCGCGAGGGTCCTGGCGCGCAGGCGTACCAGGGGCAGGGCGAGGAGGAAGTAGACCCCGTAGAAGCCGAGGATGATCACTCCCCCGTACTCCATCGCCATCACGGTGCCCAGAGCCAGCAGGACCACGGCCCGGATCGCGATGCGGGCCTTCGCCTGCCGGCCGGCCAGGCCGGTCTTGGGCTCGCGGCGTCCGGCGAGCAGCATCAGTGAGAACCCGGCGAGGGTGGCGAACAGGACCGACGAGTGACCGTCCGATATGTAGCGGATCCAGCTGCCGACGCCGGACGTGGCGGACAGCGGGGGGCCGATGTGCACGACGTACATGCCGAACACCGCCAGCGCGCGGGCCAGGTCCACCCCGACGAGGCGTCCCATCGAGGGACCGGGCGAGGCCGGCACGGCGGACTCGGGGGAGGTTCGGGGCGGCGGAGGCGAGTTCTCCTGCGGAGCCGACGTCTCCTGGGGCGGCTGTGTCTGTGTCATACGGAGAACCTCGCGTGGACGTCCGGGGGCGGACCATCCGGCAGTCTTCGGTGACTCCCCCGCCGATCGGCGGGTACCGCCCTGCCGACTGACGGAGTCTCATCCTGACCGGCCGGTCCGGTGCGACCGGACGGCGGTGCTGTTCAGCCACCCGGCGGGGGTGGACCCGACGGTTGCCGGATGGGCGCGTGGCGGCCGGGCTTCCAGGCTGGAGGCATGACACACCGCGCCGGCACAAGGGGCGCGAGGGGCGCGAGGACTGCCTCGGCACTTCGGCCCGCGCCGACCGGATCGTCGTCATGGAATCCGGCCGGGTCCGCTCGGTGGGCACCCATGAGGAACTGGTGGCCGAGGACCGGCTGTACGCACAGCTGGCGGCCACCCAGCTCCTCGCCCCCGCGCGATGACCCACCACACGCCAGGTTGTCCGGTCGGCGACTGCCCCGCTCCCGGCCGGACACCACGCGCACCCACACCCACGTTCACGGAAACCAAGACCGCGAAAGGCCCCGCATGCTCACCGAGCCCGCCACCCGGGACAGACACGCGGTGTGGAGCCGACCGGCACAGCCGACCGCCCTGTTCGGCGGCGTGTACGGCCTCCTGGTGTCGAGTTCGGCCGTCGCCGCGCTCACCCGGTTCGGCGAGACGACCCGGGCGGCACGCATGGACGACGCCCTGTGGGTCCCGTTCACCGCCCCCGCCTCGGCCCTGGCGTCCGGGCTCGGAACGACCTCGTCATGCCAGGGGGTGTTTCGAAAGTCCCGCGCGGTGCCCGCGGTGTCCGGTGCGTGCCCTCGGCGCGCCGGACGAAGGCCCTCGTACTGGACGTACTTGGGCCTTTGGCCGGTGCGGCGAGGGTGCGTGCCGGGCACCGTGGGTGCTGTGCGGGACTTTCGAAACACCCCCTAGGCGTCAGCCAGGCGGTCCCCGCCCGTCACGTCCCGGCGAGTGAAACGTTCCTTCCCTCACCGCGCGCGTACACCCCCGCCGGACCTCACACCCCCGCCGCGGCCGCCCCGGCCTTCCCCGCGAGCGCGGCCGCCGCGGCCCCCACCAGCCCGGCGTCCGTGCCCATCTGGGCGGGCGTGATGGTCAGGCGCTGGACGAAGGACAGGGTGGCGTAGTCGCTCAACGCCTTGCGGAGCGGCGTGAAGAGGATGTCGCCCGCCTTGCCCACTCCCCCGCCGATCACGGCGATGTCGATCTCGACGAGGGTCGCGGTGGCCGCGATCCCGGCGGCCAGGGCCCGCGCGGCACGCTCGAAGGAGGCGACGGCGACCGGGTCGCCCTCCCGGGCCGCGGCGGCCACCGCGGCGGCGGAGGTGTCGCCGTCCGGGCCGGGCCGCCAGCCCTTCTCGACAGCCCGCCGCGCGATGTTGGGGCCGCTGGCGATGCGCTCCACGCAGCCGCGCGAACCGCACGGGCACGGGTCGCCGTCCAGTTCGACGCTGATGTGGCCGATGTGGCCGGCGTTGCCGGTGGGGCCCGGGTGCAGTCGGCCGTTCAGCACCAGGCCGCCGCCGACGCCTGTGGAGACGACCATGCAGAGCGCGTTGTCGTGCCCCCGTGCCGCCCCCTGCCAGTGCTCGGCCGCGGTGATGGCCACACCGTCGCCGATCAGCTCGACGGGGAGGCCACCGGCCGCCTCCCGAACCCGCCGGACCAGCGGATAGCCGCGCCAGCCGGGCACGTTCACCGGGCTCACGGTGCCCGCGGAGGCGTCCACGGGTCCGGCGCTACCGATGCCGAGGGCCGTAGCGCGGACCCACAGGGGCGATGCGGTGAGCTCGCCGACGACCTCCTCGACGGCCCGCATCACCGTCTCGCCGTCCTCCCGCGCCGGCGTCGCGCGCTGAGCCCGGACCACGATCGTGCCGTGGCCGTCCACCAGCGCTCCGGCGATCTTGGTGCCGCCGATGTCGAGCGCAGCCACGAGGTCGGTGTGCATCAGTGTGAGTTCTCCCCAACTGTTCGGATCTCCCCGTCAACCACGGGAATTGGGCGAGCCGGTCTCGCGGTGGGGGCGCAGGCCGGAGATCGCGGTGGACAGTGTCCCCCGGATCTGACAACGTTGTCCAGGCTCTATGCTCGACGCCACATCCTCATACAAACCCATGGACCGACGCATCCCCGTGGACAGACGCTTCGCAGTGGACCGACGCTTCCCCGTGGACGACAGGACAGGACGCCGCATCGTGCCCGAGACCATCCGCCGATCCGACCGCGCACCCGAGAACCGCTACGGCAACCGTCCGACCATGAAGGACGTCGCAGCGCGGGCGGGAGTCGGTCTGAAGACCGTCTCGCGCGTGGTCAACGGTGAGCCCGGTGTCACCCCGGAGACGGAGCGCCGCGTCCAGGAGGCCATCGACGCCCTGGGCTTTCGCCGCAACGACAGCGCGCGGGTGCTGCGCAAGGGCCGCACGGCGAGCATCGGTCTGGTCCTGGAGGATCTCGCGGATCCGTTCTACGGGCCGCTGAGCCGCGCGGTCGAGGAGGTCGCCCGAGCGCATGGCGCCCTGCTGATCAACGGCTCCAGCGCCGAGGACCCGGACCGCGAGCAGGAACTGGCACTGGCGCTGTGCGCGCGGCGGGTGGACGGCCTGGTGATCATTCCGGCCGGCGACGACCACCGCTATATGGAGCCCGAGCTCAAGGCGGGTGTCGCCACGGTGTTCGTGGACCGGCCGGCCGGGAAGATCGACGCCGACTGCGTGCTGTCCGACAACTTCGGCGGCGCCCGCGACGGCGTCGCCCACCTCATCGCGCACGGGCACCGCAGGATCGGCTTCGTCGGCGACATGCCCCGCATCCACACGGCGGCCGAGCGGCTGCGCGGCTATCGGGCCGCCATGGAGGACGCGGGCATACCTGTGGCGGACTCCTGGATGTCCCTGGGCGTCACCGACCCCGAGCGGGTGCGCCGGGCGGCCGAGGAGATGCTCTCCGGCCCCTCCCCCGTCACCGCGATCTTCGCGGGCAACAACCGTGTGACGGTCACCGTGATCCGTGTCCTCGCCGAGCAGAACCGCCCCGTCGCCCTCGTCGGCTTCGACGACATCGAGCTCGCCGACCTGCTCCAGCCCGGCGTCACCGTCGTCGCCCAGGACGCCGCGGCCCTCGGCCGTACCGCCGCCGAGCGCCTCTTCCGCCAGCTCGACGGCACCCTGGTCACCCCTGAACGCATCGAGCTGCCGACGCGGCTGATCACCCGCGGCTCGGGCGAGCTGCCGCCGGCGGACTGAGCGGCCCATGGACGACATCACGAGCGGGCCGTCGCGGCCCTCGCCCTCGCACAGCCGCACGTTGGAAGCGCTGGGCCTGGCCGACGCACCACGCGATCAACCGCTCCTCTACCCGGGCGCCTGGCCCGCGGACTCCGGACTCCTCGACGGGGACCAGCTGCTGCCCCTGGACCGTCTGGTGCACGACGACCGCGTGCCCGTCCTCGCGGTCGGCTCCAACGCCTGCCCCGGCCAACTGCGGCACAAGATGGACGCGTTCGGGATCACCTCCCCCATCCCCATGGTGAAGGTCCGGATCACCGGCATCGACGTGGGCGTCTCCGCACACGTGAGCCGACTGGGTTACGTCTCCGCCTCCCCCTTCGACGCCCCCGGCCACGTACGGGACTTGTTCATCACCTGGCTCGACGCCGAGCAGCTCGAGGTGATCGACGCGAGCGAGGGCGTGCCGGTGCCGCACGGCAACTACGACCGGGTCTGGCTGCCGGCGCCCGACCTGCGGTTCGACCTGGCCGACGGCAGCACGCTCCCGGGCACCTTCGTGTACGTCAACCGCCATGGCGTCCTGCACGACGGCACCGGCGCGCCGCGCACCCACCCCGGCCAGCGGGCGCTGATCACCGAACTCCTGCTGGGCTCGCCCCGGTTGCGGCAGTTGTTCGGTGACTCCCCCGAGGAGTTCTGCGCGCGAGCGCGGGCCGACGCGCGGCTGTGCGAGCGCGGGACCCGGCTGTTCGCGCAGGAGCGGATGGTGACGGCCTCGGGGCTGGAGAAGTACGTCGAGGTTCAGCGGACCTGAGAAACAGCGGACCTGAGCGTCAGCAGACCGGGAGGCCGGGCACCGGCTCGTCGTTGTTGCCGCCCTGGATGTAGACGTCGCTGATGAAGACGCCGGTGTTGCCGCTGTCGTCGTCCGTCTTGGCCCACCAGACGTTGGTCCACTGCCCGGACGTCTCACGACGGCCCAGGTTCTGCTGGCAGTAGAAGTAGTTGGTGCCCGCTTTGAGGACGCCCACCTCGGTGCCGGACGCGGTGTACGACTTGGCCTGGGTCCAGACCTGGCAGTTGTACTTGCCGCCGCCGATGGACTGGCAGGCGTCGGGCTGGGGGGTGCTGCCGCCCCCGCCGGTGGTTCCGCCGCCGCCTGTGGTTCCTCCCCCGCCCGTGCCGCCGCCGCTGCCGGAACCGCCGCCCGTGGTGCCCCCGTCGGTGCCGCCGCCCGAGGTCTTGGTCGGGGACGCCGTGGTGGGCTCGTCGGTGGCGTCGGTCTCCGCCGTGCCACCGGGGGACTTGGTCGCGTCGGGGGACTTCTTGTCGTCGTCCGTGTCGGTCAGGCCGGCCTCGCCCGAGGGGCGGGCGTCAGGACTGCCGGTCGCCGGGGCGGAGGCGCCGGTGGAGGTGGTGGACGACGTGTTCTGCGCCTCGGTCTTGGATTCGCCCTTGTTGTTCACCAGGGCGACGGTGACGCCGGCCGCCGCGAGGACGACGGTGACGGCCACGGCGGCGAGCAGGGCACGGCCCTTGCGCCGGGAGGGGGTGCCGGAGGACGTGGCCATCGGGCCGGTGGCGTCCGGGAAGTGCCGCTGCGGGGGCGGGGCGCCGTACGGCGACGCGGTCGGGTGTCCCGGAGTGCCGTATCCCTCACCCTGACCTGCCTGTCCCGCCGAACCGGGCCGGCCGGGGGTGCCGAAGCCCTGGACGGGCGGCATGCCCTGTCCGGGAGTCCCGGGTCCCTGAGCCGCCGACGCGCCCGGTGCCGCGGCGCCGAAGCGCGGTGCCCCGGGCAGGCCGGAAGCGGGTACGCCCTGCTGCCCGACGGGGTTCGCCCCCGCCGCGGGCCCGAAGCCGGGCGGCGCCGAAGGGGCGCTGCGCTCCGTCTCGTCCGGTACGGGCCCGGCGCCCACCGGACCTCGCAGCGCTGCCGTCGCCGCGTCCGTGCCGCCCGAGTCCGCCACCGCCTGGAGGAGTTCTCGCGCCTCGTCGGCCTCGGGACGGGACTCGGGCCGCTTGTCCATCAGCCGTTGCAGGACGGGACCGAGGGCTCCGGCGTTGCGGGGCTCTTGCAGGGGCTCGCTGACGATCGCGGTGAGCGTGGAGAAGGTCGAGGTACGGCGGAAGGGTGCGGAACCCTCCACCGCCGCGTACAGCGTGGCACCGAGCGCCCAGACGTCCGAGGACGGGCCCGGATCGGCGCCCTGGGCGCGCTCGGGGGCCATGTAGTCCAGGGAGCCGACTAGATGGCCGGTGCGGGTCAGGTGGGTGGCCGAGCCGTCGGCCGGGTCTTCCATGGTGGCGATGCCGAAGTCGGTCAGGACTACGCGGCCGGAGCGTTCGAGCAGGATGTTGCCCGGCTTGACGTCACGGTGCAGGACGCCGGCCCGGTGGGCGGCGGCCAGCGCGTCCATGACCTTGGCGCCGATGCCGGCCGCCTCCCGTGCGTCGAGGGTGCCGCGCTCGCGCAGCACCGCCTCCAGGGAGGGGCCGTCGACCAGCTCCATGACGATCAGGGGGCGGCCGTCGACCTCGGCGACATCGTGCACGGCAACGACGCCGGGATGCTTGACCCGGGCCGCCGCGCGGGCCTCGCGCTGCATCCGCAGCCGCAAATCGGCGAGTTCGGGACCGTCCGCGTCCGAGTAGGTCCGCAGTTCCTTGACGGCGACCTCACGGCCCAGCACCTCGTCGACGGCCCGCCAGACCACACCCATGCCGCCGCGTCCGAGCTGCGCCAGCACGCGATAACGCCCGGCCAGCAGCCGACCGGTCTCGTCCGCCTGTCCGTTCTCCCCCGATGACACCGCTGCCCCGTTCCTGTGACACCACTGACACGTCGATGCGTGGCGTACAGACTACGGGGCGGGGGTGACAACTCCAGCCGGTGGTTGCGAAGGTGACAGGTCCGCTACTTCGCGGAAGCCGTCAAATCGCCCCTCCTGGGCGCCGCGAAGCCCTCCAGATCGACTCGGGTGAGGCCGGTCAGGCGGGCGACCTCGCCGATGTCGAGGGCGCCGCAGTCCAGGCCGCGCAGCAGGTAGCCGCTGAGGGCCTTGGCGGTGGCGGGCTCGTCCATGACGTCGCCGCCGGCCCGGTTGGCGTAGCGGGCGAGGCGGGCAGCGGCCTGCTCAAAACCTTCACGGTAGAAGGCGAAGACGGCCGCGTACCGGGTGGGGATGTGGCCGGGGTGCATGTCCCAGCCCTGGTAGTAGGCGCGGGCGAGGGCACGGCGGGTGAGGCCGTAGTGCAGTCGCCAGGCGTCGTGGACCTTCTCGGTCGGGCCGACGGGCAGGACGTTCGTCGAGCCGTCGGAGACGCGTACGCCGGTGCCGGCCGCCGCGACCTGCATGATCGCCTTGGCGTGGTCGGCGGCCGGGTGGTCGCTGGCCTGGTAGGCGGCGGAGACGCCGAGGCAGGCGCTGTAGTCGAAGGTGCCGTAGTGCAGGCCGGTGGCGCGACCCTCGGCGGCCTGGATCATCCGGGCGACGGTGGCCGTGCCGTCGGTGGCGAGGATGGACTGGCTGGTCTCGATCTGGATCTCGAACCCGATCCGGCCGGGCTCAAGACCACGTGCCTTCTCGAACTCCTCCAGGAGCCGCACCATCGCGGTGACCTGCTCGGGATACGTCACCTTGGGCAGGGTGAGGACGAGCCCGTCGGGCAGGCCGCCGGCCTCCATCAGGCCGGTGAGGAAGATGTCGAGGGTGCGGATGCCCCGGTCGCGTACGGGCGCCTCCATGCACTTCATGCGGATGCCCATGTACGGAGCGGCCGTGCCGTTCTCGTAGGCCTCGGCGATCAGCCGTGCCGCGCGGGCGGCGGACTCGTCCTCCTCGGCGTCGGGGCGAGGGCCGTAGCCGTCCTCGAAGTCGACGCGCAGGTCCTCGATGGGCTCGCGCTCCAGCTTGGCGCGCACCCGCGCGTGGACGGGCTCGGCGAGTTCGTCGGACAGGCCGAGGACCGCGGCGAAGGAGGCGGCGTCCGGGGCGTGTTCGTCGAGGGAGGCGAGCGCCTGGTCGCCCCAGGAGCGGATGGTGCCGGCGGCGAAGACGTCACCGGGGACGTAGACGGTGTGGACGGGCTGGCGGCCGCCGGGGTCCCCGGGGTAGCGACGCTCCAGCTCGGCGTCGACCGGCGCGAGGGAGGCGCTGATCTCCTCGCTGACGGCGCCCGCGAGGCTCGTCGCCACCTTCTCCTGCTGGCCCTGACCCATCCCACACCCTCCTGTTTTCCACCATACGGAATCAACAATCCGTAGAACGAAGTTATCTGGGGATCTTCCGCCTGGTCAACACCATGTCCACGGAGAGACACTCCGCCATCTCGCCATGTTCACGTCCACCTCAGGGCGCGGTATCACACTTCCATATCCCTACGCACGCCCCGCACGACTCGTCCGGCCGTTCCCACCGAAGGAGCCCCTGTGCCGAAACACAGCCGAGTCACGCGCCGTCTGGGCCTGAAGGCCGTGCTGGCCGCGGCGGTCACCGCGCCCCTCTCCAGTACAGCACTGCCCACGTCGTCCGCCTCGGCGGGCGAACCCGCCCCCCGTGGACAGCTCCGGGCCATGTCCTTCAACCTGCGCTTCGCGAGCACCGCCGAGCCCAACAGCTGGGCCGTCCGCAGACCGGTCATGCGCGAGCTGCTGCGCCACGAGGCACCGCATGTCATCGGCACCCAGGAAGGCGTCTTCGCACAGCTGCTGGACCTCGACTCCGACCTCGGTCCGCACTACGACTGGCTGGGCACCGGCCGGCTGCACGGCAGCCGCGACGAGGCCATGGCGGTCTTCTACGACACCCGGCGTCTGCGCCCGACCGAGTACGACCACTTCTGGCTCTCCGACACCCCGGACGTGATCGGCTCCAACACCTGGGGCGCGGCCTTCGCCCGCATGGTCACCTGGGTCCGGTTCCGCGATCTGGCCGACGCCGGACGGGAGTTCTACGTCCTCAACACCCACTTCGACCATGTCAGCCAGTACGCGCGCGAGCGCAGCGCCGCGCTCATCGCCGCGCGGATCGCCGGGTTCGGCCGCTCCCTGCCGGTGGTGGTGACCGGGGACTTCAATGTCGCCGCCCACCGGAACACGGTGTACGACACCCTGCTCGGCGCCGGGCTCGTCGACACCTGGGACACCGCACGCGAGCGCAGCGCGCTGTACGCGACCTTCCACGGCTACAAGCCGCTGACGCCGAACGGCGACCGCATCGACTGGGTCCTGACCACACCCGGGGTCACGGCGCACCGGGCGGCGATCAACACGTTCTCCGACGACGGCCAGTTCCCGAGCGACCATCTGCCCGTGCAGGCGTTCCTGAGCCTGGGATGACACGAGGCCCCCGTGACCGCCGGACGGTCACGGGGGCCTCGGTGTGCCCGATCGGGATCAGCCCTTGCGGGTCTTGATCTCCTCGGTCAGCGCCGGGACGACGTCGAAGAGGTCGCCGACCACGCCGTAGTCGACCAGCTCGAAGATCGGGGCCTCGGCGTCCTTGTTGATCGCCACGATCGTCTTCGAGGTCTGCATGCCCGCGCGGTGCTGGATCGCGCCGGAGATGCCGGAGGCGATGTACAGCTGCGGGGAGACGCTCTTACCGGTCTGGCCGACCTGGTTGGTGTGCGGGTACCAGCCCGCGTCCACCGCGGCACGCGAGGCACCCACGGCCGCGCCGAGGGAGTCGGCGAGGGCCTCGATGATCGCGAAGTTCTCCGCGCCGTTGACACCACGGCCGCCGGAGACCACGATCGCGGCCTCGGTCAGCTCCGGACGGCCGGTCGACTCACGCGGCGTGCGCGCGGTGACCTTGGTGCCGGTGGCCTGGGCGGAGAAGGTGACGGACAGAGCCTCGACCGCGCCGGCGGCCGGGGCGGCCTCCACGGCGGCCGAGTTCGGCTTGACCGTGATGACCGGGGTGCCCTTGGAGACACGGGACTTGGTGGTGAAGGACGCGGCGAACACCGACTGGGTGGCCACCGGGCCCTCGTCGCCGGCCTCCAGGTCGACGGCGTCGGTGATGATGCCGGAGCCGATGCGCAGCGCCAGACGCGCGGCGATCTCCTTGCCCTCGGCGGAGGAGGGGACGAGGACGGCGGCCGGGGAGACGGCCTCGACGGCGGCCTGGAGGGCGTCGACCTTCGGGACGACCAGGTAGTCGGCGTACTCGGACGCGTCGTGGGTGAGCACCTTGACCGCGCCGTGCTCGGCGAGCGTGGCGGCGGTGTCGGCGGCGCCGTTGCCCAGCGCGACGGCGACGGGCTCGCCGACGCGGCGGGCCAGGGTCAGCAGCTCCAGAGTGGGCTTGCGGACGGCACCGTCCACGTGGTCGACGTAGACGAGAACTTCAGCCATGGGATTGCTCTCCTGCGGAATGCGAAGTCTTGAAGGGCGGAAGGGGTGTTGAGCCTCGAGCGGGCCGACGGACCCTTAGATGAACTTCTGGCTCGCGAGGAACTCGGCGAGCTGCTTGCCGCCCTCGCCCTCGTCCTTGACGATCGTGCCCGCGGTACGGGCCGGACGCTCGGTCGCGGCGTCCACGACGGTGTACGCACCCTCCAGGCCGACCTCCTCGGCCTCGATGTCGAGGTCGGACAGGTCCCAGGACTGAACCGGCTTCTTCTTGGCGGCCATGATGCCCTTGAAGGACGGGTAACGCGCCTCGCCCGACTGGTCGGTGACCGACACGACGGCCGGCAGGGAGGCCTCGAGCTGCTCGGAGGCGGCGTCGCCGTCCCGGCGCCCCTTGACCGTGCCGTCCTCGACGGAGACCTCGGAGAGCAGGGTGACCTGCGGGACGCCCAGGCGCTCGGCGAGCAGGGCCGGGACGACACCCATGGTGCCGTCGGTGGAGGCCATGCCGGAGATCACCAGGTCGTAGCCGGCCTTCTCGATCGCCTTGGCCAGCACCAGCGAGGTGCCCAGCGCGTCGGTGCCGTGCAGGTCGTCGTCCTCGACGTGGACGGCCTTGTCGGCGCCCATGGACAGCGCCTTGCGCAGCGCGTCCTTGGCGTCCTCGGGGCCCACCGTCAGAACGGTGATCTCCACGTCGTCGTCGGAGTTCTCGGAGATCTGCAACGCCTGCTCGACCGCGTACTCGTCGAGCTCGGAGAGCAGACCGTCCACGTCGTCCCGGTCGACGGTCAGGTCATCGGCGAAGTGCCGGTCGCCAGTGGCGTCGGGCACGTACTTCACGGTGACAACGATCCTCAAGCTCACGCCGGCTCTCCTACTGCGTCGACATTTCTCTGCTGCCTACTTGCAGGCAGCATAGGCGCCCCAAGCGGCTGATCCCGATCGGGGCGACCTGCGCCCCGAGCGAAATATTACTCGTCAGTACACCCAGTTCGTCCCCGCTAAGCAAGCGCTTTGAACTGTGACCTTCGCAACGCAGCGTAATCGGAAACCGACGGCTTCGCAGAACAGCGGGCGGCCGGTTCGGTCACATCGGTCCGGTGAGCTCAGTCACGCAGCCCGTTGAACCGGCCCTGGTGGTACAGCAGCGGACGCCCGGGGCCCGTGGAGTCACCCAGCAGGACCTCGGCCAGCACGATGCGGTGATCGCCGGCGGGCACGCGCCCGACGACCCGGCACGCCATCCACGCGAGTACGCCGTCGAGGACGGGGACACCCCCGGGGCCCTCGTCCCAGACCGTGGGCGGGCCGAAGCGGTCGGCGCCGCTGCGGGCGAAGGTGGCCGCCAGGTCCTGCTGGTGCTCGCCGAGTATGTGGACGCCGACGTGGTCCGTCGCGGCGATCGCGGGCCAGCTGGAGGCGCCCGTGCCGATGCCGAAGGAGAGCATCGGGGGCTCTGCGGAGACGGAGCTGAGGGAGGTGGCGGTGAAGCCGACCGGGCCCGTCTCACCGCGGGCGGTGATCACGGCCACTCCGGCGGCATGGCGCCGGAAGACGGAGCGGAGCAGATCGGGTGAGGCGAGCCGGGGAGCGCCGAGGCCGGACGTGGCCGTCATGGACTTGTCCTTCTGCGAGGGGATGCGTGCGGGCCGGTGGCTGTTCAACAGCCCGGACAGCGCGCGCTCGCGGTGCGGGCCAGATCGACGTGGGCCCGTCCGAAGAGAAGGAGTTCCTCAGGCATCAGGTCAGGCTGACGATAGGTGGTGCGCACAGTCAAGTGTGTTCCGGGATGTGGGAGATGACTCACCCTCGGCATCACAGCCCCTCAGACCGCTTCGCCCAGGGCCGCGATCACGTCCGCCTTGCGCGGCTGCCCGGTGGCCCGCCGTACGACGTTTCCGTCGGCGTCCAGGACCAGCACGGTCGGCGTCTTGAGGATGTCGAGGCGGCGCACGAGGTCCAGGTTGTCCTCGGCGTCGAGTTCTACGTGGGTCACGCCCGGGACCATGCCGGCCACCTCGCCGAGCACCCGTCGGGTGGCCCGGCAGGGCGCGCAGAAGGCACTGGAGAACTGCACGAGGGTGGCGCGTGCGCCCAGCTCGCCGCCCAACTCGGCCGCCGCGAGCCGTTTTCCGTCGTCCCGCCCGCGCACCCGTACTCTCCCGCTCCGCCGCCGATGCAGCACTCCGTAGGCGCTCGCCGCCGCGAGCACCGCCACGCACACCACCAGTCCGGTCATCACCCTCCTCAACCCTTCACGAGACTGCAAAGATTCCCGACGCCCTGAATCCTTTCCCATGCGGAATGCTTGATTCATGGACATCGATGTGAGGGGGCCGCGCTTCGGGGCGGCCGTGACGACCGCGGTGCTGGCGGTCGTTCTGGTCACCGGGAGCGCCTGGCTGCTGGCCTGGCAGACGCTGGCGTTCGCGCTGGGCGCGGCGGGCGGGGTGAGCCGTTCGCCGTACGGCTGGGTGTTCCGTACGGTCGTACGGCCCCGGATCGGGCCGCCTACCGAGTTCGAGGCGCCGCAACCGCCTCGGTTCGCCCAGGCGGTGGGCCTGGTCTTCGCGGGCCTCGGGCTGGCCGGCTACACGCTCGGCCCTCACTGGCTGGGGCTCGCCGCCACCGGGGCAGCCCTCGCGGCCGCCTTCCTGAACGCCGTCTTCGGATACTGCCTGGGGTGCGAGATGTACCTGCTCGTGCGGCGGATGACGGTGCGCGCCGGGTAAAGGGGGCACAAAAGACCGAGGTGGATCACGGGGCGACGTGACGAGGATCTCGCGCTTCCCCGGCACTTGGGCTTGGCCCTCGGCCGTTCTTGGGGCACGATCTGCGACATGCCGTAAACCTACGGCTGCGTAACTTTTCACTGGGAGCTCCCTTCCCAGGCAGAGAAGGAAGGGTCCACCCCGTCCATGGCAGAGCTTGTCTACCGTCCCGTCGTAGGTTTCGCCCAGGCGTTGTTCAAGGCGTGGGACCTCAAGATCGACTGCAAGGGATCGGAGAACATTCCACGCTCGGGCGGCGCCGTGCTGGTGAGCAACCACATCAGCTACCTGGACTTCGTCTTCAACGGCCTGGCGGCCCTCCCGCAGAAGCGCCTCGTTCGCTTCATGGCGAAGGAGTCCGTGTTCCGGCACAAGATCTCCGGGCCGTTGATGCGCGGCATGAAGCACATCCCCGTGGACCGCATGCAGGGTGAGGCGGCGTACGCCCACGCGCTGGACTCGCTGCGTTCCGGCGAGATCGTCGGGGTCTTCCCGGAGGCCACGATCTCGCAGTCGTTCACGCTGAAGAGCTTCAAGTCGGGCGCCGCCCGGCTGGCCCAGGAGGCCGGCGTGCCGCTGATCCCGATGGCCGTGTGGGGCACGCAGCGGCTGTGGACCAAGGGCCACCCGCGTAACTTCAAGCGCAGCCACACCCCGATCACCATCCGGGTCGGCGAGGCGATCGAGGCCTCCAAGGACAAGTACGCGGGTGCGATCACCCGGCAGCTGCGCGAGCGCGTCCAGGAGCTCCTGGAGGCCGCGCAGCGTGCCTATCCCGTCCGCCCCAAGGACGCGCACGACACCTGGTGGATGCCCGCCCACCTCGGCGGTACGGCGCCCACGCCGGAGCAGGTGCGCGCGGCGGAGAGCTCAGCTGGATAGTGCCGCGCGGTGTCGTCGATCGACTGCGGCGCCAACGTGGCTGGTCGCGCCCGCGCGGCAGGGCCGCACATCGAGACGGTCCCGCGCCTCTGAGGGACGTTTCCGAACCGCCTCTATCGACGGACCGTGATCTCTGCTCCCGGGCTGAACTTCTCCAGGAGTTCGGTGAGTTCGGTGGCTGCCTGTTCGGCCTCGGCCGGCGGCATCGGGGACAGGGTCTCCAGGAGGAAGATGCCGGAGACGGTCTGCTCGGTGAGCCGGGTGCGGGGGCCCTGGCGCCAGTTCCAGCGGCGGCAGGTGACGCCCGCGTCGTCGCGCCAGACGACCTCGCCCGCGTCGGGGTGCTCGACGACCTCCTCACCGCCGGCGACGGTCACGAAGTCCTCCTCGCCGGTGGCGCGCACCAGGCGCATCCCGCCTTCGATGCGGTCGATGTCCTCGCCACCGACGGGGACGAGGTGGGCGACGCTGATCGCGTTGTAGACGTCCACCAGCAGGTTGATCCGGGGCAGTCCCGCCTCCGTCAGGGCCCTCTTGGCCAGCGCTTCCGCGGAGTTGCGGGTCCTGGAGGGCTTCGATCCGAACGCCGTGTAGACCTCACGCCAGGCCGCGATGTGCGGGTCCTCGTGCGGAGCGCGCCCCTCCAGGCGTACGGCGAGCCGACGGGCCGCTTCGTCGAGGAGCGCGGAACTCTCCTCGGTGCTCGGCCCGTTGACCAGACCGTACGCCTCGACAGCCACGTGGGTGAAGCCCGGCGCCAGGGCGCGCACCTCGTCGGAGACGGTCAGCGTGAG
Source organism: Streptomyces sp. AC550_RSS872 (assembly GCF_019049285.1). Lineage (GTDB taxonomy): Bacteria > Actinomycetota > Actinomycetes > Streptomycetales > Streptomycetaceae > Streptomyces. The sequence continues at coordinate 169,494 of NZ_JAGMUL010000120.1, forward strand.
AGTCATGGTCCACCTTGCGTCGAGGATCAGAATGCGGTGCAGCATACCGGACTGCGCAGTTCATTTCATTGGACGCTTGATCGGGTGTGAAGAACGGCTGAACATCGCCGCAACCCGGCGCCCTGCTACAACCCCTCCCCCGTCCCACGGGTCTCGGCCACCGACCGCTCATCGACAAGGGGGAATCATGAAGCATCGCCTGCTCGCAGCCGCGCTCGCCGGCTGTGCCCTGGCCGCGGTCGGGGGCGGGCCCGTGCACGCCGCGTCCGACCAGTTGTGGATCAGCGTGCCGTCCGAGACCGTGCTGCCCGTGCCGGCCGCCGGCGGTGAAGCCTCCGAGCGGACCCTCGATGTGCGGGTCACCCACGACAACACCGAGAACGGGGTACCGGCCGGGCGACTGACCGTGGACGTGAGCGAGATCGCCGCGTTCGCGCAGGTGTCGTGGCCCGCGAACTGCGTGCCCGAGTCAACGGTCAGGGCGGTCTGCGACTTCGCCGGGATGCCGCCCGGGACGGACAGCGCGGCGGCCGCCCTGCTGGGGCTTCGCGCGCTGCCGGGCGCGGAGCTCGACGCGGCCGGGTACGTGCGGTACTCGGCCGTCGCCGGGGAACTGACGGCCTACCCGGCCCAGACCCGGATCACCGTGGGCGACGGGCCGGACCTCGGGCTCAGCCAGGCCGCGAACCAGCGCGACCTCAGGCCCGGCACGAACACCCGGGTGCGGGCGACGGTCGCCAACAACGGCAGCCGTGCCGTGGACCGTACCCTGCTGTCGGTCTACGCGTCCTACGGGCTGCGGTTCCTGGAGCGGAACTCCAACTGCGAGTACCGCGACCACGCGATCGGTACGTCGGCGCTGTGCGTGCTGGACGAGGCGGTGGCTCCGGGCGAGCGGTACGAGTTGACGAGCGCCCTACAGGTGGGACGGAAGGCGCTGTACGAGCGGTTCGACCACTCCGTACTGCCGTATTCGGACGCGGCGCTGGAAGAGGCTCGGGGTGGCGGGACATGGACTCCGGGGACGGGTCCCGAGCTGGATCTGCGCCCGGTGGCCTCGCGGCAGGCCGTCGTCGGGGGCGAGGACCTCGATCTGTCGGACAACTACCGGACCGTCATCCTCGACGCCCGGAACACCGCCGACCTGAAGGTCACCGGCAGCAAGGTGCGCGGGGCCGCCGGGGACACGGTGACGGCGCGGATCACCGTTCACAACCGGGGCCCGGCGTGGGTCGCGTCGCTGGGCGCGGGCGCGGCCGTGGCCACGGTGCGGTTCCAGGCACCGCAGGGCACGACGGTCGTCGGATGGCCGGAGGAGGAGTGCGGGGAGGAGCTGCCGCCGTCCGAGGAGGGGCCGGCCGTCCCGACCTATTTCTGCCGGACGCCGATCCACCTGCACGACAAGGCCTCGCACACATTCGACGTGCGGCTGCGGATCGACGAGGTGGTGCGCGCAGCACGCACCACCGTCGAGACCCTGAACGACGATCCGGAGCTGTCCATCAGGAAGTTCGACCCGAATCTGCGCAACAACAGCGCCCCGATCGTCGTCAACTGACGGTCCGCATCCGCTAGTCCGTGCGCGCCATCTCCTCCTTCAGCGCCGCCACGAACGCGTCCACGTCGTCCTCGGTCGTGTCGAACGCGCACATCCAGCGCACGACACCGGCCGCCTCGTCCCAGAAGTAGAACCGGAACCTCTTCTGGAGCCGTTCGCTCACGTCGTGCGGGAGCTTGGCGAAGACGCCGTTGGCCTGCACGGGGTAGAGGATCTCCACCCCGTGCACGGCGCGCACGCCCTCGGCGAGGCGCTGGGCCATCTCGTTGGCGTGGCGGGCGTTGCGCAGCCACAGGTCCTTGGCGAGCAGGGCCTCCAACTGCACCGACACGAAGCGCATCTTGGAGGCCAGCTGCATGGACAGCTTGCGCAGGTGCTTCATGTGGCTGACGGCGTCCTGGTTCAGGACGACGACCGCCTCGCCGAACAGAGCGCCGTTCTTGGTGCCGCCGAGGGAGAGGATGTCGACGCCGACCGCGTTGGTGAACGTCCGCATGGGCACGTTCAGGGAGGCGGCGGCGTTGGCTATGCGGGAGCCGTCCAGGTGCACCTTCATGCCGTGCGCGTGGGCGTGGTCGCAGATCGCGCGGATCTCGTCCGGCGTGTAGAGGGTGCCGAGCTCGGTGCTCTGGGTGATCGAGACGACCTGCGGCATCGCGCGGTGCTCGTCCTCCCAGCCGTACGCCTGCCGGTCGATCAGCTCGGGGGTGAGCTTGCCGTCGGGTGTGGGCACGGTGAGCAGTTTCAGGCCGCCCATGCGTTCCGGGGCGCCGCCCTCGTCGACGTGGATGTGTGCGCTCTCGGCGCAGATCACGGCGCCCCAGCGGTCGGTGACCGCCTGGAGCGCGACGACGTTGGCGCCGGTGCCGTTGAAGACCGGGAACGCCTCGGCGGTGGCGCCGAAGTGGCTGCGGACGATCCGCTGGAGGTTCTCGGTGTAGTCGTCCTCGCCGTATGCCACCTGGTGCCCGCCGTTGGCCAGGGCCAGGGCGGCGAGCACCTCCGGGTGGGCGCCGGCGTAGTTGTCACTGGCGAAGCCGCGGACGTCCGGGTCGTGATGGCGCCGGGCGTCGGTCTTCGGAGGGTTCACGGCTTCTCGGTCAGCCACAGACGGTTTCCGTTCACTTCGGCGGCGGGCTTGTCCCAGACGTCGACGATGGCCTCGGCCAGGTCCTTGACGTCCGTGAACCCCGCGAACTTCGCGTTGGGGCGGTCGGCGCGCATCGCGTCGTGCACCAGCGCCTTCACCACCAGGATGGCAGCCGCTGACGTCAGCTCCTCGCCGCCCCCGGCCTTGCGGAAGGCGTCGGCGAGCGCCAGCGTCCAGGCCTCGGCGGCGGCCTTGGCGGCGGCGTACGAGGCGTTGCCCGCGGTCGGCTTCGTGGCGCCGGCGGCGCTGATCAGCAGATACCGGCCGCGGTCGCTGCGCTGGAGGCCCTCGAAGAAGGCCAGCGAGGTGTGCTGCACGGTGCGGATGAGCAGCAGCTCCAGGAAGTCCCAGTCGTCGAGGCTGGTCTTGATGAAGGTCTCGCTGCCGCGCCAGCCGCCGACGAGGTGGACAAGGCCGTCGACGCGCCCGAACTCCTTCTCGATGTGGTCGGCCCAGTCCCGGGTGGACTGTAGGTCGAGCAGGTCGACGGGTTCGCCGGTGACGGTCGCGCCGCCCGACGCGTAGCGGGCCGCGTCCACGGCCTCCGCGAGCCGCTCCGGGTCGTTGTCGGCGGCGGCGACGGTCGCCCCTGCCTCGGCCAGCCGCAGCAGCGCCGCCCGGCCCGCGGGTCCACCCGCGCCGGCCACCGCGATCACCGCACCGCTGAGAGCTCCGTTCCCCGCCATCTTCTTCGCCTCCTGAGCAGCGTTCTGGGTCACGCGGACGACTGTGCCGCTCACGCGGCGATCCGCTCGGCGCTGTCCGCCGTGATGCCCTTGGTGGAGGCGATCACGTTCTTCAGCTTCTTGGACAGGGCCTCATAGAACATGCTCAGCGGAAACTCGTCCGGAAGCACGTCATCGACGAGCTTGCGCGGCGGCTGGGTCAGGTCCAAGGCGTCCGGTCCCTTGGCCCAGCGGGAACCGGGGTGCGGGGCGAGGTAGGTGGAGACGAGCTCGTAGCCCGCGAACCAGTGGACGAGCTTGGGGCGGTCGATGCCGTCTCGGTACAGGTTCTCGATCTCGGCGCACAGCTGGTTGGTGACCTGCGGGGCCCGGTCCCAGTCGATGTCGAGCTTGTTGTCGGTCCAGCGGATCACGCCGTGCTTGTGCAGGTAGGCGAAGAGGAGCTGGCCGCCGAGCCCGTCGTAGTTGCGCACCCGCTCGCCGGTGACCGGGAAGCGGAACATGCGGTCGAACAGCACCGCGTACTGCACGTCACGGGCCTGCGGGACGCCGTCCGCCTGGAGCTTCACGGCCTCCTTGAAAGCGGTGAGGTCGCAGCGCAGCTCTTCCAGGCCGTACATCCAGAACGGCTGGCGCTGCTTGATCATGAACGGGTCGAACGGCAGGTCGCCGTGGCTGTGGGTGCGGTCGTGGACCATGTCCCACAGCACGAAGGCCTCCTCGCAGCGCTTCTGGTCGTGGACCATCGCGGCGATGTCCTCGGGCAGCTCCAGGCCCAGGATGTCGACGGCGGCGTCGGTGACGCGGCGGAAGCGGGCGGCCTCGCGGTCGCAGAAGATGCCGCCCCAGCTGAAGCGCTCGGGCGCCTCGCGCACGGCGATCGTCTCGGGGAAGAGCACGGCGGAGTTGGTGTCGTAGCCGGCCGTGAAGTCCTCGAACTTGATGCCGCAGAACAGCGGGTTGTCGTAGCGGGTGCGCTCCAGCTCGGCCAGCCAGTCCGGCCAGACCATGCGCAGCACGACCGCTTCGAGGTTGCGGTCGGGGTTGCCGTTCTGCGTGTACATCGCGAAGACGACCAGGTGCTGGAGGCCGTCAGCGCGGCCCGCGGCGGGCTGGAAGGCCAGCAGGGAGTCGAGGAAGTCGGGCACCTCGAAGCCGCCCTCGGCCCAGCGGCACAGGTCCTTCACGAGCGCCTGGTGGTACACGGCGTCGTGCGGCAGCAGCGGGGAGAGCTCCTCGACCGCGTCCACGACACGCCGTACGGCTGCCTCGGCGTCCGCGCGCTCGGGCGCGCCCTCGGCGCCGAAGTCGATCGATCCGTCCTTGGACTGCCATGGCCGGATCTGCTCCACGGCATCCTTGAGCACCGGCCACGCCGGGTGCTCCACCACCCTGGTCGCCGGAGGAACCTGCTCCCCCGAAGCCGCCTGCACAAGAATTTCCGTCATGTCCCATCCTCCACGGGAGAACCTCGCGTAAGGAGACCGTATACATACGAGGTTTCTCCCAGCAAGAGGAGTCTCGGGAAATTATCCTGCACACCCCCATGGTCACCGCATTTTTTCCTGTCGGTCATCCAGATGGCGCATACTCCGGCCACACCTGGGCATACGGGGGGCCGGACAGGCGCCGCGGCCCGCCGCGCGGCCGGTCAATTCCCGCGGGGACTCGCCCACGCCAGGGTGACCGCCTGGAGGCACGCACTCCAGGTACGCCAGGCCCGCCGGCGCAAACCCTGTGTACACGTGGGGTTCATCACGCGCCCGGGCCACTAGGCTGCGGATCTGCCGCGCGAACACCCCGCTCCGGTTTGCGCGCGCGCCGAGCCGCCGTCGACGGAAGCGAGTTGAACCTTGAACTTCCTTACCATCGGTCATCGCGGAGTCATGGGTGTCGAACCCGAGAACACCCTCCGTTCCTTCGTCGCCGCCCAGCAGGCCGGCCTCGACGTCATCGAACTCGACCTCCACCTGAGCAAGGACGGCGCCCTCGTCGTCATGCACGACACCGACGTGGACCGCACAACCGACGGCTCCGGCGCCATCGCCGACAAGACCCTCGCCGAGCTGCGCGCCCTGGACGCGGGCCGCGGCGAGCGCGTGCCCGTCTTCGAGGAAGTTCTGGACGCCGTGAAGTCACCGCTCCAGGCCGAGATCAAGGACGTCGCGGCGGCACGGGCGCTCGCCGAGGTGATGACCGGGCGAGATCTGGTCTCCCGGGTCGAGGTGTCCTCGTTCCACGACGACGCCGTGGCCGAGATCGCCCGCCTGGTGCCCGGGGTACGGACCGCGCTGATCGCCAGCCGCTACGGCACCGACGTCGTGGACCGCGCCGTCGCGGTCGGCGCCACGACCGTCTGCCTCAACATCCGCCGCCTCACCCTGGAGGTCGTGGAGCACGCCCGCAAGGCGGACCTGAAGATCATCGGCTGGGTGGTCAACACGCAGGACCACCTGCGTCTCGTACGGGCCCTGGAACTGGACGGCGCGACGACCGACTACCCGGAGATCAAGCGCACCGGCCGCTTCACCGCGTGAGCGCTCCGCCGGGTGGAGCGGGGTCGCGCCGTCGGTCGCCCCTGGTGGGGACGCGGCCCGACCGCCATGACTACACCAGCTCCTTGACCAGCAGCTCGAACTGAAGGTCGTCGCGCTGCGGGATGCCGAAGCGTTCGTCGCCGTACGGGAACGGGGTCATCCGTCCCGTACGGCGGTAGCCGCGCCGCTCGTACCAGGCGATCAGATCGTCGCGTACGGAGATCACCGTCATGTGCATCTCGGTCGCGCCCCAGGTCGCGCGGGCCTGCCGCTCCGCCTCCGTGATGATCACCTTGCCGAGTCCGGCGCCCTGGAACGCGGGGCTGACCGCGAACATCCCGAAGTAGGCATGGGTGCCGCGGTGCTCGAGCTGGCAGCAGGCGACGACCGTCCCGTCCCGCTCGACGGTGAGCAGCCTGCTGTCGGGCGACTTGACGACCTCCAGCACGCCCTCCGGGTCGGTCCGCTGTCCTTCGAGGATGTCCGCCTCGGTGGTCCACCCGGATCGGCTGGAGTCACCGCGGTACGCGGACTCGATCAGCGCCACCAGCGTGTCCACGTCGGCTTCGGTGGCGTCGCGGAAGGTGAGGCCGCCGACGGCGGTGGTCGCGGCTGTGTCCATGGGGTGCTTCTCCACTTCTCGGGCACGACTCGGCACCGCAGAGCGTAACGCCCTAGGATCCGACCGCATGGTGCACGTACTGAGCGGACGGACTCTCCTGCGTCCCACCCACCCCGAGCGCTCCCGGGTCTTCTACGGCGAGCAGCTCGGCCTGGATGTCTACCGCGAGTTCGGAACGGGGCCGGAGCGCGGCACCGTCTACTTCCTCGGCGGTGGCTTCCTGGAGGTCTCCGGCCGTTCCGAGACGCCGCCGTCCCCGGCTGTCCAGCTGTGGATGCAGGTCGCGGACGTGGCGGCGGCCCACGACGAGCTGCGCGGCAAGGGCGTCGAGATCGTGCGGCCACCGGTGAAGGAACCGTGGGGCCTGATCGAGATGTGGATCGCGGACCCGGACGGGACGCGGATCGTACTGGTAGAGGTGCCGGCGGATCATCCGCTGCGCTACCGGCCGGGGATCTGAGTCACCGCGGGCGGTGCTCCCAGCGGCGGTCGGTGCGGGTCAGCTCCCGGAATCCGGCCGAGGTCAGATGGTCGATCAGCGTGCCGTCGTCGGCTGCCTCGTAGGCGAGGACGCGGTCCACCCCGCCCAGTCGCAGCCAGTCGGCGGCCTGGCCGAGCAGCCGGCGCTCCAGGCCCTCGCCGTACGCCGAAGGGTCGATGTGCAGGTTGCCGATGTCGGCGAGGCCCGCGCCGCGCGTGTGGCGTTCGGCGCGGGACAGCGAGGTGTCGACCTCGATGAAGCCGAGGACGCGGCCGTCGGCGTACGCCGTGAAGCGTGTGCCGCACTCCCCCAGCGTGCGGTCGACGGCGACGTCCGGTCGTGGCTCGTGGTGCGGCAGATCGGCGACCCGCGCGATCAGGATCACCTCCGTGCCCCCGGTGTGCCGGAAGCCCGCGCGCTCGTAGAGGGCGCGGATGTGCGGCCAGTTGCGGGGCAGGCCGTAGACGGCCGGGGCGGGGAGATCGCCGCTCGCATACCGGGCGCGTACGTTCCAGTGGGCCAGCTGTGCCAGGCAGGCGTTCATCAGCAGGTCGGCGGCCTCGTCGGAGTCCGGCCAGAAGGAGGCGGGCGGACGGCGGACGAACCAGTCGATCTCGCCGATGTCCCGGTAGTCCGCAGCGACCTCGTCGTCCGCCCGGTAGCGCAGCAGATGCGCGGCGGCCACGACGTGGTCGCGCTGTTCGGCGACGAGGGTCACGCGCTCGCTCACCCAGGGGTCGGTGATGAACTCGTCCGGCTGTCGCTCCAGAGCGCTGAGCACCGTGTTCACGGAGACGGAGACGCCGGGAACGACGGCGGCTACGTGCGCGTTGATCAGTTCGGTGAGCTGGTCGCGGTCGGCGCGGCGGAAGGGGCGCACCTGAAGCGCGGGCATGCGGGACCTCCGGTCGGAGAACGGTGTCGGGAGGCCGCCACGCGATGCGGTACGGGGTCGAGGGTACGTCGGGGGCGGCACCCGGCTCCAGTGGGTTTCGCCGGCCGGCTGGCCCGCGCCCCGCGCCGGGCTTAGCGTGCTGGAGGGGGTTTTCCCCCGGGAGGAACGCCATGAAGCTCGACAAACCGGTGACCGGCGGGCCCTGCTGGACGGAGCTGGGCACCAGCGATCTGGCCGCAGCGAAGCGGTTCTACGAGGGGCTGTTCGGCTGGCGTGCCGAGACCGATCCGCGGAGCGAGGCCGGCGGCTACTCGATCGCGCACCTCGGGGACGCGGCGGTGGCCGCGCTGACGCCGCTGTACCAGGAGGGGCAGCCGGTGGCGTGGAACGTGTCGTTCGCGGTGCCGGACGCGGATGCCGCCGCCGCTCAGGTGACCGACGCGGGCGGCACGGTGCTGGTCGGTCCGATGGACGTGTTCGACGTGGGCCGTTTCGCGGTGGCCGTGGACCCGACGGGGGCGGTCTTCCAGCTGTGGCAGGCGCGTTCGTTCCCGGGTGCGGGGCTGCTGAGCGCACCCGGCGCGCTGGGCTGGGTGGAGTTGCTGACCCGGAGCCCCGAACGGGCCGTGGAGTTCTACACGACGGTGTTCGGCTGGAGCGTCAACGCCTCGGAGCAGTACACGCAGTGGGGCATCGACGGCGCCGACTTCGGCGGCATGGTGACGATGGACGACAAGTTCCCGCACGAGGTGCCCGCGCACTGGCTGCCGTACTTCGCCGTCGAGGACGTGGACACCACGGCGGCGGGCGCGACGGCGGCGGACGGGACCGTCCTCATGGAGCCCACCTCTGTCCCCGACGGGCCGCGCATCGCCGTGCTGCGGGACCCGCAGGGGGCGGTGTTCGGGGTGTACCGCGCGGCCGACGAGAAGTGACGGACGCGAGAACCAGCCGGGTCGGGTCAGCCGCGCAGCGCGCCGAGCCGCCCCTCCAGCTCGCCGAGCAACTCGCCCAGCAGAGCGGCGAGTTCGCCCTGGCCCTGCGGGGCGAGGCCGGACAGTACCGTCGTCTCGTACGCGAGTTGCTCGGGCAGGATGCCGTCGACCAGGTCCCGGCCGGCGTCGGTGAGGCGGACGTGGGCGACGCGGCGGTCGCGGGTGTCGCCGCGGCGTTCCACCAGGCCGCGCTCGGTGAGCTGCTTGAGGCGTTTGGTGACGGCGGCGCCCGAGGAGAAGGTCTCGCGGGCGAGTTCACTGGGCGTCAGCTCATGGCCGGTGCGGCGCAGCGCGCCGAGCAGGTCGAACTCGGGGCGGCTGAGGCCCGCCCGGCGCAGCGGAGCGTCCTCGGCCTGCTGGAGCAGGGCGGCACAGCGGTTGATCCGGCCGATGATCTCCATCGGGGCGGTGTCCAGATCGGGGTGGACGCTGTGCCACTGCCGGACCACGGCGGCCACCGTGTCCTGTCTCGTCCCGGTCGGCCCGCCGTTCGTCGCCGTCATGGCCGTACGCCCTCCGTCGTCTCGCCTGTGCGTCGGTCCGGGCGCGGTCCCTGACTCCGACCCGTGGCCGCGAGCGTACGGGGTCCGGTCCGCTCGGTGCGCACGACCCGCTGCCGCCGCCGGTCGGGTACGGCCACGGCGGCGGCGAGCCCGACCAGCGCGCCGACGACGGTGTCCACGACCCGCTCGGTGATCAGCCGCCCGGGTTCCTGGAACCCGGCGAACTCGGTGATGAGCAGCGCCATGGGGGTCACGCAGACGCTGCCGAGCCAGTAGTTGCGGCCGATCAGCGCCTCGGCGCCGACCTACGGTGACCTGCCGTGCTCCGTCGAATGCTCCCCGTGTACACCCTTGCGCTCGCGTGCGCGCCCGACCACGGGGGCATCGACGGACTGTTCGGGACCGTCGAGCGAGGAGGCGTGCGTGCACGGACCGGCTTCGTACGGCTGGCTGCTGGTCGCGCTGTGTGCGGCGACCGGCGCCTACTGTCTGCTGCGGATGCGCAGCCAGGTCGAGGAGCAGCGCCGGGCCGCGGGCGGCGAGGCGTTGATGGGCTTCGGGATGGCCGCGATGGCGGTGCCCGCCGCGGTGTTCACACCGCCGGCGTGGGCCTGGCCCGTCTACGCGGCCGTGTTCGGTGCCGCCGCCCTGCACGCCCTGTGGTCGGCGCGCGAGGGCGCGCATCATCTGCATCACCTGGTGGGGGCCACGGCCATGGTCTACATGGCGGTCGCGATGGCCGTCTCGCCCGGCGGTCACAGCGGGCACGGCGATCCGGGCATTCCGCTCGTGACGGGCGCTCTGCTCCTGTACTTCACGGGCTATGTGCTGCTGTCCGGCGTCCGGCTGGTGCCCGTGGCGGGCGGGGGCGGGGGCGGCGGCTGGGGCGACCGTCCGGAGCTGGCGCGGGCCTGCCGGCTGTCGATGGGGATCGCGATGGTGGCGATGTTGCTGGCTCTCTGAAACCCCGGAAAGCCCGGCAGGCGTCGCGGACCCACCCCCGCATTGGCCTCTCGCCCCATCCGTCGGCGAGGATCGCAGTATGCACACCCAGTCCGTTGATTCCCCGCCCCGCCCGCCGGCCGAGCGCAGGACCGCCCGCTGGGCCGGCGCCCTGGCCGTGGGCTCCGTGCTGCTGCTCGCCCTGGTCGCGGTCCGGTGGTACCCGCTGATGACCTTCGACGGTGACGTCGCGCAGACCACGCACCGCTGGGCGCTCGAGGAAAGCGGCGTCACGCACGCGTTCCGCATCCTGACGGACTGGGTCTGGGATCCGTGGACGATGCGCATCCTGACGTTCGCGGTCGCGATCTGGCTCGTGTGGCGGAGACGAGCGCGCTGGACGGCCGTGTGGCTGGTGGCCACGTGTCTGCTCGCCACGCTGATCCAGCAGACCCTGAAGGCCGTGGTCGACCGCCCGCGCCCGGTCTGGTCCGACCCCGTCGACTCCGCCCACTACGCGGCCTTCCCCTCCGGCCACGCCATGACGGCCACGGTGGTCTGCGGCCTGCTGCTGTGGCTCCTGCACCACTACGGCGCCGGACGCGCCCTGTGGCGTACGGCCGTCGCCGTGGCCGCGGTCTCCGTGGCCGGTGTCGGACTGACCCGGGTGTGGCTGGGCGTCCACTGGGCCACGGACGTCGTCGGCGGCTGGCTGCTGGGCGCCCTGGTCGTGGTGCTGGCGGTGGAGGTGCACGCGCGGCAACGGCGCTGAGGGCGCGGCCGGTTCGGTGCGCGGCCCGCGCGATCTTCCCGCGCGGTGCGACGTGGCCCCGTAGGATCCGCACCATGACCGCCGTCCTGTTCGACTTCTCCGGAACCCTCTTCCGTGTCGAGTCCACCGAGTCCTGGTTGCGCGGAACGCTCGCCGAGGCCCAAGTGGAGTTCGACGAGACCGAGTTGGTCGAGGCGGCTCGGGCGCTGGAGGCCATGGGGGCACTGCCGGGCGGGGTCGACCCGTCCTGGCTGCCCGAGGACGTCGCGAGCGTCTGGGGAGTCCGGGACAAGAGCGCGGAGCTGCACCGGGCCGCCTACACCGGGCTCTCACGGCATGTACGGCTCCCCGACGACCGGTTGCACGACCTGCTCTACGACCGCCACATGGCACCGGCCGCGTGGAGGCCGTACCCCGACAGCGCCGAGGTGCTGCGGACGCTGCGCGAGCACGGCATCGGGGTGGGGGTGGTCAGCAACATCGGCTGGGATCCGCGCCCGGTGTTCCGGGAGCACGGCCTCGATCCATACGTGGACACCTATGTGCTGTCCTACGAGCACGGCATCCAGAAGCCCGACCCGCGGCTGTTCGCGGCCGCCTGCGCGGCGCTCGACGCCGATCCGCGCGATGTGGTCATGGTGGGCGACAACCGGCGGGCCGACGGCGGTGCGGCGGCGCTGGGCTGTGCGGTGCACTTCGTGGACCACCTGCCGGCCGAACAGCGGCCCGACGCGCTGCGGCCGGTACTGGATCTGGTGGGCGCCGCGACTCGGGCGAACGGCGCCGGTCCGCGGCAGGAGATGCCGGAGAACGAGTAGCCTCCGGCGACCATTGGAGGGGGTCGGGCCCGCCCTGGACGATCCCCCGCGTCGCCCAGGGCAGACAGCAACCCCGACCAGGCCGAATGGAGGCCGGGCCGGACGCGCTGAGTATAGTTGGCTGGCAGCCAGTCAACGCAGGAGTTACAGCATGTCCCCGCGCAGCGCCTCGGTCAATGAAGAGTTGCGGCGGCGTTCCCGGGAGCGGCTTCTCCAGGCGGCGGTGGAGCTGGTCGGCGAGCAGGGCTACGAGGCGACGACGCTGGGCGACATCGCGGACCGGGCGGGCTCGGCGCGCGGTCTGGTGTCGTACTACTTCCCGGGCAAACGCCAGCTCGTGCAGTCCGCCGTGCACCGGCTGATGCACCGCACGCTTCAGGAGGCGCTGGAGCGCGAGCCCCGCACCGAGGACGGCCGGGAGCGGATGGCCAGGGCCATCGACGCGATCCTGGGGCTCGCCCGGGACCGGCCCGTGCTGATGCGCCAGCACATGGCGGGGATCCTCCAGGCCGAGGGCTTCATGCAGTGCCCTGAGCAGCGGCGCCTGGCCGAGCTGTTGCGGGAGGTCTGCGCGGGGGTCGGCTCGCAGGACGTCGACACCGACTACCCGATGCTGCGCTCGCTCCTGATGGGCGCCGTCTACGCGGCTCTGGTGCCCGGGGTGGCGATGCCCGTGCCGGTGCTGCGGGCCGAGTTGTTCAAGCGCTACCGGCTCGACTGGGACATGGGAGTCCCGCCGGACTCGGTGGCCGTGCCCGGCGGGACGTGCGACACGGATCTGTCGCGGTTCTTCGCCACCGGGTCCTCACCCGGCTGTCCGGACGATCAGTCGAAGTAGTCCGGCTGTGTCTGGACGTTGAGCTCGCGCAGGTGGACCCAGCGGGCCGGGTCCGTGCGCCGGTCGTCGATCCTCAGGACGTCGAAGCCCCTGGCCATCTCGTTCGAGTAGATGTAGCCGTTGTAGTAGTACGCCGACCACGAGCCGCCCGAGCTGATCGTGTCCGTGGTCAGCGGGCCGCGGTCGAAGTAGGCGATCTCCTTCGGGTGGGCCGAGTCGGTGAAGTCCCAGACGGAGATGCCGCCCTGGTACCAGGCCTGGACCATGAGGTCCTTGCCCCTGACCGGGATCAGCGAGCCGTTGTGGGCGACACAGTTCTCGGTGTCCGCCTGGTGGCGGGGGATCTTGAAGTAGCTGCGGAAGACCAGCTTGCGCTTGTCGCCCTTGCCGACGATGTCGTAGATGCCGTCAGCACCGCGGTCCGGGCCGATCTCCGCGTTGCAGGTGGCCGCGCCACCGCCGCCCAGCTCGTCGGCGAAGACGACCTTGTCCGCCCTCTGGTTGAAGGTCGCCGAGTGCCAGAACGCGAAGTTCACGTTGTCCTGGACCCGGTCGATGACCTTCGGGCGCTCCGGGTCCTTGATGGAGAACAGGATGCCGTCCCCCATACAGGCACCGGCGGCCAGGTCCTTGTCCGCGAGGACCGTGATGTCGTGGCAGCCGGTGGTCTTGGAGACACCCGGGTTGGTGGGCGAGCCGGGGTTGCCTCCGCCGTCCGGGCCCTCGCCGGGGAACAGCACCGGGAAGCCCACGACCGCCGCCTTCTCGGGGGCCTTGCGCGGCACCTTGATGACGGAGATGCCGTCGTGCGGGGGCCGGCAGTCGGGGTAGGCGGCGCTCGGCGAGTACGAGGAGACGTAGACGTAGACGTTCCTGCGCTCGGGCACCAGCGTGTGGGTGTGCGAGCCGCAGGCGGTCTCGACGGCGGCGACGTAGCGGGGGTTGCGCTTGTCGCTGATGTCGAAGACCTTCATGCCCTCCCACGACGACTTCTCGGTCGCGGGCTGGGTGGTGCTGTTGCAGCTGCTGTCGCTGCGCGAGGAGTCGGTCGACAGGAACAGCAGGTCGCCGGAGACGGAGATGTCGTTCTGCGAGCCCGGGCACAGGACCTGGGCGATGGTCTTCGGTGCCGTCGGCTTGCTGGTGTCGAAGATGCGGAAACCGCTGAAGTTGCCCGCGAAGGCGTATCTGCCCTGGAAGGCGAGGTCCGAGTTCGTGCCCGGGAGCGCGTCCTTGGGGACGTTGGCCAGGTGCTGGATGTTGTCGGAGTGGACGATCTCGTCCTTGCCCGGTATCTCGCCGTCCTTGAGGGCCTTTCGCACCTCGGCCCGGGTGCTGTCGGAGACCTCCTTCTCCGCGACGGGGCCGTCCCCGGGGTCGGGGATCGCGGCTGCCGGCTGCGCGGTGAGCAGCGCGGCGAGGAGTCCGGCGGCGGCAGCACCAACTGCCAGACGTCTGTGCCGCGTTCGAGGGCTGCTGAACAGGATCACTGTTTTCCTCCCTTGTACCGTGCGCACTGGAAGGGTTCATGCACGCCCGAGTATGGTCTCCGTCATGCACATTTCAAGAGCGTGCCGTGAACATGTAACGAAGGCGCCGCTCCGTCGGGCGCGCCGAGTTACGGCCTCACTGGCCGCCTTGGCCGTGCTCGTGCTCGGAGGCTGCGACTCCGGTTCCGGCTCCGAGTCGGCCGCGGGGGACGGGCCTTCGGTGATCGTGCCGGGCAAGCCGGGCGAGTCGAACCGGGTGCTGTCCACCGAGGAGGCGGCACGGCAGCGAACCGAGGACGACTCCCCCAACTCGGCGGACGTCGCCTACGCGCGGATGATGATCGAGCACCACGACCAGGCCCTCGAGATGACCGAACTCGTCCCGGACCGCGCCGAGTCGACGAAGGTCAAGAAGCTCGCCGAGCGGATCGCCGCCGCGCAGGGGCCGGAGATCACGGCCATGAAGGGCTGGCTGAAGAGCCATGGCAAGTCCGAGCAGGGCGAGGGCCATGACCATGGTGCAATGCCCGGCATGGCGACCGAGGCACAGCTGGCCAAACTGCGCACCGCGCAAGGGAAGGCGTTCGACGAGCTCTTCCTCACGCTGATGATCACTCATCACGACGGGGCGATCACCATGGCCACGGACGTGAAGGGGCAGGGCAACAACATCCGGATCGAGGAGATGGCCGACGAGGTGGTCGCTCAGCAGACAAGCGAGATCTCGCGGATGCGGGACATGCTTTGACCGCCGTCCGGAGGATCGCGAAGGCGGCCCTCCCGCTCTACCTCAGCACCCTGGCCGCGTCGGCGGGCGCGCTCGTCGACACGGCGCTGCTCGGCCTGCACGGGACCGTCTCCCTCGCGGCCTTCGCGGTGACCCTCGCGGTGTTCGCTCCGGCCACCGCGACCGTCGCGGGCGCGTTGCGCGGCGTCATGCCGTTCGTCGTGCCCTGCAAGAGCGAGCCGGATGCACTGCTTCCGATCGTCCGGAACGCGATGTGGCTGGCGTTTGCCGTGGGCGGCGTGTGCGCGGCGGCCGTCGCCTCGGTACCGCTGATCGGCCGTGCGGCGGGGGCACCCGTCGCCGTACTGGACCAACTGGGCGTCCTCCCCTGGCTGTTGGCGGGAAGCGTGCTGCTCGTCGCCGTCGGCCAGTCGGCGACGTCCGTCCTGGTGGCCCTGGGCCACAGCGCCCAGGTCATGCGCGCCGGGCTGCTGAGCACCGCCACGTCCGTCACGCTGTCGGTCCTGCTGGTCGGCGCGCCCGGCCCCCTTCCCGGGTACGGCCTGACCGGGGCGGGCCTCGCCATGCTCGCCGCCGCCCTGGTCGGCGCATGGGTCAACCAGAGCACCCTGCGCCGCCGTACCGTCCTGGCCGGCCGCCCGCTGCACCCCGGACGGCCCGATCCGCGCCGGATGCTGCGGCTGGCCGCGGTGGGGATCCCGCTCGCGGGGACGGTGCTGATCAAGTTCGCGGTGCTGGGTGTGCTGACGTTCGCCGCCGCCCGGATCGGCACGGACGGCGCGGCCGTCCACGGCGTGTCCGAGTCGCTGGTCAACGTGATGTTCACCGTGGCGGTGGCGGTCGGTCAGGCCATGATTCCGCTGACAGCCGGCGCCGCGAACGAGGGGGACGTCGCGGGCCTGCGGCGAAGCCTGTGGGCGGGCGTCGGTGTGACGCTGAGCGCGATCACCGTGCTCGGTACCGTCCTGCTGCTCTGCCGGCACTCGGTCGTACCGATGTTCACCTCGGACGACGCGCTCCTCCCCCAGGTGGTGCGGCAACTGCCCCTGGTCCTGCTGGTGGTGGTCACCGACGCCCTTCAGGCGCTCGCCGGGTTCGCGCTCATCGGGCTCAGGCGGACCGTGCCGAGCCTCGCGTCCACCGCCATATGGTTCGGGGCGCTCGCCGCGGTCGCCGTCCCCGTGGCCGAGGCCGGCGGGCTCGCCGCCCTGTGGGCGGCACTGGCCGGCGCGAACCTGCTCCAGGCGGTGACGAAGTGGGCCTCGTTCCACCGTCACAGCGCGGGCGTCGGCGCGAGCGCGCCCTCCCGCTCAGTGGCGGGCCCGGCGCCGCGTCAGGAAACCGGCGTCACGGGCCTGGCCGATCAGCCGGAGTGACTTGCGGCGGCCGAACCCCGTGGCCGTCATGACGGCGAGGACGGGGTCGGCCCCCTGCTCCTGAGCCGCGCGGTACTTCTGCGCCACCAGCCACTGTCCCTCGATGCCACGCGGCCAGCCCGACCCGGCCGGACACGGTCCGGCGGCGTTCTCACCGTCCGGTCCGGCGGTATCCGTGTCGGCGCCCTCCGGTCCGGGATCCTCGTCCGGTACGGCCCCGATGCCGCAGGCCTGTGAGAGCGGCTCCTCGATCCAGTCGGCGAGCGCCGCCAGGTCGTCCAGGGAGAGCGCCGGCTCGGCCCGTACGTCCTCGATGGAGACGCACCCCTCGGCCACCACGGCGACCGCGTCGACATGGGCGCCGTCGTCGAACTCCAGCCGGAGCCCGAACCACGCCGTGGCCCCGGTGCCGTCCCGCACTTCCCACGCGGGCCACACGGACACGGCACCATCCGTCGCAGGGCGATCGGAAAGATTAAGAAAGGATGCTTCCAGCACACACGCAACGTAACCGCATGATCACACTCCATACGAACGAACACGCGTCCCGTACGCGCACAGCACCCTGTCAGCGGAGCGGCAGCGGTGCGATGCTGGACTCGAGAGCGACTCCGCGAGATCCCCAAGATCCCCGAAGATCCCCGAAGGTCCCCGGACGAGGAGTTCCGCAGTGCTGCGTGTCGCCGTCGTCGGCTCCGGACCGGGCGGGTGCTACACCGCCCAGAACCTGGTGCAGCAGGACCCCGACGTTCTCGTCGACGTCCTGGACCGGCTGCCGTGCCCGTACGGCCTGGTGCGGTACGGGGTGGCGCCGGACCACGAGAAGATCAAGTCCCTCCAGAACAACCTGCGCGCGGTCCTGGAGCACGAGCGGGTGCGGTTCCTCGGCGGCGTCCAGATCGGCCCGGGCGGGGTGCCGGCCGACCGGTTGCGGGAGCTGTACCACGCCGTCGTGTACTGCGTGGGCGCCGCCACCGACCGGCACCTCGGGATCCCCGGCGAGGACCTGCCGGGCAGCTGGTCGGCGACCGAGTTCGTGTCCTGGTACAGCGCCCATCCGGACGCCGTGGACGACGGGTTCGTGCTCGGCGCGCGGTCGGCGGTCGTCATCGGCGTCGGGAACGTCGCCGTGGACGTCACGCGGATGCTGGCGCGGGGCCCGGCCGAGCTGACCCCCACCGACATGCCGCAGGCCGCGCTCACCACGCTCTCCGCGAGCCGGGTCAGCGACGTCAGCATGGTCGGGCGGCGCGGCCCGTCGCAGGCACGTTTCACCACCAAGGAGCTACGGGAGCTGGGCACCCTGCCGGACACCGACGTGACCGTGGGCCCAAGGGAACTGGCGCTGGATCCGGCCTACGCCGACCCGTCCGGGCTGCCCGCCCCGCAGCGCCGCAACGTGGAGGTCCTGCGCGGCTGGGCCGAGAGCCCGCCCCGCGACGCCGGTCACCACATCCGGCTGCGCTTCTTCCTGCGCCCCGTCGAACTCCTCGCCGAAGGCGGGCGCGTGGGCGCGGTGCGCTTCGAGCGGACGGTGTCAGACGGACAAGGCGGCGTGACGGGGACGGGCCGGTACGAGGACATCGAGGCCCAGTTGGTGCTGCGTTCGGTGGGATATCGCGGAGTGCCGCTGGAGGGACTGCCGTTCGACCCGGCGACCGGCACGGTGCCGCACCTCGCCGGGCGCGTCCTGCGCGAGGGCAGCGTCGCGCCGGGCGAGTACGTGGCCGGCTGGATCAAGCGGGGCCCGACGGGCGTCATCGGCACGAACCGTTCGGACGCCAAGGAGACGGTGACGGCTCTCCTGGCGGACGCCTCCGTGCTCGCAGGCGAAGACAGGCCTGAGGACCCCCTCGCGGCCCTGCGCGCCGAGGGGGTCGAGCCGGTCGAGTGGACGGGCTGGTGCGCCATCGAGCGGGCGGAGGCCGAGCTGGGGGCGTCGCTCGGGCGCGGGGTGGTCAAGCTCCCGGACTGGCAGTCGCTCATGGCTGCCGCGCACGAGAGCACCCCGTAAGGGGCGCGGGGCGGCAGGGCCGCCGCGGTTCAGGCGCCCCCGAGGCGGGCGGCCTGGCGGGTGGCAGCGTCGAGGAGGCGGTCGAGAAGTCCCGGGAAGAGGCCGTCCAGGTCGTCCTTGCGCAGGCCGTTCATCTTGGCCGTGCCCCGGTAGACCTGCTGGAGGACACCGCTCTCGCGCAGCACCCGGAAGTGGTGCGTGGTGGTGGACTTGGTCACGGGCAGGTCGAAGTGCGAACAGGAGAGCTCGTCGCCGACGGCGGCGAGCTCGCGCACGATCTGCATCCGCATCGGGTCGGACAGTGCGTGCAGCACGCCTTCCAGCCGGATCTCCTCGCGCGTCGGATGCGGGAGGTCACGGCTGCTGACAGCGGCGCTGGTCACGGCGGCTCCACTTCGTCGGGTTTCCTCAGGTTCCCCGTGGTCGGGTCCCTCCATTGTACGAGGCCTCTCGTAGTTTGACACTTCCCGTACTACGACGTCTATCGTACGAGTCGACCGCTGGTCCCCGTGACGAATGGAGTCCGCCGTGAGTGCGCTCTTCGAGACCTACACCCTGCGCGATGTGACGATCCCGAACCGGGTGTGGATGCCCCCGATGTGCCAGTACTCGGCCGCACCCGAGGGCCCCGACGCGGGTGTTCCCGACGACTGGCACTTCGCGCACTACGCGGCCCGCGCGGCCGGCGGCACGGGCCTGATCATCGTCGAGGCCACGGGGGTCAGCCCCGAGGGCCGGATCTCGCCGTACGACCTGGGCATCTGGAACGACACACAGGTCGAGGCGTTCCGCCGGATCACGCGCTTCCTGCTGTCGCAGGGCACCGTGCCGGCGATCCAGCTGGCCCACGCCGGCCGCAAGGCGTCCACCGACCAGCCCTGGCGGGGCGGTGCTCCGCTGGGTGCGGACGCGCACGGGTGGCAGCCGGTGGCGCCGAGCCCGGTCGCGTTCGCCGACGGGTACCCGGTGCCGAGTGAGCTGACGGTCGCCGGGATCCAGGAGATCGTGCGGCGGTTCGCGGACGCCGCGCGCCGCGCCGTCGCGGCCGGCTTCGAGATCGCCGAGATCCACGGCGCCCACGGCTATCTGATCAGCGAGTTCCTCTCCCCGTACTCCAATCACCGCACCGACGAGTACGGCGGCTCGTACGAGAACCGCACCCGTTTCGCCCTCCAGGTCGTGGACGCCGTACGGGAGGTGTGGCCGGACGACAAGCCGCTGTTCTTCCGCATCTCCGCGACGGACTGGCTGGAGGAGGACGGCTGGACCGCCGACGACACGGTCCGCTTCGCCGCCGACCTCCGGGCCCACGGCATCGACCTGCTGGACGTGTCCACCGGCGGCAACGCCGCGGGCGCCCGTATCCCCGTCGGGCCGGGCTACCAGGTGCCGTTCGCGGCGCGGGTGAAGGCCGAGACCTCGTTGCCGGTCGCAGCGGTGGGGCTGATCACCGAAGCCGAGCAGGCCGAGAAGATCGTCGCCAACGGGGAGGCGGACGCGGTGCTGCTCGGCCGGGAGTTGCTACGCAGGCCGTCCTGGGCTCGGGAGGCCGCGCGGGAGCTCGGCGGGGACGTGCATGTGCCGGACCAGTACCACCGGTCTGTTTGATCGTCTGCTCGTGCTGATCGCCTGCACGGGGTGGTTCTGTATTCGTGCGACTACCGGCTCGTAGTGGTTGCTCGCGCAGTTCCCCGCGCCCCTGGGTTGGCAGACTCGCCTCGGCCGAGCTCATCCCGTTGGCAGTTGCCGGCGGACGGCCCGCTCCAGGTACGGCACAGCCCGCTGGCCCGCGACCGCCAGTGCGATCGACGCGGCGACGCCCGTCCAGGCGATCGGGCCGAGCGGGGTGCAGCCGAAGAGGTTGCTGAGGCCGGGGGTCTCGACGAGGACGAAGAGCACGGCGGCGGAGCCGAGGGCGGTGACGCGGACCAGGGGGCTGCCCCGGCGGTCGGCCAGGGTCTGGGCGAGCTGGGTGCCGACCACGGCGCACAGGGCCATGGTGGTGGAACGGCGGGCGGTGCCCGGGGTGAAGCGGCCGATCAGCCACGCGGACGTGGCGCCCAGCGTGGTCGTCAGGGCACGGTGGCGGATCTTGCTGGTGAGGGGTGTGCCGAGGAGCGAGGTGCCCAGGGGTTCGGTGCCTTCGGGGCCGGCCGCGGCCGCTTCCGCGTCCGTTCCCTCGGCCCCCTCCGTCGCCTCCGTCGCCTCCGTCGCCTCCGGCTCCTTCGGTGTCACCGCCACCGCCATGGCCGGGAACAGGTCCGTGAACAGGTTCACCAGCAGCATCTGACGGGTGGACAGGGGCGCCGCGCCGGACAGAAGGGTGCCGAGGAGGCCGAAGGCCACCTCACCGGCGTTGCCGCCGATCAGGATGGCGATGGCGTCGGCGACGCTGTGCCACAGGGCCCGGCCCTCGGCGACCGCCTCGATGAGGACCGTCAGGTCGCCGTCGGTGAGGACGAGGTCGGCGGCGTTGCGGGCGGCGGCCGAGCCGCGGGCGCTGATGCCGACGCCGATGTCGGCGGCGCGGATGGCCGCCGCGTCGTTGGCTCCGTCGCCGACCATGCCGACCACTCGCCCGGCGTCCCGCAGTGCCTCGACGACCTGGAGTTTCTGCTCGGGCGCCACCCGGGCGACCACGCCCATGTCGCGCAGCATCCGGGCGCGCGCCTCCCGGTCCGCGGACGCGAGTTCGTCGCCGGTGACGACGCCGGTGTCCTCGGGCCAGCCCAGTTCCGCGGCAATGGCGCGAGCGGTCTGCGGATGGTCGCCGGTCAGCATGACAGGTCGTACACCCGCCTTGCGCAGGCCCTCGACGAGGGCCGTGGAGGTGTCGCGGGGTACGTCGGCCAGTGCGAGCAGGCCCGTGAACTCCAGCTCCCCCAGCGGCTGTTCGAGGACGTCCGCCGCGTCGTCCGCCGCGTCCAGTCGGCGCCGGGCCACCGCGAGGACGCGCAGTCCGTCGGCGGCCAGGTCGTGCGCGGCCTCCGACGCCGAGGTGGGCAGGTCGGCGCAGGCGGGCAGCACCGTCTCGGGGGCGCCCTTCACCACCAGTACGGCGGTGGCGTCCCCCGACTCGCCGACCGCGGCGGCGTAGCCCCGGCCGGCCTCGAAGGGCAGGCCCTCGGTCTGGGACCACTCGGGGTCGGGTCCCGCCGCGTCCAGAACGGCCTCGTCGGTGGCGTGCACGGGCCGGTCCGAACCGCCGTTCAGCTGGGGGCAGGCGCGTGCCGCGGTGCGCAGCGCGGGGTCGTCCTCTTGCGGCTTGCCGACCGTGCCGTCGGCGTCCGTCACGCGGACCAGGCGGAGCCGGTTCTCGGTGAGCGTGCCGGTCTTGTCGAAGCAGACCGTGTCCATCCGGCCGAGCGCTTCGAGGGTGCGCGGGGCCCGGACGAGGACTCCGCGGCGGCTCAGCCTGCGGGCCGCGGCCAGTTGGGCCACGGTCGCCACCAGCGGCAGCCCCTCGGGGACGGCGGCGACGGCCACCGCGACGCCGCCGCTGACCGCACGGCGGATCGGTGTGCCGCGCAGCAGTGACAGTGCGGTGACCCCGGCACCGCCCGCGAGGGTCCACGGCAGTGCCTTGTCGGTGAGTTCCCGGAGCCTCGCCTGGACCCCGGCGGACGGGGGCGTACGGGCGGCGAGGGCCACGGCCCGTGCGGCCTCCGTCCGCTCCCCGGTGTCGACCACGACGGCGCGGGCCTCCCCCGCCACCACGGTCGTGCCCTCGAACACCATGCAGCTGCGGTCCGGCACGGCGGCGTCCGGCGTCGGGTCGACTCCCTTGTCGGCCGCCAGGGACTCCCCCGTCAGCGCGGACTCGTCGACCTCCAGGCCGTCCTCCCACACCAGTCGGGCATCGGCGGGCACCACGTCGTCCGCCCGGAGCTCGATCAGGTCGCCGGGGCTGAGCTTGGCGGCGTCCACGAGATGCGGCCGGGCCTTCGGCTCCTCCCCCGTGACACGTGCCTTCTGCGTCTGCTTCGCCAGCAGTCCGGACAGCGCCCGCTCGGCCCGCATCCGCTGGATGCCGCCGACCAGTGCGTTCAGGTCGAGCGCCCCGACGACCAGCAGGGCGTCGACGACGGAGCCGAGAATCGCCTCGGCGGCCGAGCCGACGGCCAGCACCGGGGTGAGCGGGTCGTCGAGTTCGCCGCGCACGGCGCGGGCGAGTTGCAGCGGCGCGGTCAGCGGGGCGAACACGCGTTGCCGGCCCACAGCCCGAAGTGCCTTGCGCGCACGGCCCGTCGCCTGCTCGGGCAGGGTCTGCTCCGGGCCCGGTTCGTGCTCCAGCCGTTCGCGGACCTCGGCGTGCTCCAGTTCGTGCCAGGCGACGCGGGGCCGGGGGTGCGGTGCGTGGGCCATGGCCACGCCGAGGGCGGCTCGTGTGCCGGTGAACAGGGCCCAGGTCGCGCTCGCGTCGACCGGTGTGTGCCGCAGCCCGGGCCACGGCGTGGGGCGGCCACGCCGCGACTTGCCGATGGCGACCAGGAGCCCGGACAGGGCGGCACCGGACCGTGCCAGGGTCTGTGACCTGCGGCCGACCTTGCGCGCGGCCGGGACCGCCCGCAACAGCCGCCACACATCGGCCAGCCCGTGCAGGGCCAGTACGTCCGCGCCCCAGACCACGGCCCCGTCCCGGTCGGTGAGGGCGACGGCCACATCACCGGCGAGCAGCCCGGCCAGGATGTCCTCGTCGTCCTCCCCCGGTCGGGCCACCGTGACGACGACGCCGTCGTTCTCGGCGCGCAACGCGTTCACGACGTCGCTCAGCGACCGCTCGTCGCGCACCACCTGGTCGGCGAGATTGGTGAAATCGGCCAGGGCGGGGTCGTCCACCATCACGACCCGCAGGCCCGCGCGCCGCGCCGCGTCCAGCACCGTCTCCGCCCACGGGTCCGCGTCGGCACCCGGAGTCCGCAGCGCGCTCGGATGCAGGAGGACCGTGTCGGCCATCTCCAGCTGCCGCAGCCGCTCGGTGTCGCGCACCAGGACGCCCGCGCGCGACAGCGCGGAACTCAGTACGGCGTGGAACGCGGCGGGCCCGTAGCGGGCGGCCTTGGGAGAGCCGGCGAGCACGGCCTCCGCCGCCTCGGTGCCGTCGTGCTTGACCAGCAGAGTGGCGACCGCGCCCACCAGGCTGCCGGTCTCGGCGTGCGCGGCGTACTCCTGGGCCGGGGAGGTACGCAGCGTCGGGCGCGGATGCCGGTCCCCGGCGACGCTGCCTCGCTCCGGCACGCAGACGTCGTCGTGCACCCTGTCGAAGGCCGCCGCGCGCGCGATCGTCTCCGCGAGCTGGAGCGAGCGCAGCGCACCGTCGAGCACCAGGGCGGTCGGGGTCCGTCCGGCACCGTGGGCGGCCGCGTTCGCCAGGGCCAGCAGCATGTCCATGCGGGAGCGGCCGACCCGCGCCCGCAGCCATCCGCGGAAACGGGGGTTCTCCCGCAGCAGCGTCACCAGTGCCGTCACCGACCGGGGCGAGGTCGGCAGCCGTAGGCCGTACCCGATGAACGCGGCCGCGATGCCGAGCCCGTCGGCGGCGAGCGTCACGGCGGCGTCCCGCACTCCGGCCCGGTTGGCGGGGTGGGGGATCTCCTCGACCTCCTCGTCCGTACGGGCCAGCCCGTACCGGGCCGCGAGCTCGCTCGCCTTCTCCAGTACCCGGTCGCCTGCCGACTCCTCGACGGCGGTGACCACCAGTCGGCGCAGTCCGCCGTCCCAGTACGCGAGGGCCACGTCGGGCCGCTCCGCCAGCGCCGCGGCGACCTTGCGCGCGGCCCGCTCGGTCCCGCCCTCCCGCCGTACCCGCTCCGGTGCCTCGGGCCGCAACGCGAGATGGGTCCGGGTGCCGGACCGCCAGGGGTGCGGCCGCCCGGGCCATGTGTCGCGGGCGACCCGTACGACACGTGCCGCGCTGTCGGCGCCCCGTACCCCCGCCCGGGCCGTCCCGGCCACCGCCCCCGCGGCGGCTCCCACCGCGGGGGCGGCTCCTCTGGCGAGCAGGCGGGGGCCGGCCGCGACCAGTCCGGCCGCGGCGGCTGTCGGACGTGAGAGCACTCCCAGAACCATCGCTCGCCTCGCTCCACCTCGTTCGACGTCGCCCTTCGGTGGAGCCCGGGTTCCCGCAAAACGGCATGTCATCCATGTGCGGGCACTCGGTGACTCAGCGAGGTCCGGGAAGGTCAACCGACAGTGCAGGCGGTCCCGCCCAGTGTGAAGGCCCCCGGCGCCGCGCTGTTCCCGGAGTGGTTCACATGGGTGGAGGCGGTCGCCCATCGTGACATGCACACGCCCATCATGGAAGCGCTCCTACGCCATGGGTGCCGACCACGGCCGAGGGCCCTCACCCCCCACCAGGACTGACGGACTTCTTCTGCGGAAAGCGTTGACCAGAAAGCGCTTGCCCTCTACGTTCCGTTCAGCAGGGTGACCGAGCCGCATTGCCGCACCCCCACACGGTCGCCCTGTCCGCGCACAGCGTTCAGCATGAAGCACATCGTTCACATACACGATCGCTCTGCTCCTCCGAAGGGACGCACCCGCATGCGTACGCTCCCCCCACGTGCACGCCCGCAAAGAACCGCACTGGTGACGGTCGCCGCGGCCGCCCTCGCCACCGCGGCCGTCCTGGTCCTGCCGCAGTCCGCCGGGGCGGCCGAGGCCTCGCCGATCGGATTCGGCGCCGGGACGACCGGCGGCGGCAGCGCCTCGGCGGTCACCGTCTCGAGCCTGGCCGCCTTCAAGTCGGCCGTGACCGGCAACTCGGCCAAGGTCGTCCGGGTCAACGGCCTGATCTCGCTGAGCGGTCAGGTCGACGTCGGCTCCAACACCACGGTGCTGGGCGTGGGTTCGTCGTCCGGGTTCACCGGAGGCGGGCTGCGGCTGAAGAACGTCACCAACGTCGTCGTCCGCAACCTGGACATCAGCAAGCCGGTGGCGCCGGCCGACGGCATCACGGTCCAGGCGTCGACGAAGGTGTGGATCGACCACAACTCCTTCTCGGCCGACCGGGACCACGACAAGGACCACTACGACGGCCTGCTGGACATCAATCACGGCTCGGACAACGTCACGGTGTCCTGGAACACCTTCAAGGACCACTTCAAGGGCTCGCTCGTCGGCCACAGCGACAACAACGCGAGCGAGGACACGGGCCGTCTGAAGGTGACGTACCACCACAACCAGTTCAGCAACGTCTACTCGCGCATCCCCAGCCTGCGCTTCGGCACCGGGCACTTCTACAACAACCACGTGGCCGGCGCGGACACCGCCTGCCACTCGCGCATGGGCGCCCAGCTGCTCGTGGAGAACAACGTCTTCCGCGACACCAAGATCGCCGTCACCACGAACCGCAGCAGCGACGTCGACGGCCACGCCAATCTGCGCGGCAACGATCTCGGCGGGGCCGCGACCGAGATCTCCCAGGCCGGCTCCTTCACCGCGCCGCCCTACAGCTACACCGCGGAGTCCGCGTCCACCGTCGTCGCCTCGGTGACGTCCGGCGCGGGCGCCGGAAAGATCTGACCACCCCCAACTGGAGGAAGGCATCCGGGACATGACTTCACCAGCGAAGCCCCGCGCCCACCGGCGCACCCTGACCGGCACCCTGACCGCACTCGGGCTTTCGGCTGTCATGATCACGACAGCCGGAGCGCCGCCGGCGAGCGCGGCCACCTGGCCGACGCCCAGCAGCAGCCAGCCGGTGAGCTCCACGATCAACGTCTCCGGCGTCCGGGACGGCGGCATGGTCCGCTACTACGGCAGCGGCGACCTGGCGGGCGACGGCCAGGAGGAGGGCCAGGACCCGATCTTCAAGCTCGCGGCCGGCGCGACCCTGAAGAACGTCATCATCGGCGCGCCCGGCGCCGACGGCATCCACTGCGAGGGCAACTGCACGCTACAGAACGTGTGGTGGGAGGACGTCGGCGAGGACGCGGCCACGTTCCGGGGCGGCTCGACCTACACGGTGACCGGCGGTGGCGCGAAGAAGGCAGCGGACAAGGTCTTCCAGCACAACGGGCCCGGCACGCTGAACATCTCCAACTTCGCGGTCAGCGAGTTCAAGACGCTGTACCGCTCGTGCGGCGACTGCTCGACGCAGTACACGCGCAAGGTCAACCTCAGCAACATCGAGGTGACCGGCACGGGGTCCACCGCGCGCCTGGTCGGCATCAACGTCAACCGGGGCGACGTGGCGACGCTGCGGGGCATCACGATCCTCAACGACGCCGGCCGCAAGGTCATCCCCTGTCAGAAGTACAACAACAACACCGCCGTGGGCACAGGCCCGGACAGCACGAACTGCCTGTACTCCAGCTCGGACATCACCTACAGGTAGCCCCCACCCGCAGGCAGTCCCCCCACGGTGAAGGCGGCCGTCCGAAGCGTCCCCGCACGGCGTTTCGTACGGCCGCCGCGTCATTCCCGGCGGCCACGCGCGCGTACCGCCTCGGTGAGCTCCCGCTGGTAGTCCCCGTACACGGTGCGCAACTCGGTGCCCGGCCAGTCGGCGGGGAGGAGCTCGGAAGGCAGGACGGGGTCGGCGAGCAGATGGCGTACGACGGCCGCGAAGGCGGTGAAGCGGTCGGCCGGGCGGTCCGCCCCGGCGGCATGGACGAGCAGGGCCCGGGCGGTGGCGGACCAGGCATCGAGCGGCCAGAGGTGCGCGGCCAGTTCGCGCGGCGGGCGGTCGTCCGGACGGGCCGTGTAGCGCTGGGCCACCTGGTCCAGGTCGTCCGGCAGGGACCGGCGCAGGTTGGCGGGCCGCAGCCAGACGCCCTCGCGGAGTTCGGCGAGCCGGAGGGCGGCCAACCGGCTGCGCAGGTCGGCGCGTTCCGCGGGTCCGCGCCCGGTCGCGGTGATCACGACCATCTCCCACTCGCCGTCCCACGCGCGCGTGCGCGGATGCACGGCCTCGTCCTGCCGGCGTTGCCGTTCCCGCAGACGTTCGCTGAGCCGGTAGACACCGCCCGCGCGCCGCAGATCACCGGCGGTCACCATCCGGCTGAGCGCGGCCCGCACCGCGGACCCGCCGACGCCGAACGGCTCCACGCCACGCACGAGGTCCCGTACGGGCAGCTCGGGAGGATGCGAGCCCAGCAGCAGGCTCAGAACGACCGACCGCGCGGACAGCGGGCGCAGCCCGACCCCGCCGACCTGCTGCGCTGTCATGTTCGCCCGCATGGTCACGTACTGTACGCGGCGGATTTTCATGTTGCAGGATTGCTACGACTGTAGTCAGAGTGCAACACTCGCCGTATGGCCTCGACACTGGCGCAGGAGCAGCAGCACCCGGGTTACGCAACGCACGACGTCACCAACCAGCCCCCTCCGCCGGCCCCCTACGACGCGTCCGAGGACACGGCCCTGCTCGAAGGGCTGCGCCGAGAGGGCGCAGCGTGGGCCGAGGAGGACATCCGGCGGCTCGGCCGGCGGGCCGGGAGTGCCGAGGCGCAGGAGTGGGGCGAGCAGGCCAACCGCCACGAGCCCGAGCTGCGCACGCACGACCGGTACGGCCATCGCGTCGACGAGGTCGAGTTCCACCCGAGCTGGCACCACCTGATGCGGGTCGCCGTCGCCGAGGGGCTGGCGGGGGCGCCGTGGGCGGACGAGCGGCCTGGAGCGCATGTCGCCCGGACGGCTGGCGGGCTGGTGTGGGGGCACACCGAGGCCGGACACGGCTGCCCGACGTCGATGACGTACGCCGCGGTCCCCGTGCTGCGCCGGCAGCCCGAGCTCGCGAAGGTGTACGAACCCCTGCTGACCGGCCGGGAGTACGACCCGGAGCTGCGGGTGCCGACCGAGAAGCGGGGTCTGCTCGCGGGTATGGGGATGACCGAGAAGCAGGGCGGCTCCGACGTCCGTACGAACACCACCACGGCGACCCCGACCGCCGAGCCCGGCGTGTACACGCTGCGGGGGCACAAGTGGTTCACGTCGGCGCCGATGTGCGACGTCTTCCTGGTGCTGGCCCAGGCCCCCGGCGGCCTGTCCTGCTTCCTCGTGCCGCGCGTCCTGCCCGACGGCAGCCGCAACACGTTCCGCATCCAGCGGCTGAAGGACAAGCTGGGCAACCGTTCCAACGCGTCCTGCGAGCCCGAGTTCGACGGGACCGTGGCCTGGCTGGTGGGGCCCGAGGGACGGGGCGTGAAGACGATCATCGAGATGGTCAACTGCACCCGGCTGGACTGTGTGATGTCGTCGGCGACGCTGATGCGCAAGACGCTCGTCGAGGCGGGGCACCATGTGCGCCACCGCAGCGCGTTCGGCGCCCGGCTGCTCGACCAGCCCCTGATGCGCAACGTCCTGGCCGACCTGGCGCTGGAGTCCGAGGCGGCGACGACGCTCACGCTGCGGCTGGCCGGGGCGGCGGACCGTGCGGTGCGCGGCACCGACGCGGACGGGGCCGAGACGGCGTTCCGGCGCATCGCCACCGCCGTCGGCAAGTACTGGGTCACCAAGAGGGGGCCCGCTTTCACCGCGGAGGCCCTGGAGTGCCTCGGCGGCAACGGCTACGTCGAGGAGTCGGGCATGCCCCGCCACTACCGTGAGGCTCCGCTGCTGTCCATCTGGGAGGGCTCGGGGAACGTCAACGCCCTCGACGTTCTGCGGGCGTTGAGCAGGGAGCCGGGTACGGCGGATGCTCTCTTCGCCGAACTCGCCCTGGCGCAGGGGGCGGACGCCCGCCTTGACACGGCCGTCATCCGCCTGAAGGGCCTGCTCGCAACCGGTTCCGAGTCCGCCGCCCGCCGCCTGGTCGAGCTGATGGCCCTGACCCTCCAGGCCTCCCTCCTGGTCCGACACGCCCCCGCGGCGATGGCCGACGCCTTCTGCGCGAGCCGACTGGGCGGCGACTGGGGGCACGCGTTCGGGACCCTGCCGGACGGGGCCGACCTGGACGGGATTCTGGGGCGGGCGTTGCCGGGTGTCACGGCAGCGCGCTGACGCCCCGGGCACCCGCCGCCCACCCCCACCCCCGGTCACCCCGTCGTCCGCCCACCCCACAACGGCCCGAACCGTGCCCACTCGTAGCCCCACTGGTCGATGCGTCGGCTCTCCAGGCGGTTGCGGAGGGCGCGGCCGGCAACGAAGGGGACGCATGCGGCGCAGACGCCCGCGAGGCCGCCGACCAGGGTGGCACGGGTGTGGGCCTCGGAGGGGCTGACGGGCTGGGTCACCAGGCGGCCCTGCGGGTCCGTCCAGACCGTGACCGGGGTGCCGACGCCGCTGCCGGGGCGGACGCGCGCCTGGCCGGTGTGCGGGGAACCGTCGCGCGCACTCCAGCGGACCTTCGCCCACACCTGCTCGCTGCTCGGGGTGCGGGCGCGCGAGTCGGTCGTGCCGGGAGCCCGCTCGGTGAGCAGGGCCACCACGGGCCGCCACTCGACGCGCTCGCGGGCCATGCCCTGCTCCACGGTGCGGGCGGTCGTCAGACCGGCGAGCACTCCGGCGAGGACGGTGACCGCCCAGGCGGCGAGCAGCACCCAGGCCTCCACCGAGTCGGCCCGGCGTTTGAGCGGATTGCGCCGCCACCGCCACAGCCACACCTTCGGACCACGGAACGCCATCGAAGGCTTCCTCCTCATGAGCGCACGAACGAGCCGGACCCACCGCCCTCCCATACGGCAGACGGCACACGGATGCTCACGGCACCGGCCGGGATCGGCCGTGGTACCGGTCACGCACCCTCGCGGGCGTCTGCGCGACGGCGACGCGCAGCCGGCGGCCGGGAGCTGCCCTCGCCGCTCTGACCTGCGATGCAGGCCGTTCCAGGGGTGACTGTCAGTGGCGAGGTGCAGACTGGCCGGTACCTGAGACAAAGACGTCGCGGAGGTGACCGGCATGACCGAGGTACTGCTCGCCGTGGGGACCCGCAAGGGCCTGTTCATCGGGCGGAGGCGAGGTGACACCTGGGAGTTCGACGAGAGCCCCTACTTCAACGCCCAGGCCGTGTACTCGGTCGCCATCGACACCCGGGGCAAGCGTCCTCGGCTGTTGGCCGGTGGCGACAGCGCGCACTGGGGCCCGTCCGTGTTCCACTCCGATGACCTGGGCCGCACCTGGACCGAACCGGCCCAGCCGGCCGTGAAGTTCCCGAAGGACACGGAGGCTTCCCTGGAGCGGGTGTGGCAGTTGCACCCGGCGGCCGCGGAGCCGGACGTGGTGTACGCGGGCACGGAACCGGCCGCGCTGTACCGTTCCGAGGACCGCGGAGAGACGTTCGAGCTGGTCCGCCCGCTGTGGGAGCACCCGACCCGGTCGAAGTGGGTGCCGGGCGGCGGCGGTGAGGGCCTGCACACCGTGATCACCGACAAGCGCGACCCCCGGGCCGTGACGGTCGCCGTCTCCACCGCCGGTGTGTTCAGGACGGCCGACGGCGGTGCGAGCTGGACGCCGTCCAACTCCGGTGTCTCCGCGGTGTTCCTGCCGGATCCGAACCCCGAGTTCGGCCAGTGCGTGCACAAGATCGCCCAGGACGCGACGACGGCGGACCGCCTCTATCTCCAGAACCACTGGGGCGTGTACCGCAGCGACGACGCGGGCGCGCACTGGACGGACATCGGCGAGGGCCTGCCGTCCACGTTCGGCTTCGCGGCGGTGGCACATCCCCACCGCGGCGAGACGGCGTACGTGTTCCCGATCAACGCGGACTCGGACCGCGTCCCGGCCGACCACCGCTGTCGCGTCTTCCGTACGGCGGACGCGGGCAAGAGCTGGGAGCCGCTGTCGGCGGGGCTGCCGCAGGAGGACCACTACGGCACGGTGCTGCGCGACGCGATGTGCACGGACGACGCGGACCCGGCAGGCGTGTACTTCGGCAACCGCAACGGCGAGGTGTTCGCGTCGGCCGACGAAGGCGACAGCTGGCGGCAACTGGCCTCGCACCTGCCGGACGTGCTGTGTGTCAGGGCCGCGGTGGTCGGATGAGGCATCGGGCTTCCCGGGACGCGTTGCCGAGCGTGTAGCCGGTCGGCAACGCGTCCGCGGGGGTCTTCAGAGGGCGGCGGCCAGGGCCGGGACCGAGGCCGGGACCGAGGCCGGGACCGGGACCGAGGCCGGGGATCGAGGCCGGGGATCGAGGCCGGGACCGGGACCGAGGCCGGGACCGAGGCCGGGACAGGGACCGAGGCCGGGACCGAGGCCGAGGCCGGGATCGAGGCCGGGACCGAGGCCGGGATCGAGGCCGGGATCGGGGCCGGGATCGGGGCCGGGGATCGGAGGTTCCTGCGGTTGCCGCGGCTCACGTGCCGAGTTACGACGTGACTACTGCGTTCGGACGTGACCGCAGCAAGCCCCGGGAGGATCACATGGCAGTGGAGATCGAACCTCTGGTGAAGCCCTCAAGGTTCCGGAGTCGCGCGGGTCTGCCGGGCGAGTGCATGGCGGAGTTCCTGGGGACGTTCGTCCTCATCGCCTTCGGCACCGGCGTCGTGGCGATGGCGGTGGCGGCGCTGCCCGGCTCCGGACGCACCGAGGGGCCCACCACGTTCTTCCTCGGCGCCGGGGACTGGCTGCTGATCACCTGGGGCTGGGCCATGGCCGTGATCCTCGGCATCTACGTGGCCGGCGGCGTCAGCGGAGCACACATCAACCCGGCCGTGACGCTGGCCTTCGCCGTACGCCGTAAGTTCCCGTGGGCCAAGGTCGCCCCCTACTGGGCGTCACAGGTGCTCGGCGCCCTGGCCGGGGCGGCGCTGGTCTACGGGGTGTACCACGACGCCATCAACACCTTCGACGACGCCATGGAGGGTCCCAAGACGGGCGGACACACCCTGGCCTCGTTCTCGATCTTCGCCACCTTCCCGGCACCGTACTTCCACGGCGGGATCTGGGGGCCGCTGATCGACCAGGTCGTCGGCACCGCCTTCCTGGTCATGCTGGTGGTGGCGATCATCGACCTGCGCAACACGGCCGTGAAGGCGAACCTGGGTCCGCTGGTGATCGGCTTCGTGGTGGCGGCGATCGGCATGTCCTTCGGGGCGAACGCGGGGTACGCCATCAACCCGGCCCGCGATTTCGGTCCGCGTCTGTTCACCTGGATGGCGGGATGGCAGGACCTGGCGTTTCCGGGCAGCTTGTCCGGGGCGTTCAGCGGCTACTGGTGGATTCCGATCGTCGGGCCGCTCGTGGGCGGTGTGATCGGGGTGCTGGTGTACGACCTGTTCATCGGCGACGTGCTCCACGCCCGCGCGCAGCAGGGCGAGCTGGAGCCGGAGCCCGGCCGGACCCGCCCCACCACCTCGGACGAGGAGTAGCCGGGGCGGGGGCCCGCCCCTGCGGCTGGGTGGCCAAGGCGACCGCCGTCCGCGGCGCCGGGGTCACCTTCACCGGGGTCACCTTCATCCCCGCCGTCTTCGGCCGCCCGCGCCTGGTCGCGGCCCGCGCGCCCGGGTGGCAGCCGGTGGTGCAGTACCCGGTGGCCGAGCCGAGCCCGGCGGAGCCGGTGTCGCTGGAGACGGTCACCCTGCGGCTTGAGGCACTCGCCCATCCAGTACTCCTGTGCCTGCTGCGCGCCTTGGCCCGTGGCCCCGCACACCACCGGTGACCTGGCCCACGCCTGGGAACTGTCGCCACCGGAGGTCTCCCGTTACCTCGCGGTCCTGCGCCGCACGGTCCTGCTCACGACCCGACGGCACGGCCGCTACGTCCGCAACACTCTCGACGTGCCCGATCCGACCGCGCCGGGCACCGGCCTGCTGACGGCCGTGCTGCGCTGAGCCGCGGCTCTATGGCAGCCGCCACTCCACGGGCTGTCCACCCTGCCTGATCAGCAGGTCGTTGGCCCGGCTGAACGGGCGTGAGCCGAAGAAGCCCCGGTCCGCCGACATCGGGGACGGATGCGCGGACTCGATCGTCGGAAGGTCTCCCAGCAAAGGCCGCAGATTGCGGGCGTCACGCCCCCACAGGATGGACACCAACGGCTTGCCGCGGCCGGCGAGCGCACGAATGGCCTGCTCGGTGACCTCTTCCCAGCCCTTGCCGCGGTGCGCCGCGGGTTTACGCGGGGCCGTCGTCAGCGCCCTGTTGAGCAGCAGCACGCCCTGCTGGGTCCACGGTGTCAGGTCACCGTTCGACGGCCTGGGCAGTCCGAGGTCGGTGTGCATCTCCCGGAAGATGTTCTCCAGGCTTCCCGGCAGCGAACGCACCTCGGGCGAGACCGCGAAGCTCAGCCCGATGGCCATTCCGGGTGTCGGGTAGGGGTCCTGACCCACGATCAGGACACGGACGTCGTCGAAGGGCTGCTGGAAGGCCCGCAGCACATTCGCCCCGGCCGGAAGATAGGTCCGGCCCGCCGCTATCTCGGCGCGGAGGAAGTCCCCCATGGCCGCGATGCGTCCGGCCACAGGTTCAAGGGCCTTCGCCCAACCGGCTTCAACAAGTTCATGCAAGGGTCGTGGTGCCACGGCGCGTCACTCTACTGGTACGTGCCACGCCCCCGCACAAGCGCAGAGAAGTCCCCGCCCACGCCGGTGCTCCCGGCGTTACTCTTCCTGCTCGTCGAGATCTTCGAGCCGGTCGAGCGGATCACGCGGCAGCCGGTGACCGGGAAGAAGGGGAACCCCATGCCCGACGACCACGGCTTCCTCGCCGTCGACTCCGGAGGGTCCGGGATGCGGGTCGTCGTCGGCACCGTCGACCGCGGTGCTCTGGCCCGCCGCGAGTCCCGTGAGCCCGTGCGCACCGGGGACCGGGGTATCGATCCCGGCCACTTGATGGAACAACTGGCGCCCATGGTGCGGGCGTTGACGGCCGCGACCGGGGTCGCCCGGCTGAGCGCTGCCGCGGTCGGCGCCGCAGGGATGGCCAGCCTGGGTGATGCCCTGCGTGCCGAACTGCCGGGCGCGCTGGAGCGGGAGTTCGGCATCGGGCACGTCGCTCTCGCCGCCGACGCCGTCACCGCCTATGTCGGCGCCCTCGGCGCCCGGCCCGGCGCCGTGGTCGCCGCCGGTACGGGGCTGATCGCGATCGGCACCGACCTGACGTGCTGGCGCCGTGCGGACGGCTGGGGGCATCTGCTGGGCGACTGCGGCGGCGGCACCTGGATCGGTCGGGCCGGACTGGAGGCGGCGCTGCGTGTGCACGACGGGCGGCCGGGCGGGTCGGCCGGGCTGCTGGCCCGCGCCGAAGAGCTGTTCGGCCCGATCAAGGGGCTGCCCGGGAAGCTGTATCCGCGCCCGGACCGCCCCGCCGTCCTCGCCTCGTTCGCCCCGCACGTGGCCGCCTGCGCCGACGGCGACCCGGTGGCCGCGGACATCCTGCGGGCCGCCGCGCGGCACATGGCCGACTCCGCGGCCGCCGTGTGCCCCGCGACCGGGGAGCCCCAAGTCGCGGTCACGGGTGGCCTGCTGAACATGGGCGACCCTCTTGTCGTACCTTTGGAAGAGGAGTTGTCGAAACGGTTGCCGCACGCACGGCAGGTGCCGGCCGCCGGGGATCCGTTGCAGGGGTCGGTGTGGATCGCGGCCGATCTGGCGGCGGGCGGGCTCACGCTGCCGAGCGACGAGGCGATGCTCAGCGTGGTGAGGGGAAACGGGGACTGATCCACCTACGCCGCCCGGTACCGCACTGCACGTAACTCAATCAGACAAAAGCGGACGGATACCGCTCACCTGCACCCTCCCCGAACAGGGGAGCCCAGGAAGCCAGTAACATGCGTCGCCATGAGCTCCCCCACTGGGCCCGCGTCCGGCCTGCCAGTACGAATGCCGCGACCTCGTCAGCCCGGGCGGCACCGCCGACCCGAGCCCCTGGCGGCTCCCGAGGGCGCGCCCGCGCTCGTCCTCGCGGTGCCGGGCGCGCCGAGCGCTGCCACCCGTGGCCTCGCCGAGGAGGTCGTGAGCATCGCCCGCTCCGAGCTCCCCGGTCTCGACGCCCGGATCGGGTACGTCGACGGCGATGACGTGGAGTTCCCCACGCTCCAGTCGGTGCTCGTGCACGCCGCCGACGAGCGCACCGCCCGCTATGAGCAGGCGCTCGCGGCCGGTGTGGAGGTCAAGGAGCCCGAGGGCCCCGTCGCCGTCGTGGTGCCGCTGCTCGCCGGCCCGGACAACGCGCTGCTGCGTGTCATCCGCCAGGCCGTGATGGACAGCCGTGTCGCGGCCGAACTGACCGATGTGCTCGGCCCGCACCCGCTGCTCGCCGAGGCGCTGCACGTGCGTCTGTCGGAGGCCGGTCTGGCCCGTGCCGACCGCGCCCGGCTGTTCACCGTGGCCACGGCCGCGGACGGCATCGTCCTCGCCTCTGTGGGCGGCGAGGAGGCCGTGCAGGCGGCCGGGATCACCGGCATGCTGCTCGCCGCGCGCCTGGCCGTGCCGGTGATGGCGGCGGCCCTGGACCAGGACGGCTCGATCTCGGCCGTGGCCGACCAGCTGCGGTCCTCGGGCTCGCAGCAGCTGGCGCTGGCGCCGTACCTGATAGGGCCGGAGATCGACCCGAGCCTGGTCGCGGAGGCCGCCCGGGAGGCGGGCTGCTCCGCCGCCGAGCCGCTCGGCCCGTACCCGGCGATCGGCAAGCTCGCCCTGTCGAAGTACACGACGGCGCTGGGCATCGCCCCGCAGCAGTCGCAGGGCACGCCGGTCCGCTGAGCCGCGCCCCGCACCTCACAGCCGTAACGCCGAAGGGCCCCTCCTCAGCCGCGAGCCGGGAGCGGGCCCTTCGGCGTCGCGGTCAGGTTCCGTCGGCTTCCGGGCCGATGACCACGCAGGACGCGGCGGGCATGTCGATCGAGCCCTCGTAGCGCGGGAGTCCCGTGTCGGGGTCCAGGGCGAACCAGGACACGTCGCCGGAGCGCTCGTTCGCGACGTACAGGAGGCCGCCCGCCTCGGTGAGCGCGCGCGGCCAGTGACCGGCGCAGGTCACCGTGCCGATCAGCCGCAGTTCCTCGCCCTCGACGGCGAACGTCGACAGCACGTCCTCGCCGCGTGTCGCGGTCCACACAAAGCGGCCGTCGGGCGAGGCGACGATCCCGGACGGATAGGCGTCGCCGGCCGGCGCGCCCGCCAGGACCGACACCTCCGCCAGCGGCTTCAGCGTGCCGTCGTCGGCGTCCCAGTGGCAGACGGTGACGGTGGGGGTGAGTTCGTTGACGACGTACGCGTACGGACGGCGGGGGTGGAAGGCCAGGTGGCGGGGCCCCGAGCCCGGACGCAGCGCGATCTCCCGGTGGACGGCGAGGGTGCCGTCGGTCAGCGTGCACACCCGCACGGAGTCGGTGCCGAGGTCGACGCTGACCGCCCAGCGGCCGCTCGGGTCGGGCTGCACCTGGTGGGCGTGCGGGCCCTGCTGACGTGGCGTGTGCGGGCCCGAGCCGCTGTGCTGGAGGACGGATGACGGGGCGCCGGCCAGGGTGCCGTCCGCGCGGACGGGTACGGCGGTGACGCTTCCGGAGCCGTAGTTGGCGGCCAGGACATGGCCGGCGAACAGGCTCAGGTGCGTGGGTCCGCTGCCGCCCACCGGCACCGGCGATCCGACGAGCTCCGGCCTGCCCTCGGTCACGCGGTACGCGGCCACCGCGCCCTCGGCCGTCTCACTGACCGCGTAGAGCGTGTCGCCGCCGGGCGACAGGGCCAGATACGCGGGGTCGGGCACGTCGGCCGCCCTGCCCAGCACGGTCAGCGCGCCACTGCCCGCGGCCACGGACGCCGCCACGATCCCGGGGCCGCCGGCCGCCGTGAACGACCCGAGGTAGGCCCGCCCTGCCCGCCTGCCACCGTCTGCCACCGCTGTCCCCTTTCGGTCGGGTGCCGTTCGAGGTGACGGTAGCAGCGGATCATGATCGGTCTAGACCAAGAGGGGCTGAGTCATCGGGCACGGAGTCACGCCCGGCACGCGCGGGTCCCCTGCTGCCCGCGGGCGGGGCGCCGCCCCACCCCTCTCGCGACCGCGGTGGCGGACGGGCGTGGCGGGCGTGGCGGGCGTGGCGGGCGTGGCGGGCGTGGCGGGCGTGGCGGGCTGCCGGGGATCGGCGGCGCGGAGGCTTTGCTACGTCGCCTCATCCGCCGCCGGCTCCCGCACGGCCGGCCAGCAGCCTCAGGCCCCGACAAGCGGCGACCCCGACGGCGCGCGCAAGGGCTGGGCCAGTTCCGCCAGAGCCCGCTCCAAGCCGTGGAGGTGAGCCAGCGCGGGGTCGGACTCCGTGGGGCGGGCGGCAGGGACGGTGATGGCCGTGCCGTCGGTGAGGGCCTCGACCGCTGCCTCGACGCGCCAGCATGCGGCGGCCAGGCGGGCGTCGTGGGAGGCCACGGGGTCGGCGGCGACGGTGACCAGGCCGCGGATCTCGCGGGCGCAGTCGTCGAGGAGGGCGAGGACGTGGCGGGCCCGGCGTTTGCGGGCCGGTATCGGGTGCAGGGGGTGCACGAGCGGGGCGACGGCGAGCCGTACGCGGCCGAGCAGCTGTTCCAGTTCGGCCACCCGGGCGGCGGGATCGGCGCTCTCGTCGCCGGCGAGGCGTGCGGCGGCCTCGGCAGTGGCCCTGTGGACGCAGCGCAGGGCGCGCTGGATCCAGGCGTCGGTGACGGTGTGGGTGGTGACGGGCAGGACGAACAGGACGGCCAGCACCGCGCCGAGCGCGCCGACGCCGGTCTCGGCAAGTCGTAGCGCCAGCAGGGCGGGGTCGAGGACGCCCAGCAGGCCGTAGAGGAGCTCGGCGAGCACCGTGACCGAGAGCATCATCCAGGTATAGGAGACGGCGGCCGTGTAGAAGATGCCGAAGACGCAGACGGCGAGGAGCGCGGCCGTGGGGACCGGCGCGCCGTCCAGCGGGACGGCGACGAGCAGGCCGAGGCCGATGCCGATGACCGTGCCGAGCACCCGGCGGAAGCCGCGGACCAGGGTCTCGCCGCGCGAGGTGGTGTTGACGAAGATCCACCAGGTGGCGCCGACGGCCCAGTACCAGCGCTGTCCGGACACCAGCTGGCCCACGACGAGGGCGAAGCCGGCGCCGGCGGTGGCCTGGATCGCCTGGCGTGTGGTCACGCGGGCCAGTCCGCTGCCGCCCGGCGGTGCGGGTACGGGTGCCGGGGGCAGGCGGCGCTCGTAGCACCAGAGGCCGAAGCGGACCGTGGACGCGGTGAGCAGGGAGAGCAGTACCGCGGCGTAGAGCTCGGGGAGCTGTCCCGGGGTGGCGTGCAGGAACTGCGCCACGAAGAAGGTCATGAACGCGAACACACCGAGGCTGTGACCGCGTGGCCCCCAGCGGCGCGCGTACACACCCGCGCCGACGACGGCGAGGAAGGTGAGGTCGCGGGCGACCGGGTGGTCGTGCAGCTCGGCCGCCGCCGCGAGGACGGGGAGCCCGACGAGCGGCAGCAGCACGGTGGTGACCGCCTGTCCGCGCACGGTGGCGTCGGTGACGGTGAACAGGGCGAGCAGCGCGGCGAGCCCACCGGTGACGGCACCGACGAGGGAGTGTCCGGCCAGTGCGCACACGACGACCGCGAGCCCGATGCCGAGGACGGCCCGCACGGCGGAGCGCAGTCGCGCCCGCCCCGGGTCCGGCGCCAGGAACACCCTTTTCAGCACTGCTTTCCACCCCTCCGCGTCGGCATGAAAAAGGCGCCGCGGGATCCGCAGCGCCATCGACGGGTTCATTGCAGCATCAAGGGGCAGGCTGGCTCAAGTGTCTCGTAGAATGCTGAGCCATTGGCACAGACATAACGGGCCCCACACGTCCACCGACGAGCCAACGGACCATGACCATGACGGACGGGGCCGGCGAACGGAGACCCCGGACGGTATGGCCGTGGACGAGCTCGACACCCGCATCCTGCGGCTGCTGCTGGAGCAGCCGCGCACCAGCGTCCGCGAGTACGCCCGCATCCTCGGCGTCGCGCGGGGCACGCTCCAGGCGCGGCTCGACCGGCTGGAGCGGGACGGTGTGATCACCGGGACGGGCCCGGCGCTCTCGGCCGCCGCCCTCGGCCACCCGGTGCTGGCGTTCGTGCACATCGAGGTCACCCAGGGCCACCTCGACGACGTGGGCGACGAGCTGGCCGCCGTACCGGAGATCGTCGAAGCGTTCTCGATCACGGGCGGCGGGGACCTGCTGACCCGGGTGGTGGCCCGCGACAACGCCCACCTGGAGGATGTGATCCAGAAGCTGATCAGCCTGCCCGGCGTGGTCCGCACCCGCACCGAGGTGGCCCTGCGCGAGCGTGTGCCGCACCGGCTGCTGCCCCTGGTGGAGTCCGTCGGGCGGGCGGCAGTCCGGAAATGACCTTTGACATCCTGGGGCCATGAGCGGTCTCGCCAACACTTCGGTCATCTTCGATCTCGACGGAACCCTCGTGGACAGCGAGCCCAACTACTACGAAGCGGGCCGACAGCTCCTCACCGAGCACGGGATCACCGACTTCACCTGGGCGGACCACGAGCGGTACGTCGGCATCAGCACCCTGGAGACGGTCACCCTCTGGAAGCGGGAGTACGGCCTTCGGGCCTCCGTCGACGAACTGCTCGCCGACAAGAACCGCCGCTATCTGGACCTCGCCCGCACCGCCACGCGCGTGTACCCCGAGATGCGCGAGTTGGTCGAGTTGCTGGCGACCGAGGGCGTCGTGATGGCCGTGGCCTCGGGTTCGTCCCGGGAGGCCATCACGGCGATCCTGTCCGGCACGGGCCTGGACATCCACCTCCGTACCGTCGTCTCGGCCGACGAGGTCGAGCGCGGCAAGCCCGCTCCCGACGTCTTCCTGGAGGCGGCCCGCCGCCTGGGTGCCGCACCCGGCGACTGCGTGGTCCTGGAGGACGCGGCCCCCGGCGCCGCCGCGGCGCACGCGGCCGGCATGCGGTGCATCGCGATCCCGTACGTGACCGGCCAGGCGGACGCGCCGGAGTTCACGACGGCGGGACTGCTCCTGCGAGGCGGGCAGGGAGAGTTCACCGCGCAGACCGCGTACGACTGGCTGCGCGGGGCGAAGTAGCGCCCGGCTTTCCGTCGTCTACGAGCGGCGGCGGGGCTTGCCTCGCTTGGCGCCCTTGGCGCCCCTCGTGCCCTTGGTCCCGCCCGAGCCACCGGAGCCGCCACGTTGGCTCCGGCCGGTTCCGGCTTGCTTCCCCGAGCCGCGGCCGCCTTCGGAGGGCTTGCGCCTGGGCTGCTGCTGGGCGGCCGGGGCCTGGGACGTCGTACGACCCCGGGTGCTGTTGAGCGTGCGGCCGCGGACCACGCCGATGAAGTCCTCGACCAGGTCGGTGGTCGCGTCCTCCGGCCAGGACAGGGCGACGCTCGACTGGAGGGCGTCCACGAGCGGCCGGTAAGTGAGGTCCTTGCGGTGGTGGAGACGGGCCAGCGACTGGGGTACGACGAGCAGGCCGACGTTGGCCGCGACGAGTTCGACGGCGTCCGCGGTGGTGGCGGGGCGCTCGAAGGCGGGCTGCCCCGGTGGCCGCTCCCAGCCGAGGACGTCGTCGAGGGGGTGGAAGACGACCTCGTCGGCCAGGTCCTCGGCGCTCACCTCGTCGACCGCCGCGATGACGTGGTCCTTGGGGACGACGACGACCGTGGCCTCGGTGTAGAGGGGGATCGCGCTGAGGACCGTACGGTCGACCGGCAGTCGTACGAGACCGGCGTCGGCGGCGCCGTCACGGAGCACGTCCGGCGCCTCGGCGGCGGTCACCGAATGGAGGGTGAGGGGGACGTCCGGGAAGCGCTCGTTCCAGATCCGCACCCACTTCGAGGGGGTCACTCCCGGGACGTACGCGAGCCTGAACGAGGGGGGTGCTTCCGAGCCTGTCACCTGGCCAGGTTACCGGCCGTGGTCGGCGGCGGTTCACTCAGTCGATACCCTGGGCACCATGACGTCGCACCAAAGCACCCAGACCATGAAGCCCGCGACCGCGGCGAAGAAGCTGGGTGTGTACCTCGAAGCCACCCCCGCCGAGTTCCGGGAGGGCGTGGTCACGCGCGCGGAGCTGAACGCGCTCCAGGCCGACCCGCCGCAGTGGCTGCGCGACCTGCGACGCGACGGCCCGCACCCCCGTCCGGTCGTCGCCCAGAAGCTGGGCGTCTCCATCGCCGGGCTGGCCCGCGGCGGTGTCACCGAGCCCCTCACCACCGAGCAGATCGAGGCCCTGAAGCAGGAGCAGCCCGAGTGGCTCCAGAAGGAGCGCACGACCCAGGCCGAGGTCCGCAAGGAGGCGGCCCGGCTCAAGCAGCGCGACGCGGACCGCACGGCAGAGGGCTCCTGACCTGCCCGTCGCTGTCGCGGGCGGGGCGCGGAAATCCGAATGCGCCCGATCGCCCCGCTCTGCGACCATCCCTGAATGGTCCACCGCCTCGAGCCCCTGGTCATCCGGCACACTCACCGCCTCCCCTCCCCCACGGGACCCGTCGGCGAAGGCGCCGTCGCGGCACGGCAGTTCGACGCCGCGCTCATGTCGGTGGGCTTCAAGCTCTCGGCGGAGCTGCTGGCACGGCTGTCGGGGCTGTCCGAGGGCACGGTGCTCGACACCGCCGTACGGACGCTGGACACCGTGCGCGAGATGGCCGGCGACCATGTGCGGCACAACGTGTACTTCATCGACTTCCCGGCCAATGTGCCGGACACGTACGACTTCTGGACGAGCTGCATAGCCGGGGCGCTCGCCGACGACACGACCCGCGCGAGCACACTGGAGCAGCTGAGCGACGGTGTGGTGAACCTGCTCACCCTGCCGTCGTACGGCCGCTACCAGCACACGTACACGGAGATGCTCGCCCGCCACGACGAGCTGATCGCCGCGGCGGGCGACCGGATGACCGTGCTGCACCTCGGTGGCGACGCGGAGGCCGAAGTCACCGCGCTGTACCTGGCGTTGGCGGGCAGCGGCACGCCGCTGGGCGAGGAGGGTCTGCGGGATCTCGAGGTGCTCGCCGAGATGTGCGTGGACGGGCCGCAGCCCGAGGAGATCCCGGTGCGGGAGAGCCGTGCCGTGATCAACCGGGCTCGGCTGCGGGCCGGTTCTCAGCCGCTGCTGGACACGGTGACCGATGTGCTGCGGCTGGCCTGCGCTCTCTCCGGCGGTGACGTGACGCTGGTGGAGGCGACGCGGTTCCGGGGGCTGTCCCGGCCGGTGCGCCGGGCTCTGCTGGCAGGGCTCGACGCGGTGGTCGCGGCGGTCCCGGCCAAGCTCGCGGACGTCCACGCCCACCGTGAGGGCTTCAAGCGGCTGGGCGAGCGGCTGCACCCGCACGAGTATCCGCAGTGGCCGCACGCAGCCGAGGTGTTCGCGGTCGCCCGGGGTGAGAAGCGGGCCCGTTCCTTCGACAGCCAGGTCGAGGAGCTGCTCGGCACGCACGATGTCATCGGCGCGGTGACCCTGCTCAAGTCGGCGCCGGGCAAGCTGTTCCGCGCGCTGGACCGGCTGCTGCGGACGGCGTCCACACCAAAGGAGCGGGACGCGGTCGTGGCCGCCGCCGTGGAAGTCGCCCCGCGGGTCGCCGGGCGGGTCGTGCTGTCGGTGCGTGAGCACCTGCACAACCGGGCGGAGAAATCCTGCGCGCGCCGGGTGTTCATCAACCGCCTCGGCCGGGCCTGGGTCACCGGGGACGCCCGTCCGCCCGTACCGCAGGGTGAGCGGGAGCGCCTGATCGCCGCACTCGACGCGGAGCTGCGGCGCCGGCTCCCGGCCCCTGGGCATCTGCTGGTCGACCCGGACGTCCTCGACGTCGCGCTGCCGCTCAGTGGCAGGACGACCGCGGCCGGGCTCGGGGTACTGCCGCGCGGCTCGGTGTCGCCGGTCGACGGCGAGCTGCTGCGGTTCTTCGTGTACTGGAAACAGAGGAACTGGACCACGGACTACGACCTGTCGGCGCTGATGCTGGACGCCGACTACCGGACCCTCTTCTGGCTGTCGTACACCAACCTCAGCGAGCTGGAGGGGGAGCACTCCGGCGACGTCACGGAAGCGCCGGACGGGGCCTCGGAGTTCATCAACCTGCGGCTGGACGCGGTCCGGGGCACCTTCATCGTGCCGCAGGTCAACCTCTACTCCGGGGAGGGCTTCGAGGAGGTCGAGGAGTCGTTCTTCGGGTTCATGCTGCGCGACGGCGAGCAGCGGGGGCTGCCGTTCGAGCCGCGTACCGTGCGGATGAAGTCGGAGCTGCGCGGTCCCGGCCGGGTGGCACTGCCGCTGGCGTTCCAGCGCGGGAAGGACGGGCGCTGGCGTGCCAAGTGGCTGCACCTCTACCTCAAGGGCCACCCGTCGACCAACCGGGTCGAGGGCAACCGGGTGTCGGTGGCGACGCTGCTGCGTGGCATCGTGGAGCGGGAGCAGCTGACGGTGCGTTACCTGACGGAGCTGATGGACGCGACGGCGACGACCCTCTGGGACGGCGAGAAGGTCCCGGACG
Organism: Streptomyces sp. AC550_RSS872; assembly: GCF_019049285.1. Classification (GTDB taxonomy): domain Bacteria; phylum Actinomycetota; class Actinomycetes; order Streptomycetales; family Streptomycetaceae; genus Streptomyces. The sequence goes on from NZ_JAGMUL010000120.1 coordinate 213,246, forward strand.
GTCCGGTCACGTTCATCGGTCTCCAGCGGCCCGAGGGGCTGCACCCGGACTCTCGGATCGTGACCCCCGAAAACATGCGCGACCTGATCCCGGAGTGACTGATAGCGTGAGCCGTGGCGAGGCCATGAAGGGGGCTTCCTTCTCATGTACCGCGAGAGCGGCTTTCCTGAAACTAGTCCCCTCGCTCTCCTCGCCACCCAACTCTTCTCGACGGCTCAGCTGTCGTAGTCGACCGTCAGTGTCTCCGAGACCGGGTACGACTGGCAGGTCAGCACGTAGCCCGCGGCGACCTCGGACGGTTCCAGGGCGAAGTTGCGGCGCATGTCCGCCTTGCCCTCGGTGACCAGGGCCCGGCAGGTGCCGCAGACGCCGCCCTTGCAGGCGAACGGCAGGTCGGGGCGGGTCCGCTGGGCTCCGTCGAGGACGGTCCGCTCCCTCGGCAGCGCGGCGACGGTGGAGCGGCCGTCCAGGGTGATGGTGACCTGGCTGACGGGTCCCTGCGGGCCGGCCTCCTCGTGGTGCACCTCCCGTACGGGCTCGTCGTCGGCGAAGAACAGCTCCTGGTGCACCCGCTCCACCGGAACCCCGAGCCGCTCCAGTACCCCCTGCGCGTCCCGGACCATGCCGTGCGGACCGCACAGCCACCAGTGGTCGGCGGTCGTCACGTCGACCAGGGCGTCGATGAGCGTCGCGAGACGGCCGGCGTCGATACGGCCGGAGAGCACCTCGGCCTCGCGGGGTTCACGGGAGAGCACGTGCGCGAGCTGGAACCGGGTCGGGTAGAGGTCCTTCAGGTCCGCGAGCTCGTCGGCGAACATCACGGTGTCGCTGCGGCGGTTGCCGTAGAAGAGGGTGACCGTCGAACGGGCGTCGGCGGCCAGGACGGACTCGGCGATGGACATCATCGGCGTGATGCCGGAGCCCGCCGCGATCAGCACATGGTGGGCTGCGGCGCTGAGGTCGGGGGTGAAGGCACCGGTCGGAGCCATCACCTCGACGGTGTCGCCGGGGCGTACGTCGTTGACGAGCCACGACGAGAACAGGCCGCCCGGCACGACCCGCACACCGATCCGCGGGCTCGACCCGACCGGCGAACAGATCGAGTAGGAACGCCGCTCGTCCCGCCCGTCGATCTCCCGCCGCAACGTCAACGACTGACCGGGCTCGAACGCGAACTCCTCGGCCAGCTCCACCGGAATGTCGAACCCGACGGCGACCGCGTCCGCGCACAGGGGCTGCACGGCGGCGACGCGCAGGAGGTGGAAGGCCGGACGGCGGCGGGCGCGCGGGCGTACCGACGCAGCCGTCTGTGCTTCCTTCAGGCCTTCCATTCAGATCTCCTTGACGTACTCGAACGGCTCGCGGCAGGCGCGGCAGCGCCACAGGGACTTGCAGGACGTGGCGGCGAAGCGGGAGGTCTCCTCGGTGTTCGCCGAGCCGCAGCGCGGGCAGGTGACCGTGTGCCGGGTGGGGGACAGTACGAGCGGGACGGGGCCGCCGGGCGGGGCGGCGGGGCCGGGTGGGGCGATGCCGTGCTCGGTGAGTTTGCGGCGGCCCGCCGGGGTGATCCAGTCGCTGGTCCACGGCGGGTCGAGGACCGTGCGGATCTCCACGCGCGCGTACCCCGCGTCACGCAGCCGGGCCGCGACGTCCGCCCGCATCTCGGCCATCGCGGGGCAGCCCGAGTACGTCGGGGTCAGGCTCGCGACCACCGTGCCGTCCTCGGTCAGTTCGACGTCGCGCAGGACGCCGAGGTCGGCCAGGCTGAGCATGGGCAGCTCGGGGTCCGGCACCTGCTCGGCGATGTGCCGGGCGCGCCGGGCGTCGCGGAGGGTCGTCACCATGTCGCCTCCGGGTGGGCCCGGGCCACGCCCTGCAACTCGGCCAGCAGCGGGGCGAGATGCTCGGTGTGCTCGCCGTCGCGGCCGGATCCGGGCAGCGGGCGGTACACCGGCATGGGCAGACCGGCGGCCCGGGTGACCTGGCGCAGGACGGCGACGACGTCGTCGCGTACGTCGAAGGCGGTGAACAACTCGCCCAGGTAGGGCGCCACTTGCTCCAGGGCCTTGCGGGTCCGGCGGTGGGACTCCTCCGTGCCGTCTCCCAGCCGTACCGTCCACTCCGCCGCGTACTGCCGGTGGTAGGCCAGCTCCTTGACGCCCTTCGCGGCGATCGCGGCGAGCACGGGGTCCGGGTGGGACGCCAGTCGCTCGAAGTGGGCGAGGCGCCAGCTGGAGAGGACCAGGAGCCGTACGATCGAGAACGCGAAGTCTCCGCCCGGTACTTCGGACAGGCGTACGTTGCGGAAGTCGCCGGCGTCGCGGAAGTAGGCGTAGGCGTCCTCGTCGCGGCCGGTGCCGTCGGCCTGGCCGGCCCGGGAGTAGAGCAGGCGGGCCTGGCCGAGGAGGTCGAGGCCGATGTTGGCCAGCGCCACCTCCTCCTCCAGCTCGGGCGCGCGGGTGATCCACTCGGCGAGGCGCTGGGCCGAGACCAGGGCGTCGTCGGCCAACGCGACGCAGACGGCGGCCAGTTCACCGGCGTCGACGCCCTCGGGCACGGTGGTGTCCACGCCGTGCAGCGGGTCCTCGAAGCCGGTGCCGTAGGCCCAGCGGGCGTCGTCCTCGTGTCCCTCGGCGAGGGTCATGTAGACGTGGTCGTCACTCATTCCCTCTCCTTCAGATGTGCGGGACGTCGTCGGGGATGTCGTAGAACGTCGGGTGGCGGTAGACCTTGTCGGCGCTCGGCGCGAAGAACGGGTCCTTCTCGTCGCGTGTGGAGGCGGCGATGTGCTCGGAGCGCACGACCCAGATGCTGACGCCCTCGTTGCGGCGCGTGTACAGGTCGCGCGCGTGGGTGAGCGCCATCCGGTCGTCGGCGGCGTGCAGCGACCCCACGTGGACGTGGTTGAGCCCGCGCTTGCCGCGCACGAACACCTCGTACAGCGGCCAGTCCTGCTTCCCGGACGATTTCTCGGAGGTCATGCCACCGCTCCCTTCTCCGCGCGGGCGGCCTGCTTGGCCGCGTGGGCGGTGGCCGCCTCCCGTACCCACGCGCCCTCCTCGTGGGCGCTTCTGCGCCGCCGCATCCGCTGGTCGTTGCACGGCCCGTCGCCCTTGATGACCCGCATCAGCTCGTCCCAGTCGGGGGTGCCGAAGTCGTGGTGACCGCGCTCGGCGTTCCAGCGCAGTTCGGGGTCGGGCAGGGTGACGCCCAGCTTCTCGGCCTGCGGGACGGTCATGTCGACGAAGCGCTGACGCAGCTCGTCGTTGCTGTGCCGCTTGATCTTCCAGGCCATCGACTGCGCGGAGTTGGGCGAGGAGTCGTCGGGCGGGCCGAACATCATCAGGGACGGCCACCACCAGCGGTTCACCGCGTCCTGCACCATCTCGCGCTGGGCCTCGGTGCCGCGCATCATCGTCATCAGCAGCTCGTAGCCCTGCCGCTGGTGGAAGGACTCCTCCTTGCAGATCCGCACCATCGCGCGCGCGTACGGCCCGTAGGAGCTGCGGCACAGCGGCACCTGGTTGCAGATCGCCGCGCCGTCCACGAACCAGCCGATCACTCCGACGTCGGCGAAGCTCACGGTCGGGTAGTTGAAGATCGAAGAGTACTTCTGACGGCCCTCGATGAGCCGGTTCGTCAGCTCCGCTCTGTCGGTGCCCAGGGTCTCCGCCGCCGAGTACAGATACAGCCCGTGTCCGGCCTCGTCCTGCACCTTCGCGAAGAGGATCGCCTTGCGTCGCAGGGAGGGCGCCTTGGTGATCCACTCCCCCTCCGGCTGCATGCCGATGATCTCCGAGTGGGCGTGCTGCGCGATCTGGCGGATCAGCGTCCTGCGGTAGCCGTCGGGCATCCAGTCCCGCGGCTCGATCCGCTGGTCGCGCGCGATCGTCGCGTCGAAGTGCTCCTGGAGTCCCCCCAGCGGGGGCGCCTCGGCGGCGTGTGATGTCGTCATCGATACCAGCTTCCCCAACCGACCATTCGTTCGGTACCAGTGTGACTGGTTTCCTCTGACGGAGCAAGACCTTGCGCCCCCACGAAGAACGGCCCAGGGCACCCCCATGGGGTACCTGGGCCGTTCGGCTCGCCCGAGCCCTCACCCTCACACGTCGGGCACCTTCAGCTTGTCCCAGCTGACCTTGCCGGGTATGCCGTCCGCGTCCTTGCCCTTGAAACCGAGCTTCTGCTGCCAGGCGGCGTAGGAGCGGCGGTCGGCCTCGGTCCACTCCGGGGTCGGGCCCTCCTCGTAGCGGCCGCACCCCTCGGCGACCAGGCGGCGGCCCATGGCCGTGATGATCGGCGACTTCCGGCCGGTGTGGAAGAAGCCGCTGCCGGGGAACGGCACGTACTTCGGCTTGGGCACGGGCTTCGGGTCGGGGGTGGTGTCACCGCCTCCACCGCCGCCCTTCAGCCGCTGCGCTATGCGCTTTCGCATCCCGTCCATCGTGAAGCCGCGCGGGTCCGTCTTGCCCGGCTGCCACTCCTTGTGGCCGATGACCGAGCGCTCGCTCCAGCCATGGTGCCGGCAGATCGCGGCAGAGACCTTCTCGATGGCCTCCTTCTGCGCCTCGGGCCAGGGGTCCTTGCCGTCGCCGAGGTTGATGCACTCGAAGCCGTAGAAGCGGGCGTTGCCGTCGGTGTCGGCCTCGTTGTCGTGCGGGAGCTTCGACTCGTTGATCACGGCGCGCAGGACGTCGCTGTCGCCGAGTCCGGCGTGGTTGGCGCGGCCGTTGCCGACGAGGTGGATCTCGCCCTTCTTGTCGATGACGCCGTGGCACAGCGGGCCGGGCAGGCCGGAGTAGCCGTTGTAGCAGATGTTCACCGAGGCCTCGGTGCCCTTGGTGACGGTGTGGTGGATCATCACGCCGTTCACCGGGCCCCAGGCGCCCTTGCTGTTGCGGTTGTGGGTGCGCCAGCTGCGCACCTCGTGGACCGTGAGACCTTCCGCGCGGAGGATCTCCACCATCTTGGACGCGCTCAGGGGCTTGGCCATCACTCGTCTCCTTCCGCCGCCGCCTCCGCATCCGCGGTGGTCTGCGACCTCCCGCCGGACGGGTCCTCCGCCAGTTGCTCCTCGCGGCGCGCCTGCTCCTCCGCCGCGAGCGTCGCCTCGTCGGCGGCCGGGATGCTGCTGGCCAGCGGGTTGAAGGCGAGGCGCAGATCGACCGTGCCGCCCTCGCCCTTGACCAGGGCCAGCGGCGCGAAGCCGCGGACGATGCCGGAGGGGGCCTGGAGCAGCGGGCGGCGCGCTGCGTCCGTGGGCCACTCGACGCGGCCGGTGGCGGTGCGGGCGGGAATGATCCAGTGGTCCCCGGTGCGGTACGTGGCGCCCTTGGCGAAGTACACCTCGACGCCGTCCTCCAGCGGCAGCCACTCCCCCTCCGCGACCGGCACGGCGCCGCCCTTCAGGGCGGTCGTACGCCCCTTGCGCTTCGGTCCGCCGTGGTGGTCCCAGCGGCGCAGGAAGGGGTTGAGGTGGGGCAGCCGGCCGACTGACTGGTCGGGCTCGGCGCTGAGGCGGACGCGGCGGCCCGGCAGGTCCAGTTCCTCGACCCGGAGCAGCGGCAGGGGTTCGAGGCGGGAGGCGTACGCGGTGTCGGTGAGCTCCACGTGGTCGCCGACGTCCAGGTCCAGCTTGTCGTCGTGGCCGAGGGCGGCCAACTGCACCCAGGTGCCGTCGAGTTCGTCGACCGGGAAGACGACGGAGCCGTTCTCGCGGGACCACTTGAACGTGGCGTCCTTCGCCTCGCCGCCCGCGTGCACCTCGACGCGGTAGAGCTGGTTCTCGGGGCCTCGGTAGCGGGCGTCGGGCTTGACCAGGCAGGGGTCCTCGTGGGCGTGGTCGGGTCGCTCGCTGCGGGCGGCCAGGCGCGCGGTGGGGGTGGCCTGCTTCCGCGCCCACTTGTCGAACGCGGCGCGGACGACCTCCTTGGACGGGTCGGTCTCCTCGATGTCCAGCGCGGCCAGTGACAGCGGCAGCACCTGCCAGACGACCTTCACGCGGGCGGCCGTGTCGGGCATCGCCGCGCCGAGGGCGACCTCGCGCAGGGCCGGGTCCTCGGCGGCGGAGACGGCGCGCTCCCAGACGTTCAGGTAGACCACGAACGGCGACGTCGCGGGCGAGGGCAGCCGGTCGCCCGGCCTCTCCGGGTCGCGGAATCCGTCGGGCTGGTCCCAGTAGGTCCAGTACGCGGGCGGGGCGGCGGCGTCCTGCTCCTGCTCGGCGGTGTCGTCGTCCGGGACGGGCACGCCGGGCGCCGGGCGGGTCGCGTCGAGAAGGATGCCGTCGACGTAGTAGCGGCCGCCGCGGATGTGCAGCGTGTCGATGTCGTGCTTGCCGCCCACGTAGTCGATCTTGAACCCGGCGGCGTCGCGCGGCCCGCCGTGCCGGCCGATCAGGTCGGCGGCGAGGGTGCGGGCCTGGTGGAGCTGGATCGCGGTCTGCTCGTTGATGTCGGCGTCGAGCTGAACACGCCCCTGCTGGGCGACGACCGCCGAGTAGTGCCGTTCCGGGCGGAACGTGAGGCGGGAGAGGTCAGCGTGCATGAAGGGGGTCCCCCTGGTTCAGGAAAGTGCGGGTAGGGCATACGGCGGCGGCGCGCATGTCATGGCTCATGTCTCGCCTCACGTCACGAAGAAGATCCCGGCGTCCGTGCCCGCCGGGGTGTACTCCGCGAGCCGAGCCCTGAGGCCGTCCTCGCGCTGCGGCCGGTACAGGTCGTGGAAGGCGCCCATCTCGGCGCCGTCGTCCGAGCCCCGCCGGATCTCCTCGGCACACCGGTCCGCCAACAGGCCGTACCAGGGCGTCCCGTAGCGCTCGGAGGTGAACAACGGCCGTACGCGACCTGCCTGTTCGGGCCCGGCCAGGTCGGGCTGGCAGCGGTACCGGCGCGGGGTGCGCGACCCGGCCGGAACGTGGCAGTACCGCAGACAGCCGATGCCGCGCCGGGCCACGTGCAGCCGGCCGGTGAAGACCGAGTTCTCGGCGGTCTTCACGGCGTGCGTGTGGATCTCGCCGATCACGGTCGTGCGGTGCAGATGCAGTACGGCATGCGCGTGCCGGCAGTCCGGCGCGGACAGGGCCTCGCGGTCGCTGCCGGTGGCGTCGAGGATGCTGTCCCGGAGGTGGATGTCGAGGGGGTCCTCGCTTACCTCGTCGCCGATGACCTCGATGGTGCCGAGGATGCTGTGCTCGACCTGGAGGCATGCGGTGGTGCGCTCCAGGACGATGCTGGGCTCCTCCGGGGAGTGCGGATCGCACTCGGGCTCCAGCGACCAGCCGGGGACGAGCGTGGAGTGCCGTACGACGACCGCGCCCATCGGGCCGGTGACGTTGATGCCGCGTCCGGCGACCAGCAGCCCGTCGAGGACGATGCGCGGACGCTCGTGCGGGGCGCAGTCCTCGGACACGGCACGGATGTTGAGGGCGTCGGGGCGGTTGCTGTACCAGTCGAGCAGGCGGATCACCGGCCGGGTGCCCTCGGCGGCCCGGACCTCGAGGCGGTCGCCGGGGTCGAGATCGAAGTCCAGCTGCTCCTGGTAGGCGCCGCTGTGTGTGATCTCGATGATGCCGCAAGGGCCGGTCCGGTCGGCTCGGCGGTCGTGCTGCCAGGCCCGGTAGGCGTCCATGATCTGGCGGTACTGCTGTCCGGGCCCGACGCGGTAGACCTCGGCGTCGGGACGCGGCTCGCGGTCGAGCCGGTCGTACTCGCCGCCGCCCATGTCCGCGGCGGACGCGTAGTGGTAGTCGACCCAGACGCCCTGCCGGGGCGCCGACCGCGACCCGAACGCGATCCGCCCCAGCTCCGGGTCCACGGCGACCTGACCGCGCCCCGGGCGGTAACGCCAGTCCGACAGGTCGGCGACCACGATGTCCGACGGCGGCACGGGCTGGTCCTCGCCGTCACGCCGGATGACGAGGCTCTTGCCGGGCCCGTAGTAGTCGGCGAGCCGGTCGTGGAGCCGGCGGCGGGTGACGAACGCCGGGACGTTGTCGATCGTCGCGATGTGCGTGGGCGACGGCTCCGGGAACGGCTTGGTGACCAGCGGGGTGTCGTTGCCGAGGATCGAGAAGGTGTAGAGGTTCCGGGCGCGGTCGATGCAGTACGCCGGGGACTGGGTGAGCGAGTGCGCCTTCAGCCGCCAGACGAAGAGCGCGACTCCTGCCGGCGTCCAACCACCCTGCCGGTGCCGGGAGTTGGCACGGCGCACGTCGACCGTGCGGGCCGTCGCGCCGAAAGGGCCGCCCGCGAGGTCGAGGGCGGAGTTGTCGCGCAGGTCGACGAGCCGGCCGCGCGTGCCGCGGTGGACGCCTGTGTCGCCGTACAGCTTCACGGGCTGGGTGTGGGCGACCTGCCGGGACAGCTCGACGGCGCGGGCGGGCCAGCCGGTGACCTGGTCGGAGAGTTCCTCCAGGAGGTGGAGGGTGCCCTTGCGACGGCGGTTGGCGACGGTCGCGGCCACGTCGGCGCGCGGGGCGACGGCCTCGGCGAGGGCGGCGCGGCCACCCTCGTGCAGGCCGGTCGTGAGGACCCGCTCGTACCCGGGCAGGGTGCGGTAACCGACCAGGTCGCCGAGGTACGGCAGCACCCAGGGCGCGGCCGTCTCCACGAACAGGTCCTCGTAGCCCTGCTGGACGCCGTCGCGGACCCGGTCGAGCTGCTCGGCGATCACCGCGAGCAGTGCGCGCAGCTGTTCGCCCTCCTCGGTGTCGCGCAGCAGGTGCCAGCGGGGCAGCAGGGCGGCGAGCCCGTCGGGTTCCCTGGACGTCGTCGCCGGGGAAGCCGTCTCGAACCGGACGTCCGGGGACATCACTTGACCTCCGTCAGAATCAGGGTGTCCGCGGCCCTCGGCGACAGCATCGCGAGCTGGGCCGGGCGGATACCGCGGAAGACGAACACCGAACGGCCCCTGGCCAGGCGCCGGGTGTCGGTGATGTCGGGGTTGAGGCGCAGGAGTTCGGCGAGCGGGACGCCGTACTTGGCGCAGATCTCCGACAGCGTCTCACCGTTCGCGGCACGCACCGTGTGGATCTTCTCGTCGTACGTCGCCTCGCGCGCCGGGACCGACGCCTTGGGCGGGCCGGGGTCGGTGAGGATCCCGGTGAGTTCCTCGGGTGTGGCGGACGCGGGGACGCCGGTGAGGACGTCGACGTCCACGTAGTCGACGCCCGGCACGGAGTGGGCGGTGGCGAGGACGTCCGAGAGGCGGGCGGAACGCCCCAACTCCCGTCCCTCGTAACCGAGTCGGGCGAGCAGCGCCCGACGCAGCCGGGGTTCGACGATCTCCCAGGCGTGGTCCTCGGCCACCTTCACCTTGGCCGCGACGAGCAGCAGGACCAGTTCGCGGACGTCCACTCGGACCGGGAGGTTCATGTCCCCGTACTCGGTCAGCGCGCCGCGCAGGGCCCTGAGCGTGTCCGAGTCGCCGTCGATCGGCACGTCGTCCGTGCCCGCGACCGTCACGTGCAGCACGCGGCGCCGGCCGTCGAAGAGTTCGCGTGCGGCGGCCCGTCCGATGCCGGCGCGGGAGCGGGCGAAGTCCTCGTAGTCGGACGCGGAGACCAGCCGGTCCAGCGCCGACACGGCGAGCGGGATCGTACGACGGGTCAGGCCGGGGCCGTCCGCGTCCGCGCCGCCCTTCGCCGGGCGCGGGTTGGTCACCTGGGTGACGCCGAGCGGCCGGGTGAGGGGCTGGGTGATGCGGTCGGCGGCGACGTTGGCGGCCTTGCCGGTGCCGAAGCGGTAACGGGCCCGGATGTTCTCGTGGCCGGACGGCAGCCGGGCGCCGTTTACGCCGTCGCCGAAGGTCACCGTCGTACGGCCGTCGGCGGTGGAACCGGTGATGTAGATCCGCTCGACGGGGCCGCGTCCGGCGAGACTGTCGACCTCGTGCCACAGGACGCCGTCGACCCGGACCTCCAGTACCGGTGAGGCGCCCAGGGGGTTGTCGTCGGCGAGCCAGGTGAGCGGGGACTGCCAGAGCGCGAACGTCTGGTTCACGCGGTCCGAGTCACCGCTGCCGATGGCCTCCTCGCGGCTCTCGCCGTGGGTGGCCTCCACGACGTTGCCCAGGATCCTGACCGTCTCGCGCCGGTAGCGGTGGGCGAGGTCGGCGGTCAGGGTGAGCCTGGTGTGGACATGGTCGCCGGGCAGCTGCGGGTCGACGGCCGCGTCGGCGGCGGCGACGGTGACGACCTCGGTGGCCCGCACGCCCGCGGTTCCCGGGATGTCGCTGCGCTCGCCGGTGACGACGAGCGTGCGGCCGGCACGCAACCCGTCGTACAGCCGGGCGAGTTCGATCTCGTTGCCGTGGACGTCCTCGCCGAGCGGTTCGTCGGCCAGTCGCAGGGGTTCACCGGCCGCGTGGACGGTGGTGTCCCGGATGTGCGAGAGCAGGACGTCGAACTCGTCCAACCACGGGTCGGCGAGGGTGAGTTCGGTGCCGCGTCCAGTGATGCCGTAGTTGCTGTACGCCGCCGTACGCGCCGCGACGACCTGGGTGGTGACGAAGTCGAGCTTGTCGTCACCGGGAATGCCGCCCTGGGCGCCCTTCGCGGGGCGTTGGATCGCGACCCAGCTGCCGACCGTGACGCCGGTGTGGACCGTGTCCAGCTGGAGGACCCGGCGGTTCAGCGGCTCGGGCTTGCTGGCGATCACGATCTCGACGTTGGGCTCGGTGGTGCCCACCGTGTACTTGAGGCTCACCTCGTACTCGCCGTGGGTGAACTGCTCACTCGCGTTCGGCCGCAGGGCGATCTGCTGGGACGTGCCGTTGTGGACGCCGACGTGGATCAGGCCCTCGTCGTCCGGCCGGGACACGAAGAGGGTGCGCTCGGGCAGACCGGAGTGGAGGCGGGCCGTGACACCGGGCTCCTGGGAGTCGGTGGGCCGACGGTTGAGCCAGTTGAGGTCACGGTCCTGGCCGGAGCGCACCGACAGCTCGACCTGGCCCGTGCCCAGCGGGAAGGCCAGCGGCTGGGCGACCGGCAGATTCTCGGCACGCTGGTCGGAGCTGCTGCCCTCGACGTACTGGAACTCGGCCCGCACCGGCGTCCTGCCGGACGTGTCGTACACGACCCGCATGCTCGCGAGCACGGCGCCCGTGAGCGGCCAGTCGGCGGTGCGGATGACCCGACCGCGCTCGTCCTGGACGGGCTTGAGCGGGGCGGTCGCGCCGAAGGGGGCGGCGGTGACGCGCATGGCAAGCAGTTCACGGAGGAGCTGGGCGGTGCCGGGGGCAGCGGCTTTGCGCCATGCCGGGTAGAGGGTGCCGAGAGAGGGGTTGAGTGCAGCGAGGAGGCGGGCGGTGTCGGTGCCGGGGAGCTGGGAGCCGGTGCCACCGCGCGGGGTGGGGGTGGAGGCGCGCAGGGCGGGGAGGACAGCACCCAGTGCTTCGAAAGCAGCGGCACGCGCATCGCCGTTCTTCAGGGGCGCGGGGCTGTATCGATTTGCGGCTCCGCCGCGGGGCGCGACCAGCCCCAACGGCGCAGCAGACGACCGACTACCGCCCTCTTCCGCTTGCGCCGGTGCCAACTCCAAGGCACGTTCGCCCAGTTCCGCCAGCACCGCCTCCAACTGCTCGAACCAGCCGGCGACGTCCTCATACGGCTCTGCCAACACCTGAGCCTCCCCGAGTCGAGCCACGGGCTCCGCAAGCCGAGCCGCAAGCCGCTCAGGACTCTTGATGCCGTCCAGGTCCTCCCGCAGCGGCGCGAGCACCTGATCCTCGAAGTCCTCGATCAGCCGACTGACCGGCCGCGGATTCGGGACCTCGGGAGTCGGAGGCTCATCCCCCGGCTCCCCCGGAGCAGCCGGCACGGCCGTCCACCGCCGCACCTCGTCGACCAGCTCCTTCAACGTCGGCGGCGCGGACTTCGGCAGCGAGATCGCCGTGATCTCGTCCTCCCGGTCAACCCGCGTTTTGGCGACAGGCAGCAACTTCCGCTCCCCACCGGCCTGTTCACCGAAGACGAAGAGCAACTGATCCCCGGTCTGGAGCGAATTCGCCGTGCCCTCGACGAAGAGTTCCGAGCGACGCTCAAGGTCCGCAGGGGTGACTGGGGAGGGACGCCGCCGACGCACCTTCAGCTCGTTCCAGTCCCAGCGAGCCGTCAGATCCCGGCTGGTCTCGAACGTGAGGGACTGCTCCTCGGCGGACGCCGGCACGCTGTGGCTGCGGGCGCCGCGCGGGATGGTGACGGGCAGAGCCTCCGCGCGCGGGTCGCGTTCCAGCGTGTACGCCAGATGCGTGGCGGCGGCCACGCCGGGACGGGGGCGGTGGCCGACGAGACGGCCGAGCAGGACCAGGGAGCGGTGCTCGTTGGCCGTACGGATGTAGGCCTCGTCCGCGATGCGCTCGGAGTGGAAGGTGAGCAGGTCACCGAGGACGGCGGTGGCGTCGAGGAGGCCGATCGCCGGGTCGTCCGGGGTGCGCACGGTCAGCCCGGCCAGCGCCGGGTACGCCGGTGAGGCGAGGCGGTCGAGGAGGGCGGCCCGGAAGGAGCCGTACTCGCCGACGCGGTAGTCCAGGGCCGTGCGGCCGGGCGGGTTGTGCACGGGAGCCGGGGCGAGGCGCTCGTCGTGGCCGCCGCGGCAGGCGCCGCCGCAGGTGCAGTCGTCGGTGATCGTGCCCTCGGTCATCGCTGACTCGGTCATCGGGCACCTCCCAGGGAAATCGCCAGCCGGCCGTTCTCCGGCCGGTCCGGGTCGTTGTCGCAGGTGGCGATCTCCAGCGGGCCGAGCCGCAGCACGCCGTCCTCCTTCTCTCCTCGGTCCGGCTCGAACAGCCTTTGCAGCCGGGTGACCTGGACGCTCTCCACGCCGGGCACGGCTGCCGCGACGGCGACGAGCCGGCTGAGCCGTACCGGTTCGCCGAAGGTCAGCGCGTCCGGGTGGAAGAAGCCGAGGCGTCCGCCCGGGAGGCGGCCGTTGCCCAGGACGCGGTACAGCTCGGCCAGGATCTGCCCGTGCTGGTGGCCCGGCTTGGCGCACACGGTCAGCGCGATGTCCAGCGGGACGAGCCGCGCGGCGTCGACCACGAGGTCGTGGCCGATACGCCGGTACGGCTCAAGGGACTGGGCGACCGAGGCCAGCAGCTCGGCCGACGGGGCGCCGGTGCCGTAGGCGTCGATCGCGACATGCGCCTCCTGGACGCTGCCGGTCCAGCGCAGCTCCGCCGCCGCCCGCTGGACGCCGGACAGGGCGGAGGCGAGGGCCGCGTAGTCGTCGGCGGTGACGGCGCGCAGCCGGGTGCGGCGCAGGTCGAGCGGGGCCAACTGGCGTACCTGTTCGACGGGTTCGGGGGCCGTGCCGCCGACGGCCGGGAGCGGGTTGCGGACCACGGCGGCGGGGGGTGGCTCGCAGTCGGCCTGGACGACGAGGTGGTTGATGGCCTCCGCGCCGACGTTGCCGGCCGTGCCGCCGCCGAGGCGGTAGTGCAGGGCGAGCCGGGATCCGGGGGTCGGCTTCGCGCCGTGGCGTCCGTCGCCGAAGCGCAGGGCGAGCCGGCCGTCGTCCTCCAGTTCGCCGACGAAGTGCCGGTCGCGGGGGCCGCTGTCGAGCAGGTCGCGGCGCGGCTCCCACACCCAGGTCTCGCCCTCGTCGACGCGTACGGCGGGCAGGGCGTGCCGCGGGTCCTGGGCCAGGGCGTCGGTCGCGGAGCCGCGCAGTACCGGCTCTTCGGGGTGCAGTCCGGCGGCGTAGGCGGGGCCCCAGCTGTGCGCGATCTCCCAGGCGATGTGCCCGTCGAGGACCGTGCCCGCGCGGGCGCGTGCCGTGAGGATTTCGACGCGGCGTAGTTTGGCGTCGAGCAACTCGTCGGTGCGGTGCAGGAGTTCGCGCAGGGCGCGGACGGGGTGACGGTGGAGCTCGATGTGCTCCAGGATCTTCAGGCCGTAGATCACGGTGAGTTCGTCGATCTCCTGCTCGGAGAGGCCGTCCCGGTCGCGGGCGCTGCGCCACAGCTCGACGAGCCGCTGCCGGACGCGTCCCGGGATCGCGGCGATCCGCTCGGCCTGCCCGGCGGCGACGGTGGCCGGCTCGGGGAACGGCACCGTCTGCGCGACCGGCGCGCGCCCGAGGACGGGGCGGAAGCGGGGCTGGATGCCCGGGTAGACGGACTGGGCGAGCAGGGTGCGCAGGGCGGCGGCCTGGGCGTACGCCGTGCCGGGCACGACGCGTTCGTGGCGCTGCCCGGCGCGTTCCAGGCCGAGTCCGGCGCGGTTGGCTGCCGATTCGCCGACGACCTCGAAGAGTTCGCGGATGTCGTCGGGGGCGAGAGCCTCGCCGGAATCCGTCTGATCCGTAAGGGAGTTGATGAGACGGGCGGGGGCGTTGCCCTCGTCGCGGTCGTGGCAGCCGAAGGCGGGAGGGTCGCAGGGGGCGACCTCGGCGGGGACCGGCGGGACGGTGAACGTCTCGGGGAGCCCGTGCAGGGTACGGCCGTGGTCGACGAGGACGACGTTGCCGCGGGCGAGGGTGACGTCCTCGACGGGCAGGCAGTCGCGGCCGCCGCGGGTGGTGAGGCAGAGGGGGAAGCGCAGGGCGTCCTCGCCGGCCCAGGTGACCTCCAGGACCGGCTGGTCCTCGATGCGGTCCACGGCCGGGGTGACAGAGGTCAGGCGTACGGCCTGGCGGTGGCTCGGGTCGGCGTCGCCGGGGGTGCCGGTGCGCGGGCCCTTGACCTCCTCCAGGACGAGCACGTCGCCGGGCTTCAGATCGAGTCGGCGGTCCCGGCAGGTCTCCGGGTCGACCCACGCGTCGCGCAGGGTGGCGGAGGTGGCGCCCTTCGGCAGGGTGCACACCTCCCCGCCCCAGCTCCACAGCCGGATCGCGTTGTGCGCTACCCGCAGCTCCAGCGGGTCGGCGGTGACGACCGGTTCGAAGACCTCCACCGAGCCGCGCTCGTCGAGGTCGCCGAGGTCGGCCTCGTCGATGACGGTGCCGGGCTCGGGGCGGTCGTGCGGGTCGAGGGTGCGGACGTCGACGGAGGCGAAGCGGTAGGTGCCCGGCGCGAGCGTGTGATCACCGGCGGTCTCGACGCAGACGTACGCACGCGCCGAACACCCGTCGTGCATCGCGTAGTCGATGAGCCGCACGTGCCGCCGTACGGAGACGCGGCGGCGGGCGGTGTCGAGGTAGGCCTCGGTGGCGACGGCGTCCTGCTGGTAGCTGATCTGGTCGCCGGCGTACGCGAGCAGTTCGACGAGGGTCGTGCCGAGGTCGGCGGGATTGCGCTCGACCCAGTCGGGTGTGGTGAGCGCGAGGCGGTCCAGGAGCAGCTTGCGGATGGTGTCGTAGTCGCGGGCGGTGTAGTCGACGACGGGCGCGGCGGGGAAGCCGGGCTGCTCCCTCTCGTCGTCCTTGCAGTCGAAGGGAGTCGGGCAGCCGGGCCGGAAGGCGAAGGTGGCCCGGTGGTACCGCTGGTCGAAGCCGCGGAAGGGCTCGGTGCCGGGGCGGCCGTACGGGTCGGTCTCGACGAGGGAGAGCCGGTAGCGGGAGGTGTCGCCGGCCTTGTCGAGGGTGACGTAGAGCCGGTCGTCGAGTTCGGGGTCCTCCTCCCGCTCCACGCTGACGTCCACGGCGGTGACGCCGGTGATGCGCCGGCCGCCGTCGATGCGGACGTTCTCGGGGCCGAGGCCGTGCGGGGCCTTGCCGAGGAAGGTGACGGTGAGCAGCAGGCCGTCGTCACTCACCTCGACGGCGTCGACTCCACCCAGCTGAGCGGCGCGGACCTTGGCCCGGCGGGAGGTGGCGGTCGTACCGGTCATGCCGTGGCCCTCCCTTCGAAGACGTCGTCGCGTCGGGCACCGTCGGCACGTACGACGTACGACAGGTACACGCGGACGACGTTGTCCTCACTGACCACGTCCAGGGCCTCCACGTCGATGAGATCGCCGAGCCAGCGCTGGAGCGAGGCCTGCACGGAGAGTTCGAGGGTGCTGATCAGCTCCGGGCTGGTCGGGGCGAAGACCAGGTCGAGGAGCCCGCAGCCGAAGTCGGGGCGCATCACGCGCTCGCCGGGGCTGGTGAACAGCAGCTGCTCGATGAGGTCGTGGACGTGTTCACCGTGCCTGGCGTGCGCCGTACGGCCGCGGCGGTCCGCGCGGAAGGGGAAGGCGAGGTCGGAACGGGGCCTGGTTCCCCGGCTGGTGGGGCTCATCGGACGGTGACCTTTCGCTGCGCGGCCTGGACGACGGGCGGCCCCTGCGGCACGAAGGCCGCGGTGAAGCACTCGGCCGCTGAGGTGTCGAGCAGCACGGGCGCGCCGTCGACGGTGATACCGGAGCCGGCGGCGGTCCAGCGGACCGTCACGCACGGCGAGGGCATGCCGTTCACGGTGTGCGGGCAGCCGGTGACCACATAGCTGTGCGCGGCTGTGGCGACGGCGGCGCCCGCGAGGCGTACGCCGCCGGAGGGTGTGGTGGCGGGCGCGACGCGGCCGCCGTGCGGGCAACCGATCACGGCACCGGCGTCGAGCAGAGTCCCGGACATTCTCTTGTGTCCCCCGTCTTTCCTCATCGCTTGGAGAGCACGGTCAACTGGCCCTCGTTGATGGTCACTTCATCGCCGCGCAGCAGGATCTCGGCGCCCGCGCCGGTCGAGATGACCACGGCCTCCCTGGTGATACGGATGTATGCGCCGCCCTGGGCCTGAAGCAGGATTCCCTGCTCGGCGCCGGGCGTGTCGTTCATGACGAGCTTGTGCGCCTGCGGCGTCTGGACGACGACGGGCTTGTTCGGCGAGTTGGCCTGGAGTTCGCGGCGCGCGTCGGGCGGAAGCTCGTCGGCGGCGCCGTACCAACACCCGGTCCACACCGGGAAGCTGGGATCCCCCTGTTCGAACTCCACCCACACGCCGGCCCCCGGTGGCGGCACCACGAACTGCCCCGACTCGGGCCCGGTGAACGGCAGGCAGGGCAGCGCCCACGTCGACGGCTCGTTGCCGAGGACGTCCGGGACCTCGACCGTGATCCGGCCGATGCGCAGCGGGTCGTCGTTGTCGACGACCCGGCCGCGGAACTTGCCGAGGTAGCGATTGCTGGGTGCCGCCATGGTGGGGGTGCTCCTGGTCGATCGTTCGTGGGGTCACGTGTGTCAGGGCCGGACGTAGTCGCTACGCGCTTCCAAGCCCTCCCTTGAAAGGGTGAAGTTCTGCTGGTACGAGCCCGGACGCAGGTTGTGCGTGACGGACTTGACGAAGTAGTCGCCGTCGTACGCCCGTCCCGAGCCGCGTACGCCGACGAGCTGGCGGGGCTGGAGGATGTAGCCGTGCCGGATGACGTCGAGGGAGCCGGAGCCGGAGACGACGTCGGCGGACACGGCGGCGCGGGCGAGGAGTTCGGCCTCCGCCTGCTCACGCTGGTGCTTGGCGGTGCCGGTGAGCGTCCTGCGCTTCAGGGCCGGGGTGGGCCGCTTGCCGAGGGGCGGGCGCAGCGGGCTGATGGACGGCTGCGGGAGCAGGTCCGACTGCCGGGTCGCGGGGTTCTGCCAGCGGGCCTGCGGCTCTTCGCGTGCGGTGCCGTCGTAGGCGAACGTCAGCTGGTCGACGGTGGAGTTGGCGTCCATGTTGACGTTGAGGGCGTGCTGGCGGATGCCGAGGCGGATCTCCGGACCCCAACGGGCGGAGGACTGGCCGGGGTTGGGGCCCGGCTCCAGGTAGAAGGTGTAGCCGTTGGCCCGCGCGAGCTCGGTGACGTATTGCAGGTCCGTACCAGTCTGGTAGTGCACCCGGAGGTCCTGGTGCGGAGGCTGGGCGACCTTCTCGGTGTAGACGTCGGGCCGGATGCCGTAGTCGGAGTAGCGGCGCAGGATGGCGAGCGCGCGCTCGGAGGGCGGGAGGTTCGGGTACCTCGCGGTGCGCTCCTCCAGGTCCATGAGCAGCGTCAGGTCCTCGCCGGTGACGGTGAGGGTGGAGTGGCCGGGCTGGTTGCTGGCGCCGACCTCGTGGCGGACGACGAGTCCGTCGAAGAGGACGGCGGAGGTGCCGCGGACGGTGACGCCGACGATGAGCCGGGTCTTGGGATCGAAGAACCCTTCCGGCAGCAGCCGCCGGCTGATGATCCCGTTCTTGGTGAGGTCGAAGGCGAGCTGGAAGCCACTGCGCTCGCCCGCGGTGGCGGTGATCTGGGCGGACAGCAGGGCCTCGGTCACCTCGGCCGGGACGGGCCGGGCGAGCTTGGGCCCCATGAGGAGCGTGATGTGGACGGGGCCCTGCCCCACGGGCAGATCAAACACGCCGGTCTCCCCTGCCGCCCGGGAACCCGCCGGCGAGCGGGATGTCGATGACGCGCCCGGCCTCGTCGGTCAACTCGCGTGGATCGAGTACGGGGTTGGCGTCGGCGATCTGCCACCACTGGCCGGGGTCGCCGAAGTACCGCTGCGCGAGCAGGTCGGGACGCTCACCGGCGCCGACGGTGTGGGGCTGGGTGACGTCGCCGTCGGGGATCTGGTCGAGCGGAGGCAGCAACCGGCGCTTGGTGTACCGGACTTCGGTGCCATCGGGTCGGCGGTGGATGCCGATCTCGGTGTCGTGATACCGGCTGGTGCGCGGGTAGGGATGAGCACCCGGTATCGCGTCCAGGGCGCTCTCGTAAGGCTCGATGTCAGCCATGGTGTCCTGCTCAGCCCCTTCCGATCACGACGTTGTTTCCGCTTGCGGTTGCTGTCCCGAATCCGCTTCCGCTGAGCCCGAGCGAGCCGAGGCCGCCGCCGCGTGCGGCCGCGGCGAGGCGTTCCTTCTGCGCGAGGTGGGCCATGTACAGGTCGGCGCCGCGGTGGCCGGCGGGGAGATCGCTGACGGTGAGGATCTTCATGCCGATGCTGAGCGACGCTCGGATCGGATTGAGGTTCACGTCGAAGGCGGACTCGTTGATGGAGAGTTCGGTGAGCCGGACGGGCATGACCCGCTTGCTCCCCCAGGTGAAGAGAGTGAGCGGCATCTCGATCGGGCTGATCTCGATGGCACCCTTCTGCGACAGCTTGCTCGCCGCACGGAGCTGGGCGACGGTCGGCTGCACCAGCATTTCGAGAGTCGCGAGCTGCGGGTGGATGCCGTCGGGGGCGGCGACCTCGAACTGGTCGGTGGCGTCGATCTCGGCGGTGAACTTCCAGGTCTCCTGGGCGGGGCCCTTCAGACGGAGGGCCTCGTTGCGGTCCCCGCTGCCGGTGCCGCCGCCTCCGGCGTCACCGCTGTCGCCGGCGGACTGCGGGGCGACGCTGCGCTCCAGGGTGTCCGGGTTGAACTGTAGGACGATGATCCGCTGGGGGGTGCCGGTGTCGGGGTTGACCACGACGATTCCGGAGCGGATGGGTTTGGGGATGTCGGCGTAGCGGCTCACGTTGTATTCACCTGGCTCGGTTGAGGTGGACGCTCAGTTCTCGGAGAGCTCGAGTCCTTCGATCAAGAAGCCGGCGTCACGCCGTACTCCCTCGTCGGCATCGTTGTTCTTCATGTCCATGGCCAGGCTGCGCAACGACGGCCAGGCGCCCAGATAGCCGATTCCCACCAGAACCGCACGACGGACATCCGGGTGCGGATCGGAGGCGGTCTCCCGGAACTTGGCCGCAAGTGGGCCGTGCTCCTGGAGGGGCGCACTCACGGCCGACAGGTAAATGCCGTGGACCTTCTCGTCCCGGTCACGCGCCCGGGACAGGAATTCGAGCGCCTCCTCGTGCGTCCAGCACGGGAGTCGGCTGGTCACGAGATCGCGAATGTTCTCCACATCCGCTCCGTCGATGACGAGATAACGAAGCCCTGTGATGTGGTCGCCGAGAAACGTGATGACCGTGTCACCGTTCATCGTTTCCCAGACCTCGCGCTCCGGGAGCTCGCCTTTACGGCTGAAGGAGACGGTGTTCCAGTCCTCGCGCCAGGAGAGAACACCGACGTCGTCCAGCGTCACTTCACGCTTCAGGACCACGCGCACTACCGGTGACATTTCAGTGTTCCTCTCAATTTATGCCGTGATGCCGTCTGATGAACTCGACGATGTAGTCTACGATGTCCTGCCGACTCGCTCCCCATACGCTTCCGGAGCCGTCCAGCTTCATGACGACCCATCGCGTCATCACATCGATCTTCCTGAAGCTCAACTCGCCGCGTTCCTCGGCACTTCCATGTTGCCGCTGAGAAGCGCGAAGTGGTCCCACCGTACCGCGTACGCGTTCCGTCAGAATTCGGGACTCTTCCTCGGCCGTCGGCAGCGATTCCTGCCGGTCTTCCGCCTCGAGTCCGCGGGTTGCCCGTGTCGCTCCCTCCATCGAGGCGGGATACCTACCGCGTCCGCCGATCCTGCGCGGTTTGAGTTTCGGCTTGCGCCTCCTTCTCGGTTTGCCGTCCTTCGTTTTGGCCGGCTTCGCGGGCGGGGCCGGCGGCGGTTGTTGCGTGGGATCGGGCTCGAACTCGGCGAATGCCTCCTCGAACGACATCTTCCCTTCTGCGATCAGATCCATCGTCATGGGTGCGAGTGCGGCGTTCTCCGGGTCACGGGCCGTTTCCCGCACGTACATGAGCCATGCGACGCGCCCCAGCGTCTCCTGCTCGTCCTCGGTGAGCTCGTCGGGCCACCGGCCAGTCCGCAGGAAATTACGGATGGTGCGCGCGAGTCGCGCGTCACCTATCTGTGTGGCGTTGAGCGCGGAAAGAGTCTCCGAGTTCAGACCGACGCCCTCGGGGTTCTTCTGTAGACGCTGATTGATGTCCTTCGTGTGTTGATTTATTTCCGGATAGGAGGCGGCATCCATGACGAACGCGTTGCGGGGATCGAAGGGTCGAGGCTCTGCACCCTCACGTGCCTTCGGCCGGAAATGACGCTCCGTGATGCGCTGCCGAGACTCACCGATCGTGTAGTCCATACGGCTGCGCGGAATGTCCGAACCCCGGCTCAGCATATGCAGCGCAGCACCTGGGATTCCCGCCCCACCGCCCGCGTGCGGAACGTTCTGGATGTCCTCGGTCTCCAGGCCGGAGTTGTTGTCTCGATAGGACCCCGCTTCCTCCGAACCGAAGCGCTGGGCGGCGCCGGTGACGCGATCATCTTGAAGGAATGCGACGACGGCATCCCGGACGATGGAGCGCAATTCCTCCGGGTTCGGCGTGTACGGGCGCGCGGCCGAACCCTCCGGGTTGAGCCTGGCGCGTATGTCCCGGGTGGTTCCGGACCCCTGAGCCGCGAGTTCGTTCAGCCGGTACCAGGCCTTCATCCCGGCGAGGGTCAGGCGCAGCGGTACACCTGCGGTGCCGTCGCCGAGCATTCTCTGAAGCCGGGGCCTGATGCGCGCCAGGATCTTTTCCAGCCGTGCATCCTTTGAGTCCTTCGAATCCTCTTCCTTCTTCCTCTGGTCCTTCTTCTGCTGCTTCTCCTTCTTCGGGTCCCTGTCCTTCGGCTTCCCGTCCGAGTGTTTGTCGCGCTTCGGCTTCTTCGGGTCCTTCCTCTCGTGCTTGGGCTTCGGCTGCCGGCCGTCCTCGTCCTTCCTCTTCGGCTTGTCGGGCTTGGCGCCGACCCCGTCCTTGGTCCTGTCCTGGTCTGCATCGGGCTTGCGTTTGGCTGGGGTGTCCCCGGACTTCGGCTTACTCGGGTCCTGGCCCTTCGGCCTGTCCGGCGTCCTTCCGTCGGCGTCCTTGGGCTTGGACGGGCCCGTGGTGTCGTCCTTCGGCTTGTCCGGTGCCTTGCCGTCGGTACTCTTCGGCTTCGTGTCCGGCTCGGGCTTCGGCTTGGCCGGCGGTTCCGCCTTCGGCTTTACGCTCGGGGTCGGCGTGGTGTTCGGCTTCTCGTCCTTGTCCTTCGGCTTGCCGTTCTTGTCCTTGCTGGTTGCAGGCGTCGGCTTCTTGGTGTCGCCCTGTGTCTTGGGCTTCCCAGGCGCGCCGTCCTTGCCCTGGCCCGGCTTCGGCGACGTCGCCGTCGATGCCTTCCCGTCCACGCCCGGCTTCTTCGTCAGGTCGACCTGGGGCTTGTCGCCCCCACCCTTGTCGTCCGAGCCGTCAGCCCCAGCACTCTTGCCCCCGCCCGCCTTGTCCTTCCCCTTGCCGCCCAGCTTCGCGGCGATGTCCTTGAAACGCCGCCCCACCTTCGCCACGTACTTGCCGATGCCGCTCAGCAGCGCCTCGTAGGCGAGTTCGAGGAGGGCCACGATCCCCGCCGCGACCGCCTTGGCGAAGAGGACGCCGGCGCCGCCGCGGCGGACGGCCTTCAACCAGTCGAGGACGGCGCCCATGGCGCGCAGGATCTCGCCGAGCGCGCCGATCGCCGTGCGGATGGCGTCGATGACCGCCATGACCCAGCCCGCGCCCGGGATCAATTTGGCGATGACCTTGGTGATGACGATCTCGCCGATGATGAAGGGGAGTTGGGGGACTATCGCATCCCAGGTCTCCTTGACGATCTGTTCGAGGGCGATGCCGCCCTTGATCAGCTTGTCGAGGATGGCCTTCGGGATGCCGATGATCTCTTCGATCTTGGACTGGAACCAGTCCTTGACGGCCGCCTTGACCTCGCGGAACAGGTGGTTCTTCGCGCCGTCCACCGCGGAGTTCTTGGCACCGCCCAGCCAGCCACCGGGGTCGGAGAGGAAGTCGACCGCGACAAGCATGAACTCGCCGAGCGCGCCCAGCAGCTTGGAGGCGAAATCCAGCACGGCTTTCACCGCGTCCACGATCGCCTTGACCACGTCCAGGAGCGCCTTCTTCAGGACGTCCAGGATGCTGCTCAGGAGCTTGCCGATGGCGTCCAGGAGGTCGCTGATCGCCTGCTTCAGCGCCTCGGCCAGACGTTGGACGAGGGCAATGGCCGCAGCGATCAGATCGGTGATGAACTTGCGGATACGGGCCGCGAGTTCGACGACCGCCCGCACCATCGCCACCGCGAA
The DNA here is from genome assembly GCF_019049285.1 of Streptomyces sp. AC550_RSS872. GTDB lineage: Bacteria > Actinomycetota > Actinomycetes > Streptomycetales > Streptomycetaceae > Streptomyces. The sequence goes on from NZ_JAGMUL010000120.1 coordinate 236,110, forward strand.
CTCGATCAGTTCCCTGATGAAGTTCTTGATCGCCTCGACGATGTTCTTGCGGGCCTCGTTGATCCAGCGCTCGACCGTGTCCTTGAAGTTCTTGATGAAGCCGACGACCGCGTCCCGCGCCGCCCGGATGACCCGGACGATCGCGTTCTTGATCTCGATGACCTTCTGCTTGATCCAGTCGAAGGCCTTGGTGATCCAGTTCCCCGAGTCCTCGACGGCGCCGTCGCGCTGCTTCTCCGCGTCGCGCTCCGCCTTGTCGCTCTCCTCCTGGATCTTCTTGTCACTGCCCTCCTTCTCCTTCTCGACGTTGTCGTCGGTCTGCTTTTCCTTGTCCTCGACGTCCTTGCGGACCTTGTCGTGCCGGTCGGTCTTCTTGTCGCCGAGGCTCTTGAGCTCCTGATCCTGCTCCGTGCGCCAGCCCTCGCGCTGGGCGGTGACTTCGCCCATCGCCTTTTCGCGCTCGCCGGCCTGCGTGTCGGTGTTCTTCGCGATCTCGGAATCGACCTGCTGCTTGTGCTTGGCCTGCGAGTCACGGAAGTCCCGGTCCTTGGCCTGCCGACCCTCGGAGATGCCTTTCTGGCCGTCGCTGAACGCCGCCTGGAACTGCGGCCCCTGCTCGTGCTCGGCGACTTCCGAGGCTGCCTCCGGCGGTACGGCGCCGGTCGCGCCGCCACCCTCGACCGCGACGCCCTCGCCGCCCTGCGCGCCCGGTACCTGGGCGGTCAACTCCTCCTTGGGGGCATTGGGATAGACCTGGTCCTCGCCCATGCCCCGGTTCGAGTCGTCGCGAGCCGTCGCGACGGTTTCCTGGCCCTTGGCGTCGACATGGCCGTCCTGCTCACCGGCGCTGCTCTCCGCCGAGCCCTTCAGCTCCACACCCGGCGCGTTGCCCGCCTGGGCCTGCTTGAGCGCCTCGTCCTTCGTGGGCAGCCCGGCGAACTTGGCGGCCAGCTCCTGCGGATCCACCTCGAAGCCGAGCCAGCTCGCCACCTTGCCGATGCCGAAGCCGAGCGCCATCTTGAAGGTGTCCCAGCCGCTGGGCTCCTCCGCCTTCTCCGCCTCGATCTGGCCCTCGGGCTCCTTGGCGCCCTCGACCTGGGCGTTCTCCTGCTCGGGAGCCTCGGCCTCCTGAGGCTTGTCCTGCGAGTACTCGGCCGGCGCGTCCGACTTCGGCTTGCCCCGCAGCGTCTGCGGCGCACCCGCCGGGCGCTGCATCGAGGGGGGCGCGGACGCCAGCGTCTTGTGCTCGTCGCCGACCGTGCGGTCCACCGCGCCGCCGACCCCGCCCATCGCCTGAAGCGCCTTGTGCGGCTTGAGCTTCGAGGCCGTCGCGAGTCCGGCCTCCGGCGAGACCCCGGAGAGGTTCGGGACCGGCGCGGAGTCCTTCTTCCCCTTGCCGGCGGCCGGGGCGCCGCCACCGCCGCCTGCTCCTCCACCGCCTGCCCCTCCACCGCCTGTTCCTCCGCCGCCGCGCGCCGCCTTCGGCGCCGGTGCGCTCTCCCGCTCGGCGTTCGGTTCCGGGGCCGCCTTCGCCGAGGCCGACGTCGGCGCCTGCTCCGACTTCGCGGCGGCGGGCGCCGGTGCGGATGCAGGTGCAGATGCGGACCGTGCGGGCGCCGCCGACGTCTCCGTACGAGGAGACGCTTCCGTACGGCCTTCCTGCGCCGACGTGTCACCGGCGGGCTCGGCACCGGTCGCCCCCGACGTGCCGGACGATCCGGACGAGTTCGCCGTACCGGCACCCCCCGTCCCGTCCGACGCCCCGGGCGTCGTACTGCCGCCCCCACCGACAGACGACGCGTCCTGGGCGGAGCCGCCACCCTGCTCTGCCTGCTCGGCCTGCTCGCCCTGCGCACCGGCCCCGGACGAGCCCCCGCCGTTCTCCTTCGCCCCGGCGTCGCTCTGCGCCGACTGCCCGCCCTTGGCCTGCTGGGACTCCTTCTCCGGTGCGGTGGCTCCCTTGTCGCCCGCCGCGTCCGTGCCCTTCTCCTCCTTGGCGGCCGGCTCCTTGGCCTCGGAGCCGGCCTCGGACTTCCCGTCCTGCTTGCCCGGCGCCTCCTGCACGGTGGTCTGCGCGGCCACCGGCCCGGCCTTGGGGTCGTCACCGCTCTTGGGGTCGCGGGTCCCCGGCACCGGCCGCGCGGCGGCGGCCTGATCCAGGGCCGGACCATCCGGCCCGGCAAGGCTGTCGGGCCCGCCTTCGGTCTCCGGCGTCGAAGGCTCCGGCTCCGCGGCGGACTCGGCCGGTTCCTCCTCGGGCTCCGCCGTCTCGTCCTCGGCGTCCTCGGCCTCCCGTTCGGCCTGCACCTGTTCGGCCCGCGTCGGCGGCGGGGCCGGGAACGACGGGGCCGTCTGGGCGGTCGCGGGCGCGGACGGGTCCAGCTTGTCGGCGGTCGGTACGGCCGACACGTCGAGGTCCTGCTGCGGAACGAAGTCGTCCGGCTGTAGCTTGACGTCCCAGGCGCTCGGTTCCTCGCCCCCGACCTCGACCTCCGACTCACTGCCGGAGCCGGACGGGTCCTCGTCGGTCTCCTCGTCACGGCCGTCGAGATCCTGGTTGCGCTTGCCGTCGAGCGTGCTGAGCCTGCCGGGCAGCTGGGTGTCCTTGCCGGACGCCGTCGGCGAACCGGTCGGCTTCTGCTGGCCCCGCTTGTCCTGCTGCTTCAGCTGCCGTCCGGCGACGGCCGCCTCGGCCGCGCCCGGGCGGTTCTTCGCCGCGGACTCCTCTTTGCTCGCGGCGGCCGCGTCCTCGCGCTCGGTCTGCTCCTGACCGCCCTTGTCCTTCTCCTTGCCGCCCTTGCCGTCCTTACCGCCCTCGCCCTCCTTGCCGGCCGCGTCCCGGGACTTCCCCTCCGAGCCCCCCGACGCCTTGCCCGAGGCCGAGTCGGCGGATCCCTTCCCGCCCGGCTGCGCAGCACCGGCCGAACCCTCCGAGGCGGAGGAGGCCTGCTCCTCACGAGCCGCGGCCGGGGCCGCACCGCCACCGGATGCCGGGGCCCCCGCCGCCCCGGATCCCTGCCCGGCCGACGCCTCCTGGTCCCGCGTCCCACCGGGCGCACCCCCGCCCTGCGGAGTACTCCCCTGCTCCCGTGTCCCCCCGTTCCGCGGAGTGCTGCCGACGGCGCCTTCCTCGACAGCCAGGTCCTTCTCCGGCCCGGGCGCGATCCGGGGCCGCTCCTCCTCCGCCCGCCGCTCCTCGGCGGAGCGCGCCGCGTTCTCGCGCTCGTTGCGCACTTGCTCGGCCGTGTCCGGCTCGATCTCCGGGGCGTCGTGCGCGTCCCGCTCCAGACCGTCCTCGGCGTAGTCGTCGTACGCCTCGATCTCGTCGACCAGGTCGAGTACCCGGTCGTGCTCCGAGCCGAGCAGCCGGCTCTCCAGGCGCACGAGGACGCCGTCGAGCAACTCCTCGGGCAGTCGGGCGAGTTGCTTGCGGGTGCGCTGGGAAAGGTCCTCGGGGTCGCCGCGCAGGGAACGTACGAGGGAGTTCGCGAGACGGTCGACGAGGGTCGCGGGGTCGATGGCCTCGGCGCGGTTCCGGTCGGCGTCGACGGTGGCGTAGCGCAGCCAGCCGGGGGTGGCCTGGTCCTCCGCCACGTCGGCCGTGGACTCCTCCGGGGCGGCCTGCGAAGGACGTACGAGGTCCTGGGCGGCCGACTCCGCCTCCCGCTCGATCGCCTGTTGCGGCACGCTCACCGCACCCAGCCCCCGGCCCGCACGCAGCGTGCCGAGGCCGTGCGGGTTCTGGACGGTGTGCAGCAGCTCGTGGGCGAGGAGGCGGCGGCCCTCGTCCGTGCCCGGTTTGAAGGCGCCCTCGCGGAAGAAGATGTCCTGGCCCACGGCGACCGCGTCCGCGCCGAGGAGTTCCGTCAGCTGCCCGGCGTCCCGGTCGGTGTGCAGGCGTACGCGGCCGAGGTCATGGCCGAGTCTCTCCTCCAACTCCCTCCGTACACCAGGGTCGAGAGGCTGCCCGGCACCGCTGACGATGTCCTTCGGCTCGGGCGTACGGGACTTGGCGGCACGCTCCTTGCGCTTGCGTCGGCGCTGTTCGGCTGCCTGCTCGGAGCGGGCGTCCTGGGCCTGGGAACTCATCGCGTCACCTCCCCGTGGCCACTGAGCCCTTCGTGCACCGCGCGGGCCAGCTCCTGGCCGAGGCGGCGGGCGGACAGGCCGGCGGGCAGGGGCGGCAGGCCGGACAGCGCGTCGAGGGTCAGGGCGCCGTCGGCGGCGAGCGGGACGCCGTGGATCTGGACCAGACGGGTCAGTTCGCGTTCGAAGGCGACCGACACCCGCTCCGGGTCCACGCGGAAGCCATGGAGGGCGAGTTCGCCGATCTCCACCCGGATCTCCCGAGGTTCCCGGTCGTGACGGGTCTCGCGCGAGGCGCTCCGCTCGCCCGCCTCACCGTTCACACCCATCCCCGCACCTCCCCCGGCGTCAGGGAGCGCTCCAGCTTCTGGTACTCGGTGCGCGCCGCGGCGAGCATGTGCCGCATCTGGAGCCGGTCGCCCTCCTCGGCCGCGAGGAACGCGCCGGAGAGCGCGATGTTGCGGATCGAGCCGCCGGCGACCGTGAGTTGGGCGAGCAGGCCGGGGTCGATGTCCTTGACGGGAGCCCGCGACGGCAGCACCCGGCGCCAGATCTCGGCGCGCTCGTGCTCGGCCGGGAAGGGGAAGTCGACGACGAAGCGGATACGGCGCAGGAAGGCGGTGTCGAGGGCCTTCTTCATGTTGGTGGTGAGGATGGCGAGGCCGCGGTAGGCCTCCATCCGCATCAGCAGGTAGCTCACTTCGAGGTTGGCGTACCGGTCGTGGCTGTCCTTGACCTCGCTGCGCTTGCCGAACAGCGCGTCGGCCTCGTCGAACAGCAGCAGTGCGCCGCCGCGTTCGGCGGCGTCGAAGACGCGGCGCAGGTTCTTCTCGGTCTCGCCGATGTACTTGCTGACGACCTGGGAGAGGTCGACGATGAACAGGTCGAGGCCGAGCTCCTTCGCCATGACCTCGGCGGCCAGCGTCTTGCCGGTGCCGGAGCCGCCCGCGAACAGGGCCGTGACACCGAGGCCGCGCCGCAACGTGCCCGCGAAGCCCCATTCCTGATGGACCGTCGGACGCTGTCGCACATGGGCGACGATCTCGCGCAGCACGCCGGTCTGCCGGTCGTGCAGGACCAGGTCGCCCCAGCCCGCCTCCGGTTCGATACGGCGGCCCAGCTCGTCCATGCCGATCCGGGCCTCCTCCAGGCCGGCCCGCCAGGCGAGTTCGGCGGCGTCGAGGGTGTCCTCGTGGGGGAGTCGACGGCGTACGGTCGCGGCGGCGGACCGGATGACGTGCGGGGGCAGCTGGAACTGGGCGACCAGGGAACGCAGTTCGACCTCGTCGAGGTCGGCGATCGGGTGCATCGCCCGGCCCCACAGCTCGAACTGCTCCTCCTCGTCGAGACGCGGGACCGCCACCCGTGCCCCGTGCGGCCGGTCCGAGCGCAGCGGGTCCTCGCTCGATACGACGACCGGTACGGCCGCCCCGGCCAGGAACGCCTCGGTCGCCGCCCGCTGGTCGCGGTCCAGGTCGCCCACCTCGACGAGCAGCGCGGCCGGCAGCAGGATCGCCTCGCGCTGCCAGAGCCGGGCCAGCCGGTCGCGTTCTGCGGGGTCGGCCGGGATGTCCTCGGCGCCCAGCGCGTACAGCCCTAGCCCGGACCGGGCGGCCGCCGCGGCGGCGATGTCGGCACGGCTGCGCAGATCACCGCCGGTCACCTCGACGAGCAGCGGCGTGTCGGGGCTCGCCCCCGTCGTCCAGCCCTCGGCGACGCGGCTCGCGGCCAGGTCGTACGACGGCGGCAGTTGCTCCGGCACCGATGTGCGGCGCAGGCGGCCGTGCAGGCGGGCGTCGAGGTAGGGCGAGCCGAGCAGGAAGTGCAGGATCCGCTCGTCGAGGCGCAGGCGCGAGGTCGTCAGCCGGGACTCGTCGTCGAGCTCGACGATCCGCCAGCGCCGCAGCGGCGCGACCGGCGTGAGGGCGCTCCAGTGGGGTTCGGCGAGGGCGGCCAGGGCGAGCGAGAAGGTCGGGTGCGCCCGCTGGGGGTCCCCGCAGGCCGCGGCACAGCGGGCGGCGGTCGTGGGGTCGAGTTCGTCGGCGGCGGTGAGGAGGATCAGGTCGCGTTCGAAGGGGGTGAGGCCGAAGCAGGTGACGAGGGCGTCGAGGGGGGCGGTGCCCGGGGCGGCCAGGGGTGCCGGGCTCGCGGAGCCCCCGGCGGTCGACGCGGCGGACGCGGCGTCGGGGTCCTGACCGGTCGGCTGTCCGGCGCCGGTGGCGTGGGCGTCGATCCGGGCCAGGACACGCCGGATCTCCGCGGTCAGCGTCGCGCCCGCCTCGTGGCCGGCGGCGGTGCCCGACGCACCTGCCGCTCCCGGCCCGTTCGCCTCCATACCCTCACCCGCCCCCGTCGTTCCCATGCCTCTCAGCCCTCCGTGTCCTTCCGGGGTTCCGGCTGCGCCGACTTGCTCACACGGGTGGCCCTGCGGGGCCGTGCCGGGGCCTTGGCGACGGTCTTGGCCGGTGCCTTCGCGGTCTTCTTGACGGCAGCGCGCCCCGGCGCGGGTTCGTCGGCGGCCGACACCTCAGCGCCCGTCGGCGCAGGGCTGGTTGATGGCTGCTCAACCTTCGGCCCGGCCCCCGGAGGGACCGGCGCCCCAGGCGCCCCGAACGGCAGAACCCGTACGTCCGGCCGCTCCACGGGCTTGGCCGGCACCGGCTTCTCGCGTCCGTCGATGAGGACGAGGGTCGCCTGGTAGACCACCGACAGCGAGTAGGGCGTCTGGTAGAGCATCCCCCACAGCTTCGACGTCTCGTCGATGTCCATCACCGTCGGCGTGAACCGCACCCGCTGTGCCGCCTGAGCGAGGTCGCTGTCCGCCAGGTGCGGGAGTTGAGCGGTCTCCTCGATGACGTCCTTCGGCAGGATCGGGATATCGTGCAGGGTGCGCACCACGGAGCCGATGAGCCGCTGGCCGACCAGGGCGGTCTCGTCGCCGTACGCGGTGATGAGGTAGTGCAGGTCCAGCGCGGCGGCCGGCCGTTTCACCAGGGTGCCGTCCAAGGCCCGGGTCGGCAGGTCGTTGTTGCGCATCGACGTGTTGGGCGTGACCTGGTAGAGGAACACGTTGAGGGTGGGGTGGTCCGGCGGCTCCGTCGGCGGCTTGTGCGGCTCCACCTTCACGGCCTCGTCGAACTCCGGGCCCACGTTGGACGCGAGCAGCAGGGCGAGGGCCTGGGTGACATGGGCGATGGCGAGTGCGTTGCTCATGGCGTCGGTTCCTCGGTTCCTCGGTCTGTCATGTCACTCCCGCCCTCGCGCCAGATAGTCGGCCAGGCTCAGGGTCGCGCCCGGCCGCTCGGTCGCCGGCGTACGCTTCCGGGCGCCGCCGGACGGCGACGGTCCGGCCGTCACCTCCAGCCGCCCGATCTGCACCTGCACCACCTGCTCGGGCGTCCTCGACGGGCGCCGCGCGGCGGCCTGTCGTACGGCGTCCCGGGCTGCCGCCGTGTCCGCGGCGCTGGGGCGCAGCGTCGCGGACACGGCGGCGGGAGCGGCGTCCGTACCCGGGGGGATGGGTACGACCGCCGCGCTCTGGGATGAGCCCTGCTCGGGACGCGCACGGCCCGTCGCCCGCTGTACGGCGTCGGGCATCGGCCGGGGCTCGGCGGCGAGCGGCGCGACGGGGCGCAGCAGGGGTGTGTCGTGCAGGGGCCTCGGGGCGGGCCGCGGTGCCGGTTCGGACGGGGTGCGTTCGGTGCGTACGACCGTCCGTTCCCGTTCCGTGTGCGACCGGGCCGGGGGCATGGCCGGGCGTGGCACCTCCCCCTGCCGTACGGCCGACGGGGTACCGGCGGGCCACAGCAGGTCGGTGCCGTCGTCCGGGTCCGGTGCCGTGCTCCGTACCGCCTCGACCCGCTCGAACGGGCCGGGCAGCCGGGGGCGTACCCGCACCACGCCCGGGCGCGGTCCGGCGGCGGCCGGGGTGTGCCGGGCGATCAGCCGGTCGAGGAAGTCGGGCACCGGCGCCCCGTCGGCGTCAGACATCCGCACACAACTCCAGGTAGTAGCGGCGCCGCAGCGGGCTGAGCGCCAGGATCTCCGGCTCGCTCCAGCCGTACGACGTGGCGAGCAGATGGACGTCGAGCAGCAAGTCCCTCGCCCAGGCGTCCAGTTCGGTCCACAGGTAGGACGCGATGTCCAGCTCGGCCCGGGTGGCCTCGCCGCACTCGGGGCAGGCGATGGTGAGCGTGACGTCGGCCCCGGGGTCGGCGGCCTCGACCGCCTCGGCGATCCGGCGCTGGACCGGCACCGGCAGGTCACCGGCGCCCACCGTCGTCCCGTCGCGCACGGCCGAGACGAGGCACCGTGCGAGCAGGGCGGCCCGCGGGTCGCCCGCCCGGGCCGCTGCCGTCAGGTCGGCGACACCGGGCAGCCTGAACTCCACGTCCCAGCCGTCCTGTTGGACACGGACCACGGAGTCACCGGGCCCGCCGGGACCGCCCGAGCCGCCCAGCGACCGTGCGAACTCCCCGGCGTCCAGATCGAACTCCATGTCCGCCCCGCACGCCGAGCACGCCAGCCGCACCTGCATCCGCTCCCCGAACAGGGCGCGGCGCAGCGCGAACAGGTCTGCCTCGCGCTCCCCCACCGGCAGCACCGGCAGGCTCGCGGCGTCGACGTCCGGGCGCGCCGCGCGGTGCAGCAGCAGGGCGCGCCCGGTCGATGCCTCGGCGAGCCCCGCCTCCCAGGTGACCAGCAGCTCGGCCGCCCCGGTGATCGCCATCTCGTCCCCCCTCAACTACCCACTGGTCACGCTGGGTTGAGGAATGAGGGCTCCTCCGGCTCGGGCACCTCGTAGTCCCGCTCCCAGCCTTCGCACTCGAGCTTCAGCGACTGGATGGCCACCGCGTTGGCGTTGGCGTCGAGCTCGCCGAGGACCTGGTACTCGCTGGGCCAGGTCCGGTACAGCTTGTGCGAGACGGCGACCTGGCCGGCCTCGTTGAGGACCTGGATGACGATGTCCTTGCGGAAGTCGGCGAGGGACACCTCGGAACCGAGACCCGCGCCGACCTGCCAGACCTTGTTGGCCCAGCGGTCGAACTCGGGGTCGTGGGTGACGCCGCGCTCCAGGGTGATGCCCTCGAACTCGGAGCGGCCCGGCGACTTGCGCGGGGAGGAGGGGTCGCCGCCGTGGCGGTGCTTGACCACTTCCGTCGTCCGCTTCAGCGGACTGATCTTGCTGATGCCGGCGACCGTACGACCGTCCCACAGGACCAGGAACTTGAAGTTCTTGTACGGGTCGAAGCGATGCGCGTTGACCGTGAACTCAGCCATCGGATTCCTTCAGTTCTCCACGATTCCCCGCGCCTAGAGCGCGAACTGCCCGGACGTCTGCTGGATCTTGACGATCACGAACTCCGCCGGCCGCACCGGTGCGATGCCGACGAGGACGTTGACGATGCCGTTCTCGATGTCCTCGGCGGTCGTCGTGTCGCCGTCGCACTTGACGAAGTACGCCTCGCGCGGGGTGCCGCCCTTGAAGGCGCCCTGGCGGAAGAGGGTGTGCAGATACGAGGAGGCGGCGAGCCGGATCTGCTGCCACAGGTTCTCGTCGTTGGGCTCGAACACCACCCACTGCAACCCGCGCTGGAGGCTCTCCTCCACATGGAGGGCGAGCCGGCGCACCGGCACGTACTTCCACTCGCTGTCGAGCGCGTCGGAGCCCTCCAGCGTGCGCGCGCCCCAGACGACCGGGCCGGTCAGCGGGAACGTCCGCAGGACGTTGACGCCGAGCGGGTTGAGCAGACCGGTCTCACGGTCGGTGAGGTTGACGGTGAGCGAGTGCACGCCCGCGAGCCGCGCTTCGGTGCCGGCCGGGGCCTTCCACACGCCGCGCTCGGAGTCGGTGCGGGCGACGACGCCGGCGATCGCGCCGGACGGCGGGAAGGAGCGCAGCCGGCCGGTCAGCGGGTCGGTGAGCTGAAGGTGCGGAAAGTACAGGCCCGCGTGATTGCCGCGCACGGCGTCGAAGGCGGCGAGACCGGCGCGGGCGGAGTCGACGCTGACCCAGGTGCTGGGCGCGTCGACCAGCAGGAAGATCCGCCGTTCCTGGCACAGCCGCTGGGCGGCCGAGATGACGGTGAGGGCGTCCTCGGTCTTCTCGTACGCGGCGAGCTCGGGCAGTGCCAGCAGGTTGACGTCGGCGACGCCGCGCAGCGCCTGGATGCCGGTCTTGTCGCCCTCGGAGCCGATGAGGTCGCGCGGGCCGGGGGCCTCGCCGTCCTCGCCGCCCTCCAGCGGGAAGACCGGCGGGTTGACGGAGGCCTCCAGGCCGAGGTCGTTGGCGCACTCGCCGAGGAAGCGGACGACGTCCTCGGGGTCGGTGGAGCCGGCCACGACCTGGATACGGCGGCCGAACGCGGTGACCTCGGCGCCGGCGAAGGCGTGCTTGCCGGGCGCGTCGGGCAGGGCGCGCAGCTTGCGCTCCAGGAACAGCGCCAACTCGGCGACGGAGCACGGGGCTTCGCCGTCGCAGTCGGGGTCGTAGAGCGTGAACTCGCGCTCCACATCGCCGATCTTGACGGTCAGGTCGACGGCCAGGTTGGGCAGTTCGTCACCGAAGGGCTTGGAGACGGTGCCGGACGGGTCGGGGCGGCCCTCGCCGACGACCTCGACGCGGATGAGGCGCGAGCCCGCGTTGATCACGGTCTGCGCGTAGCGGCCGTTCGCGGGGTCCATGGACAGGCCCGTGAAGCTCTCGCGGGCGTCGCCCTTGGCGTCGTAGACCCGCAGGTTGAAGGTCTCGTCGGGACACGGGGTGTCGTGGTCGACGGCGACGCGCAGGCCGTTGCCCCAGAGGCCGGGTTCCTTGGCGTGCACGTCGAGGACCGGGCCCTCGCTGTGGCCCTCGGTGGACTTGAGGGTGACGCAGGCGGCCTTGCCGCTGCCGGCCTTGGCGACACGGACGATCACCGCGACGGTGCCGCCGTTGCCGAAGAACTGGTGGACCGCGTAGCCGACGGCGCTCTGGGCGCTCAGGCCCCCGAAGCGGCGCTCGAACTCCGCGAAGCTGGTGACGCGTACCGGCTCGTTCAGCGGACCACGCCGGGTGTGCCCCACGAAGGCGGTCACGGACGTGGTCAGGGTCGAGATCGTGCGGGTGCTGCTGGGGAGTTCTTCGACGTAGACGCCGGGATACGTCGGCTTTGCGGCGCTGACCGCGCTCATCGGCATTCCCCCTCCTTATCCCTGTCTCGGGTACCGGACAAAGGCACCAAGAGATGGCAGAGGGAGGCATTCCCGACCCGGGGCACGAAAACGCCACCCGCAAGGGCGACAGCGTCACGTGCACCGCACCAGTTTCCCCCGTCATCACCGTGGGTGTTCGAACCGCACGGCTCAAGCAACGCGCTTGTGACTCCTGATGCTCAAGTGCTCAACCCACCTTGGTGTGTTCGGAGTTGACCGAACAAGGCGCCTTCAGGCCACCCCAGGAGGGGGTTCGGTGAAGGCCCCCTCTCGGCATCCGCACATCCCGCCTGCGCGCCCCGGGCAGCAGGTTCACGGATTCTGCACAGAGGCGTCGCCGAGGAGCACCGAAGGAGCCCCGACCCGCGACCGAACGGTCACACCCGCGCCGTTCGACTGGTCGCACGGCCGTACGGCCTCCTCGAATCGCACACAACGTGCCGTGGCCGGTTTTCCGGGGGTGACGAGAATCAGCCGCACCGCCACCCACTCCTTGCGGGGCCACGAACTGCGGCTCCCGCACTGGTGACCCGGGACAGGGCGGTCGGAGCCCCTTAGGGTGGCCCCGACCGCACGACCGGAGGGGGTGAGCGCGTGGGCGACGACGGTTCGGCGAGCGTGTTGGTCACCGGGGGCAGCGGGTTCGTCGGCAGTCATCTGGTCAAACGGCTGCTGGAGCGCGGCTACCCGGTCCATGCCACGGTGCGCCGCACGGCCGACACGGCGAAGGTGCGGCCCCTGCGGGAGATGCAGGAGGCCCATCCGGGCCGACTCCGGCTGTTCCAGGCGGACTTGCTGACCGAGGGCTCCTTCGACGCGGCCATGGCCGGCTGCCGCGTGGTGTTCCATGTGGCCTCGCCGTTCCGTATGCCGGAGAAGATCGAGGACGGCCGCCGGGACATGGTCGATCCGGCCCTGCTGGGCACGCGCAACGTACTGGCGGCCGTCGAGCGCACGCCCACCGTCGAGCGGCTGGTCCTCACGTCCACGGTGGGCGCGATCTTCGGTGACTACACCGACGTACTGGCCATGGACGACGCGGTGCTGTCGGAGCGGTACTTCAACACCACCAGCACCGTGGAGAACAACCCGTACCACTACGCGAAGACGGTCGCGGAACGCGCGGCATGGGACGCGGAGGCCGCTCAGGACCGTTGGCGCATGGTCTCGGTCAACCCCGGCCTGATCCTCGGACCCTCCCTGACGCCCGCCTCGGAGTCCGGGAGCCTCTTCCTGCTGGACGAGTTGTTCAAGGGCTGCTTCTTCTACGGCGCACCGGACTTCAGCTTCACCACGGTGGACGTGCGCGAGGTGGCCGACGCGCACATCGCGGCGGCGGAGAACCCGGACGCGAAGGGCCGCTACATCCTCGCCGCCCCGACCATGACGTCCTTCCACGAGATGTCCCGCGCGATCCGGACCCGATACCCCCGTGACCTCCGTCTCCCGCGCACCGCGCTTGCGCACTGGCCGGTCCGTGTCCTCGGCCCCGCGTTCGGGCTGACCCAGGACTACATCCGCAAACACCTCGGCATCCGCTTCCGGGTGGACAACAGCCGCAGCGTGAGCGAACTCGGCCTCACCTACCGCCCGATCGAGCAGACACTGCTGGACCACTACGAAGCGTGGCGAAGCCGCCGCGCCGCGCAGTGAATTCGGGCGCCCCACCGCTCCGAGCGTCGAAGGTCACAAAAACGTATCGGGCATTTCACATGTCAATCTTCACGGGGGGCTCACAAGTTCGTTAGGTTACGCATCGGACCGCACGACGACCTCCGGCGAACCCCGCCGGGACGCGCGGCCTCCGCCGAGTCCGGTGTGCCCGCGAGGTCCACTGGAGCCGGGGACCCAACCGATCTTGGGGTGAATCGGCCCAACTGCCCTCAGGGGCAAGGGCCGTAGGGCACACCTTCCGGACCGACCGCCCGAACCCTCCCCCAGAGCCTGAACGGCCTGGGGGTACCCCCATCGCCAACCCGGTAGGCGGAGCACGGAAGGAGTACGTTGCCCATGGCGCCGGAACGCAGCGCGCGTCCGGGGGCTCTGAGCCTCCCCGGCATGCGCAACTCCGCACTCGCGTCGGCAGCCCTCACCTCTGTGGCCCTGCTCGCCCAGACGGCCAACGCCGCCCCTTCGGCCGGGGACGAGTCACCGAGCCGCGAGGAGGTCAGCCGACGCGTCAGCTCCCTCTACGACCAGGCCGAGTCCGACACGGGGACCTTCAACGCCACCCGCGCTGCGGCGACCGGCCCGCGCCAGCGCGCCGACCGGCCGACGGACGCCGGACGCAGGCCCGCCACCGCCCGGAACGACGACAGCGGGCGCGGTGGCCCCGCGCTGGACAGCGTCGCCCGGCAGTGGTTCGACGTGGCCCGCTCGAAGCTGGGTCCGACCGTTCCGGCCGCGCTGCCCACCGACAGGATGCCGACCCGCTCCACGGGAGCACGGGCCCCTCGCCTCCCGGCCGACGGCCTCACCGACCGCGGCCGGGAGGCGACCGGCCGCGGCGCCCTGGAGCTTCCCGCCGCGCCTGTCGCCGAGTTGACGTCCGGACCGACGGCCGCGACGGCCGCGGTGGCCGAACTGACGGCCGGGCCCGCCGCCGCGCCGCCGGCCGCTCCCGAGCCACCGCTGGAGACCGCCGGTGCCCTCCAGGGCACCCGGCCCGACCAGACCGCCCTCGCGGTGCCCGCCCCGTCCGCCGAGCCCTCGGCCGAGCTCCAACAGCGCGCCTCGCTGCGGACGTCCAAGGAGCGCAACCAGCGCAAGCTCTCCCAGGCCCGCGAGTTGCTGTCCCTGCACACCGCGCGGCCGAGCGCGTCACTCACGACCGTCGGGGCCCTGCCCGCCGCCGACACCTGGGGCACCACGTCGACCCAGGCCCAGCCCTCGGCCGACACACAGTGGGACGCCCTGCGAAACCAGGGACCGGCCGACCTCACCACCGTCCCGCCCGGTACGACGGCGTGGCCCCCCACACCGACTCCGACCGCCGACCCGCCGGCCACCACCGCAACGAGCCAAGCCCTCGTCACGGCACAGACCTACGGCACGGACCCGGCCCTCGACACCAGCCAGGCCTACGCGACCGGGCAGACCTACGGCACCGGACAGTTCTACGACACCGGCCAGACCTACGGCGCGAACCAGGCCTACGACACGGGTGAACTCCTCGCCGCGGGCACCGCCCTCACGGCGACCGCCCCGCAGGACACCCGAGCCGTGCGGGCCCTGGACTTCGCCCGCGCCCAGCTCGGCAAGCCCTGCGTCTGGGGTACGTCGGGTCCGGACGCGTACGACGGCCCCGGCCTCACCCAGGCCGCCTGGAAGGCCGCCGGTATCTCCCTGCCGCGCACCGCACCGGAGCAGGCGACCGCCGGCCAGGGGATCGCACTCACCTACCTCGAACCCGGCGACCTGGTCCTCTTCCACGTCGGCCACGTCGGGATCTACTCCGGGAACGGCATGATGATCCACGCCCCGGGCCCTGGGGCGGCCATCCGCGAGGAGTCGATCCACTACGCCGGTGAGTCGGCGATCCACAGCGCGATACGGCCCGCCTGACTCGAGGTAGGACCGCCTCCACCACCACCCTGCCTCCCGTCCGGCGGGGTGGTTCCCCCGCGGCGCGGTGCTTCCGGGTCAACCGCCGCCCGATGCTGATGGCCCGTCAGATGGGCGCCACCGCAGCCCTGTTGCTGATCGGTGTGTACTCCCTGGTGCTGCCGGCCGGCGACGGCCGTGGCTACGGGGTGCTCGCCATGACCGTCACTTTCGCGGCCGTGGTGCTGTTGCTGACCAACTTCGTGATCGGCCTGGCCTTCCCGTCGCCGGCCTTCCCGTCGCTGGTCTCCGGCATCGGGATCTCCAACACCATCTCTCGAGACCCTCGAAGCCGAACTCCGGGCGCGCTACTCCTGGTTAGGGCTGAGCACCATGACTGTACGTGTGGGCGTCATCGGCGCCGGCTTGATCGGCAAGGAGCACATCCGGCGCCTGACCGACACCGTCACCGGCGCCCGTGTCACCGCGGTCACCGACGCCGTCCTGGTGACGTCCTGGGGCCCGGCCCACGCCGAGCACGTGCTGAACGCGATCGCTGCCGGAAAGCCGGTGTTCTGCGAGAAGCCGCCGGCCACCACCGCCGGGGACTGCCTCAGGATCGTCGAGGCCGAGACCGCCCGCGGCCGCCGGCTGGTCCAGGTCGGCTTCATGCGACGCTACGACACCGGCTACCAGCAGATGAAGCAGGTCATCGACTCGGGCCGGATCGGCGAGCCGCTGGTCGTGCACTGCGCCCACCGCAACCCGTGGACGTGCTGCGCCGGCTGCTGGACGACGAGATCGTCTCCACCCAGGTGATCACCCCGCGCGCCACGAGCAAGCGGTTCGCGCACCTGAAGGACCCGCAGATCATGCTTTCGAGACCGCCAAGGGCGTCCGTATCGACCTGGAGGTCTTCGTCAACTGCCAGTACGGCTACGACATCAAGTGCGCGGCGGTGGATGAGGACGGTCTCGTCCGGCTCCCCGACCCGGCCGCCGTCGGCGTGCGCACCGCCGCCCGGCACAGCACCGAGGCGCTCACCGACATCACCGCCGCGACCGTCGAGGCCCTTCAGTCGGGCCGCGTCGTCGCCACCGATCTCAAACCCCGCCCGCCCGGCCTTCTACGGAGGTGCCGCGTGAAAATCGCTCTCGAACCCGTACATGCTCCGCACCCTCCCCATCGGGGAGATGGTGCGCACGCTGCGCGAGATGGACTTCGACGGCGTGGCCACGGCATGCGTCTTCGCCTGGGAGGAGCGGGCCAAGGAGTCCTCGGCGTTCATGCTGGACCGCATCCGCAAGGAGCTCGCCGCGTAGTCCGTACGGCGATCCAGGCGTCACCCGCGCCGGTCCGGGGTGCGGCGGTCCGCCCTGCACTGGGCCAGCCACAGGGCGACCGCTGCCGCGATCGGCTGCCCGGTCTCCAGCTCGACGAAGCCGAACTGGCCGCCCTGGTTGCACTCCAGGAACCACCAGATGCCGTCCCCGTCCTCGGCGAAGTCGAAGGCCGCGTACGCCAGTCCGGCCAGAGCGACGTACTCGTGCACCGCCTTGCCGATGCGCTCGGGGACCGGCACCGGCTCCCAGGTGTGCCCCGTGTCGCCGTAGCGCCCGTCGACCTGGTCGGGTTCGGCGGTCTTCCGCGCCGCGAACAGCCTGGACCCGACGCAGGTCAGACGGATGTCGGCCCGCTTGGGGACGTACTTCTGGAGCAGCGCGGGTCCGGCGGCGACGGCGCTGAAGTCGGCGTCCGGGCCGATGAGGGTGGTCGGCAGGGTCAGCGCGGGGTCGCCGGGCGGTGGCCCCGAGGCCGACTTCACGACGACGTCCCGGTACTCCTCGGCGAACTCCCGCGCCAGCCGGGGTGCTGTGGTGAACACCGTCGGGGGCACGGCGAAGCCGCTGAGGTGGGCGACCCTCAACTGCCAGGGTTTCAGCCGGGCCTGGTCGGCGTTGCGCGGATGGTTCATCCACCGTGCGGCGGCGGAGTGGAGCATCCCGTACAGCGCCTGCCGGGTCTCAGCGGTCAGCCACGGTGAGGGGTCGGCCGCGTGGGCGGCCGGTTCGCCGGGTCTGCGCACCCAGATGGAGCGCAGCCCGCCCATGCTGAGCACATGCCCGTTGACCGACAGGTGCCCGTCGAAGTCGCCGTGGGCGTAGTCGGCGGACAGTACGGCCTTGCCCGGCAGATCGGCCGGGTCCAGTCGCATCACGGGCGTCCCCGTCCCGTGCAGCCCGGCCACCACCAGGTCGGCGGTCACGTCCTCCTCGGACGTCAGGATCAGTACGGTCATTCGCGCACGGGTCGTCAGTCGTCGAAGTGGGTCGCGGATCCGGCGGTCGACGTCGTCGTACCGACCGCGAGCAGCAGGTCCGGGTCACTGACGGCCGGGCGGCCGTCGGGCAGCACGTTCAACTGGCGGGCCGGGTCGAAGTGATACGGCGTCACGGCGTGGGAAAGCCCTCTGGGAGAGGCGTAGTTGAGGGTGAACGGTCGCACGATGAACCTCCGATTTCATGCGTGTGAATTACCGTCACTTACGCACTACTTGCGTAAGGAATTCATCACTTTCCGCCACATCAACGTGAAGGTCGTCACACCCTTCACCGGATTCCCCGACTACGCACAGGAGTCCTTGACGCTGAACCGTTTCATTGCTTCTCAGGCCGTGGGTAGTCCTCCGCCCTGGAGTCGTTCCAGGTCGGAGGGGCGGACCTGGATGACGAGGAGGGCGATCACCGCGGCGATGGCGGTGAAGATCGCGGCCATGATGAAGGCGGCGGAGACTCCCGCGGTGAGGATCTCGTCGGCGTAGGGCGGCGGGAGCTGCCCGGTGCGTTCGAAGCGGAGCCGCTCCAGGGGGGTCGCCTGGGACAGGAAGGCGGGGATCTGCCGGTCGGCCTCGTTGTTGCTCGCCGTACCGAACATCGTGACCAGGATGGAAAGACCGAGGGAGCCGCCGACCTGCTGGGTGGCGTTGAGGAGCCCGGAGGCGGCGCCCGTCTCCTGGGTGGCCACGTTGGACAGCGCCATCAGGGTCAGGGACACGAACTCCATGCCCATGCCGAGACTGAAGATGAGTATCGGGCCGAGAATGCTGCCGAGGTAGGTGGAGTGGACGTCGGTGAGGGTCAGCCAGGCGAGGCCCGCGGCGGCCAGGACGGCACCCACCACCATGAACGGTTTGGGCCCGTACTTGGGCAGGAACTGGGACGCCAGCCCCGCGCCGATCGCGATGACGGCGCTCACCGGGAGGAAGGCCAGACCGGCTTCGAGCGGGCTGAAGTCCAGCACGTTCTGTACGAAGAGCGTCAGGAAGAAGAACATGCCGAAGATCGCGGCGGCGAGGCTCAGCATCATGCCGTACGTGCCCGCCCGGTTGCGGTCGGCGAACATGTGCAGGGGCGTGATCGGCTGCCGGGAGCGCGCCTCGACCAGGACGAACAGCAGCAGGAACACTACGGCGGCCCCGAACGCGCCCAGGGTGAGCGCGTCCCGCCAGCCGTCCTGCGCGGCCCGGATGAACCCGTACACCAGCAGCACCATGCCGATGGTGGAGGTCATCGCGCCCAGCACGTCGAAGTGCCCGGCGTGCCGCTCGGACTCCCGGATCCAGCGCGGTGTGGCGAGGACGATGAGCAGTCCGATGGGCACGTTGACAAACAGCACCCACCGCCAGTTGAGCCATTCGACGAGCATGCCGCCGGCCAGCAACCCGATCGCGCCGCCGCCGGCCGAGACCGCGGCGAAGACGCCGAACGCCCTGTTGCGTTCGGGTCCTTCGGGGAAGGTCGTGCTGATCAGGGCGAGGGAGGTCGGGGAGGCGATGGCGCCGCCGACGCCTTGCAGGGCACGGGCGGCGAGGAGTTGCCACTCGTTCTGGGAGAGTCCGCCGAGCAGAGAGGCGAGGACGAAGAGCAGCACGCCGAAGATGAACACGCGCCGTCTGCCGAGGATGTCGCCCATTCTGCCGCCGAGCAGCAGCAGTCCGCCGAAGGTGAGCGTGTAGGCGTTGACGACCCAGGACAGGCTGGTCGTTGAGAAGTCGAGCGAGCGCTGGATGTCCGGCAGGGCGATGTTCACGATGGTGATGTCGAGCACCACCATCAGCTGACAGGAAGCGATGACGAGCAGCGCCATACCGCTGCCACGGCTCTCGCTCCGCTCCGTCTTCTGCGGGGTGGTCCGTGCTTCGGGCGTCGGCTCGGGGTTGCTCATGGCACTGTGCCGTGGGCGGGGGTCGGATGGCTGGTTCCCGCCACCATTCGACCGTACGCCGGTGCCGTACGGCCCTCCAGTCGATCACCGGACCGCGCCGGACCGGTGTGTGAGGCGCAGGTCAGCGAGGACCGCGGATCAGTCCCGTCAGATAGCGCCAGAGCGACGAGCGCTGCCGGGCGGAGCGGTCCGGCAGCACCGGATCGGTGCTGTCCTGCGCCGGATCGAGGGTCGGCCGTGGCGCCACCGCCCGCTCGGGCATCGCGGCGAGTTCGTACCGCACGGGCAGCGAGCGCAGGCCGCGCATGAACGGCGAGGAGCGCCAGGGCAGTTGGTCGGCGGGGAGGGCGAGGTCCAGGTGGCTGAACCGCTCGAACAGCCGGCCCACGCCGACCGCCGCGACCGTCGAGGCCAGCTCGCGTGCCGGGCACTGGCGGCGGCCCGCGCCCCAGGACAGATGCGCACGGGTGCTGATCGTGCTGCTCGGCGCCATATGGCCGGCGAAGAGCGGGTCGGCGTGTGCTGCGGCGGAGGAGACCCACACCGGGTCGCCCGCCCGGATCGTGTAGTTGCCGAGCGGGGTGTCCTCGGCGGCGAATCGCGGGACAAAGTTCACCAGCGGCGGCTTGCGCATGACCACCCGGTTCATGGTCTCCCTGATCATCCCGGCGGACAGGCTGGCGCGCACAGCGCCGTCGCCGTCACCGGAGATGACCTCGACCACGGTGTTGGACATGAGGATCCCGACGTGGTCGGAGGTCATGCCGAGCAGCATGAACAGCTCACGGGCGAGTTCGTCGAGCGAGAGGCCGGGGTGCGCTGCCAGCAGGTAGGAGGGGAAGTCGTCGCCCGGCTCCTCGAGCTTCACGGCCGCGAGTTCCGCGAGTGTGGCGAGCAGGCGTTCCAGGGCGGGCTCCGCGTCCGGACCGGCGTCCAGCACGCGCCACATGTCCATCAGGGCTTCGTCGCCCTGGGAGCCGGGGAAGCCGAGCAGATGACTGGCCACCATCAGCGGCAGCGGCCGGGAGAACTGCGCGGACAGGTCGGCCACGCCGGTGCCGCCGCCCTGTCCGACCAGGGTGATCAGATCGTCGGCGTAGGCGGTGACGGCCGCCTTCAGGCGCTTGGCCTGCGGGTGGCCGGGGTCCTGGAAGGGCTTGAGTGCCGCGTCCCACGCCGTGCGCAGCGAGCCGTGTCCGGGGCCGCCCTGGATCAGCACATGGTTGACCTCCAGGGACGGCCCGAGCGGCCAGTCCGCGGGCACCTCCCCCTCGGTGCGGGCCCGCCAGTTCTCCAGCCCCTTCGGCCAGGCGGCCTCGTCCTGGAGCACCTGGAACGCCTCGCGGTAGCCGAGGACCAGCCAGGCGGGCACTCCGAGCAGGTCGACCGGGGCGACGGGCCCGTGCTGCTGTCGCAGCCGCTCGTAGACGAGCGAGGGGCGGGTCTCGTAGTCGCGGGTCAGCAGCGGTTGGGCAGTCAGCTCTTCCAAGCGCGTGCAGTCGACGTTCCCGGATCCGCTCTCGCCCACCTGGGATTCCACCGTCCCGCCGCCCTCCGACACTCCCCGCACCGGCGCACTACCAGTCAGTAGCCGGCAACGCCGGTGACCCTACCCCAGGCGGCCCTCGCGGGTGAACGACGGGTGCGGCTCGGACGCGTACGGCTCGGACGTCAGCCGGCCGCCGGCGGGATGTTCTGGTTGGCGTGAAAGAAGTTGTCCGGGTCGTAGGTGTGCTTGGTCGCGGCGAGTCGGTCGTAGTGGCCGCGGTAGGTCGCCCGGACCCGGTCCGCGCTCTCCGCCTCTCCGAGGAAGTTGATGTAGGAGCCGCCCATGGAGTGCGGATGCAGATCGGTCCAGTAGTCGACGCTCCACTGCCGGATCAGGTCCGCGTTGGCGGGGTCCGGGTCGACCCCGGCGATCACACCGGACCAGACGGCGTCGCGATACGCCCAGGCCGTGTCGTCGGCGCCGACCTCATGGGCCGCGGCGTCCACGGGATACAGGTGCATCAGGGACAGTGCGGTGGGGATGTTCTCGCCGTACTTGTGGTGCACCTCGACGGCGGCGTCGGAGATCGTGTCGAAGAAGTCACCGCGCCAGTACCACTGGTAGCCCTTTGGGATCAGTGTGTCGAACATGCCCTGCAGGGCGGGGTAGGGCATCGGCGTGGTGAAGTGGAAGGCGGACGGCGCCGGTTCGTTGACCGCGGTCAGCGCCTGCTCCAGGCGGTCGCCCGCCAGGTCGCCGGTGTAGCACCAGACGACGCCGCACACCTTCTGCCCGTGGATCGGCTCGGGGAACGGCGGCCCGGGCGGGATGGTGAAGACGGTGAAGAAGCCATAGAGGTCCTGGGGCGCGGCGGGCAGGAACTCGCGGTACCAGCGCAGCACTTCCGGAGTGCGGTCGACCGGCCACACCGTCACCGCGACCCCGACCGTGTCCACCGGGTGCAGCCCGAACGTGAACGACGTGACGACGCCGAAGTTCCCGCCGCCGCCGCGCAGCGCCCAGAACAGGTCCGGGTGCTCCTCCTCGGAGGCGGTGACGAACGATCCGTCGGCGAGGACGACATCGGCCGAGCGGAGGCTGTCGATGGTCAGGCCGTACTTGCGGGTGAGGTAGCCGTGGCCGCCGCCGAGGGTGAGGCCGCCGACGCCGGTCATCGAGATGATGCCGGCCGGGATGCCCAGGCCGAACGTGTGGGCCGCGTGGTCCAGGTCGCCCAGTTGTGCGCCGCCGGCGACCTGTGCGGTCCCCGCGCGCGGGTCGACGTGCACCCCGCGCATCGTCGACAGGTCGAGGACGAGCCCGTCGTCGACCAGGCACAGCCCGGGTCCGCTGTGCCCGCCGCCGCGCACGGCGAGCTCGACTCCGGTGTCCCTCGCGAAGGAGAGCACGGCCCGCACGTCCGCCACGTCCACGCACTGCGCGAAGGCCGCGGGGCGCCGGTCGATCATGGCGTTGTAGATGCTGCGGGCCTCGTCGTAGCCCGGGTCCCGCGCAGTGATGACCGGTCCCCGCAGGGTCTCGCGCAGGCCTTCGAGTGCCGTTCCGTCGATTCCGCCCATGGCCGGACCCCTCTGAGTGAAGACGGTGAACCGCGGACGGATGACGGCGCATGACGTCCGGGCGGGCAGCGGGGGCGTGGTGCGCGGATCCGTTCGCACCTCGTATCGATGTCGGCAGGGCGCAGCGGACCCACCAGGTCCCAGTCTTCACCTCACCGTCCGCGGCCGCACATCGAGCGCGTCGAGCACGCCGCCCTGCCTGGTGTGCTGCTCCGGCGTCAGACCAACTCCGCGGCGGATCTCGCCCCCTGATCGCGCAGCCACGCGACCAGCGCGGGGTGCCCCGAGCGGTCGGCGGCGTCCAGTGCCGTCAACCGGTCGTGGCCGATCCAGTTGACGTCGCCGCCGCGTCGCAGCAGCTGGTCGGCCGTCTCCCGCTGCCCACCGTGGCAGGCGCACCACAGCGCGTTGGTGATGTCCTCGGCGGTGGGCGGGTCGGCTGCGGAGGTGAAGCAGGCGGTGACACGGTCGGCTTCGCCGAGGGCGGCGGCCTGCCACAGGGTGGTGCGGGCGCCGCGTTCCACCAGTCGCCGCGCGCATTTCCACTGCCCGAAGGCCACCGCGTCCGCCAGCGGCGTGCCGTCGGCGATGACCCCGCCGTCGGCCTCGATGTCCGCGCCCAGGTCGAGAAGGGCGTCGAGGACGGGCACGTCGTCGGTGCTGGCCGCCCAGTGCAGCGGCGTCTCGCGGTGCGCGCCGGTGAACCGGGCGTCGACGTCCGCGCCCGCTGCGACCAGCACGGTCACCGTCGCGGGACCGTGGGGGAAGTTGCCGGGCCAGTCGGTGGCGAGGTGCAACAGGGTGCGCGCGCTGTCGGCGTTGCCGACCCGGGCCGTGGCCAGTCCCGGATGTGCGGTGAGCAGGTCCCGCAGCACCTCCACGTCGCCGCTCCGGATCGCCTCGCTCACCTCGTGGGCCAGCGGAGCGGTCGTGTCGATCAGCATCCGGCCTCCTTCCGGGACCTCGCCTGGACAACGTCCCCACCTGGATAGCACGGCCCACTGACAACGCCTCCTCCAGCACGATGCGGCAGCCCTGTCCCGCAGCCGCCGGACCCCCGTCTGTTACGCTCCCCGGGCCTCCCGCGGGGGAAGTCCGGTGAGAGTCCGGCGCTGACCCGCAACGGTGTGCGCGGGGATCCTGTGGTCCGTCGCGTGAGCCCGATCGCCCGTGGTGGGTGCGACCCGTTGACTGCTCGCCGTGGACTGCGAGAGGGGACCGCGCGGCCGGCACGGTCGCACGGGCTGTCTCCTCGATCGAGGTTCACAGGCGGCCCCAGGCGAAGGACCCGCCCGCCCGTGCTCCGAAGCAAGAAGCGGATACCGAGACCGGCATCCGTCGCACCCCGCCTGTCCGTGCCACCGCTCGTCGTCGGGCTGGGGCTGCTCCTGCTCGTGTCCCTCGGGTGCGGTGTGGGGCTGGGAGCGGCCGGGATCGGGTGGGGCGATGTCTTCCGGTTCCTCGGGGCCGGGCTGACCGGCGGCGGCATCGACGCCCGGGACGTCGCCGCGTACACCATCGTCTGGGAGATCCGGCTGCCGCGCGTCGTGCTCGGTGCCGTCGTCGGGGCCGGGCTCGCGGCCGTCGGGGTGGCCGTGCAGGCGATGGTGCGCAACGCGCTCGCCGACCCCTTCGTGCTGGGCATCTCCTCGGGCGCGGCGGTCGGCGCCAACGCCGTGATCCTGCTGGGCGCGTTCGCGGGGCTGGGCGTCTGGGCGCTGTCGCTGTCCGCCTTCGTCTCGGCGCTCGCGGCCATGACGCTGGTGTACGCCGTGTCCCGGTCGCCGCACGGGCTCACCCCGCTGCGCCTGGTCCTGACCGGGACGGCGCTGGCGTACGGCTTCGAGGCCGTCACCACCGTCATGGTGTTCGGCGCGGCCCGGGGCGAGGCGGCCCGCTCGGCGATGATGTGGCTGCTCGGGAGTCTGGGCGGCGCGACCTGGGCCCAGGTGCCGCTCGCCGCGGTGACCGTGGCGGCGGGGTGGGCCTGGCTGCGGTGGCGGGCCGAGGCGCTCAACGCGCTCGCGATGGGCGACGAGACGTCCGCCGCGCTGGGGGTCCAACCTGCGCGGCTGCGCCGGGAGTTGTTCCTCGTCACCGCCGCCGTGACCGGGACCGTGGTCGCGGTCAGCGGGGCCATCGGGTTCGTCGGGCTCATGGTGCCGCATGTCGTGCGGATGCTGGTGGGCGCCGATCACCGGCGGGTGCTGGCCGTGGCGCCGCTCGTCGGGGCCGTGCTGCTGGTGTGGGCGGACCTGCTGTCCCGGCTCCTGCTCGCCCCCGCCGAACTGCCCGTCGGGGTGATCACGGCCGTGGTCGGGGTGCCCACGTTTCTGCTGCTGATGCGGCGCGGCGGCTATGCGTTCGGAGGTCGGTGACCGTGCGGCTGGACATCGAAGGGGTCACCGTCGAGGCCGCCGGGGCCCGGCTGGTGGACGACATCCGGTTCACCGTGGACAGCGGGGCGTTCGTCGGGCTCGTCGGCCCGAACGGCAGCGGCAAGTCCACCCTGCTGCGGTGCGTGTACCGGGCGCTGCGTCCGGCCGGCGGTGTGGTGCGGCTCGACGGGGACGACGTGCACGCCCTGGCGCCCCGGGCCGCCGCGCGGGTGCTGGCCGCGCTGCCGCAGGAGTCGTCGGCCGAGTTCGACTTCACCGTCGCCGAGGTGGTGGCGATGGGGCGGCTGCCGCACCGGGAGCGTACGGCCGGCTCCGACCGGGAGATCTGCGCCGCGGCCATGGACCGCACCGGCGTCGCCCATCTCGCGGACCGCGGGTTCCTCGCCCTGTCGGGCGGTGAGAAGCAGCGGGTGCTCATCGCGCGTGCGCTCGCCCAGCAGCCGAGGGTCCTGGTCCTGGACGAGCCCACCAACCACCTCGACATCGCCCACCAGTTGGACGTGCTGTCCCTGGTGCGGGCCAGCGGCCTGACCGTGCTGGCCGCTCTGCACGACCTCAACCTGGCCGCCGCGCACTGCGACGTCCTGTACGTCATCGCCGGGGGCCGGATCGTCGCCTCGGGTGCCCCGCACGACGTCCTCCGACCCGACCTGCTCGCCGAAGTGTTCGGGGTCCGCGCCCATCCGGTACGGCATCCGGAGACCGGCGCGGTCCAGCTCCTGTTCGACCTCCTCCCCCAAGGAACCACATGCGCAAGCTCGTAGCCACCGCCCTCTGCCTCGCCGCGACCGTCACCGCGACCGGCTGCGGAGCCACGGTGGAGAAGCCGGCCGACGCCAAGTCCTCCGCGATCACCCTCACCAACTGCGGCCGCGAGGTCACCTTCGACAAGGTTCCCGAGCGGGTGGTCACCAACGACGTCGGCATCACCGAGCTGATGTTCGCCCTCGGTCTGGAGGACCGCATGGCCGGGTTCGCCATGCCCGACGACAAGGGCGAGCTGAGCGGCGTGCCGTGGAAGGACGGCTACGACAAGGTGAAGTGGCTGTCGAAGGACCAGCTCACCAAGGAGAACGTCCTCGACGCCCGCGCCGACCTCGTCTTCGCCGGCTGGAACTACGGCTTCCGCGAGGACGGCGGCTTCACGCCCGACGCCCTGAAGAAGCTCGGCATCGCCTCGTACGTCCTCACCGAGTCCTGCCACAACGGCCGTACGGAGTCCTCGCGCGGCATCATGCCGCCGCTGGACGCCCTGTACGCCGACCTCACCAACCTCGGCAAGCTCTTCGGCGTCGAGCAGCGGGCCGCGGCGCTGATCGCCGACTTCAAGAAGCAGATCGCACGGGTGCGGGCGCAGGCCCCGGCGGGCGCCGACCGGCCGAAGGTGTTCCTGTACGACAGCGGGCAGGACCAGCCCTTCACCTCCGGCCGCTATGCCGCCCCCGAGCAGGTCATCAGCGAGGCCGGCGGCGTCAACGTCATGCACGACGTCCAGGACTCCTGGACCACGGTGGGCTGGGAGAGCGTCGTGCAGCGCGACCCGGACGTCATCGTGATCTGCGACTACGGAGACGTCAGCGCCGAGCAGAAGAAGAAGTTCCTGCTGTCCTACCCGCCCCTGCGGAACGTCTCCGCGGTCAAGCACCAGCGGATCTTCGTCCTCGACTACGTCGACCTGGTCGAGAGCCCCCGCAACCCGTCGGCCGTCGCCCGGCTCGGCACCTATCTGCGGACGGTCGCCGAGGAGCGCTGATCGTGGGCGTGTGAACGCTCGAAGTGGCTCGGTCTGCCGTCGCGGTGGACCAGGCGGCCGAGCCGCTGCGCCCTGGCGCGGGGCATGAGGGTCCAGGTGGCGTCCGCTTCGTGCAGGGCAGCGGAGTGCCACGGGGTGGTCCAGGCGTCGGGGCCGTCGAGGAGCCGGATGCCGAACTTGGGGGTGCCGGCCGGCTGGGGGTGGATCGACAGACGTACGGCGCGCGGATGGTGGTCGGCGATCAGCTCGCCCCAGGCACGGCTGCGCTGGATGACGCCGTACGCCCGTCTGCGGCACTCGCGTTGGAGCGCGGAGCGGGTGCCGGTGAACCCGGTGGTGTCCTCGACGAGGAAGCGGGTGATGCCCCGGTACAGGGCGAGGGTCGGGGCGTCGGCGCGGACCTCGGCGCGCAGGGCGTCCAGGGTCGGGGCGTGGCGGTCGTGGACGTGGGCGCGTCTGGCGGCGTGCGGGAGGTCGCCGAGGACGTCACGCAGGTCGAAGACGGAGAGATGACGCAGGTCCGACTCCCTGATCAGCGCGCGGAGTTCGTCCGCGTAGGCGTCGATGTGCTCGTCGGGAACGCGGATCAGGTCGCCGAAGACATGGCCGTCGGAGCAGATGACGACGTGAGCGCCGGGCGGGTGGATCCGCTCGATGTCCGTGCAGAGGGCGTGCAGGAAGCGGAGGGAGAGGCGTTCGCCCTGGTCGGGCAGGTGGCCCAGGACCTTCGCGGGGTTGGGTGACTTGCACGGGAAGCCGGGGAGGGTGAACACGACGGGCGCGTCCTCGCGTACGAATCCGGCGATCCGGCGCAGTTGGTGACCGAACGACTCCGGGGTGGCCGGCGCTCCGTCGGTCGAGCGGTGGTGGGGCAGGAGCAGCTCCAGGATCGCGGCGCTGATGCGGTGCGTGGCGCGCGTGTCCGGTGCGGTCGTCAGCGGCATGTCGTTCCTCCGGGGGCGTGCGGGCATGACGGCATGGCGGCGGGGCGCCTCGACGGGCCGGGCGCCGGCCGGAAGGTGGATGGGATCAGCCGGAGGCCGGTGTCAGAGCCGTCGGTCGTAGCCGACGGGCAGGCGGTTGGTGCCGCGTCCCAGAACGGACGGGATCCATGCGATGTCCTCGTCCTTGACGGCGAGGTGCAGGCCGGGCAGGCGGGTGAGCAACGTGCCGAGGGCGATGCGGAGTTCGGCGCGGGCGAGAGCGGCGCCCGGGCAGAAGTGGATGCCGTGTCCGAAGGCGAGGTGGGGGTTGGGCGAGCGGTCGAGGTCGAGGGTGTCGGGGTCCGCGAAGCGGCGCGGGTCCCGGTTGGCCGCGCACAGGGAGACGATGACCGAGTCGCCGGCCGGGATCCCGGTGCCGTGCAGGTCGCTGTCCTGGTCGAAGAAGCGCCAGGTGGTGAGTTCGAAGGCGCTGTCGTGGCGCAGGAGTTCCTCGACCGCGCGGGGCATGAGGGCGGGGTCGTCGCGCAGTCGGGCGAGCTGGGCGGGGTGGCGGAACAGGGCGATCAGGGCCGTGGTGAGCTGGTTCGTGACGGGTTCCTGACCGGCGACCAGCAGCTGGAAGATCATCGAGTACAGCTCCTCCTGGGACAGTTCGCCCTGGTCACGGGCGACGACGAGACGGCTGAGCAGGTCGTCGTCACTGTTCTTCCGCTTGTGGGCGACCACCTCGGCGATGTAGCTCAGCAGTCCGTGCAGCCGGGCCTCGTACAGCGGCCGTCCGGGGTCCGTCGGCCCGACCGGTTGGACGACCTTGCCCCAGTCGCGGTCGAAACGTGCGGCCAACTCCCCTGGCAGGCCGATGACTTCGGTGAGTACCTGGAAGGGGAAGTCGGCGGCGAACCCGGCAACGAGGTCGGCGGGCCCGGTCGCCGGAAGAGCGTCGACGAGCGCATCGGCCACCTCGCGGAATCGGGGTGTCAGCTGCTCGACACGGCGCGGCGCGAAGGCGTCCGTCACCAAGCGCCGCATGCGCGTGTGGTCCGGCGGGTCCTGGTGGAGGAGGTGCACCTGGAGCTGGGAGTGCTGCGGTTCGGGCATGACCGAGGCGCGGGCACGCCAACGGTCGTTGCCCCGGTCGTGGTTCTTGCCGAGCCGGTCGTCGTTCAGCGCGGCATGGGCGGCGTCATAGCCGGTGACGAGCCAGGCCTGGACACCGCTGGGGAAGAGGACCCGGTGGACCGGACCTGCCTCGCGCATCCGCCCGTAGAGGGGGTAGGGGTCGCGCTTGTACGGGCAGCCCAGCAGCGGGACAGGGTCGGGGAGCGGCTGCCGGGGGTTCACGACCGGGAGGGGTTCCGGGTCCTGGACGGTCATGGGGTGGGGGCTCCTCAGAGGGCGAGTCCGGGCTGGTGGCGGTCCAGCAACAGGGCAGGGTCGACGACGCGTTCGAGGCGGAGGCGGAGGCGGGGGCCCCACTCCAGCTGCTCGGGCCGGGTGTCGAGGCTGGGTTTGACGCGGGTGTCGTCGGCGACCGCCCGCACCTGGCGGGCCGAGGGTCGCAGGCTTGCTCATCGCGCGGCCGCGCAACGCTGGTCGTACGGCGCGGGTCGCCGGAACCGGCATCAGCACGGACGGCACCGCCGCGCACGCGCCCTGTCCGGTCCGGGACGCGATCAGCCACGCCGCACCGGGAGAGCGCACGGCCAGGCCACCGCACAGCGCGAAGCCGGCGGTGGCCGACAGCAGGGCGGGTCGTGTACCCGCGCCGCCCACTGGGCCGTGGCGGGCGGGACGTGCAGGCCCGCCGCGATGCCGGCCGGCGCCACATTGACGATGTTCATGTCGAGCATCGCCACGAACGACAGTGCCCGCCACGGCCACGAGAACCCAGCGGTCCCTCACTCTCGCACCCCTCCCCTCACGGGCCGGGCCGCCGGACGGCAGCCTCGTCCCAGAGGTCGGGAGGGACGGGGGCCGAGTTCCCGGACTTGGCCGGAAATATGATGAATACGGAGTCGGCCCCCGTTACGGCGTCAGGCCGTGGCGATGCCGTCCAGCTTGCCGGACTTGGCCTCCGCGACCAGCGACGAGAACTGGTCCGCGCTCATCTGCACCCGCTGCCCGAAGTCGTCCGTGAGGACCACCCGGCGCTCGGCCGGGGCGGCCGGGTCGACGAACAGCTGCGGACAGCCGCAGTCGCAGTTACCGCAGAACGTCGCCACCGGGTCCAGGCCGTCCATCCCGTGGATGTCGCTCATCGTGCACAACCTTTCGCGATCGTGGGCGCTCACCGGCGTGACCGCCCGGGACCGGCCCCCAGCACATCGCTCGGGGCCGAAACAGGGATACCCACGCCGTCCGCCGGGGCCCGATGGTCGAAGGCGATCAGCGGGGCACCGGTCAGCGGATGGTCCACGACAGTCGCCCGTACGCCGAACACCTCGGCCAGCAGCGCGGGTCGCAGCACCTCCCGGGGCGGGCCGGAGGCGACCACGTGGCCGTCGTGCAGCACGTGCAGCCTGTCGCACACGGACGCCGCGGCGTTGAGGTCGTGCAGCGACACCAGGGTCGTACGGCGACCCGCGCGGAGCAGGGCCAGCAGTTCCACCTGGTGGCGGATGTCGAGGTGGTTGGTGGGCTCGTCCAGGACCAGCACGTCCGGCTCCTGGGCGAAGGCGCGGGCCAGCAGGACGCGTTGGCGTTCGCCGCCGGACAGTTCGGTGAACCGGCGCCCGCAGTGACGCTCCATGCCGACGTCCGCGAGGGCACGGGCGACGACGTCCCGGTCGGTGGCGTCCTCCCCGGCGAAGGCCCGCTTGTAGGGCGTACGGCCCATCGCGACGACCTCGCGGACGGTCAGCTCGAAGTCGCCGCCCCGCTCCTGCGGGAGGGCCGCGACATGCCGGGCCGCCTCCACGGGGCGCAGTCGGCGCAGGTCGGTGCCGGAGAGCAGGACGCGGCCGGCGACCGGCTTCAGATGCCGGTAGACGGTGCGCAGAAGGGTGGACTTGCCGCTGCCGTTCGGCCCGACGAGGCCGGTGATCTCGCCCTCGGCCGCGATCAGACCGGCGCCGGAGACGACAGTACGGCCGGCGTACGCGACGTGCAGGTCCTCGATCTCGATCCTCAACTCCCGCTCCCCAAGCGCCGGTCCAGCAGATGCAGCAGCGCCGGAGCGCCGATCAGCGAGGTGACGACGCCGACCGGCAGCTCCTGCGTGTCCAGGGCCGTACGGCACACGAGGTCGACCACGACCAGGAGCAGCGCCCCGAACAGTGCCGAGACGGGCAGCAGGCGGCGGTGGTCGCCGCCGACGATCAGCCGGCAGACGTGCGGGACCATGAGCGCGACGAAGGCGATGGCGCCGGAGACGGCGACGAGGACGCCGGTCAGCAGGCTGGTCAGCGTGAAGAGTTCCCTGCGCAGACGGGTGGCGTCGACGCCGAGTCCGGCCGCCGTCTCGTCGCCCGTGATCAGCGCGTTGAGCGCCCGGGCACGTGCCTGGAGCCACAGCAGGGTGACCGGTACGGCGACCGCGGGTGCGGCGAGCAGGGGCCAACTCGCGCCGCTCAGGCTGCCCATGAGCCAGAACAGCACGCTGTGGGTCTGCTGCTCGTCGCCGGCCTGGAGCACGAGGTAGCTGGTGAAGCCGGACAGGAACTGCCCGATCGCCACTCCGGCCAGCACCAGCCGCAGCGGCGCGAATCCGCCCCGACGCCGGGCCACCGCCCACACCAGCGCGAAGGTGGCGAGGGCGCCGGCGAACGCCGCGCCGGACAGGCCGAGCCCGAACGCACCGCCCGTCCCGACGCCGAGCACGATCGCGGCGACCGCGCCGAGGGAGGCGCCGTTGGAGATGCCCAGGAAGTACGGGTCGGCCAGGGGGTTGCGCACCAGGGCCTGCATCGCCGTACCGACGAGGCCGAGCCCCGCGCCGACGAGGGCGGCCAACAGGGCGCGGGGGACGCGGAGTTGCCAGACGATGAGGTCGTCGGTGCCGGGGCGCGGGGCCTCGCCGGACAGGCGGCGCCAGACGACGCTCCACACCTCGCCGGCCGGGATGGACGTGGAGCCCCAGGAGACCGCCGCGGTGAGAGCGGCGAGCAGGGCCAGGGCGAGGGTCAGTGCCAGCGGCGCGGCGGGAACGGCACCCGTCCGCGCCTGCTCGTCCCCCTCGCGCCGGTCCTGCGCGCCCTTCCGGCGCACCAGGGTGTCGGTCACCGTCGGCCGACCTTGCCCGGATACAGGGTCTTCGCGATCGACTCGACCGTGTCGGCGTTGGAGACACCGGCGATGGTTGTCTGCTCGGAGCCGATGCGCAGGAAGTGGCCTTCCTCGACGGCCTTGAGGCCCTTGGTGGCGGCGTTCGACTCCAGCCACCTCCGCGCCTCGTCGAAGGCCTTGTCGTTCGCGGTCTCACTGCCCCGGTTGCGCACGCCGAGCTGGATCCAGTCCGGGTCCTTGGCGATGACGTCCTCCCAGCCCACCTGCCGGTAGTCGCCGTCGCAGTCGGCGAAGACGTTGCGGGCCCCGGCGAGGGTGATGACCGCGTGGGCGACCTGACGGTTGCAGACGGCCATGGGCTGCTTGGTGCCGGCGTCGTAGTCGAAGAAGAAGTACGTCGGCCGCTCGCTCTCGGGCGTCTCCCCCACCGCCTGCCGTACGGCGTCCACCTTCTTCCGCATCGCGTCGACGAGTTCCCTCGCCTTCGCGCTCGTGCCGGTGACGGCGCCGAGGGCGGTGATGTCGTCCTCGACGGCGGTCAGGTCGGTGACGGGGCTCTTGCTCGTGGCGGCGCAGGCCGTGGACTTCAGGAAGGTGTGCTTGATGCCGGCCGCCTTGAACTCCTCCTCGGTCGGCGCGTCCCCCGTTCCTCCGCCCATGTTCATCGAGGCGAACGTGTCGATGTACAGGTCTGCTCCGGAGCCGAGGAGTTTCTCCTTGGGGATCACGCTCTCGCCGAGCACCTCGACCTGCTGTGCCCGCGCGTCGAGTTCGCCCGGCAGTGTGCCCTTGCCGGGCGGGAAACCGGTGCCGATCACCTGGTCCCCGGCGCCCAGCCGCAGCAGCAGCTCCAGGCTGGAGGCGTTGCTGGTGACGATCTTCTCCGGGGCCGAGGTGAAGGTGGTCTCGGTGCCCGTGCAGTCGGTGACGGTGACCGGGTAGCCGCCCTTGGAGTCGCCGTCCCTGCCGGCGGCGGAGTTCGCCGTGTCCCCGTTCCCGCTGCCGCAGCCTGCCGCCAGCAGGCCGCCGAGCACCGCGGCCGTCGTAGCCCGCCCCACACGAGAACGCATCGAAAAACTCCCCTGGATCCACTGGACGCACGGGCGGATCTCCGCCGCCCGGTCCAGTAGTCGGGGCGAACCCGGTGTCAGTTCCCGGCGGGGGGAACCGACACCGGGATCCCGGTCAGGCGGCCACGACGTCGGGCACGGCCGTCGCCTCGGTCTCGGCTTCGGCCTCGGCCTCGGCCTCGGTGAGCAGGTCGACGAGGGTCGCGCGGGCGCGTGCCACACGTGAGCGGACCGTCCCGACCGGGCAGTCGCTCATCTCGGCCGCCTCCGCGTAGGGCAGGCCCACCAGCTGGGTCAGGACGAACGCCTCACGGCGCTCGTCGGGCAGCGCGTCCAGCAGGTCGAGCAGCGCGATGCCGTCGTCGAAGCCGGGCAGGCCGGTCGGCTGGGCGCGTTCCGCCGTCAGCGTCCAGTCGTCGGTGTCGCACAACCGCGGCCGGGCGGCGGCGTACCGGTGACTGTCGATCACCGCGCGACGCGCGATGGACAGCAGCCAGGCGCGCGCCGAGGAGCGGCCCTCGAACCGGTGCAGGCTGCCGAGCGCCCGCAGGAACGTGTCCTGCGCCAGGTCGTCGGCGGCCTGCGGATCGGCGGACAGATGCGCCACGTACCGCACGACGTCACGGTGCAGCGAGCGCACGAAAC
This sequence comes from Streptomyces sp. AC550_RSS872, assembly GCF_019049285.1. GTDB lineage: Bacteria > Actinomycetota > Actinomycetes > Streptomycetales > Streptomycetaceae > Streptomyces. The sequence goes on from NZ_JAGMUL010000120.1 coordinate 269,261, forward strand.
GGTCCGTCGCGTCCGGGTCGCCGCCGCGGGCGGCCAGCGCCCACGCGGTCGTCGACTCGTCGCAGGAGGCCGCTCCGGAGGTGTGGTCCGCCTTCGTGTCCCTCACGCGGGTCGCGCGTGAGGAGGGCAGGGCAGGAGTGATCACCTGAGTCCTTCTCGGGTAGTCCGGGCTCCGGCGCGGCAGCGAGAACGACGGCGGGCGCGAGGGCTTCGCCGCCGGGCGCCGGGGGACGCGTACGGGAGACGTACGCGCGAGCCGTACCGGAGGGATCCGGGGGTGTTGGGGACACGGCCGTACGACAGGTACGGCCGGGGCCCGAGGCACGGCCGGTGTCGATGACTCGACGTCCGGGTCCGTACAGCCTCGGGAAACCGGCTGTCTCAGACGACAGCGGTCCCCGGTGGAGGCCCCCGAGAAGTGATCGTGTGAACGAGCGGCAGCAGCCGCGGCGCCCGGTCGGAACGGCCGCGCCGGGGACGCAGACGCGGCCGGTGCGGCGGTACGGGCAGGGCGAACGACAGCCGCAGCGGGGCCGCCAGCCATCCGGCGACGGCCCGCAGGATGCGGAACGCGGCACGCTCACCGTGCCCCAGCCACAGGCCACACAGCAGCGCGGCGAGGGTGTGGGCGGCGAACATGCCGAACGAGGACATGCCGGCCATGTCGTGGCCCATGTCCATGGGGCTCATGCCCATGGGGCTCATGGACACATGGCCCGCATCCATGTGGCCCGCATCCATGTGGCCCGCACCCATGTGGGGGGAGCCCATGTGGCTCCCGTCCATGTGGACCGTGCCCATGTGGCCCGCGGACATGTGGCCCATGTCGTGCCCGGCATCGGCGGAGGACTGCGCGAACTCGAAGGCCGCGTGCAGCCCACCCTGGGCGAGGACCACGACGGACACGACCAGCGGGAGTCCACGCTCCCGGCCGGCCAGGCACCAGCCCGCACCGCCCGTCAGCACGGCACCGGCCGCCAGCGTCCACCACGGGACGGACGCGCCCGACATCAGGACGTGACCGAGAGCAGCGAGCAGCACGCAGACGGACGCGAAGATCGCGGCCCGTATCGTGCGCACACCCCACCCAGCAGTCATGACGGCCCTCATCCTCGCATCCCGGGCCCACTCGTCACGGGTGGGTACGCACAACACCCCGGTCCCGCACTCAAGCCCAGAAGAGTGATACAGGACACATCGACCGGGGGGAACTGGGCGCGCACGTCGGCCGACAAGTATGGGATGTGAGGGCTGTCTTCGCGGCTGTCCCCGGTACCGTCCCCGCTGCCGCCCTCACATTTCCTCTCCCGGGCGGATCACCACCGCCTGCACCTCGATCCGCCCGCCGCGCTCGAAGTGGAGGGTGAACGGCACATAGGTGCCCGTCTGCCAGTCCGGATCGGCCCGCAGTGTCACGTCCAGGCCGAACGGGGACATGGCGAGGGCGCCGCCGGCCGGGACGCGTGCCGAGTCCACCGTCCGCGCGGACGCCGCGTTGCCGCTGGTCATACGGTGGCGGCTGAGCGACATGTCACCGCCGACGGCGGACGAGGTGACCTTCAGCAGCCGGTCGTCCGCGCCCCCGGTGTTGGTGATCCGGAAGAACGCCGCCGTGTCCCGCACGTCGCCGTACGGCAGGAAGACCCGCCCCTCCGTGACCGCGATCCGTGCCGGGCTGCCCCCGCCGCCGGAGGCCACCCATGTGGTCAGGCCGCCCAGGGCGACCCCGCATGCGGCGATCGGGGCGAGCGCGGCGAGCAGGCCGTCGGTGATCCGGCGCCGGGTCGGGCGCCAGGCCCGGGGACGGGCCGTCGGCTCGGCTGTGCTCCCGGCCGTCCGCCCGGTCGTTCGCTCGGCAGTGGGTGCGGTCATCGGGTCCCTCCCCCGGTCGCGACGGGCCCGCGGCCCGGGACAGCGGCCTGTTCACGGCCGCGCGCCGCCGCCGGTGCCGGCTGCCAGGCCCGTAGCCGCAGGCTGTTGGCCACCACGAGCACGGAGCTCACCGACATGGCCACCGCGGCGACCATCGGGTTGAGCAGGCCGACCGTGGCGAGCGGCACGGTCACCAGGTTGTAGCCGAAGGCCCACAGCAGGTTGGTGCGGATGGTGCCCAGAGTGCGCCGGGCGAGCCGGACGGCGTCCCCGAGGGCTTCGATGTCGCCGCGCACCAGCGTCACGTCGGCGGCCCCGATCGCGACGTCCGTCCCCGTGCCCATGGCGATGCCGAGGTCGGCGCCGGCCAGCGCGGCCGCGTCGTTGACGCCGTCGCCGACGACCGCGACCCGTCGGCCCTGAGCCCGCAACTCCCGTACGAGGTCGGCCTTGTCCGCCGGAGTGCGGCGGGCGTACACCTCCTCGACACCGAGGGCGGAGGCGACCGCGCGGGCCGGTGCTTCCCTGTCTCCGGTGGCGAGGACCGGGTGCACACCGAGGCGCCGCAGCCGGTCCACGGCCCGGTAGCTGCCGGGGCGTACCACGTCCCCGATCTCGATCAGGCCCGGCGTCGCCCCGTCGACGCGGACGAGGACCGGCGTGTGCGCGGCGGCCTCCGCAGCCCGGAGCCCGTCGGCCAGCTCCGGGGACAACTCGTCGTCCGGAGTCAGGACTTCGACCAACCGACCCTCGACCCGGCCGCTCACCCCTCGTCCCGGCTCCGCCCGGAAGTCGCTGACCTCGGGCAAGGGTCCCTGCTCGGGCAGGGTCCTGCGGGCGTACGCGACGACGGCGCGGCCCAGTGGGTGTTCCGAGCCCTGTTCCACCGCCCCGGCCAGGCGCAGCACGGCTTCCTCGCCGAGCCCGCCGGGTACGGCCGTCACGCGGGCGACGCTCATGTGCCCGGAGGTGAGGGTGCCGGTCTTGTCGAGGACGACGGTGTCGATGTGCTGGAGGCCCTCCAGGGCCTGCGGGCCCCGGACCAGGACGCCGAGCTGCGCGCCGCGTCCGGTGGCGGCCATCAGCGCGGTCGGGGTCGCCAGGCCCAGCGCGCAGGGGCAGGCCACGACCAGGACGGCGACACACGCGGTGATCGCCGCCTGCGGATCGGCCCCGGCTCCGAGCCAGAACCCGAGGACGGTGACGGCCAGCGACAGGACCACGGGAACGAACACCCCGGCCACGGAGTCGGCGAGGCGCTGGGCCCGCGCCTTCCCGGCCTGGGCCTCCGTCACCAGCCGTGCGATCCGCGCGAGTTGGGTGTCCGCACCCACGGCCGTGGCCCGTACGAGCAGCAGTCCGCCCGCGTTGACGGCTCCGCCCACCACCGCCGAGCCCGGCCCGGTATCGACGGGCTCGCTCTCCCCGGTGACCAGCGACAGGTCCACGGCGGAGTTGCCCTCCACGACGTCGCCGTCGGTGGCGACCCGCTCGCCGGGCCGTACGACGAAGACCTGCCCGACCGCCAACTCCTCGATGGGGACCAGGCGTTCGGTGCGGTCGTCCTCGCGTACCGAGACCTCCTTGGCCGCGAGGCGGGCGAGGGAGCGCAGCGCCGCCCCGGTGCCGTGGCGCGCCCGCGCCTCCAGGAAACGACCGGCCAGCACGAACAGCGGGACACCGACGGCCGCTTCGAGGTAGACGTGGACGGCGCTGTCCGAGGCGGAGGGCCACAGGCTGAACGGCATCCGCATGCCGGGCTCGCCCGCGCCGCCGAGGAACAGGGCGTACGCCGTCCAGGAGAACGACGCGACGACTCCCAGGGAGACCAGCGTGTCCATCGTCGCGGTCGAGTGCCGCAGCCCGCGCAGCGCCCGGGCGTGGAACGGCCGGGCACTCCACACGGCGACCGGCACTGCCAGCGCGAAGCACAGCCACTGCCAGTTGCGGAACTGCCAGTCGGGCACCATCGAGAGCACGAGCACCGGCACCGCGAGCAGCGCGGTGCCGACCAGCCGCTCACGCTCCCGCCGCACGCCCTCGGGCTCCTGCACGCTCTCGGACTCCCGTCCGCTCGCCCGCTGCGGTTCACCACTCCGGCGCTCCCGCTGCTTCGGCGGCTCGGGCAACGCGGCCGTGTATCCGGCCTGTTCGACGGTCGCCACCAGTTCCTCGGGGCGGACGTCCGGCGGATGGCTCACCCGGGCGCGCCCGGTGGCCAGGTTGACCGTCGCGGTGACGCCCTCCAGCCTGGCGAGCTTCTTCTCCACGCGCCGCACGCAGGCCGCGCAGGTCATGCCGCCGACGGTGAGGTCCGTGGTGGTCATCGGGGGTGCCGGCTCCGTGGCCATCAGCCGCCGCTCCCGTGCCGCATGTTCATGTCCCCCATGTCCTGGTCCCCCGGGTCCGTGCCGCCGTCGTCGTCACTCGTGCCCGAGCGGTGCATGCCGGGCGCGACGGGCCCGGAGGCGGCTCCGACGGCGTACGACACCGTGAAGATCAGGGCGAGCAGCAGCAGAAACCCGCAGAGGGCGGGCGGCACAAGTTGGGGTGGTTTCATCGACGGCCTCCTGACGCACGTACCGCTCCAGGAGTCGGGCGTGGAGGGTAGGGAGTTCCCGGCCGCCGTCCGTTTCAGGCGGCCCCGCCGCGGCGGCGTTCAGCCCGGTTCGGCTCCTGGGGCGAGGAGTTCTCGGGGTGAGGGTGGCACAGGCAGGAGGCGACGACCACGAAGGGCCACAGGGACTGAAGGGCGGTTACCAGGCGTTCGGCGACACCGTCGGCGCCGCCCTGGTGCATTTCGAACATGAACCAGGCCGCGGTGACGAGCATCAGTGCGGTCGCCGCGAGGGAGGGGACGGGCCGCAGCCCCCAGGGTGCGGCGGGTCGCCGATCGGCGGCCAGCACCGGCCACACCGCCAGCAGCGCGAAGCCGACCGCGGCCGCCGAGCCGTGGCGCAGGGAACCTCCGCTGCTCGGCGGCGGGAGCAGAGCCACCACGAACGCGGCCGCTCCCCCCGCGCCCAGTGCCAACCGTCCGGGCAGCGCGGCCGGGCGCAGCCCCAGGGCGGTGATCATGTGGCAGACGCCCAGGGCGGCCAGCGCCCCGGTCATCACCCAGAAGCCGGCGGCGCCATAGGCCGCCAGGACACTGATCGTCTGCGTGGCGGGGTCGTAGGCAGGCCCTTCGAGCAGCGCGGCGATCGTCCAGCCGCCGATCAGCACGGCAGGCGCACATCCCGACGAAAGCAGGGCCCATCTTGGGACAGATCGCATCGAACTACCGTAAAACGCGGCTTGGGCCCGACCGCCACTGCCACGCATGTGCCGCGTCGGCAGACCGAACAGCGCTGCGCCATTCGAACAAATCCACCGCAAACGCCACACTGCGCCACCCCTTCCGGCGCATAGAAATATCCACCAGCATGAAGGGCCCTGCCCGGGCAGGCAGACGGACGGACGGGCAGGGTCGGCGAGTGCTGGGGGTAGGGACATGCAGCGCACCATGGGGAAACAGGCCATCGAGTGGCTCGCCGCGGCCGCCGCGGATCCTCGGTCGTGCAAGCAACAGTGGGACCAGGGCGCGGACGCGGTGCTGCTGGAGGCCGGACGCCTCTGGGACGTGCTCAGCGTCCCAGAGCACCTCGGCCTGGGCGCCCTGGATCTTCTGAGACGGGCGCGCCCGCGGCCGTCCGGACCCGTCCTGGTGAACTGCGGGGCGCGGAGAGTCGGCTTCTTCCTGCCGCCCGATCCGGTCACCGAGTGGGTCGGGCCCGGTGTGCGCCACGTCGGCAGGGGGTCTTGGGTCGCCGTGCCGCCGCCGTACCGGTCCGCCGGATGGCGCCTGGAGTGGCTGCTGCCGCCCGACGGGACCGGCGCGCTGTACGACCCCGCGGTCGTGGAACGCGCGCTGCGTGTGGCCGGCGGCGCGCGTACCGCCTGGACGCGGCTCAGTCGGCCGGGCGCGGAACGGCGACGCTGACGCGTCCGTTCCTGCCTCTCCACTCCCACAGGTCCACCGGTCCGGGAAGGCCCCGGGGGACGACGACGGCCGGTACACGTTCGGTCGCCTCGCCCTGCCGGTCGCCCGTCGGTTCGGCGTCGACGGTCAGGGCCGGCCCGGCGAACCGGCCGACCGCCCAGGAGGTGACGGTCTGCCCTTGTCCCTCGCCGACGCCCACGGCGTCCCACCACGTGTCGCGGCGCTCGGGTACCGCACGGCCCTTGGCATACCACTCCGCGACCAGCGCCGCGTAGATCGACGGCTGGCCCCGCAGGCCGGTGGCCGGTACGACGTACGACGCGGGTGCGGCTTCGCCACCGAGGACACGCCGCGCCGGCTCAAGTCTGTCCATGCCGAGGCAACGCCAAGGCGTGCGCCGGTGGTACGCCCGCCGCCCCCGCTACCACCCAGTCGAGTGAGACCGTCCCCCGGATGGAGTCATGGAGTGCTCGACCTCCCCCTCCCTCCCGACATCGTCAGCCCTCGATCGAGACAGGAGCCGCTTCCATGGACCGCAACGACAGCGACGACACCACCGACTGCCCGTGGTGCGCCGCACTGCGTGAGCCGAGCCCCTCGCCGACGGCGCAGCCGTCCACAGCACCGGGACGACGGCACGACCCGTACGTGTCGGGGACACAGTACGACGGCGACGACTGGTGACACCTGGCGCGCTGTCTAGTGATCGTGGGCCTCGTCGGTCTGCGGGGCCCGCTGGTGCAGCTGGGCGGCGAGTACGGCGACGTCGTCCTCGGCATGCCGGGCGTCGAGGCGGGCGAGCGCCGTGTCGATGATGTCCTCGACCCCGGCGGCGGACGCGAAGCCGACGCCGGCCAGCCGGTCCAGGGACTGCTCGATGTCCTCGCCGCGATGCTCGACGAGCCCGTCGGTGAACAGCAGCAGCGTCTGGCCGGGGTCCAGCCGCCAGGTGCCCGGCTCGTAGCCGCCGAGGCCCGTTCCCAGAGGCGGGCCGACCGGCACCGGCAGCAGTGAGGCGCTGCCCTCCGGGTCGATCACGGCCGGGGGCAGATGGCCGGCGCTGGCCAGGGTCACCTGGCCGCGGCCGGGGTCGACGCGGGCGATCAGACAGGTGGCCGGCCGGCGCTCCGGTTCCGCGGAGGCGATGTCGTCGAGCTGGCGCAGCACGCGGTGCGGTGGGAGGTCGGCGGAGGCGATGTAGCGCAGCGCGGAGCGGTACGCGGTCATGTCCACGGCGGCTTCCAGACCGTGGCCCATGACGTCGCCGACGACGAGCAGCGTCCGGCCGAAGTGCAGCCGGACGGTCTCGCACCAGTCGCCGCCCACCAGGGTGCTCTGCCCGACGGGCAGATAGCGGATCGCCACGTCCAGATTCGGGTGCGGACGGCCGGGCTCGGCGAGCAGCGCCCGCTGGAGTCGGCCGACGACGCCTCGGACCCGGTCGTGCTCTCGGGCGTGCCGGATGTGCGAGGCGGCGCGTTCGGCGAGGAGCGCGAGCAGCTCGGTCTCCGCCCGGGTGAAGGGCGCTCGGTCCCGGGCGCAGATCAGCACGCCGTAGGGGTGGCCGTCGGTGGCCAGGGGAACGCAGACCGCAGGTCGCGCGCCGCCGGACACCGGGTAGCGGGTTCCGTCTCCGTCCGAGCCGGCCGCTTCCCGTGCCGCCGCCTCGGCCCACCCCACGGGAGGCAGCGTCGCCGGGTCGCCGTGGACGGCCTCGTACGCCGGCCCGGCCTCGCCGCCGCCCCGCACCACCGCCGCCGTGCCGCCCGCCTGCCAGGCGGCCTCCCTGGTCAGCTCCGCGCAGGTGGCGTCCTCGTCCAGCGTGGTGCCGATCCGGGCCAGCGCCGTACGCACCACGGTCGGCCGGGACGACACGCCGAGGTCCTGCTCGGGTGTGCCACGAGACGCGACGGGCCGTGCCCTCGCCGGTCTGTGAAACATCTGAAACCAGCGCACCACACTGAACACCCTAAAGGCTGACAAAAGCACACAGTGTGCGAACGAAGGCATGGCGCAGGACATGGCGCAGGACATGGCGCAGGACACGGCGAGGGCGGGGCCGACAGGGGGCACGGGGGCGGGCGCGGGCGGATACGGGGAGCACGGGGGCGCACGTGCTGCATATATCTGCCGGTTTGGCGCGCGGGCGCTCGCCCCATACGGGGAATTGAGCCTCCGCCGTATGGCCGCGACACCGGGCACCCGGTGCACTGAGGCCTCCATCTCTCGGTCGTCGGCGCACCACAGGGAGGCTTTTCATGGCACTCACGGAGTGGACGAAGTCAATGGAGTGGCTGGCAGCGGCATCGGAGGACCCCGGCGCCTGCAAACACGAGTGGCAGAACGGCAGCACCGGGGTCGCGCTTCTGGCCGCGGGGCGGTTCTGGGACGTACTGATCGTGCCGGAGGAGCTCGGGCTGCGCGTCGCCGACCTCCTGGAAGAGCTGCCCCTGCTCGACCGCGGCCCCTGCCTCGTGGACACCCGACGGCGCAACGTCGGCTTCCTGCTGCCCCCGGAGCCGCAGACGGTATGGATCGGCACCGGCGTACGCCTGCTCGGCACGGGAGCCTGGATCGCCGCTCCCGCCCCGCACTGCCGCTGGGGCGCCCTGCGCTGGCTCGTCCCGCCGGACGGCACCGGGACCCTGAACATGCCGGAGGTCCTGGAGATGGCCCTCCAGCGCTGCGCGAGCGAGCTGTCCCGCACCCAGGGACACCCGGCGCCGGCCGCGTGCGCGGCAGGGGGGCGCGTACGGCCGTGACCGGCTCGCAGGTACCGCTGTGACGCGGCTGTGACAGTCGACGGACAGCGCCATGACGTCCACCGACCAAGGTATTGGAAACGGACAAATTGCAGCTTTCGGACATCCGTCGCTTCCGGTGATGTGAGCGGAGATGGCCGAGTCGAATTGTCAGAGGACCCCCATGAGCTTCACCATCACCACCCCGCACGACGCAGCCACCGCCGCCGCGCTGGCCCCGCGCGAGAGGGAGACGCTCCAGCACATCGCCCGAGGCTGCACCTATCTCCAGGCGGCCCGGCTCATGGGACTGTCCAAGCACACGGTCGACGCCTACCTCCGTCGTATCCGCGCCAAGCTCGACATCACCAGCACCGCCGAGCTCACCCGGACGGCCATCGCCCTGGGTCTGTGACCCGTACGTAACCCCCGCCGCGCCCCGCGTCAAGCAACGAACAACCGGGGCTGGGGCGTTCGTCCCCGCCGAGGGACGGTTGCAGTCCACCCCCCGCACAGACCCGAACAGGTTCCCCATGAATGACATCGCCATAGTCGGACTCGGCTGCCGCTTCCCCGGAGCCGCGGACCTCAGGGCGTACTGGAAGCTCCTCCTCCGCGGAGAACGGCAGTTCGCCGCGGTCCCGAAGGACCGCTGGAACCACGACACGTTCCACCGGCCCGGCGACCCACAGGCCCCGGACAGCGCGTACACCGACCAGGTCGCCTTCCTCCGGGACGTGGACCGCTTCGCCGCCGGGCACTACGGTCTGCCGCCGCGTCGCGCCGAGGCCATGGACCCGCAGCACCGCCTGGCGCTCGACGTCACCCGTGAGGCCCTCGACGACGCCGGGCTGGGCCGCGGCGGCTTCGACCGCGAGCGCACGGGCGTCTTCTTCGGCATCTCGGCATCCGACTACCGGGAACTCGCCACCGCCCGTCTCCGCGCCCTCGGCCTCGCCGACGGATCGCTCGGCATGACCGCCGACACGGACACGCTGAACGCGCTCAAGGCCAGTTCCGCGCGGGATCTCCCGCCCATCGGCACCTTCACCATGCCGGGCGTGCTGCTCAACATGGCGCCCGCCACGGTGAGCCGGCACTTCGACCTCGGCGGCCCCAGCTGCACCGTGGACGCCGCGTGCTCCAGCTCTCTGATGGCCCTCGACCACGCGGTGGCCCAGCTGCGTCGCGGTACCTGCGGGACCGCGGTCGTCGGAGGGGTCTACCTCAGTCTCACGCCGGACAGCCTGGTCGGCTTCTCCCGGCTCGGCGCGCTGTCGGCCGCGGGAGTGTGCCGCCCGTTCGACACCAGGGCCGACGGCTTCGTCCTCGGCGAGGGGGCCGGTGCCGTGATCCTCCGGCCGCTCCAGGACGCGCTCGTCGACGGCAACCGCGTCTACGCCGTCATCAAGGGCATCGGCTCCGCCAACGACGGCGCCTCGGCGGGGCCGCTGACGCCGAGCGCCGAGGGACAGCTGCGTGCCATGCGCGGCGCGTTCGACGACGCGGGCCTGCCTCCGGCCGCGGCCTCCTTCATCGAGGCGCACGGTACGGGGACCAGCGTCGGTGACCGCGCCGAGGTGGAGGCGCTGCGCCGGCTGCGGACCGAAGACGGCGGGGATCCGGGCGTCTGCTACCTCTCCTCGGGCAAGGCGCTCATCGGGCACTCGCTGTCCGCGGCCGGCATCGCGGGCCTGATCAAGACGGCGCTGGTGGTGCACCACCGCACGGTCGTACCGCAGCCCGACGTCATCCCCCACCCCGACCTGGGACTGGACGCCGCCGGCCTGCGCGTGGCCGACACCGCGCGTGCGCTGCCGCAGCCGCGACCGCAGCTTTCGAAGGGTGCCGGCCTGGTGTGCGCGGCCGTCAGTTCCTTCGGTTTCGGTGGCACCAACGTGCACGCGGTCCTCCAGCAGGCGCCCACCACGACCTCCGTCCGGCGGCCGTCGGTCTCCCCCCGGATGCGGGGCGTCACCGCCGTCCGGGACGCCGAGCCTCAGCTCGCGCTGATCTCGGCCGGCAGCCCGCAGTTGCTGCGGGAGCACATCGACGACCTCCTCGACCACGTGGAGAACCCGGATTCCCTGCCCACGGCGTCCATGGCGGCGCTGGCCCACACCTTGGCCGGGCGCGAGCCGCTGCCGAGCAGGCTCGCGATCGTCGCCGGTGACACGGCCGAGTTCACCGAGCGGCTGCGCAGGGCACGCCGGCAGCTGGCCGAAGGTACCCGGGGCGACCTCGGTGACGGTGCCTTCGCCGCGGACGCCCCCCTGCGCTCCGCCGCGCGCCGGATCGCCTTCGTCTACCCGGGCCAGGGCAGTCAGCGCCCCGGCATGATGCGGGAACTCCATGAGCGGTACCCCGACTTCCGCGATGCCGTCGACGCCCTCGGTGCCGAAGCGCGCAGGCACACCGGCGTCGACCCGGCCGACCTGCTGTACGGGCCGGCGGCGGACTCGGTGAGCGACACCGGGCTCAGGAGGCGACTCGCCCGCACAGAGGTGTGCCAGCCGCTGCTCGGCACCGTGCAGATCGCCGCCACCGGGCTGCTCGCCGCTTGCGGCATCGTCCCGGATGTCGTACTCGGTCACAGCGTGGGGGAGTTCGCGGCAGCGGCGACGGCCGGTGTCCTCCCGGCCGAGGAGACCGTGGCCCTGCTGGCCCGGCGGGGCGCGATCCTGCGGGACGCGGAGGGCGAGCCGCGCGGCTCGATGCTCGCCGTGCAGACGGACGAGGAGACCTGCCGACGGCTGGTCGAGGAAGTCCCTGACATCTGGATCGCCTGCTTCAACGAGCCCCGGCAGACGGTGGTGAGCGGTACCAAGGAGGCCCTCGGTGCGCTACGGCGCGTCTGCGCGGAGGCCGGCATCGCCACGAGGGCGCTCGAGGTCTCCAACGCCTTCCACTCGCCGCGGCTGGCAGCGGGCGACGAGGCCATGCGCGCCGACCTCGACGGCCGTCTCCTCACCAACCCCCGCCTCCCGCTGGTCTCCTGCGTGAGCGGGACCGTGTGCGACGACCCCGACCAGTTGCGCCGGCTGTGGACGCGCCACGCGTCCGCACCGGTCCGCTTCAGCGACGCCGTCCGCAACGCCTACGAGGCGGGCGCCCGCCTCTTCGTGCAGGTGACGGGCGGCAACTCGCTCCTCTCTGCGGTCCGCCGCAATCTCGCCGACCAGGACGACGTCCACGTCGTCGCCGTCGACAACCCCGCACCGGACGGTCAGCGGGGGTACCTGGGCGCCCTCGCCCGCCTTGCCGTCCTGGGCGTCGACGTCGACGTACGGAACCTGATCGAGCCGGCCGAACGCCGACTGCTGGACCTGCCGATCGCCCGGCTGGAGACGCAGTCGTACTGGTGGGGGCACCGGCCGACAGGTGCGACCCACGAGACCCGTTCTGCGCCTACTGGCCCAACGACTCCGCCGACCCCGTCAAACCCCGCGGACGCACCCCGAACCCGGACCTCCCTCGACCCGACCAAGGACCACCCCATGCACGAACTGCTCGACCTGATCCAGCACCAGATGACCCTCCTCGGCCGCCTCGGCGAGGCGCTGACCGGCACGACGGACGCGGGAACCACCCAGCCCACCGGGCACGCCGACGACGCGGGAGCAGGAGTAGAGGCCGAGGCACAGGCACAGGCACAGGCACAGGCACAGGCAGGGTCAGTCCAGGACGCGGTGTTCGAGCAGATCGCCCGTATCAGCGCGTTCCCGGCGGGTGATCTGCACGCCGGTCAGCGGCTGGTGGACGACCTCGGTTTCGACTCACTCATGCTGACCGACCTGTTCACGTCGCTCAAGCGGCTCTGGCCGTCCCTGACGGTCGACGAGAGGTGCGCCCGGCCGACGGTCGGGAGCGTCACCGCGATGGTGCGGGAGGAGGCCATGCCCCGGTCGCCGGGCGGCCTGAGCCTGCTGCCCCGTCCGACCGATCCCCCGGTCCCCGAGCCCCGGCACGCCGAGCCGAAGCACGCCGAACCATGGCACCCAGAGCCCGCCCCCGCCCACTCCCCGCCTCCGCCGGTCGACCAGCTCCCGCAGGACCAGACCCGCATCGACCGCTTCCCCGAGGTGGCCGCACATCAGGAGCGCATGAACCTGCTCGACCGGCTCGACCTGCCGAACCCCTACTTCCGCGTGCACGAGGGCGGCATGACGGACACCACCGTCGTGGACGGCCGTGAGCTGATCTCCTTCTCCGGCTTCAACTACCTGGGTCTGGCGAGCGACCCCCGGGTAACCGAGGCGGTGGAGGAGGCCGTCACGCAGTGCGGTACGTCGGCGTCCGCCAGCCGGCTGCTCTCCGGCAGCCGTCCGCTCCACCTCCGGTTGGAGCGGGAACTCGCCGACACCCTCGGAACCGAGGACGTGATCACCCTGACCAGCGGGCACGCCACCAACGTCACCGTCATCGGCCATCTCGTAGGGCCCGATGACCTGATCGTCCACGACTCGCTCGCCCACGACAGCATCCTTCAGGGCTGCAAGCTCTCCGGGGCCACGCGACGCCCCTTCCCGCACAACGACGCCGCCGCCCTGGACGCCCTCCTCACCCGGATCCGGCACCAGTACCGCCGTGTACTCGTCGTCGTCGAGGGCGTGTACAGCATGGACGGCGACATCGCCGACCTGCCCGCCCTCATCGACGTCAAGCGCCGGCACGGCACCCTGCTGATGGTCGACGAGGCGCACAGTATCGGCGTGATCGGCGCCACCGGGCGCGGCATCGGCGAGTACCACGACGTCGATCGCCAGGCCGTCGACCTGTGGGGCGGAACCCTGTCCAAGGCGCTGGCCGGGTGCGGCGGCTACATAGGCGCCGCCCGGAGTGTCGTGGAGTACCTCAGGTACACCGCCCCGGGATTCGTCTACAGCGCCGGCATGACACCCGCCAACGCCGCCGCCTCCCTGGCCGCACTGCGCATGATGCGTGCCGAACCGCAGCGCCTGACGCGCCTGCGGGAGAACTCCGCGCTGTTCGCGAGCCTGGCGCGCAGGGCGGGCATCGACATCGGCGCCAGCCACGACTCGCCGATCGTCCCGTGCATCGTCGGGGACTCGGCGAAGACCCTCCAGCTGGCCGAGGCGCTGTTCCGGCAGGGCATCAGCGTCAACCCGATCCTGCACCCGGCCGTACCCGAGGAGCTGACCCGGCTGCGGTTCTTCGTCACCTGCGAGCACACCCCCGACCAGATCCGCCACACCGTCAGCACGCTGCAACGGCAACTGCCGTACGCCGCCACCGCCACCGCCACTGCCGCAGCCGCAGCCGCAGCCGCAGCAGCCTGAGACGCGAGAGAGGAGTTCCGGACGTGTCGCGTCAGCCGCCGAGCGCCGCGAGCACCACGGACCTGGCCTCCTCCTGGACCTGGCGCAGATGGTCCGGGCCGAGGAACGACTCGCCGTAGATCTTGTAGACGTCCTCGGTGCCCGAGGGGCGGGCCGCGAACCAGGCGTGGGCGGTGGCCACCTTGATGCCGCCGAGGGCGGCCCCGTTGCCGGGCGCCTCGGTGAGCACCGTGGTGACCGGCTCTCCGGCGAGGGTGTCGGCGGTGACCTGGCGCGGGGACAGCTTGGCGAGCAGGGCCTTCTCCTCGCGGGTGGCCGGGGCGTCGACGCGTGCGTAGGCGGGGGCGCCGAAGCGGTCGGTGAGTTCGGCGTAGTGCTGCGAGGGGGTCTTGCCGGTGACCGCCGTGATCTCGGAGGCGAGCAGGGCCAGGATGATGCCGTCCTTGTCGGTGGTCCACACCGAGCCGTCGCGGCGCAGGAAGGACGCGCCGGCCGACTCCTCGCCGCCGAAGCCGAGGCTGCCGTCGGACAGACCGTCCACGAACCACTTGAATCCGACGGGGACTTCGACCAGCGGGCGGCCGACGTCCGCCGCGACCCGGTCGATCATGCTCGACGACACCAGCGTCTTGCCGATGCCGGCGCCCGTGGGCCACTGCTCCCGGTGCGAGAACAGGTACGAAATCGCCACGGCCAAGTAGTGGTTGGGGTTCATCAGGCCGCCGTCCGGAGTGACGATGCCGTGCCGGTCGGCGTCGGCGTCGTTGCCGGTGGCGAGGTCGAAGCGGTCGCGCCGCTCGATGAGAGAGGCCATGGCGTACGGCGAGGAGCAGTCCATGCGGATCTTGCCGTCCCAGTCGAGCGTCATGAAACGCCAGGTGGGATCGGTGAGCGGGTTCACCACCGTGAGGTCGAGGCCGTGCTGTTCGGCGATGCGGCCCCAGTAGGCGACCGAGGCGCCGCCCAGCGGATCGGCGCCGATGCGGACACCCGCGGACCGGATCGCCTCCAGGTCCAGGACGTTCGGCAGGTCGGCGACATAGGAGCCGAGGAAGTCGTGGCGGCCGGTTCCGGGTGCGGCCAGGGCGCGGGCGTAGGGGATGCGGCGTACGTCCTTCATACCGCCGGTGATGATCTCGTTGGCGCGGTCCTGGATCCAGGAGGTCGCCTCGGAGCCGGCGGGGCCGCCGCTCGGGGGGTTGTACTTGAAGCCGCCGTCGGCGGGCGGGTTGTGGGAGGGGGTGACCACCACGCCGTCGGCGATAGCGGACGTGCGGTTCCGGTTGTGGGTGAGGATGGCGTGCGAGACCGCCGGGGTGGGCGTGTAGCCGTCGGCCTGGTCGATGAGGACGATCACCTCGTTGGCCGCGAAGACCTCGAGGGCAGTGATCCGGGCGGGCTCCGACAGGGCGTGGGTGTCGGCGCCGAGGAAGAGGGGGCCGTCGGTGCCCTGGGCGGCGCGGTACTCGCAGATGGCCTGGCTGGTGGCGGCGATGTGGTCCTCGTTGAACGCCGCCGCGAGAGACGAGCCGCGGTGTCCCGAGGTGCCGAACGCCACCCGCTGCCCCGGTTCGGCCGGGTCGGGGTGCAGTGCGTAGTAGGCCGTGACCAGGCGGGCCACATCGATGAGGTCTTCGGGCCGGGCGACCTGCCCCGCTCGCGCGTCCTGCATTTCCCCGCTCCTCCGCACAGCTCGACCGTTGGGTACGGCCCTCATTCTCCCCCGCCCCGGCCGTCGGGACGCGCGCCGGGCCGCCGTTGTGGCACACGTCCGACGGGTGCGACGATGCGGGCCGACGAGCGGAGGGGCACCGCCGTGGGGCATGGGGATGTGGGGCATGGGGACGTGGGGCATGGGGACGTGGGGCACCAACGGCCGCCCGCCGCCGCGCTGTTCGATGCGCTGGGCGCCGACTACGAGAAGGCGTTCGGCCGTGCCCCCGCGCACCTGTCCGCGCTGGAGTGGCTGATCGAGCGGCTGCCGCTCGCCGCGCGGACGCTGGACGTGGGCAGCGGCACCGGTCGGCCCACCGCGGCGGCGCTCGTCGCGGCGGGGCACTCGGTGCTGGGTCTCGACGTCTCCCCCGTCATGGTCGAACTCGCCGCCCGTCAGGTCCCGGAGGCCGAGTTCCGCCGCGGTGACGTCCGGGAGCTGTCGTTCGAGGCGGGCTCGTTCGACGGCGTGTGCGTGTTCTTCTCGCTGTTGCAGATGACCCGCGCCGAGCAGTCGACGCTGACGCGGCGGCTGGCCCTGGCGCTGCGGCCCGGCGGACATCTGGTGCTGGCCACCGTGCCCGCAGACGTGGAGGATGTCGAGGTGGTCTTCCTGGGCCGGCCGGTCCGCGCGACCAGCTTCGCCGAGGAGGACGTCGTCGGCATGGTGGAGGCGGCCGGGCTGACGGTGCTGTCCCGGCACAACGCCACCTTCACCCCGGACCACCCCGGAGCCGGGCCCGAGCCCCACCTCTTCCTGTACTGCCGCCGCGACGAGGCCGGCCTCTGACGCGCTCCGGGCCAACTGCCTTCCTCTGCCCACCCCTTCGGCCGGCCTCTTCGGCCGAAGGCCACCTACCCCCACCGGGCGCCGCCGGACACACTGAGACGTCGGCCGGCCTCGACGCGGCGTCGACGGACAGCCCGTGGCCGCGTCCGCGCGGCCGTGCGCCATCACTCGAACCTGCCCTACCGTCCTCGGGAGACTTCAGTGATCACAGTGCGCCGTACCTCCATCAGACGTCGTCCACGGCTGATCGCCTCGGTGGTGAGCCTGTTCGTGGCGAGCGCTCTCGCCCTGTCCGACACCAGCGCGGCCGCAGCGCCCACGGCCGGCGTCACCCCGTCGGCCGCGTCGGTGTCCGGCGCGGCCTCGGCCGTAGAGTCCCTGGGGATCGCCGGGACGGCCTGGACCGTCGACGAGCGCACCGGGAAGCTGCGCATCCTCGCCGACTCCACGGTCGCCGACGCGGACCTGGCCAGAATCCGGCGAGCCACCGTCCGTTTCCCGGGTGTCGCGACCCTCGAACGGCTCGACGGCCGGCTGCGCACCCTCCTGTCGGGCGGCGACGGCATCTACACGGCCGGTTGGCGCTGTTCGGCAGGCGTCAACGTGCGCAGCGGCACCACCTACTACTTCGTCACCGCCGGCCACTGCACCGACACCCTGCCCACCTGGTACACCAGTTCCGCCATGAGTACGGCGATCGGTCCCAGCACCGGCACCAGCTTCCCGGGCGACGACTTCGGTGTCGTCCAGTACTCCAACCCGGCCGTACCGCATCCCGGCACCATCGGGACCGTCGACGTCACCGGGACCGCGACGGCCTACGTCGGCCAGAGCGTCTGCCGGCGGGGCGCGACCACCGGCGTCCACTGCGGCGTGGTCACCGCGCTCAACGCGACCGTCAACTATGCGGACGGAGCCGTCCACGGCCTGATCCGGACCAACATCTGCGCCGAGCCCGGTGACAGCGGCGGCCCGCTCTACGCCGGCGACAAGGTCGTCGGAATCCTCTCCGGCGGCTCCGGGAACTGCGCCACCGGAGGGACCACCTACTACCAGCCGATCCAGGAAGTACTGAGCGCCTACGGGCTTTCCGTCTACTGAGCCGTCGGTTCGAGACGGACGCAGCAGTGGCCGGCCCCGGGCGCCAGACAGGCCTGGCGGCCGTGCTCGTCGAGCCCTTCGAGGACGCCGCGGAGGAGGTGGAGGTTCATGCCGCACACGGTCTGCGTGTGTTCGCGGGCGAGCGCGTGGAAGGGGCAGTTGCCCAGCACGATCGCGTCACCGTCGTAGCGGGGCTCGAACCCGTACTGCTCCAGCAGGTCGAAGACGTCCGTGTGCTGCCCGGCGAGCTGGGCGCCTACGTCGTGAGCCTTGCGGTGCAGCACGGAACGGACGGGTTCGCCGGTGGCCTCGGACTCCTCCAGGGCCTGCGCCAGGAGCCGTCCGGCCAGCTCGTACTGCCGCTCCGGAAGGCTGACGGTGACCTGCTTCGCGGAGCGCCGGTACAGCTTGGCCGGCCTGCCCGCTCCCGGGCCGGTGCGGCCGCTGCGCCGTTCGTAGACGACGTCGAGGAGTGACTCGTCCGCCAGCCGGTCCAGGTGGAACGCCGCGGTCTGGCGCGCGAGCCCGAGCGCGGCAGCGGCCTCGTCACGGCTGACCGGTGCCTGCTGGCGCACGACATGGTCGTACAACCTCCTGCGCGTCGGTTCGTCCAGAGCGGCGACGGCGGAGACGGCGGGGCGGCTGGCTTCGTTCGGACGGTCCACGAACACCAGTGTAAAACCCATGCCCATTGACTTAAGAACCGCCAGGCGCTTCTATAAACAGTGAGAGTTGTCGTTAGAAGACCCGAAGGAACAACGCCATGTCGTCCATCACCACAACAACGCCGGCCGGGCCGCGGCGGGCCGCGCTCGCCGACCCCCGCTACCAGGCATTCGTCATCCTGCGCACCGGGTTCACCATCGCGCCGATCCTGTTCGGACTGGACAAGTTCACCAACCTGCTCGTGGACTGGCCCGGCTACCTCGCGCCGTGGATCGACGACGTCGTTCCCGGCAGCGCCCAGGCGGCCATGTACGCCGTCGGTGTCATCGAGATCGTCGCGGGTCTCGTCGTCGCGCTCGCCCCTCGCTTCGGGGGCTGGCTGGTGGCCGGATGGCTCACCGGCATCATCGTGAACCTGCTGACCATCCCCGACTACTACGACATCGCGCTGCGCGACTTCGGTCTGCTGCTCGGCGCGGTCGCTCTGGCCCGGCTCGCGCAGGGTTACCACCGCGAGGGGCCGTCGCGCTGAAGCCCACCGCGGCGACGGGAGCCTCACCCGCCCCCATCTGCCGGCGATCCCGGCGGTCAGGGGCGGCGTGACGGCTTCCGGCGTGAGGTGCGGCGGTGGAGCTGGATCGCGAGGGGCGCGGCGGTGAAGACGGAGGAGCAGGTGCCGACCGCGATGCCGACGAGCAGGGCGACGGCGAAGTCGGTGAACGAGGAGCCGCCCAGCACGGCGAGGGCGGTGAGGGCGGTGAGGGCGGTGAGGGCGGTGAGGGCGGTGAGGGCGGTGAGGGC